>SAKE01000020.1 GCA_004017275.1 Mesorhizobium sp. | reverse complement strand
GAGAACTGTTACCTATGTATCCGGTTCAATCTGTTACCCATCTATCGGCTGGACACCGGCAGGCAGATGAGGGGCCGCGCCAGCTTCGGCTATTGGCCCGTCTCCGGCATAAATCGGTGGCCATCTTCTCCGCCGCCCGCCCTTACCCCTTCAATATGGCCGCCAGCCTTGGAATGCCCTCGCTCACCGCGCGGCGGTCGGCGAGCGTGAAGGACAGCCGCAGCGTGTTGCGCCCGGTGCCGTCGGCATAGAACGCGCTGCCGGGCACGAAGGCGACACGCGCCTCCTTCACCGCCCGCGCCAGAAGTTCGGTGGCGTCGGACCCTTCGGGCAGCGTCACCCAGACGAACATGCCGCCTTCCGGACGGCTCCAGGTCACGCCTTCCGGCATATTGGCTTCCAGAGCCGCGAGCAGCCCGTCGCGGCGCTCGCGGTAGGCGCCGATGAGTTTTTCCACCTGGCCGTCGAACACGGCCTCGGCGACGCGATGCATCACCACCTGGTTGATCGACGGGCTGTGCAGGTCGGAGGCCTGTTTCATCAGCACAAGCTTCTCAACGATGTGACGCGGCGCACACACCCAGCCGACACGCATGCCTGGCGACAGGATTTTCGAAAACGAGCCGCAATAGAGCGTGCGCGCCTTGTCGATGCCGCCGGACCTGATGCAGTCGAGCGCCAGGATCGGCGGCACGCCGTCGCCGTCATAGCGCAGCGCGCGATAGGCGGCGTCCTCGATGACGGCGATGTCGAGTTCACCGGCGAGGTCGAGCACCGCTTCGCGCTGCTGCCTGTCCAGCGTGTTGCCGGTCGGATTGGCGAAATCCGGCACCAGATAGGCAAATTTGACCTTGCCGCCATTTGCAGCCGCCGCCGCACGATAGGCATCGGGCGTCATGTTGCCGCCGGCCGGGGTCAACCGGTCGTAGCGCGGCTCATAGGCGTTGAAGGCCTGCAGCGCGCCGAGATAGGTCGGCCATGTCACCAGCGCGGTATCGCCGGGCGACAGGAACAGCTTGCCCAGATAATCCAGCGCCTGCTGCGAGCCGGAGGTGATGAAGATGTTGGCCTCGTCGCAGGCAACGCCGAGCTTGCCCATCTGCCCGGCCAGCCAGCGCCGCAGTGGCAAAAAACCTTCCGAGACCTGGTACTGCAGCGCCGCGCCCGCCTCCGCGCCGCCCAGCACCGAAGCATAGGCGTCGCGGATCGCCTCGGCCGGAAACAGCGCCGGATCGGGAATGCCGCCGGCAAACGAGATGATGTCGGGCTGGTCGAGCAGCTTCAGAAGCTCGCGGATTTCCGACGCCTTCATGCGCGACGAGCGCGAAGCCAACAGGTTCATCAAGGTCAAGACACACCTCCCCGGACGTTGCAATATAGGTCAACTTGGCTGACCTATATCCGCTTTGTCAGGCGATTTGAATAGTGCCTGAAAGCCTTCCGCTATACGCCAGTCGGCGCCGACGCGGAACGGGCGCGGTATGGGGCCGTAGCAATTCCAGGAAAAGCCCGAGGCTCCGCTGCGCTTCGGCCAAGGTCGCGGCATGGATCCCAGGGTCTTGGTGCGGAGATATCGCGAGGCCCTCGCGGCGGCAAGATTTGAATACACTCCTCACCGGACGCTGGCGCCGCCCCTCATCTGCCTGCCGGCATCTTCTCCCCGTATAGTGACGGGGAGAAGGACAGGTGTCTGATGATTTCGCCAATCGCCAGCGTTACAGCGTCGGCATTGAAGCCGCCCCTTTCTCCCCGTCACTATACGGGGAGAAATGTCCGGCAGGACAATGAGGGGCAGCGCGAGCGTTCGAGATTCAGCAACCGGACCCTTCGAACCCGGCAGTACCCCACCGATCAATCGCCATCTGCCGGCCCGGCCTTGCCGCACTGCGCCAGAACTTTGCCGATGGCGGCGCTCGAGCCCTTCAGCGGAAAATTGATCTCGCCGTATTTGGCTGAGCTGACCAACACATCGCCCTTCCCGCGCAATAGGTCGAGCAACGGATCGGCTTTCGCCAGGTTGACCACGAAGTAATTATACATGGCCTCCAGCTGCAGCGTCTTGGCCACCGTCTTGCCGTCGGCCTTGAACGCGAACGAACCGCTGATGCCAGGCTCCAGTTGCTGGCCGGTCGCACCGAGATCGTAGCTCAGCACCGGCGTGTCGAAGCAGGTCAGCATCAGATGCGCATCGCCTTTCGGCCCGCCGCAGACCGAGGCCGTCAGCACACTGCCGCCTTCGTCTTCCTCCATCTTGGCGCTCCAGCCAGCGCAAGACGCGGCAAACACCGGCTGCGCGGCCTGCAGGAGCGCGACCGCACCGGCGACGACGAGATATCCAGCTCTCATGACTTCCCCCCAATTGACTGCCTCCAGGGCATTTGCAGCACCCGCCGGCAGCATATAGGAAAAGCCATCCGGTGGCATCGCCCTGTCCGCCAAAGCCATTCGGTTTGGAGAGCGTTGTGTTGAGAGCCTGTGTTCATCTCTGTCTTCTGACGGTGGCCTTGCTTGCCACCCCGCTCACCGCCCATGCCGAGTGGAAGCCGGTCGAGAAGATCGAGCCCTACGCTATTTCGGGCCAGAGCGGCGCCGAGCTCTACCGCTCGATCGGCGAGAAAGGGCCAAAGCTCGGCATTGCCCGCGCCATCGCCTACACCAATTTCAAGCTGACCTGGGGGCTCAGGGACTACAAGCCCAGTGCCAAGGACTGCGTGCTGACAGCGGGCCGACCTAAGCTGATCATCACCTACACTTTGCCAAAACCCTCCGGCTCCCTGCCACCTGCCGTCCAGAAGAACTGGGACACCTTCATCGCCGGCGTCGCCGCCCATGAGAAGGTGCATGGCGCCAGCATGGTCCAGATGGTCCACGACATCCAAGCGGTGACGGACGGCCTGACGCTTGCCGACGATCCCAAATGCAGCAAGACCAGGGCCGAGGTGGTCCGCCGCCTCGACGCGATATCGAAGGCGCGGGTGCAGGCAAGCCGCGATTTCGACCGCGTCGAATTCGGCAATGGCGGCAATTTGCAGAAACTGGTTTTTTCCCTCGTCACCGGTCCCTGACCACCGCGGTTCCGTCGGAATCAGGCGCCTCAACCTCGGAAACGAAACCGTTGAGTAGATCGAGACCTTGCTGCCAGTCGCCCAGACCGCTCTCGGCATTGATGTGGCCGGCAGGGCCGATGACGACGAAGCGGCTGCCCCATTGCTTCGCCCTCGCTTCGGCATACTCCGGTGAGCCGTAAGGATCGTTGGTGCTGGTCACCACCAGCGAGGCAAAGCGCAACCGGCCCACGGGAATTCCGGCGAAAGGCATCCCATAGCCGGGGAAGACCGCCGATTTCGGGTCGGGAACGCCGGCCAGCAAAGCCGCCCTTACCGGCCTCTGCGAAATCTTCTGCCAATGGGCGATCAGCAGGCAGGACAGGCTGTGCGCGACCAGCACCGGCGGCTCGGGCGCCTGGATGACGGCGGCCTCCAGTGCCGCCAGCCAGTCGGTGAAATCGGGCAGATCCCAGCTCGATGGCTGGAAACGCTGCATCGCCGGGTTGGCGTTTTCCCAGCGCGATTGCCAATGTGCCGGGCCTGAACCCCCGCTACCGGGCAGGATGATGAAATGCGTCATATCGCCTTGCTCCTATCGATCGAAGGCGCATAGTGCCGCCTTGCGGTTCAGCAGAAAATGGTAAATCATCGGAGAACTCGCCGCATTTCCGATGGATTCAAAGTGATGAAACATAGTGATGGGCGCCCGCCGCTCGATCCGACCGACATTGCCATCGTCGAAGCCTTGCAGGAGAACGGCCGCATCGGCATGTCCGAGCTTGGCCGACGGGTCGGCCTCTCGCAGCCGGCGACCTCCGAGCGGGTGAAACGGCTGGAAGAGCGCGGCGTCATCGCCGGCTACACCGCGGTGATCGATCCGACGGTCTTAGGCCTCGGCATGATGGCCATCATCCGGGTGCGTACCACGCATGAGCACATCCGCCCCTGCCTGAAGCAGTTCGCCGAAATGCCCGAGATCACCGAGGTGCACCGGCTTACTGGCGAGGACTGCTTCATCCTGAAGGTCCTCGTTCCCTCGCCTGCCCACCTTGAGACCATCGTCGATGCGGTGGCACGCTATGGCTCCGTCACCACGGCGCTGGTGCTGCGAAGCGAGATGCCGAAGCTCGTCGGCCGCGAGTTGATCAGGAGGGCAGGACGTTAACGGCAGTGGGTCACGCTTTGCTTCTTCCCAAACGAGGACGCGAACCTTGCCAGCGACCGGATCTTGAAGCTGCCCTCACCGCGTCTCGGCACTCGCCCTCAGCTCCGCCCGCTTCTCGTCCGAGAGGACAGCCAGATCCAGCACCTTCTGCAATTCGGCCGCATGGCGGAAGGACGGTTCGGCTTGAACGCCGGTTCGCACCGCATCGGCGAAACGCTGGTAGTTGGTCGGCACCGTGCCGGCGTCGAGCTCTTCCCATATGGCGTTCTCGACATTCTCCCCCACGCATGCCCTGAGCGCCGAGCCATCGAGATTGTGCACCACCTCGACGCCGCCCTTGTCGCCATAGATGCGCAGGCGTAGTTCGTTGAGATGGCCTGATGCCCAGCGGCTGGCATGCACCACGCCGAAGGCGCCATTGGAAAAATCCAGTGTCATGGCGAAGCTGTCATTGGCGTCGAGCCCATAGTCGCCGATGCGGTTGCCAGGCGCCTTGTCGAAGGTGCGCAGCCGGCAGAAGACATGGTCGATGTCGAGCGCGGCGCCGTAGCTGGCGAAATCGAGGATGTGGATGCCGACATCGCCGAGCACGCCATTCGAGCCGTGGCCGCGCGAAAGGCGCCACAGCCACTTCGGATCGGTGCGCCAGTCGCCCCAGAATTTCGACACCAGCCAGCTTTGCAGGTAGGACGCCTCGACGTGCCTGACCGTGCCGATTTCGCCCGCCTGCACCATCTGGCGGGCCTTTTGCAGTGCCGCGACATTGCGATAGGTGAGGTTCACCATGTTGATGATGCCCGCGGCTTCGGCGGCATCAGCCATCTCGGTCGCCTTGCCGAAATCTTCCGCCAGCGGCTTTTCGCACAGCACCGGCTTGCCGGCTGCGATCAGCGCCATTGTGGTCGGGTGGTGGATGCGGTCCGGGGTGACATTGGCCACCGCGTCGAACTCACCCCATGTCAGCGCTTCCTCCAGCGCGGTGAAGCGGTGGGGAATGTTGAAGCTGTCGGCGAATTCGCCGACGCGCGCCGGATCGACATCGACGGCGCCGACGATGTCGACGCCCTCGATGGCGCTGAAGCGACGGGCATGTTCCTGCGCCATCCAGCCGGTGCCGAGTATCAAAAGCCGCATTCTTTGCTCCTAGGGTGAGATGCCGGAATCCCCCTCCCGGTCAACGCCTCAGATAGCGCGGATGATGCCGCCGTCGACACGGATGTTCTGGCCGGTGATGTAGCCTGCGCCTTCGGACGCCAGGAAGGCGATGGTCGCGGCGATCTCTTCTGACGTGCCGTAGCGCTGCATCGGCACGCTGTCGCGGCGCTCCTCGGTGGCCGGCAGGCTGTCGATCCAGCCTGGCAGCACGTTGTTCATGCGCACATTGTCCGCTGCATAGGTGTTGGCGAAGATCTTGGTGTAGGCGGCGAGCCCGGCGCGGAACACGGCGGAAGTCGGGAACATCGGGCTCGGCTCGACCACCCAGGCCGTCGAGATGTTGATGATGGTGCCGCCCTTCTGCTTGACCATCTGCGGCGCCACGATGCGCACCGGCCGGATGACGTTCAGGAGATAGACGTCCATGCCGGTGTGCCACTGCTCGTCCGTGATCTCCAGGATCGGCGCGCGCGGCCCGTGGCCGCCGCTGTTGACCAGCACGTCGATGCGGCCAAAGCGCTCGAGCGTCAGGTCGGCGAGGCGCTGCAAATCGTCGTTGGATTGATTGGAGCCGGTGACGCCGAGCCCGCCAAGCTCCTTGGCCAGCGCCTCGCCCTTGCCGGAGGAAGAGAGGATGGCAACCTTGAAGCCGTCCGCCGCCAGCCGCTTGGCCGCCGTCGCCCCCATGCCGCTGCCGCCGGCCACGACCACAGCTACTTTTTCTGAACTCATCGGATTTTCCTTCTCGGTTGGCGGGCAAGCCTTGGTGATTGCAGCGGAGGTATAGCCGGTTTCATCAGCCAGTTCGAACCAGAAAGGCTGAACCAAGGTGCAGAAAAACGCGAATGCGCCACTGCGAACTCAGGGATCGACAGGCAGCAAGGCGTCGGGCTTCACATTGACGATCGAGGCGTAGGTGTGTGTTTCCCGCACCTCGGCCTGGGGACAGACCTGAGGCGCCGTTCAGCTCGCAGGCGCGCCGCGAAAAATAGCCACGGCCGCAGCCACGATTTCCGCATTGTCCTTCGCTGTCCTCCCGTCGGCGAGCGTCTTGCCGTCTTCCAGCCCAACCCGCGTCGACCAGCGTTTTTGATGCGCAACCGCGACGAAGGGCCAGACCGTGACATCGACGCCATGCAGCAGGATCGGCCGCCGCACTCCGGCGCGCTCGAGCACAGCGGCGATGCCGTGCGCCTCGTCGAGTGCCGCGGACAGGTCCTGTATATCGATCTCGATCAGGATGCGCAGCACCTGGTTGTGGTCGGGAAGCGCCACGAAGCGCTCGGCATCGGCAACGGTGGCAAGCCCCGCCTCGATGCCGACACCGCGCTGGCGCAACAGTTCCATCACGGCGGGCGCGTCGGCCTCCGACAGATTGACCGAGGCATAGTCGGGCAGCTCCCGCCAGCCGGCGATCGCCGCACGGGTCCGCTCGACATCGTTCTCGATCCAGGCGCCCGTCGACACGCCTATAAGCGTGCCCGGACAGGCCTGGCGCACCGCCAGCACGGTGGCATTGACGGCTGCCAGGCTTTCGTACCCGTCAACGCCGCGGGGATGGATGTGCAGTTCGGCGGCACCCGCGGCGACACAGGCCGCCGCATCGCTGGCCATTGTCTGCGCAGTCAGCGGCAGCGCGGGGTGGAAATCGCACGGACGCGCGCCATTGATGCAGGCCTGAACGATCATCGATGTCACCTCGGACAGGGGAAGTCGCAGTGTAGCTGTGCGGCAAGGCACGGCAAAGAGTTGAAAGCGTCCCTCCTGACAGTGCGGCCGCAGCGTCCCACGGTCTCTTCCTTGCGAACTTTCGCCGGCATTTGAATAAAAGCCGCATGTGGATATTTACCCCGCGTTCCGCCAGGCCCGGCAAGATACACGTTAGGGCGGGATCATGGAGAGACCATTGACCAGCGATTTTTCAGCCGCCCGCATCCACCTCGAACGCGCCTATCACTATCTGCAGGGCAATGACGAGACGAGCCGCACGGCCTGTGACGCCCTCGATCTGTTGATCGAAACGGTGGCGGAGGCACAACACAGGCGACCCGAGGCTGGGGTGCTGGAGTTTCCGCAATCGACGGCGCGGCGAACCGGCTAAATTTTGTTGAGATTCAGGCCGGCTGGACCGGCCTGAATCTCGATACACCGGGGATCACGATGCCTTGCGGGCCGCCACCAGCTCGCTTGCGCGCACGACAATCTGCTCCAGCGGCTCCGGCCGGTGCAGCAAAAAACCCTGGCCGAAGGCGACGCCCATGTCGCTCAGCATCGCCAGCGTGTCCTGCCGTTCGATCTTCTCACCGACCACGTCGCAGCCGAGGCTGCGGGCGATGCTGGTGATGGCCAGCACGATCTCGCGATCGAAGCGGCTTTGCGTGATGTGCTCGATGAAGGAACCGTCGATCTTGATCGTATCGACGGGGAAGCGCCTGAGATATTCGAACGAACTCATGCCGGCGCCGAAATCGTCGAGGCTGACCAGGCAGTGCCGCTCGCGCGCCTTGCGCACGAATTGTTCTGCGGCGTCGAAATTAGTGACCGCGGCGGTCTCGGTGATCTCGAAACCGATGCCCGAATGCGGCGCCCCGGTTTCTTCGATGACACTGTCGACGAAGTCCCACAGCTGCGGATCGCTCAGCGTCTGCGCCGACAGGTTGAAGCCGAGCGTCAGCGCGCCCGATCGCAAGGCGGCACCATGCCGCGACAGCGCGGTGCTGATGATCCAGCGGTCGAGCCTGGACGCGATGCCAAATCGCTCGGCCACCGGAATGAATTCTCCGGGCGGCACCAGCCGGCCATTGCGCGCGACGATCCGGGCCAGCACCTCAACATGGCGGCTTTCCTGCCATGGCTTGCCCAGCAGGTGGATTTCCTGGCCGAACAGTTTCAGCCGTCCGTCTTCCATGGCATCGACCGTGTCGGCGGCGACACGCGCGGCATTGAGCCCGCCCGAACCCGCTTCCGCTGCCGCGGAGAACACCGCGAAACGGTTGCGTCCGGCAGCCTTGGCCGCGTAGCAAGCATCGTCGGCGCAGGCCAGCGCGTCGGCGACCGTGGTGCTGGCGTCGTCGACGAATGCGATGCCGATCGAGGCCGCCAGCTTGCGGGTCGACGCGGCCACGCCGAGATCGGCCTCGCGCACCGCACCGAGCACCGCAGCGGCGATCCGTTCGGCCTGTGCGGCATCGCAATGCGGCACCAGCAGCGCGAATTCGTCGCCGCCCAGCCGCGCCGCATGTGCTGCCGGCGGCAGGCAGCCGCGAATGCCGGCGGCAACGCTTTTCAGCGCCAGGTCGCCGGCGGCGTGGCCGGCAAAGTCGTTGAGCGCCTTGAAGTAGTCGAGATCGACATAGAACACCGCCAGCGGCGCACCCGCAGCGATATGGTCGGCGAGCAGCCGGTCGAAGGCGGAGCGGTTCCACAAGCCCGTCAGCGCGTCGTGGCGGGCGGCATAGGCGAGCTCCTGCTCGCGCAGCTTGTCCTCGGTGATGTCGCGCACCGTGCCAAGGATCTGGCCGGCGGCACCAGCGGCGGCGATGAAGCGCACCAGCGATTCGACGTGGCGGATGACGCCGTCGCGCTTGATGATGCGGTACTGCGAGGCGGTAACCGCGTCCGATCCGGGTGCCGGCAAATGCGCCTGCTCGGTGGTTTCCCGGTCGTCGGGATGCAGGAAAGTATGCCAGAGGTCGGCGGTCACCTCGTCGGTGTCGGCGACGACGCCGAATATGTCCCTGGTGCGGGCGTCCCAATAGCTCTTGTTGGTGGCGATGTCGTAGTGCCAGATGCCGGTGCCGCTGGCGGCGAGCGCCAGGCGGAAGCGTACATTGACCTGTTCGAGCTCGGCTTCAGCGGCCTTTTGCTTGGTGATATCGGTCTGCACGCCCATCAACCTGAGCGGCTTTCCCATTGCGTCGCGCTCGACGATGCCGCCGCGATCGAGCACCCACACCCAGTGGCCTTGCTTGTGCTTCAGCCTCAGTTCGGTCTCGATCGACGGAGTGAGGCCGGCAATGTGGGCATCGCCACTGGCCAGCGCCTGGTCGCGGTCGTCGGGATGTGTCAGATGCAGCCAGAGATCGGCCGTATCGGCAAGCTCACCCTCCTCATAGCCAAGCATGCGCCACCATGTCGGCGAATAAAAGCAGCTGCCGTTTGCAATATCCCAATCCCAGACGCCCAGATGAGCGCGCTTGAGCGCCAGCGCCCAGAACTCTCCACTGCGACTTTTCGTGTCCTGACGCGCCATCGTCTGTTTCGCCTGCCCCATTGCGGGCAATCTGCGGCAAAACCAGAGAAGAAAGCGTTACTTGGCTGAGGTGGGCCGTTTCGTTGGCTCCTCACCTGCCACCGCCCGCCTTTCGATTGGCCGGCAAGAACCGGAGTTTTGCGTCTGCCGGATCGTCCTAGTCATGCTCCAGGTCGTCGGCCAATCCGACGATCGCGCTGCAGAGATAAAGAGGATTCCCAATGACCAAGCAAGAAGACAACAAGGCCGTCGTCGTCAGATGGTTCACCGACTTCTGGGGTGAAACCTGCGACCTGTCCGTCGTCGACGACATCGCAGCACCCGAGATGCTGTTGAGATACTCGCTGCACGAGCCGCGCCGCGGCCGCGACGACATCAAGGCCTTCATGACCGGCTTTCGCGCCGCCTTCCCGGACCTCAACTTCTGGGCCACCGCCGACCTGATTGCCGAGGGCGACTATGTCGTCGGCCAGTGGGAGGGCGGCGGCACGCATACAGGCCCGGCCTTCAGCGATTTCCTCGTCGGCTCGCTGCCCGCCGCCACCGGGCGCACCATGCGCTTCACCGGCACCACCGTGCTGAAGGTGGTTGGCGGCCGGATCGTCGAGGAGATCGGCCTCGATGACGGCGTTGCCGCCCTCACCCAGCTCGGCCTGATCAAGACCGCCTGAGGCGGTCAGGCAAAACGATCGTTTCGGGCCAGGCGGCGTCAATGCCGCCTGGCCTCATTGCTTACTGGCTCGGCGCCATTGCGTGCTCACACGACACTTTCGGGTTCATGTCGGCGAACGTGCCGGTCGGGTTGCCCTTCCAGGCCCAGACATGCAGTTCGTAGAACTCGCCCAGGCCGTAGCGGTTGGGGGCGCTGTTGAAGTTGAACAGCTGGCCGTCCAATGATGCCGGCCCTTTCGAGGCGATGTATTCGACCGCCACCAGCTTCAGCGTGCCATCGGCCATCGGCTCGTACATCACGGCTTCGGGATGGGCGATGTCGATCTTGTCGTCCTTGAGATACTGGCCGTTGACATAGTGGATGCCCATGGCGCCGCCGGTGATGCCGCTGGCGCAGGGAATGGGCGAATAGCCCTCTGATACCGCCGCCTTGACGTCGAGAAACCGGCTATTGGCAACCCGCACCTTGTCGGCCAGCGGGTTGGGGCCGGAGGCAGGCGTTTCCTGATGCGCCTGTGCGAAGCTGGTGCAGACAGCCAGCATGGCCGCCGCGATGAGAAGTCCGCTGCGAAAGTTTGATGTCATATCCATTCCACTCTTCTTGAAAAAGCACAGCCGGCCGGCCGCCGGAAATACGGAGGCCCGGCAGGCAAGCGCTGTGGCTATTGTTGCTTGGAGATCCCGAAAACGATGTGACGACTACCGGGAAGGATCATCCCTTCGGCAGATACGGGATCGTTCCGGCCAGATCGGTGTTGTCGATCACCTGGAAACGGCTGTCGCTGCCGCCCTGACGGGCCGAAACGAAGGGCGCATAGGCCGGATCGTTGGTGAAGGCGCGGGCCGCCGCTTCCGACGGGAACGCCATCAGGGCGATCAGCGTGGTGTCGAGCGGCTTGCCTTCAAGCGTCTTCACATTGCCGCTGCGCGACAGGTATCTGCCGCCATGCTTGTGGACGAGCTCGTGCACCGAGGCAGCGTAGGCCGGCACCCACTGCGGGTCGTTTATCTTGATGTCTGCGATAACGTAAGCGGTCATGGTTGTCTCCTGTTTGCTGTGCACAGGGTATCCCGTGCAACGGCCAAGGGCTCGCATGGCAGGTCGCTCGCCAACCAGTCCGCGATCTGTACTGGGGCAGTACAGTTTCCGTACTGGCCGCTTCATTCATGAAGGCCTAATGTTCGGCCCAGCTTCGAGGGAGGACACAGATCATGACCCAGCACGGATACAAACAGTTCTGCCCGCTATCGATGGCCGCCGAGGTGCTGTGCACCCGCTGGACGATGGTGCTGATGCGCGAATTGGTGGCGGGTTCGACCCGCTTCAACGACCTGCGCCGCGGCGTCCCCAAAATGTCGCCGACCCTTCTGTCGCAACGGCTTAAGGAACTTGAACTAGCCGGCATCGTCGAGCGCAAGGAAGTGCCGGGCGAAAAAGGGATATTCGAATATCGGCTGACGGAGGCCGGCCGGGACTTGCGCCCGGTCGTCGAGGCAATGGGTTTTTGGGGACAGAAATGGGTCGAGTCCCGGCTGTCGCTCAAGAACCTCGATCCGTCCTTGCTGATGTGGGACATGCGGCGCAATTTGAACCCATCGCCGCTGCCCGAGGGGCGCACGGTGATACAATTCCTGTATCAGGACCTGCCGGCATCCAAACGCTCGTGGTGGCTGATCGTCGAGAAGCACGGCGAGGTCGATCTGTGCTGGTACGATCCGGGCTTCGACGTCGACCTCTACGTCTCGACCGACCTGCACACGATGACGGCGATCTGGATGGGATTGCTGACCGTCGAGAAGGCCGGCGCGAAGGTTGCCCTGACCGGCGACCAGGCCATCGGCAGGAAGATGCAGACCTGGCTCGGGCTCAGCCCGTTCGCGGTGGAGCCCAAGCGCGCGGCGTAGGAGCGAGAGCTCGGGCGACGGCGCTCGGCGGCACTTTGCAGGAAACGGGTGGCGAGGCCGTCTTTCAGCGGCTTCAATGCGGCCATGTTTATCATCCTGGCCAAGAATCTGAAATCCACGCCGCTGCCGGTCGCCGACGATCCGCGCTGGGTGCGCATCGTTGCGCGCGACAAATCGGCCGACGGCGCGTTCTGGTATTCGGTGGCGACGACCGGCGTCTATTGCCGGCCTTCCTGCCCGTCGCGGCGTGCCAACCCGAAAAATGTGCAGCTGCACGACACGCTCGACGAGGCCCGGGCAACCGGCTTTCGCCCGTGCCGGCGCTGCAACCCGGATGGCCCGTCGCTCGAGGCCGGCAATGCGGCGATGGTCGCCGATGCCTGCCGCAAGATCGAACGGAGCGAGGAAGAACCGTCGCTCGCCGAACTGGCGGATGCCGCCGGCCGCAGCGCTGGTTATTTTCACCGCATCTTCAAGGCCGTCACCGGACTGACACCGAAAGACTATGCCGTCGCGCACCGCGCCGCCAGGGTCCGCCAGGGCCTGGAGGACGGCGTCAGCGTGACGACGGCGATCTACGATGCCGGCTTCAATTCGAGCGGGCGTTTTTACGAGAAATCCACCTTCATGCTCGGCATGACGCCGACGCGCTATCGCGCCGGTGGCGCCCATGAGGAGATCCGCTTCGCCGTTGGCGAATCCTCGCTCGGCTCCATCCTGGTCGCCTCCAGCCAAAAGGGCGTCGCCTCGATCCTGCTCGGCGACGATCCAGACGCGCTGGTGCGCGGCCTGCAGGACCGTTTCCCCAAAGCAAGGCTGCTCGGCGGCGACCAGGACTATGAGGCGCTGGTGGCCCGCGTCGTCGGTTTCGTGGAAGTGCCGGCGCTCGGTCTCGACCTGCCGCTCGACGTGCGCGGCACCGCGTTCCAGCAGCGAGTCTGGCAGGCCTTGCGCGACATCCCGGTTGGCCAGACTGTCTCCTACGCCGAGATCGCGCATCGCATCGGCGCGCCGAAGGCGACCCGCGCCATCGCCGCTGCCTGCGCCGCCAACAACCTTGCCGTCGCCATTCCCTGCCACCGCGTGATCCGGAAAGACGGCGCCCTGTCCGGCTACGCCTGGGGCGCGGAGCGCAAGCGCGCACTGCTCGATCGGGAGGCGGCGCGCGGTGGATCTGACAGCGCTTACCGATCTGCGCGGAGATGACGGCCCATCATGCGCGCGATGGCAAGGTCCCCCATCACCTATGCGACCAGCCGGACCCAAACTGCCGGCAGCCGGAGTGCCGAAGGCTCGAAGTTACTGGTGATGGCGGCCATCGGCGAATTGGTCGACGACGGCAAGGCCGAGTGGAGCCGCACGACGACCGGCGACATCGAACTGCGGTTGTTGACGGGTGAGGTGTTCCTGCTGGGCGAATTTTCCGTCACCCGTGTCGTGTAAATGTCGAAGTGTGAATGGTTCAAAATCAGCGCTCTACGGCGCCCCCCTCTGTCCTGCCGGACATCTCCCCCACGAGTGGGGAGATTGGCTGCCATTGCGGCTTTCGCCAATCTTCAACGTTGCAGGAGTGGGGCGCTGAAACCGCCAATCTCCCCCCTTGAGGGGGAGATGTCCGGCAGGACAGAGGGGGGCGCCGTAGAGCACCTGCCTTCGAGATTCGAATTTGAAAGCAAGCATCGGAGTGAGAGTAGATGACCGCATCGTTAGGGTTCAGGCACACAGAAGGAGGCTACGATATGAACGCCCATGCCAAAATTGCTACATCGGTGGTCGAAGCCGCCGAGACGCGCATCGCCGGCTACGACTGGCCGGCGCTTGCCACCGAACTCGACGGCTTCGGCTGTGCGGTGATCGAAAAATTGCTATCGCCCGAAGAGTGCCGGCAGATCGCCGGCCTTTATCCCAGGGAAGAGCATTTCCGCAGCCACATCCATATGGCCAGGCACGGTTTCGGCAAGGGCGAGTACCGCTATTTCCGCTATCCCTTGCCCGACCTTCTGGGCGGCCTGCGCAGCGCGCTCTATCCCAGGCTGGCCGAGGTCGCCAACCGGTGGAACGAGCGTATGGGGCAGGCCATGCGCTATCCCGCGACGCATGCCGAATTCCTCGAAGAATGCCATGCCGCCGGCCAGACGCGGCCGACACCGCTGTTGCTGCAATATGTGCCCGGCGACTTCAACTGCCTGCACCAGGACCTCTATGGCGACCTCGCCTTCCCGCTGCAGGTAGCGATCCTGCTCTCCGAACCGGGCAAGGACTTCACCGGCGGCGAGTTCGCGCTGACCGAGCAGCGGCCGCGCATGCAGAGCCGGGTCGAGGTGGTGCCGTTGCGCCAGGGCGATGCCGTGGTCTTCGCCGTCCACAACCGGCCGGTGCAGGGAACCAAAGGCAATTACCGCGTCAATCTGCGCCATGGCGTCAGCCGCCTGCGCTCAGGCATGCGGCACACGGTCGGCATTATTTTTCACGACGCGAAGTGAATGTGACGAGGATATCTCAAGGTCGCGGGTGTGAAGGATCGCCAACCCTCGCCGTTAGCTTATTGGCGCGTAGCGGTTGACCACCATGCCGCAGGCATAGGCCTTCGAGCCGAGCAGCCGCAAGTTTTGGAAACCGCCCTGGTCGAAGATGCGGCGGCCGGCACCCAGCACCGCCGGGTTGATGAACAGCTGGAACTCGTCGACCAACCCTGCCGCGATCAGCGCCGACGCGAAGCCGGCACCGCCGAAGACAGCCATGTCGCCACCCTCGCCTGCCTTCAGCGCGTTGACTTCGCGCGGCAGGTTGCCGCTGGCGACCGTCGTCCGCTCCCAAACCGATTGCTCGAGCTTGTCGCTCAGCACCACCTTCCGGGCGTCGACGACGCGTTGCGCAAAGGCATAGAACGGATCGCGCGGAAATTTCTTCGCAGCATTGCCCCAATGGGTGAGATAGCCCTCCTGCGCCATCTTGCGGCTGAGCAATATGGTGTCGATGCCGGCGAAGACGGCGTTGAAGTCCTGCTTCAGCGCGTCGTCCCAGGCGCTGTCATCGCCCCATTCCCAAAGCTGCCAGGGATGGTCCTCATTGGCGCCGACAAAGCCGTCGACCGACATCTGCATCTGAAGAATCAGCTTTCTCATCATCGTTCTCCTCGGTTTGTCCCAGGCTCAAAGCGTGCGCCCGCGAGCCATCGCGACCATAAATGCTTTACATTTGGAACCGTTGAAGCAGAGTCAAAACGATGTCAATAGTAAAGTGATTTAAAAATGGAAGCATAGATGGCGACGCGCGAAAAATCCGGCTGTCCGATCAACCTGTCGCTCGAACTCGTCGGCGACCGCTGGACGCTGCTCATCATCCGCGATCTGGTCTTCGCCGGCAAAAGGCACTTTCGCGAATTCCTGCAATCCGACGAAGGCATCTCGTCGCGCACGCTGGCCGAGCGGCTGCAGACCCTGCAGGACGAAGGCATCCTCACCCGCAGCGACGACCCGACGCATGGGCTGAAGACAGTCTACCGGCTGACCGAGGCCGGCATCGACCTGTTGCCGGTGCTGGCGACGCTTGGCGCCTGGGGCAGCAAGCACCGCAAGGCCGACGAGAGGTTGGCTCGCATCGCCGAAGAACTGGCGGCGGGTGGCGAGGCTGCGCTGGAACGGACGAAAACGACGCTGCGTGCGGAGCATATTGTCTAGCCGTGGCGGTTCCGAGAGCAGCACCTTCTGCGAAGTCAGCGCCGCCCCTCATTGCCCTGCCGGGCATTTCTCCCCGTAGAACGGGGAGAAAGTGGCTGGCCGCAACGCCATCGCCCGTTCTGCAACGTTGGTGATTGGCGAAACCATCGATGACAGCGCCCCTCGCCCCGTTCACGGGGAGAGGATGCCGGCAGGCAGGTGAGGGGCAGCGCTGACGCCGCGATGTTGTTGGGTGAGGCATTCGAACCGATTGCCTCACCAGGCATCCACAAACGCTCTACGCTTGACAATCACCCCCTTTTGTTCTCTATTCGTTCACATCTATCAGCAACTGCGGATGTGCGGTCGGATGGAAACGACAGCCACCATCCTGCACGCCGATCTCGACGCCTTCTATGCCTCGGTCGAGCAGTTGCTCGATCCGTCGCTGCGCGGCAAGCCAATCGCAGTCGGCGGCGGCGTCGTGCTCGCCGCCTCCTATGAAGCGCGCGTTTTCGGCGTTCGTGGCGGCATGCCGGGGCGCAAGGCGCGCGAACTCTGCCCGCAGTTGATCTTCGTCGGTGGCAATTTCAGCCACTACCAGCGGCTCGGCGACGCGGCGATCAAGGTGCTCGACGATTTCACGCCTGTGGTCGAGCGCATCTCCATCGACGAGGCCTTTGCCGACGTCGCCGGCTGCACGCATCTGTTCGGCTCGCCGCAGGAGATCGCGACAACCATTCGCCGCCGCGTGCGGGCTGAACTCGGCCTGCCGATCTCGATCGGCGTGGCGCGCACCAAGCACCTGGCCAAGATCGCCTCGCAGGTCGCCAAGCCCGACGGGCTGGTGGTGGTCGAGCCCGGCAGCGAGCTTGCCTTCCTGCACGATCTGCCGGTCGGGCTGATGTGGGGCGTCGGCCCGGCAACCAGAGCGCGGCTGGCCGAAATCGGCGTCGAGACCATCGGCCAGTTGGCCAGGACGCACAGCGGCGCGCTAACGCGGCTGCTCGGTCCTGCCGCCGGCGAAAAGCTGTCGGCGCTGTCGTGGAATCGCGACCCGCGCAAACTGGAGACCAAGCGCCGGGCGCATTCGGCCGGCGCGCAATCGGCGCTCGGCCAAAAACCCGCCGTGGCAAGGGTTATCGTGCCCACTCTGCTGCATCTGGCCGACCGCGTCGCCAGCCGGCTGCGCGCCAAGGCAAGGCCCGGCCGCACGGTGACGGTACGCGTGCGCTTTGCCGATCTGCGCGCCGTCACCCGTTCGATCACGCTCGACCAGCCGATCTCGGCGACCACGATGCTGGCCGAGATCGCCGGCGATCTGGTGCGCGGCGTGCTTGCCGACCACCGCCATGAGAAAACGATCTCGCTGCTGGCAATCTCGGTGTCGCATCTCGAGGAAAGCTTCGAACTGCAGCTTGAACTGCCGCTCGGCCTCGCCGACGAGAAACGCCGGCCCGGTACGAAAAAAGGTCTCGCACGCTTCGGCGCCGACCGCGCCATCGACAAGATCCGCGAGCGTTTCGGCAAACAGGCGGTCGGTTACGGCACAGTAGCGCTGGAAGCGGCTCGCTCGGTGCCCGACGAGTTCAGGGAACTGGCGGAGAAGGAGCTGTGAGCGCTATTTGCCGGTGCGCCAATAGCGATGCACCTTGACGCCGCTGGCACTTCCCCCATGCCAAGGCTCGCAGGCGATGCCGTCCTTGTCGGCATCATGCGTCGACCAATAGCCGGGCTGCCCCCTGTGCGCAGAGGCAAGCCCGACCGCGCGTGCGGCAGTGCAGTTCGGGAATGCGGCAAGGTGCCTCAGTACCGAAAGAGGCGTATCAAACCGGATGCCGACGAAGCCATAGATGATATATCCCGACAACAGAATGAACGGCGCGAACAAAGCCACCCATCTGAGCCTGCCAAGGCGACGACGGTGATAGGCTGAAGGCCATCGCAAGAATGGCAGGAGCATCCCCGCCAACTCCCCGGTTGGAGTGCCCGAACCAGACTAGCGTCACCCAGATATAGTGGCAATAACGCCATCTCCGAACGGTTTCCCGCGTTCAGAGCGCGGCATTGGAGCGAAACTTAGTTCTACGCCTCGCCGTCCCAGTATCGCCTCACCGCTCCCATGTCGAAAATCCCATCGCGCCGGCGCAAGGCGTCGACCCCCATCTTGTTGGAATCGGGATAGACGCACACCTCGTTGAGGTTGTGCTCGCCGATCATCAGGTAGCGGCACGGCCCCGTGCCGCTGTTGAGGAAGGAATGCCCGACCGCCAGGCCAGCCGGAAAACAGACATAGTCGCCGGCTTTCATTTCGTAGCGCTCCTCGCCAAGCAGCAGCGCCACCTGCCCTTCCAGGATCAGCGCGTGCTCTTCTTCGAGCATATGGTAGTGCCGGGGCGCCAGGCGCATGCCGGGCGCCGGCGCTTCGATCAGGATGCCGACATGATAGTCGGACCGTCCCAGCGCGGCATAAGTCAGGTGCCTGGACCGGCCGCCGAACCGCGGACCTTCGCCCTCGACCCTCCATTCGACAGCATCGCTAGCGATCGGCGGGATCGGCACGGCTGGGGGTTTGGTGACACCGGCCATCACATCCGACGGCAGCGGATCGCCGGCGGCGAGGCCGGTGTTCTCACCGTCCCAGTAAGTTCTGGTTGCCGCGAGATCGAAGATCGCGCGGCGGCCCAGCGCGCGCACCAGCACCTTGTTGGAGGCGGTGTAGACGACCACTTCATTCGGGTTTCGCTCGCCGACGATGACATAGCGGCACGGTGCGTCGCTGGTGTTGATCAGGCAATGCCCCGCCGCGGCACCGGCGGGAAAGCAGATGTAGTCGCCGGCCTTCATGGCATAGGCCGTGTCGCCGACATAAGCGGTGAGCGTCCCTTCGAGGATGAAGACATGCTCTTCCTCGAAAATATGGTAATGCGCCGGCGAGGTCTGCTTACCCGCCGGCAGTTCCTCGATCGCCACGCCGACATGGTGGTTTTCGCCAAGCGCGGCCAGCGACAGATGCCGGTAGCGCAGGCCGAAGCGTGGCACATCGGACCACTCCGTCCACGGCACGTCATCCGATGCGAATGGTAGAGGCGGTTTAGCTTCGTCCACCATTGGGCCTCCTGGTCTGTCGTCCCGCCCTCGTCGCATGCTGCTAGAGGGTCCACGACAGAACAAAGCTGCCAGCTTCCGGATGAACCGCCAAGCGGTGTTCGCGACGCTCCTGACAAAGCCGGACAGGAGTCGCTCGTTTCAACTCCTGATCGCCTTGCCGGCCTGCTGCAGCAATTCGAACGCCGCGAAGCGTTTGGCATGCCAGCCGGCCAGCGTAGCGTCGGGATGATAGACCTCGCCGAGTTCCGACATGTCGGCCATGGCCGTCACAAGATCCTTGTAGGTCCCCGCGGCGACGGCGCCCAGCATCGCCGAGCCGAGCAGCACCGGCTCCGGCGAGGTCGAGGCCACCACCACCATGCCTGTCGTATCGGCCAGAAGCTGGCGCACCAGCGGGCTTTGGCCGGCACCGCCGCTGACGACGATAGTGTCGACGGGAATGCCCTTCTCATGCTCGGCCCGCACGATCTGGCGCGCGCCGTAGCCAAGACCGCAGACGCCGGCGACATAAAGCCCGACCAGGCTGTCGAGGCTGGTGTCGAGATCGAGCCCGGCAATCAGCGCACGCGCGTCCGAGTCGGCGAAAGGCGCGCGGTTGCCAAGGAATTCCGGCACCACATGGATGCCGCCGACCAGAGCCGGCGTGGCCGCGGCTCCGTTGCGGCTTTGCGCCTGCAGCGACAGCCAGGTGCTGAGGCTGAGCCCCTCGGCCTGTGCTTTGGCGCTTGCTTCGCCAGCCGCCGGGTGCATGCGCACCAGATGGTCGATGGCAGCACCGGCCGCCGATTGGCCGCCCTCGTTCAGCCACAGGCCCGGCACCATGGCCGAGAAATACGGACCCCAGACGCCGTCGACGAAGGCCGGCTCGGCGGTCGACGACATGGTGCAGGCCGAAGTGCCGAAGACATAGGCCATGCGCGACAGAACGCTGCCGAACTCGCCGCGCGCGCCGACCGTGCCGACGCCGCCAGCATGCGCGTCGATCAGCCCGGCCGCCACCGCGATGCCGGGGTTGAGACCAAGGTCCGCCGCCGCCTGCGCGGTCAGTCCGCCGCCAAGTGCGGCACCCGCCGGCACGATCTCGGTGCCGATGCGCGCGAATGCCTCGTCGGCCAGCGCGCCGAGGCCGATCTTGCGGAAATAGGTCTCGTCCCAGCGGCTTTCATGCGCGAGATAGGTCCACTTGCAGGTCACCGTGCAGACCGAGCGCGCAAGGCTGCCGGTCGCCCGCCATGTCAGGAAATCGGCAAGGTCCATGAACTGCCAGGCGGCGTTGAAAGTGGCCGGCATATTCTCAGCCAGCCACAGGAGTTTTGGCGTTTCCATCTCCGGCGAGATGACGCCGCCGACATAATTCAGCACCGCCTCGCCGCTGCGATTGATGCGGCGCGCCTGCTCGACCGCGCGATGATCCATCCAGACGATGATGTTGCGTTCGGGACTTCCCGACGGGCCAACCGGTAACGGCACACCGCCCTCGCCCAGCACCACCAGCGAACAGGTGGCGTCGAAGCCGATGCCGGCGATCGCCTCGGGCGCCACGCCCGATTGAGCGACCGCTTCCCGCGTGGCCGTGCACACCGCCCGCCAGATATCGTTGCTCGACTGCTCGACCATGTCGCCAGCCTCGCGCCAGACCTCGATGTCGCGCTTGGCCGAGGCAAGCAGATTTCCCGTGCGGTCGAACACCCCGGCCCGCGCGCTGCCGGTGCCGACGTCGATGCCGAGAGTGTGGGGCATGGGGGGAACCTTCGGTTAGCGAGTAGCGAGTAGCGAATAGCGAATAGCGAATAGCGAATAGCGAATAGCGAATAGCGAAGTCGTCTGATTCTTCCCTATTCGCTACTCCCTATTCGCTACTCCCTCAGAGATCATTGCTCTGCGGCAAAATCACCAGATCCCGGATCGTGACATTTCTTGGCCGGGTCAGCATGAACATGACGGCTTCCGCCACCTCCCGCGGCTGCATCAGGCCGCCGGCGGCGAGCTCTTCCTCGAGCTTGGCCTTCGGCCAGTCGTCGACCAGCGCCGTCACCACCGGACCGGGCGCCACGGCACCGACGCGCAGGCCGTGCTTGGCGACCTGGCGGCGCACCGTGTGAACGAAGGCCTGCACCGCGTGCTTGGAGGCCGTGTAAATCGGCTCCCAGACCACCGGCACCAGCCCGGCGATCGAACTGGTGACGATGATGTCGCCGGTCTTGCGTTCGATCATGTGCGGCAGCACCGCCTGGATCGAGCGGAAGCAGGCATTGATGTTGAGGTTGAGCATGCGGTCCCAGGCGTCGGGATCGCCGGTCGCCACCTCGCCGCCGACATAGGCGCCGGCATTGGCATGGAAGATGTCGAGCTGGCCGGCCTTCTCCAGAATCTGCGGCATCATGGTGGCGACGCTTGCCGGCTGCATCAGGTCGATCACCAGCGGGATCGCCTTCGGACCGAGCTCGGCGCACAGTTTGTTCAGCGTTGCCTCGGCGCGGTCGACCAGCACCACTGTGGCGCCGGCCGCCAGCATGTGCCTGGCGCATTCAAGGCCGATGCCTGACGCCGCGCCGGTGACGGCGGCAACTTTTCCGGACAGTTCTTCGCTCATGTCTTGCTTCCTGTTGATGGGTTCAGGCCCGGCCATGCGAGACACGCGAGCGGCGTGCCAGCGAGTCGACGATGACTGCGATGGCAAGCACGGCGCCGGTGATCATGTACCGAAGCGACGAGGACAGATCGAGCAGCGTCAGGCCGCTGGCGATCGACTGGATGACGATGATGCCGAGCAGTGCCGAATAGGCGCTGCCGCGGCCGCCGAACAGGCTGGTGCCGCCGATGACGGCCGCCGCGATGGCGTTGAGGTTGACGTCGCCGGTGCCGGCCTGCTGGCTGGCCGAGGCCAGGCGGGCCGCCGACAGCACGCCGCCGAAAGCGGCCAGCATCGAGCACAGCACGAAGGCGCTGGAATAGATCAGCCGCACATTGATGCCGGCGCGCCGTGCCGCCTCGCGGTTGCCGCCGACCGCCGACATCGAGCGGCCCCATTTCGTCCGCGTCAGCGCGTAGTGCATTGATATGACCAGGCCGACGAACAGGCCGAACATCCACGGAATGCCGCGCGCCTGGTTGAGGTAGAAGACGATGAGTTCGAGCACCACTGTGATCACCACCGTCCGCGTGACGATACCGCCGGTCGACGGTGCCGACAAATTGGCGGCGCGGCGGCGTGCGACGGTGCGCAGGCCGGTGACCAGCATGACGATGCCGGGCACGACCGCCAGAGCGAACGAGACAAATTTCGGCATCATCAGCAGCTGGCCGAAATTCACCAGGTTCGAGCCGTAAGGCAGGTTGATCGAGCCGGTAGAGCCGAGGATGTAGAGCTGCAGGCCGAGCACCGCCAGCAGGCCGGCCAGCGTCGAGACGAAGCTCGGCATGCCGAGCCGATTGAACAGCAGCGCATAGAGCGCGCCGACGAAGCCGCCGACGGCGACCGCGGCGAGGATGGCGAGCGCCACCGGCCAGCCCTGGTTGACCCACAGCGTGCCGACCATCGCCGAAGCAAAGCCGCTGATCGAACCGACCGACAGGTCGATTTCGCCGACCATCAAAACGCAGACGATGCCGAGCGCGATGACGCCAACGGTGGAGCAATCGAACAGCAGATTGACCAGGTTGCTGCTCGACAGGAAGATCGGGTTGATGCTGGCGAACACCGTCCAGATGATGACCAGTCCGACGATCACCGGCAGCGAGCCGAGATCGCCCGAGCGGACCCGGTCGAAGAACCGGCGGATGGCGCCGCCGATCCCCGCCTCATGCTTGACGCGCACATCGGCGCGGTCGAGCTGCGGCGGCACGGGGGCGGCCTGTTGCACGTCGCGGCTCATGGGCGTGGCTCCCCTTTTTGATCTTGCAGGGCGGTTTGATCCGGCCGGGCAGTTTGAGCCTGCCGGCGCTCGGCGCGGCGCGACACCGAATTGTTCGACGCGCCGGTGATGGCGCTGACCAGCTCCTGGTTCGAGGCGTCGGGCGTAAAGATGCCGTTGTTGCGGCCAAGCCGCAGCACGACGATGCGGTCGGCGACGGCGCGCACGTCTTCCATGTTGTGGCTGATGATGACGACGCCGAGGCCGCGGTCGCGCACGCGCTCGATCAGATTGAGCACTTCCGCCGTCTGCGCCACGCCAAGCGCCGCCGTCGGCTCATCGAGCAGGATGAGCTTGGGTTCGAGCAGCAGCGAGCGGGCGATTGCCACCGTCTGGCGCTGGCCGCCCGACAACGACGCGACCACTTCGCGCACACTGGGAATACGCGCCGATAGCTCGTTGAGCAGCGTCCAGGCGCGCACTTCCATCGCCACCTCGTCAAGCCGCAGCGGGCTGAGCTCGCGGCCGAGAAAGATGTTGGCGACGATGTCGAGGTTTTCGCATAGTGCCAGATCCTGGAACACGGTAGCGATACCGAGCGTCAGCGCGGCACTCGGGTCGGCAAGCGTCACCTGCTTGCCGCGATAATCAATGGTGCCCGAACTCGGCTGATGCACGCCGGCCAGGATCTTGACCAGCGTCGACTTGCCGGCGCCATTGTCGCCGACCAGCGCCACCACCTCGCCGGCATGGACATCGAGATCGATGTCGGTCAGCGCCGAGACGGCGCCGAAATGCTTCGAAATGCCCCGCAGGCTGAGCACCAGCTCACCTGCTGGAACCGGTTCGTCCGGGATATCGATCATGCCTGGAGCACCTTTCAAAGACCGGTTCAAAAGCAGTGAGCGCTGTCTGGCCGCCGCGCGGGTGGCCAGACAGCGGAGCGGGCAAGGGTCGCGGTCAGTTCCCGATGCCCAGCTTCTTGCAGCCTTCCGCGTAACGATCGACGCAGAGTTCAGCCGCGGTGTTGATCTTCTTGTCGATGATCTCGGCCTTCAGGTTTTCCTGCGTCACCACCGCTGGCGTGAACAGCTGCGAGGGGGTGTCGTACAGCGTCATCTCGGCCTTCGGAGTCTCGCCCGAAAGCAGCTTGATGGCGACGTTGGCAGCGGCCGCCGCCACGATCTCGCTCGGCTTGGAGATCGTGTTGTACTGGTCGCCGGCGATGATCAGCTGCAAGGCCGCGATCGTCGCGTCATTGCCGGTCACCGGCGGCACCGGATCGACGCCGGCTGCCTTGAAGGCGGCGATGGCGCCTCCACCGGTGCCGTCATTGGCGGCGACGACGCCGAGGATCTTCGGCCCGAAGCGGGTGATCTGGCCGCCGGCCCATTGCTGCGCCTTCGGCGGCGCCCATTCCGGCGTGTCGTATTCGGCCAGGATCTGGTAGCCGCTGTTGTCGAGGCCTGCGTGGATGCCCTTCTTGATCAGGCCGGCCGCCGCGTCGGTCGGCGAGCCGTTGATCTGCAAAACGCCGCCGGTGGCCGGATCGACTTTCAGCGCCTTCAGGTGCTCGACCAGCGAGTCCGCGATGGCCTTGCCGATGCCTTCATTGTTGAACGAGACATAGAAGTCGGCCGGTGCGGTCGGGATCGGCCGGTCGTAGGCGATGACCTTGATGCCCTGGCTCTGCGCCAGCTTGACCAGCGAGGCAGCCGCGGTCGAGTCGACCGGGTCGAGCACGATCGCCTTGGCGCCCTGCGAGATCACCGAGTTGAACTGCTGCTGCTGGCGCGAGGCGTCGGCATCGGCGTTCTGGTAGAGCACCTTGCAGCCCGGGCACAGCTTCTTCATCTCGGCTTCGAAGCCGGGATAGTCGTGCTGTTCGTAGCGGGTCGATGCCTGATCGGGCATCAGGAAGGCGACGGTCGCGTCGGTGACTTCGGCGGCCCGTGAGATCGCGGCGGTGCCGGCCAGCAGCGACAGCGCAAGGGCTGCCATGCCGGCGGACTTGATTGAAAGTTTGGTCATTCGGTCTTCTCCGTTTCTGGATATGGTTGTAAGAAGGTCGTTGACTGCTTTGGTGTGGAGACACGCCTCCGCCCTCTCCCCAAACTGCAATTGGGAATTAGGGTCCGGCGCCGGTCTTTCGAGTCCGCGCCGACATCCTCCGCCAAGCGGAGGAAATTTGAGACAAGTGTGCTCCATCGCGAACCACTCAATGTGGTTCACGTCGTGATGCAAAAGAAAAAATCCTCCCTTGGTTCCTCCCTGGCTCCTCCGTTAAGCGGCTTTTCCCGCGTTGATGTTGTCGGCCAGCAGGCGCCTGAAGCGCGAGGGCGGCATGCCCTTCTCCGCCAGGAACTGCCGGTTGAAATTGGACAGATTGTTGAAGCCGACCTCGTAGCAGATGTCGGTGATCGAGGCCTGCTCGTCGCTCATCAGGATCTGGCAGGCGAGATTGATGCGCAGGCGCTTGACATACTGCACCAGCGACATGCCGGTGTGGCGGCGAAACGAGCGCGAGAAGGCCCCGGTCGACTGGCCGGCAATGGCTGCAAGATCCGCCTCGTCGAACAGCTGCGTCAGGTTCTCCCTGATATAGGCGAGCGCCTTGTTCATGCCGGCGGTCATGTAGCCCGAGGGATCGGGCCGGTAGCTGGCGCTGGCCAAAAGCTGGAATTCCTGGGCGCGGCTGAGCAGGCCAGCGATCATCATGAACAGCTCGATGCGGCGCACACCCTGCGCCTTCATCATCTCTTCCATCAGCGGCGCCAGCGCCTTGCTGGTGCGGCTGGAAAACAGCACGCCGCGCCGCGACGCTTCCAGCAAGTGCCCCAGCCCCGCCAGCTCCGGCAGCACATGCATGGCATCGCCGATGAAGCTTTCGGAGAACTGGATGATGCGGCCGCGCAGCGGGATCGAGCTGTCCCTCGGGATGTCGCTGACCCAATTGTGCGGCAGGTTCGGCCCCGTCAGCACCAGATTGCCCGGCTCGAACTCACCGATGAAGTCGCCGACGAAATAGCGGCCGTTGGTGAAGATCACCTGATGCAGTTCATATTCGGGATGGAAGTGCCAACGCACCGTATGGAAGGGGTAGCCATGCGACCACGCCTTGAAGGACTCACCGCGTCGTATCTGGACAACTTCCAGGTCCGGTTCCATGTCCGTTTCCTCCCGGGCCGGTACGGATATTTGCCGCATTCGGCCCAAATTCCCTAAACCGGCCGAATTGGTTTCGGCTCTGCATTTCGAGACCACGGTACCGGCTCATGACAACAGGCGCCACCACGATTCGGGGCAACGGATGATACTTTTTTAACCGGGAGGGCACGCTCAGAGGCGATATTCGGGCAGGATGGGGCAGCATTGCTGACGCGCCGGCCACGGTTCGGGCCGGACGAACCGCCCCTGCCCATCACCTCTCACCCGAACCTTGCAGCCGTCCACGCTCCGCCCGCCGCATTCGAACCCACTGCCGCGGCAACAAACTTCACGCCGCGTGCGCCGTCGACCACGTCAGGCACCTGTGCCGCGCGTGCCGGATCGACCGTGCCGCCTGAGCGATGGGCGCGGATGATGTCGGCGGCGTCGCGGTAGAAATTGGCGAAGGCCTCGATATAGCCTTCAGGATGCGCCGCCGGCATGCGCGACACGCGCTGGCTTTCCGCTGTCGAGCCATGGCCGCCGCGCACCAGCGTGCGGCTCTCTTCGCCATAGATGGAGAAGCGCAGTTCCTCCGGCCGCGCGCCCGACCATTCGAGCCCGGCTCTGTCGCCATAGATGCGCACGGAGAGATCATTGTAGTGGCCGGGCGATGTCTGGCTGGCCAGGATCGTGCCGCGCGCGCCGCCGGTCCAGCGCACCAGCACATGCGCATTGTCGTCGAGCCGGCGTCCCGGCACGGCGGTGAACAGGTCTGCCGACACAGCCTCGGCCTCGCAGCCCGAGATGTAGCTCGCCAAATTGAAGGCATGCACGCCGATGTCGGCCAGAACAGCCGACTGCCCAGCGCGCGCCGGATCGGTACGCCATTCCGCCTGCTTCTGGCCCTCGGCGTCGATCGGCTTGGTCAGCCAGTCCTGGATATACGAACCATGCACGGACACGATCCGCCCAAGCTCGCCCGCCGCCACCATTTCGCGCGCCTGGCGGACCATGGCGTAGCCGGTGTTGTTGAGAGTGACGACGAAGCGGCGCTTTTTCGCCTTCGCGAGCGCCACCAGCGCTTCGGCCTCAGTCAGCGTGGTCGACAGCGGCTTGTCGCAGATCACGTCGATGCCGGCTTCGAGGAAGGCCGTGGCGATCGGCGCGTGCAGATGGTTGGGCGTGACGATGACGACCGCTTCGATGCCATCCGGCCGCGCCGCTTCCGTCTGCGCCATCTCGCGATAGTCGGCATAGCTGCGCTCTGGCGCGATGCCGATCTCGGCGGCCGAGGCGGCGGCGTTCTCCGCATCGGAGGACAGCGCACCGGCGACTAGCGCGATTTGGTCGTCGAGCCGCATAGCGAGGCGATGCACGGCGCCGATGAAGGCATTGCGGCCGCCGCCGACCATGCCGACCCGCAAACGCTGGCGCGCCGATCCGTCCGATGTTGCATAGACCATGTTCAAACTCCTCCACCTATCGCTTCGTCATGCTGGGGCGGAGCAAGGAGCGCAGCGACGCGGCGCAGACCCCAGGATCCATGCCGCGACTTCAAAGCGATTCTACGGTCAAGAATCTTCTCTTCCGCTGCATCCCTCGACAACCGTCACGGCATGGATCCTAGGGTCTCCGCGACGGAGCTCCGCTCCTGCTTCGCCTTAGGATGACGACGTTAGGAAGTCTTCGCCAGCCCTACGCACCGAGGCAGCCCGGTAGTTTCCAATCCTCCACTGCCCAGTCGAACACAATTTCCAATTTTCATATTGTAAAACGATCGTGCCGCGCTAGCCTGAAATCATGAAGGGGGCAGGCAAAACACCGGGACGGTCCAGCGCCGACGAGGCAGCGACGCGCAAGCGCGGTCGCTCGCTGGCGGCGCTTGGCTACATCCAGCCGCAGACCTATGAGGAGCTGCGCGCGGTGCTGTCGTCCGGCACGGTGCATTTCCCCAAGCGCCTACGGCAGGTCGCCATCTTCCTGTGGCAGCATCCGAGCGATGTGGCGCTTGGCACCATCGCACAGGTGGCGGCACAGGCCGGCGTGCAGCCCTCGACACTGGTGCGCTTCGCCCAGATCTTCGGCTATGCCGGCTTTTCCGATTTCCAGGGCCTGTTCAAGGATCACGTCAAGGGATCGTGGCCGGAAGGACGCGGCGAGCAGCGGACCGAGGCCGAGCCCAATCTGCATTTCCTGCACGGCATGGTCGGCGCTTCGCAGGCCTCGCTTGGCCGCATCGAGAGCGGCTTCGACGTCGAGAGCTTCGAAAAGATGGTGGCGCTGCTGGCGGCCGCCGACCTGATCTATGTCATCGGCTCCAAGCGCGCCTTTCCCGTCACCACCTATCTGTCGCTGACGCTCTCGCAGCAAGGCGTGCGCAACGTGCTGATCGACAATGTCGGCTCCACTGCAATCGACCAAATCGGCTGCATCGGCAGGCAGGATGCCGTGCTGGCGGTCTCCTTCAGCCCCTACAATTCGATCACGCCCGACCTCGTCGCCGTGGCGCATGAGCGCAAGGCCCGCATCGTCACCATCACCGACAGCACCTTCAGCCCGCTGATCGCGCTGTCGGACAGCTGGCTGGAAGTGGTGGAATCCGACTTCGCCGGTTTCCGCTCACTGGCCGCGTCGCTCGCCGTCGGCATGGCGCTGGTCCAAGGCGTCGCGGCAAAGCGCGGCACATGAGACGCCGCTGGCACAATTGACTATCGGGAATTGACGTTCCATATTTCAGAAAATAGAAACTTTATTCCGGGAGGAGGAATGGAGCTTCAACTCAAAGGCAAGGTGGCGCTGGTCACCGGTTCGACGCAAGGCATCGGCCGCGCCATCGCCGAGACGCTGGCACGTTCCGGCGCCGGCGGCCTGCTTGTCACCGGGCGCGAGGCCGCGCGCGGTAACGCTGTGGCAGCGGAGCTTTCGCAGCTCGGCACACCGACGCTCTTCGTCGCCGCCGACCTCGCCGACCCGGCAACCCCTGCCCTTTTGGCGCAAGCCTGCATCGACCGCTTCGGTCACATCGACGCTCTGGTCAATGCCGCCGGTCTGACCGACCGCGCCTCCTTCCTCGACGCCGATCTCGACGACTGGGCGGCGCTGTTTGCCGTCAATGCGCGCGCGCCCTTCTTCCTCATGCAGGCGGCCATCGCCGACATGAAGAAGCGCAACCAGGGAGGCTCCATCGTCAACATCCTGTCGATCAACGCGCATTGCGGCTCGCCCGAACTCGCCGTCTATTCCGCCACCAAGGGCGCGCTGGCGACGCTGACCAAGAACGCCGCCAACGCCCACCGCTTCGATCGCATTCGAGTCAACGGCATCAATGTCGGCTGGACCGACACGCCGGCCGAACGCGTCATGCAGGCCGAGACGCTGGGCAACGGCCCGGGCTGGCTCGATGCCGCCAACGCCTCGCAGCCTTTCGGCCGCCTGTTTTCGACGAGCGATATCGCCAACCTCGCCGTCTTCCTGCTCTCCGATGCTGCCGGGCCGATGACCGGCACGCTGGTCGACCAGGAACAGTGGGTGATCGGGGCAAACCGGTGAGTGTCATCGAAACGCTCAGCCCGGCCCTGCTGGAGAGGCTTCCCGCCGCTGTCCAGAAACCGGCCTATCACCGCGCTGCGCTCGCCGCGGGGATGGCGCATCTCGGCGTCGGCGCCTTCCACCGCTGCCACCAGGCCGAATACACGGATGATCTGCTGGCCAGCCAGTTCGACCGCTGGGGCGTGATCGGCATCAACATCCGCCCGCCCCATCTCGCCGAGACGCTCGGCCGGCAGAGCGGGCTCTACACAAGGCTCATCCGCGAGAACAGCCACATCGAAGCGCGCGTCATCGGCAGCATCCTGGAAGTGGTCGACAGCCAGGCCAGTGCCGCGCCGGCCCTTGAGGTGCTGTCGTCACCGGACATCGATCTGGTGACGATGACGGTGACCGAGAAGGGCTATTGCCACATTCCGTCGAGCGGGCAACTTGATCTTAGCCATCCCGACATCGTCCATGACCTCGCCAACCCCGAGGCGCCGCGCAGCGTGCCCGGCCTATTGGCGCGAGCGCTGGAACGGCGCCGGGTCACGCATGGCCAACCGCTGACGCTGCTCTCCTGCGACAACATCCAGAGCAACGGCGTGATCCTGGCCAATGTCGTGCGGGCTTTTGCCGAGCAGCGCGGGAGTGGGCTGGCCGACTGGATATCAGCCAACGCCGCCTTCCCCTCGGCCATGGTCGACCGCATCGCGCCGGCGGTGACGCAGGATGATCTCGACAGCGTTGAGCAGTGGTTCGGCTACCGCGATGCCGCAATTGCCGTCGGCGAGCCGTTCCGGCAATGGGTGATCGAACGGAAATTCGCCGGCCGCGTGCCGCGCTGGGATCTGGTCGGCGCCAGTTTCGTCGACGACGTCACGCCGTTCGAGCATCTCAAGATGCGGGTGCTGAACGGCGCCCAGACGACGCTTGCCACGCTCGGCGTGCTGGCCGGCCTCGAACACACATCGGACGCCATCGCCGACGCACTGCTGGCGGCCTTCATCAAGCGCATGCTTGTCGAGGAAACGCTGCCGACGCTGACACCGGTGCCGGGCATCGAGCCGCTGGCCTATGTCGAGCAGAGCCTCGGCCGCTTGCGCAACACCGCGATCCGCCACCGCAACCACCAGATCGCCACCGACGGCTCGCAGAAGATCGTTCAGCGCCTGCTCAACCCGATCCGCGACCGCTTGAGGCGGGGCGAAAGCATCGCACTTTTGTCGATCCCCGTTGCCGGCTGGATGGCCTATCTCATCCAGGCTTCGGCGCGGTTCGGCAAACGCTGGCCGGTGTCGGACCCCTATGCCGGCCAAATTGCTGCGATCGCCGACGCAACCGGCCATGATGCGCACGCGCTGGCCGCCGGCATCCTTGCCATCGACACGATTTTCGACCCCGGCCTTGCCGCGAACGAGACGTTCCGCGCGGCCGTCACATCAGCGCTTGGCGAACTGCTTTCGGACGATCCGATGGCAACCGTCAGGCGCAATCTGAAACAAGCCGACACCATACGGTTGAAGCAGCCGGCTCGATCTGCATAGTACAAATCGGTCGTGAAGCCACGACCAAGGGAGGCAATATGAAACTTGGAGTGCTCACCGCGCCGTTCGCGGAGACGCCGCTTGGTGAGGTCGCCGGCTGGGCAAATTCGGCCGGCTTCGAGGCATTGGAAATCGCCTGCTGGCCGAAATCCTCGGGCGCCAGCCGCCGCTATGCCGGCACCAGCCACATCGACGCCGCTTCCACGTCGCCCGCACAGGCGAAAGAAATCGTCGCCTCGCTGGCGGAAAAGAACCTCAGCGTCTCCGGCCTCGGCTACTACCCAAACCCGCTGCACCCCGATGCCTCTCACCGCGCCGAAGTGATCGACCATCTGAAGAAGGTGATCGTGCTGGCCGCCAATATGGGCGTGCCTGTCGTCAACACCTTCTGCGGCGGCGATGCCTCGAAGACCGTCGACGTCAACTGGCAGGCGGCGCTCAAGGTCTGGCCTGAGATCGTCGCCCATGCGCGCGGCCATGGTGTAAAACTCGCCTTCGAAAACTGCCCGATGATCTTCAGCTATGACGAGTGGCCGGGCGGGCACAACATCGCCTATTCGCCGCAAGTCTGGCGCCGCATCCTCGAAGCCTGGGGCGGCGATGTCGGCATGAACTTCGACCCGTCGCATCTGGTCTGGCAGATGATCGACCAGGCCCACTTCATCCGGGAATTCGGCCCCTACATGCTGCATGTCCATGCCAAGGACCTGATGATTGATCATGATGGTTTGTACGAGCGCGGAATCCTGTCTTCCGGCATAGGCTGGCAGGTGCCGCGCATGCCAGGGCTGGGCGATGTCGACTGGAGCGGCTTCTTCTCTGGCCTCTACCGCGCCGGCTATGACGGATCGGTCATCATCGAACACGAGGACAGGCGATTTGAAGGCAGTGACGATCTTGTGAAGCGGGGATTCCTGCTCGCCCGCGACGTGCTGCGTCCCTTCGTCAAATGAAATTAAAGCGCGTCGCATGAATCACTCTGTCAGCGACGCACTTTAACCGGTTGAATTGAAACTGAAAAACAATGTGGAGGAAGTCTGAAATGAAGAAAATCCTGAGCATAGTCCCGCTGCTTGCGGGTTCTGCCTTGCTGGCCTCGGTGAGCGTCTCGGCCGCCGCGGGCAAATACACGATCGGCATTTCCAACACCGTGCAGGGCAATGGCTGGCGCGAGGAGATGGTGTGCGCCATGAAGGCGCAGGCGCTGGCCTCCGGCGAGGTCGCCAAGCTCAACATCGCCCACCGCAACACCGATGCCGCCGGGCAGCTCGAAGACATCCGCAATTTGATCAGCGCCAAGGTCGACGCCATCGTCGTCAACCCGGCCGATCCGGCCGGCATCAAGGCGGCCCTTGAAGAAGCCACCAAGGCCGGCATCGTCGTCGTCGCCGTCGACCAGGCGGTCACCGAGCCGTCGGCCTACATCATCTCCAACAACCAGGAGCAGTACGCCTATCTCGGCGCCAAGTGGCTGTTCGGCCAGATGGGCGGCAAGGGCGACGTGTTCTACATGCGTGGTGCCGCCGGCGCGTCCGCCGACAGCGATCGCGACAAGGGCTTCAAGAAGGCACTGGCCGAATTCCCCGACGTGAAGGTCGCGCAGGAAGTCTTCACCGGCTGGCAGCAAGACCAGGCCAAGCAGCAGATGCTGTCCTTCCTGGCAACGGGCACGCCGATCAACGGCGTGTGGACCTCCGGCATCGACAACGTCATCGTCGATGCGCTTGTCGAATCGCAGGCGCCGCTGGTGCCGGTGGTCGGCGCCGACAATGCCGGCTTCGTCGGCCAGCTCAGCTCGGTCAAGGACCTTGTTGGCGCTGCCGTCACCAACCCCGGTTCGATCGGCGGTGCCGGCGTGACGCTCGCCCTGCAGATCCTCGACGGCAAGAAGCCGGCACAGCAGACCGTGCTGGTCGAGCCGCAGCTGTGGGAGAACGCCACCGAGGAAGGCAAGGCCAAGCTGAAGGCCGCCGCCGACCCGTCGCTGAGCCCGGAATGGCCGGTCTCGATCTCGATCCCGGACTGGACGACGTATACCAAGGAGCAGATCGTGGCGTGCAAGGGTCCGGGCGAATAGACTGAGCCTTTCGCCACTGACCATCGGTCGGTGCCGCCCCTCACCTGCCTGCCGGCATCCTCTCCCCGTATAGTGACGGGGAGAGGGACGCTCGCCGCCGATTTCGCCAATCACCGGCGTTGCGGCCAGCCTGTCTCTCCCCGTTCACGGGGAGAGATGTCCGGCAGGACAGTGAGGGGCGGCGCCGACATTCCAAATTGTTCGACGGCATAAATCGAGAACCACCCAATTTGACCACCACCCCCCTCCTCGATGCTACCGGCGTCGCCAAGAATTACGGCGCGGTTGCGGCGCTGCGCAACGCGTCGCTCTCCGTCCTGCCAGGCGAGGTGCACGCCTTGATGGGCGCCAATGGCGCCGGCAAGTCGACGCTGGTGAAGATCCTGACCGGCGCCATTTCTGCCAATGCCGGTCGCATCCTGATCCGTGGCGAAGCCCGCGACATACGCTCGCCCGCCGCTGCGCGCCGCGCTGGCCTTTTGCCGGTCTACCAGGAACCGTCGCTGATCCCCGATCTCGACGTGCTGTCCAATCTGCGGCTGACCGGCACGCCGGTCGAGCCGTTTCGCGCCTGGGTGCGTGAACTCGGCATTCCCGACCTCGACATCCGCGACACCGCGCGCGACATTCCGCTGGCGGTGCTGCGCGTGCTCGATCTGGCGCGGGCGCTGGCCGTCGAGCCAGACGTGCTGCTGCTCGACGAGATGACCGCCGCATTGCCTGCCAACCTTGCCGAAAAAGTGCTGGAAGTGGTGCGCCGCCAGGGCGACAGCGGCCGTGCGGTGATCTTCATCTCGCATCGCTTCGTCGAAATCTCGGCGCTGTGCGACCGCGCCACCGTGCTGCGCGACGGCGAGACCGTCGGTGTCGTCGACATCGTGCCCGGCGTCGAGGAAAAGATCGTCGAGCTGATGCTCGGCACCCGTATCGTCAAGACCCACGTCGCCGCGCGCAGCGCCGCCCAGAAGGCATCGCCCGCCCCTGCCAGGCTCTCCGTGCGAAATTTGCGCGTCGGCACCAAGCTAAACGATGTCTCCTTCGATCTCAGAGATGGCGAGGTCGCCGGCGTCGTCGCGCTCGAAGGCCAAGGCCAGGACGAGCTGTTTTCAGCCCTTGCCGGCTCGATCCGCCCGTCCGGCGGCGCCATCGAAGTCGATGGCCAGCCAGCAAAGTTCTCGCATCCGATCGACGCCATCCGCGCCGGCATCGCCTATGTGCCGGGCGACCGTGCCGAAGCACTCGCCATGCAACGCTCGGTGCGCGAAAACATTGCACTGCCCTTCAGCGCCGCGCTGCGCAACTGGGGGCCGATCAACATGCGCCGGGAGCGCGCGAAAGTGGTCAGCGCCATCGAGCGGCTGCAGATCGACACCCGCGCCCAAGGCGAAGTGCAGCGCCTGTCCGGCGGTAATCAGCAGAAGGTGACCATCGCCCGCTGGATCGCGGCGGACGCCCGCACCATCCTGTGCTTCGACCCGACGCGCGGCATCGATGTCGGCACCAAGCAGGAGATCTATAAACTGGTGCGCGAGCTTGCCGGCAACGGCAAGTCGGTGCTGTTCTACACCTCCGAACTCGAAGAGGTGCAGCGTGTCTGCGATCGCGTCATCGTCATTTTCGGCGGCCGCGTCGTCGATATCTTCCCCGTAGAGGAGGCCGACGAGCCGGCACTGATGCGCGCCGCCTACGGCCTGCCGCGTGGCGCCAAGGCCGATGTCGGCATTTTGGCCGATCCCCATTCTTCTCCAGAAACCGCCCATGCTTCGGAGCCGGGAGCGACGCCATGAGCCATTTCCTGCGCCGTCAGGGCTGGGTCGCCGGCTTGTTAGCTTTCTTCGTCGCCCTGTTCATCATCACGAAACTGATCCAGCCGGCCTATGGCAGCGGCGATTTCGGCTCGCTCGCCCGCGCCGTTTTGCCCTACGCTTTCGCCGTCGCCGCGCAGACGGTGGTGGTCATCGCCGGCGGCATCGACCTGTCGGTTGCCGCCATGATGGCGCTGACCAGCGTCACCGCCGCCTCGATGATGGCCGGCGCTTCGGAAGAATACGCGCTGTTTGTGGTACCCTTCGTGCTGGCCATGGGTTTCGTGCTCGGCGCCGTCAACGGCATGCTGATCGTCGTCACCCGCGTGCCCGACATCGTCGTCACGCTGGCCACTTTGTTCGTGCTGCAGGGCGCCGCCTTGCTGGTGCTCGACGCGCCGGGCGGTGCTGCCGCCGAATGGCTGAAGGCACTGATCTCCGGCACCGTGCCGATACCGGGCCTGCCCGACAGCATCGACGCCTGGATCCCCAAAGCGCTGCTGGTGCTGATCGTCTGCCTCTGCATCATCTGGATACCGCTCAGGCGCTCGCGCCTCGGCCTCTCCATCTACGCCATCGGCTCGAACGAACTGGCCGCGTTCCGCAGCGGCGTGCCGGTCAAGCGCACCCGCATTATCGCCTATGCGCTGTCTGGTCTGTTCGCGGCCATGGGCGGGCTGGCGCTGACCATGGGCACCGGCATCGGCGCCCCCATCCCCGGCCCCTATCTGCTCGCCAGCGTGGCGGCCGTGGTGCTGGGCGGGGTGGCGCTCGGCGGCGGCAAGGGCGGCCTGCTCGGCCCCATCGTCGCCGTCTTCGTGCTGCGCCTGGTGCGCACCGACCTGACGCTGCTCGCCATCGACCCCAACGTCACCGCCATCATCGAAGGCGCCATCATGGTCGCCGTTGTGATGTTCGGCGCGTTTATTACGATGCGGGGGCGGCAATGATGACGCTGGCAGAGCAGTATGAAGTTAGCGCTCTACGGCGCCCCCCTCTGTCCTGCCGGACATCTCCCCCTCAAGGGGGGAGATTGGCAGTCTCGGCGCCTTGCTCCCTCCTGCAACGTAGACGATTGGCGAAAGCCATCGTGCCATCCGATCTCCCCCCTAGAGGGGGAGATGTCCGGCAGGACAGAGGGGGGCCTCGTAGAGCGCCATCCTCGCCCCGCAACCGCGTCGCCCCATGCCCAACCCCATCGCGAACCGGACCCACCCCATGAGCACCACCGTGATCACCCCCGTCCCCTTCGGCCGCCGGATAAAGCGCTTCATGGCCGACCGGCCGCTGATCCCGCTGATCATCCTGCTCGTCATCCTGGTGGTGATCCTGCAGGTCCTGCGCCCCGGCATCGTCAACGAGCGCTGGATCGCCAACACCATCAAATTCGCCATTCCGCTGGCGATCCTGGCCGGCTGCCAGACCATGACCATGCTGACCGGCGGCATCGACCTGTCGGTCGGCACGGTGGCGACGATGAGCGCCTTCATCATGGCGACGCAGGTCGTCAACCAGGACCCGGCGATGGCTTTCCTCCTGGCGATGATGCCGGCGGTGCTGATCGGCCTCGTCAACGGCATCGGCGTCGGCGTCTTCCGCGTCCACCCGCTGATCATGACGCTGGGCACCAGCCTGATCGGCACCGGCTGCCTGCAGGTCTACCAGCGCACGGTGATCGCGTCGGGCGCAAAGATTCCCGACTTCCTCGCCTGGCTCGGCACCGGCCTAACCTGGGGCATCCCCAACGCGCTGCTTTTGTTCGTGCCGCTGGCGGCGCTGATCGTCTTCACGCTCGCCCGCACCGGCTTCGGGCGCCTGCTCTACGCCGTCGGCGACAATGAACGCGCAACGCGCCTGTCCGGCGTGCAATACTGGCAGGTCATAACAGCACTCTACATCATCTCCAGCATGCTCGCCGGCATCACCGGCCTGCTCTATATCGGCCTGATCAAGGCGCCATCGCTGTCGCTCGCCGAACCGCTGGTGCTGCCTTCGGTGGCCGCCGCTGTGATCGGCGGCACCTCGATCTTCGGCGGCCGCGGCGGCTACACCGGCACCATCATCGGCGCGCTGATCCTGACTGTGCTGACGACGCTCTTGACCATCCTGCAGATGCCGGAGGGGGCACGGCGGATTTTGTTCGGGCTGATCGTGCTGTTCGTGACGGCGGCCTATTTGCGGATTGTGGAGGAAAGGTAGGAGAACGAGGTCCAGGCGAAGTGCATCCAGGGCGGCTCATGCACCCGAAGCACCCGCTCCGCCTTACAGCGCCAGGCTCCCCTGCTCCACCTCCTCGGCGTTGGGGTCGCCGGGTGCCGTTGCCCAGGCGAGTTCTACCAATGTCACGGTGCGCCGGCCTGTCCCGTCGAGCTGGCAGACAATGAGACCCTGCTCCTCAATATAGGTCAGCAGGCGCCGGGCGCGGCGCAGCGAGTGCGAGCCATAGGCGCGGGCGATCGCGGCGTCGCTCGGGCACGGCCAGCCTTCCTTTGCCGCGCGCGCGATCATCATGAACACGCCCTGCATGTCGTCGGGCAGCAGCGAGGCGCGGACGGAAACGTCCCGCCACGCATCATCCTGCGTCGTCTCGGAGCCGAGGCCGGCGCGGGCGCGCGTCAGCATGCGGCGAAATTCCGGCAGATCGGGCACGACGGAGGCGAGGCCCTCGATGCGGCAGCGGACCACGAACTCCTGGTAAAGCACCCCGATCACGCGAAAACCGGCATCGGGTTGCGCCAGGATGGCGCGCAGCACACGATCGACACGCTCGCGGCGCTCCGCCAGATCCTCGGCGCTGATTTGCGGCTCCGCCGGTTCGGGGCGGATTTCCAGCGCCGCGGATTTCGCCGCCATCAGCTGGTCGAGCAGGTCCGGCGACGCCGGGCGGCGCGGCGTGCGCACCGTCTCGGGCGGCGGCGCCGCCAGGATGATCGCGCGCGCGTCCTCCAGCGCCGCTTCCGGCATCGCCATCAGGCGCGGCGTGCCGTTGCGCGGGCTCGTGTCGGTCGGGCCGATGCGCAGGCCGAGCGGACGGCGCGACAACGCCGGCCCCAGCGCCATGAACTGCCCGCGCTCCAGGTCGCGAAACGCCTCCGCCTGGCGCCGCTCCATGCCCAAAAGATCGGCCGCGCGCGCCATGTCGATATCGAGGAAAGTGCGGCCCATCAGGAAATTGGAGGCCTCGGCGGCGACGTTCTTGGCGAGCTTGGCCAGCCGCTGGGTGGCGATGATGCCGGCAAGCCCGCGTTTGCGGCCCCGGCACATCAAATTGGTCATGGCGCCGAGCGAAAGTTTGCGCGCTTCATCCGAAACCTCGCCAGCCACCGCCGGTGCAAACAGCTGCGCCTCGTCCACCACCACCAGCATCGGATACCAGTGGTCGCGGGCGACCTCGAACAAGCCGCCGAGGAAGGCGGCAGCGCGCCGCATCTGATTCTCGGCGTCGAGCCCTTCGAGATTGAGCACGGTGGAGACGCGATGGATGCGTGCTCGCTCGCCGGCCGCCTGCAGGCCGCGCTCGGTATGCTGCTCGGCATCGATCACCAGATGGCCGTAACGATCGCCCAACGAGACGAAGTCGCCCTCGGGATCGATGATGGTCTGCTGCACCCAGGGCGCGCTCTGCTCCAGCAGGCGCCGCAGCAGATGCGACTTGCCGGAGCCCGAATTGCCCTGCACCAGAAGGCGCGTCGCCAGCAGTTCCTCGAGATCCAGCTTCGCCGGAGCGCCTGCGGTCGTGTGTCCCATCTCGATCGCAACGGTCATCTCGACTCAGGCGCTCCTTTCGCAGACGGGCTTATCAACCGGATCACGGCCCGTCGAGCACGCATGGCCGGCAGCTCTGCGTTGCACACAGCTGTCCTGACGGTGTCTGTCGGCTGAGCCCTGTGGATAGTAACCAGTCGTTCACCATGAGCCGGCGTTTCGATTGAAGATATCAGGCACCCGCTTAGCCTGACCTTGCATCGCGTCCCCAACGTGGTGCGTCCCAACCCCGCCCGGGCGACCGACGTCTTCAAGTTCCCCATGCTCCCCACAGTATACGTCGGTCGCCAACTTCGCCTGGGTCCCATCTTGTTCTGATTCTGACATCGTATAGACCCGCGCCCTGGCGCAAACTTTGGGTTGACCCCTTCGGACCGCAAGGCGACACTCCACCAACGCTACAGGTGCGAGGAGGAATTGCGATGGACGAGCCCGAACGGTGGCGCCACATGTCGACGGCGCCGAGGGATGGCAGCCGCATCCTGGTCACGGTGCGCCCGTCCGAACAGGGGCCGGCGGAAGTCGACCTTGCCTATTGGTCGCGCGCCGACCAGTTCGCCTCGGAAGGCTGGCGCGCGTCCGACTCCTCGCCCGGGCGTGTCATCGAATACGCCGAACCGGAATTGAAATGCTGGATGCCGCTGCCGACGGCCAACCTCAGCCGCGCCTCCATGCCGGCGCCATGGGAAGGCGAAGACGCCGAGCAGCTCGACGGCTCGGGGATTTAGGCGCGCGCCGTAGAGCGCCAACCTCGACAATCACCGAAACATTGACAATGCCTCACACACCGCTGCCTGACGAAGCAAGGTCAGTGCGATTGGAGCGGGATGGTCGGACCGTCCTGCGCTTCTGGAATGACGATGTTATCCGCGACATCGACAATGTCTGCCAACATATTGTCATCGCAGCAGGTTTGGCCGGAATACCCTGATATGTTGGCCGGACAGCGACATCTCCCCCACGAGGGGGGAGATTGGCAACTTTACTGGCCATCTCTCCTCAAGCGAAGTCCTGCAAATTGGCTTCCTGAAGCTTGGCGCCCGTAAGCAGGGCTTCGAGCACTTGCTTCTTGAGCGTGAGGCACTGCGAGCGGGCGAGTTTGACGATGCCGGAAACTTCGCTCACCTCGCAGGCCTGAATCAGGTCCCTTTGCTGGCCGATGATCAGCTGCGTGAAATCGCGCGATCTGAAGCCGAGGTGGAGAACCCTCTCCGACTGGTCGAGTATCTGACCCAGCAGCTGCGCCAGGCGGGGATTTCCGGACAGCTCCGCCAAAGCAAGACGAAAGGCCCGATCAGCCGCAAGGAACGCAACATGGCTGCGCAGCGTCTCAGGCTTCAGCACTTTCTTCGCTGCCTGCCTGACATCTTCGAGCCCGCGCTCGGTGAGGCCTAACGCGGCAACCCGGAACACTTCCGGCTCGATCAGAGTGCGGACATCGAATATCTCGGCGACATCGCGCAGCGTCAGGGGCGTGATGACATAGCCACGGCGCGGCTCGCTCCTGACCAGCCCTTCCTGCATCAGCCGGGTCAGCGCCGCGCGGATGGTCGCCTTCCGGATCTGATATCGATCGCCGATCTGCTTTTCCGTCAGCGTTTCACCTGGGCGCAGCACACAGGCGACAATGTCGCTCTTCACCTGCTCATAGGCCTGCTCGCTGCGCAGCAGGTCGGCGGTCGACGGCGCCGCGGCGGGGCCGGCGGACGGGGCCGGTTTCGGCGATGCGGCTATGAAATCGCGACGGCTCATGCTTGTCCCGTTCTGGCGGTCCGGTTGACGTCGCCATCGACATTGATTAGCCTGAGCATCTCAGACTAACAAATTGATCATCTCAAAAGCGAGAACTGGCAATGGCTATCCCCGTTGGCTCACCTCTCTACGCGGTTGTCGATGATATCGTCAACGCCGCCGGAAGCCCCGATCCCCTCGCCCGGACAAGGGCCGTTCTGGGCGAACATACCAACCGTCTTCACACATTGGGGGTGCTCGCCCATGAGGAAGAAGACGACGAGGTGCTGCTCCACGCAAGCCGGAATTTGACGATCTACCACATAACGCTGTCGCCGGGCCTGCAGTATCCGCCCCACAACCACCTGATGGATGCGCTGATCGGCATCTACAAGGGCGGCGAGACAAACTTCATCTACCCCGACGCGGCCAGCAAGCTCGACGCTCCGCAACGGCAGGACTCCACCGCACCCACCGTGCTGCACCTGCCCCCACACACCGTGCATTCGGTCGCCAACACCGGCAATGCGCGGTCGGGCGCGCTTCACGTCTATCTGGGCAATCTGCCGGCGACCCACCGGCAACTCTGGGATTTGCAAAGCAACCAAGCCGAGCCCTTCGACAACGACCGCTATCTGGCCGGCGCCCAGCCCATTGAGCAGGGCGCAATGCCGGCTGGCGATTGGCGAAAACCGGGATGACAGCCAATCTCCCCCCTTGCGGGCGAGATTGGCAGCTTCGCCATCCGCGTCTTTAAGTAATCCTCAGAACAGAAACGCGGCCGTAGCTGGGTTCGGCCCGTTGCGGCCATCGGGCGAATCCATACCCCGGATCGTCTGCAGATCCTGCGCATCGAGTTCGAAATCGAAGACATCGAAATTGGCGTCGATGCGGTCCTGGCGGATCGATTTTGGAATGACGATCAGCCCCTCCCCGAGATGCCAGCGGATGATGATCTGGGCCACCGACTTGCCGTGCTTCCTGGCAATGCTTGCCAAGGTCGGATCGCTCAGCAGCCGGCCGCTGCCCAGCGGGCTCCAGCTTTCGAGGCGGATGTCATGCCTGGTATGAAAGTCCCTGATGCCGCGCTGCTGAAACTGGGGATGCAGCTCGATCTGGTTGACGACGGGCGTCACGCCCGTCCCGGCGATGATCCGCTCCAGATGATCTTGGTTGAAATTCGAAACGCCGATCGACTTGATGCGGCCGGCTTGCCTGAGTTCGACCAGCGTCTTCCAAGCCTCGACATATTTGTCCTGGCTGGGCACCGGCCAGTGGATCAGGAACAGGTCGATTTGTTCAACGCCGAGCTTCTTCATCGTCTCGTCGAAGGCGCGCAGCGCCGCATCGCGCTGGTGCGCGCCGTTGCGTAGCTTGGAGGTGATGAACAACTCGCTTCTCGGCACGCCGGCGCCGCGGATCGCCTCTCCGACCCCCTCCTCGTTCTGATAGCCCTCGGCGGTGTCGATCAGGCGATAGCCGGCCTCGATCCCCCAGCCCACCACCTCGGCGGTGATATCCTGGTCTACCTGCCACACGCCAAGGCCGAGCTGGGGAATGGCGGAGCCGTCGTTCAACACAATCTTTTCAGGCATGGTGAGCTGTTCAGACATGGTGGGGATTCCTTGCAAAGATGGCCCAGGCGGTTCGCCCGGCGCATGCCCTATCTAGGTTCGACAGGGGGCGACGGCCAGTTGGCAGCGGACAAATTTGCTGCGTGCGATTTGCGGTCCGGATCTTTGCGTTGAAAGATTCGGGCTTTGAGCAATCCCAGGAAAAGTGTGACACGGTTTTCCGTCCGGAATTGCGTCAAAACAAAGGGTTAGAGCGGGTCGTCGGGTTAACGGGTTGGTTCGGAGTCTTCGCCGGCGCGTAGGCTGACGGAGCATTAAACAAAAAAACCGCCTGTGCGGCGGGTCGCTGGCGCAAATCAGCACCATGGACAAATATGTACCATAGCTGACGGCACCGGGTCAAGAAAAAATTCCTATCCTGAAAAGCTACCGGCGCAAAACTGCCGACACCGCCGAACTGGCTGTCGTCGGGTCTTCTGTTAACCTGAGTTCGGAGCCCTGCCACTCTAACGCGGTCGGCGCACCGCCCGCACCACCCCGGCGGATGTGCTGCCGCAATAGAGGCGGTCGCCACCGTCGGATTCCAGCCCCGACACGCCCATGCCGGCCGGCATGTCGAGCTTCTCCAGAACCTTGCCTGACTTCGGATCGACGCGGCGCAGATCGCTCTGGTCGCCTTCCCAGGTGGCGTGCCACAGCTCGCCGTCGACCCATGTCACCCCGGTGACGAAGCGGCTGGATTCGATGGTGCGCAGGATTGCTCCTGTCTCCGGGTCGACCTGGTGGATCTTGCGCTCGCGGTATTGCCCCACCCAGAGCGTCCCTTCGGCCCAGGTCAGTCCGGAATCGGCGCCAGCGCCTGGCGCTGGAATGGTCGCCAGCACCTGACCGGTACCAGGGTCGATCTTCTGAATGCGGTCGTTGGCAAGCTGGAAGAAATGCTGGCCGTCATAGGCGGTGCCGGCATGTGCCGCGACATCGATCGAGCGCAGCGCCTCCCCGCTCTCCGGATCGAAGGCGTTCAGCTTCTCACCCGAGGCAAACCAGACGCTGTTGCCGTCAAAGCTCACCCCATGCACCCTCTCCACATCCGGAAAAGGTCCGTATTCACGCAGGATTTCGGCTGCTGAATGTTTCATATCTTGATCCTCAATCATGTGGTCCCGCCTTTCCTAACCATTCGGCAGCGGCGACGGGAGTAACAAGGTCGTCGTGAATCCCGCCACCGGCGGCGTCATCCAGCGGCGCGCCCGGCCATGCCCGAAAAACTGCACCTTGCCGGCCTCACCAAGCTGCTCAAGCGCCCGCTGCACGCTGCGTTGGCCGGTGCCGAGCGCCAGCGCCAGCGCCGAACTCGCCCAGGATTCACCATCGGCGAGGAAGGCCAGCACCGCCGCGTGCCGCTCCTCGATCGGCCGCGCCAGCACCATCACTTCGCCGGCCTGGTGCGGTAGCAGCGCGAAACCTTGGCTTGTGGCACCGATATCGGCCAGCCCTCGCAGTTCGGCGCGCAGCCGGCCGATCTCGACCCGCAGCCGCGCCCGATGCGATTCATCGGCGTGCCTGCCGCCGAAGGCTTCAGCGATAAGCTTCGCCCTCGATACATCGCCCGGCCATGCTTCGGCGAGCGTTCGTGCCAGCGCAAACAGCACCGGGCGCGTTGCCAGCGAGACCATGGTTTCCTGCCTGCGCGCGGCATAACGGAAGCTGTCGATCACCAGCGCCGGCGACGCCAGCAACGCCTCGACCTCCTCGAGCAGCAAGGGGCGCTGCTCACCACCCGCGATCAGCCGCGCCGCCGGCGTGGCGAGCGCCAGGAAGGCGCTATCGACCTCCGCGATCAGGCCCGCAATGCCGGCCCGGCGGGCGGCATGGCGTGCCCACTCCAACGCCCTGCGCGCTGGCTTCGTTTTGAGACGCCGCATCGCGATGCCGGCGACGGCGAGCTCATGCGCGGCTCTCGAGGCCGGCGGAAGCGGCATCGGATCGAGCCCGGCCAGCACGTCTTCAGCCTCGTCGAGGCGGCCGATCAGCAGCAGGCGCCGGACCTTGAGGTGACCGGCATGCGCGGCGTTCAGCCGGTCGCCATGCTTTTCCAGCGTCGCCCGCGCGGCGTCCAGAGCCTTGGCGGGCCACCCCAGATCACGCGAGACCAGCGCGATCTCCGCCTCGGCGACGACGCATCTGGCGCGCGCCACGGCCTCTTTCGGGCCGAAGCCACGCGCCGCCCGCCGCAGCAGCGTCTTGGCGCGATCGAGGTCGCCGAGTTGCGCCATGGCGATGCCGCGCAGCGCCAGTGCCGGCGGGTCTTCACGCAAGGCGACGCGATCCAGCGCGCCGAGCGGATTGCCCCCGGCCAGCGCCAGCGCCGCCGCGGTGATCAGCGAGTCCATTCAAATCCCGTCACACTTGTAACTCCCACCCCAGCGCTGCCCGCCCTAACTTAAGTCATGGCAGTCAACCAGCAAGACGGTATCGACGCTGGCAGCCATCGTTGACGCCAATATTCGCATTCGCTAGCCTGAGCATCTCAGGTATCAATATTAAGCATCTCATAAGGGATCACCGACATGCCTGACTCCGACGACATGCCTCTCTTCGCGATGAACGACACGGCCGAGCGCAGTGACCGGATGCGCCACCCCTGCTGCGGTGGACCGGGTCCTGCAAATCCCGTCACAGTTGTAACTCCCACCCCGGAACTTCACCGCCCTATTCTACCTCAGGGCAATCAACAACAGACAGGCAAAGGAGACGAACAATGACCAAGCACACCGCGATGAAGACACCGCCGATCGTTTCAAGGCAGGACTGGGAAGCCGCCCGCGAACAGATGTTGGTGAAGGAGAAGGCAACGCTGCGCGCCAAGGATGCCTTGGCTGCCGAGCGCCGGCGTATGCCCTGGATGGAAGTCGACAAGGCCTATGTGTTCGAAGGGCCGAATGGCAAGGCAAGCCTGCTCGATCTGTTCGAAGGCCGCCGCCAGCTGATCGTCTACCGCGCCTTCTTCGAGCCCGGCGTCTTCGGCTGGCCCGAGCATGCGTGCCGCGGCTGCTCGCTCGGCGCCGATCAGGTCGGCCACCTCGCCCATCTCAACGCCCGCAACACCACGCTTGCATATGCCTCGCGCGCCCCGCAGGCCGATATTGCACGGCTGAAGCAGCGGATGGACTGGGAGATGCCCTGGTACACGATCACAGACAGCTTCGACAAAGACTTCGGCGTTGACGAATGGCACGGCCACAATGTCTTCATCCGCGATGGCGACAAGATCTTCCGCACCTATCTCATCAACAGCCGCGGCGACGAGGCGATGGGCACCGTCTGGAGCTATCTCGACGCGACGCCGCTCGGCCGCCAGGAGATCTGGGAGGACTCGCCCGAAGGCTATCCGCAGACCCCGCTCTACTCCTGGTGGAACTGGCACGATAATTACGATGCCGGGGCCGACAAGACATGGGAACAGGTCTCTGCTGCTGGCGAAGCGGCGTTCCGCGACAAGGGCGAGTAGCAAGGACCATCCAGCTCCTCGCCCCACGAAGTGGGCAGAGGTGGCTCGGCGAAGCCGAGACGGAGAGGGGGCTGCGCCCTGCGCCCCCCGCTCCGGCCGCTTCGCGGCCCACCTTGCCGGGGCGAGCCACGGGTCGCGCCCGTCCTTCGGACCCCCCGCCTTTGGCAAGGGAGAGGAAACCAAGTCCTGGGTTCATCACTGGCATAGCCATCGAGGAAAAGACCATGAGCGATATCCATTCTGCCACAGGTAGCGCGACCTCCGAAAGCAACGCCACCCTCGGCATCGCCGGCTGGCTGTGCCTGGCCGCGGCACCGACCTTTGCCGTGATGGCACTGCTCTCCTGTCTTCAGGCTGGCGATGCGGTCATGCTGTGCATGGGCTCCTCGCCGCTCACTGGCCCGTCTTTGACCGGAATGCCGGCGATGTATCTCCTGATGAGCGCCTTCCATCTGGCGCCCTGGCTGCGGGTGATCTCCGGCCGGCAGGTCCGATAGGTCCAGCGCGCCGCCCAATTTTAGACACCCTACACATCGGAGAAAGACAATGAGACTGGTCAGGCTGAGAGCGCCGGGCGGCTTGGGCAATCTCGACCTGGTCGAGGAAGATCCACCCCGGCCAGGACCGGGCGATGTGCTGGTCAGGGTCCGCGCCTGCGCGTTGAACATGCGCGACGACTTTGCTGTGCAAGGCAAGATGCCACTCGCCGACGGCCGCGTTCCGCTCTCCGACGGCGCTGGCGAGGTGATTGCCGTCGGCGACGGTGTCGATGCATTCAAGCCCGGTGACAGCCTCGTCAGCGTCTTCTACCCCTGGTGGCTGGACGGTGACATGACGCCTTCCACCCGGCGCGACATTCCGGGGGACAATTTCGACGGCTTCGCCAGCGAGTATGTCTGCATGCCGGCGCACGCTTTCACCAGGGCACCGGCCGGCTATACGCATGTCGAGGCAGCGTCGCTCACCTGTACCGGCGTCACCGCCTGGCGAGGCCTGGTTGTGTGCGGCAAGGTGAAGCCCGGTGACACAGTGCTGGTCCTCGGCACCGGCAGTGTGTCGCTGTTCGCATTGCAATTCGCCAAAGCCGCCGGCGCCCAGGTCATCGCCACCTCATCCGACGAGCGCAAGCTGGAGCGGCTTAAGCGCCTCGGCGCAGACACCGTCATCAACTACAAGTCCGTGCCGGACTGGGGCCAAAGGGCCAGGGATTTGACGGACGGGCGCGGCGTCGATCATGTCATCGAGGTCGGCGGACCCGCCACGCTGGCGCAGTCCATCAAAGCCTGCAGTACGGGTGGTCACATCGCCCTGATCGGCGTCCTGACCGGCTTTACGGCTGAGGTGTCGATCCCGGCCCTGTTTTCGAACCAGATCCGCATCAGCGGCATTTCCATCGGCAGCCGGGCCGACCAGGAGGACATGATCCGCGCGATGGAGATCAACCGCCTGAAACCCGTTATCGATCGCCATTTTCCGCTGCAGGACATCGCCACCGCCTTCGCGCATTACGAATCCCAGAAGCATTTCGGCAAGGTCTGCCTCGAAGTTTGAGCGCTACCCTGACGCCAGCAGCCCGATGAAGGGGTAGAAAACGCCGCCCATCATCCATCAGCAACGGCGAAGTCACATGCACGCCAGATTTTTCGTGCGTGTCGCCAGCGCGGCTGACACCTGGCGGAATCATCGAGCCGCTCTAACTATAGCTGCTCAACCTGTGCTTGACTGACAAGCGCAACACCCACGGAAAACGCCGAGCGTGGCCCGGCGGCTCCAACGTCGGAGAGGCAGGAATGTCGGAAACCACGGTCAATGTGCGCTACATGGTCGACGATGTCGAAGCGGCCATCGAATGGTATGGCAAACATCTCGGCTTTTCACTTCTCTCCAAGCATGCGCCCGCCTTCGCCGACGTCAAGCGCGGATCGTTGCGGCTCTTGCTCAGCGGGCCGACCAGCTCAGCGGGACGACCGATGCCCGACGGCGAACAACCGCGGCCTGGGGGCTGGAATCGTATTCACCTTATCGTCGACGACATATCGGCCGAGGTGTCTCGCCTGCGCGCCGCCGGAGTATCGTTCCGCAACGATATCGTGATGGGTCCCGGCGGATCGCAAATCCTGTTGGTGGACCCTTCCGGAAATCTCGTCGAGCTGTTCCAGCCGGCTGGCAGTTGAGATTCCGGTTCAATCGAGCACCTTCCATTGCGATCGTGCCTTAGGTCGCGATGTCGTTGACCGGCAGCAATGGCTTGGGCAGGTCGACCTCGCCAAGCCCGCTGCGCAGTTCAATCTCGATGTCGCGGCAGATCTGTGAGATCGGAACGTCGTTGGCGTTGCCCTCGAACGGGTTGGCGCTGCTTTCACCGACCTGGTCGAGGGACATGTAGGCCCAGCCCAGGAGCGTGCTGAACGGGATCGTCAGCCAGATCGCGATCGAGCCGAGTACACCGCCCAGTTTGCCCATGTCGGCAAACACCGGAACCACCCCGAACGGCAGCAGGGTGCAAAAGATCATCACGAACATGAAGCTGACAATGGCGTATTGCCGGGGATAGGGATTGTTCTTGATGCGATCGCAGCGCGCCTGCTGGTCATGGAAATCGCGGATCAGCTTGATCAGTTCAACATAAATCTGCGGAGGGATTTTTGCGTCCTTGAACAACGCATTGACCTGGACCGATTGCATTTCGAGCAGGGTTATCGCCGGCTGAGGCGATTTCAGCACGCCCTCGGCTTGTTCGCCCAGCAGCGGACGCAGCTCATCAGCGACCGAACTCGCATCCTCATGGATGCGGTAGCGCCGTCGGTATTCGACATTGGCAGCCTTCGCCATGGATTCCCACGGCATCGGCCGCCGCAGCGCGAACCGCAGCGCGGTCGTCCAGGCGATGTGGCGGTAGATGAGTTGCTTGGCCGTCGGCGCATCGATGAAGTCCCTGCAGAAATTGGACCACAGCCGGCTGCTCGCCGTAATTTGCGTAAAAGCCTGCAGCGCCTCGCTGCTGCGGGTGAACACCTGCGAATTCTTGAATCCGGCAACCAGTGACACCGTGGTGCCGAGCACCAGCACCACCGACCATGGCACCGAAAACCCGGCGATACCGGGAAGACGGTAGGCCGCCACAGCCAGTCCGCTCACCACCACCATGTAGGCGACACTGCGCCGCGACCAAAGTGCGAAATCGATCACCTTGTAGGAACGGCCTACATACATCGGATGCCCCTCAAATCATGGACGGTCTGGTTGTTATATGACCGCGATCCGGTCGTCCTCACCGTGTCTTTACAGCCCCGAATCGCAACCCGTCCATCAACAGCTTGACCAGCCGGCGCGAGCGGCCGCGCCATTCCGGGGTATCGGGTGCGGAGTAGATCCCCGACAGCGCGTGCAACACATCCGAAGCGTCGACGTCGCCGCGGATGGTGCCGTCGGCCACCGCCGCCTCGACCAGTTGCCGCAAGGCTTGCGACACCCGGCCCGACGTGTCGGAAAACAGCGTCGAATTGGTGCTGAGCAGGATGCGCAGGCTGGTCGCCAGGCCGCGCTTGGTGGCGATGTAGTCGACGAAGCGCTGCATCCACTGTTCCAGCGCGACATCGGACGGGTGTTTTTGGGCAAGCTCGCCGGCGGCCGCGCACAGCGCCTCCACCTCGCGCCGGTAGACCACCTCGACCAGATGCTCGCGCGTCGGGAAATGCCGGTAGAGCGTGCCGATGCCGACGCCGGCACGGCGCGCGATCTCTTCCAGCGAGGCATCGATGCCGCGCTCTGCAAAGACCGATGCCGCCACCTCGACCAGCCGGTCGCGGTTGCGCTGCGCATCGGCGCGCAGCGGCTTTGCCTCTGCGGCTTCGGCCTTCTGTTCAGCAATGGCGGACGGCTCGGTGGCCAATTTTTTCTCCACATCGTGTCAGGGGGCTTGAACCCGGCCGGGTCAACCCCCACGTAATAAACGGAGGCGCCTCCGCTTTAGTGGAGTACCTTTATCATATAAGAAGGGGAACCGGTATGTCACGCCTCTCGAATCTGCACGGTCACTGGAGACTGGCGAAGGCCGCGCAGAGCGTTATCTCCCCCCTCGAGGGGGAGATGTCGCCAAAGGCGACAGAGGGGGTCGGCCCGACCGGGCGCGACTTCTTGCGACTGCTAGAGGCTAGCGCTCGAGGTCAGGCGACCCCCTCTGCCCTGCCGGGCATCTCCCCCTCAAGGGGGGGAGATTAGCCATCGCCTGCCCATTCCTTCCCATCCGCGTCAAGCAACTGGAGCCAGACGCCCATGACCAGCCTTCCCATCACGCTCACAATCAACGGACACCGACACGAACTGGAGGTCGAGCCGCGCGTCACGCTGCTCGATGCGTTGCGCGACCGGCTCGGCCTGACCGGCACCAAGAAGGGCTGCGATCACGGCCAGTGCGGCGCCTGCACCGTGCATGTCGACGGCGAGCGCGTGCTTGCATGCCTGACGCTGGCCGCCCAGGCCGAAGGCCGCACCGTCACCACCATAGAGGGGCTTGCACGGGAGGGCGAACTGCATCCCGTGCAGGCTGCCTTCCTCGAACAGGACGCCTTCCAGTGCGGCTATTGCACAACAGGCCAGATCATGTCGGCGGTAGCCTGCATCCGCGAAGGCCATGCCGGCTCCGACGAAGAAATCCGCGAATACATGGCCGGCAATCTCTGCCGCTGCGGCGCCTATCCGCACATTGTCGCCGCTGTCCGCCAGGCAGCCCTGGAGGTCCAGTCATGAGGGATTTTTCCTATCTTCGCGCCAATTCACTCGATGCGGCACGCCAGGCAGCCGCCCTGCCCGGCGCCATGCTGCTCGCCGGCGGCACGACGCTGATCGATCTTGCCAAATGCGGCGTCGCCGAACCCGAGACGCTGGTCGACATCACCCATCTCGAGGGACTGGACAAGATCGAGGTGAGCGAGCGCGGCGTCATCATCGGCGCGCTCGCCAGGATGGGCCATGTCGCCGATCATGCAGGGATCAGGAGCCGCTTCCCCGCGGTCTCGGAAGCCCTGTGGCAGGCGGCTTCCGCACAGATCCGCAACATGGCGACTATTGGCGGCAATCTGATGCAGCGTACGCGCTGCCCCTATTTTCGTGACCCCGCGAATTTCTCCGCTTGCAACAAGCGGGAACCCGGTAGCGGCTGTTCGGCCATCGGCGGTGTCACTAGGGGCCACGCGGTGCTCGGCACCAGCGACGCCTGCATCGCCATGTATCCGGGCGACCTCGCCGTGGCGCTGGTCGCCTTCGACGCAACAGTCCATCTCGGCGAACGTCAGGTTTCCGTCGACGACTTTTTCCTGCTGCCCGGCAGCACGCCGAACAGGGAACACGCGATCGAACCAGGCGAGATGATCACCGCCATCGAAATCCCTGGCAGTGCTGCTGCCCGGCGCTCGACCTATCTCAAGATCCGCGACCGGCAATCCTATGAGTTCGCCGCCGCCAGTGCGGCGGTCGGCATCGAGTTCGAGGCCGATGGCCGCACCATCCGCGACCTGCGCGTGGCGCTTGGCGGCGTCGCGACAAAACCGTGGCGGGCGCGAGCCGTCGAGGCAGCCTTGATAGGCAAGGTATGGGAGCCTGACACGGTCCGCGCCGCCAGCCTGCTCGCCGTCGAAGGCGCCGTCGACCATGGCGCCAATCATTACAAGATCGAACTGGCGCCGCGCGTCGTCGCCCGCGCCATCCTCAAAATGGGAGAGACGGTATGACCGTTCACAACATCAGAGTTGGTGAATCGAAACGGGGCGACGCCTCCGACGGCGCGCTGGCGCAAACCGTCGGCGGCCGGCTGTCGCGCGTCGACGGCCCGGCCAAGATCACCGGCGCCGCAAAGTATGCCGTCGAGCAGCAGCTCGAAGGCCTCGCCTATGCCGTACTGGTCGAAAGCACGATCGCATCGGGCAAGGTGCGCGCGATCGACACCACTGCCGTGCAGGCAGCACCCGGCGTGCTGCAAGTGCTGACGCCGGAGACGATCATCAGCCTGAAAACCGCATCGGACTGGTTCGGAACGCCGCCGCCGGACAAACCCTACTGCCCGCTGGCGCGCGACATCACTTTTTCGGGCCAGCATGTCGCCGCCGTCGTCGCCGAGACCTTTGAGCAGGCAGTCGCCGCCGCGGCACTGGTCAAGGTCAGCTATGATGAGACACCTTCCATCGTCGATCTTAGCGACGGCAAGGCCGGCGACGGCATTCCGATCGACGCCATGACCAAGGAATGGGGCGACGCGCAGGCTGCTTTCGCCTCGGCTCCGGTGCGGATTTGTGCTGCCTACAACACGCCGCGCGAATACCAGGCGCCGATGGAGCCGCATGGCCTGATAGCGCGCTGGGAGGGAGATCAACTCACCGTTTGGGAACCGAGCCAGTGGCTGGACGGCATGGCGCGCACCTATGCCGAATGGTTCGGCGTGCCGTTCGAAAATGTGCGGCTGGTCTCGCCCTATATTGGCGGCGGCTTCGGCTCCAAGGCGCTGGCGCTCGGCCATGGCGCGGTGGCCGCATGCGCCGCCAAGATGCTCGGCCGGCCGGTGCGGCTGGTGATGACGCGACCGCAGACCTTCACCGGTTACGGAGGCCGCGCGGCAACACGCCAGACGGTGACGATCGGCGCCGACACGCAAGGAAAAATCCAGTCGATCGTGCATCGCGGCATCAATGAAACGTCCATCGACGGCATGTGGGTCGAGCCGCTCGGATCGGTCACCTCGATCATGTACGCCACGCCGAATTTCTCCTCGAAGCAGAATGTCGTGCGGGTCAATTCGGTGGTGCCGGGCGCCATGCGCGCGCCGGGCGAAAACCCCTCGGCCTTCGGCATCGAAAGCGCCATCGACGAGCTCGCTTACGAGGTCGGCATCGATCCGCTGGAGATCAGGCTGCGAAACTATGCCGAACAGGACCCGGAGGCGAAAAAAGCCTGGTCGACCAGGCAGTTGCGAGAGGCTTTTGCCGTAGGCGCCGAACGCTTCGGCTGGGCCAGGCGCACGCCTGAGCCGCGCTCGATGCGCGACGGCAACCAGTTGATCGGCTGGGGCGTCGCCGCCGGCACCTATCCGGTGCGGCGCGCCTATGGCGAAGCGATCGTGCGCATCCTGGCCGACGGTTCGGTCGAGGTCGAGAGCTCGTCGATCGACATGGGCCAGGGCACCTACACCATCCTGGCGCAGACCGCCGCCGAAACGGTCGGCGTGCATGCTGACGACGTGGTGGTGAAGCTCGGCGACTCGCACTTTCCCCGCGCCGGCGTCGCCGGCGGCTCGCGGCTTGCCGGCGTCATGACCGGCGCTGTCTACAAGGCGGCGATCTCGGCGCTCGACCAGTTGGTGGGCCTCGCCATCAGCGATCCGCGCTCGCCCTTCCATGCGCTGCAGGCGAACACCTTGGTCGTTGCCAACGGCCGCATCGCATCGCCGCGCGGCGACGGCCCCGATGTGTCGATCGCCGAACTGCTCAAAAGCGTCGGCCGCGACCACATCGAAGCCACCGGCGACACCATGCCGGCAAACTCGACCGCAGAAGACCGCTACAAGAACTACACCACCATCGCCATGGCGCTGCCGCACACGGAAGGCGACTATTCCCGCCACTCCTGGTGCGCGCATTTCATCGAGGTCCGCGTCGACGAGGATTTCGGCACGGTGCGTGTGTCGCGCGTGGTATCGGCGCTGGATTCGGGCCGGCTCTACAACCCGAAACTCGCCGAAAGCCAGTGGAAGGGCGGCATCATCATGGGCATCGGCCAGGCGCTGCTCGAAGAAGGCATCGTCGACCGCCGCCATGGCCGCATCGTCAACAACAACCTCGCCGACTATCTCGTGCCGACCAACGCCGACATCCCGGATATCGAAGTGATCTCGGTCGGCATCCCCGACCTGCATTCGTCGGTGCTCGGCGGCAAGGGTGTAGGCGAGCTGGCGATCGTCGGCGTGGCGCCAGCGATTGCCAATGCTGTGTTCCATGCCACGGGAAAGAGGATCAGGGATCTGCCGATTACCTTGGAGAAGTTGATTTAAGCAGAGGCGTGGTGCGAGGCACCCCCTCTGCCCTGCTGGGCATCTCCCCCTCAAGGGGGGAGATCGGCAGCTTCGGCGCTCGGCCACGCCTGCAGCGCCTGTGGCTGGCGCAAGCCGTCGAGTGAGCAATCTCCCCCCTTGAGGGGGAGATGGCCGGCAGGCCAGAGGGGGGCGGCCAGGCGCAAGCCTCACCCTTTCCTCACCATTCCAACCCGAACACCAATTTCCCGAAGTGCAGGCCGCCGGCGGCCATGTGGGCGTAGGCTTCGGCCGCTTCATCAGGTGAAAACACCTTGTCGACGACCGGCTCGATCCTGGCTGCATCGATGGCGCGGGCGGCGTCGCGAAGGTCGGACACCGATCCGGTGTTGTTGCCGACCACCTTCAGCGCCTTGATGATGATCGGCAGCAGATTGACCGTGGCCTCCGCGCCGGTGACGAAACCGATGGTGAACAGCGTGCCGCCGGGCGCGGTGGCGTTGACGGCACGGGCGAAGGTGGCGGTGCCGCCGGTCTCGACGACGAGGTCGGCGCCGAGGCCGCTGGTCAGCTCCAGCACCTTGCCGTCCCAGTCGGGCGTCGCTCGGTAGTTGATGAGATGGTCGGCGCCCAGTGCCTTCGCCCGCTCCAGCTTCTCGTCCGACGACGAGGTGATGATGACGGTGGCGCCGGCGGCTTTCGCAAGCTGCAGGGTGAAGATCGAGACGCCGCCGGTGCCAAGCAGCACGACGACCGAGCCCGGCCCGACCCCGGCGGCGCGGATGGCGTTCCAGGCGGTAGTGCCGGCGATCGGCAGCGTCGACGCCGCCTCGAAGGAGAGATGCGCCGGGACCGGCACGATCGAATTGGCCGGCAGCGCGACATATTCGGCCAGCGACCCCGGCAGGGAGATGCCGCGCATCTGCGTCATCTCGTAAGGCCGTGGCCGGCCACCGATCCAGCGCGGCTTGGCATGCGCGATGACGCGATCGCCCGTGCTGAAGGTCGTAACGCCCTCGCCCACCGCGACGATCTCGCCGGCGCCGTCGGCGATCGGGACGAGCGGAAAGCTCGGTCCAGGATAATTGCCGCTCGCCACCGCGACATCGACGAAATTGAGGCTCGCCGCACGCTGGCGGATCAGCACCTCGCCGCGCTGCGGTTCGGGGGTGGCAATGGTGGCGGCGCGAAAGGCGTCCAGCCTGGCTTGGCTCAGTTCGATGGCTTTCATGGTTTCACTCCGGTGGGATGATTGATGGGTTGAGTGAACCTATCTGCTGCGTAATGTCTGGATAATCCTTGCATTTTGCATTTGAGTACTGCGAATAATGCAGCAATCCTACGAACCAGCGGCCCTTGCCGAAATGGCCGCCTTCGCGGCCATTGCCGAGGCACGCTCCTTCACCAGGGCGGCGGCGCGTGTCGGGCGCGACGCGACCATCCTGTCGCGACGCCTCCAATCGCTGGAGGAGCGGCTGGGCGTCAGGCTGCTCCATCGCACGACGCGCAGCGTGTCGCTGACCGAAGCGGGTGCCGAGTTCCTGGTGCGGGTGCGCGCCATCCTCGCCTCCGTGGACGAGGCCGAGGCTGCCGCGTCGGCACATGCAGGCGGCGGCCCGCGCGGTCTGCTCAGGCTGGCGCTGCCCGGCACGTTCGGGCGCATGTGGATCGGGCCGCTGCTGCCTCAATTCCTTGCCGAATTTCCCGATGTCCGCATCGAGGCCGAATTCTCCAACCGCTTCGCCGATCTGGTCGCCGAGAATTTCGACGTCGCCGTGCGGCTCGGCACGCTGGAGGATTCGCGCCTGGTCGCGCGCAAGGTGGCGACACGGCGGCGGCTGCTCTGCGCCGCCCCCTCCTATCTCGCCCGAAGGGGCTGGCCACAAACACCGCAGGCGCTGCTCGAACATTCCTGTCTGGGGTTCAGCGGCTTCCAGACCTTTCCGGCCTGGGAGATGACCAACCGCGAGGGGCGGAGCGTGCGCGTCGAGGTTTCCGGGCCGTTGGTATCCGACGATGCCGAGGTGCTGGTCGAGGCCGCCGTGCAAGGCGTCGGCCTGATGATGAGCACCGACTGGCTGGTCGGCCGCGAGCTCGCCGACGGACGGCTGGTGCCGATCCTGGAAGAATGGACGCTGGCCGACGAAGGCGCGATCTATCTCGTCACGCCCTCAGCCAAGGGACAAGCCGCCAAGACCCGCGCCTTCGCCGACTGGATCGGCAAGCGCTTCGCACCGGAGCCACCCTGGCGGGCGTGAGGTCGAGGCTGCTAATCTCCCTCACTTCCCCTGCCCCTTCATGAACTGGCTGAGCAGATCCACCGGCAGCGGGAACACCACCGTGGATGAGCGCTCGCCGGCGATGTCGTGCAAAGCCTCGAAATAGCGCAGTTGCATGGCTTGCGGCTCCGCTGCCAGCATCTTGCCCGCCTCGACCAGCTTGGCCGCCGCCTGCTGCTCGCCATCGGCATTGATCACCTTGGCGCGCCGCAGCCGCTCGGCCTCGGCCTGCTTGGCGATGGCGCGGACCATGCTCTCGTTCAGGTCGACATGCTTGATCTCGACATTGGAGACCTTGATGCCCCAGGCATCGGTGCGCTGGTCGAGGATCTCCTGGATATCGCTGTTGAGCTTGTCGCGCTCGGCCAACATCTCGTCGAGTTCGTGCTTGCCGAGCACCGAGCGCAGCGTGGTCTGCGCCAGCTGGTTGGTGGCGGCCATGAAATCCTCCACCTGGATAATCGCCCGCTCGGCGTCGACGATGCGGAAATAGAGCACCGCGTTGACCTTCACCGAGACATTGTCGCGCGAAATCACGTCCTGCGGCGGCACATCCTGCACCACCACCCGCAGATCGACCTTCACCATTTGCTGGATGAAGGGGACGAGGATGATGAGACCGGGACCCTTGACGCCGGTGAAGCGGCCGAGCGTGAAGACCACACCGCGCTGATATTCCCTGAGGATGCGAATGGCCGCGGACAGGAACATGATCACGACCAGCGCAACGATCAGATAGGCCACATAACCAATCATCATTGTCTTGCTCCATTCCTTCCCGCATCGCGCCGCCGCACCGTCAGCACGAGGTCGCTGATGTCGGTCACCTCGACACTGTCGCCAGGTGCGACGGGACCGTCGGCCTTCGCCCGCCAGCGCTCTCCCTGGGCCAGCACATGGCCCTCACCGCCCTGCCAGTCGAGTATCTCGGCCGGCAAGCCGCGCATCGCCTCGCCGCCGACGCGCGGCGGGCTCCTGCGCGCCGCCCAGAGATAGGTGCCGGTCAGCAGCGCCAGCCCAAGCGTCAACGCGGCGGCGGGACCGATGACGACCCATGACATGGCAAAACCCGGACCCTCGACTCTCAGCAGCATGGCAGCGCCGAACAGAAAGGCGGCCACGCCGCTGAGCCCAAGCACGACGGTGGGGTTGAAGGCCTCGATGATGAGGAAGGTGATGCCGAGCAGCATCAAAGCAAGGCCGGTATAGTTGATCGGCAGGAGGTTGAGCGCATAGAGGCCGAGCACGAGGCAGATGGTCCCGATGACGCCGGGCGCGACCGCGCCCGGGCTGGTGAACTCGAAGATGATGCCATAGACGCCGACCAACATCAGGATGACGGCGGTGTTGGGGTCGGTGATGACGGCGAGCAGCCGGATAAACCAGCCGGGTTCCAGCGTCTCGACCGGCAGTCCTTTGGTCGCCAGAACCACTTTCCTGCCGGCCACGTCGACGGTGCGGCCATCGGCCAGTTGCAGCAGCTCGGTGGTGTCGTGGGCGACGAAGTCGATCACATGTTCCTGCAGCGCAGCATTGGCCGACAGGCTCGCCGCCTCGCGCACCGCCTTCTCGCCCCAGTCGCCATTGCGCCCGCGCAATTCGGCGAGCGAGCGGATCAGCGCCACGGCATCATTCGTCACCTTGGCCATCATCGCGTCGGCGGGCGGCGGCCCGGTGGCGTCCTTCGCGTCCTTGTCCTTGTCGCCGCCCGGAAGCGACGGCAGCCCGCCCATCTCGACCGGTGTCGCAGCACCCAGATTTGTGCCGGGCGCCATCGCCGCGACATGGGTGGCATAGAGGATATAGGTGCCGGCACTCGCCGCATGGCCGCCGGCCGGCGCGACATAGCCGATGACGGGCACCGGCGAAGCCAGGATGTCGGCGATCATCTCACGCATCGAGGTGACCAGCCCGCCTGGCGTATCGAGCTGAAGGATGAGGACCGCGGCGCCCCGACTGGCGGCGACGTCAAGCGCTTCCTCGAACTGCCTGGTGCTCGCCGGCCCGATGGCCCCGTCGATGGCGACGCTCAGCGCGACCCTCTCGCTCCCGGCCGAAGGGAAGGGAGAAAAGACAGTTGCGGCGACGAAGGCCGCGGCAAGAAGGGCCACCCGCGCGAAGGTCACGCTCAAAGCTCCATGGATTCAATATGGGTTGTATTTTGGCGAAGTCCATGAGGAGCCGACATCGGCTGCTGGCTGGCCGAAGGCACGGCCGATCTCTCCAGATGACAGACGATAGCGCACCCGGCCCTTGTCGCCAATCGCACGGACGGGCCGTCCATTTGGTCGCGACGGAAACTGCTCCGGGTTTCGCGTATCGTCAGGATATGCGTCGACGAGAATTTCGGCGCCATCGGGGCGAGCGGCTGCTTCAGCCCTGATGCGCTGCCAGCAGGGGCGTGCCTATGTCCGAAACGAGTTTGACGAGATCGGCCTGGCGTCTCGTGCCGGTTTTGGCGAAAATCCGATTGAGATGGGTCTTCAACGTGTTTTCGCCGATGCCGAGCGACAACGCGCTCTTCGACGTCGACAATCCGCTGCCGATCCGCTGCAGGACCCGCGCCTCGGCGGGCGTAAGGTCGAACAGCGTGGTCAAAACGGCCTCCGGCGGGGGAGAAGCGGATGTCGTGGTCGATATGAACACGGCCGCGCATGCCGGCCGGAAGGCCGCGCGTGCGGTTCCTTCGGTCAGCGGCAGCACATAGGCGACGGCGGGCGGCTGACCTGGAGCCGAAATCGGCAGCCCTATGCCGCGGGCGCCAAGCAAGGCATCCGCGCTCGCGGCATTGGCGATCGCTTCCAGCAGGGCGCGGGCCACCGCCGGATTTTGCACCTGGAGCAAGCTGTTCCTGGCAAAGATCGGGCCTTGCGGCGAGAACATCTGTTCGGCGGCGCCGTTCGCATGGAGGATTGTCCCGTCGGCGCCGGCAAGAACAACAGCCACTGCGAGATTATCGAGCGCTTGCCGATAAAGACTGGCGGTAACGCGGGCCTGGTCGAGCAGATCTCCAATCAGCGACGCACGGCGCAAATGCGGCGACAGCAATGCCAGGAAATGCTGGTCTTCGGCGGATATGATCCCCCTGTTTGCCCATGTGGTGCAACCCATCAGCCCGATCCGGTCCGACGTGTGGACGAATTTGGTGATGCAGGCTTCGCGCAACCCTTGCGGCCTGGCCCAATTCCGAAAAAATGGCGTCTGCTGAAGTTCGGCTTCGCTCATGAGCGACAGCGTCGCGACGGGCGTGTCGACGTCACCGACCACCGCCGCCTTCAGCCCGGGAATGGCGTCAAAGTCATAATCCTGGAGCGCGCGCATTTGCACGGGATCCCAAGGCGATTGGGCAGCGAAGCGCCCATGATTGTCGGCGGTGCTGGCAAGCGCGATGGTCGTATAGGCCGCGTCCATGGCCTTCGTGATCCGGGTCATGACCCCGGCCCAGCCGTCTGGGTTCAGAACGCAATCATAGATATCGCCGATAATCGAACCAAGGACTTCACTGCTCAGCCTCTCCACCACGCCTCCAGGCACGCCCCGATCTCACCTCGGAGGATTTTGCTGCGTCATACTTTTGGATGACGCCATTCACGGTCGATCTCGATTAAGGGTTCAATTCGATCGGTTGAACGCCGGGGCTGCCACTGTCGCTGCTTATTGCGACAATGGAAAGCGCGGCGTTCGATATTCTTAGAGCCGTGGATACTTTGTCGAGGCCCCCATTGTCGCGAAAGACGGTGTTTTCATCGGCTCAGTTGCCATCGCATCTTAATGAACGCGAGCGATTTTCCCTGTGGCAAGACATCCACGTCGCGGAGATATGGTCAGTAGAATACGGCATATCGGAAAGCCTGCCCTTCGAAGCTTCGATCGAGGCCACCGCCGTCGGTTCGCTGGTTCTTGGCCAGATGTCCGGAACGATCAAGCATGCGACAAGGAAGGCGAGCAACATCGCCGATGACGACAATGACGGTTATCTGCTGCTGATCAACAAGGCCGACACCCTGCTGTCCGGCGCGCAGGTCGGCCGCGAATATGCTGTCGGTCGCGGAGAAGCCGTCCTTGTCACAGCATCGGAAGCGCTGAAAATGACCGGTGCCGACAGCAATGTCTGGACGAATGTGGTGATCCCACGCGCGATCCTCACCCGCGCTTTCCCGCAGATCGATGACAGGCTGGCGCTGAAGATCGGCGCCGAGAATGAAGCTCTCGATCTTCTCAAACGCTATTGCCTGCTTCTCGAGAGCGGCCCCGCGCTCGTCTCGCCCGATCTCATAACGCATACGACGGACACGATCGTGGACCTTATCGGCCTGGTGACCGGCGCGAAAGGCCGGGCCGCCGAATTGGCCGGCCTTCGCGGCCTGCGCGCCGCCAGGCTGCAGTCGATCCTGGCGAAGATCGCCGAGGATTTCGCCAGCCCCGGCATTTCCGCCAAAGGTGTCGCGCTGCAACTCGGCCTCTCGGCGCGCTATGTCCACGATCTCCTTCAGGAGACGGGAACAAGCTTTTCCGAACGCGTTCTCGAACTGCGTTTGCAGAGCGCCCACGCGATGCTCTCGAAGAGGCACAATGAGATGCGGATCAGCGACATTGCCATGGCGAGCGGATTCAGCGATGTATCGTACTTCAATCGCTGCTTTCGTCGCCGTTTCGGCTACACGCCGACGAGCGCCAGGTAGGGTTGCGGCACTTTCTGTGGCCGCCCTGGCGAGGAGTCTGATTCTCTCTGAAAGCCGATGCCGCTGCGCCCGCGCGATCGATGGCGCCGAACTGCCACAGTGCGCGCAAAAGGCACGGCTTTTCACTCCAGTCCAATTCCGGTGCGGCCCTGCCCAAGACAACGCCGGGCTCCAATGACATGTCAGCCTCAGGGTGAAACGACTGTCATGTCAGGGGTTTGGATGCCGCAGAATGGTTTTGGTGGCCGTAAGGCTAACGCGTGGAAATATCTGGCGCTGACTTCGACGGCGCTGGTCGGCCTCGGTCAGCCGATCGCCGCGACGGCGGCCGAGACCTGGACTGGTGCTGCCTCCACGAACTGGTTCACCGCCGGAAACTGGAACCCCGCCGCCGTTCCGACATCGAGCGACGACGTTACCCTCAATGCGACGTTCCCGAATCCCGCCGTTATCAATGCGGCGAATGCAGCCGCACACACTCTGTTTATGGGCACTATCGCGAGCTACACAGGCTCGCTGACGATTACGAACGGCGGCACACTTACCGACACCGCCGCCTTCGTGGGCTACGTTTCGAACTCAGGCGGCAGCGTGAACGTTGGAGCAGGCTCGGTCTGGAGCAACAGTTCAGACCTCTTTCTTGCCTTGGGCACCAACAGCACCGGCACCCTGACGATCTCGAACGGCGGCATCGTGAGCGACACCGTGGGTCATATCGGCTCCGGTCAGGGCACCGGCACGGTGACGGTCGGCGGTATCGGCTCGACCTGGACCAACAGTGGGGATCTGTACATCGCCGAATTTGGCGTGGGCACGCTGAACATCGCCAACGGCGGCAAGGTTAGCGATGTCACAGGCACTATCGGTTGGCATGCGGGCTCCAACGGCTCGGTGACAGTCGACGGTGCGGGTGCGGCCTCGACCTGGACCAACAGCTCCCACCTGTTCGTAGGCGATCAGGGCACGGGCAAGCTGGCTATCACCAACGGCGGCAAGGTCGGCAATCTGAGCGGCATTGTGGGCAACCTGGCCGGCTCCACTGGCACGGTAACAGTCGACGGTGCAGGCTCGACCTGGGCTAACGCAGCTCTCGCTGTCGGTAACGCCGGCATTGGCGCGCTGACGATCTCGAATGGCGGCACCGTCACCAGCTCCGTGGGTTATGCCGCCTACGATGTAGGTTCGGCCGGCACCGTGGTGGTCGCCGGTACGGGCTCGACGTGGACAAACACCTCCGACCTGTTCGTCGGCTTTCAGGGCTCCGGTACGCTCCAGATCGGGGGCGGCGGCAAGGTCAGCAACACTTCGGGCTATATTGGCACCTTCGCGGGCTCGACCGGCACGGTGTTCGTCGACAATTCGACCTGGACAAACAGCGGATCGCTGAGTGTCGGCGATTCCGGCACCGGCACTCTGGCGATCAGCCACGGCGGCGGCGTCAGCTCTAGCGGGGGGGCTATTGGCGCGAATGCCGGCTCGACCGGCACCGTGTTCGTCGAAAATGCCGGCTCGACATGGACCAACAGTTCCAACCTGGCTGTCGGCGATTTCGGCACCGGCACTCTAGCGATCAGCCACGGCGGCGCTGTCAGCAATGACAGGGCCTATGTCGGCAAGTCGGCAGGCTCGACCGGCACGGTGATCGTCGACGACTCGACCTGGACAAACAGCGGATCGCTGATCGTCGGCGATTTCGGCAAGGGCGCTCTGGAGATCACCCTAGGCGGCGCTGTCAGCAACAGTTGGGCGACTGTTGGCGCGAAGGCAGGCTCGACCGGCATCGTGTTCGTCGACGGTATCGGCTCGACCTGGACCAACAGTTCCAACCTGGCAGTCGGCGATTTCGGTGCCGGCACTCTGCAGATCACCAACGGCGGCGCGGTCACCAATGCCTGGGGCTATATCGGCGACTCAGCGGGCTCGACCGGCACGGTGGCGGTCGACGGTGCGGGATCGAAGTGGACGAATACAGGGAACCTCTACGTTGGCGGTCTCAGCACGGGAACGCTGACGATCTCGAACGGCGGCGCAGTCAGCAGTGAAGACCTGTCCGTCGGCTATCAGGGTACCGGTACGCTGAACATCCTGAACGGCGGCAAGCTCACCAACCAGGCAGCGATCCTTGGCGAGCTCGGTACCGCGACGGCGACCGTGACGGTGGACGGGGCAGGATCCTCCTGGAGCACCGATGACGATCTTACCGTGGGCGCCGGCGGTCACGGGACACTTGTCATCTCCAACGGCGGTTCAGCGGATGCTGATTCGGTCGTTGTCGGCGGGGGAGCAACATCCGCTGGTGCAGTCACCGTCGACGGCATGGGCTCGAAATGGACCAACAAGAACGGCCTATACCTTGGCGCTTACGGAAGCGGCACTCTTGCCGTCACCAATGGCGGCGTTGCCTCCGGCGGCTTCGCCTACATGGCGATGGGTGCCGATGTCGCGAGCCAGGCTACGGTCGACGGCACGGATTCGCTGTGGGAGATGCATGGCGACCTGCTGATCGGTTTTGACGGTACGGCTTCGGTGACGCTCTCCAACGGCGGCAGCGTCGTGAACATCGACGGCTATCTAGGCTTTGATGCCGGGTCCATCGGTATGGCTAACGTCAGCGGCCCTGGCTCGACGTGGACCAGTAGCGGAGATCTCAATGTCGGCGTTAGCGGCACCGGCACACTGACGGTTGCGAATGGAGGTTCCGTCAACGGCGGAATCCTGACCATCGGTGATTCCGGAAGCGGCACGCTGGCCGTCTCGAACGGTGGCAAGGTCAATAGTGCCGATGGCGTGATCGGCGTTGCTGCTACCGGGGTTGGCACGGCAACGGTCGATGGCGCGGGTTCGACATGGAGCAGCGGTTTGGCCCTCTATGTCGGCAACTCCGGTACAGGCACACTGACCATCTCGAATGGCGGGAAAGTCACCAGCGCCCTAGGCGTTCTCGGAGATTTCTCAGGATCCCAAGGCACCGCGACGGTGACTGGGGCCGGCTCGACCTGGACCAACGGTTCAAACCTGTTTGTCGGTCTGACTGGCTCGGCAACGTTGGCGATCGCGAATGGCGGTACGGTCACCAACAACGAGGGCCATATTGGTGACGTCGCGGGCGCCTTGGGCAAGGTAACGGTCGATGGCACGAACTCAACCTGGATCAGCCTTTCGGATCTGGTCGTTGGCAGCGCCGGAACAGGCACGCTGGACATCTCGAACGATGGCGCGGTTTCGGTCGGTGGCAAAGTCGCGATTGCCAAGCAAGTGGGGTCCGCCGGCACGCTCAACATTGGCGGCGCGCCCGGGACGGCCGCGGCCGCGCCGGGCACGCTCAATGCGGCGAGCGTCCAGTTCGGAACGGGCGCGGGCGCGATCAACTTCAACCACACCGGCACGAACTACGCCTTCGCGTCGTCGATCGGCGGCGCAGGCACGATCAACCAGATCGCCGGCAACACCAATCTGACCGCCGATTCGAGCGGTTTCACCGGCGCCACCAATGTGGATGGCGGACGGCTGGCCGTGAACGGCTCGCTGGCCAACTCGCTGGTGACGATCTTGGGTGGCGTGCTGGGCGGCAACGGCACGGTTGGCGGCATCGTGGCGCAGTCGGGCGGCATCGTCGCACCGGGCAATTCGATCGGCACGCTCAATGTCGCGGGCAATATCGATCAGGCGGCGGGCTCGATCTACCAGGTCGAACTGACCTCGACCGGCCAGTCCGATCTCATCCACGCGACAGGCACGGCGACGATCGCCGCCGGCGCGATCCTCGACATGGTCAAGACGGACGCAGCACCTTACGTGCCGGGCACGCATTACACGGTGCTGCAGGCCGACGCGGGCGTCACCGGCACTTACACGATCAGCGGACTAGGCCTTTTTACCGGCCTTTACGCCAATTACGATCCCACGCATGTCTACATCGACGCGGTGCAGGCAAAGTCCTTCGCCGATGTCGGCCTGACGCCAAACCAGATCGCCACCGGCGGCGGCGCCGAAAGCCTCGGCGGCGGCAATCCGCTGTTCGATGCCATCTTTGCCTTGCCGAGCGAAGCAGTTGTCCGGGACGCTTTCGACCAGCTTTCCGGCGAAATCCATGCCTCGGCCAAGGGCATGCTGCTTGAAGACAGCCGCTTCGTCCGCGACGCCGCCACCAACCGCATCGCCGCTGCCTTCGGCGATGTTGGATCGGCCGCATTGCCGGTCATGGCCTATGGCGAAGGCGGCCCCGAAATTGTCGCCGCCGATACCGACCGCTTCGCCGTCTGGGGCCAGGCGTTTGGCTCCTGGGGCAATACGGACAGCGATGGCAACGCCGCCGCCTTCGATCGCTCGACCGGCGGCCTGCTGGCCGGTGCCGATACGCTCCTTGGCGGCTGGCGCATCGGGTTGCTCGGCGGCTACAGCCATTCCTCCTTCGATGCCGACGACCGCAATTCCTCCGGCAAGAGCGACAGCTACCATCTCGGTCTCTATGGCGGCACCAACTGGGGCGCCATCGCTTTCCGCACCGGGGCTGCCTACAGCTGGAGCAGTCTTTCGACAAAACGCACCGTCGCTTTCAATGGCTTCACGGATGGATTGTCGGCAGACTACGATGCCGGCACTGCGCAGGTGTTCGGCGAACTCGCCTACAAGGCCGATGCCGGACACTTCAAGTTCGAACCGTTCGCCAATCTCGCCTATGTCAGCGTGCGCACCGACGGCTTCACCGAAACCGGCGGCGCGGCGGCACTGACCAGCGCCGGCTCCACCACCGATGCCACCTTCGCCACGCTCGGCTTGCGCGGCTCGACCGATTTCGCGCTTGGCGGCATCAACGCCACGGCGCGCGGCATGCTCGGCTGGCGCCATGCCTTCGGCGATGTCACGCCGATTTCCAGCTTCGCCTTTGCCGGAGGCGACGCCTTCACCATCGCCGGCGTGCCGATCGCCAGGGATGCAGCCGTGGTCGAGGCTGGCCTCGACCTCAACATGTCGGCCAATGCCACGCTCGGCGTTTCCTACTCCGGCCAGTTCGGCGGCGGCACGGTGGACCAGGGCGCCAAGGTCGATCTCGGCATCAAGTTCTGACGACTACAGGCGGCAATGACGTCGCCCTGCGCTCGATGAACCGGCGCGTCCGTCCCGCCCACCCTACTCTGGCGACGGCACCGGTGGCTTCGAGGTGACCGCCGTGCCGAAGGCGGCGGCAATGACGGCGGCGATCCCGACGCATTGCGTGGTGGTCAGGCTCTCGTGCAGGAACAGGAAGCCGGCCAGTGCGCCCAGCCCCGGCTCCAGGCAGGTCAGCGTGCCGTAGATGCGGGCTGGCATGCGTGTGAGCGCCACCATCTCCAGAAAGAACGGCAACGCGCTGGAGAACAGGCCGACGAGCAGCGCGCTGACCAGGATCGACGGCGCGAGCAGCGCGGTTCCCGCCTGCGCCACGCCGAAGGGCAGCACCAGCACGGCGGCGATCGCCATGCCGTAGGCGGTGGTGCGGGTGCCAAGCTCCGCGCCGGCCTTCTGGGCCAGCACGATGTAGAGCGCCCGCCGGCCGCCAGCGCCAGCATCACCCCGATCGGATCGAGCGGCGCGACTGAATGGACGAAGGGCGACAACAGCAGGATGCCGGCCACCGCCAGCGCGATCCAGGCAAAGTCGCTGGCGCGCCGCGAGGTCAGCGTCGCCACCAGAAGCGGCCCTGAAAATTCCAGCGCCACCGCAACGCCGAGCGGAATTCTGGCGAGCGCTGCGTAGAACAGAAGGTTGAGCGCGCAAAGCGTCACCCCATAGGCGACCAGCCACGGCAAGGTGGCGCGCGAGGGCAGCATCTGCCAGTGCCGCAGCACCGCGATCAGCATCAGCGCGCCGATGACCAGCCTGAGCGTCGTCGTGCCTTGCGCGCCGATCAGCGGGAACAGGCCCTTGGCGAAGGTGGCGCCGATCTGGATCGACACCATGGCGCCCATCAGTGCTGCGACCGGCAAGGGCGCCGCTTCGCGACTGGCAACGGACGTCGATGTCATTTTGGTTTGTCCTTCCCTGCCACAGGGCTCAAGCTCACTGGCCGCACGGAGATAGGATGAACCCGCCGGCCTGTCGTGAGGCAGCGGGCAACTGCCTGCTAGGGCAAGGGGCTTGGCGTCAGGCCGCAAGCGCTTGACGAAGCTAGCCGTCTTAGCAGAAGGGATGAACAGCCAGGCGCCTGTTTTCCGGACGGCAGCGGCCGGACGCAGCCTTCTGCGTGACCGACCTGATAGCCTGCGGCTTCCTGGACACGGCTCGCCACAAATTCGGCATCAACGTACCGCGCTACCTCTGCGTCATTGGCTTCGACGATATCGAACAGGCCCCGCGCCGGCCTCAGGAGGCCGGCTTCGACGCCAGCCTCGGCTCGGTCTTGACGTCGACGATTTCCGGCTTGGCGCTGTCGACCGCGCCATCCCAGCCGCCGCCGAGCGCCTTGTTGAGGGCGATGTAGTTGGTCGCCAGCAGGACGCGGCTTTGCAGCAGCGAGTCTTCCGCCGAGTAGAGCGAGCGCTGGGCGTCGAGCACATCGAGAAGGCTCGTCTCGCCGGCCTTGTAGAGCGTGCCTTCGAGATTTGCCGCCTCGCCATAGGACTTCGCTGACGAGGCAAGCTTGCTGATCCGAATGCGCTCCTGCGACAACAGCACGAGCGCGTTCTCCACATCCTCGAGCGCCGTCAGCACCGAAGACCGATAGGCGATGAAATATTGATCGCGCTGCGCCTTGGCGACCTCGACGGCCGCCTGCAACTGGCCGGCATTGAACACCGGCACGCTGAGCGTCGGCCCGAACGACCAGCCGATCGACGAATTCTTGCCGAGATCGCCGAGCTTCAGCGCCGCGGTGCTGATGTCTCCGGTCAGGCTGACCGAGGGGTAGCGGGCCGCCTCGGCCTGGCCGATCTTAGCGGTGTATTGCGCGTATTGCCGCTCCGCCATACGCACATCAGGGCGCGACAAAAGGATGTCGGCGGGAATGCCCGTCGGGATCGGCAGGCGCGGTCTCGGGATCGGCGCGCCGCGCTTCAGCCGTTCGCTCAGTGCCGCCGGCGGACGGCCGGTCAGCACCGAGAGACGATGCACGGCTTGCGCATAGCTTGCCTCCAGCGTCGGCACCGCGGCTTCGGTGCTCGCCGCCTGCCCTATCGCCTTGGCGACATCGGCTGCGGTTGCCGTGCCTGCTTGAGCCATGGTGCGGGTGAATTCGGCGGTCTGTCTTTGCGATGCGGCCGAGCGCCTGGCGAGCGCGATGCGGGCCTGATAGCCGCGCGCCTGGGCATAAGTGGATGCGACATCGCCGACCAGGGTCAGAAGCGTCGAGCGCAGTTCCTCCTGCGAGGCGTCCAGCCCATAGCGGGCGGCCTCGACGCCCCTATGGTTGGCGCCGAACAAGTCGAGCTCCCAGCTGGCGTCGAAACCGGCCTGGTATTCGTTGTAGGTGGCGTTCGAGCCTGATGTGGTCTCGGCCGACTTGTTGCGGGTGGCAGAGCCGGAGCCGTCGAGCGACGGCAGCAACGTGCCCGCACTCTGGCGATAGCTGGCGCGCGCCTCGCGGATCCTGGCCTTAACAGTGGCGACATCGAGATTGCCGGCAACGGCTTCTTCGACAAGCGTGTTCAGCTCGGGATCGCGCAGCCGCTGCCACCATTGCGACAGTTGCGCCGGCTGGGTGGCCTTTGTCGGCTTCTGGCCGCTCCAATTCGCCGGCATCGCCAGGATGGGCGTTTGATAATCCGGACCGACGACGCATCCCGCGAGCAGGACCGTACTGATCATAGGCGCAAGGAGCCGCCTCGCGGCCACCGAGCCACGTTCGAAACCTGTCATGGAAAGTACCCTTATTGCTGGTTGGCCGTTGCCGGCGTCTCGCCCGTACCCTGTTTTGCCACCTTGCCCTTGAAGATGCGGCGCACCGTGACGAACAGCAGCGGCACCAGGAACACGCCGATCACGGTCGCCGCGATCATGCCGCCCATGACACCGATGCCGACGGAGTTCTGCGCGCCGGAGCCCGCACCGCTGGCGATCGCCAGCGGCAGCACACCGAGGATGAAGGCCAGCGACGTCATCAGGATCGGCCGCAGCCGCTGTCGCGCCGCCTCCAGCGTCGCCTCGACCAGCCCCATCCCGGCGGTCTGCCGTTCGATGGCGAACTCGACGATCAGGATGGCGTTCTTGGCGGCAAGGCCGATCGTAGTCAAAAGCCCGACCTTGAAATAGACGTCGTTGGACTGGCCGAACAGGCTCGCCGCCAGCAGCGCGCCGAAGATGCCGATCGGCACCGACAGCATGACCGCGAACGGGATCGACCAGCTCTCATAAAGCGCTGCCAGGCACAGGAACACGACCAGTGCCGAGATCGCATAGAGCGACAGCGCCTGGTTGCCGGAGAGCTTCTCCTGATGCGACAGCCCTGTCCATTCGTGGGAATATCCGGCGGGCAATTGCGCCACAAGCTTATCGATCTCGTCCATGGCGGCACCCGAGCTGACGCCCGCCGCCGCCGCGCCCTGGATCTCGACCGCCGCCGAACCATTGTAGCGTTCGAGCCTGGGCGAGCCGAATGTCCAGTGGCTGGAGGCGAAGGCCGAGAACGGCACCATGGCGCCGCTGGCATTGCGGACCTGCCATTTGTCCAGGTCTTCCGGTTGCATGCGGAAGTTCGGATCCGACTGCAGATAGACCGGTTTCACCCGCCCGCGATCGATGAAATCGTTGACGTAGTCGCTGCCCCAGGCGCTGGAGAGCGTGTTGTTTATTGCGGCTAGGCTGACGCCCAGCGCGCTGGCTTTTTCCTGGTCGATGTCGACCGAGAATTGCGGCTGGTCCTCCTGGCCGTTAGGCCTTGTGTTGGCGAGCACCTTGCTCTGCCCGGCCAGGGCCAGAAGCTGATTTCGCGTCTGGATCAGCGCGTCATGGCCGGCGCCATTGACGTCCTGCAGGTAGAAGTCGAAGCCGTTGGTGTTGCCGAACCCCTGGATGGCGGGAGGCGCAAGCGCGAAGACCTGCGCATCCCTGATCTTGGAGAACGCGCCCATCGCGCGGCCGGCGATCGCCTGTGCCGCCATGGCCGGCGATTTCCGCAGATCGAAATCCTTCAGCCGCACGAAAGCGATGCCGACATTCTGCCCAGCGCCACCGAAGCCGAAGCCGGAAGCGGTGAACACCCCGTCGACGACGTCCTTCTCCTGGTTGAGATAATGGTCGGTCACTTGCGCCAGCACGCGCTCGGTGCGGTCCTGCGTCGCGCCGACCGGCAGTTGCACGCTGGTGATCAGGATGCCCTGGTCCTCTTCCGGCAGGAACGAACTCGGCAGCCGGGCAAACATCCAGCCCACGGCAACGACGATGGCCAGGAAAACGACCAGGAAGCGGCAGGACCGGTTGATGATGCCGTGCGAGCCGTCGCGGTAGGCAAGCGTGCCGCGATCGAAGACACGGTTGAACCAGCCGAACGGGCCGGTCTGCGTCGCATGGTCCTTGGGCGGTCGCAGGATGGTGGCGCACAGTGCCGGCGTCAGCACCAGTGCGACCAGCACGGACAGCACCATCGCCGAGACGATGGTCACCGAGAATTGCCGGTAGATGATGCCGGTAGAACCGCCGAAGAAAGCCATCGGCACGAACACGGCCGAAAGCACGGTGGCAATGCCGATCAGCGCGCCGGTGATTTCGTGCATCGACTTGCGCGTCGCCTCCTTCGGCGACAGGCCTTCCTCCTGCATCACGCGTTCGACATTCTCGACGACGACGATGGCGTCGTCGACCAAAAGGCCGATGGCGAGCACCATGGCGAACATGGTCAGCGTGTTGACGGAATAGCCGAACAGCGACAGCACGCCGAACGTGCCGAGCAGCACCACCGGCACGGCGATCGTCGGGATGATGGTGGCGCGCAAATTCTGCAGGAAGATGAACATCACCAGGAACACCAGCGCGATCGCTTCGGCTAGCGTCTTGACCACCTCCTCGATCGACAGCCGCACGAAGGGCGAGGTGTCGTAGGGATAGACGACCTCGACCCCTTGCGGGAAGGTCGAGCTCAGCCGGGCGATCGTCGAGCGCACCGCCTCGGCGGTGTTGATGGCGTTGGCGCCGGTCGCCAGGTTGACGGCGACGCCGGCCGCCGGCTTGCCGTTGTAGTTGGCTTGCGTCGTATAGCTTTCGGCGCCGAGTTCAACGGTGGCGACATCGTTGAGGCGAACCAGCGAACCGTCCGTCTGGCTCTTCAGGATGATGTTGCGGAACTGTTCGGCGGTCTGCAGCCGGCTCTTGGCCGTCACCGTGGCGTTGAGCTGCTGGCCCTTGCGCGCCGGCAGGCCGCCGAGCTGGCCGGCCGAAACCTGTGTGTTCTGTGCTTCGATGGCGGTAGCCACGTCGCTCGGCATCAGGGCATATTTGGCGAGCTTGTCGGGGTCGAGCCAGATGCGCATGGCATAGCCGGAACCGAACAGCTGCGTCGAGCCCACTCCTTCGACGCGCTTCAGCGTGTCGTTGACGGTGGCGTCGACATAGTCGGCGAGATCGGTCGAGTTCATCTTGCCGTCGGTCGAGACGAAGCCGATGACCATCAGGAAGCCGGTCGAAGATTTGGAGACGGTGATGCCGTTGCTCTGCACCACCTGCGGCAGCTGCGACTGCACCAGTTGCAGCTTGTTTTGCGTCTGCACCTGGGCGGTATCGGGATCGGCTGCAGTGGTGAAGGTCAGCGTGATGGAGGCCGAACCGGTCGAGGTCGACGTCGCCGTCATGTAGTCGAGATTGTCGATGCCGGTCATGCCTTGCTCGATGACCTTGGTCACCGAGTTTTCCACCGTCGATGCATCGGCGCCCGGATATGTGGCGCTGATGTTGACCGTGGTCGGCGCGATCTGCGGATATTGCGAGATCGGCAGCGAGGTGAGCGCGAGCAGCCCGCCCAGCATGATCACGATGGCGATCACCCAGGCGAAGATCGGCCGGTTGATGAAGAATACGGACATCGCTCAGTTCCCGGTCGCGGCGGCAGGCGCCGGTTTGGCAGCGTTGGAGCCGGCCGGTGCGGCCGAAGCGCCCTGCCCGCGGTCCTTGACCTCGCCGGTCGTCTCGTCGATCGTCACTTCGACGCCCGTCGCATCGCCACCGGGACGCACCAGCTGCATGCCCTCGACGATGACACGGTCGCCGTCGCCGACACCGGAATCCACCAGCCAGTTGTTGCCGACGCTGTTGCGCACGGCGAGCACCCGCGTCTCGACCTTCCCCGCGGCATTGATGACCATGGCGGTGGCCTCGCCCTTGGTGTTGCGGCTGACGGCGCGCTGCGGCACCAGGAAGCTATTCTGGGCGACGCCCTCCTCGACCAGCGCCCGCACATACATGCCGGGCAGCAGCAGGCGGTCGGGATTGGGGAATTCGGCCCTGAGCGCAAAGGTGCCGGTGGTCTGGTCGACATTGGCGCCGGCGAATTCCATCTTGCCGGTCTGCGTGTAGATGGTGCCGTTCTCGAGCTTCAGCTTGACGCTGACATTAGGACCGCTGAACTTCAGCCGCCCTTCCGAGATGGCCTGGCGCAGATTGAGCAGATTGGTGCTCGACTGCGTGACGTCGACATTGATCGGATCGAGCGCACGGATGGTGGTCAGCACTGTATCCTGGTTGGCGGTGACCAACGCGCCGGGCGTCAGCGTGGACTTGTCGATGCGGCCGGCGATCGGCGCCGTGATTGAGGTGCGGTCGAGGCTGATGCGCGCCGTCTCGGCGCTGGCCTTGGCCGAGGCGACATCGGCTTGCGCCTGCGCCAGCGTGGCGGCGGCATCGTCATAGTCCTGTTTGGAAACAACGTTCTGTTTCAACAGGCCGGCATAGCGGTCGAACTTGGCCTGCGCCGTAGGCACAGCCGCTTCCGCCTTCTGTTGTGCGGCGACCGCGCTGTCATAGGACGCCTTGTAGCTTGCCGGATCGATGAGGTAGAGCGGCTGTCCCGCCGCCACCTCGCTGCCCTCCTTGAACAGGCGCTGCTGGATGATGCCGTTCACTTGTGGGCGCACCTCGGCAACCAGCGAGGCCGCGGTGCGCCCCGATAGTTCGGCTGTGATCGCGACCGACTGCGGATGCAGGGTGACGATGCCGACTTCCGGTTTGCCGGGCGGACCCATGCCGGGAGGGGCGCTGCTCTCCTGCGAACAGGCCGCCAGCAGAAGGGTTGCGGCGAGCAGTCCCGCCCAGGGAGCGAGACGGCGTACCGACAAACGAGACTGGCTAGGCTTGAAAGTCATGGCCTGGATCTTTCCCTGGAGTTGCGTGCGCGCTGGCAATGGACCGCCTGGTCGAAGGGCATGCCGGTCGATATCGTGACGAGGGGCCGCGCCCGTCCGCGGGCGGCGTCGAGCAAAGCTCGAAGCGGCTCATGTCGCGCGCCTCTCCGCGGCCGGAGTTGCTCGAAGGTCGAGTAGCCGGCCGCGATGCCCACCAGCGTCATTATGCCGATCAGCGAGGACATGCCAAGCGCCTTGCCGAAGTCTCACGCGATCTTGCGGTCATGATCTGCGTGGTTGTTTGTCGAGAGCGGCAGCGATAGCCGCCAGGCGGCGAAGCTCAGGCGGACCGCGCCCTTCAGCGTGTCGACCGGCAGGGTTAGCGGCAGGCCGCGCCCGGTCAGCGGCAGGCCGCGCCCGGACATTGGCAGGCCGCGTCTGGACAGCGGAAGACCGCGTCCGGCATGGCCGAGCGACAATCTCGGGCTGGCGGATGCGAGCAGCCGCAGCATGATCATGGCTTCCCACATTTGTCGTGCTTCCATTGCGTGATTTGAACTGGGCATGATTTGAAAACCAGGGATGGCGAAGCTACCCGCCATCCCAGAAGAGACCGGCCGGCCCGAGAACGGGTTGGGTACCGGGCCGGCCGGCGCAGCCGGTCAGGGCTATCAGCCGTTCCCGGGCTGGGGCGGCGGACTGCCATCGTTGGGCAGACCTCGGGGGCCGGCTGCATCATCCGGCGGACCGCCCCAGGGACCGGGGGGTGGTCCGTGGGGACGTTCCGCCGAAGCGAGGATTTCGAGTTGCTCGGGCGTCAGCTTGGCGCGTAGTGCCGCGATCGCGTCTTTCAGCTTGCCGGCCGAAACCGCGCGGGCCGTGACGTCGTCGGCCAGCTTTTCCTGGAAGGCGAAGGGATCGGGCTTGCCGCCCGGACCCGCATCAGGGCCCTTCACCTCAAGTCCGCCAGAACCACCAGTACCGCCGGGACCACGATCATGCCGCGGCGGCGAAAGCACCGCCTGCAGCGCGCTGGTGTAGTCGCGCCAGGCGTCGAGCTGTTCGCTGCGGATGCCGACGCGGGTTTCGAGCGCGGCCAGCCGGGCGGCCAGCATGAATTCGGGCGGCGGACCCATGCGGCGGGGGCCAAAGCCTTCCGGACCAAAACCTTGTGGGCCAAAACCCTGCGGACCATGCCGCATCGGTCCATGCGGGCCGGGTCCAGCCATCGGGCCGTGGTCTGGTCCATCCTGCATTGCCATTACCGGGGGCTCGCCGGGTGCGGCGCCCGGATCGGGCTGTGCCGCCAGCACGGGGTGGATTGCGGCGACGGAAAACAGGCCGAGCGCAAGAAGTCTGCTTCGCATGACGGTGTTCCTTTCTCTCATGCTTCGGACAAATGAGAGGATAGGAAGCGTGTTTGTCCGCTTCGCGTCGGCGTGTTGCCGAAGGTTTCCGCAAAAGGGCAATTTGTTTCCGAATGTTTCTTACGGCCCGCCGGAAACATTCAGTTGCAATTTTCCGTGCCGCTTGGACGCGGCTCTCCCTATAATCGCGGCCAAGGCAAGGGCACGATTGATGCAGTCACAACCCCATATCCTCGTCGTCGACGACGACCGCGAGATCAGGACGCTTCTCCAGCGCTATCTCGATAGCCAGGGCTTTCGCGTCACGGCGGCGGCGGACCGGCGCGAATGCGAGCAGCGGCTGGGCGTGGGCCAGTTCGACCTGATCGTGCTCGACGTCATGCTGCCGGATGGGTCGGGGCTCGATATCTGCCGCAGCCTGCGCGACCGCAAGCCGCACATCCCGGTCATCCTGCTGACCGCGCTGAAGGAGGATGTCGACCGCATCATCGGCCTGGAGCTCGGCGCCGACGACTATCTCGGCAAGCCGTTCAACCCGCGCGAGCTCATCGCCCGCATCCGCGCCGTGCTCCGGCGCTCGACCCCCGAGGAGGCGCCTGCGCCGCCGCGCGCCCGTATCTACCGCTTCGCCAGTTACAGGCTGGAGCCGGACACGCGCAAGGTGACGGACGCGCGAGGCGTGGCTGTCGATCTCACCGGTGCCGAGTTCGACCTACTGCAGGTGTTTCTCGACCGTCCCGGCCGGCTTCTGTCGCGCGACCAGCTGCTCGACCTGACGCAAGGCCGCGAGCGCGATCCGCTCGAACGTTCGGTCGATGTGCTGGTGAGCCGGCTGCGCCGCAAATTCACCGACACCGGCGACGGGCCGCTGTTCAAGACGGTGCGCAATGGCGGCTACCAGCTCACCGCGCGCGTCGACACGGTGGAGAGCCACGCGTGAACTCGCTGCGCCGCCGCCTCATCCTGCTGCTGGTCGCGTCGATCGTCGGCGTGGTCGCGCTGGCGACGGCCGCCGTCATCAGCGTGCGCGGCGGCGGGCCGCCACCGGAGCTGACCGTGCCCTGGGTCGCCCAGCAGATGGAACTGGTGATGCGGCTTCTGCCCGGCCAGATCCCGGATGTCCTGCGGGTGCAACTGACCGACCATCCGGCCGGCGGCAAGGTGGCTCGTCCCGAAACCGCGATGCTCAACGACATATTGCGCCACCGGGGCTTCAATGTCCTGGCCGTCGTCAGCGACAAGGCGAATGAATCCGGCCAGCTTGCATCGGTGCGCCTGCCCGACAGTCGCTGGGCGATCATGGAGGTTCCCCACATCAATCCGCCACGGCGCGAATGGCTGATTCTGGCCGGCTGGATCTCGCTGATCGTCGCCGGCGCCACGGCGGTGTCGGTCTATTTCACCTCGGTGCTGATCCGGCCGCTTGAGATGCTGGAGACCGCCGTCTCCAAGATCGGATCGGATGGCGTGCTGGCGGCGGTGCCGGAAGTCGGTTCGGCCGAGGTCAAGGCCACCGCGCATGCGCTGAACCAGCTCTCGTCGCGGCTCAGGACCGCCATGGAAAGCCGCATGCGGCTGGTCGCCGCCGCCGGCCATGATCTGCGCACGCCGATGACGCGCATGCGGCTGCGCGCCGAATTCCTCGACGACGAGCGCGACAAATGGCTTCACGACCTCGACGAGCTCGACCGCATCGCCGACAGCGCCATCCGCCTGGTCCGCGAAGAGGTGAACCACGACGCCGTCGAACCGGTGGACCTGGAAAAGACGGTGCGCGATATCGAAGCCGAGATGGTGTCGCTCGGCCATCCCGTCTCCATCGGGCATCTGGACAGGGTTCGCGTGCGGGCCGGCGCGCTCGGCCTGCGCCGCGCCTTGCGCAACCTGATCGTCAACGCCGCCACCCACGGCAAGGCGTGCAGCATCGACCTTGCCGTGGCCGACAATCGCGCCGTGCTGACCATTTCAGACCAAGGGCCGGGCATTCCGCCGGAGCTGCTCAACAAGGCGTTCGAGCCCTTCTTCCGCGTCGACCCCGGCCGGCTGCAATCCATCCCCGGCGCGGGTCTCGGCCTCGCCATCGCCAAGGAAATCATCGAGCGCTACGGCGGCACCGTGACGTTGCAAAACCGCCGGGGCGGCGGGCTGGAGCAGACGGTGGTGTTCGAGGCGGGGTGACGGGTTGGCGGTCCGCAGCAGAAGCCCGCTCAACCGAGTGACGGGCGTTGCGTGCGGTAACCATGCTGCACCGCGCAAAGCCAATGGTTCCAAATCATTTCTCCGCAGGCCAGGGCCGAACCCATATAGAATTCATATAGATAGAATATAGATTCCAAAATTTCTTGTGATTTAACGAAGAGCTAAGCCTTCAGGCCAAGAGCTCCCCCAATCAACCAAGGCGGGAATGTCGGCATAACTTAAACCATAGGGTTTAAATTCTGCAGAAAATCGGCAAAAATGGGATAACCTGCCGGCTTTGTCAATTTTTAGCGCCTGCTCACATAAGTATTTCAGCCGGGTAGATTTTTTGTGTTGCGCCGCACAATGCCGTAGCCGAACGATCTTCTGGGGGACTCGTTTGCGACTGGACATACGCCGTGGAGGATCCCGCCAGCTTGACCAACTTGAGCTGTCCGTTCGTCGATTTCGAGCCCGGCCCGATCGGTCTCGCCCCGATTGGACGCGCAAAGCGCGGGTTTGACGATGCCGGCGCCCTGGCGGATCTCGTCCACCTTGGCCAGCCGCTCGAAACGGCCGGCTGCCGGCTTGGTCGCGGCCATCACGCTGGCGGAGGCCGCTGATGGGAAACGCCCGAGACGTCCAACTGGATGCACTGAGGGCCATCGCCGTGACGATGGTGATGTACTCCCATTTCTTCGCGGCGGGGGGATCTTCCTTCTGGGGTCATATCGGCGTGCGGCTGTTCTTCGTGCTGAGCGGCTTCCTGATCACGCGCCTGCTCCTGGAGGCGCGTTCAGCCGCCGAATTTGAAACCGGCCCCGCGCTGCGATCCTTCTACATCAGGCGGGCGCTACGGATATTCCCACCCTATTTTGCCGTCCTGGGTTTCGTCTGGCTGGTCGACCTGGAGCAGTCCAGGGGATCGCTGGTCTGGCATGCGCTTTACCTGTCGAATTTCTGGTACGCGCTGCACAATGACTGGAACCCTTGGGTGCTATGCCATTTCTGGAGCCTGAGCATCGAGGAGCAATTCTACCTTGCCTGGCCGCTGGTCGTTCTGCTGGCCCCACGCCGCCGCTTCGAACAGATCTGCATCGGCGTCATTCTGCTGTCGCTGGCCTATCGCTTCTATTGGCCGGTCACCGCCACCCCGGCGCTGGCGCGCGACCTGCTGCCGCCGGCATCCATGGATTCGCTGGCGACGGGAGCGTTGCTTGCCAGCTGGCGGTCCAGGGGCGCGGCCCTGCCGCAATGGATGCGGCTGGGCTGGCCTGCCTTCGCGGCCGCATTCCTGATGATCGAGTGGTTTGTCCCGGCGCCCGCCGATCCGATGCTGGAGTGGATCCACTGGCTGCTGCGGCAAGTCCTGCCCCTGGTGCCGCTGATGGTCATCGTCGCCGCCTGTTCGAGCGGCCTTGGCGGCACAATCGGCAAGCTTCTTGACCTCCCGCCGCTGCTTGATCTCGGCCGCATCAGCTACGGCGTTTATCTCTACCATCCGATATTGCTGTCGCTCGCCGTCAAGTCGCAGCCTTGGATTCCGCTCAATGTCTCGGAGCAAGGGCCGGGGCGGTTCCTGGTTGCGGGCGCCGCCACGATTGTCGCGGCCTCGATTTCCTGGGTGGTCTTCGAAAGGCCGCTCAACGGCCTCAAGCGCCACTTCCCCTATGTCGTGCGCGCCCGTGCCGCGCAGGCCGGCCATGGCGGCTGGCTCGCGAGGGCGGCCGGCGGATCGGCCGATGGCCGCACGCCGTCGCTCGACCTCCAGCGAACGGACGCAAGACGATGACCACCGCGCCGCTCGTCTCCGTCCTGCTGCCGGTCTACAATGCCGGACCCTATCTCGCTGCCGCACTGGGAAGCATCCTGCGGCAGGATTACGGCCGCCTGGAGATCATCGCGATCGATGACGGGTCGACCGACAATTCGCTCGAGATCCTCGAGCGCTGCCGGGAGGCCGACAGCCGCATCTCGATCATCTCGCGCGAAAACCGTGGCCTCGTCGCGACGCTCAACGAAGGGCTGGCGGTCGCCCGGGGCCAGTTGGTCGCGCGGATGGACGCCGACGACGTCGCCTATCCCTGGCGCTTGTCGCGCCAGGTGGCGCTGTTTGAGCGGCGGCCGGAACTGGGCTTCTGCGGCGCCGGCGTCGACATGTTGATCCGCGGCCGCATCGCCAGGGGCAAGCCCGATCCGGTGTTCCAGTTCGGCCGCATCCCTATATTGGCGATGTTCTTCACGATCTTCATGCACCCGACGGTCGTCTACAACAGGAAGGTCGTCGACGACGGCGTTCTCCACTACGACCAGACCTATAGGCACGCCGAGGATTTCGATCTTTTCAGGCGGCTGGCCGGCCGTTACCCGGCAGCCATGATGCCCGAAAACCTGGTCGTCTACCGCGTCCATGAGGCAAGCGTGACCAGCCGGCACGTCAAGGAGATGCGCAGGACGCATTTGCGGATCGTGGCCGAGAACCTCGAGCGCGAGGGCCTGGCGCAAGCGACGCGGGACCTGCGCGACATCGGCGACGCGGTCAGCCACGACACGGTTACCCGTGCGGCCAACTTCATCGTCGCGCTGGAGAAGGAGATTTGCTCATTGCCGGCCGCGACGCGGCCGAGCTTCGAGGCCGGAGCGCTGAACCTGTTCTATTTCCTCTACCAGCTCGTGGCCGACGAAAAGCAGCCCCCGCTGACGCATGAATTGCTGACGCGGACGGCGAAGTGGAACGTCATCCGGCGGCGCGAGCAATATGCGCTGCGGCCCGGTGCCTGGGCGCCTTGGCTCAGCCTCGCCTCGCTGTCGGCCAGCAGGCAAGCCGACGCCATGGCATACTTCTTCAAATCCGCGCCCGCCGCGGCGGTTCTGGCACCTTATCAGGCGGGCTGAGGGATGATCGTCAAAGCCAACCAACCTCTGCAGCGCGATCGTTCGACAGCGCTTGACCCTGCCTCGGCTGGTCCCTGCCCGGAACGATCGGCGCCGGAAGTCAGTTTCATCATCTGTACGCGCAACCGCGTCGCCGTGCTCGATGCCTGCATCAAGTCGGTGCAAGCCGCGTGCCGCTCACATGCCGCCTTCGCGGCCGAACTCGTGGTCGTCGACAACGGTTCGAGCGACCGCACGGCCGAACGCCTGGCCAGCATAGCGGATATGTCGGACATTCCGCTCACGCCCGTTTGCGAGCCGCGCCCCGGATTGGCGGCTGCCCGCAACGCCGGGCTGAGGCGCGCGCGGGGCCGCGTGCTGGTCTTCGTCGACGATGACTGCGCGGTCCATCGCGACTATCTGCGCGATCTGGAGCGACACTATGCGTCCGGGGAACGATGGCTCATCCGGGGAGGCCGTGTGGAGCTTGGCGACCCCAGGGATTTGCCGTTCACCATCAAGCGCTCGCGGGTGCGCGAGCGGCTGACACCGGATGTTCATCCCGGCGGTTTTGTGCTGGGCTGCAACATGACGATGCACCGCGATGTCGCGGCCCGCATCGGCTATTTCGACGAACGCTTCGGCGCCGGCGGACCATTGCGGTCGGCCGAGGATACCGATTACCTCGTGCGGGCGATGCTGCTTGGTATTCCGGTCGAGTATGTCCCCGATATGACGATATTCCATCATCACGGCAGGCGGGATCGCAAAGCCATCGAAAAGCTCCACCGCGACTACAGCCTGGGCAATGGCGGGCTCTGCCTGAAACATATTCGCCATGCGCCCTGGCTGCTTCGCCATTTCTACTGGGCCGCAAGAGGGGCTTTGCGGGAATTGGCGGGCGGGCCTGCGTTCGATCGTGAACTCAACCTGTCGCACTGGCCGATCGTCGGCATGAATTTGCTCGGCGCGGCCAGATTCGCGGTTCTCCTGCTGGCCAGACGGCCGCATGATGCGCCGGTGCGGCAAGATCAACAGGCCAATGCCCAAGCGAGGTGAACCGCTGTAATGCCATTGCTACCGCCAAGCCTGCCGATGCTGTTCCGGGCGTTCGGAAAGCGGCAACTGCGCCTGCTTCCGGCCGTGGTGGTTCTCGGTCTGGTCAGCGCCGTCCTCGAAGGGTTCGGCATCGGCCTGATCATCCCGTTGCTGGGCATCATCATGGGACACGGCGATGCAGCGGGAATGGCCGGCTTTTCCGCTGTCCTCCAGCATGTCGGATCGAGCCTGAGCGAGCGCGACCGGCTTGTCGTCATTTCGATCGCCATCCTCGGCTCGATCATCCTGAAGAACGTTTTCGCCTTCGCCAACACGCTGCTGACAACCTTCATCTCCGGCAAGGCAAGCCATTCGATCCGCAGCGCCTTGTCGGAGCGGCTCATGACGGTCGGCTACCCATTCTTCCTGCGCCAGAGTCCGGGGCGGCTGCTCAACATCATCTCCAACGAATCCTGGCGGGCATCGGACGCGATCCAGATCATGCTGTCGGCCATCGTCAGCGCATCGGCCGCCATCATCCTGCTGGCTTTCCTGCTCCTGCTTTCGTGGCGCATGACGCTGCTGGTCACGATCGGACTGGCGCTCGTCCAGATCGCGCACGCCATCCTCTCGGCCAAACTGAAAGGACCCAGCCGCAGCGTCGCCTCGCGCAACAGCCACCTCGCATCGCAGATGCTCCACCTAGTGCATGCCGGACGCCTGATCCGCATCTTCGGACAGGAGAGTCGCGAGAAGGCGATATTCGATACGGCGTCCGATGCCGTTCGCCGCGCCTCCTTTGTCCTGCTTGTCCGCCAGGGAGCGCTGCCGCCGCTGACGGAGGTTCTCCACGCCATGTTGTTCCTGGCGGTGGTGATCGGCGCCTGGCTGGCGCAGGTGAGTTTCCCGCTGATCATCGCGTTCGTCATACTGCTCTACAGGCTGCAGCCGCATATGCGGGCCCTGCAAGGATCGTGGAGCCAGTTGCAGGGCCTGAGCGGATCGCTTGAAGAGGTGACATGGCTGCTGGATCCCACCGGCAAGCCTCAACCGCCGCAAGGCGACGGACCATTCCACGGTTTGCACCAGGGCATCGAGTTCGACGATGTGACGTTCACCTATTCCGGCACGGACCGGCGTGAAGTGGTGCTGCATTCGGCGACGTTCGAAATCCGAGGCGGCCGCTCGACGGCGCTGATCGGCCGCTCGGGCGCCGGCAAGACGACGATCGTCAATCTTCTGTGCCGCTTCGTGGAACCGGACACCGGCAGGATTCTCGTCGATGGATCACCGCTCGACGGGATCGACGCCAGCCAGTGGCGACGGCACATCGCCCTGGCCAGCCAGGAGCTGGAACTGGTCGATGGCAGCATTTTTGAAAACATAACCTACGGGCAGGACGCGGCGACAGTCGGCGACGCCGAGAGCGCCGCAAGACTGGCCGAAGCGCATGAATTCATCGAACGGCTTCCTCAGGGTTACGACACGCTCGTTGGCTACAGGGGCATCAACCTCTCGGCGGGACAGAGGCAGCGGATCGCGCTCGCAAGGGCGCTGGTGCGCGATCCCGATCTCCTCATCCTCGACGAAGCCACCAATGCAGTGGACGGGCTGTCGGAAGCGGCCATCGTCGAAACCCTGAAGTCGAGAGCCGGCCGCCGCACGACCATCGTCATCAGCCACCATCACAGCACCATCTCGTTTTGTGACAACGTGGTGATCCTGAGCGGCGGCCGGGTGAAAAAGCAGGCACCTTTCGGCGCCCTGGCATCACTCAGCATGGACGAGCTTTACCAGCACGAGCCGCTCGACTGAGAAGGATCCGGGCCGGCCCGCGATTGCGTCCTGGACGCGTCTGCAGCCTGTCGGCTGCAGGTTCCGGCAAGGGTTCGAATCAGAAGCCCAGGGGATTGCCGCTGGCACCCTCCGTGATCGCACCAATGCCGTGCGGAGCTGAGGCACGCTAGCTTACCTGTGCGGCGGACCTGTCGATCCGCCTGGCCGGTGCCCCATTGGGTTTACTCTCCGGGTGAGGTGCCGGCCTCCCATCGTGGCGCTGTCGTCCTTGCCACTCCGTGCCAGCGAAGCGACGTCGCGGACACGCTGGAATGACGACGCGAGGTAATGCATGTCGCTCAAAAGTGACCTCGGTTTTGGGAGAACGACATGCACAAAAACAAAGACCTAAGGCGGGTCGCCTAAATCCCTTCAGGGGCGACACGCTTTAGGTAGCGGAGCTGACATTCCTGCGGATGCGCCGCCTGCCCGTTGTCCGTGCTTTCTTCGCCATCACCCCGGCTATCTCGACCACCCCGTCCTCGCGCGGTCTACCGCTGGTGGCCTTGTGGAGCCGCTCGTAAGGCAGCAATTCCTTGATCCGGGTATTGAGTGAGGCGATTTCGGCTTTGAGGTCCTCGCACTCCTGCCTCTGGACGTCGAACTGTATCTGTTCGGATGCCTGTTGCAGCGTAAGTTGCGAAAGGTTGGCGTTCACCTTGGAAAGACTCATCTTGTCGCTTTCGTTCTCCTGGGTGAGCGCGGACAATCTTTCATCGGCGATTTTCTTTTCGGCCAGGGCGTCGTTCAATTCACTCTTGAGCCTGGCGATCTCGCCGGCGGCCTCGCTGTTCTCGGTCGACGCTTGCTCCAGTCGCGATTGCAGATTCTGGATCTCCGAGCTCAACCCGCGCATTTCCGCCTGACTGCGAGCCAACTCGGCTTCCTTGTCGCCTTCCATCATGCGGGCCGCTTCGGTTGTTTCCGACAGCTTCGCCTGTGCGGCCTCAAGCGCCTTCTGGAGCCGCATCTCCTCTTTCTCGCTCTTGCCGAGCGCGGCCAGCAGCTCCGCAAGCCGCGCTGCTTCGCTGGCATGGATCGTCGAGAGCTCGTCGAGCCTGTGGCGCGCTTGCGATTCCCGCTTCAGCGCCTTGTCGAGCTCGATCGACAGGCTGACATGCTTTTCCCGCAGCATCTTGCTCTCGCGCAAGCGCCTGTTGGCCTCGACCGTCCTGGCGGTCAGCCGCTTGGCGATGTCGCCGAACTCCGCCTCGCGTTTTGCGCTCGCATTGGCTGTCTCCACCAGCTCCAGCCTCGTCGCGGCAAGTGCCGCACGAAGCGTCTCCCGGTCCTGAACCAGGCTTGTCTCGCGCTGTTGCAGCGCTTCGAAAGCGCCTTCACGCTCGCGCAGCTTTCTCACCGCGTCGTGCAGCTTTTCCGACAGCGTTCTTTGCTCGGCGGCCAGGCCGGCATTTGCAACCTCCAGCTCGTTTGCGCGAAGAATGTCGTTGTGCAGGATGTTGAGGAATTCGCGCGTCAAATGGTGTGAGGTGCCGATCTCCGACAGCTTGTCGTTGATCTCCTCCAGATAGTCCTTGGCATCATGGAAGAGCCCCTCAAAGGCGGTCAATGCAGCCAGTCGGGTTTGGGTATGGGCGGTCAGGCGTGGCGCGGCTTCGGAACTGTCCGTGTCGCCCGCACTGTCCGCGTTCTCCGCACTATCGCCATTTGCCGCATCGGCTTGGGGTGGCTCGTCACCAGGTTCCGCCGCGGATTCCGGGACATCGTCGCTCTCGGGCGGCACCAGCTCTTCGGCGTCGAGACTTGCATCCAGCGCGTCCGCCAAATCGGTCTGCAGGTCCTGAATTGCTTTATCTACGTCTTCAGCACGCTTGATCAGGCCTCTGAAGTTCATGACCGAACTCCCTTTACGCATACCTCACAAGGAACTTAACAAATCGCTAATATATCCTTACATCCGCTGATTGCGCAGGGGAAGCCCCCGTCGGCAGGAAGGTAAATTTGGAACATTTGGGATTGGATGGCGCAAGCAACCTGCGCGGCCTGGTTCCTCGCCCCCGCAAAGCGGGGGAGAGGTGGCTCGGCGAAGCCGAGACGGAGCGGGGGAATGGCTCGGCCTCAATGAATTCAGAAGGAACCCGCCAGCGTCGCGCTGCCCCCTCTCCGCCTCGCTACGCGAGGCACCTCTCCCCCGCTTAGCGGGGGCGAGGAAAAAGCGGCGGCGCCTCACCCCGCCATAGCCAGCGGCACGGCGCTCTTGTTGGGGATCTGGATGTCGATTTCCAGCGTCGACATGGTCTCGCCGCGGTCCATCGAAACCTGGAGATAATCCTGGTCGATCTGCACATGCTTGGCGATGACGGCCATGATCTCTTCGCGCAGGATGGAGACGAGGTCTGGCTGGCTGCGGTTGCGGCGCTCATAGGCGAGCAGCACTTGCAGCCGCTCGCGCGCCACCGGGGCGCTGGAGCGCCGCTTGAAGATGTCGAGCAGGTTCATGCCGCCCTCCTTCCCAGAAGTCGATCGAGGAAACCCTTGCGCTCGAAGGGCACGATGACGGGCAATTCCTCGCCCTCCAGCCGCCTGGCGGCGTCGATATAGGCCTTGGCGGCAGAATTGAGCGGCTCCGACAGCGTCACCGGCGAACCGAGGTTGGAGGCGCGCAGCACATCCTGGCTTTCCGGAATGATGCCGAGCAGCGGCACCGACAGGATTTCCAAGACGTCGTCGATGGACAGCATTTCGCCGCGCGACGCGCGGGCGGCATCGTAACGCGTCACCAGCACATGCTTGGCGATCTGCTCGCCCTGCTCCGCCCGCAAAGTGCGGGCATCGAGCAGGCCGATGATGCGATCGGAATCGCGCACCGACGACACTTCCGGATTGGTCACGATGACCGCCTCGTCGGCAAAGCGCATGGCGAGCTGCGCGCCGCGCTCGATGCCGGCCGGGCTGTCGCAGAACACATAGTCGAACACCGAGCGCAGCTTGTCGATGACTTCGCCGACGCCCTCCTCGGTCAGCGCATCCTTGTCGCGCGTCTGCGAGGCCGGCAGCAGGAACAGCGTCTCGACCCGCTTGTCGCGGATCAGCGCCTGCGAGAGTTTCGCCTGGCCCTGGATGACGTTGACGAGGTCGAACACCACGCGCCGCTCGGCGCCCATGATCAGGTCGAGGTTGCGCAGGCCGACGTCGAAGTCGACCAAGGCCACCTTCTTGCCGGTCTTGGCCACGGCCGCACCAAGGGCCGCCGTCGAGGTCGTCTTGCCGACGCCCCCCTTGCCCGAGGTGACCACCACTACCTTGCCCATTGAAAAGCCTCCGTTGTTGTTGGTTTGTTGTGTTGGTCGAGCGGCCCGGCCGCCCAAGTTCGGTCGAAACGAATGTCAGCTCAGCGTCGAAACCCGCAGCGCGTCGCCGTCGAGAAATGCCTGCACCGGCTTGCCGCGCGAAACGCCTTCCATCTCCTCGGCGGTGACGTACCAGCCGTCGACCGCCAAAAGCTCCGCCTCGTTCTTGCGGCAGAAGATGCGCGCGCCTCTGTTGCCCAGCGCACCCGCCGAAGCGCGCCCGCGCAGCGTGCCATAGACATGGATCGAGCCCGCCGCGATGATCTCCGACCCCGAAGCGACCGAACCCAGCACGATGACATCGCCATGCGGATGCACGATCGCCTGGCCGGAGCGGATCGGCGCCTTGATCATCAGCGTGCCCGAAGCTTCCTGCGGCTCGCTATCGCCCGCCTTGCTTGCGCCAGCCTTGCCGACCTTGTTCTTGTCCGGGCCGGCTTCAGGCGCCCTGCCCACAGCCTTGCCCTCTGATGTGCCGGAAATCTCCTCCCGCGCCTTGCGGCCGGGCAGCAAGCCATCCGTCGTCGCTTCCTTGGCGCCGACCAGCACCGGCGGCAGGTTGGGCTCGAGTGCGGTGTGGCCGTCGAGCTCGATGGCGTAGATGCGGATGCCGCGATGGCCAAGCACGCCGACCAGCGATTCGATCGCGGCGACATCGGGCTTCAAGGTGTTGAGATCAAGCACCACCGGCCGCCCGGAAAAATAGCCCGGCGAGTTGCCGATCCAGTGATCCAACCCCTCCAGCCAGGCCGCCAAAGGATCTTCCGGAGTCAATGTGAAAGCGACGAAAGAGCGGGCACGAAAGCGAATGGATTTGGCCTCGAGGGGGGCGGCAAAGGTCACGGCTGGCGAATCCTTACTGAGAGGTAAACGCTAGCGAGGGAATGGTTAACGAATGGTTAATGGGAAGGGGAACGGCAACTTGGCAACTGCGCGAATTGGAGGTCGGCTAAGCGCCGGTTCCGGCCGATACTCGGCTGCACGGAATCTAGATAGGGGCCGGAAGCGGAAAGACCGCTTCCTGGCGTCATAGTTCAAAAAGTCGGCGTGTCAGGAACTGTGAGTTTGACGAAATACCGCATGGCAATCCGACGCAAATCCACTTACGCTACCGCCACCAGTCCTCTTTTCGGAGTTTGCGTTACAATTCGCGTTGCGACCGGCAGGACGAACGCCATGTTATGCAGGGCTTCGTTTACCAGTTTTTGAGAGGCTCAGTATGGCTGAAAGTTGAGCTGATGGCGCGAAGTGACCTACTACTCTCCATTGTCCGGGCAGGCGCTGAGGGCGATCAGGCAACTCTGCGTGCGTCAGTGGAAGCGTTGGTAGCCGAGGAAAAGTCCAAGCAGCACAACATTCTGGCCGACCGCCTTCAACGTGTAATAAACTCGGTCCCTGCCGTTGGTAAGTTCGAAGCCCGACAACCCCTCGCGCCCGGTCGCGACATCATCCTCGAAACCGTTCCGCAGCGCCAACTATCTGAGCTCATCTTGCCGCTCCCTGTCACGCAGCAGGTGCAAAACTTAGTTGAGGAGCAGACTAGAGCGGACCTTCTGAGGTCGCACGGCGTGCAACCACGTCACACAATGCTCCTCTCTGGTCCTCCCGGCAACGGAAAGACTTCTGTCGCCGAGGCGATCGCCGAAGCTCTCGCCCTTCCATTATTCACCGTCAGATACGATGCATTGGTCGGGTCATATCTAGGCGAAACAAACACGAGACTACGCAAGCTGTTTGACTACGTAAGGACAACCGCGTGCGTACTGTTTTTTGACGAGTTCGACGCCATCGGCAAAGAGAGAGGCGATACCCATGAGACCGGCGAAATCAAGCGGGTCGTATCGTTTCTTCTAATGCAGATTGATCAGCTTCCGAGCTACGTCGTCGCTGTAGCTGCGACTAACCACCATGAATTGTTGGACAGAGCGGTTTGGCGCAGATTTCAGATACGACTCCATGTTCCACAGCCCGACTGGCGACAGATCGCAGTTCTGATCGCCAGATACTTCGATACATGGAACGAAAAGCTGTCAATTTCGCCCGAGGCATTGGCTAAACAACTTGAACCGGCGAGTTTTGCGGAGATAGTGGAGTTCTGCCAGACAGTCCGGCGCGGACATATTTTATCGTCCGGATCGAGATCACTGGAAACAATAATCCGACAAGAGGTACAGCACTGGTCGGAACGGGTGGGGCAAACAACAAGTGCAGGCCGATCCAACAAAGCCGATCCTCAAACTCGACAATCCAGAGGAGAGCGTAAGGCAACCGGGTCACGGAAACGCTAAGCCGTCGCGCACAATCGAGGCAGCTACGCAAGGTGCGCGGCTAGGACCGAAGTTCCAACGCCTGCGGGACTTCTTAGACGCTGCGCCGCAGCCCGTCCAAGATCAGCCCGACGGTCTTGCTCCCGAGCGCCTACTTGTTTTTGAAGTCACGGGTTCCGTGACCGATTTCGTGAAGGCTGTTGGCAAGGTCCAAGGCCTGACGTTCGCGGGTGAGGACCTTCTTGATCCCGACGAGCTAGACAAAGACCCGCAGGTTTATCTGTTGGTACCGAACCTCGCTGCGTTGCGCCAGATAGTTTCACTTTGGCAAACTTGGCAGCGCGGGGGAGATTTGCCTTACGGGTTTGCTCCGTGGAGGCAGCTGTTTTTGCGCCTGAGGGACATCCGCCCGTGGGGTCCGCGAGATCGTGTCCGACCCCTCGATCAGTCTCAGCTTGCGGACGCTGCCGAAGCAGCCCTGCCCGGTGAGCTGATTAGATTGGAATGCGAGTTAGTCTTTAGGCGAGCTACTGAGACCGCTCAGGTGGCAGTTGCGACTGCCCGAGCCGCCATCACGGAAGCTGGCGGTCAAGTTGTGAGTGAGGCTAGACACGTAGACTTCGACTATCACGCGCTCCTAATCGATCTACCCGGGGAGGAGGTAGCTCGAATTGCGGCACTGCAAGACAACAGCTTGGCCGGACTGGACCCAATACTGTCCATCATGCCCCAAAGCAGAAGCGCGACTATCGAGCCGGGTGAAGGAGAACAGGCCGATGCTCTTGAGCAGCCTGAGCTGAATGAGCAGCCTGTTGTTGCGATTTTCGACGCTGTTCCCCAGCAGTCGCACCCTTGGATTGCCAACTGGTTGAGTGTTTCCGATCCGCAGGACCTTGAGGCTTTAGCAGTTGGGCCTCGGGTCCATGGTACTGCTATGGCCTCTATCGTTGTTCACGGTGATCGTAATGTAGTTTCCCGACCTATAGGCCGAAAACTGTACTTCCGCGCTTTGATGTATGCACCAGCGTCGGACCCATTCGGTAATTCGCGGGAGCGCTTCGTTGACGACCGATTGGTGATCGACCTTATGGTCGAGGCAGTCAGGACCATGCGGGAAGAGGGTCACGACCAAATCGTCGCAGTGAACTTATCGCTTGGCGATCCAAATAAGCAGTATAGTGGTCGGGTGTCAGCTTGGGCGCGGGCGATTGATTACCTTTCGTTTCGATATGATGTCTTGTTCATTATCTCGAGTGGAAATGTTGGGGGGTCGTTACAGCTTGACGACTATCAGCATGCTGACAATTTTCGTGCATCGACCGACGCTTCACGCAAGTCTGCGTTGCTTCGCGCCCTGGATGTGGTGAAGGCGGATCGGCGTTTGCTCGCACCAGCTGAGAGTGTAAACGCTTTGTCTGTCGGAGCATGGCATCGAGACAGCCTTGACGCGCTGCCGTTGCCTAACGGGCGCTACGTCGGATTTCCTGAGTGCGATATGCCGAATGTGTCATCAGCGCTAGGGCATGGGCACAAAAGCGCAGTCAAGCCCGATGTCCTGTTTCCAGGCGGGCGCGAGCATCTCATTTTGGCTCCCGTCAATCAGCCCGTGAATGTAAGTCCTAACGCAAGAGGTACGCGCTTCGGCGGCATTCGTGTCGCTGCACCAAGCCTTCCGGGGCAAGCTCAAGACTATAGCGCGTGGACACTTGGATCGAGCGCCTCAGCTGCATACGCAACCCACACTGCTCATTTGATCTATGAGGTCCTAGAGCAAGAGTATGGCGATGTATTCGCGGCTTTGCCCAACTCGCAAAAGGCCGTGCTCCTTAAAGCCCTTCTTGCCCATCCCGCGACGTGGAATACCTCTGACGCGTTTATTATCGCGACAAAGTTCCCAGTTCAGGTGAACTGGGATCAGATGCGTAGAGAGGTGTCCCGTCACCTCGGCTACGGGTTCGTATGGCCACCCGACGCGTTGAGTTGCGCCGCTGATCGGGCAACATTATGGGCGGCTGGCCGTCTATTGCCTGAGGAAGCAGTCGAGTATCGATTGCCGGTGCCCAACGACTTTAGTGGAACCGCTGAGCTTCGGTCTGTCAGGGCAACGCTTGCGTGGTTTTCGCCAACGCGACCAGGCCATCAATCCTACAGGGCATCCAAGCTCCGAGTAATCCCGCTTTCGGATAATGTGAAAAGTGCAGTGGGCGTAGCACCTGCCGTGGAACCACCGTGGACGCAAACCGAGGCTGGAACCTTGATCCATCGTCGGTGGTCCGGCCAAGCATTCGGGCATCTAGCTGCAGGCAGTTCAATCTCTCTCCAAATCCAGAGAGAGAAGGATCAGGGTCCTGCTCTCGATGACGCCATTCCCTATGGGTTCGCGGTCACAGTCACGATGGAGGACAATCCGGCGATTTACGACGAAGTTCTTAGCCGGGTGGCTGTAAGACCTCGTAGCCGCGTCCAGGTGTAGCGTGACCATCCTATCACGTCCTGATTGAGGCACATTGCAAGGCACAAAGGTTCAATTGTCACGCTAGCGTGGCATATCGCCATTGTAGTCGTGGGAGGAAAGTAACAAACAACTCCCCCTCAATGCCGCCTAAAATGCTGCACCTCGCGCTCATGCTTCCCCGCTGCCTCACGCGTCTCGAACGTCCCCAAATTCCGCCTTTCCCGGTCTTCTCATCCTTCTTGCGCGAAATAAAGCCGGTATTTTCCGTCCTTGAGTTTGCGGATCATCTCGCACTCCCTTGGTTAGGACCGATGGCGGCCGAGACCATATTCCTTTTCGGCTTGCAAAACGGATGCACGACCCAACGACACAGGCTATGTTGCCCCGTCTGGCCAAGGTCATCGAAGAGGCATGACATGCAGGCAATGCCGATAGCGCATCAAGCCGCGCACCCCGTGGCCGGTCCCTCCCTGGCCGGCTATCCGGCCGCCGTCCTGTGCTGGCTGCTTTCGGCTGGTGTCTATATCGCGGCCAAATGGGTGGCGCCTGAAATGCCGCCCTGGGGCCTCTGCTTCTGGCGGCTGACGCTTGCTTGCGCCATCCTGCTGCCGATTGTGCACCGTCATCACGAGGCGATGATCGGGCTTTTGCGAACGCGCGCCGTGGAGGTCGTCGCCGTGGGGGCGATCGGCCTCACGCTCTGCCAGGGTATGATCTACCATGGCCTCAACGACACCGACGCCACCACGGCCGGCATCATCATGGCGCTGTCGCCCGTCATGACGATGGTGCTCGCCCGTTTCGTGCTTGGCGAGCCGCTCGGGCTGTGGAAGTCGCTTGGCGCGCTGGTTGCGCTCGCCGGGATGATTTTCATCGTTGCCCACGGCAACCTGACGGCGCTGCTGCAACTCAAGATCAACGCCGGCGAGCTGTGGATCGTCGGCAGCGCGTTCTGCTGGGGCCTCTACACCGTGCTTTTGCGCCGTGCCAAATTCGGCATCGAACTCCTGCCGATGGTCGTGCTGCTGCTCGGCGCCGGTGCGCTGGTCGCCTTGCCTTTCCATTTGTGGGAATTGTTCAACGACGAACGCTCCGCCATGGACGTCGACAGCATTCTCGCGCTCGCCTATCTGGCAGGCCCCGGCGGCGCCTTGATGTACTATCTCTACAACAAAAGCGTGGAAACGCTCGGCGCGAGCCGGGCGAGCATGCTGCTCTACCTGCAGACGGTGTTCGTGGCCATGCTCGCCTATCTGCTGCTCGGCGAGGGCTTGCACGATTACGATCTGGTCGGCGCGGCCTTCATCGTCGCCGGCATCGTACTCGCCACCGTGGTCAAACCAGCTCAACCACGCGTGGCGTAGAAATCTTGCGAGTGACGGCAGGGCCGTAAGCGCTTGGCCGACCGATCGGTCGCAAAGCCGCTCTTGTACTCAGCGGAGGTAACCGGTCGCATTAGTGTTTGGTGCGTCACCATCGCGACAGTCAGAGGCAAGCACCCTCCCCTCAATGCAGCTCAGCACCTCGACCGTGTCATGTAAAACGCGCCTACGCCTGATGGTCGTCGACATTCGCATCGCGGCCGGGGCCTTGCTTGGTGTCGGAGCAGGCTTGTCGTGCTAGGATCGCCGGTCGGCACCCCTCAGCGCAACGCGGCTGCACGTGCCGGTTCGTACGCATGCCGCCAGGCTGGCGGCGCCAGATTTTCTTGCCGCAAGTTTTTGCAAGAGCAAGGAGACGTCGATGAGCGCAAGGGACCGATTTTTCCGTAGCCTGGTGGCTGGCCTGTTTGCCGGTGTCTTCTGGGTGGATGCCGCCCTGGCGCAGGACGCAGGGTGTGCCTCCAAGCCGGTGGCCGGCACGTCTCGACAGATTCTGAGATGTCGGGATGGCCTTACCATCATTGTGGAAGGTGGCGCTCGTTTCACACTGGTGGACCGCGATCGAAACGGCAAGGTCGATGCGGTCAGGTTGCGGCGCAAGGCGCTGCTGCTCGATGCTCCAGCCGGCTCGGTCCCGGGTGGCTTGTCGGTTGTCACCCCGCAGGCGATCGCCGCGGCGCGAGGAACCAAATGGGCAGTCGACGTCGGCCAGGGCAAGACGTCTGTCTTCGTCCTCAGGGGTCGCGTCGCCGTGAACCGGCAGGCGTCCACTGCCGGCGTGGTGCTGGCGCCGGGCGACGGCGTCGACGTCGCGGCCGGAACAGGACCACTGACCGTGAAGCGCTGGCCCGCCAAGCGCGTTTCCGCATTGCTGGCCCGTTTCGGCCAGTGAATTGCAGTGGGCAGGCGAGCGCTTCCGACGCTGATCGCGCTCATCCTGGCGGGTCTTTGGGGCGCCGGCCTGGGCTTCGCGCACTGGCGTGGTCATCTGTGGTTTCTCGATCGCGTCGAAGCAACGATGACCGATCTTCGAACGCTTGTTCGAGGAACGGCAAAGCCACCGGAGCTGATCACCATTGTCGCGATAGACGATGAAGCGGTGCGGCACGAGGGTGCATATCCGCTCAGCCGCGCCACCCTTGCCCGGCTTGTCGATACGATAGCGCGCCTTGGACCGAAAGCCATCGCGCTCGACCTGCTGCTGGTCGATCCCGGGGCAAAAGACAACGATGAGGCGCTCGCGCGTTCGCTGAGTGGGAGTGCAAGCGTAATCGCTGCCGCGGCGGTCTATCCCGGAGGCGAACAATGGACGGCAGCCGAGGGCGAAGGACCCGTCGCCGGCGTACCGAATGCCGAACGGTTTCTATGGCCCCTGAAGGCGTTCTCGGATGCCGCAGCTGTCGGCGTCGTGAACGTGGCCACCGATAAGACGGGAACGCCCCGCTTCGTGCCGTTGCTGTTTCGGGCCGGAGATCGGCTGGAAACGTCTTTCCCCTTGCGTGTTGCCGCCATGGCGGCAGGAGGGGATCCAGAAATCGCAGCCGATCATCTATCGCTGGGCGGACGGTCTATTCGGACGGACATTGGTCACATCCTGCCTCTGACATTCTATGGCCCCCGCGGCACGATCCGCACGATCAGCGCGGCGACCGTGCTGGAGAGCCAACTCGATCCCGGCACTATCCGGGACCGAATTGTGGTGATCGGAGCGACCGCAGCCGGCACTGGCGATGTTTACCCGACACCGTTCGATCCCATACTCCCGGGCGTCGAAGTCATGTCGACGGCGATTGCCCATCTGATGGCCGGCGACGCAATTGTGCGAGACCAGTATGTCCGGCTTGCGGATGCCGGCTTTGCAGTGGTGCTGCCAATGGTCCTTGTCGGGCTGTTGGCATGGCGGCGAAATGCCGGCGGCCTGGCGGCGATCGCCGGCGTGGTCCTGATCTGGCTGGTGATCAACATGACCGCTTTCTTGCACCACATCTGGCTGAGTGCCGCGCTGCCGATGACCGCAGCGGTTCCGCCGGCTATCCTGTTCGGGGCCGCGCAGCTTTGGCTGGGCAGGAGCCGGGCGCAATTTTTCGCAACGCAGAGCCAATTGCTTCAACGCGTTGAAGCTCCGGGCATGGGGGAGTGGCTGGCCAAGCATGGCGACTTCCTCTCCGAGCCCGTTCGGGCAGACGCCGCCATCCTGTTCATCGACCTGTCCGGCTTCACCGGACTGAGTGAAACATTGGGACCGATCGCCACCCGCGAACTCCTGAACAATTTTCATGCGTTGGTCGGCGAAGAAGTGACGCGTTGCGGCGGCGTCGTCACGAGTTTCATGGGTGACGGAGCCATGATCCTGTTCGGGCTGCCGGAACCAGCGACAAATGACGCCTTCAATGCCGCCCGCTGTTGTGTGGAGCTCTCCAGCCGCACCAACGAATGGCGCGCCTCGCTGCCGGCATCGACTGCATCCCAGCTCGGCTTCAAGATTGGAGCCCACCACGGGACAATCGTCGCCTCTCGACTCGGCGGCGAAGGCCGTCAGCACATCGCGGCCATAGGTGACACAGTCAACGTTGCCAGTCGCTTGATGGAAATCGCAGCCGACCAGAACGCCGAAGTCGCGGTGAGTGACAAAATGCTTGATGCCGCCGGCCGCGACTGCGCGTTGTTCAAATCCGGTATCCTGAAAGGACCTGTGGAAACACAGATCCGTGGGCGATCCGGCTCGCTCGCAATCTGGCTTTGGCAGAGTGCAGGGATGCTGCAGTAGAGCGTTGCCGCCAGGCGCCGCTTGGCCTTGAGCCCCGGCCCGCCTGTTGCGATCCGGGCAGTAAAGATTTTGGCAGGATCGGAAATCGCTCTCGAATGCCACAAATTTGCCGTGTCCCGTCCAAGTTGTGGACACCTCCTTTTCAAAGGCGCACTCTTGGGTTGCGAAACGCATGCCAGAGTTTCGCCCAACACTTCACATGCTTGAGGTGCGTCGGTGATTACCTGACCTGTCCGGATACTTCCGGCTGGGCATGGCTTTCATTGTGCGCCTATCCGCGATCGGGCTACGGCCTAACGCACGTTGCAGCCTGTTCCGGATCAACTGGGAGGTAAACAACATGCATAGTATTCAACGCAGAGAACTTCTTGTTCAAGGAAGCGCGGCTCTTGTCGCAATCGCTGCTCTTTCGCGTCGCGCCTACGCTTTTCCAAAACAGGCGGGCGAGGAAGTTGTTCCGTGGCTGGATCAGCCGACCGAAAACCCCAACCCGGAAGGTATCAAGACGCAGCTTGTCTGGGAGGATCTGGATAGCTGGATAACGCCAAACGACAAATTCTTCAGCATCTCGCATTTCAATCGACCGACGATCGACGAGAAGACATGGTCCATGGAGATCAGCGGCCTGGTCAAGAAGCCCCTGAAGCTGACGCTCGCCGACATCAGGGCGCGGCCGCGACAGGAGGTCGTTTTCACGGTGGAATGCTCGGGCAACCACGGGTTTCCCTTTTTCACCGGCGGCATCGGCAATGCCAGCTGGGCAGGGACGCCGCTGGCGCCGATCCTCGAGGAAGCCGGCATTCACGAGAAGGGCATCGAGGTCGTCTTTTTCGGCACCGATGAAAACGAGATCCCGATACGCGACGTGAAGATGAAGCAGAATTTCGCGCGCAGCATGTCGCTCGCCGACGCGATGAACCCCGCCAACCTGCTCTGCTATGAGATGAACGGCGCCGCCTTGCCGGCGGCCAACGGCTTCCCGCTGCGGCTCATTGCTCCGGGCTGGTACGGGATCGCCAACGTCAAGTGGCTGAAGCGCATCGAGGTTCGCGACACCAGGTTCATGAGCGTTATGATGGCCCGCGACTATGTCACCATCCGGGAGGAAGACCACAATGGCGAGACCGTATGGGCCGAGACCTCGGTGGGCCGGGCGCTGCTGAAGTCGGCACCCGCGAAGGTCACCAAGAAAGGCTCGGACTACGCCATCGTCGGGGCAGCCTGGGGCGCGCCGATCGACCGGGTCGAAGTGCAAATCGATCAGGCGCCCTGGGCGCCGGCGACCATCGACCATAGCGAGGAGGCCGAACACGCCTGGAAAATCTGGTCCCTGCCCTGGGCAAAGCCCTCGCCGGGAGAACACAAGGTAACCTCGCGCGCGGTCAGCACCACGGGACAGGTTCAACCGGCAATGGACGATCCCTTGATCGCCAAGAAGCACACATACTGGGAGAGCAATGGCCAGGTGACGCGGCACGTCAAGATCGTTTGAGAACCAGAGCCGGGAAGCCTGCGGGAGGCCAGCGAAGTGGCAAAAATTGTCATGCCGACGCGGTAGCACGGCATGACAGTTGGTCAGCCGTGCATCGTACGCGCCAGCCCTCGCGCCGCGAATTGAACCTCGCGGGCGGTCGGGTGCGGCAGTTCGGTACGTGAAGTGATCTCGCGCGGAGGGTTGAAGGGGTGACCCTCAATGCCGCTTGAAATACTGCACCTCCCGCTCATGCTTCTCCGCCGCTTCGCGCGTATCGAACGTCCCCAAATTCCGCCGCTTGCCGGTCTTCTCGTCCTTCTTGCGTGAATAGAGGCGGTATGTTCCGTCCTTGAGTTTGCGGATCATTTCGCTAGTCCCTCGTCTGGGTTTCGCCGCCTCTTGAGGCCGCGCGCGGCTTGCTCGACCGCGGCGCGGTCGTTGCCAAGGCGGTCGATCAGTTCCTGCGCCTCGTCGCCCGATATGCCGGTGCGCACCGCCAGCGCCTCGACCTCCAGCACGTCGGTGCTGGCGATCTCGCCGGTTTCAGGCAGGGCGTCATCCGCCGTCAGCGGTGGGGCTGACTCGCGATCGATCTCTGCCTCGGCCTGGTGCCAGTGCCGCTCGGGGTCACCGTGCATGCGGCCTTCCCGTTCCCAGATCTGGTATGCGCGCTCACGAATCCTGTCGTCCCGGTCGTCGCTCATGGTCAGTCCTCCTTTGGGTCAGGGATGAACGCCGTTCCAATCCGAACGATCCCAAAAATCTGCGTGATCGGATCGCCATACCTTCGGCGCGCGGGCTCTACTGACATTGCCGCCTCGGCCCGCCGGAGTATGGCTGATAGCTGTTGTCTTCCGGGCGGTAGGAGCGGTAGCGGCTGAAGCAATAATCGACATGGTCGGCGGAAAGCTCGGCGCCGCTGTCGTCGGCAGCGTAGACGCCGAGGCCGGCGCCGTTTTCGTCGCCGTCGCCGGCAGAAGGCTGCTGATCGGCGGCTTCGAGATAGGGCGAGATGCAGCGGCGCAGCTGCCCGCTATAGGAGAGATAGCTGTTGTCGTCCGGATGGTAGGAGCGATAGCGGCTGGCGCACCAGGCAAGATGCGAAGGCGTTAGCTTGGGCGCGATGGCGCCGGTCACGGTGGGATCGGGCGTCTCGCGCGGTTTGGCGGCAATATCGGGCGGCGCGGTCTGCCCGGCCGGCAGGCGCTCGAGGCCCTGCCCCGCACCGTCCACCGGCTGCGCTTTTTTGGTCCACAGTTCCGCCACGCTGAGGGTGGCCGTTGCCTGGCGCGGCGACTTTGCGGCAAGCAGCCAGGCGGCGAAGCCCAGTCCGCTGCCGAAGACCGCAAGGGTCAGCACGAAGCCGCAGACCAGTCCCAACACCGCCTTCACGGCACACTCCTTAAGCCCGTACTTATAGAATGCAGGACCTCAACGCTGGTTCCAGAAAAACGCCTCGGCGATGCCGGCGCCTGCCGCTCGTGGGCATGCTCCCGAACAGGTGGTCCCGCAGCGGCCGATAGGCCTTCGCGAGGGCCGACAGGGGACGGAAAACAGCGCCGAGACACACTTCAGAAACAATATTCAACAGTTCGGAAAAACTGGCGAAAAGATCGGATGGCATAACCGCCCCGCAACGGCCGGGAAAACGGCCGCGCCGGGCGATTCCCGGCCTGGACGGGAAAATATGGAAATGGATCACGGTCTCGATATCGCCGAACTGGACGTGGACCCATCGGGCAGTGAGCTGGAAAGCGGCCTGGCAAGTGTCGATGCGCTGGCAAGGATCGCTCGCGACGCCGCAACAGTCGCGCGCGGGCAAATCCTGACCGGCGCCGACTTTGCCCGGCAAGGCCTGCCTGGTGAGCGGCTCGATACGGTCTTCGAACAGCTCGCCGAGATGTTTGCCGCGCTGCCGGCGGTGATCTCCGACGGGCGTGTCTGGACGTATCGGGAGCTGGACAGCCGCGCCAACCAGGTCGCCCGCCTGCTGGTCAAGCGCGGCGTGCGGCCGGGCGACCGCGTCGGGCTCATTCTCGACCGCTCGGCGGAGACCTATGTCGCGCTTCTGGCGGTGATGAAGGCAGGTGCCGCCTTCGTGCCGCTGGCCACCGCGTTCCCCGAAGAGCGGATGGCGCTCATCATCGAAGACGCCGGCGTCAGCCTGATCGTCACCATCGCCGCCTATGCGTCGCGCGCCGATCAACTGCCCGTCCCGCATCTGCTGCTCGACAGCGCTGCCGCCGAAATCTCCAAAGAGTCCGACGCGCCGCTGAAGCCGCAGGCGAAGACAGCGGACGACACCTGCTACATCCTCTACACCTCGGGCACGACAGGCCGACCCAAGGGCGTGGTCATCAAGCACCAGAGTTTCGTCAACTTCGTCCGCGTCGCCGCCGCCTCCTACGGCTACCGGCCGGGCGATCGTGTCTATCAGGGCATGACCATCGCCTTCGACTTTTCCTCCGAAGAGATCTGGGTGCCGTTCGTCGCCGGCGCGACGGTGGTGCCGGCACCGGGCCAGATGCCGCTGGTGGGCGAGGAACTGGCCGATTTCCTGCGCCACCACGACATCACCTGCATGGCCTGCAGCCCGACGCTTCTGTCGTCGATGACATCTGACGTGCCCAGCCTGCGCACGCTTCTGGTGGGCGGCGAGGCCTGCCCGCACAATCTGGTGGTGCGCTGGTCGAAGCTCGGGCGCCAGATCCTCAACACCTATGGCCCGACCGAAGCGACCGTCACCGCAACCATGGGCGCGCTGACGCCGGACAGCCCCGTCACCATCGGCGCGCCGTTGCCGACCTATTCGATCGTCATTCTCGACGCTTCGCTGCCGCAGCTTGCCGAGCCTGGCGAACTGGGTGAGATCGGCATCGCCGGCATCGGGCTCGCGGTCGGCTATCTCAACAGGCCCGATCTGACCGAACAGAAATTCATCGCCGATTTCGTCGGCCTGCCGAACAACCCGTCGAAGCGCATCTACCGGACGGGCGACCTTGGCCGGATCAACGACAGTGGCGAGATCGAATACGCCGGGCGCATCGACACCCAGGTGAAGATCCGCGGCTACCGCATCGAGCTCGGCGAGATCGAGGCGGTGCTGCTCGACCAGCCCGAAATCGCACAGGCTGCCGTCACCACCTGGGAGATCGAACCCGGCCGCGTCGAACTCGTTGCCTATTACGCGGCGAAGGCCGGCCTGCCGGCGATTTCTCGCGCCGATCTTGCCCGGACGATGAAGCGGCGGCTGCCCGATTACATGGTGCCCTCCTATCTCGAGGAACTGCCTGCCATACCGATGACGGTTTCCAACAAGGTGGATTTGCGCCAGCTGCCGAAACCGACAAGCGTCCGGCTCTCAGTCGAGCGCACCATGGTCGCGCCCGGCAATGACGACGAGCGGTTCCTGGCCGACGCTCTGGCCGCCGTGCTGAAATTCGACGAAGTGTCCGTCGAGGACAATTTCTTCGACGATCTCGGCGCCAACTCGCTGCTGATGGCCCATTTCTGCGCGCGCGTGCGCACCAGGAAGGAATGGGCGACTGCGTCGATGCGCGACATCTATCTCCATCCGACCGTGGCGCGGCTCGCGCTGCATCTCGGCGTGGCGGAAGAGATGACGACGGCCACCAACGAGCCTGTCCTCACCCGCCGGGCTTCGAATTTCGCCTACTGGACCTGCGGCGCCGCACAGCTGCTGTTCTACGGGCTCTACAGCTATGGCGCCCTGTGGGCGGTCAATGACGGCCTCAACTGGATGTATGACGCGCTCGACGATCCGCTGCAGCTGTATCTGCGCTGCGTGGCGCTTTCGGCCGCCGTGTTCTTCGGCATGTCGGGCTTTGCCGTCATCGCCAAATGGGTGCTCATCGGCCGCTGGAAGGCCGAGGCGTTTCCCATCTGGGGCGTGCGCTACTTCCGCTTCTGGGTGGTCAAGACTTTGATCCGCACCGCGCCCGTGGTGCTGTTCCGCGGCAGCCCGCTCTACAGCTTCTACCTGCAGCTGCTGGGCACCAAGCTCGGCAAGAACGCCGTCATCGAATCGAAATCCGTGCCCGTCTGCACGGATCTCATCTCGATCGGCGCCAACACCATCCTGCGCAAGGAATCCATGATCCTCGGCTTCAGGGCGCAGTCCGGCTATATCCACACCGGGCCGCTGAACATCGGCCGCGATGCCTTTGTCGGCGTCGGCTCCACGCTCGACATCGACACCAGGATCGGCGACGGCGCCCAGCTCGGCCATTCGTCCTCGCTGCACCGCGGCCAAAGCATCCCCGACGGCGAACGCTGGCATGGATCGCCGGCCGTGCCGACCACGGCGGACTATTGCAAAGTGCGCAATGTCGACCCTTCCAACATCCGGCGCTTCCTGTTCGAGGCGGTTCAGCTGATCGGGCTGTTTGCCATCGTCACCCCCTTGCCGCTGCTGTTCCACAGCTATTGGGAAAATGTCGGCGACGACTACCAGGAGACGATCGGCATCGTCGCGATCGGCACCACAGTCACGCTGTTCGGCTACATCGCCGCGGCCTTCCTGGCCGCCACGCTGGTACCGCGCCTGACAAACCTGATCCTGAAGCCGGGTCGCACATACACGCTTTACGGCTTCCGCTACTGGCTGCAGACCGTCGCCGAATTCTCGAGCAATTCCCGCGTGCTCGGTCTGCTGTTCGGCGACAGCTCGGCCATCGTGCATTATATCAGAGCCATCGGCTGGAACCTCAACAGAGTGGTGCAGACCGGCTCCAATTTCGGCTCGAACCAGCAACACGAAAACCCGCTTCTGTGCGAGATCGGCACCGAGACCATGGTGTCGGACGGGCTGTTCATGATCAACATGCACAAATCCGCCTCCGCCTTCCGGCTCGAGCCGACGCGCATTGGCGAACGCAACTATCTCGGCAACAACATCTACTATCCGCCGGACGGGCGCACCGGCGACAACGTCCTGCTCGGCACCAAGGTGATGATCCCCATCGATGGGCCGCTGCGCGAGAATGTCGGGCTCTTGGGTTCGCCGGCCTTTGAAATCCCGCGCATGGTGAACCGCGACAAGGAACTCATCGCCGGCGTCGACGAGGCGGACCGGCGCCAGCGTATCCCGCACAAGAACCGCCACAATCTGGTGACGATCCTGCTGTTCGTGGCAACGCAATGGGTCATGCTGTTCGCCACGTTGGCGATCTGGGACCGGGCGCTGAACTACTACACCGAATGGGCGGAGGTCGCGCTGTTCGTCGCCGTGCTTTTGACCTCGGCGATCACCATCCCGTTCTACATCTTCGTCGAACGGGCAAGCCTCGGTTTCGGTAGGCTGAAGCCGCAAATGACGACGATCTACGACGTCGCCTTCTGGCGCCACGAACGCCACTGGAAGCTGGCGGATTCGCCGATCGTGCGCCTATTCGCCGGCACGCCGTTCCGGCCGATGATCCTGCGCCTGCTGGGCGTCAAGGTCGGCAAACGGGTCTATGATGGCGGCAGCAATTTGACCGAACGCTCGCTGGTGGAGATCGGCGACGACGCCACCCTCAATGAGGGTTGCGTCATCCAGGCCCATTCGCTGGAGGAAGGCGCCTTCAAGTCCGACTTCATCCGCATCGGCAAGGGCTGCACGCTCGGACCTTCCGCCTTTGTCCACTACGGCGTCGTGATGGGCGAAGGATCGGTGGTCGATGTCGACTCCTTCGTGATGAAGGGCGAAGAACTGGAGCCCAACTCGATCTGGCGGGGCAACCCGGCCAAGCTGCACCGCTTCGTCGAGCCGGTCACCGATGATGGCTCCCGGACTTCGGCTTGAAGAGTGGCATCGGCTTGAAGACCGCGGACATCCGTCTCGTTCCCGTGACCAGGACCAACCGGCCCCTGGTCACGGCCCTGGAGCTGGCTCCGGACCAGATGGATTTCGTCGCCAGCAATGCGGAGTCGTTGGAAGAAGCCGAGACTGACGAAGACGCGCGGCCGCGCGTCGTCATGGCCGGGACCCGTGTCGTCGGGTTCCTGATGTACGAGGCGCCACGAGATGACGACGAGGCGCGCATCTACCGCTTCATGATCGACCGCGCCTCTCAGGGCAGAGGCTACGGCAAGGCCGCGTTGCGCGAAGTGCTGGACGAAATCCAGGGGCTCGGCCACGTCAGGCACGTTTCGATCTGCTACGAACCGGACAATGAAGCGGCGCGAAACCTCTATCGCAGTGCTGGTTTCGTCGAAGAAGGGCTCGACGAAGACGGAGAAATGATCGCCGATCTCGCTTTGCCGGCACAGGCAGACGAACCGTGACGCGGCCACCCACCGAGGAAATTACCTTGGCCGAAGCGATCTCCGCCATCGCACCCAAAAGTGTGCGGATCGGATGCCGGGTCATACGCGATGGCGACGAGGCCCATCTGCTGCCCGACGAAGCGCATACCATCCCCGCACGCCGGCCGGCCATGCGGCGCGCCAGCGGAGCCGCGCGCTGGATCGCGCACGGACTGCTGGCGGAGCTTGGCGTCAAGGACGTCGCCATCCTGCGCACGCCATCAGGCGCGCCGGTCTGGCCCGACGGGATCATTGGGTCGCTTGCTCACGACGACCACATGGCCATGGCGGCGGTTGCCCCCGTTGGCCACATCGCCTCGCTGGGCATCGACGTCGAACCCGCGCTGCCACTCCCGGACGAGATTTTGGCACTCGTTGCAACGCCTGCGGACCGCACCGATGCGGCCGACCGGCATCTTGCCGGCCGCCTCCTCTTTGCCGCCAAGGAAGCCGTTTACAAGGCCGTCTATCCGCTCGATCGCGAGGTGCTGGGCTATGAGGACATCACCGTCGACCTGAACGCCGGGCGCGCAACGACAAAGACAGGCCGCAAGGTCGGCCTCGTCTACGGCGTTGCCCCGCGCGTGGTCGTGCTGGCGTTTGTCGAGAGAAAGGCGCGGTAGCGCCCACCTATTCGCCCACCACCTCCCGAGCCCCTCACCTCACCATCCAGCCCGCGCACCCGTCAGATTCCGGGCCACCACCGAATTGCCACAGCAAGAATTCGCCTACGGACAGGTCTTCTTACCGCAGACCGCGATGCAGATCGCCGGGTTCGAGCAGGTGTAGGTCTTCTTGGAATTGGTCCCGGATGAAGATCCGCTGCTGGAAGCGGCGAGCTGCCCGGAGGCACCTTTTTTGGTCAGATCCAGCGCCTTCATGTCGGCGTTGTGCGCGCTTATCTTGCCGCATATTTCGCTGCCACACACCGCCTTGCAGATCGCCGGGTTCCAGCATTTGTAGGCCGCGAGGACCTGTGTCGGGAGAATGACGCAGAATATCGAGATGCCGAGAAATATTCCCTTCGCCGCACGCATTCTTGCCTCCAGGGGCCAGCTGTCCTGATGTCACGGGGACCTGGCCGCTGCGCCCCCGCTGATGCCGATGCACCCGCCAGCGACTACATTTCAAGATTTATGTGGATCAGCCGGGCAAATGTGGCCGCAGGTGCAAGGAATGTGGCCGCACGTGCAAGATCGGCATCGGCAGTCGCGCGCAAAACGCCGGACGGCACTTTACACACCTGCTACCAGACGGCTTGCATATCGAACCATCTGGGTTTCGGCCAACGCCTATCGCAGCTCGCGGATCCAGTGCCACATGGTGTGGTTCCCGCCACGCTCGACGAGCAGCCCGCGCCCTTCCGCGGCAAGCGCTCGCATCTCGCGCGGCGTCATGTCGAAGGAGCGCCGGAAGGCGCGGACAAAACTCTTTCGGTGGCCGAAGCCGTAGCGATCGGCGATCCCGGCGATGCCTTCGTGCCGGCGGCCGGGATCGACAAGTTCGGCGCGGCAGCGGCGCAGCCTTTCCTCCTGGATGTATCTGCAAAGCCCGCCATGGGGCTCGAAGAGATAATAGAGCTTGCGCAGGGAGATCCCGAAGATTGCTGCAATTGCGCCGGCGCTGAGATCGTGGCCGAGAATATGCCTGTCGATATGGCGGCGGATTTCGCTGATTAGCGCCATCTGCACGGAACCGGCGTTTTCCTCCGCTACGGCTGAATTGATGGCGGCGGCGGCGAGTTCCAGGGTCGGTCTGATCACGGCCTCTGCGTCCTGGCGGCTGATGGCGGATGCTGCCTCGTAGAGGCCGATGAGATGGCCGCGCAACAGCGCCGTCAAAGGGGCACTGCCGGCGATGACGCGCATATTGTGCTCGTCGGGCGCTCGCAAAAGCGGCGCCAGCAGACGGCGTGGTACGGTTAGATTGAGGCTGTCGAAATCGGAAGTCCCGGTCGACTGGGCCTGCGCCAGGTCGGCCACGATCAGATCGCCCGCCGAAGCCTTTTCGTCGGATCCGCCGTCACGCCGTCCATGGCTTCCGCGCAGGCAGACCTGGAGCGTGATATGGTCGAGACCGTCGCGTCCGATGCGGGCGCGCGAGCGATCGAAACTCTGCGCGATGCATTTGTACGAGGTGAGAACGATCTCGCCGAAATGGAACGCATCCGCGTGGAACTGAAACCGGTCGTCGCCGGCGTTGCGCAGGCGCACATCATAGAGGAGACCGATGCTTTCTTGCCAGAGCGCTACCGCTTCCCTGGGCGCCAGGCCCCCCGTGTCGAGCACGCAACGCTGGATCCCGGTGGCCGCAAGCGGGCTCCGCGACACCATTTCCTGATTGCTGCCCCCAGCTGTCATCCGCCACGATCCTGAATCCGCGAACCGCTCAACATATGCATTTATGCCGAGGCGCGACAACAGCGAGCTTGCACGGCAACCACCGGTCCTCGGCGCCTGTCTTCGGAGAACGACCGCGCCGGAGTTGGCAAGACCGGCATGCACTTCGGCGTGGGCCTACGCCCCGACGACCTCCGCATACGCTCTCACCTCGCCATCCAGCCCGCGCAACCGCCAGTTCCCGTCCTCCCGTGCCTCGACATAGCAAGGCCCGATCGGCACCTTGCCGCCGCCTTTCGGCAGGTCGAGCACATAGACGGGGTTGCAGATGCCCGACAGCCGCGCACGCAGCGCCTCGGCCAGCGCCTGGCCCTGTGCGATCGTGGTGCGGCGGTGCGCCATGCCGCGCGCGAGGTCGCCATGGTGCAGGTAGTAGGGTTTGACGCCGAGGCGGTACATCAGCTCGCGGCAGAGCTCCTCCAGCGCCTCGACGCTGTCGTTGACGCCCTTGAGCAGAACGCTCTGGTTGAGCAGCACAAAGCCGGCACGGCGCAGCGTGCGGCAGGCCGCCTCGGTGGCGTCCGTGATCTCGCGCGGGTGGTTGAAATGGGTGACGATGGTGACCATCAGCCGGCCCTGCAGCGCCGCGACCAGGCCCGACGTGACGCGCAACGGCAGCACCACCGGCACCCGGGTGTGGATGCGTAGCAGCCGCACATGCGGGATCGCTTCGATGCGCGCGCGGATTTCGGCCAGTGCTGCGTCGGGAAGCGATAGCGGATCGCCGCCGGTCAGGATCACCTCGCGGATTTCGGGATGGCCTGATATATAGGCCAGCGCCGGCTCCAGCGCCTCGCGCGTATAGCCGCGGCCGATCGAGGTCAGCGATTCCTTGCGAAAGCAGAACCGGCAATAGACCGCGCATTGATAGGTCGGGAACAACAGCACCCGGTCGGCATGGCGATGCGTCAATCGCGGCACCGGGCTGAATTCATGGTCGGCGATCGGATCGTCGAGCTCGCCCTCCACCTCCTCCAGTTCCTCAGGCGACGGAATGACCTGCGCCCGGATCGGGTCGGCGGGGTCGTTCCAGTCGATCAGGTCAAGATAGGCTTTCGGCGCGCGCACCTTGTGGTTCGCCGCTGCGCCTTTAGCCGCCGCGCTTTCGGCTGGCGACAGCGGGAGGGAGGCGAGATCGCGGACATGGCGCACGCCGGCGCGGACGTCTGTCTGCCAGGCGGTGTCGGGGGTGGCGGGTGCGGCGTGGAGGCTTGTGTCTGAAGTCATCTGAAATCTCGGGGTAGATATGCTTGGCGGACCTATCCGTCGGATGGTTGGCGAGGTCAACCACGCAGATCGTCAACGCCGCGATCCTCCTCGCCCCCCCTCTGTCCTGCCACCAACTTTCGCCGCATCGACCACCGCAACAATTTCAGGCAAGCTCCCACACGACAGCGCCGCATGGGGAGATGCGGCGCCGCCAGGGAGGACTGCCATGACCAACACACCGGCGCCGCTGCCGCATTACATCGATGCCGTTGCGCATTTTCGCATCGAGAACGAGATCGCAAAACTTCACGGCGATCCCACGACCGGCATCAATGCCTGCGTCGAATGCTGCGATCGCCACACCGGCCAGAACCGACTGGCGCTGCGCGCGATCTCCGCCAATGGCGAGCTGCGGGAATTCAGCTTCGACGATCTCAAGGTTATGTCCGCACACGTCGGCAACATCCTGAAAGCAGCCGGCGTCGGTCCCGGCGATGTCGTTGCCGGCATGCTGCCGCGCATTCCAGAACTGGTGGCGCTCATCCTCGGCACATGGCGCATCGGCGCGGTCTACCAGCCGCTTTTCACCGCCTTCGGGCCGAAGGCTATCGACCACCGGCTGAAGACCAGCGGCGCCAAGCTGGTCGTCACCAACACAGCCAATCGCGGCAAGCTCGATGAGGTGGAGGATTGCCCCCGCGTCGCGACGATCCTTGCCCCAGGCGAAGCCTTGCCGCCCGGCGACATCGATTTCCGCGCTGCCTTTGCCGCCGCCTCGCCCGAGTGCCAGCCGGTGATGCGCAAGGGCGACGATCTGTTCATGATGATGTCGACCTCGGGCACGACCGGTTTCCCAAAGGGCGTGCCGGTGCCGCTCAGCGCGCTGATGGCCTTCGGCGCCTATATGCGCGATGCGATCGGGCTGCAGCCTGACGACGTCTTCTGGAACATCGCCGATCCCGGCTGGGCCTACGGCCTGTATTACGCCATCACGGGTCCGCTGCTGCTCGGCATCGCCACGACCTTCAACGAGGGCGCCTTCACCGCCAAAAGCACCTACGACATCATCGAGCGCCTCGGCGTCACCAGCCTCGCCGGTTCGCCCACTGCCTTCCGCTTGCTGCTCGCCGAAGGCGCGGAAGCGGCGGCCCGCGTCAAGGGCCGTCTGCGCGTGGTGAGCAGCGCCGGCGAGCCGCTCAACCCGGAAGTGATCCGCTGGTTCGACGCCCATCTCGCCGCCCCCATCCATGACCATTACGGCCAGACCGAGAACGGCATGATGGTCAACAATCATCACGGCCTGTCGCACCCGGTGCGCCACGGCTCGGCCGGCTTTGCCATGCCGGGCTACCGCATCGTCGTGCTCGAAGAGGCGGACCAGGAGCTTGGCCCCAACCAGCCCGGCATCCTCGCCGTCGACATCGCCAACTCGCCGCTGCGCTGGTTCGGCGGCTATCATCAGGCGGAGACGTCGGCCATAGCGGGCGGCTATTACCGCACCGGCGACACGGTGGAGTTCGAGCCCGACGGCTCGATCTCCTTCATCGGCCGCTCCGACGACGTCATCACCTCGGCCGGCTACCGCATCGGCCCGTTCGACGTCGAAAGCGCGCTGATCGAGCATCCGGCGGTCAACGAGGCAGCGGTCGTCGGCGTGCCCGATCCGCAGCGCACCGAAATCGTCAAGGCCTTCGTCATCCTGGCTCCCGCCTTTCAAGGCACCCCCGAACTGGCCGAAGAACTGGCCCAGCATGTCCGCAAGCGCCTCTCGGCCCACGCCTATCCGCGCGAAGTCGAATTCGTCAGCGAACTGCCGAAAACGCCAAGCGGCAAGATCCAGCGGTTCTTGCTGAGGAAGGCTGAGGTGGAGAAGCGGAAGGGATGACGGAGCTGATCTCCCCACTTGTGGGGGAGATGGCCGGCAGGCCAGAGGGGGCGCCGTAGAGCGTCAACCTCCGCTACAGAGCAGATCGCCATGCGTTTCTCCGGCCAACAAGCGCGAGAGCGCGGTTCGATAGATTGGGAGTGGTCGGCAGGACAGCGCCCCCCTCTGCCCTGCCGGGCATCTCCCCCACGAGGGGGGAGATTGG
>SAKE01000001.1 GCA_004017275.1 Mesorhizobium sp. | reverse complement strand
ACGCCGTCGTTGTCGCCGAGCCGGAACCCGCTGAATACGTCAAGATTTGCGACGTTTACGGCGCTGGCTACTTCTACATCCCCGGCACCGAGACCTGCCTGCGCATCGGCGGCTATGTCCGTTATGACATCGGCGGCGGCGACGTCGGCTCGTTCGATGGCGCAAAGAGCTTCGATCACGAGGATGGTGATGACAAGAGCACCTGGTACAAGAACGCCCGCTTCACGCTGAAGACCTGGACCGGCCAGGAAACCGAGCTCGGCACCTTGAAGACCTACACCGAGACCCGCTTCAACTTCGGCAACCGCAACGGCTACGGCGCCTTCGACGCCGACGGCGATCCCATTGGCAATACTGCTGGTAACAAGAACGTCTCGCTGAACTTCGCCTGGATCCAGCTCGGTGGGCTGCGCGTCGGTAAGGACGAGTCGGCCTTCGATACGTTCATCGGCTATGCCGGCAACGTCATCCAGGATACGCTGGTTCCCTACGGTGATTTCGACACCAACGTCGTCCAGTACTATTTCGACGCTGGCAACGGCTTCTCGGCCGTTCTCTCGCTCGAAGAAGGCGCGGGCGAGGTCGGCACGATCGACAGCTACGTTCCGCACGTCGTCGGCGGTGTGAAGTGGACACAGGGCTGGGGTGCGATCACCGGCGTCGTTGCCTATGACAGCAACTACGAAGAAGTCGCTGGCAAGGTTCGCTTGGATGTGAACGTTTCCGACGCGATCTCGCTGTTTATCATCGGCGGCTACGGCACGGATGACAACCTCAACGACCCGACCTATGCCATTCCGGCTGGCGGGCGCGGCTTCTACAAGCAGTGGGGCGGCAACTGGGCAGTGTGGGGCGGCGGCACCTACAAGTTCAACGAGAAGACCTCGTTCAACACCCAGATTTCGTATGATGACTGGAAGAACCTCGGCGTCGCGGCGAACATCGCCTACGACATCGTTCCCGGCATGACGATCACGGCCGAAGTCGACTACCTCAATGCAGGCAAGTTCGACGACGCCGACTTCTCCAACTGGACGAATGCCGACAAGAAGAGCAGCGTCGGCGGTCTCCTCCGCTTCCAGCGCTCGTTCTAATACATTTCGACTTGTCGAAATCGAAAACCCGGCGGGCAACCGCCGGGTTTTTGCATTAGAGCGCAGCTTGATCGGCAACTTGCACCGGCCCATCCGGCGCGCTAGCAAGAAGCCCCTTCAACTGAGCCTCCGCCATGCGCCAACGCCCTCCCCTCACGCCGCTCGTCGCAGCACTCCCCTCGACCGTGCCCTTTGTCGGCCCCGAAGCGCAGGAGCGCGAGCGTGGGCGCGCTTTTCGCGCCCGCATCGGCGCCAATGAGAGCAGCTTTGGGCCTTCGCCGCGCGTCATCGCCCGGATGGCCGAGATCGCCGGCGACATGTGGATGTATTGTGACCCCGACAATCACGACCTGAAGGTGGCGGTCGCCGCGCATCACGGCGTGAAGGCCGAGAACGTCGTTGTCGGCGAAGGCATAGACGGCCTGCTCGCCCTGGTGGCACGTATGTATGTGGCGCCTGGCGATGCCGTGGTCACGTCGCTCGGCGCCTATCCGACCTTCAACTTCCACATTGCCGGGGTCGGCGGTCGACTGGTCGCGGTCCCCTACGAGAACGACAGGGAAAGCCTGGACGGCCTGCTCGCGGCGGTGCGCAAGGAAAACGCGCCGCTGGTCTATCTCTCCAATCCGGACAATCCGATGGGCAGCTGGCGGGAAGCGGACGAGCTCGTCCGCTTCATCGAGGCGCTGCCGGAAACCACCATGCTGGTGCTCGACGAGGCCTATGGCGAACTCGGACCGGCCTCGGCGCTGCCGCCGATCGATATCTCCAGGCCGAACATCATCCGCATGCGCACCTTTTCGAAAGCCTATGGGCTGGCCGGCATACGCTGCGGCTATGCGATTGCCGAAGCCCAGGTGATCCGCGATTTCGAGAAGATCCGCAACCATTACGGCGTCAGCCGCATGGCGCAGATCGCCGGCGTCGAGGCGCTTGCCGATCAGGACTATTTGCAGAGCGTGGTGGCGCGGGTCGCGGCCGGCCGCCGACGCATCGCTGGGATAGCCGAGGCGAATGGCCTGAAGCCACTGGCGTCGGCGACCAATTTCGTCACCATCGACTGTGGTCGCGATGGCGCTTTCGCACTAAAAGTGCTGCAGGGTCTGCTGTCGCGCGATGTCTTCATCCGCAAGCCGATGGTGCCGGTGCTTGACCGCTGCATCCGCGTCAGCGTGGGGCTCGACCACGAACTCGACATCTTTGCCGAGGAACTTCCCGGTGCTTTGGCCGCAGCGCGGGGGAACTAGGATACCGCTGGCGAGCAAACCAGCGGCACCTACAAATCCATCTCCCAGGTCTGGCCGGTCAAATCCTTGCCGAAACTGTGGTGGTGTTCTTCCGAGACCAGCCTGAAGCCGGCGCGCTCGTAAATCGCGCGCGCCGCGACGAGGATGTCGTTGGTCCACAGCACCAGCTTGGTGTAGCCGCAAGCGCGGGCCTGGTTCACGCATTCTGCGACCAGGCGTTTGCCGATGCCGAGGCCGCGCGCCGACGCCTCGACATGCAGCATCCTAAGCTTGGCCACTTCGTCGCTCTGATGGACCAGGAACACCGCGCCGACCGGCTGATTGCCGCGCTCGGCGATCCAGCAGAAATCGCGGCCGGGCACGAAATTGCGGATGAAATCGGCACCGATCTCGGCAAGCATCGCCTCGAACTCGATCGTCCAGCCATATTCCTCGGCGTAGAGCTGGGCCTGCCGCTGCACGACCCAGCCGACGTCGCCGACGCGATGCGGCCGCAACGTCACCTCGCTGTTCTCACGAGCAGGATCGCCCAGCAATTCCCCGGCCTTGCGCAACGCGCTGCCCAATTCCTGCAACCTGTCGTCGGGTATGCTTTCGATGAGCCGCGCCGTGTCCCGATCGGCCGCCGCCTGAAGCCCTGAAAGGGCTGCCTCGCCTCTTGCCGTTAGCGACAGGATCCGCCGGCGCTTGTCGGCCGGATCGGTCCGGGTCTCGGTCAGGCCCTCGGCGGCGAATTTACGCAGAATTCGTGTCAGATAGGCTGCATCGACACGCAATTGCCTGGCGATGTCGGAAGCAATGGGACCCATCTCCAGATGGAAAGCCTTGGCGAGAAAACCCAGCTCCCCAGCAGTTTCAGAAGCCGCCGGACGATTAACGTGGCCGAGTTCGAACAGCACGCGCGCCTCGGTCAAGGTGAAGGCGCTCTGCGTCAGGGTTTCGTCGAGAAGGCCAACGGTGCGGGTGTAGAATCGGTTGAAGCGCCTGATATCGGCCACCAATGCGTTTCGTTCGTCCAACATCTGCGTCCAGATCCCAATAGCCAGCACCATTTTCCAAAATTAGTGGACTGAGTCAATTAATTTCAGAAGCCAGAGAGCCAGCGATTGCGTCCTGCGCGCAATTCTCAGGTTGCATTCCCTGAGCCATGCACCAGATTCCAAGGAGACAGGCTAGGAGAGATTCATGGCTGGTCATGGCAGGGAAGTGCGGGCGCGTGTCTACGGCAATGTGCAAGGCGTCGGCTTCAGAATCTGGGTTCGGGACGAGGCCACGAGCCTTGGTCTTGCAGGCTGGGTCCGCAATGAGGCGGATGGGTCTGTAACGGCCCAGATTGCAGGCGTCGATGAAGCGGTCTCGACAATGATCGAGCGCCTCTGGAAGGGGCCGTCCGGGGCTTCGGTTTCCAGGGTCGACGTCAAGGAATTGGCGACCGGAGACGCTCTTGTCGGGTTCAGGATTGTTGCCTGATTGCAGATTCGGTTCTGTCGCCTTGAATTAATTGAACGTTCGTTTTATTATTGTCCCGCGAAGGGGCTAATATGGCACGCACCACCGGATCCGATGGCGAAAAGACCGAGGCGGCCATCCGCGAGGCTGCGGTCAACCTCATCGCGCGCCTTGGCTACGAAGCGATGTCGATGCGCCAGCTGGCCGCTGAAGTCGGTGTCCAGGCAGCCGCGCTCTATCGCTATTTCCCGACCAAGGAAGAGCTTCTATTCACGCTGATGCGCGAACACATGGAGGGCTTGACCGAGGCGTGGGAGGCAGCCGCGCCGACAAATGCAGGCCCTGAGGAGCGGCTCTCGGCCTATGTCGAAAACCACATCGCTTTCCATATCGGGCGTCGGCATGCCACGCATGTATCGAACATGGAATTGCGCAGCCTGTCGCCAGAACGGCTGACGCAGATCCTGCGGATGCGCACAGCTTACGAAAAGGAGCTGCGCGCCATCCTGCGCGACGGCACCGAGGCGGGGGGCTTCAGCATCGACGACACCGGGCTGACGGCGATGGCGCTGATCCAGATGATGACCGGCGTCATCGTCTGGTTTCGGCCGGGCGAACGTCTGTCGATAGCCGAAGTGACGGCGACATATCTTTCAATGACAATGCGGCTCGTCGGCGCGAAGATCGGCGGCAGGGAGGAACGACATGTACACGAACACGCTCAGCTTCGGGCATGACGAGGAGATCGAGGCGCTGCGCGACATGGTGCGGCGCTTCGCTCAGGACCGCATCGCGCCGATCGCCGCCGAGATCGATCGCACGAACGAATTCCCGGCGCATCTGTGGGGCGAACTCGGCGCGCTCGGCCTGCTCGGCATCACCGCCGACCCCGATTTCGGCGGCAGCGGCATGGGCTATCTCGCCCATGTGATCGCGGTGGAGGAAATCTCCCGCGCCTCGGCTTCGGTCGGCCTCTCCTACGGCGCCCATTCCAATCTCTGCGTCAACCAGATCAACCGCTGGGCGACGACGGCGCAGAAGGAGAAGTATCTCCCTGCCCTATGCTCGGGCGAGCGTGTCGGTGCGCTGGCGATGTCGGAATCCGGCGCCGGCTCCGACGTCGTCTCGCTCAAGCTGCGCGCCGAAAAGCGCAACGACCGCTATGTGCTCAACGGCACCAAGATGTGGATCACCAACGGGCCGGACGCTGAGACGCTGGTCGTCTATGCCAAGACCGATCCGGAGCGGGAATCGCGCGGCATCACCGCTTTCATCGTCGAGAAGACTTTTGCCGGGTTTTCCGTGGCGCAAAAGCTCGACAAGCTCGGCATGCGCGGCTCCAACACCGGCGAACTGGTGTTCGAGGATGTTGAGGTGCCCTTCGGCAACGTGCTGCATGAGGAGGGCCGCGGTGTCGAGGTGCTGATGTCGGGCCTCGACTATGAGCGCACGGTGCTGGCCGGCGGCCCGATCGGCCTGATGGCAGCATGCCTCGACGTCGCAATCCCCTATGTGCATGAACGCAAGCAGTTCGGCCAGGCAATCGGCGAGTTTCAGTTGGTGCAAGGCAAGCTGGCCGACATGTACACGACGCTGAACGCCGCACGCGCTTACGTCTACGCCGTCGCCGCTGCTTGCGATCGCGGCCAGACGACGCGCAAGGATGCCGCCGGCTGCGTGCTGTTTGCCGCCGAGAAGGCGACGCTGATGGCGCTTGACGCTATCCAGCTACTTGGCGGCAATGGTTATATCAACGACTATTCGACCGGCCGCCTGCTGCGCGACGCCAAGCTCTACGAGATCGGCGCCGGCACCAGCGAAATCCGCCGCTGGCTGATCGGGCGTGAGATCATGGCGGAGGGGGTGTAGCATGGCAGTACTCCAAACCCAGATCTCCCCCTCCTCCCAAAGCTTCCGTGCCAATGCCGAGCGCATGCGGGCGCTGGTCGCGGAGATTGCGGAGAAGGCTGCCACTCTCGGGCGCGGCGGTTCGGAGGAAGCGCGTGAGCGCCACGTTTCCCGTGGCAAGCTCCTGCCGCGGGAGCGCCTCGCGCAATTGCTGGATGTCGGCTCACCCTTCCTCGAGATCGGCCAGTTCGCCGCGTGGTCGATGTATGGCGAGGAGATTTCGTCGGCCGGCATGATTGTCGGCATCGGCCGCGTCGAAGGCACCGAGGTAATGATCGTCGTCAACGACGCCACGGTCAAGGGCGGCACCTATTATCCGCTGACCGTGAAGAAGCATTTGCGGGCGCAGGAGATCGCGCTGCAGAACAATCTGCCTTGCATCTATCTGGTCGACAGCGGCGGCGCCAATCTGCCCAACCAGGACGAGGTGTTTCCCGACCGCGAGCATTTCGGCCGCATCTTCTACAACCAGGCCAACATGTCGGCCGCCGGCATTCCGCAGATCGCCTGCGTCATGGGTTCCTGCACGGCGGGCGGCGCCTATGTGCCGGCGATGTCCGACGAGACGATCATGGTGCGCAATCAGGCGACCATTTTTCTCGGCGGACCGCCGCTGGTGAAAGCGGCCACCGGCGAGGACGTCAGCGCCGAGGATCTCGGCGGCGCCGATGTGCACACGCGGCTCTCGGGCGTTGCCGATCACTACGCAATAGACGACGAGCACGCGCTTGCCATCTGCCGGCGCATCGTCAAAAACCTGAATCGGAACAAGACTGTAAGCCTGAACTTACAAAAACCGATTCCGCCGCTTCATCCTGTAGATGAGCTCTATGGCATCGTACCGACCGACCTGCGCCAGCCCTACGATGTGCGCGAGGTGATCGCGCGCATCGTCGACGGCTCCGAATTCGATGAGTTCAAGCAGAACTACGGCACCACGCTGATCACCGGATTTGCCCATCTGCATGGCATGCCGGTCGGCATCATCGCCAACAATGGCGTGCTGTTTTCCGAAAGCGCACTGAAGGGCGCGCACTTCATCGAGCTGTGCTGCCAGCGCAAGATTCCGCTGGTTTTCCTGCAGAACATCACAGGCTTCATGGTCGGGCGGAAATACGAAGCGGGCGGCATTGCCAAGGACGGCGCCAAGCTGGTGATGGCGGTCGCCACCGCCAGGGTGCCGAAGGTGACCGTCATCATCGGCGGCTCGTTCGGCGCCGGCAATTACGGCATGTGCGGCCGCGCCTACTCACCGCGCTTCGTATGGATGTGGCCGAATGCCCGCATCTCGGTGATGGGCGGCGAACAGGCGGCGACGGTGCTGGCCATGGTCAAGCGCGAGGGCATCGAGCGCAAGGGCGGCGAATGGAGCGCCGAAGAGGAGGCGAAATTCAAGAAGCCGATCCTGATGAAATACGAGCATGAGGGGCACCCGCTCTACTCGTCCGCACGCCTTTGGGATGACGGCATCATCGACCCGATGAAAACGCGCGACGTGCTGGCGCTCAGCCTGTCCGCCGCGCTCAACGCCGAAATCGAGGAGACGCGCTTCGGCGTGTTCCGGATGTGATATGAACGATAGTCCGCGGATTCAGGTTCATATCGGCGACATCACTAAGCTGGCGGTCGATGCCATCGTCAACGCCGCCAACACCTCGCTTCTCGGTGGTGGCGGGGTCGACGGCGCCATCCACCGCGCGGCCGGCCGTGAGCTCGAGTTCGAATGCCGCATGCTGAATGGATGCAAGATCGGCGAAGCCAAGATCACCAAGGGTTATAAACTGCCGGCGCGACACATCATCCACACGGTCGGTCCGGTCTGGCAAGGTGGCGGCAAAGGCGAAGCCGAACTGCTGGCCTCCTGCTATACCAGTTCGCTCGAACTGGCCGCCGCCAATGACTGCCGCACGGTGGCGTTCCCGGCGATCTCGACCGGTGTCTACCGCTACCCGAAAGATGAGGCGACGCGGATCGCTGTCAGCACGATTAGCGCGTTCCTCAAAGAGAAAACAATGCCCGAAACCGTCATTTTCTGCTGCTTCGATAGCCAGATGGCAGAACTATACCAACGGGCCGTTGCTGCCTTGCGAGAAGGCTGAACTGAATGGACCAATCGATTCCTCAGCATAGGCGGCTTCGAATCTCCACCAATGAACTGGCGACGAGGAAAAATATTCGCTACTGCTTGTCCCACGTAATGCAATGGGGACAGGGTAGAAATGGAACTGAAATATTGCCGAGGGATGTCTGTCTCTATATTTTCGATCTTACTAATATTCGCAGCGACTGGTGCCAGTCAGGCGGAATCGCTCGCAGGAAGCAAGGGAGACGTGCATTTTCCGCCGACGCTAGGCTCGGGCGAATGCAACGTTGCCTACAAGGCCTACGTCGCGGCGAGCGGTCATTCGGCCTACGCCACGACCTTTTATTCGCGCGTTGTCGACCTCTACATCATCTGCGGGACGAAGCTCAACGCGCCGTCCCAGAAGGCAGCGGAAGAAATGGCGATGCGCAACTGCCAGGCCGGCTTGACGCGATGGAAACTCAAGACCGCAAGTGGCGGCTGCGCAATCTCGGCATCGAAATAGGCAAATGCACTTCGCGCGTAGAGCACCCCCTTGGTAAGGGAATGCTCTACATCAAGTGCCGAACTGCGAGGCAGTATCCGGCGAAGGGAGAGCCTACCCATATAGGTTTGCGGGAGAGTGCGGAGGAACGCCTGCGTCGCTTTCAGCAAGCCCTGGCTATGGAGGCACCATGTTCGTCAAGATCCTGATCGCCAATCGCGGCGAGATCGCTTGTCGTGTCACCCGCACGGCACGTAAGATGGGCGTGCGCACCGTCGCCGTCTATTCGGATGCCGACGCGAAATCCCTGCATGTCGAGATGGCCGACGAGGCGGTGCATATCGGCGCCTCACCCGTCGGCGAAAGCTATCTGCGCGGTGACAAGATCATCGCCGCGGCCCTGGCGACAGGCGCTGAAGCCATTCATCCCGGCTACGGCTTCCTGTCTGAAAACCCAGATTTCGTCGACCAGGTGGTTGCGGCGGGGCTCATTTTCATCGGCCCGTCGGCCGCCTCGATCCGTGCCATGGGGCTGAAGGATGCCGCCAAGCGGCTGATGGAAAAGGCCGGCGTGCCGGTGGTGCCGGGCTATCATGGCGAGGCGCAGGAGATCGTGCTGCTCGCGTCCAAGGCACGCGAGATCGGTTATCCCGTGCTGATCAAGGCGCGCGCCGGCGGCGGCGGCAAGGGCATGCGCCGGGTCGAGCATCCCGACGATTTTTCCGAGGCGCTCTCCAGCGCGCGGCGCGAGGCGAAAGCCGCGTTCGGCGACGACCGTGTTCTGGTCGAAAAATATGTCGACAAGCCGCGCCATATCGAAGTGCAGGTGTTCGGCGATATCTTCGGCAACGTCGTGCATCTCTACGAGCGCGACTGCTCGGCGCAGCGTCGCCACCAGAAGGTGATCGAGGAAGCGCCCGCCCCCGGCATGACCGAGGCGCTGCGCAAGGCGATGACGGATGCGGCGGTGAAGGCCGCGAAGGCGATTAATTATTCGGGCGCCGGCACGATCGAGTTCATCGTCGATGCCTCGCAAGGCCTGAAGGCCGATCGCTTCTGGTTCATGGAAATGAACACCCGCCTGCAGGTCGAGCATCCCGTCACCGAAATGGTCACCGGCACCGATCTGGTCGAGTGGCAATTGCGGGTCGCCAGCGGCGAAAAGCTGCCGAAGACGCAAAGCGAGATCGCGCTCGGCGGCCATGCTTTCGAGGCGCGCATCTATGCCGAGGATGCGAGGAAGGGTTTTCTGCCGGCAACGGGCACGCTGCATTGTCTGAAATTTCCGGATGCAGCCCCCGAAGGCGCCACCATGCGCATCGAGACCGGCGTGCGTGCGGGTGACGCCATCTCGCCCTATTACGACCCGATGATCGCCAAGCTGGTCGTCCACGCGAAGGACAGGCAGACGGCACTGGAAGCGCTCGGTGCGGTGTTGTCACGAACCGAGATCGCCGGTTCCACCGTCAACACCGCCTTTCTTGCCGCTCTTGCCGCCGATCCGGACTTTGCCGCAGGCGATGTCGACACCAGCCTGATCGGCAGGCATCAGCCGGCGCTCACCGAGATTGCGCCGCCGAGCGGCGAAACCGTTGCGGCAGCTGCCCTTGCGGCTTCAGGCGCCGGAGCATCGCCGCCATCCAACGATCCATGGTCGTCGCTTGCCGGCTATGCGCATTTCCACAGCGTGGCGCGACGCACACGGTTGAAGTTTGGCGAAGACGATATAGCGGCAAGGGTTTCGGTGCGGCCTGATGGACGGTTCCAGGTGGCGCTCGATGCGCCATATGACAGCACGAATTCGCATGATTTTCGCGCCGCGCCGCGCCTTGCCCGCTGGCCCGGCCACATCACCGTGTTCGAAGGCGCCGTTGGCTACACCTTTGCCGTGCAGGACCCGTTGGCACGGGCCGATGAGGCGGCGGCAGGCGCCGGCAGCTTGCGCGCGCCGATGCCAGGGCTGGTCAAGTTGGTGCGCGCGGCAATAGGCGATGCCGTGATCAAGGGCCAACCGCTGCTGATCCTCGAGGCGATGAAGATGGAGCACACCATCGCCGCGCCGCATGACGGTGTGATCGCAGAGATCGCCACCGAGGGCGCACAGGTCACCGACGGAACGGTGCTGGTGCGGTTCGTCGAGGAACAAGCCGCCTCGACCGCTGCGAGCTGACGGCTCGAAAGGCAGACGACAGGCCAAACAGCAAAATGGCCGGGGCGAGCCCGGCCATTTCTTCACGCTACCCAGTCGCCAGGGTGGTGATTACTGCGCGATCGGCGCGTATTTGCCGTCGTGCCATTGGTTGATGTCGTAGCTGGCATTTTTCAGATCGCCCTTCTCATCGAAGGTGACATCGCCGACGACGGTGCTGATCGCGGTACCATTCTTCAACGCTTCGGCAACCTTGGCCGGATCGTCGCTGCCTGCGCGCTTAATGCCTTCAGCGAAAGCCTGGATAGTGGCGTAGGAGAACAGCGTGAAGCCCTCCGGCACGAAACCACCTGCCTTGATCTTCTCGACGGCTGCCTTGGCTTCCGGCTTTGCCTGGGGATCCGACGGGAAGACGAACATGGTGCCTTCGCCGGCCGGGCCGGCAACCTGCCAGAATTCCGGCGATGCGATGGAGTCCGGCATGATAAGCTGGAACTTCAGGTTCTGTTCCGCCGACTGGCGCAGGATCAGGCCAGCTTCAGGATGGTAGCCGCCGAAATAAACGACGTCGGCCTTCAGATCCTTGAGCTTGGTGACGAGAGCCGAATAGTCCTTCTCGCCAGCGTTGATGCCGTCATAATAGACCTCCTTGAGGCCGCCGGCATTCATCGTTGCCCTGACGGCGTCGGCCACGCCCTGCCCGTAGGCGCTCTTGTCATGCAGGACGACGACATTCTTGCCGGCGAACTTCTTGGCGATCCACGGGCCGATGAAAGCGCCCTGCGCATCGTCACGCGTATAAAGGCGCATGATCGTCGGCCAGCCGGCCTTGGCCGCCGCGTCGGTCAGCACTGGGTTTGACGAGGCCGGGCTCATCATCAGGGCGCCGGCTTCGGCATAGACGGCCGAGGCCGGAATGCTGGAGCCGGAGCAAGCATGGCCGTCGATGAACTTGACGCCGTCGGCGACGACGCGATTGGCAACCGACACGGCCTGCTTGGGATCGCACTGGTCGTCTTCGATATCGAGCTTGATCATCGACCCGTTGACGCCGCCAGCGGCGTTGATCGCGTCGGCAGCGGCCTGTGCGCCCTGCTTGAACTGATCGCCGATGGTGGCGAGCTGTCCGGTCATCGGGCCGATCACCGCAAAGGTGATGTCGTCGGCGAATGCGACCGGCGTGCTCATCATCAGGCCGAATATGGCCGCGTTCAAAATACTCAATTTTTTCATGATGGTAGAACTCCTCCACTCACGCGCGGCCGCCCCGGCCGCGCTTCTTCCAGAGAGGCGGGACAATTTCACCCTTCATTGGGCCTGTCTAGGCGCATTGGCGGCACTCGATTGGGCCTGCAAGGCGTCATCCACGCAAAAAAGCCACGCCAGCCTGTTCCGGCCGGTCGTGGCTTTTTTGTCCGTCGAGCAATCTCCAGGCGCCCCCGCACCCAAGAATCCCGCTCGCCTTCCCCGTATTGTGCGCGACTGGGCACTGCGGCCTGCCGCGTTCTCTTTCTTCAGAGCATGACCTCCGGACAAACGGTTACCGTTAGTCCGGAAAACCGGATCACGCTCCAGATCGTCGACCGTCTTGCGCGGCCTTCTATTGTACCGGGTCTGGCCGTCTGTGCAGCCTTGATCCCGGAGCTTCCCTGTCTTCGATAGGCTTTCTGCGATTGGCAGATTTCAGTGCATGGTCATCCATTCGCGGGCTTCGCGAAGCGCCTTGGCGATCTCGACCTTCGACATGGCCGCCGACAGTTCGGAGCGCAGTTCCGCGGCGCGGGCCGAGCCCTTGATCGCGGCGATGTTGAACCATTTGTGGGCGGCAACGACATCGGTCTCGCAATCGCGGCCGGTCGCATACATCATGCCCAGTTCGAAAAGAATGTCGGCCTGGGCAGTTGCCCCCATGGCGCCGAAACCTGCTTCAAGCATTTCAAAACGTGCCATTTCAATCCCCTGTTTCCGGCCCCTGTCAGGCTCCCGAGAGCTGCCTTCTTTCGTCCTTGCTGGCTGCTCTTCCGATGCTTTCGAGAATGCCGTGCAGGCTTGAATCCGTCGTTAAATGGCGTGCTTAATTTGAGGAAAACAAAGCTAAAACAAGAGGTAAACGCGGAAATTCGTTAAGGATACAAAGTCAGCAATTCGGCCTGCTTGCGTCAAATTTGACGAAAATTTCAAACGAGGAAAGCAAGACTCTGCTAACCACGGAAACCAAAGGCAACATGCCGATCGTTTCATTTCCTCATCGGCGAGGCGCATTCGGGCGCCTTCAAAATCCAAAAGTCTTCCGCTACGGCACCGCTTTTGTTTTGCCGGGAGCTGGATTAGCTTACGTTTGCGTAAGCGGCAGACCGGCGAGGCGGAGCATTCGGCCGGACATCCACAGGGAGGAAGACATGTTTCGAAAAATGAGCCTGGCCCTTGCGGCCACGTTGATCATGGCGGGTGCGGCATGGGCCGATCCGATCGAAGGCAATTGGAAGACCCAGGCCGGCGAAACGGCAGCCATTGCTGGCGGCGGCTCGTTTTCCATCACGCTGAAGACCGGCAAATATGCCGGCAAGACCATCGGCTCGCTCAAGGCGACAGGCGACAACAAATATGCCGGCAACATCACCGATCCGGCAAACGACAAGACCTATTCGGGCAAGGCGACATTGTCGGGCGCCTCGCTCAAGATGAGCGGCTGCGTGCTTGGCGGGCTGATCTGCAAGAGCCAGACCTGGCACAAGCTCTGATCGGCCGTCCCTTGTGACATGATGACGGGGCCCCGACGGGTCCCGTTTTCGTTTTTGCAGGCGCCCGCGCCTCGTTGGCCTCATGCAGCGTCGCCGAAACCGACGCCGGCGCCGGCAAAATCCTCTCAATCAATTTGAACCGCAGATGAACGCCGGCATCAGAGCCGGTTCAGTTGCGTCGAGGCATTCTCCGGCGTGTTGAAGGAGACACGACCAATGCTTGCTCGCCGTTTCACCATCGTCTGCCTGCTGGTGAGCCTTTTCGGAATGTTCTTCGCCATCCTCGTCGCCGAAGCGGGCCGTCCTGCCCGCGCCTGGGACGAAGCCAGTTCCAGAACCTGCCGCCTCGCCTGCCCCACCCATCTTCGCAACTGAACAAAGAAACCAAGCCTCCAATAGAAAAGCTGAAACACCATGAACCGCATCGCCGCCAACGCTCTCAAGACCCTTCGGCTTCTGCCGCGGGCGGCGCTTATCCTGACGGTTCTGGCTGCGCCGGTTCTGGCCGTGCCGATGATGCGCACTGACGCCGGCTCGACGATCGACGCACCGGCTTTGAAGAAGTCCGGCGTCGGCTTTGTGCTCTTGGTCAGCTTGCAGCGCGGATAAAAGAAAACGACGGCCTTCGGTCGCGACACCCCTCCCAAGTGCCGATCCAAGTCTCTATATTGAGCCATGGAAAAGCGAATCTACCCACAAGCCATCGAATCTGTCGTTATGCCGGAGCCTTTTGGCCGGAAAAGCTTCGACAGCGCCGAAAAGGCCGTTGCGGCACTGCAGACGCTTTACGATCGCAACACCAGGTTCCTGCGCGACTCCTTTGCAGCACTGGCGGCAGCGGGCGGCGACAATGGCAAGCGCTACCGGGCCTTCTACCCGGAGATCGGCGTCACCACCACGTCGTTCACCCAGATCGACTCGCGCCAGGCCTATGGCCATATGCCGACGCCGGGGCATTTTTCCACCACAGTCACCCAGCCGGATCTGTTCGAAAACTATCTTGTCGAGCAGTTGCGCCTGATCATGCGCAATCATGGGGTTGCGGTCACCGTCTCGGAATCGACCACCCCCATCCCGCTGCATTTCGCCTTTCTCGAAGGCACTCATGTCGACGGCGCGGCGGCCGAGCGCATCAAGCGGCCGATCCGCGACCTGTTCGATGTGCCGGATCTCGACGGCACCGACGACCAGATCGCCAACGGCACCTTCGAAGTTGCCTTTGGCGAACCCAGGCCGCTGGCGCCCTTCACGGCGCAGCGCATCGACTATTCGCTGCATCGCCTATCGCACTATACGGCGACCACGCCGCAGCATTTCCAGAACTTCGTGCTGTTCACCAACTACCAGTTCTACATCGACGAGTTCGTCGCCCGCGCCCGCGACCTGATGGCCAATGGCGGCGGCGAGTACACCGAGTTCGTCGAGCCAGGCAATGTCGTCACCAGGGTTGGGCAAAGCATGCCCCGCGAAGGCGTCGCGCCGCTGCGCCTGCCGCAGATGCCGGCCTATCACCTGAAGAAGCCCGGACATGGCGGCATCACCATGGTCAATATCGGCGTCGGGCCTTCCAACGCCAAGACCATCACCGACCACATCGCCGTGCTCAGGCCACATGCCTGGGTGATGCTCGGCCACTGTGCCGGACTGCGCAATACCCAGGCGCTGGGCGACTATGTGCTGGCGCATGCCTATGTGCGCGAGGACCACGTGCTGGACGACGATCTCCCGGTCTGGGTGCCGATCCCGCCACTGGCCGAAATCCAGGTGGCGTTGCAGGAAGCCGTTGCCGAAGTCACCGGCCTGTCCGGCTACGACTTGAAGCGCATCATGCGTACAGGCACCGTCGCCACCATCGACAACCGTAACTGGGAATTGCGCGACCAACGCGGCCCGGTGCAGCGTCTGTCGCAGTCACGCGCCATCGCGCTCGACATGGAATCGGCGACCATCGCGGCCAACGGCTTCCGCTTCCGCGTGCCCTACGGCACGCTGCTGTGCGTTTCGGACAAACCGCTGCATGGCGAGTTGAAGCTGCCCGGCATGGCGACCGAATTCTACAAACGCCAGGTGGCGCAGCACCTGACAATCGGCATCAGGGCGATGGAGAAGCTTGCGGAAATGCCGATGGAGCGGCTGCATTCGCGCAAGCTCAGAAGTTTTTCAGAGACGGCGTTCCAGTAGGCCGGTTCCACGCACCTCGTGGGCATTTCGTCATCTTGATTGGGCCGCATTTCTGCCGATAAGCAGGCTGTATGGCGAGAGCGAGCTTCGGGACATTGCTGATGTCGGTTGCATTCCTGGCAATGCTCGCCTGTTCGATCGCGCTGGTGGCCGGGTTCTTCGGAACGCTGCATCCGGCCTTCGATTCCTTCTCGCATTTCCGCGTCCATCTTGCCGTGTTGATGGCGCTTTGTGCGCTGCCCCTGCTGGCCACGACGTTTCGCCTGCAAGCGACCGTGGCACTGCTTTTTGCCGTAGCGGCCTTGGCCACCACTTCCGATGCGCTGTCCTTCTCCCGCCTGTGGCCGGTCCAGGCTGCCTATGAAGGCAAGAACGAAGACCGCGCGGTTTACAAGCTGCTGCAGATGAACCTGCGCTACGACAATCCAACGCCCAAGAAGGTGCTATCGCTGATCGGCCGGACCAACCCCGACGTGATCACCCTCGACGAGGTGTCCGCGATGTGGACGACCGAGCTTGGCTATATCAACAGCGCTTATCCGTACCGGATCCTGTGCCCGTATCCCAATGGCATATTCGGCGTCGCGCTGCTCTCGCGGCGGCCCTTTGCCGCCGGCACCGAGGCACGTTGCGAACGGCGCGGCGCCATGGCGACAGCGACCGTCGACTTCGGCGGCATCGATGTCGATGTCGCCGCGATCCATCTCAGCTGGCCGTGGCCTCGCGAACAATATTGGCAAATCGGCGAGCTGACGGAATCGCTTTCCGCGCTCGGCGAGACGGCGATCATGGCGGGAGACTGCAACGCCGTGCCGTGGAGTGCCGCCGTGCGGCGTGTCGCCTCGCTCGGCGGGCTGACCGTCATGCCGTCCGCCGGTCCGACCTGGGTCCATATCAAGCTGCCGGACTTCCTTCGGCGCTTCGCCGGCCTGCCGATCGACCAGGTTTTCAGCAAGGGCGGCGTGACCATCCATTCCGCCACACGGCTGGAAGACACCGGCTCGGATCACCTACCGGTCATAGTCGAGTTCTCGCTCAGGCTGGAACGACAGAAGCCGGTCGACGAGCATGAAACCGCGACCGCGGCGATAGCCCAGACCGGCAGGACGCCAGGCTAAAAGATCAAGGCTTGATCAAAGCGGTGACGAGATGCTCGACGCGGCCGCCGTCGCGATGCTCGCGAGCGTCGAAAGCGAGCTGCTTCGCCTCAAATGCGGCATAGGTGGCCTTGATACGCCGCTGTGCCTCGCGGCGTGTCTTGTAGCAAGACCGATCGTCGGCAATCCTGAGGCCGGAGATCGATCTTTCCGTAGCGCGCATCATCTCCCTGGCGATGCGGCCGTGGGTTTCTTCATGAGCGCGTACGCCGGCGAAGAACCGTGTCCAGCGCTTCCGGAGCGCCGGCGTGGCGGTCGAGGCTACACGCGGAAACGTATAGAAGAGATTGAGCGTGCCGTTGGCGCGCCGCATGCGGCAGACGCCATTGTCCTGGCCGGCATCAAGGTCCCAATCCACTGTGTAGCCGGTCAGCGCGATGGCGTGCGTCATGAAGCCGTGCTTCGGCCCCTTGTGGTCCATCGCCTGCATCAGCGCCAGGCCTGTGGTCCCGGTGATGTCATAGGTCCGCGTCATGACCAGCACCCTGGTGCCGGCCGAGGCCGCTGGAGCGGAACCGCACACCGCACCGATCGCCCCAAGGCATGCCAGAACCGCCAGACGCATTGGCCATCTCCGTATCGTCAGGGAATGGAACCATAAGCGCGCGGCAGTTTCAACAGTTCTAATATTTCACGTGCTCGATAGACCATCGCCGGGATTTTGCATGCGGCGGCCGCGACGGCCGGCTCGGCTCTGGCTCACATGCCCTGGTAAACCGGGCCTTCGCCGCCTTGCGGCGGCACCCAGTTGATGTTCTGGTTCGGATCCTTGATGTCGCATGTCTTGCAGTGGACGCAGTTCTGCGCGTTGATGACGAAGCGCACGTCCTTGGCTGAGGGATCGGCGGCGGCGTTGCCGTCCTTGTCGACCCATTCATAGACACCGGCCGGACAGTAGCGCGTCGATGGTCCGGCAAAGACATCGTGTTCGGAACGCTTCTGCAACTCCATGTCGCCGACAAGCAAGTGGACCGGCTCGTTTTCTTCATGATTGGTGTTTGACAGGAACACCGAGGACAGCCGGTCGAAGGTCAGCACGCCATCGGGCTTCGGATAGTCGATCTTCTCGTGCCGGGCGGCAGGCTCGAGCGTTGCGAAGTCGGCCTTGCCATGCTTCAGCGTGCCGAAAGGCGAGACACCGAACAGCGTGTTCACCCACATGTCGAGGCCGCCGAGACCGACACCGACGATGGTGCCGAAGCGCGACCACAGCGGCTTGACGTTGCGCACCTTCTTCAAATCCTTGCCGATGTCGGTCGCGCGCCAGGCTTCCTCATAGGAAGTGAGTTCATCATTGGCGCGCCCGGTGCCGATCGCCTCGGCGACATGCTCGGCCGCCAGCATGCCGGACAGCACCGCATTGTGAGAGCCCTTGATGCGCGGCACGTTGACGAAGCCCGCCGCACAGCCCATCAGCGCACCACCGGGGAAGGACAGTTTCGGCACCGACTGCCAGCCGCCTTCGGTGATGGCGCGCGCGCCGTAGCCCAGCCGCTTGGCGCCCTCGAAGGTGCCGCGGATTGCCGGATGGGTCTTGAAGCGCTGGAATTCCTCGAACGGCGACAGATATGGGTTCTTGTAGTTGAGATGGAGGACGAAGCCGACCGCCACCTGATTGTCCTCGAGGTGGTAGAGGAACGAGCCGCCGCCGGTCTTCAGGTCGAGCGGCCAGCCGAAAGAATGCTGGACCAAGCCCGGCCGATGGTTCTCCGGCTTGACCTGCCAGAGTTCCTTCAGGCCAATGCCGTATTTGCCCGGTTCGCGGCCATCGGAAAGCTTGTATCTGGCGATCAATTGCTTGGCGAGCGAGCCGCGCGCGCCCTCGCCGATCAGCACATACTTGCCCATCAGCGCCATGCCGGGTGCGAAGCCCGGGCCGTGCGTGCCGTCCTTCTCGACGCCCATGTCGCCGGTGACGACACCGGTGACGGCGCCTTCCTCATTGTAGAGCAGGCCGGCCGCGGCAAAGCCCGGATAGATCTCGACGCCGAGCGCTTCGGCCTTGGTCGCCAGCCAGCGGCAGACATTGCCAAGCGAGACGATGTAGTTGCCGTGATTGTTCATCAGCGGCGGCATCAGGAAGTTGGGCAGGCGGAACGAGCCGGCAGGGCCAAGGACGAGGAAGTGGTCCGCGGTGACCGGCGTCTTGAAAGGATGGCCTTCTTCGTCGCGCCAGCCCGGCAAAAGCCGGTCGATGCCGATCGGATCGACGACGGCGCCGGAGAGGATATGGGCGCCGACTTCGCCGCCCTTTTCCAGGACGACAACCGAGAGCTCGGGATTGACCTGCTTGAGACGGATGGCGGCAGCGAGGCCTGCCGGTCCGGCGCCGACGACAACCACGTCGAATTCCATGCTTTCGCGTTCGATGTCGCTCATCAACCCCTCCGCACTGGCTTATCCCATTCGGGTATCTTGCTGGCTCCTGCGCTGCATAGCGCATCAATTGGCGACAGGAAACCGGCGCATACGTGACAATGCGCTTTTGGCCAAAAAGTCGCGCATTGTGGGGCTGGGCGCCTGCTTTTCGTTTGTATTGCCCCGGCGCCTGCGTTTTTAATTGTTCGACGGCTTGCTTATCGGCCATACTTCGCACCATGCGCATTCCTGGGCCAGGCGGCTTTTCATCGACGCGCTTTTCTTCGACGCCCGGCCGGGCCTGCCGGGCGCTCCTTTTGGCCCTTCTGGTGCTGGCACCGGGTCACGCCGTCGCGGACGAAGTCAAAGTCTGGGCAGCGGGCGCCTACTCCTTCTCCGACGAGCTTGGCGGCTTCCACATCACTGGCGCTTCGGGCACGGGAACGCGGGACGACCCGCTGGTCATCACCGAGGAGCTGGATGCATCAACGCCGGTGACGCTGACCATCCGCACGACCAAGCCGATCCAGGCTTTCGGCAAGGCCGGCGAATTCGCCAATGGCATCATGTATATGCGTATCGACGTGCTCAACAACAGCGGCCAGGCCTGGGTCGAGTTCCAGTTCGAGCTGCAGGAAATTCTGAACCGGCCAAGCGTGTTCGGTGACGGACTTTCGTTCGACCAGCGCAACAAGACGCCCGACAATATCTGGTCGAGCAATTTCGCCGATTTCGATCGCGATTTCGAACCCTATGACCGGCTGCTGTTCCGGAATGGCAAGGTCGACCCGCTGAAAACCGCCAGGTTCGAATTCCTGATGACTGATTACACCCCGCGCTGGACCTTTTACCTGGTGCAGGATCCCCGCATACCAACGGGGTAGAGCAAGCGGCCAGCCTTGCAAATTGCCGCCTCACGGATGAATGTGCCGGCATGACTGCCACTTCCCCAAACAACAGACCTGACATCGCCGACTTGCTGGCCTTTTATGCCAGCGTGGGCGTCGATGAGGCGCTTGAAGACCAGCCGGTGAACCGGTTCGCCGAGGTTGCGCCAAAGCCAATGGAGCGTGCGCCGACGGCTGCGCCTTCGGGCGACACCGCCATACCGCAGCGTTCGACCAATATGCCTCGCGCCGAAACCGGCGACAGAGCAAATGCTCCGCCCGTTGCGCGCGCGCCGTCTGCGACCATTCCCGACGAAGCACAGGCGGCACTCGCCCGCCAGTTGGCAACGACGGCAACGACGCTAGACGAGCTTCGCCAGCACATGGCGGCGTTCGACGGCTGCAATCTCAAGGCCACCGCCAAGAACCTGGTGTTCGCCGACGGCAATCCGGAGGCCGCCGTGATGCTGGTTGGCGAGGCACCCGGCCGCGACGAGGACATCGAGGGCCTGCCCTTCGTCGGCCGCTCGGGCCGGCTGCTCGATCGCATGCTGGCGGCGATCGGGCTCGACCGCACATCTGTCTACATCGCCAACGTCATTCCCTGGCGCCCGCCGGGCAATCGCACGCCGACGCCGCACGAAACCGAGATCTGCCGGCCGTTCATCGAGCGGCAGATCGAACTGGTCAATCCGAAGGTGCTGATCAATCTCGGCGGCCCATCGGCAAAAACCTTGCTCAACACCTCGGAAGGCATCCTGCGGCTGCGCGGCAACTGGCGCGTCCACACGACCGCATCAGGCATCGCCATTCCGGCCATGCCGACGCTGCATCCGGCCTACTTGCTTCGAACGCCTGCGCACAAGAAACTGGCGTGGCGGGATTTTCTCGAAGTGAAGGCGAAGCTGCGGGAAGTTGGGTGATTGGCCAATCTCCCCCCTCGTGGGGGAGATGTCCGGTAGGACAGAGGGGGCGCGAAGGATCGCAAGCCTTTGCGATCTTCCCTTTGGTTTCGCATGACGACGCTGGCGCGGCCTGCTGACACGTTGGCGGGACAGGCATCTCCCCCACAAGGGGGGAGATTGGCCGTTTTCGCCGCTTTCGCCAATCTCGGACGTGGATGCCGCATCGATAACCTGCAAGGTAATTGAAATGCCCCTTCTCCCGGTCTAACCATCCCTCATGACGACATCCCAAACGTCCGCCGGCAGCCTCATTCGCGAATGGCGCACGCGCCGCCGCATGTCGCAACTCGACCTCGCCATGGAAGCCGAGATATCGCAGCGACATCTGAGCTTCGTCGAAAGCGGCCGTGCCGCACCCTCGCGGGACATGGTGCTGCATCTGGCCGAGCAGCTTTCGATCCCACTCAGGCAGCGCAACCAGTTGCTGCTTGCCGCCGGCTTTGCCCCGAGCTTCGGCGAGAGGTCGCTCACCGACGCGAAACTGGCGCCGGCGATGGCGGCGGTCGAGATCGTGCTCAAGGGGCATGAACCTTTCCCCGCACTTGCCGTCGACCGCCATTGGAATCTGGTTTCGGCCAACGCCGCCATCGCACCCTTCCTCGCCGACGTCGGCGAGGCCTCGCTGCTGGCGCCGCCGGTCAATGTGCTTCGCCTCAGCCTGCATCCCGGCGGTATCGCTCCGCGCATCGTCAATCTCCAGGAATGGCGGACGCATCTGCTCGAGCGCCTGAAGCACCAGAATGACGCCAGCGGCGACCCCGTGCTGATCGAACTCGAGCGTGAGCTGAGGACTTATCCGTCCGGTCTGAAAGGCAGCCGGCCGACGGTGGTCGAGCCGAATGCCATCGTGCATCCACTGCGGCTGGCGCATGGCGATCAGGTGCTGTCGTTCATCAGCACCATCACCGTCTTCGGCACGCCACTCGACGTGACCCTGTCGGAGCTGGCGATCGAATCGTTTTTCCCGGCCGACGAGCAGACCAGGACGGTGCTGGTGCGATTGGCTAAGGAACGGGCCGAACGGGCGTAATCACCCTTCAGGCAAAGATGCCTTGCGGGTGCGGGTGCGCTCCAGGCCAAGCTGTCGTTCGCGCCAGATGATGAAGATCCCTGCGGCAACGACGATCAGGCCGCCGATGAGCATATTCAGCGTGGCGACGTCGCCGAAGGCGAGATAGCCGACGACGACCCCAAGGATCATCGAGGTGTATTCGAACGGCGCTACCACCGAGGCCTCGGCATGGCGATAGGCCGCCGTCATCAGGATCTGGCCGAGGCCGCCGCAGAAGCCGGCGGCAACCAGAAGAGCCGCCTGGAGCGGTGTCAACGCTTGCCAGCCGAACGGCAGCGATAGCAGCGACATGACGCTCGCCGTCACCGAAAACCACAGCACGATGGTCGCGGTGCGCTCGCTTTGCACGAGATTGCGCACCAAAAGCATGGCGACGGCCGAGATCGCCGCCGCGACAAGGGCGGCGATAACGCCAAGCACTTCCTGGTCGTCGAGCGCCTCGTCGGAACTCAGCAGCGTCAGTTCCGGCCAGGAAATGATCAGCACGCCAACCAGACCGACCGCGACGGCGCTCCAGCGATAGACGCGGATGGCCTCGCCGAGAAAGATCGAGGAAAACACCACCACCAGCAAAGGCTGCGCATAGTTCAGCGTGATCGCTTCCGGCAGCGGCAGCCGGGTCAAAGCGAAGAAGCCAAGCCCCATGGCACCGACGCCGACAAGGCCGCGGGCGATGTGGTTGAGCGGACGCTTGGTAGTGAACGCAGTGCCGAGTTCTTTCCTGAAAGCCAGGAAGGCGATGATCGGGAAGATGGCGAAGAACGAGCGGAAAAAGACGATCTGACCCGCCGGTACAGTGCCCGCCGCCTTGATGCAAGTCTGCATGCCGACGAAGACCGCCACTGAAACGACCTTGAGCATGATGCCGTTGAGCGTGTTGTGCCCGCCAGCATGGTCGCTGGCTTTGGCCGAGGGGCTGCCCGGGCCTGCTGTCACGCTCCCGACGCTTCCCGGATCGTTGCCCAGATCCGCGCCGGCGTTGCCGGCATGTCGATGTGCCTGACGCCGTAGGCACGCCAGAGCGCATCGGTCACTGCGTTGAGTGCCGCTGGCGTCGAGCCGATCGTGCCGGCCTCGCCTGCCCCTTTGATGCCGAGCGCATTGGTCGTCGACGGCACGTTGCGGGTCTCGAAATGGAAGAACGGGAAATTGTCGGCGCGCGGCATGGCGTAGTCCATGAAGCTCGCCGTCAGCAGCTGCCCGTCCTCGCCATAGATGGTGTCCTCGGTCAGCGCCTGGCCGATGCCTTGCACGACGCCGCCATGCACCTGGCCGGCGAGCAGGATCGGGTTCACGGTGACGCCGAAATCATCGACGATGGTGTAGCGGACGATCTCGGTCGCGCCGGTTTCGGGATCGATCTCGACCTCGCAGATATGGGTGCCGTTGGGATAGGTGCATTCGTCCTGCACGAACTCGCCAAAGCCCTTGAGATCTTCAGGCGTCTTGGCGGCCTTGGCGATGGTGGAGAAATCGATCGAGCGATCGGTGCCGACGATGCGGGCAACACCATCAGACAGCTCGATGTCGCCGGCAGAAGCCTCCAACTCATCGGCGGCAATGCGCTTGATCTTGTTGGCCAGATCCTCGCCCGCGCGGGAAGCTGATACACCCCCCAGCGGAATGGAGCGCGAGCCGCCGGTGCCGCCGCCGGCCTTCAGCTCGTCGGTGTCGCCCTGGCGGACATGGATCTTGTCGATGTCTAGATTGAGCTTTTCCGACAGGAACTGCGCATAGGCGGTGGCGTGTCCCTGCCCGTTGGTCTGGGTGCCGATCTTCAGCGTCACCGTGCCGTCGCCGTTGAGTTCGACAAAGGCCGGTTCGGAACCGGGAAAGGCACAGGCCTCGATATAGGTCGCCATGCCGAGGCCGCGGATCTTTCCGCCGGCTTTCGCCTGCGCCAGCCGCTCCGGAAACGCCTTCCATTCGGATTGCTCAATGGCGCGCTCCATATGGCCTTCGAATTCACCGGTATCGTAGAGGCGGCCGGTTTGCGTCCGGTAGGGAAACTGCTCCGGCCGGATGAAGTTGCGACGGCGGATCTCCTCGACAGGCAGGCCGAGATCGTGGGCGCAGGCATCGACAAGCTTTTCCAGCAGGAACGCTGCTTCCGGACGGCCGGCGCCGCGATAGGCATCGACCGGACAGGTGTTGGTGTAGAGACCGGTGACCGAGACGTCGAGCGCCTGGATATCATAGACGCCGGTCGACATGGTGACGCCGATATAGGGGATGAACGGGCCGTATTGCGAGATATAGGCGCCGATGTTGGCGAGCAGGTTCACCTTCATACCGAGAAAGCGGCCATCCTTGTCCAGCGCCATCTCGGCTGTCACGACATTGTCGCGGCCTTGCGCGTCGGTCAGGAAGTGTTCCGTGCGGTCGCCGGCCCATTTGACCGGACGGCCAAGCCGCTTTGCCGCCTCCAGCACCAGCGGATATTCACGGTAGACGAAGCTCTTCGGTCCGAAACCGCCGCCGACATCCGGCGTGATGACGCGCAGCCGGTCCTTCTTGACCTTGAACACGCTGGCCAGGATGTACTGCATGGAATGCACGCCCTGCGACCCCGTGGTCAGCACGAAGCGGTTCTCCTCAGCGTTCCACTCGCCGATCGCCGATCGCGGCTCCATGTAGTTGCAGACCAGCCGGTTGTTGACGAATTCGATGCGGGTGACGTGGGCGGCCTTGGCGAAAGCCGCTTCAGTCTTTTTCCTGTCGCCCATGTGGTAGGTGAAGGCGCGGTTGGAACCAAGCTCCGGCCAGACCAAAGGCGTGCCTTCGGCAAGTGCCGTTGCCGTCCCGGAGGCTGCATCTTCGCTCTCATAGTCGACGTCGATCAGTTCAGCGGCATCCTGCGCCAAGGCACGGCTGTCGGCGACGACGAAGGCGACGGCATCGCCGACATAGTTGACCCGGTCGCGGCACAGGATCGGGATGTCGCGCGTCGGCGCCTTGGTGCCGTCCGGCTGTTCCTGCATGACGCCGGACCTGAGATCGCCGAGATGGGCCAACTCCCTGCCGGTCAGCACCAGATGGACGCCTGGTGCTGCCTTCGCCGCCTCGGTCGAGCCGATGGTGAAGCTGGCCTTGGCGACGGGCGCGCGCAAGACATAGCCATGCAGGACGCCGGCCGGCTGGATGTCGTCGGTATAGCGTCCCTGCCCCTGGATGAAGGCGGCATCCTCGCGCCGCAGCACGGATGCGCCCATGCCGAATTTCGGTGTGACGACGGTCATGGATGCCTCGTGATGATGACGGGAGAAGGAATGCCTGAAATAGGCATTGCCTCAGTTTTGTCGAGGGGCCGTTTCGTGTAAAGAGCGCGGACTTCAAATTTCTTGGACCAGCGGACACAATCCGCCGCCAACGCAATCGACAGGAAAACCCACGGAATGCGCACGGACACCGGCCAGGTCTTCAAGCTCGAAGACTATCGCCCCAACGACTACCTCATTCCGCAAACCAACCTCACCTTCCGCCTTTCGCCAGACGCAACGCGCGTCACGGCCTTGCTCACGATCGAGCGTCGTGACGGCGTCTCCGCGTCGGCACCATTGGTGCTCGACGGCGACGGGCTGACGCTCAAGCGCATCGAGATCGACGGCAAGAAAGTGAAACCGGCGGATCTGCTGGCGACGCCTGACCAGCTGACCATTCTCAAGCCGCCGGCGGCACCCCGCTTCCAGCTGCTCATCGAGACCGAGGTGGCGCCGGCGGGCAACGAAGCCTTGATGGGCCTCTACCGCTCGAGCCATGTCTACTGCACGCAATGCGAGGCCGAGGGTTTTCGCCGCATCACCTATTTCCTCGATCGTCCCGACATCCTGTCCGTCTACACGGTGAGAATCGAAGCGCTGCGTGAGGAGGCGCCGCTGCTCCTGTCCAACGGCAACCGGCTCGACAGCGGCGATCTCGGCGATGGCTGGCACTATGCTAGATGGCACGACCCCTTCCCCAAGCCGTCCTATCTGTTCGCATTGGTGGCCGGCAATCTCGGCCAGCTCGCCGACAGTTTCGTTACGCTGTCGGGCCGCACGGTGGAGCTCGGCATCTATGTCGAGCCTGGCAAGGAGAAGCTGGCCGGCTACGCGATGGACGCGCTGAAGCGGTCGATGAAATGGGACGAAGAAGCGTTCGGCCGGGAATACGATCTCGACGTCTTCAACATCGTCGCGGTGTCCGACTTCAACATGGGCGCGATGGAGAACAAGGGCCTCAACATCTTCAACGACAAATATGTGCTGGCAGACCAGGAGACCGCGACGGACGCCGATTTCGCCAATATCGAGGCGATCATCGCACATGAGTATTTCCACAATTGGACAGGCAACAGAATCACTTGCCGCGACTGGTTCCAGCTCTGCCTGAAGGAAGGCCTGACAGTCTTCCGCGACCACGAGTTCTCCGCCGATCAGCGCTCGCGCGCGGTCAAGCGCATCGCCGAAGTGCGCACTTTGCGCGCCCACCAGTTCCCCGAGGACCAGGGTCCGCTGGCGCATCCGGTGCGGCCGCGCCGCTACCGCGAGATCAACAATTTCTACACGGCGACGGTCTATGAAAAAGGCTCCGAAGTGGTGCGGATGATCCGCACAATTCTCGGGGCCGACGTCTTTCGCGCCGGCATGGACCTCTATTTCGAGCGGCACGATGGCGACGCGGCGACGATCGAGGATTTCATCAAGGTGTTCGAGGATACGTCCGGCCGCGACCTGTCGCAGTTCGCGCTTTGGTATCATCAGGCAGGCACGCCGAACCTGACGATCAGTTCGACGCACAATCCGGCCGCGCAGGAATTCACGCTCGAAATCGAGCAGTCGGTGCCGCCGACACCCTCCGAAAGCCGCAAGCGGCTGATGCACATCCCGCTCGCCTTCGGCCTGATCGGCGCGGGCGGCAAGCCGGTGGCCTATAGCGGCGTCGAGGGCGCCAGCGTCGAGGACGGCGTCATCCATGTCCGCAAGCGCCGCCACATGGTGCGGTTTTCCGGCGCGACCGAGCGCCCGGCCGTGTCGCTCAACCGCGGCTTTTCGGCGCCGGTGACGCTGTCGGTCGAGCAGAAGGCCGACGACCAGTTCTTTCTCGCCCGCCATGACAGCGACGCCTTCTCGCGCTGGCAGGCCTTCAACACATTGCTGACTGATGCGCTGATATCAGCCTTCCGCGAGATCCTCGGCGGCAAGCAGCCGGCCTTTGCGACGCGGCTGAGCGAACTCGCCGGCAGCATCGCCGGCGACGAGACGCTGGAACCGGCCTATCGGGCGCTGGCGCTGGCCCTGCCCGGCGAAGCCGACATTGCCCGAGACATCGGCAGGAACATCGATCCCGATGCCATCTATGCAGCTCGCGAGGCGTTGGCGCTGGCAATCGGCACCGCGAACCGCGACGCTTTTTCGGGCCTCTACCTCAGCCTTGCCGATACAGAAGCATTCAGCCCTGATGCAGCGAGCGCCGGACGACGCGCCTTGCGCAACACGCTGCTGGATTATCTGGCGCTGCAGCCGGGCGGAGCGGCACTCGCCGCCAGGCATTTCCAGTCGGCGACCAACATGACCGACCGCGCGGCAGCACTTGCCGTGCTCGCGCATCGTCATCACGGTTCGCCCGAGGCGATCGAGGCGCTGGCGGCTTTCGAGACGATCTATGGGTCCGACCCGCTGGTCATGGACAAATGGTTCCAGATCCAGGCCAGCGTTCCGGGGCCGCAAACCGTCGACACCGTGAGGGTCCTGACCAGCCACCCGGCCTTTTCGATGGGCAATCCGAACCGGGTACGCTCGCTGATCGGCACCTTCTCCAGCGCCAACCAGACCGGCTTCCATCGTGCCGACGGCGAGGGCTACCGGTTCTTTGCTCAGACTGTGCTTGAGGTCGAAAAACGCAACCCACAAGTGGCGGCAAGGTTGGCGACGGCGCTCAGATCGTGGCGTTCGCTGGAACCTGGCCGGCAGGCCAAGGCCCGGGAAGCGCTGCTTTCGATCGCCAATGCGGAAAACCTGTCAGCGGACCTTCGAGATATTGTCGAGCGCACGCTGGCGTGAGTCCCCCTTGAGAGCGCCGAGCGAAGCGAGGCGGGTGGGGTCGTCTCACGTCGAGCACTGCCGCAATGACCCCACCCGTCCATCCGCCTTCGGCGGCTGTCCACCCTCCCCTCAAGGGGAGGACAAGGCCGTTTCGGCGTTATTTTAGTCGATTTTTAATCTTTTTTCGCCGGACCACTGGACAAGGCGAATCACCTTTGATTCTTTACTGACGATTCGGATGTGCGGCGTTTGCCGGATCACCAAGCAGCATAGGCAAATTCGGGGAGTGCCATTTATGGCGAAGGCGGACGCGTGGGGCGCGCCCGGAGGGACGGCTTTTGCGCGTCGCGAGACGCGCAGCGACGGCCTAGCCGGGAATACGCGGCTCATCGCCGAACCGGCCTACCGGCGGCTTCTGGCCGCCGAGCCGCTGCTGCGCCGATCGATACCCGTCCTCATCATCACCTTCCTGATTGTCATCGCGGCGCTGCGCGTGCTGTCGCTGATGAACGAGCGCGACGATGTCGAGCGCAACGCTAAGGCGATCCTGACGCTGGCAGCGGGCCAGCTGGCCAGTTCGCTCGCCACCACCTCGGACACGGTGCCTGGCGCCATCCAGGATCTGCTGGAGACCACCAGCCGTCAGGGTGCGATGGGCCGCAGCCATGTGCTCGTCATCACCGACAGTGCTTTCAAGATCGTCGCGGTGACACCGCGCTCGATGCCATGGCAGGGCCATTCGCTCGACGGCCTCGTCGAGGGCGGACAGCCCTTGTTCATGTTCGGCGATCGCGCCGGCGTCATGGACGTCAACATCGACGGACGGGATTGGTATGCGGCCGTCAGCCTGGCGAATGGCGGAAAGGGCGCGTCGGCGGCCCTGGTGCCGCAGGACGCGGTTTTCGATGCCTGGCGCAAGACTGTTTCGCTGAACGTCACCCTGTTCGTGCTGACGGCCGGCGTGCTGATCATCATCCTCTATGCCTATTTCGGCCAGGCCGCACGCGCCCAGGCCGCTGACCGCATCTACCTCGAAGCGCATCAGCGCATCGACATGGCCCTGGTTCGCGGCCGCTGCGGCCTGTGGGACTGGGACATGGTGCGCGGCAAGATGTACTGGTCGCGCTCGATGTACGACATGCTTGGCTACAAGCCCTGCGACACGATGCTGTCCTTCGGCGAGGTCGATCAGATCATCCATCCAGAGGACGGCGACTTGTTCGTGCTCGCCAACAGGATCGTCGCACGCGAGATCGACCATATCGACCAGGTGTTCCGGATGCGGCATTCCGACGGCCAATGGGTATGGATGCGCGCACGGGCACAAGTCATCGATCCGGAGGCGCCGGAGATCCAACTGATCGGCATCGCCGTCGACGTCACCGAACAGCGCCATCTGGCGCTGCGCTCCGAGGCGGCCGACCTCCGCCTTAGAACGGCGATCGAGAACATCAACGAATCCTTCGTGCTGTGGGATTCCACGCAGCGCCTGATCATGTGCAATTCCAAATACCAGCAGGACAACGGGCTTTCTGACCGCGACGTGATGCCGGGCACCGCGCGCGCGACACTGGAAGAACGCATGCTGGCCTTTGCTTCCGAACGGCGGCTTGCCAACACCAGCGGGCTGCAGGGCGGGGCCACGTTCGAGCGGCAGTTGGCGGATGGCCGCTGGCTGCAGGTCAACGAACTGAAGACCCGGGACGGCGGCATCGTCTCGGTCGGTTCCGACATCACCCAGATCAAGCTGCACCAGGAGAAGCTGGTCGACAGCGAGCGCCGGCTGATGGCGACGATCCATGATCTCAGCCTCGCCCGCCGGGCCGAAGAGGAGCGCTCGCGCGAACTGGTCGACCTCAACCGCAAATACATGAAGGAAACCGAACGGGCCGAAGCGGCGAACCGGGCCAAATCCGAATTCCTGGCCAACATGTCGCATGAGTTGCGCACGCCGCTGAACGCGATCATCGGCTTCTCCGAACTGATGGAACAGGGGCTGTTCGGCCCGCTCGGATCAGAGCGCTACGAGGAATATGCCACCGACATCAACAGCAGCGGCAAATATCTGCTGGGCGTCATCAACGATATTCTCGACATGTCCAAGATCGAGGCCGGCCAGTTCTCGCTGGACCGGGAAGAGATCGACCTCGGCCCGCTGATCAGCGAGACCGTTCGCGTCGTCTCGCTGCAGGCAGCGCAAAAGGCCATCACCGTGGAAACGCGCATCGCCGATGCGCTGACGCTGGTCGCCGATCGCCGTGCGATCAAGCAGATCGTCATCAACCTTTTGTCCAATGCGGTGAAATTCACCGGCCAGGGCGGCCACATATCGGTAAGAGCCCGCAACACATCCGGCGCGCTGGTGCTGACGATCGAGGACAATGGCTGCGGCATTCCGAAAGACGCGCTCGGCAAGCTCGGACGGCCTTTCGAACAGGTGCAGAACCAGTTCTCCAAGAGCCATGCCGGGTCCGGCCTTGGCCTCGCCATCTCGCGCTCGCTGGCCGAGCTTCAAGGCGGCGCGTTGAAGATCCGTTCGACTGAAGGTGTCGGCACGATCGTATCAGTGCGCATTCCGGTGAAGAAGGCCACGCCGGCGATCAGAGCGGCAGCTTAAGAGATTTCACCGCCATCCCAAGCGCCGCCCAGCGTGCGCCGGTCGCAATCACAAAGAATGGCCGAACCCACACGGTCCTCCTGTCGGCGGCGATGTTCGAGGTTTTGGTCAAGGGACGGGTCGCCCGTACCGCGGAAGAATTGGACGATGAACAGCCGCTCGCGGTCATCCTGCACGAAGCAAAAGATCAAAGTCCTTCCTGACCTTTTGCGACGTCTCCTTGAGGTGTGCTTCCAGCACACCGAAATCCGGCAGGTCGGTCACCGCCAGGAGCAGATCCGAAAGCCCCGGCGGAACATCGTCACGCTCAAAGGCTCCGGTAAGGCACAGCCGCGTCATCTGGGTCAGCGCCAGATAGAGCGCGTAGGCATCGCCAAGCTCCTGCCTGACCCCGGCATCGGCGAAGCCCGGTGCCAGGCGCGACAGGATCTCGGCGGTACCGGTAACGCGCGGCCCGGCGCCTACCTGCTCGGTGATGACAGCCACCTGGGCGATGAATTCGAGATCGATAAGGCCGCCAGGGATCAGCTTGATGTCCCACAGGTCGCGCGGCGGCTTTTCCTTTTCGATCATGGCGCGCATCTCCGAGGCCTCGGCCATCACCTTGGCGGCGTTGCGCGGCTGGCCAAGCACCGCCGTCACTTCCGCTTCAACCTCGCCGCACAGGCCGGCGTCACCAGCTATGGCGCGCGCGCGTGACAGCGCCATGTGTTCCCAGGTCCAGGCTTCCTGGCGCTGATATTTCTTGAAGGCATCGATGTGGGTGGCCACCGGCCCCTTGTTGCCGGATGGCCGCAGGCGCAGGTCGAGTTCGTAGAGCACCCCCTCAGCCGTTGGGGCGGACACGGCCGCGATCAGCCGCTGCGTCATGCGGGTGTAGTAATGCGAAGGCGCCAGCGGCTTGTCGCCATTGGACTCTTCGGCATCCGGCGCGTGGTCGTAGAGCAGGATCAGGTCAACATCCGATCCGGCGGTCAGCTCGCGGCTGCCGAGCTTGCCCATGCCAAGCAGTGAAACCACGCCGCCGGCAATCGTGCCGTGGCGCGCCGCGAATTCGGCCGCCACCGCCTGCAACGCCGCCTCGATGGTGAGGTCCGCCAGATCGGAAAAGGCGCGGCCGGCCCGCGCCGGATCGATCGAGCCGGCCAGCAGCCGCACACCGATCAGGAACTTCTGCTCGGAGGCAAAAATGCGCAGCCGGTCGAGCACGTCTTCATAGAGCCGGTCGCCCTCCACAAAGGCGGAAAGCCGCGCCGACAGGTAAGCCCGATCGGGCAATTCGGTCAGCAAGGCCGGGTCGAGCAGGCCATCGAAGACATGCGGTCGGCGCGTGATGATCGCCGCCAGCCTGGGGGCCGCACCCATGATCGTCGCCAGAAGCTTGAGCAGGGCCGGATTGGACTGCAGCAGGGAAAACAGCTGGATGCCGGCTGGCAGGCCGGCGAGAAACTCGTCGAAGCGCATCAGGGCTTCGTCCGCCCGGCGCGTCTGGCCGAAGGAGCGCAGCAGCGCCGGCGTCAGTTCCGTCAGCCGCTCGCGCGCCTCCGCCGACTGGGTGACGCGATAGCGGCCGAAATGCCAGCCGCGGATGACGCGGCAGATGTCGCTTGGCCGCTGAAAGCCGAGGCCATGCAAGGTCCGCAACGTATCGGGGTCGTCGACATCGCCGGTGAAGACCAGGTTGCCGATGCCGGTCGAGAGTTCGGGTGCTGTTTCAAACAGTGCCGCGTAGTGGCGTTCGACCTGCTGCAGCGAGGCGCGGAACGCCAGGGCAAAGGCAGCTGCATCGGCAAAGCCGAGCATGCGGGCGATGCGCTCCAGCCCTTCATCGTCTTCGGGCAGCGTGTGCGTCTGCTCATCGGCAACCATCTGCACGACGTGTTCGACACGACGCAGGAACCAGTATTGGCGAGCCAGCGCATCGCGCGCATCTGATGTGATCCAGCCGCGCGCCGCAAGCTGGCCGAGCATCGGCACGGTCTCGCGGCCGCGCAGTTCCGGGAAGCGGCCGCCGGCGATGAGCTGCTGGGTCTGGACGAAGAACTCGATCTCGCGGATGCCGCCGCGCCCGAGCTTGACGTTGTGGCCCTTGACCGCGATCTCGCCATGTCCCTTGTGGGCATGGATCTGGCGCTTGATCGAATGGACGTCGGCAATCGCCGCGTAGTCCATATATTTGCGCCAAATATAGGGCTGCAACTCCCTGAGGAATGCCGCGCCCGCGGCCAGGTCGCCGGCCACCGGACGCGCCTTGATCATCGCGGCGCGCTCCCAGTTCTGGCCGCGTGCCTCATAGTAGCGCAGCGCCGCCTCGACCGGGATCGCCAGCGGGGTCGAACCGGGATCGGGGCGTAGCCTCAGATCGGTGCGGAAGACATAACCGTGCTCGGTGCGATCCTGCAGGATACGCACCAGGCGGCGCGTCAGCCGCGAAAACAGCTCGGTGGCATCGAGCGGATCGACGACTGCGGGCGCTTCCGGATCGAAGAAAACCACCAGATCGATGTCCGAGGAGAAATTCAGCTCGTGTGCACCAAGCTTGCCCATGCCGAGCAGGATCCAGCCCGATTGCTTCGACGGGTTGTCGAGATCCGGCAGTTTGAGCTTGCCCTGGTCGTGCGCGTCGCGCAGCAGGAAGTCGACGGCCGCACGGGTGCAGCCATCGGCAAGATCGCTCAGCCGCCGCACCGTCAGCGCCGCTTCGGCCTCGCCGGCAAGATCGGCCAGCGCGATCAGGAAATGCGCTTCGGCCTTGCACTGGCGCAGTTCCATCATCAGCCCGGATTCCGACACCGCCTCTGCCAGATGCGCCTGGTCGATTGCCGCGCCGATCGCCTTCAGCCGATCCTCGACCGTCTGGTCGAACAGCCCGTCCAGGATTTGCGGCCGGCGACGTGCGGTATCGCGCAAGAACGGCGACAGATCGAAGACGGCGGCGAGGAAATCCTGAGCTGACCCTTTGTCTACCAGGAACTTGGCCAGCCGCGTCAGCTCTTCTTCACGTGCCGCGGAAGCGATCTCGACCAGTTCCTGCCGCGCACGGTCCTCGTCCAGCGGAACAAGGTTGGTCGACGGCTTCAGCAGCCAATCCGTCGCCCTCACAGCCGCGCCCATCAGTGATCCTCCCGTACCGGGAAACTCATGACCACTGATAGTCCGGGATTGCCGGGCAAGAGATCAAGCCGGCCATTGTGGAAAGTCATGACGGCCTTGGCAAGGCTGAGGCCAAGGCCGGAACCCGGCTGCGAACGGCTCTTCTCCAGCCGCACGAAACGTTCCGTCGCGCGGGCGCGGTCGCCATCGTCGGGAATGCCGTGGCCATTGTCGGCAACCGAGAGACGGACGTCCGCACCGGCCCGTTCAAGTGCCACGCGCACGGCCGGCTTGGCATTGGCGTCGGTCGAATATTTGATGGCGTTGTCGACGATGTTGGACAGCGCCTGGCCTATCAGTTCGCGGTTGCCGTTGACGAAGATCGCGTCGCGCATGTCTGCCTCCAGCGACACGCCTGCCTCCTCGGCCACCGGCTCATAAAGCTCGACGACATCGCGCACGGCCTCCGCCAGGTCGACGCGGCTGGTGTTCTCCGAGGAGTAGCCAGCCTCCAGCCTAGAGATCATCAGGATGGCGTTGAAGGTCTTTATCAGCTGGTCGGACTCGGCAATGGTGCCTTCCAGGGCCTGGCGGTAGTCGGTGGGCTTGTGCTTGCCCGAAAGCGTCGCTTCGGCCCGGTTGCGCAATCGGGTCAGTGGCGTTTTCAGATCATGCGCGATGTTGTCGGAAACCTGCTTCAAGCCTTCATTGAGCGTGGCGATCCTGGCCAGCATGACGTTTAGATTTTCGGACAGCCGGTCGAACTCGTCACCGGCGCCGGTCACCGGCAGTCGGCCCGACAGGTCGCCGCCCATGATGCGGCGGCTGGCTTCCGACACGCTGTCGATGCGCTTCAGCGCGGCACGGCCGACAAAGAACCAGATCAGCAACCCGCCAAGCCCCATCATGCCCAGCGCCAGCATCAAAGCGCGGCGGATGACAGCGCGGAACCGCTCCGGTTCGCCCAGATCGCGACCGACCAGCATGATCATCTGGTTCGGCAGCCGCAGCACCAGCGCGATGGCGTTGTGGCCCTTTTCGCCCTGCGCCTGCACATCGCTCTGTTCGGATTGGGTGCTGCCCTGCTCGGCGGGCAGATTGCGCAGACGCTCGAGTTCTCCTTCGCCAAAGCGCTGGTAGGAGAACGGGCTGTTGGTCCAGCCTTCGGTTTCGAGTACGCCCGGCTCCAGGCTCTGCACATTGCCGGTCAGTATCTGGCCGTTGGCGTCGGCGATCAGATAGAGGTTTGCGCCGGGCTGGCGCGAGCGCGCCTCGACCACACGGACCAGCACCGGCAGGCCGCCGCGTTGATAGGCGCGAGCCAGACCGAGCACCTCGTCATTGATGGTGTCCTGGGTCTGCGCGGTCAGCATGCGCGCCGACAGCGAGGTCATGTAGAAGACGAGCGCCACCGCGCAGAGCGCGAAGAGCAGGAGGTAGAGCGCCGAAAGCCGCGCTGCCGTCGTCTTCATGATGGCTGGCACGGAAAGAGCCATGCTGCTAGTGTGAAATGCAAGAGTATGGCATCACCATTTCACTCTAACCCATTGTTTACGCATGATGTGTGTCCAAAAAGTCTGCAACTTTTTGGCATCATGCTCTAGCCGCTCTTCAGCATATAGCCAGCGCCGCGAACCGTGTGCAGGATGGGCTTGTCGAAGCCCTTCTCGATCTTGCCGCGCAGCCGCGAGACATGGACGTCGATGACGTTGGTCTGCGGATCGAAATGATAATCCCAGACGTTTTCGAGCAGCATGGTACGGGTCACCACCTGACCGGCATGCCGCATCAGATACTCCAACAGACGGAATTCACGTGGCTGCAGCGTGATCTCACGCGCCGCGCGGCGGACCGAATGCGACAGCCTGTCGAGTTCGAGATCGCCGACGCGGTAGACGGTTTCGGCTTCCTTGGCGCTGGCGCGGCGGTTAAGGACCTCGACGCGGGCCAGAAGCTCGGAAAAAGCATAAGGCTTTGTCAGATAATCGTCGCCGCCGGCGCGCAGGCCCGTAACCCGGTCATCGACCTCGCCGAGCGCCGACAGGATCAGCACCGGCGTCGTATTGCCCCTGGATCTCAGACCGGCAATGACCGACAGGCCGTCGCGGCGCGGCATCATCCGGTCGATGACCATCACGTCGTAGTCGCCGGCATCGGCGAGCGCGAAGCCGGTTTCGCCGTCACCGGCGACATGCGCTGTGTGGCCGGCCTCGGTAAAGGCTTTCTGCAAGTAATCCGCAGCCTCGCGGTCGTCTTCTATGACGAGAATCTTCATAGGGCTGTTATACGCGATTTCGCCGGAAGGTTGAGTGGCAGACATCTGCATTGTGGCCTTTGCCAAGCGCCTCGCGATCAAGATCATCCGATAGCCGTGCGCGATAAAGTCCTCGCTCCCGATGTCGTTGCATCAGACCGCTGAGGGCTTTTGAATTGTGCGGCAGCGGACGATGGGAGGCCCGCTGCCGCCAGGGGAGAGCACGATGACTGACTAACGCACGCTCCTCCATGCTTTCCCGTGCGGCGGCTCGGGGGTGTTTGAAACTGCCGCACTGGAAAAGTCGAAAAGCTTCCGAAGCCGAACCCCAGCTCCGGAGCCGGCGTCAGCCCTTGGCGACGGGCAGCGCGACGAAACGATTGGTGTCGTCGCGGGTGATCTGCATCAGCACTGCCTTGCGGCCGGATTTGACCGCATCGGTCATCGCCTTGGTGACGTCGTCGGTGCCGTTCACTTCGGTCGAATTGACTGACGTGATGACGTCGCCCGGCTGGATGCCGCGATCGGCGGCATCGCTGTCGGGATCGACGTCGGTCACCACCAGCCCCTTGCCGTTTTCGGACTTGGTGACGGTCAGGCCGAGATCGGCCAGCGTGTCGGGCTTGACCGGAGCGGCGGGCTGCTGCTGGTCGTTCGAAGCCTGCTTGTCGCTCGAGGGCAGTTTGCCGAGATCGACCTTGACCGCCTGGCTCTTGCCGTCGCGCCACACGGTGACGTCGACCGACTTGCCGGGCGAGTAGGCACCGATCAAGCGGGCCAGTTCCTTCGGCGAGGCGACGTCCTTGCCGTCGACCTGGGTGATCACGTCGCCGGCCGTGATGCCAGCCTTCTTGCCGGGACCGTCGTCCTGGGCGCTGGAAACCAGCGCGCCGTTGTTGGACTTCAGACCGAGCGATTCAGCGATATCGGATGTGACCGGCTGGATTTCGACACCGAGCCAGCCGCGCTGAACGGAACCGCTCTTCATCAGGTCCTGAACGACCTGTTGGGCGGTCGAGGCGGGAATGTCGAAGGCGATGCCGACGCTGCCGCCGGACGGCGAGAAGATCGCGGTGTTGATGCCGACGACCTGGCCGTTGAGGTTGAAGGTCGGGCCGCCCGAATTGCCGCGATTGACCGAGGCATCGATCTGGATGAAGTCGTCATACGGGCCGGCGCCGATGTCGCGGCCGCGGGCCGAGACGATGCCCGCGGTGACGGTGCCGCCGAGGCCGAACGGATTGCCGACAGCCACCACCCAGTCGCCGACGCGGACCTTGGAATCGTCGGCGAAGTCAACATAGGTGAACTTGCCGACGCCGTCGACCTTGAGCACGGCGAGATCGGTGCGCGGGTCGGTGCCGATCAGCTTGGCGTCGAGTTCCTTGCCGTCATTCATCACCACGGTGAAAGCCGAGCCTTCCGAAACGACGTGATTGTTGGTGACGAGATAGCCGTCATCGGAGATGAAGAAGCCCGACCCTTGAGCAACCGGCCGCGGCTGGTCGTTGTTGTGGTCGCGGTGGCTGAATCGCCTGTTGCCGCCTTGGCCGTCCTGATCGCCAAAGCCGCGGAATTCCTTGAAGAAGCGCCGCAACTGCGGATTGTCAGGCAGGTTGTTCATGCCGTCCTGATCGTCGGACTGGTCGGAGCCGTCATCCGCCGCCGGACTGATCTTGGCCTTGACCTTGACGCTCACAACGGCGGGAGAAACGCGCTCGACGACGTCGGCGAAACCCGGCACCTGCGGCGCCTCGACGCGCACGGCGTCGGCCAGAACAGGGCTGGTTCCACTGGTCAGCGCGCCGACGCCGATCGCACCTGCCACGGCTATCGACGCGACGGCAGCCATGAGACGCTTACGGGTGACGGAATATGAATTGGGGGCAACATTCATGGGTTTCGTATCCTCTTTCAAATGGACGCTGCTGATCGGCATCCTCGGACAGGAGAATTAGAGTGGCGCACATTACAGCGCCATTTCCGACACATGAAACTTTGGTAATGTTTGGCAGCGACCGCGGCGTCAGTCGCGGTGCAATATGGCGTCCAACGATGCCTGTTCTTCGGCGGACAGCGATTTTGTCGCCAGCGCGCGGCGCGACCGCGCGGTCAGCACAATGAAAACGCCGCCAGCCAGCAACAGCAGGACAGGTGTGCCCCAAAGCAGCGCATTGCGCAGGTCGAAACGCGGTTTCAGCAACACGAACTCGCCATAGCGCGACACGACGTAATCCATCACCTGCTGGTCGGTATCACCGGCGACGAGGCGCTGGCGCACAAGGACGCGCAGGTCGCGGGCAAGGTCGGCATCGGATTCGTCGATCGACTGGTTCTGGCAGACCATGCAGCGCAGGCCTTCAGACAGCGCCCGCGCCCGCGCTTCAAGCGCCGGATCGGCCAGCATCTCGTCAGGCTTCACCGCCATTGCCGTGCCGGCAAAGAACAGTGCCAGCAGCAGGACAATCGAGGCCAGAGAAAACCGTACGTTCATGGCAGATCCGCGGACGTCACCGCACTCGCTTGCTTGCGCCGGCGCGATGGCGCGCCGATGCGCAGCCGCCGGTCCATCAGTGACATGGCCGCGCCCGCCATCATCACCAGGCCGCCACCCCAGATCAACGTCACCAGCGGCTTCCACCACAGGCGCACCACGACCGAGCCGTCTTTGCCCTCGTCTCCAAGCGAGATGTAGAGCTGGGAGAGGCCCATCGTCCTGATGCCGGATTCCGTCGTCGTCATCTGCCGCACCGGATAAAACCGCTTGGCGGAGCTGATTTCGCCAACAGGACTGCCGCTGACGCCGATCAGTTCGAAGCGGCCGCGGTCCTCGGCGTAGTTGGGTCCCTGGGCCGGATAAAGCCCGACGAAACGCAGCGTATGGCCGGAGAGTTCGACGGTCTCGCCAGCATGCATCGACAGTATCTTCTCGGTGCCGAAGCAGAGCGTGCCGACGATGCCAAGCGTGGTCAGACCGAGGCCAAGGTGGGCGAAGGCGGTGCCGAAAACCGAGCGCGGCAAGCCAAGCAGGCGCCTGACCATGATTCCCGCCGTAACATTGCCAAATCCGGATTTGACGGCGAGGTCGGTGAGCGCGCCAAGGATCAGCCAGACGGCAAGGCCGACACCCAAGGCCGCGAACACCGAGGCGCCGTCGATGAACAGAGCGGTGACCAGCGTTGCCAGGAGCGCCGCGGCAAAGGCCACCATCAGGCGCTGCGCGACGGCAATGACATCGCCGCGCTTCCAGGCCAGCAGCGGCCCGAACGGAACCACCAGCAGCAGCGGCACCATCAGCGGTCCGAAGGTCAGGTTGAAGAACGGCGCGCCGACCGAGATCTTGTCAGCCGAAAAGGCCTCGACGGCGAGCGGATAGAGTGTGCCGACGAGCACGGTCGCGGTCGCCGTGGTCAGGAACAGATTGTTGAGGACAAGTGCGCCTTCGCGCGAAATCGGATGGAACAGGCCACCGGCCGTCAGCCGGGAGGCTCGCAGCGCAAACAGCGCCAGCGAGCCACCGATGAACAGCGTCAGGATGCACAGGATGAAGACGCCGCGCGTCGGATCGGTGGCGAAGGCGTGCACCGAGGTCAAGACGCCCGAACGCACAAGGAAGGTGCCTAGCAGCGACAGCGAAAAGGTGAGGATGGCAAGCAGCAGCGTCCAGATCTTCAGCGCAGAGCGCTTTTCCATGACGATGGCCGAGTGCAGCAGCGCGGTGCCGGCCAGCCACGGCATGAAGGAGGCGTTCTCGACCGGATCCCAGAACCAGAAACCGCCCCAGCCGAGTTCATAGTAAGCCCAGTACGATCCCATGGCGATGCCGCCGGTCAGGAACATCCAGGCGACCAGCGTCCACGGCCGCACCCAGCGCGCCCAGGACGCGTCGATGCGGCCTTCAATGAGGGCCGCGACCGAGAAGGAAAAGCAGATCGAGAAGCCGACATAGCCGAGATAGAGGAACGGCGGGTGGATGGCGAGGCCGAGATCCTGCAGGATCGGGTTGAGATCGCGGCCCTCGATCGGCGCTGGATTGAGCCGGATGAAGGGATTGGACGTCGCCAGGATGAACAGGAAGAAGGCGGCGCCGATCGCACCTTGCACAGCAAGCACATTGGCGCGCAGCGTCGCCGGCAGGTTGGAGCCGAAGGCCGCGACAAGCGCGCCGAAGAAGGTCAGAATCAGCACCCAGAGCAGCATCGAGCCTTCATGATTGCCCCAGGTTCCGGTGATCTTGTAGATCAGCGGCTGCAGTGAATGCGAGTTTTCCCACACACTCGCCACCGAGAAATCGGAACTCGCATAGGCGCTTGCCAGTGCTGCGAAGGACAGCGCCGTCAAGGCAAAGCCGGTCACGGCAACCGGGCCACCGACGGCCATCAGGCGCTGGTTGTTCAGGCATGCGCCAAACAGCGGCACGATCGTCTGCACCAACGACAGCGCAAACGCCAGGACCAGGGCGAAATGGCCGGTTTCAACCATGCCTGTAACTCACACTTGCTCTCCTGCCGGAGCTATTCACTCTTGCTCTCCTGCCAGACGCCCTTGGCCTTCAACCCGTCCGCCACCTCCTTGGGCATGTAGCGCTCATCATGCTTGGCCAGCACGCTGTCGGCAACAAAGACGCCGTCCGGGCCGAAAGTACCCTCGGTGATGACGCCCTGCTCTTCGCGGAAAAGGTCGGGCAGGATGCCGGTATAGGTGACCTTGACCGATTTGTGCGTGTCGGTCACGGAAAAGGCGACCGTCGCCCCCTGCTCGCGCTGGATCGTGCCCTTTTCGACCAACCCGCCCAGCCTGATGCGCTGGCCTGGCTGGACACTGGCGGTCGTCAGATCGGCCGGCATGTAGAAATAGGACGCCTTCTGGCCAAGCGCGTAGAAGGTCAGCCCGGTGGCGGCGCCCAGGAAAGCCAGCCCGCCGGCAATCACCGACAATCGTTTCTGTTTGCGCGTCATGTCTTGCTCTACTCCGTTGCCGTCAGGCCAAGCGAGGCGGCAAAAGCGGTGAATTTCCTGGCTTCATCACTGTCGGCGCCGAAGACGGCAATCGCGCGACCGAGCGCCTCACGCGCCTGATCGGCCTTGCCCAGCACGACATAGGAACGAACAAGCCGCATCCATCCTTCCGGGTCACGCGGATTTTGTCGCAGTTTGTCGTCGAGGCCTGCAACCATCGTGTTGATCATGGCCTCTCTGTCCTGCGGCGACATCGAGGATGCAGCGTCGATATCGCTGGCATCGGGACCGTTGGTGGTGCCGCCGGAAGCGACTTCGGGGCTGCCGGACTTGGCCAGCGCCTGCTCGACCGCACCGCGCCATGGCGACTCCGGCGGCAGCTTGCCCAGCAGCGCTTGCCAGGCCGCGGCCGCCTCCTTGGCGCGGCCCTCCTGCGCCAAGGCCATGGCCAAATAGAAGCTCGCCTTCGCATTGGCCGGATCGAGCTTCAGGGCCGCCTCGAAGGCATCCTGGGCGTCGGCCGAGATAATACCGCCGGCCGCACCAGCGATTGCCTCGCCAAGACCGGCCTGGCGGACAGCGCTGTCGCCATCAAGGCGAATGGCATTTCGATAGGCGGCCGCCGCGTCGGAAAAGCGCTGCATGCGCAGATAGACGGGCGCCAGCACATCCCATCCCCTACCGTCGGAAGGATTGGCGGCAAGGTGGGCTTCCGCCCGCGCGACCAGTTCGTCGACCGAACTGTCGGCCGGATTCTTGGCCAACCGCTCGCTCAGCGGTTGCGACGGCAGGTCGGGAGAACCGAGCTTGACATAAAGGCCCCAGCTGACCAGCGGGACCGCCAGCACGGCCATGGTTGCCACCAGCCTTGCCGCGACCGAGGCTCGGCCAACAGGCATCTTGCTGGCCAATCCATCGATGCGAAGGATACGGCGAGCGATCTCGGCGCGCGCCTCGGCGGCTTCCGCCGGCTGGATCAAGCCGCGCGCGGCGTCGCGGTCAAGCTCGGACAACTGGTCGCGATAGACTTCGAGATCGTGATCGCCGCTCGACGACGCGCTCTTCGAGCCACCGGCCAGCGGCAGCAGCACCGCCAGGCTTGCGCCCAGCGTGAGGATTGCGGCTATGACCCAGAACAGCATGGTACTTCCAATAAAGGCGGAGCCCTGCGCTGCCAACACATGCATCCTGCGACGCTTTGACGGGAGCGCCAGGCGCCGACCGCCGGCAGATGGGCTACGAACTCGGGTTAACGGGTTCCTTCGGAGCCTTCGCCGGCGCGTTGGCTGACGGAGCATTCAACGAAAAACCCGCCTGTGCGACGGGTCACTGGCGCAAATCAGCACCATGGACAAATATGTACCATAGCTGACGGCACAGAGTCAAGAAAAAATTCCTATCCCGAAAAGCTCCCGGCACAAAACTGCCGACACCGCCGAACTGGCTGTCGTCAGGTCTTTTGTTAAGCTGAGTTCGGAGCCCGGGGCGGGGCAGACGGTCGTCAGGTCAGCGGCGTCCAGCTGCCATCGGCATTGCGGCAAGCGGTTCCGCGCGCCGTCACGCCGCCCCCGCCGGTGAACACCGTCTGCGTGTACTGGCGGCAGTCCTGCGAACCAACGCGGTAGGGTTGGGCCGGAACCACCTCGCCGTAGCGCGAAGCCTGGGCGCCCTTCCACGTCACCTTCTGGCCGCTGGTCGTATATTCGAGCGCCTTGTATTCAGCCTCGAGCGCACTGCGCTTCTCGGTCTCGCTGAGGCCGGCGCCAATCGATCCGCCGACGAGACCACCGCCCATCGCCGAGATGATCGTCGTGGTTACCTTGCCGCTGGAAGGTGGCGTCGAGGCCGGTGTCGGTGCGACGGTGGGTCCCTTTCCGCTCAAGGTGGTGCAGCCGGAAACGGCCAGCAATGCGGAAACAAGCGCGACGCGAATCTTCATGCCAACAACCGGTTTTCTTGAGTTGGAGCCTGTTATGGATGAGCCGGGGGCCGCGCCATCGAAGAAGTCGGCGTGGCCATAGTATTGATATTTGTCGGAAATTTGGCTGCCGGCCGCTTGGCTAAGCATTACTGAAGGCTCCGCAATCGCACCACCGCCTTCAATCCGCCCATGCCGGACCGTTCGAGCGCCAGAACGCCTCCATACTCGTTGACGAGGTCGGCGACAATGGCCAGCCCCAGACCTGTTCCGGGCTTTGTCTCGTCCAGGCGCCGTCCGCGCTTCAGTGCCTCGCGCGCCTTGTCCTCGGGAATGCCCGGGCCGTCATCCTCGATGCCGATCTCGAACAGGCCGGCCGGGTCATCCTTGCCGGTCAAAGGCACGACTGAGACCAGCACCGAACTCTTTGCCCATTTCATCGCGTTTTCGAGAAGATTGCCCAGCAATTCCTCAAGGTCCTCGCGCTCGCCGGCAAAGACGATCTCGGTCGCCGGCAGCGATAGCGACAGGTTTGTCTGCGGGTTGAGCTTCTGCAGAACCCTCACCATGCGCTGCACCAGCGGCGCCACCGGCGTGCGGTAGACGACGCTGTCGCGTTGCGCCGCGACACGGGCACGCTGGAGATAGTGCTCGACCTGCTTCTGCATGGAAGCGGCCTGTTCGGCGATCAGCTGTCCCTTGGCGCCGCCAAGCGCCCGGCCCTCGTTGAGCAGCACCGCCAGCGGCGTCTTCAGCGAATGGGCGAGATTGCCGACCTGTGTTCGCGACCGCTCGACGATGCGCCTGTTGTTTTCGATCAACGCATTGGTCTCGTTGGCAAGCGGTTCGATCTCGGCCGGGAAACGGCCGTCGAGCCGCTGCGCGGTGCCCTCGCGCACCATGGCAAGCGCGTTCCTGACCCGGCGCAGCGGCTGCAGGCCGAGCAGGATGGCGATCGCGTTGATGGCGATCATGCCGACGCCGAACAACGAGAGATAGGTCAGCAGGCGGCGCTGGAAGGTGGCGATTTCCTGTTCGAGTTCGCTCTGGTTGCCCATGACACGGAAGCGCGCGGCGCGGTTCTTGGCATCGAGAACGAATTCGCTCTCGAACACTTCGAGTTGCTCGCCATCGATGCCTTCGGCCGGATAGCTGCGCTGGAAGCTGGCATTGAACGGTACATCGGCAACGCTTGGCGACGGGATCGTCGTGGTCATCGACGACGAGTGGAGATCGCCATGCACGCCTTCCGAAGCGGGCTCAACCGACCAATACCAGCCCGAATTCGGCTCCGAGAATCTGAGGTCGCCGAGGTCTGGCGCGCCGGTCAGCGCACCGCTGTCGGAAATGCCGATGGAACCGATCAAATTGAACAGATGCGCGGAAAGCAGGCTGTCGAAGCCGCGCTCGCTGGCCTGGCGGTAGAGCGTGGTAATCAGGGTGAAGATGACGACGAGCGTCACGATCGCCCAGACCGTGGAAAAGGCGATGACGCGGAACGTCAGCGAACGCGGCCACAAACGCAGCGAAAGCGGCGTCCTTGCGGTTGGTTTGAGCGGTTCCGAGTTACGCCTCCGGCTCACGCATGCGGTAGCCCATGCCACGCACGGTTTCGATCATGTCGATGCCCATCTTCTTGCGCAGCCGCCCGACAAAGACCTCGATGGTGTTGGAATCGCGGTCGAAATCCTGGTCGTAGAGATGCTCGACCAGTTCCGTCCGCGAGACGACCTCGCCCATATGGTGCATCAGATAGGCAAGCAGGCGGAATTCGTGCGACGTCAGTTTGAGCGGCACGCCGTCGACGTCGGCCTTGGAGGCCTTGGTGTCGAGGCGCAGCGGCCCGCAGGTCAGTTCGGACGAGGCGTGGCCGGCAGCGCGCCGGATCAAGGCCCGTAGCCTCGCCAGCACCTCCTCGATGTGGAACGGCTTGGTGACATAGTCGTCGGCGCCGGCATCGATGCCGGAGACCTTGTCGCTCCAGCGGTCGCGCGCCGTCAGGATCAGCACCGGCATCTTGCGGCCGCCGCGGCGCCAGCGTTCGACGACGCTGATGCCGTCCATTTGCGGCAGGCCGATGTCGAGCACCACGGCGTCGTAAGGCTCGGTGTCGCCGAGGAAATGGCCTTCCTCGCCGTCGAAGGCACGATCGACGACATAGCCGGCATCGACCAGCGCATCCGATATCTGCCGGTTGAGATCCTTGTCATCCTCGACGACGAGTACGCGCATGCGGAGATCAGTACCTGTTGAAGAGCTAGGCGAGATATAGGCCGATTCCGGCGGCCTGGGAAACGGAGGTCTGTAAGTTGGAAGATTGGATCAGTTCAGCGGCACGACGATTTCGGAACGGCGCGGACGCTGTCCGTCCTTGCCCGGAACGAGAACGACGATGACGCAAACCGGCTGGCCGCCGCGTGTCGATTGCGATGCCTTGGCCAGCGTTCCGCCATTCTGTTCGGCCACCTGCTGGCCTATGGCGTAGCAATCGGATGCCGCCAGCACGATCGGGCCGGCCTGGTCAGGCGCTACGACCGGCATCGCCATCGCCTGCGACGCAAACAGTCCGGCAGCACAAAGCGCCAGTGTCGCGGTTCGGAAGTGGGAGCGAAGCGTTTTCATAGTCGGCGTTGTAAACCATCGGTGCTGAACGTGAAATGAACAGTGAACGCCGCTGAAAACATCCTCGCCACACCCCTGCAACGCGAGACAGTCAATCTGAGATTTCACCGCCCCAACCCGGCGAAATCCCGCGAAGGTCCAGTCTAGACTCCGTTTCGACCATATTGAAAGCGCATCAGGCGTTTTCCTGTGTTATCGCGCGAAAACGCAGCAGCCCATGATGCACCAGAAGCTCCTCGTCATGGCGGGCCTCGGTGAATTCGAGCGACAGTCGTGTCTGGCCGCGAGGACCAATCACCAGCACCGCATCGGCGAGGCGCGCCTTGATGGCATCCATGATGGCGAGCGTTTCAGCGTCGCCCTGAGCTTTCGACCAGACGTGCAGTGTGATCAACTGATCGTCGTTGTTTTCGGCGCCCGTATCCCAGTCGAAGGCACTTGTCTGGCCACACGTCACGTGGGGAAAAGCGGCATTGTCGGCTGGCTGCTCGAGCAATCCGGCGCCGCCCAGCAGCGCCGACAGCGATGCGTCGCTTCTCAGCCTCTGGAACAACGCCTGTTGCAAATCGCCGGACGCGGTCATCGTTTCTTCCTCCCTGTCGCGGCCTTGCGGATCATTGCCGCGCCAGAACCGCCGCTCAAGCGTATCCGGCTTCTGCCCGGCTTATCCAATCAGCGGGCGCCGCGCAGCCTAACGATGAAGCAGCGAAGCGCAAGCACTCAGCACCGTGATGATGAAGGCACTGCGGCCTGACAGATGGCAGGCCAGCCATGATTGGCGAAACGGAGCGTGAATGTGGACTCTCGATTCCCAGTCACCTAGCCTTGCTACATATGGCCCACATGACGGAATATTCCTTGCCGGCTTTTGATCCACGAAGCGGTGGTCAGCGGGGGGCGTTTCCTTTGATTTCCGGAGCTGATGATGCTTGATCCAGAAAAGGCCAGGGCCGCGTCGCAGTTGTTAGTGGGCCATTGGGACAAAGGCACCCGTCTCGAAGCCATACCCGAGGAGCTAAGGCCGCAAACGCGGGCCGAAGGTTACGCCATCCAGTCGCATGTGATGGATCGTTCGGTGGCTCCGCTTTTCGGCTGGAAGATTGCCGCGACCAGTCTGGCCGGACAAAGGCATATCAACGTCGACGGCCCGATGGCCGGTCGTCTCCTGGCCGAAAAAGCGGTCGAGGTTGGCGGAACCGTTTCCCTGGCGACGAGCAAGATGCGCGTGGCCGAGATCGAATTCGCATTCCGTTTCGGCCGCCAGCTGCCGCCTCGTCCGGCACCTTATGACATCGCCGAGGTGATGGAAGCCGTGGCAACCCTGCACCCGGCGATCGAAATACCGGACTCGCGATATGAGGATTTCTGCGCCGTCGGGGCGCCGCAGCTCATAGCCGACAATGCCTGTGCCAATCTGTTTGTCATCGGCGAGGCTGTAGAAGGCGATTGGCGCGACGTGGATCTGGCGAAGCACCCGGTGGTCGCTTTCGTTTCCGGAAAGTCGCAGCATAGCGGATCGGGGGCGGCCGTGTTGGGCGATCCTCGCATCGCGCTCACATGGATCGTCAACGAACTGTCGGGCTTGGGCATAGCGCTCCAACCGGGACAGGTGGTGATTACAGGCACCTGCGTGACGCCGATAAGCGTCGAGGCAGGCGACGAAGTCATCGGCGATCTGGGCAGGTTTGGCCGCGTCTCCGTGAGGTTTGTTTAGTTCGCCCGACATTGCCCTGGCCACGCGTCGGCACGTCAATTTTTGGATAGGGGCTTGTTCCAGCCGCATTCGAAGGCCAGTATCGGACATGCCTTCCGAACGCGACGCCACTTCCGTCGCGCTTGATCTATGGCCGGGAGCGTCGGAGCTTTTGCTGGCCGGCGACGCACTTGACTTAATCGGCCACCACGATCCTCGAAGGCGATAGCGGCTTTGCATGAAGTCGCGAAGAGACGTGATCCGTCTCCCGACGAAAAGGCGGGGCTTTTCCTCGGGCAACTCGCGGAGCGAACTTGAAGACGAGGCAGCCCATGAGCGGATTTCGCCGAAAGCAAAGCAAGATGCGAGGTCGAATGCGATGCAGTCTATGCCCCACAAAATCCCGGTTTCCATCATTATTCCGAACTACAATTACGCGCGGTTCCTGGAGCGCAGCATCGACAGCGCCCTGGGGCAGGACCACGACGACGTCGAAGTCATCGTCGTGGACGATGCATCGCAGGACAATTCCATGACCATCATGGAATCCTACGGCGACAGGATCGTCGCTTGTCCGCGACGAAAGAATGGCGGGCATGCAGCCGCCTTCAACACCGGCTTTGCCGCGAGTGCGGGCAGCATCGTCCTCTTCCTCGACGCCGACGATTATCTCTATCCGGAAGCCGTCTCCACAATCGTCGACACCTGGGACGCGGCAACCGCCCAAGTGCAATCCAGACTGCACATCGTCGATGACCGGCAACGTATCAAGGACGTCTTTCCGCGGCCGGAACTGCCCTTCGACAGCGGCGATGTCATGCCGAAATTGCTACACAAGGGGCGCTACCAGACGACCGTGACCAGCGGGCTCGCCTTTGACCGGACGATCCTGGAATCGATCATGCCGATACCGGAAACGGATTTCCGCCAGGGCGCCGACGGCTATCTTGCGACGCTGGCGCCGCTCTATGGCCAAGTCCAGTCCATCGATGAATGTGTCGGCGCTTACCGGATCCACGGCGCCAACCATTCGGTTTTCGGTGAAAAGCTCGCCGAGCGGGCACGCTGGCGGGTAGAGCACGATTTTCGCCGCATGGAGGCGCTGTCGGACCAGGCATCGCAGGCCGGTCTAACCGTCGTGCCGGCAGACGTTGTTCGCCATGATCCGGTTCACCTGGAAGAACGGCTGGCGTCGCTCTGCGCGGACAGGCACCGGCACCCCGTGGCCGACGATTCCCGGCTGGCGCTCGCGGCGGCGGGCGCTGTCGCCAGCCTCGAAATGACGGCGTCCCTGCGCCGCCGTGCCGTGCTTGCCGCCTGGTTCCTGTCGGTCGGCATGCTGCCGCGGCAAATGGCCATGGCGGTGCTGTCGTGGAAGCTCGACGCATCGTCCAGACCGGCATTCCTTGCCGGCCTGTCCAGGACAATCCGCCGCGCGATGGGCTAGTCCGAAGCCCTCGTGGGCGAGATGTCCGACAGGACGGGAAGGTCTTCAGCGGGCCTGCGTTACGCTTTGCCTTCTCACTGCGCCCCACGCATCCGGACTACGAAACTGCGCACCGCCAGCACCAGCACGGTGATGATGATCAGGATCACCGACAGGGCGGCGATCGCCGGGTCGATGTTGTCGCGTAGGCCCATCCACATCAGCCTGGGCAGCGTGATGGCGTTGACCGAGGTGATGAACAGGGTGACGCCGATTTCTTCCCAGGACAGCACGAACGACAGCAACGCCGCTGTGACGATGCCGAATTTGATGTTGGGCATGATGATGCGGGTGGCGCGCTCCCAGACAGTTGCACCCAGGCCGCGCGCGGCGAGGTCGATGCGGCGGTCGAGCTGGCTGAGCGAGACCAGCATCAGCACGGTGGCGAAAGGGACAGTCATCACCGAATGCGCCATGGCGACGCCAAGCCAGGTGTCGTACCCGAAGAACGAGCTGAACCCCGAGATCGAGGTCAACAGGAAGTAGAGCGTGATCGCCGAGACCACAGGCGGCACCACCATCGGCAGCAGCACGAAGCCGACAAGTGCTGCGGTGAAGCGCGGTTGGAACATCCAGACGCCGAGGCTGAAACACAGCGCAAGCACCGTGGAAAAGGCGCTGCTGACGATGCCTATGCGAACGCTGAGCAGGATCGATTGGAGCCAGCGCGGATCCTCGATCAGCGCCCGGTAATGGCGCAGCGACAGTTCGCCCGACGGCATGGCCAGCATGCGGCTCGGCGTCAGCGAGACGGGGATGACCGCAAGCAGCGGCATCAGCAGGAACAGCGCCACGAAGGCAGCGATGATCAGCGAGACGGGACCGGGGCGGTAGGTCGGCATCAGATCAACTGCTTCGGTCTGACATAGCGGAACAAAAGCGCCATCAGCGCCCCGACGAACAGCACCAGCACGACGCTGATCGCCGCGCCCAGACCCCAGTCGGGACTCTGGAAGATCCTGAGATAGATCAGCTCGGCAATCATGACGCTGCGGCCACCACCGAGGATCGCCGGCGTGACGAAGAAGCCGAGCGAGAAGACGAACACGATCATCGCCGCGCCGATGATGCCGGAGCGCGTCATCGGCACGAACACGGTCCAGAAGGTGCGTATGCGGCTGGAGCCGAGCCCGCGCGCCGCCAGGAGCACGCGGTCGTCGAGGCTGCGCATGGCGGATGCCAGCGGAAAAACAGCGAAAGGAATGAGGAAATGCGTCATGCCGACGATGACGCCGAATTCGTTGCGCACCAGCGCCAACGGTTCGGAGATAAAGCCGATCGCCTGCAACCAGGTGTTGATCAGGCCGCGATTGGAGAGCAGCGCCACCCAACCGAAGGCACGGGTCAGCACGGAAATCCAGAAGGGAACGAGAATGCAGAACTCGGCGATCAGACGCTGTGCTGGAGTTCCACGCACCCAGACGACCGTGATGGCGTAGGCGGCGGCCACCGAAACCACGGTGACGACCGCCGCGATGCGCAGCGTGCGGATGAACACCGACTGTACCAGATCGTCGGTGAGCAAGGCGTCATACTGGCCGAGCCCCGGCGTCGGCAGCGTAAAACTCCATTTGACGACGCCAAGGAACGGCCAGGCATAGGCCAGGACAAGAAACAGGAGCAGCGGCGCCATCAACAGCGCCGCGCCCATCCTGTCGGAGAGATATGCTCTCATCTCGGCTCGATTATCCCTGCCTTGGTCAGGCGGAGATGATCTTGGTGTATTCGTCGAGCGCAGCGCCGTAATTCTTGGCGTACCAGTCCATATCGAGCGGGATCTGCTTCTTCATGTTCTCGGGGTCGACCGGATTGATGCGCTTCTTGTCGGCCGGGATCAGCGCATCGGCGGCCGGATTGGCAGGGCCCTGACCGAGCTTGTCGAACATGATCAACTGCTTTTCAGGGTCCTGGGCGCTGGCGATGAACTTCATCGCCGCGTCCTTGCCGCCGGGGTTGCCCTTGAGCACGGCGAGCGCACCGGGCGAGATCAGCCCCTGGTCCCAGATGAACTTGATCTTGCCGCCGCTATCCTGCTCGATCAGCGAGGCACGCGTCGACCAGACGATCGCCATCGAGGCTTCGCCATTGAGCAGCACGCTCTGGCTCTCGGCGCCGCCGCCCCAATAAGCAACGACGTTTTCCTTGAAGGCAGCGATCTTGTCATGCGCGCGCTTGAGATCGAGCGGATAGAGCGAGGCGGGCGCGATGCCGTCGGCGAGCAACGCGGCCTCCCAGCTCGACACGCCCCATTTGTAGAGCGAGCGCTTGCCGGGGAATTTCTTCACGTCGAAGAAATCGGCCATGCCGGTTGGCGCGTCCTTGCCGTATTTCTCGGAGTCGTAAGCGATGACATAGGAGAAGAAATAGGTCGAGGCGGCGTATTCCCAGCCAAAGCCCTCGCGCATCTTCTTCTTGTCGACGATCGCATAGTCGATCGGCTCGAGAGCCCCTTGAGCGCCGAGCGTGATGGCCGAGAACGGGTCGACGTCGACGAGGTCCCAGGTCGGCGCGCCGCTCTTGAACTGCGCGGCGATGGCGCCTTCGGTCGGACCCGATCCGTCCATCTTGACGGTGATGCCGGTGTCCTTGGTGAAGGCCTGGCCATAGGCGGCGTCATAGGCGGTGATGGCGTCACCGCCCCAGTTGACCAGCACCAACTCCTTCGCCGCAGCAAAGGCGCCGGTCGAGCGCAGCAGCATCGGCGTGCCGGCCAGAACGAGCGCCGCAAGCTGGGTGAACTGCCGGCGCGAGATCTCGCCGCGCCCTGCCCTCGCGGACAGGCTTTCGATAGCTTGTTTTTTGGTATCATGTGTCATGTCAGTTCCCCTTTTTTGTCGTTGATAGTACCGGAAAACGGTGGTTCGCATGTTTCGCCACCGTTGGTCATTGTCCTCCATGCGGAAGGAGGAAACCCTTTTCCGCCGGCCAGGTGAGCCAGACGGAGTTGCCCTTGCTCAGCGCCGCGGCAGCCACCTCGTTGGGCACCGAAACCGTGACCTTGGCGCCTTGCCGCGTCGTCAGGTCGAGCCGCGTCGCAGCACCGAGATAGGTCGAGTTGGTGGCTGTTGCGGCAATGCCGTTCTCGCCGGCTGCCGCCTCGCCCGATATCGACATGTATTCGGGCCGGATGGCCAGGATTGCATCGCCGCGCACCAGGTCGGCCTTGCAGTGCATGGAGACCGCACGATCTTCGCAGAGGCCTGTCGAACCATTGTCGGCCGGGCGCACCCCCTTCAGTGGCAGCATGTTGATCTCGCCGAGGAACTCGGCGACGAAGCGGTTGTCCGGGCGGTCGTAGACCTCGTCGGGCGCTCCGACCTGCAGCAGCTTGCCATGGTTGAAGATGGCAACGCGTGACGACAGCGCCAGCGCCTCGCTCTGATCGTGGGTGACGAAGACGAAGGTGGTGCCGGTCTCCTGGTGCAGCCGCTTCATCTCGGCCTGCATCTGGCCGCGCAGGCCCTTGTCGAGTGCGGAAAACGGTTCGTCGAGCAACAGAACGCCCGGCTCGAACACCAGCGCGCGCGCCAGCGCCACGCGCTGCTGCTGACCGCCTGACAGTTGCGCCGGCAGTTTTTTCTCGTGGCCCTTGAGGCCGACACGTTCGATCATCTCGCCGACACGGCGCTTGATGTCGGCGGCCGATTTCTTGCGCACCTTGAGTGGGAAGGCGATGTTGGCTTCGACGCTCATATGCGGGAACAGCGCGTAGCCCTGGAACACCATGCCGGCGGCGCGTTGCTCGGCCGGCCGGTCGGTGATGTCGACGCCGTCGCTGAACAGCCGGCCCTCGGTCGGCTGCACGAAGCCGGCAAGGATCATCAGGAAGGTGGTCTTGCCCGAACCGGACGGCCCGAGCAGGGTCAGGAACTCGCCACGGCCGATATCGAGCGACAGATTGTCCAGCGCACGGAACGAGCCGAAGCTCTTGCCGATCCCGATTGCCTTGATCTCTGCGGCCCGGCCGGGTTGCTGCATCCTGCCTGTTTCCTCAGTTCCAAGAGAAATCGTAGGCAGGGCGGAGGCTCACCGCAACCGAATAGTTTTCGCCTGACCGGCAAATTTCATTCATCTATGGCGAGATGGCGCCCACCCTGCCTCAATACGGCAGAATGCGGTTCTCCGAGAGCTTCGACCTCAGCCAACCCGAGAACGGTTCCAGCACCGGATGCGAAGCCTTGGCGTGTTCGGAAACCAGGAAATAGGAGCGCGGCGACTTGATCGCGATGTCGAACGGCCTGACCAGCCGGCCCTCGCTCAGCGCCCGGCGGCTGGTCAATTCGTCGCCCATGGCAATGCCCTGGCCGGCAATCGCCGCCGAAAAGACGAGGTTCATGTCCGAAAAGAAGATGCCGCCCTCTGTATCGGGGTTTTCCACCTTGGACAGGGCCAGCCAGCGCGCCCAATCCTCGGTATCGCCGAGATGGAGGAGATTGGCGCGCAAAACATCGGCTGGCTTGGAGAATCCACCGACCTTGTTGAGCAGCGTCGGGCTGCACAGCGGCGTGAAAGAAATCTCGCACAGAAGCTCGACCGCCCGGTTCGGCCAATTTCCGACACCAAAGGCGATGAAGGCATCGGCCTCGGCATTGCTGACATCATCCAGCCGGCGTGGCGTCAGGATGCGCAGCGCCACGTCAGGGTACATCTGCCGGAACTCGCCGATATGGGTGCACAAGAACAGCGAGGCGAAACCGGGCGTGCAACTGACGGCGAACGAGCCGCCGACGCCGGTACCGGCATCGCGCGTCACCGCATCGCCGAGAACGGTGAGCGCCTTGCGCACGTCGCTGGCGTAGCGCTGGCCGCGCGGCGTCAGCGCCACGCCCTTGCCGATGCGTTCGAGCAGATCGAAGCCGAGGTCGCGCTCCAACAGGCGAAGCTGGTGGCTGACGGCGCTGCGGGTCAGGTGCAACTCGTCGGCGGCGCGCCAGACGCTGCCGTGACGGGCGAAGCTGTCGAGCGCGCGCAGCGCTTGTGTCGATGGTATGCGCAAGGAGCCTCAGGTGAACCGAATTTGCATGAACCGGGAAAACATATCACTTTTTAGCGAACCGCTTCACTGCTTTCTTCTCATGCCATGGAGAACCCGGTGGCCACCTCGGCGCAAGCAACCGCCCTTGCCTGTCTCGACGGCATCCAACCGTTGCTGTCCGCTTGGACACGCACCATCTTCGATTTCGGCGAGACCGCGTGGCGCGAGTATCAATCCGCCGCCTGGTATGTTGAGCGACTGAGGCGCGAAGGCTTTTCCGTCGAAGAAGGTTCCGGCGGCATGCCGACCGCCTTCTGCGCGCACTGGACCAACGGCCCCGGCCCCACCATTGGCATGTACGCCGAATACGACGCGGTGCCGGGCAATTGCCAGGATGCCGCTACGATCGAGCGTCCGCGCCGGGGGCTTTCCGAACATGCCGGTGGTCATACCGACCCACATTCCGGGCTGGGCATTTCGAGCCTCGGCGGGCTGCTGGCGACCAAGGCGGCGATGCAGCACCATGGCATATCAGGTACGTTGCGCTTCACCGGCGAGCCGGCGGAAAAGGTGCGCGGATCAAAGCCGATCCATGCAGCCAAGGGCTATTATGACGGCCTTGCCGGCATGATCTCCTTCCATCCGTTCTACATGCTGCCGCTCTGCAACACGGCGCGCTGGGACACGCATTGCGGCGCGGCCTACGCGATGATCTATCGCTTCATCTGCGACCAGCCGGAGCGCTGGGCGCGGGCGGCAGGTGCAGCACCCATTCCGCAAGCGCATTCGGCGGCGCGCGCGCCCGGTGCCAACGACGCATTGTTGATGATGTACATGGCCTCCAAGGCGCTGCGCGATTCCATGCTGCCGCACCAGGGCGGCTGGTCGATCAGCGAGGCGATCCTGACTGCCGGCCAGGCGACCGCCGACAACCTGCCGGCGGGGCTGGCCGAGATCCAGTACATGATCCGCGTGCCGACGCTTGCCATGGCCGAGCAGGTCACCGCGGTGCTCGACCGCAATGCCGAGGCCGCTGCCAGCATGAGCGGTTGCCGCCATGAGCGATATTGGGTGTCGAAGTCACGGCCGGGACTTGCCAACCATGCCATGGCCGAAATCGCCTATGAAGCACTGTCGACCGTCGGGCCGCCGCACTGGGACGAAGAGGCCAAGGCAGTCGCGCGCGAGATACAGGTCAATGCCGGGCGCATGGCGAGCGACGAGCCGTTCATCGAAGAGTTGGAGCGCCTGATCGAGCCGCAGGCGGCGGAAGCGATCCTGCGCCGCGATCTGCCGCCTTCACAGGTCAATTCGACCTCCGACGATTACACCGACATGAGCTGGCATACGCCGACGGCGCGCTTCTATGTCGCCCGCCCGGCACTGCGTTCGGAGACCGGCTACCCCTATCCGTCGTGGGTAATGAACGCGTTGGGCGGCATTTCGGCCACGATAGACCCGATGGTCATCTGCGCGTCCAAGACGGTCGCGCTAGCGGCGCTCCGCCTGCTGGAGGACGAAACCGCCCGCGAGGCGGCGATGGACGAGTTCGTTACCCGCACCGGCGGTGGCATCGGCGGTTCGAACTGGGTCGCGCCGCTCTGCGACTACGAGCCGCCGATTGGATTTCGCTGGCCTGAATATATCACCACCCCGCGCGGACGCGACTGGTGGATCCCGAGCAGCCAGTCCAATCAAACACATGATCAAAGCACGAGGAGAACCCCATGACCGTTCATGACCGCATTGTCGCCGAGCCGTTTTCGCTGCAGCGCCGCAACCCGGCAGGCGGCACCAAGCCGCTGACCGCCTGGGGCTTTGCCAACGAGACCGACGTGCTGACCGACGTCTTGCTCGGTTCGCCGAACTTCCTGCGGCATCTCTCGACCAGCTCGCTGTCGCGAAAGCATCTGCGCGAGGCGCCTTGCAACGTGCAGATCGCGCAGGCGCAGCACAAGGACCTTGTCGCCGCCTACGAACATTTCGGCGTCAACATCCACTGGCACGAGCCGACGCCGGAACTGCCGATGCAGGTCTATTCCCGTGATTCCAGCGTCATGACGCCCTACGGCGCCTTCATCACCGCCATGGCCAACTGGTGGCGGCGCGGCGAGAATTATGCCGCGATCCGCACCTACGAAAAGCTCGGCATCCCGATCTACGACATGGTCACGGCTGGTACGTTCGAGGGCGGCGACTTCAACGTCATCGAGGATGGCGTCGTACTGATCGGCTGCGGCGGCGCCCGCACGCAAGAGGAAGGTGCGCGCCAGGTACAGGGCTGGTTCGACAAGGAAGGCTGGGAGACCCGCATCGCGTTCATCGACGAGTATTATGTCCATATCGACCTGATGGTGGTGCCGATCGCCGAAAAGCTGACCGCCGTCTGCCTCGCCTGCACGGAGCCCGGCATTGTCGACTGGCTCAAAGGCAAGGGCCACGAAATCATCGACGTGCCGTTCCAGGACACGATGGCGCTCGGCTGCAACTTCATGTCGCTCGGCAAGGACCGGGTGATCGCGCCGACCTCCAGCCAGACGCTGATCGGCCAGCTCAAGGCGCGCGGTTTCGAGGTGGCGGCTGTCGACATGAGCGAGATTTCGAAGACCGGCGGCGGCATCCACTGCATGGCGCAGGCGCTGAAGCGCGAACCGGCGTAAGGGGTGGGGTAGCGCTACGCTACTTCGTCACATTCGCATCAGCATGATCGGCATCCTGGCGGCTAAGGGTGCGACGCAAGGTCGGGCGTAAAAACCGGTTGAGGTCACCGGCCGGCAGAAACAAGTGCCTAAGCCAATGCAATCACAATATCGGCCGCAGACGCCCGCTAAGGCGCCGCCAACGCCGGCCAGAACTTGCGCGATATCTAATATAAGCGCACAGTAGAAAAAGTTTTTGGAGGGGGGACGGCTCATCAGCAAATCGGGAGGAAACCATGAACACCATGAGCCTCACCACGCTTGAACGCGGCAAAACGACAGTCGACGCCGCAGCCCTGGAAGCATTTTCGGCACAATTGCGCGGCACAGTGCTGAGCGAAGGCGATGCCGCTTACAACGAAGCACGCACTATCTGGAATGCTACGGTCGACCGACGGCCCGGGCTGATCGTGTGCTGCGTCGGCGCATCCGATGTCATCAAAGCCGTGAATTTCGCCAGGGAAAACAGGCTTCTCGTCTCCGTGCGCGGCGGCGGCCACAACATTGCCGGAAGTGCGGTCTGCGATGGTGGCCTAATGATTGATCTGTCGTTGATGAAGTCGGTGCGGGTCGATGTCGCTGCCCGGCGGGCATGGGTCGGACCCGGCGCGACGCTTGCCGATGTCGACAAGGAAACGCAGGCCTTCGGGCTGGTGATGCCGACCGGCATTAACTCGACCACCGGCATATCAGGTCTGACACTGGGCGGCGGCTTCGGCTGGATCACCCGCAAATTCGGGCTGACCATCGACAATCTTGCCTCCGCCGATGTGGTCACCGCCGACGGCAAACTGCTGCGGGCCAGTCAGACCGAAAATCCAGACTTGTTCTGGGCGCTGCGCGGCGGCGGCGGCAATTTCGGCGTCGTCACGGCATTCGAGTTCCAACTCCACGAGTTTGGACCGCAAGTGCTGGCGGGGCTTGTCGTCCATCCCTTCGCCGATGCCGAAAAGGTGCTGAAGGAGTATCGCAAGGCGCTCGAAACCGCGCCTGACGAGTTGACCTGCTGGGTGGTCATGCGGCAGGCGCCGCCGCTAGCCTTCCTGCCGGCCGAATGGCATGGCAAGGAGGTGCTGGTTCTGGCCATGTGCTATTGCGGCGACATCGGCGCGGGCGAAAAGGCGACGCGCAAGCTTCGCGCCATCGGCACGCCGATTGCCGATGTCGTCGGCCTCAACCCGTTCACCGGCTGGCAGCAGGCATTCGACCCGCTGCTTGCGCCCGGCGCCCGTAACTACTGGAAGAGCCATGACTTCACCGAGCTTTCCGATGAGGCGGCTGCGGTCGTCACGGGGGCAATAGCCAAGCTGCCAGGACCCGAATGCGAGATATTCGTCGGCCATGTCGGCGGCGCGGCAGGTCGCGTCAAGGCGGACGCAACAGCGTTTCCACAGCGCAGCTCGCATTTCGTCATGAACGTTCACGCCCGCTGGCGCGAACCGGCGATGGACAAGGCCTGCATCGACTGGGCTCGTGCTCTCTACGAGGCGGCCAAGCCCTATGCCGCCGGCACCGCCTATGTGAACTTCATGCCGGAGGACGAGGTCGACCGGATCGAAGCGGCCTATGGCGGCAACTATCGGCGGCTTCTGGAAATCAAGAAGCGCTACGACCCACTGAATCTGTTCCGCATGAACCAGAACTTGCGCCCGAAAGAAAGCCTGCGCGCCGCTTGAGGCGCCCGTGCCGCAGTGGCAAAAAGCTCGCGTCTCCGCCGGAGGCGCGGGCTTTGCGTTCACGTGCTGTCAGTCATCGGCACCAATTGGCAGGCCGGGATCTGGCCCTGCCCTTTCATCAACAAACAGCGCACCTGTGTCCTCACCGCCCTTGTGAGTGTCGGCAAAATGGATGAATAGTCGGGACGACGACGCCCTGAAATTGCCCGCTTGCGGTTTTCAGGTCGCGCCACAGCCGAGCCGGGTTTTTGAATGGCCAGTCCTGAACCGCGCAAAAGAAGAGGTCCGATCGCCGCCTGGCTGCTGGCGCTCGATGCGTGGATCGATTCCTCGCTCTACGAAATCGGTTTCAAGGCGCGCCAATTCTGGGAATCCGCGACGATCTTCTCGCGGCGCTTTCGCGTATCCGGCTGGCGCCGTGGCATCATAGAAGTGTTGAGCGAAGGTTTTACGCTCGGCGCCGGCGGCATTGTGGTGATGCTGGCGCTGGCCATTCCGGCCTTCCAGGATACGGCCGGCGACTGGCGCGCCCAGGGCGACTTCGCCGTCACCTTCCTCGACCGCTACGGCAACGAGATCGGCCAGCGCGGCATCATCCAGCGCGATTCCGTGCCGGTCGACGAGATGCCCGATCACGTGATCAAGGCGGTGCTTGCCACGGAGGATCGCCGTTTCTTCGACCACTACGGCATCGACGTGCTCGGTCTTTCGCGCGCCATATTCGAGAATGTGCGGGCGAACTCCGTCGTCCAGGGCGGCTCGAGCATCACCCAGCAGCTGGCCAAGAACCTATTCCTCACCAATGAGCGCACTTTGGAGCGCAAGATCAAGGAAGCCTTCCTGTCGCTGTGGCTCGAGGCCAATCTGTCGAAGAAGGAAATCCTGCAGCTCTATCTCGACCGCGCCTATATGGGCGGCGGCACGTTCGGCATCGAGGCAGCCGCCGACTTCTATTTCGGCAAGAGCGTCAAGGACCTGAACCTCGCCGAGGCAGCGATGCTGGCCGGCCTGTTCAAGGCGCCGACCAAATATGCGCCCCACATCAACCTGCCAGCGGCGCGTGCGCGCGCCAATGTGGTGCTGTCCAATCTTGTCGATTCCGGTTTCATGACCGAGGGCCAGGTCCTGCAGGCCAGGCTGCATCCGGCCGATGTCGTTGACCGCGGCGAACAGAAAAGCCCGGATTATTACCTCGATTGGGCGTTCGACGAGGTCAAGAAGATCGCCAAGCCGGGCCAGCATTCGCTTGTCGCGCACACCACTTTCGACGCCAACATCCAGAAGGCGGCGGAAGAATCGGTGGAGTTCCACCTGCGGCAGTTCGGCAAGGAATATAACGTCACCGAGGGCGCGGTCGTCGTCATCGAGACCAACGGCGCCGTGCGCGCCATCGTCGGCGGCCGCGATTACGGCGCCAGCCAGTTCAACCGCGCCACCAAGGCGCTGCGCCAGACCGGCTCGTCGTTCAAACCTTATGTCTACGCAACCGCGATGGAACACGGCTTCACGCCCAACTCCATCATTTCCGGCGGCCCGATCAGTTGGGGCGCTTGGTCGCCGCACAATTACAGCGGCGGATCGGCGGGCAACGTCACGCTGATCATGGCAATGGCCAAATCGATCAACACCGTGCCGGTGCGGCTGGCCAAGGACCATCTCGGCATCGGCCCGATCAAGGCCATGGCCGAAGCGATGGGTGTGGAATCGCCGCTCGAAGCGCACAAGACGATGGTGCTCGGCACCTCGGGCATGACGGTGATGGACCAGGCGACGGGCTACAGCGTGTTCGCCGACAACGGCTTCGTCGGCTCCCGGCACGGCATCAGCCAACTCGTCACCCGCACCGGCGAGGTGGTTTACGATTTCGCCAAGGATGCGCCGCCGCCACACCGGGTGCTGTCGGAGCAGGCGCTGAAATCGATGAACACCATGCTGGCCGCGGTGCCGGTGATGGGCACGGCGCGGCGCGCTCAACTTCCCAACATCGTCGTCGCCGGCAAGACCGGCACGACGCAGTCCTACCGCGACGCCTGGTTTGTCGGCTTCACCGGGAACTACACGGCGGCGGTATGGATGGGCAATGACGATTTCACGCCGACCAAGAACATGACCGGCGGCTCGCTGCCGGCAATGGTGTGGCAGCGGCTGATGGTCTATGCGCACCAGAATATCGACCTCAAACCGATCCCGGGCATCGACAAACCCTTCGTCGACGAGGAGGTCGCGGCCAAGGCCGAGGAAGCGCAGAAGAAAAGCGATGCTCAGGCAGCGGCCGACGCCCCGGCCGAACGGCCGGCGGTGCTGTCCAGCCGGACCACGCAGACCCTGCGGGACATGACCAGGCTGTTCCAGTCGGCGCCCGTCCTCGATGCGCCTCAACCGCCGGAGGCGCTGTCGGCGCTGTGATCCTTTCCGACTGAGTTGAGTCTTTCCGACTGGTCTGGGCGGGCAAATCCATCGGCCCGCTTGCCACAAGGCCCTGCGCCGCGATATCCCGAGCGGCAACTCTTCACGTCCCCGGCCCCTCATGCTCAAGAATGCCTTCCTGACGCTGCTTTCGCTTGCCATAGCCATCGTCGGCGGTGGCGGCAGCGTCTGGTATGCGCTGAAACTCCAGGACGGTGTCGGCGCCATCCGGATCGGCCAATGGACAGCCTTTCCCGACATAGGTACGCCGTCCGCAGATCCCTACTCCAAAGCCCGTGTGGCGCGTGAGGGCGTGCTTGCGCTCGGGCGCGCCGAAGGGCTGTCCTTCGTTGCCGAGCGCGATGCGGGCGGCGGCGAACTCAAGCGCGAATGCACCTACACTATCGAGGGTGGGTTTCCGACGGCGCGGTTCTGGACGCTCTATGCCGCCGACCAGTCGCTCGGCGTGGTCGAAACAGGCAAACCCCGGCTCGCCGCGCTGCAATCCTACGGGGTGGTGCGCCAGCCCGACAATTCGGTCGTCATTTCCGCAGGCCATCACCCGATGCCAGGCAATTGGCTTTTGACCGACGGTTTCGGCAGGATGTATTTCGTGCTGACCTTCTACGACACGCCGATCGCCAGCAGCACCGGCCTGTCGGACGTCTCGCTGCCGCGTATCGTCAAGGTCGGCTGCAATGCGTAGTTTTTACGCGGCGATGCGAAGACTTTTGCATGCCGTCCTGCTCGGCCTGCTCGGCGCCGGCATCGTGCACATTGCCGTGCTGCTTCTTGTGCCTGAGTTTTCCGAACGCGATGCCTGGTCGCGGCTGTCCATGGCCTCGGACCTCTACAAGATGACCCGGCTCGATGCCGAGGCCGGCGGCGCGCCAGTGGTGAAATCCGTCGACCCGCTGTTTTACGCGACCGCGTGCCGGTTCGACCTGGGCGAAGGCATGGTCCGCATCAAGGCGCCCGGACATGTCCCGTTCTGGTCGGTCTCGGTCTATGACCGCAGCGGCCACAACATCTATTCCTTCAACGACCACACCGCGACGGGCGGCGTGCTGGATGCCGTCGTGCTGACGCCGGCGCAGATGATCGACGTGCGCAAGGACCTTCCCGAAGACCTTCAGGGAGCGATCTTCGTCGAGGCGCCGATTGAGGAAGGCATCTTCGTCATCCGCGCCTTCGTGCCCGATGACAGCTGGAAGCCGATCGTGTCGCGCTTCTTCGAGCAGAGTTCCTGCGAGTTGCAGGACTTCTAGATATGCGCCAGATCGGCGGTCCGTGGCTGCCGAAACTCAGTGGTGTGGAACCGGTTTCGTGCGTGGCGATCCCGGCTTGTCGGGATCGACCGGCCGCACTTCGCCGGCTGCCGACCGCTCATAGCGGATGCCGGGAAAGATGATCACCGCCGCCGGCATTTCGGCGGTTTGCTTTGTCCGATTGCTTGGTGCCGTTCGCGGCACGAAAGACAGTACCATGCCCATGGTTCGCGCATTCCTCTCGGTTTCCCCGGAGCACAACGCAACGCCTCCAAATATCATTAAGGCCGGCAGAGGGTTAACGGAGCGCTAACGGATCGTCGCTAACTTGATCTTTGTCTTGAGGTCAGGACGTTCTGACCGAGGCATTCGCGAAACCGACACGGTCCCGGTGGAGCGTGGTCAAGATTGTGTCGAGTACGGGCGTATCCTTCGTGTCATCTTCGGACTTCAGGCAAATCGCGGTACGAAAAGACTCGGGAAAGGCCGAAAGGCTGTTCCGCGCCGCGGTGTCGGCGTTCTGTTCGCTCACCCGCCCGTCGCGCCGCGAGATCGGCCAGCTCGAAGACCTGACGCTGCCGCTGTTCAATGACGTCTCCGTCGAATCGCGCCGTTACGTGGCAGCCGCCCTTTCCGAATGCGAATATGCCCCCGCAGCCCTGGTGCGCCGGCTCTGCGAGGAACCGGTCGACATCGCCGCACCGCTGCTCATCCGCTCACGCGCGGTCACCGACATCGATCTCATCGCGTTGATCGGGCGACATGGCCTGCCGCATGCACGCGCCATTGCGCGCCGCAAGGATTTGAACCCGACCATCGGCGACCTGATCCGGGCACTCGAAAGGCCGACCCTGGTGCGTGTGCGGGAGCCGCATGCGAACGCCGCCGCGGCAGACAAGATCGCGCCGTTGAGCACGGAGACTGCCGCCGACGAACCCGCCCGGGAACAGGCGCTGGGCATCGCAGCCGAGAATGCACGGCACAGGCTGCGCTCGATGATGCGAACGGGCGACGAGGCGTCGGCGAACGCCGATCCTTTTACCGGCGCGGACATCTATGTCAAATTGCGCGAAACGGCGCTGACGGGAAACGCCGCCTTCTTCCTGACCGCGCTGGCCGATGCGCTCGATATCGATTTCTCGACCGCGCGATCGCTCATCGCCAACCAGAATTACGCCTCGCTGCTTGCCGCATTGCGGTCTCTCGACCTCAGTGAAGACAGGGCTTTCCTGATCACGGTCGCGGTTTACCCCAGCCAGTTCCCGCATCCGCAGGCTATCCGCACCTTCCTCGACCGCTACCGGCTCCTGCATCGCGAAGCAGCCGTCGACAAGGTGCGCCTCTGGAAAGCCGAAACCGTTGCAGGGGTTGTTCGTGACGCCATGCCGGCAAACAGCGATAGCCGCACGGCATCGAACAGTGACGACGCGGAGGCTTCCTCCGGCCTCAGGGCGTCTTCACGGAAATAAGCTCCTCGACGGGCACAGTGCCGGCCTCGATCTCGACCACCCAGATGTCGGGATCGAACTTCTTCTCCCTCTCCAGCCTGGCATCGAGCATTGCGGCATCGTCGCCGGCCGCGAGCAGACTGAAAAACCGGTCGTCGGGCTTGGCCGAATCGTAGCTTGTCTGCGGCGCCGGCCCGAACAGGGCAACCTCACCCAGCCTGCCTCGGGCCAGCACGAAAACAGCGCCGGCTTCGGTTGCACCGCGCTTGACCACTACGGCAAATCCGCCGGCACCGGAAACCCGGCGCAACAGGGCCGAAACCCACAGATCCGATGTGACGCGCATAAGAGGACTCCGCTAATGCATGTCGCCCAAAAGTGGTCCCGGTTTTGGGACAACGACATGCATGAAAACAAGGCAAGCGGGCTCTCTATCGATATTTCCGCCGCTCGGCGAGCCGTCGTTTCAGCCGTCAGTTGGTCAGGCCGATCTCACGCATCTTGACGTAGACGATCTCATCGGGCTCGCCGGTCTGCGGCAGCCCGAACAGCGACTGGAATTCCTTGATCGCTGCCTTGGTGCGCGCGCCGACGACACCGTCCAGTTGCATGTCGTCATTGCCGAACGCCTTGAGCCCGGCCTGGATCTTGACGATGCGGGCATCGGGCGACTGCGTCGCGGCAGTGGTCTGCCCGGAATCTGTCTGTAACGACACCGGAACCGCGACAGGCGTATCCGGGCGCGGCTGCGGCCTGGGTACGACAGCGGCCGTCTTCGGCGTCGCACCCAGTTGATCCAGCAGAAGCGCGTCGATCTCACCGGACGCGTTGAGTCCGACCTTCTGCTGATAGGCCTGGATCGCCTTGCGTGTGTTGGGTCCGGAAATGCCGTCGACCGTTCCGGAATAGAAATCGAGATCCTTCAATATGCCTTGCACCTGCTCGACCACCGGATCGCCCTTGATCGGCGCCGGCGCGCCGGATGGCCGCACGATGTTGAACGTCGTCTCCGGTTCGTCCGACGCCGCGCGCGGAAAGCCCTCGATGCTGCGGGTTGCGAAGAACGCGCCGGCATGCGGGAAAGGCTGGTACCACAAGGCATTGGCCGAGACGTAGAACAGCGTCACCAGGAATGCCGTCGAGCCGCCCACCAGGACGGGATTGCGCGAGATCATGCCGCCGACAGCGACGGCGCCGTCCTGAAAGGCGTTGCTGCGGCGCTTGACCGCCTTAGGCCGTTTTGCGGAGCGAGCCATCTCTGTCCCCTTTCGCCATCGCCACAGGCATGGTCAGCACGCCGGCCTTCTCCGCCTGACGTCCCTTCGGTCCGTTCACCGGCAGGCTGATGGTCACCGTGGTGCCATCGCCCGGCATGCTTTCGATGGACATCGTGCCTTCGTGCAGCGCCACCAGACCCTTGACCAGCGAAAGGCCGAGACCCGTGCCCTCGAAACGGCGGGTGTAGTCGTTCTGTATCTGCATGAAGGGCTTGCCGAGATTGGCAAAATCCTCCTCGGCTATGCCGATGCCGGTGTCCCTGACCCAGAAATGCAGGCGTGAACCGATCCGCTTGGCCCCGACGACGACATCGCCGCCATCGGGGGTGAACTTGATCGCGTTGGAGACGAGGTTGATGAGCATCTGCTGCACGGCGCGCCGATCGGCATTGATGTCGCCGGCGTCCGGCGCGATCTGCGTCTGCAGATCGATGTTCTTGGCCTGCGCCTGCAGCTGCATCATCGACTGGCACATGTCGACCGCCTCCGTGAACCGGAACGGCTCCGGTTCGGTCGCATAGACGCCCGATTCAATCCTCGACACGTCGAGTATCGAGGTCACGACGGCGAGCAGATGCTGGCCCGAATCCCGCACCAAGCCGACATATTCCTTCTGGCGCGGATCCTTGAAGGCGCCGAACATCTCATGCAGCAGCATGTCCGAGAAACCGATGATGGCGTTCAACGGCGTGCGCAGTTCGTGGCTGACCACAGCCAGGAAGCGCCCCTTCGCCACCTCGGCGGTTGCTGCCGCCTCGTTGGCCGCCGCGAGATCCTCGCGCAGCCGGGCAATCTCGTCATTCTCGCGCAGCACAAGTGTGAAGGCGTCGTCCTGTTCTTCACCGCGCACAAGATCAAGTGAGAACGGCCGGTAATTATCAGCCGCCAAGCGATTTTCATTCTGGCCATTGCCGTTCTGAGGCAGCCTGATGCGCAATTCGAGCCGGCGCGACAGCGCCCCATCGCGCATGTCGGCCAGTGCGCTGAGATAGCAGACGCGATCCGACAGATGGATGCGATCGAAGAGGCCGTTTCCGGACAGCAGTTCGGGCGGCAATTTCAGAAGCGTGCGCGCCTTTGGCGAAGCGTCCAGAACCTCGCCATGACGGGCGACGCGCAAGATCACCGCATCGATGATGTCTTCGAGACGGTCGGCCTTGTCGGCGACGTCAGCCGCATCGGCCGTGTTTTGAAACGCCGATGCGCGTGGGATCAGTGTGAGCGCCCATGCCAATGGCACCAGCCAGTGCCAGGCGGCAATCTGCGTCCCCGTGAATGGGAACAGAGTTGCGGCCAGAGGCTGAGCCAGGATGGCGACAGCAGCCGACACGGTTCCCCAAAGTGCAGCACGCCGCGAGGCGCCGATCCACCAGGCTTCGAATGGCAGCGCCACGACAAGCATGGCGACAGGCGAGCTCAGCCCTCCGGCGGCGGCGATCAAACCACCAAGAGCAATGCCCGCCATCGCCAGGGCGAGTTGAGCGGCCGCAGTCATCTTGCCGGTCGCCGCGACCAGCAAGGCGACGAACCAGCACAGGCCAAATGCCGCGAAGATGGCGGCCATGGTGACGGCGGCGCCCATGCCTGAAGTGACCAGCGTGACCGCAGCACCGGCGGCAAAGAAAGGAGCGGCGAGCATGACGCCGATGAAGCGCCGCTGGCGCTCGCGGTCGCTCCGCTCGAGAATGGACGGATGGACCATACGTTCGCAACCGGCTGAAATCGCGCCAGGCAGTTCAACGTATCTGGCCTTGATTGAACTCAACTCAACGCACTCGCATTTGTCGTGGACAGCTCTGCTTTGCAGATGGTTCTGGTTGGCTTTGAAACTCGCATTCAGCGTTTAAGGAATGGATAAGGCGGGGCCGACCAAGACCCCGGCCCACGGCAAATATCGGGATGCCGGCAGCCGAAAGCCCGGGCAAATGCAGCCATAGTAAACGGAGGGTTATTCTGCGCCGGCACCCATCGGGTGGATGCACGCGGCGCCCGGTCTTCCGACTTTCGGGAAAAATGCAGGAAAGGCATGGAGATAGATGGTTATCTGGTGTTAAGAAAAACCATTCGGATTTGAGATAAATCGATTGCAGAACGGTTCGTTTCGAATTTGCCTAAAATTTGAGGAAAATTCTCTCTTCGCCCGCAAGCCGTCCTTTGCGCCTGTGTGCCAACATCCTGCTCACAAAAGAGGTCATGCCATATGGATGCATGATCCGGTCACGACGAGAGGGCAAGGGCATGGTCTTCCTGGTAAGAATGGCATTCTGGTTTTCGCTGGTGCTGCTGGCGCTGCCGCTGACTGTCGGCCCCGACGAATCGGGCCGCGAAAGCGTCGGACCGATCCAGGCCCTGTTTGCCGCGCGCGAAGCGGTTGGCGACATCGCCGGCATTTGCGATCGCAAACCCGATGTCTGCGAGACCGGCAAGTCGGCAATGCACACCATCACCGCCCGCGCCAAGGAGACCGCCAAGATCGCGGCAGCGATGATGGACGACAAATCCGTCGCTGGACCCGATACATCGACGATGACCGGCAGCCTTCCCGAAGAAATCGTCTTGCCCGAGACAGTCAACCTGCCGCCTCAGAATTAAGCCGTTTCGACGGCGCACCGCGGGCTGTCTGCCCTCTCGACGCCCGCGGTGTTCTTGTTTTTTCCGTGACGCGGCGCCGCCGCGTGACTATATCCCAAGCATGACCACTACGATCCAGACGATCCGCGACGACTTCTCGTTCCTCGAGGAATGGGAAGACCGCTATCGTTATGTCATCGAACTCGGCGAGGCGCTGCCTCCGTTTCCCGACCAGCAGCGCAGCGCCGCCAACAAGGTGCCGGGCTGCGTCAGCCAGGTCTGGCTGACCACCGAACAGGGGCCGGGAGCCGATCCGGTCATCACCTTCACCGGCGATTCGGACGCTCATATCGTGCGTGGGCTGGTCGCTATCATGCTGGCGCTGTTTTCCGGCAGGACGGCCGGCGAGATTCAGAAGACCGATGCGGAAGCGACATTGAAAGAACTCGGCCTCGACGAACATCTTTCGCCGCAGCGCGCCAACGGCCTTCGCTCGATGGTCAAGCGCATCAAGCGCGACGCAGAGGCGGCGCTCAAGCAAACCGCCTGACACTCCTCGATCATCGTGCCGCTGCCCCGCGAAATCAAACGGCGCCCGAAGGCGCCGTTTTTCGATTCGATCTGGCTGGCAGCGATTACCGCGCCTTGCGCTTGCGGCCGAGACCCATCTTCTTGGCGAGTTGGGACCGGGCGGCGGCATAGTTGGGTGCAACCATCGGATAGGTCGGGTCGAGGTTCCACTTTTCGCGATACTGATCCGGCGTCAGGTCGTAGTGGGTCATCAGATGGCGCTTCAGCGACTTGAACTTCTTGCCGTCTTCAAGGCAGACGATGTAGTCGTCATGAACCGAGCGCTTCGGGTTGACCGCCGGCTTCTGCTTGTCGGCAGGCGGCTGTTCGGCGGTTCCGCCCACACGCCCGAGCGCGGCGTGGACATCGGATATCAAGTTCGGCAACTCGCCGACTGGTACGGGATTGTTGCTGACGTAGGCGGCCACCACATCGGCGGTCAATTCGATCAGCGCATCGCTGTTTCTGGAAGGTGTTTCGACAATATCCATGGTCTTCAGGCCCCAACAAGAGTTACTTCGATCTGCGCCCTTTTTTACAGGCAGGGCATTGCACGAGTTTTGTGCGGCAGAGCTTCTACGATTCGTGTCGCGGGGACATCAATGACCCTGACGGCCAAGTAAGTCAATTCGTCCCTTGCGCTATATTGAACGATATTGATCAAATATTCCCTGATCAGCTTCAATCTTTCGTGCATTGTGTAATTTATCGATATTTCGCGCGCGAACCGGTAGCGGCTGACGTAACGTCAGATCGCCTTTACATTCGCGGCAACTCACAAAATGGGTTTCAATGCTTAGTTTTGCTTGGCTATTGCACGCGCGATCTTGGTTGCTCACATCTGTCCACAAAACCACAGGTTGCCGCCGGCGCCATCTGGATTGTTGATCGCTGCCGCGTCAATCAATGCGGGGTGATGTATTTGCCATAAGCCCACCCGGTGACGAAGTTGCCGTTTTGGGCCGGGTCATGCCAGACTTCGCACCAGCGATAGCGAACCGTCTGTTCCTGCTTCCACGCCGGCTGATTGGCGATGTCGAGCAGATTTGTCCCGCCGGTGCATCGCCCTGTCATCTGCAGAACGGTCCCGTTTGGGTATGCCGCCTGCTTCTGGGAGGTGCCCGAAGGGTATTTGCGCACATTGAGCGTGTCGCCGAACGGCACATTGGCCACTTGCCAAGCCGCGAATACGGTCGCATGAGACTGGCCGGTAAAGACCAGAGTTAGCGAAGCAACGGCGAAAGCCGCAGCAGTCCGAGACCAGATAGTCATCATCTTTCCTCCCGGCTCATCTCCTGGAGCCCGACACAATCCCTAGACTGCGGCTCTTGAACCCGCCCTGATCGGCGTGTTCATTCGCCATTCAAGATATTCCAAAAGTGAGACGCAATGACCAAGATGTCCGTATTTCCGATCGTCAGCCCGCCTACACCCGAGAAGCGACCGGTTTTCGACACGCATCACGGCATCACACGAACCGACGACTATGCCTGGCTGCGGGCGGACAATTGGCAGGAGATGTTCCGGGACCCGTCCTTGCTCGATGCGGGGATCCGCGCCGAACTCGAGGCAGAGAACGCCTACCAGTCAAAGCTGATGGCCGACACGGTCGAGCTGCAAAAGCAGCTTTTCAAGGAGATGAAGGGGCGTATCAAGGAAGATGATTCTTCGGTGCCGATGAAGGACGGACCCTATGCCTATGGTTCGTCCTTCAAGCTTGGCGGCGAGCAGCCACGCTATTTCCGCATGCCGCGCGACGGCGGCGCCGAGCATATCCTGCTCGACGGCGACGCGGAGGCCGCGGGCAAGGCCTATTTCCGCCTTGGCGGCGTCGATCATTCGGGCGACCATGCCAAGCTGCTGTGGGCATTCGACGACAAGGGTTCCGAATTCTACACGCTTCGCGTGCGTGACCTTGCCGATGGCAAGGAGCTAGCCGACCAGATTCCCGACACCGGCGGTTCAGGCGTCTGGAACGCCGGCAATGACGGCTTCTTCTACACCCGACTCGACCCCAATCATCGCCCGTCCAAGGTGCTATTCCATGCGCTGGGGGACAGTCCGGGAAGCGACCGGCTGATCTATGAGGAAACCGATCCCGGCTTCTTCATGAATGTCGGCGGCACCCGCAACAACGAATGGATCATGATCGGCATCAACGATCACGAGACGTCGGAATACCGCCTGATGCGCGCCGACGATCCGTTTGCCCAACCGAAACTGGTGTCGCCGCGCGAGATTGGCCTTCAATACGATCTGGAAGAAGGCGGCGACATCTTCTTCATCCTGACCAATGCCAACGGCGCCAAGGACTTCAAGATCATGACGGCACCGGTAAGCGATCCGGTGCGCGCCAATTGGCAGGAGTTGGTGCCGCACGAGCCCGGTCGGCTGATCCTGTCGGTGATCGGCTTCAGGGACCATATGGTCCGGCTCGAACGCAAGGAAGGCCTGCCGCGCATCGTCGTGCGCGACCGTGCCAGCGGCGAGGAGCATCTGTTGTCCCTCGACGAGGAGGCTTTCTCGCTCGGCCTGTCGGGTTCCTATGAGTACGACACCGAGATCATGCGCTTTTCCTACTCGTCGATGACCACGCCGGCCCAAGTTTTCGACTACAATATGCGCACCCGCGAGCGGGTGCTGCTGAAGACCCAGGAAGTGCCGTCCGGCCATGACTCGGACCACTATGTCACGCGGCGCCTGATGGCGCCGGCCAGTGATGGCGAGTTGGTGCCGATCTCTCTCTTGCACCATCGCGACACACCGCTGGATGGATCCGCACCTTGCCTGCTCTATGGCTACGGCTCCTATGGCATCACCGTTCCGGCCGCCTTCAACACCAACTGGTTCTCGCTGGTCGACCGTGGCTTTGTCTTCGCCATCGCCCATGTCCGCGGCGGCAAGGACAAGGGCTATGGCTGGTACGATGACGGCAAGCGGGAGAACAAAATGAACACGTTCACCGATTTCATCGCCGTCGCGCGCCATCTGGTCACTGAGCGTTACACGGCCCACGATCGCATCGTCGCACAAGGCGGTTCGGCCGGCGGCATGCTGATGGGCGCCATCGCCAACATGGCGCCGGATTGTTTCGGCGGCATCGTTGCCGAGGTTCCCTTCGTCGATGTGCTCACCACCATGCTCGACGCCAGCCTGCCGCTGACACCGCCGGAATGGCCGGAATGGGGCAATCCGATCGCGTCAGCGGACGATTATCGAACCATCGCCGCCTATTCGCCCTACGATAATGTCGCAGCACTCGACTATCCGCCGATCCTGGCGTTGGCCGGTCTCACCGATCCGCGCGTCACCTATTGGGAGCCGGCCAAATGGGTGGCGCGGCTGCGCGACCGCAAGAGTGGGGACAATCCGGTGCTGTTCAAGATCAACATGGATTCCGGCCACGCCGGCGCCTCCGGCCGGTTTTCGCGTCTGGAAGAGATCGCCTACACTTATTCGTTTGCGCTGAAAGCGATGGGCAAGGCGCATCTAACGGGAGCAACGAACAAATGATCGACCTCACCACCCTGATCGCTTACATCGCGGTCGTGCTCGGCTTCGTCTTCATTCCAGGCCCCGCCACCCTGCTGACGATCGCCCGGGCAACGAGTTCCGGAACCAAGGTCGGCATCGCGACCGGCGCCGGGATCGCGGCCGGCGATGTCTTCCACACCGTCATGGCGATGGTCGGCATCTCGGCGATCATCGCCGCGTCGGCGACGCTGTTCAGCATCGTAAAGTACATTGGCGCGGCCTATCTGGTTTATCTCGGCATTCGCGCGATCATCGAGAAAACACCAACCAACCCGGCTGCCGGTGCGCTCGCGATCTCCGCCGGCAAGGCGTTTCGACAGGCTGTCCTGACCGAAGTGCTCAACCCCAAGACAGCGCTTTTCTTCCTTGCTTTCCTGCCTCAGTTCGTGCGGCCTGAAAACGGATCGGCGATGCTTCAGTTGGTCACATTGGGGATCGTTTTCGTCGTGCTTGGTCTTTTCAGCACGGTCGTTTTTGCAGTAAGCGCCGGTCGGCTCGGCACCTTCCTGCGCCGAAATCCGACGGTGCTGCGCTGGCAGGGCAAGGTTGTTGGCGGCATCTACTGCGCTCTGGGCGTTCGGCTCGCGCTGCAGCAGCGTTGACCTTTTCATCCCTATTCAAAGCAATCTCGCCCCAAGGTCATGAATTTTGATTTGCGTATGATCTTTTTCGAGGCTCCATTTCGCCGTCATGCGCCGCGATTTTCTGCTCGCAATTGCCACCGTCGCGCGCTACCCAATGCCCGGCTTTTTTCAAAGCCGTGACTGCCAGTACTGTCTTGTAAGGGTCCGCCATGCTGCTCGTTGACGTCTATCTCGACAAATCGTCCATCCAGGGCATCGGTGTGTTTGCCAGAGCCCACATTCCGCGCGGCACGCTGATCTGGAAGCTGGACCCGAGATTCGATCGGATCATCGACGTGGAAACTTATGAGAGCGAAAGCGGATCGGTGAAGAGCTATCTCGACCGCTATTCCTACCCCGATCGGCGCGACTCGAACTACATCGTCTTCGAAGCCGACGACGCGCGCTTCATGAATCATGCGGATGAGCCGAATTGCGACGTCTCCTCACCTGAGGAAACATACGCCTTGCGCGATATCGCGCCTGGCGAAGAACTGACCTGCGACTACAATCATTTCTTTGAAACCGGCTTCGATTTCCTCGGCGACCGCCACCTGTCGCCGGAAAACTAGTTCGCCGTCTTCTTGCGTGCCGGATAGCCGTTTGGATGCGGCGGTATTGCCTTGAGATAGGCGGCGATGGCCGCACGATCCTCCGGCGCCAGCTCGGCCATGTTGCGCTGCACGTCAACCATGGCGCCGCCAACCGAATCGAAGTCGGGCGTGAAGCCGGTTTCGAGATAGTTGGCGATGTCGTCTTCCGACCAATCGCCCAGACCGCCCTCGCCCGATGTGATGTTGGGCACGATGCCGCGGCCCTCGGCGGCCACGGCGCCGGCGAGCCAATCGTTCTTTTTCGCGCCGCCGGCAAAGTCGCGCGGCGTGTGGCATTCGCCGCAGTGACCCGGTCCCTCGACCAGATAACGACCGGCCATCACCGGATCAGGCGTGCCTTCGGGGAACGCAACGACCGGCTGATCGCTGAGGTAAAGCAGTTTCCAAAGGCCGATGCCGCGACGAATGTTGAAGGGGAAATTAAGCGAATTCGCGGGCGCCTTGCCGGCGACAGCCGGCAGCGTCTTCAGGAAGGCGTAAAGGTTGGCAATGTCGGCCGGATTCATGCGCGCGTAGGACGCATAGGGAAACGCCGGATAGAAGTGTCGGCCTGAGGGCGAGACGCCCTTCAACATGGCGTTGGCGAGGTCCTCGACCGACCAGGCGCCGATGCCGTCCTTGGGATCTTGCGAAATGTTGGGCGGCACGAAGGTTCCGAACGGCGTCTTGAGTTCGAGGCCGCCCGCCAGTTGAAGCCGGGCTTCGCCCTGCGAACCCGGCTTTGCATGACAGGAAGTGCAACCGCCGGCATAAAAGATGCGCTTACCCGTGGCCGCATCGCCGGGGCCGAGCTTGGCCAAGGTCTCACTGTCGAGCCGCGCCGGCGCCGACAGGACCCAACCGGCAACCGCACCGACGCCGCCCAGAATGACGACGGCGCCGACGAGTTTTTTCAGCCATACCATGGCTGACAATTAGCCCTTCTTGATTCTGTAGCCCTGATGGCAGGTGCCGCAATCCGAGCCGATGGCGCCGACCTGCGTTTTAAGCGCGTCGACGTCGGCAGGGGAGGCAGCGACCGCGGCCTTGACGTTGGCGAGATATTTGTCCTCGGCGGCCTTGAAGCCAGCCATGTCTTCCCAGATTTTCGGCGCGGCTGTCGTGTCGCCTTTATCACTGCCTGCCGGGAACAAAGCGTCGGCGTCGAATTTCTCGGCATTTGCCTGCAGCGCATGCAGTTGTGTCAGCACGGCAGCGGCATCAAAGGACTCCTCGCCCTTGACCACCCTCGACAGGCCGCCAACGATCTTTCCGCGTTCCTTCATCAAAGCCTGCCGGTCGAGGATCGGGTCGGCAAAAGCCGCCGGAATCGCGACTGCGAGCATAGAGATGGCGATAACAAGCTTTCTCATTCAATTGGCTCCATGATGAAGGCACTTCGGGACAGGACGTTAACGGATGCCACAGGGGGAAAATTCCCTTCCCCCCGATGATTTTGCCAGACCTTTACGGGAACCTCGGCGCACAAAAGAAAAGCCCCGGGATCCCGGGGCTTTCAAATCGATCATTTCGCCTTTTCGTACAATTCCAGCACATGATCCCAATTGATCAGGCTGTCGACGAACGCCTCAAGATATTTCGGCCGGGCGTTGCGATAGTCGATGTAATAGGAGTGCTCCCAGACGTCGACGCCGAGGATCGGCGACGCGCCATGGACGAGCGGATTCTCGCCGTTCGGCGTCTTCGAAATCGCCAGCTTGCCGTCCTTGACCGAGACCCAGGCCCAGCCGGAGCCGAACTGCGTCGTGCCGGCGGCAATGAAATCGGCTTTGAACTTGTCGTAGCCACCGAGATCGCTGTCGACTGCCTTCTGCAGGGCGCCTGGCAGCTTGTTGCCGCCGCCGCCCTTCTTCATCCACTTCCAGAAATGGATGTGGTTGTAATGCTGGGCGGCATTGTTGAAGAGGCCGGCATTCTTGTCGAACGACTGCTTGACCACCTCTTCGACCGACAGATCGCCCAGGCCGGCCTCAGCGGCGAGCTTATTGCCGTTGTCGACGTAGGCCTTGTGGTGCTTGTCGTGGTGATATTCCAGCGTCTCTTTCGACATGTAAGGCAGCAAGGCCTCATAGTCGTAAGGTAGAGCGGGCAATTCAAAAGCCATGGATGGTACTCCCTCGTGAAAAAAAGCCGGTGTCGATACCGGACTAAGATAGGTCTGGAATGGGTTGGGGCAACTCCGGAATGAAGCGCCGATCGCCTTTTTATCCGCTCAGGCGGCGGAAGTCGAATGCGCCCAATCCCAATAGAGTTCGCGCGCCTTCTTGGCCACCGGCCCGGGTTGCAGGTTGCGGTCCTCGATACGGGTGATCGGCACCACTTTGGAATGGTTTCCGGTCGAGAAAATCTCGTCTGCCTCGAGGAAGTCGCGCACCGACAGCGTCTTTTCCGTGGTCTTGAAGCCATATTCGCCAAGCAGCGTCATCGTGCGCGAACGGGTGATTCCGGACAGGAAGGTGCCGTTCGGCGCCGGGGTCAGCACATGGCCGTCCTTGACGAGGAAGATGTTCGATGTCCCGGTCTCGGCGACGTTGCCCAGCATATCGAGCACCATAGCGTTGTCGAAGCCGCGCATCTTGGCTTCAAGAATGGCACGACCATTGTTGGGGTAGAGGCAGCCGGCCTTGGCGTTGGTCGGCATGGTTTCGATGGTCGGGCGGCGGAACGGCGACACGGTCACCGAAAAGCCGGTCGGCGGGATCATCGGCGATTCATAGAGGCAAAGGCAGAAGCGCGTCGAGGCGGGATCGGCCGGCACGCCCATATAGCCACCGTGCTCGGCCCAATACATCGGCCTGATATAGACCGCCGTCTTGCCGTCGAACTTCTTCAACCCGTCCCATGTCAGCCCGACGATCTTGTCGGCGGTCATCGATGGCTTGAGGCCAAGCGCAATCGCCGAGGAATTCACCCTGGCCGCGTGAAGCTCGAGATCCGGCGCCACGCCCTCGAACCAGCGACCGCCATCGAAGACGCTGGTGCCGAGCCACATTGCGTGGCTGCGCGGCCCCAGAATGGCGACATTGCCCTCATGCCAATCACCATCGACGAAAGTCCATGTCGCGGATTGCGCCGCAGCCGCCAGTGTCATTCGCGTTGTCCCGTCTCAATCGGTCCCGTTATGGCAGCCATTGGAAGACGCTTGGCGGGCGCCGTCAACCGGCATCATGGAGTTTTGTTGAGGCCAGCGACAAGCGCGATGCAATCAAAGCTTGCACCTTGTCGCGCCTGCCCCCAAGACTGTTGTCATGCAATACGCCGCCTATGTTTTCGACGCCTATGGAACGCTGTTCGACGTGCATGCCGCCGTGCGCCGTCATGCCGACCGGATTGGGCCGGACGGCCAATTGTTGTCGGAAATCTGGCGCGCCAAGCAGCTCGAATATTCCTGGGTACGCACGCTGATGGGTGCCTATGCCGATTTCTGGCAGCTGACCGAACAGGCACTCGATTTCGCCTTGCGCAAGGTTCCCTCCGCCGATCCCGGCCTCAAGGCGACATTGCTCGACGCCTATTGGCGGCTGGATTGTTATCCGGAAGTGCCGGCGGTGCTCAAAGTGCTCAAGGCTTCGGGAGCGAAGTTGGCGATCCTATCCAACGGCTCGCCTAAAATGCTGGAGGCAGCCGTCAAATCCGCCGCACTCGACCAGGTTCTGGACGACATCTATTCGGTCGACACGGTGCGGCACTTCAAGACGGATCCGTCGGTCTACGACATGGTGACAACCGGCTGGCGCCTCTACCCCAGTGCGGTTTCCTTCCAGTCCTCCAATCGCTGGGACATCGCAGGCGCCACCAAATTCGGTTTTCGCACGGTGTGGATCAACCGCTCCAACCAGCCTGAAGAATACCGGGACTTTCCGCCGGCCCTGATCCTGCCTTCCCTTGAAGCGCTGGCGCCCGGCAATTAGCCGACCCCACCCTGTGGCGCTATCGCCACAGTAGCGGCGCGGTCACAGCTTCGCCTTTGTTTGTCCACGTTCGGGCCAGAATCGGAACCGCCTATCGCCCCAGGTGTTGTCAGGCACCCGCAACAGCGGCGGCGAATTCATGCTTTGTTGCGATTTGAGACTTAAAGAAGGCAACCATGTCCATAACCGAAATCGAATCCTATCGCCTGAGCCGTCGCGGCTTTCTCAACGCCGCTGCATTGGGCGCCGCTTCGATCGCGGTTTCTGCATGCGCCACCACCGGACCGGGGCCGGTCGAGCCGCCGCCACCGGCCTATGTCGAGCCGCCTCTGGCCGATTACGCGACGATGTACGCGGCCGTCAGCGATGGCGGCTTCGATTTGCCGGCCATCCCCGTCGACAAGATCGATCCGCAGTTCCTGCGCCAGATCGTTCCGGACCCCACCGGGCAAAAGCCGGGAACCATCGTCGTCGATACGACTGGCCATTTCCTCTATCTGGTTCGTCCGGGCGGTCAGGCGATCCGCTATGGCGTTGGCCTCGGACGCGCTGGCTTCGAATGGTCCGGCGACGCCGTCGTTCAGTGGAAGCAGAAGTGGCCGAAGTGGACGCCGCCGGATGAAATGATCGCCCGGCAGCCGGAATTGAAGCCATACAGCGCCGACAATGGCGGCATGCCCGGCGGACTGAAGAACCCGCTTGGCGCGCGCGCGCTTTATCTCTTCCAGGGCAATGTCGACACGCTCTATCGCCTGCACGGCTCGCCTGAATGGCGGTCGATCGGCAAGTCGGTCTCGTCGGGCTGCGTGCGGCTGATGAACCAGGATATTATCGATCTCTACGACCGCGTGCCTTCGAAGAGCCCGGTCGTGGTGACCAGCGACGCCAGCCAACCGATGGTGGCGACGGCCAACCGCAAGGCTATTCCAATCGATGCCGGCGTGCCGGATGGATCAGTGCTGCTCGGCCCGGTCAAGGCGATCACGAATTCGATCTTCTGAGTTGACGAGGCAGCGGCACACCGCTGCCTCACGTCTCAGCGCCCCCTGGACAGGCTGCCCAGAATGCCGCGCACGATCGCACGTCCGACGGACGAGCCGACAGATCGAACCACGGACTTGATCGCAGCTTCCGCCACCGTCTGGCGGTTGGACGGGCGTGGTGCAGGCGCGCGCCTGCCACCGGATTGCGGCGCGGGATCGTCATTGCCGAAGCCCGGAATTGTCCAGCGAGAGCCGCCGCTGCCTGCCTGCTGGGCCTGCGCTTCGGCATCCTGCGCGTCCTTGGCCTTTTTCTGCAGCATCTCGAAAGCCGATTCGCGATCGACCACCTGATCGTACTGGCCGACGACCGGGCTCTCCTGGATCAGCTTTTGTCGCTCGGCGACTGTTATCGGTCCAAGCCGAGAGGATGGCGGGCGGATCAGGGTCCGCTGCACCATGGACGGAACACCCTTGGCCTCCAGCGTTGAAACAAGTGCCTCGCCGGTGGCGAGCTGGGTAATGGCGGTCATGCAGTCGAAATCGGGATTTGGCCGGAACGTTTCGGCCGCCGTCCTCACCGCCTGCTGCTCACGTGGCGTATAGGCGCGCAGTGCGTGCTGCACGCGATTGCCGAGCTGGGCCAGCACCTTTTCAGGGATATCCAGAGGGTTCTGCGTGACGAAATAGACGCCGACGCCTTTCGAGCGGATCAAGCGGACGACTTGTTCGACGCGATCGATCAACACTTTGGGTGCTTCGTCGAACAGGAGATGCGCCTCGTCGAAGAAGAACACCAGCTTCGGCTTGTCGGGATCGCCGACTTCCGGCAGCACCTCGAACAGTTCTGACATCAGCCATAGCAGGAAGGTCGCGTAGAGCCGCGGGTTCATCATCAGCTTGTCGGCGGCAAGCACGCTGATGGCACCGCGTCCGTCGCGTGTGGTGCGCATGATGTCGGCGATGCGCAGTGCCGGCTCGCCGAAGAAGTTTGCCGCGCCCTGCTGCTCCAGGACCAGCAGCGTGCGCTGGATGGCCCCGACCGATGGCTTCGTCACATTGCCGTAGCGCGAGCCGATCTCGTCGGCGCGTGCGGCGATGTTGGCGAGCAGCGCCTGCAGATCCTTCATGTCGAGCAGCAACAGGCCTTCCTCGTCCGCCAGGCGGAAGGCGATGTTCATGATGCCTTCCTGCGCCTCGGTCAGGTTCATCAGGCGCGACAGCAACAACGGCCCCATTTCCGAGACTGTGGCGCGGATTGGGTGACCCTGTTCGCCGAACAGGTCCCAGAAGATGACCGGGAATTCCTGGAAGTCGTAGGGGTCGAGCTTGACCTGTTCGGCCCGCTTGACCAGGAAATCCTGCGCCGTGCCCATCATGGCGATGCCGGACAGGTCGCCCTTGATGTCGGCGCAGAACACCGGCACGCCGGCGTTGGAAAAACCTTCGGCCAGGATCTGCAAGGTGACTGTCTTGCCGGTACCGGTGGCGCCGGTCACCAGGCCGTGACGATTCCCATATTGCAGCAACAGTTGCTCGGCACGCTGGTAGCTGTCGTCGGGCTTGCGGCTGGCGCCGATGAAAATACTGCTATCGTCAGCCATATGTCCGGTCTCCGCAAACTGATGTGTCTAAAGCCAGTGGCCTTGCCGCAGGTATAGTGAGGCCATCGCACAGCGACAATGCCAATCCTCAAATCGGTTTTTTGGAGCTTGCGGATTTTGCTGGGGTTTGGCAATCGTTCATGGTTCGTCCACGCAGGCCGACCTATATCTGATAGATCGAATCCGGTCTCTGAAAGCGCATTGCATTTGCGATATCGGACGGGTGACCTTAGACTGAACCGCTCCCGGCTGGTGCAGCCGCATGACACGAGGAGGACGGATGGGCGCCGGAGCCTTGATCCAGGACGCTGAACCCGAGAACGCCGAGCGCCAGCGATGGCTGGTCCTGGCGGAAAAGGCCTTGGCAGGCGCGTCGTTCGACGAAAAGCTGGTCTCGCATAGCGACGACAACATCCGCATCGAACCGCTCTACGATCGCAGCACCGCAGCGGAACCGATCGTGCGCGCAAACCCGAAATCGCCATGGATCGTCAGCCAGCGCGTCGACGATCCGGACATCGACCGCGCCAGAACCCAGGCTCTGAAGGACGTGGCTCAAGGCGCTACGGGATTGTCGCTTGTCTTCGAAGGGGCGCCGAATGCGTTCGGCTATGGCTTGCCGAGGACGGCGAAAGCGCTGGAGACAGTGCTGGACGGCGTGCCGCTCAACCGCATCCAGGTTCGCATCGACGCCCATCCCTGGAGCCGCGCCGTAGCCGACTGGCTGGTGGCGTTCCTGGGCAAGCGCCGGTCGGACCCGGCAAAGCTCAACCTCTCCTTCGGCATCGATCCAGCGGCGATCTTCGCCGGAACCGGCCGGCTGCGCATGTCGATCGAGGCGTTGCAAGCCTCGATGCCGCAGTCGCTGGCGCATTTCTTCTCGATGGGCGTTCCGGGCGTGCTCTTGGAGGCGGACGGGCGTGTGTTCCACAATGCCGGCGCCACGGAAGCGCAGGAGCTCGGCACCATGCTGGCTTCGGCGGTCTCCTACCTCAGGATGTTCGAGACGGCGCGGCAGCCGCTTGTCTATGCCGCACCCCATATCGGCTTCGCGCTTAGCGTCGACCAGGACCAGTTCCTGTCGGTGGCTAAGGTGCGGGCGCTGCGCAGGCTCTGGGCACGGGTGCAGGAGTCTTGTTCGATACCGACATCCACCGCCAACATCCATGCCGAAACGTCGTTTCGCATGATGACGGCCATGGATCCGGAGACCAACATCCTGCGCACCACGATCGCCTGCTTTGCCGCGGCATCCGGCGGCGCCGATTCGATTTCCATCCTGCCGCACACCATCGCGCATGGCTTGCCGGCCGGGTTTGCCCGTCGCGTTGCCCGCAACACGCAACTGATCATGGCCAATGAAAGCCATATCGATCATGTCGCCGATCCTGCCTATGGGTCCGGCGCAGTCGAGGCGCTGACCGCGGAATTGTGCGAGCTGGCCTGGGCGGAATTGCAGACGATCGAGGCCGAGGGCGGCGTCCTGTCCAGCCTTCAGGACGGACATATCCAGAAGCGCGTTCACGCAGCGGCAGCACGGCGCAATGTAGCCTACCAGGCAGGCGAGCGGGCCATCATCGGCACCACACTGTATCCCCTGAAAGGCGAACGTCCGGTCGAGACGCTGACGGCGGAACGGCGGCCGGCCTTCACCGAAGGCGTTGCCGTCTGCGAGCCGCTGTTTCCGGTCCGCATCGACCAGGCGATCGGACCGGTCCGCATCGACCAATCGATCGGAGCCGCCTCTTGATCCCCGATTTCAGCCAGATGGGCTGGGTCCCGCCACGCCGCATACCCGTCGAGGTCAAAGGTCAGCGGACGACGCCGGAAGGGCTCGTCGCCAAGCATCTGTACAATCAAAGCGACCTCAAGGGGTTACCGTATCTCGACACCTATCCGGGCCTGCCGCCCTTCGTGCGCGGCCCCTACCCGACCATGTATGTCCAGCAACCCTGGACCATCCGGCAATATGCCGGCTTCTCGACGGCCGAGGAATCAAACGCTTTCTACCGGCGCAACCTTGCCGCCGGCCAGAAGGGGCTGTCGGTCGCTTTCGATCTCGCCACACATCGCGGCTATGACAGCGACCATCCACGCGTTGCCGGCGATGTCGGCATGGCTGGCGTCGCCATCGATTCCATTCTCGATATGCGCCAGCTCTTCGACGGCATCCCGCTCGGCGAAATGACGGTGTCGATGACGATGAACGGCGCGGTGCTGCCGATCATGGCGCTCTACATCGTCGCGGCGGAAGAACAGGGCGTTGCGCAGAAGGATCTTGCCGGCACCATCCAGAACGACATTCTAAAGGAGTTCATGGTCCGCAACACATACATCTATCCGCCGAAACCCTCGATGCGGATCGTGTCGGACATCTTCTCGTACACGTCGAAGAACATGCCGAAGTTCAATTCGATATCGATCTCCGGCTACCATATGCAGGAGGCCGGTGCGACAGCCGACCTCGAACTTGCCTATACGATCGCCGACGGCATCGAATATGCCCGCGCCGGCGTCGCGGCGGGCCTCGACATCGACCGCTTCGCGCCACGCCTGTCCTTCTTCTGGGCCATCGGCATGAATTTCTTCATGGAAGTCGCCAAGCTCAGGGCCGCGCGCCTGTTATGGGCGACCTTGATGGAGAAGAACTTTTCGCCCAAGGACGAGCGCTCGCTGTCGCTGCGCACCCATTGCCAGACCTCGGGCTGGTCGCTGACGGCGCAGGACCCCTACAACAACATCATCCGCACCATGATCGAGGCGATGGCGGCGACGCAGGGCCACACCCAGTCGCTGCACACCAATTCCTTCGACGAGGCGATGGCGTTGCCGACCGACCATTCGGCGCGCATCGCCCGCAACACGCAGCTCATCCTGCAAAAGGAATCCGGCACGACGCGCGTCATCGATCCGTGGGGCGGCTCCGCCTATCTCGAACGGCTGACGCATGATCTGGCGGCGCGCGCGCTTGCTCACATCGAGGAAGTCGAGGCGCTTGGCGGCATGGCGGCGGCGACCGAACAAGGCATTCCCAAGCTGCGCATAGAGGAAGCTGCCGCACGTACGCAGGCACGTATCGATTCCGGCGAGCAGATGCTGGTCGGCGTCAACGCCCATCGGCCCGAGACCGACATCGAGGTCGACGTGCTGAAGATCGACAATGCCGAGGTCAGGGCGCGGCAATTGTCGAAGCTGCAACGGCTGAAGGGCACGCGCGACGTCGGCGCGGTCGAAAGCGCCCTCGATGCGCTGACCCGTGCCGCACAGAGCGACGAAAATCTGCTGGAATTCGCCATCCGGGCCGCGCGCGCCAATGCCACGGTCGGCGAGATTTCATTCGCGTTGGAAAGAGCCTTTGGGCGCCATGTCGCTACGGTTCAAACCATCTCCGGCGTCTATCGCAAGGCACTTGGCGATCATCCCGTGGTCGATGGGCTGCAGGACAAGCTTGATGCCTTCGAGAAGAGAACCGGCGGCAAGCCGCGCATTCTCGTCGCCAAGATGGGACAGGATGGCCACGACCGTGGCCAGAAGGTGATCGCCACGGCCTTCGCCGATCTCGGCTTCGATGTTACCGTCGGAGCGATGTTCCAGACACCGGAGGAGATCGCGAAACTGGCGGTTCAGCAGGACGTCCACATCGTCGGCGCCTCGTCGCTGGCGGCGGGACATCTGACGCTTATCCCCGAGTTGCGCGACGCGCTGAAGAAGCTCGGCCGGAGCGACATGCTGATCGTCGCCGGCGGCGTCATCCCACCGCAGGACTATGACGCGGTGCGGCAAGCCGGCGCGGCGGAAATCTTCCCGCCGGGCACGGTGATTCCGGAAGCGGCGGATCGCTTGCTGGACCGGCTGCTGTCGGCTTGACACGTTTGTTATAATATCCGTTGCAACATGATATCGATTGAGTTATAATCCGCGTTGCAACAGGATTTCAGTCATGAACACGACCATTCGCAAGATCGGCAATTCCGAGGGCGTGATCCTGCCCAAGGAGTTGCTCGACCGTTTGAACATGAAGGCAGGCGACAGCATCGTCATCGTCCAGGAAGGCGAAGAGCTTCGTTTGCGCCGCACCGAAGACAGCGCCGAGGAATTCGAGCGCAAGATGAAGATCGCGCGCGAGCGGATGAAAAAGTATGAGGTTGCCTACCGCGCGCTCGCGAAATGACAGAACATCATTCGCGGGAATTCGTGGAGTCGCTTCACGCTGAGCAGCTGCGCCTACACGGCGGGGCAGCAGGCATACGTGATGAAGGAATGCTGGAATCGGCGCTCTCCCGTCCACAGCAGCGAGAGATTTATGGCGATCCGGATTTATGCGAACTGGCAGCGGCATACCTGTTCGGCATCGCCAAGAACCACCCGTTCGTTGACGGCAACAAGCGTACTGCCTTTGCCTCGGCCGATCTGTTTCTCTATTTCAACGGACTTAGCGTCGAGGCCGACCAGCAGGACGTCATCCAACTGGTCTTGATGGTCGCCGCTGGCGAGATCGATGAAACCGGAGCCGCGGCTTTCTTCCGCGACCATGTCGTCAAGCTCGAGGATTAACTCTCGGAGAGCTTGACGATTTCCCATTCCTTGCCGTTGACGCTGGCCAAGTCACCGACCTTCTTGCCGAACAGGGCGACAGCCATCGGCGACACGTGGGAAATGGTGCCCTTGGTCGGATCGGCTTCGTCCTCGCCGACGATTTTCCAGTGTACCTTCCTGCCGTCATCGCCCTCGATCGTGACGCCCATGCCAAAGCGCACCAGATCGCTGCCCGGCTCGGGCACGGAGAGCTCGGCGCTTTCGCGCCGGGCGGTCCAGTAGCGCAGGTCGCGCGATACCACCGCGATACGCTCGCGGTCCGCCTTCCGTTCGGCTTTCGCCAGTACGTCGCGCAGATCGGTCAGATTGTCCTCGATCTGCGCCAGGCCGCGTTCCGTCACCAGATTGCGATGCTGGCTGACCGGACGCTCACCGACACCGGCAATGGCGTTTTCGCTGTCTTCCTCGCGCGTGAAAGCTCTGCTCATTCCCTGAACTTAGGCGCGCAGAGGCTGCTCGACAAGCCATTGTCGCGCCTCCGGAGACGAGAGGCAGCCCGCCTGGCACGATTCCTGCGCCGCCTGTGTTGAACGCTGGGATTCTGTGCCAATGTTGAACAGACGAATGCTGCTGACCGGAACCGCCGGCTTTGCCGTCATGGGCCTTTCGCTGGGCAAGGCGGCGGCCGCAAGTCTGAGCGGCATCGAGAAAGCCTCTATGCGCGGCTCGATCAATGCCACCGAACTCGGCGTGCAGCCCGGCACCTTCGACGATCAGAGCAAGGCCTTCGCCAAGCTGCTGCGCGACGCAGACAGCCGTGACATGCCAGTGTTTCTGCCGCCGGGCACCTATGTTGTGTCAAATCTCTCGCTACCCCGTCGGGTGCGGCTTTCGGGCGTGCCGGGCGCAACGCGCATTGTTTATGGCGGCGACGGACACCTATTCATGGCCGAACAGGCCGATCATGTTGAACTCAGCGGGCTGGTCTTCGATGGTTCGAACCGCACGATGGGCGATTACACGCAAGGGCTGCTCGATCTGCGCCGTGTCGCGTACCTCACCATCGACAATTGCCAGATAACCGGCAGCGGCAAAAACGGGGTAGCTCTGGAACGCGCGACGGGCCGGGTCGAGCGCTCGGAGATATCGGGAGCTGCCGATGCCGGCATCTATTCGGTCGAAGCCGGCGGACTGGCGATATCAAGCAATACCGTCTCCGACTGCACCAATGGCGGCATCCTCGTGCACCGCTGGCAGGCGGCGGAAGACGGCACCATAGTCACCGGCAACCGGATCGAACGGATCCAGGCGCGCGGCGGCGGGACCGGCCAGAACGGCAACGGCATCAACGCCTTTCGCGCCGGCAATGTCATCATCTCGGGCAATATCGTGTCGGACTGCGCCTTCTCGGCGATCCGCGCCAACAGCGCCAGCAATCTGCAGATATCGGGCAACACCTGCTCGCGCTCGGGCGAAACAGCCGTTTACTCCGAGTTCTCGTTCGAAGGCGCCATCATCAGCAACAACATTGTTGACGGCGCCGCCAACGGCATCTCGATCGTCAATTTCAACGAAGGCGGCCGCATGGGTGTCTGCTCGGGCAACATCGTGCGCAATCTGTCGACCAGCGGCCCCTACCCCGCCGACTCGCCAGGGTTTGGGGTCGGCATCGGCGTCGAAGCCGACACCACCGTTTCCAACAATGTCATCGAGAACGCCCCGCTCTACGGCATGCAGATCGGCTGGGGACCGTATCTGCGCAATGTCGTGGCCACCGGCAACATCATCCGCAAGGCTGGAACCGGCATCGTCGTGTCCGTCGTCGAGGGCGCCGGCACGGCGGTCATCTCCGACAATGTCATCGACGGCGCCCTGAACGGCGCCATTGTCGGCCAGCGCTGGGCCGAGCCGGCGACAGGCGATCTCGCTTCGTCAATCGATACCGGTTATCCGCATCTGACCGTCGAGCGCAATCACGTCAGTTGAGGGCTGCTGACGGCCTCAGCCCTCCGACCTTGGCGCCGTTGCGGTTTTCGATGGGCGTTCTTGCCAGTCGGCTCAGTTCTGACGCCAAAGCCTCGTCTGCGCGCAACAGTTTGGCAAGGACGGCGGCAATCATGGCTTCGGCGGCGCGGCCGGCGCCATCATCGCATTTGAGCGCGATGCCGAGACCAAGTTCCGGAATTGCGGCACAGTGGACACCTTCGGCACCGCCTTTCGTGAAAATCCGCCCTGGTGCGGCCTCCATCAGCGCGACGTCTTCGCGGCCGCTGCCGGCAACGAAGAAGGGCTCGGCCATGCAGGCGGCCAACAGCCGCTTTGCGGCCTTGGCTCGCTCAGGACCAAAACCATTTGTCGTGGCCACGCGAGCGAAGCCGAGCGCAAAACTCCTGAGTGGCACCGCATAGGTCGGGATCGAACAGCCGTCGGTTGCCCGCTCATCGGCGCCATGGACAGCACCCGTCACCGCCTGCATGGCGTCGCGCACCATCTCCTGCAGGCCATGTCCCGGCTTGACATAGCCACGATGCGCAATGCCGGCGTGGACGCATGTGCAGAGAAAGCCGGAATGCTTGCCGGAGCAATTGTTGTGCAACGCGTTCGGCGAACCGCCGGCGCGGGCGAGTGCAATCTCGGCGTCATGATTGGACGGCCAATGCGTCCCGCATTCGAGCGCCGATCCGTCCAGCCCGGCCCTGGCCAGCATTGATCGCGCCAGTTCGACATGGGCCGGCTCACCTGAATGGGACGCACAGGCGAGCGCCAGTTCGCGGTTGCCGAAGCCATAGGCATCAGCCGCGCCGCTTTCGACCAACGGCAATGCCTGGATCGCCTTAACGGCGGAGCGCGGAAACACCGGCTTGGCCGTGTCGCCGATCTCCCAGACCGGTTTGCCGTCGGCATCGAAGACCGCGACTGAGCCACGATGCGCGCTCTCGACGATCGCGCCGCGCAAGACTTCGATCAGAACCGGATTTGTCATGGCTACCCCGTAAAAATACGGGCTGCTTCTACCTGATCCGATCCAATATTGAAACGTAGTTGGCGACCGCCGCACCGCCCATATTGAAGATGCCGCCGAGTTTTGCACCAGGCACCTGGATGCCGCCTGCCTCGCCGACAAGCTGCATGGCAGTCAGCACATGCATCGACACGCCTGTGGCGCCGATCGGATGCCCCTTGGCCTTCAGCCCACCGGATGGGTTCACCGGCAGGCGACCATCCTTGGCCGTTGTGCCGTCCAGCGCCAGCTTTGCCCCCTCTCCCGGCTTGGCCAGGCCCATGGCCTCATATTCGATCAGTTCGGCTATGGTGAAGCAGTCATGCGTCTCGACGAAGGAGAGATCGTCGAGCGTCACGCCGGCGTTCTTAAGCGCCCTGGTCCAGGCCTGCTCGCAGCCTTCGAAGGACAGGATGTCGCGCTTCGACATCGGCAGGAAATCCTGCACATGCTCGTTGGCGCGGAAGGCAAGGGCGCGACGCATCTTCAATGCCGTCGCGGTGTCGGCGAGGACAAGGGCAGCGGCACCGTCGGAGACCAGCGAGCAGTCGGTACGCTTCAGAGGACCGGCAACGAACGGGTTCTTCTCGCTCTCCTGGCGGCAGAACTCATAGCCAAAATCCTTGCGCATCTGCGCATACGGATTGTCGACGCCGTTCTTGTGGTTCTTGGCGGCAATCATGGCGAGCGCATCCGACTGGTCGCCATAGCGCTGGAAATAGGCCTGCGCGATCTTGCCGAAGACGCCGGCGAAGCCCGCAGGCGTGTCGCCATCCTCGGGCAGATAGGACGCCTTGAGCAGGTTCTTGCCGATCTCCGGCCCCGGCGTCGTCGTCATCTGCTCGGCGCCGACTACCAGCACGATGCGGGCGGCATTCGCGTCGATGGCGCGGATGCCTTGGCGGACCGCCGCCGATCCGGTGGCGCAGGCGTTCTCGACGCGCGTCGCCGGCTTGAAGCGCAGGCGGTCGTCGGCCTGAAGCACAAGGCTGGCGGTGAAATCCTGGGCCGAAAAGCCGGCGTTGAAATGGCCGAGCACGATTTCGTCGACTTCGTCCGGGCCGATGCCGGCATGGTCGAGCGCGTCCGTTGCCACCCTGACGATGAGGTTTTCGAGCGTTTCGCCTTCAAGCTTGCCGAAGCGCGAATGCGCCCAGCCAACGATGCATGCGGTCATGGCGGTCTCCATCCTTGGCGCCAACCTGGGCTCATGGCGCATTTCGCCTCTATTGTTCAAATATAAACAATCCTGCCCGCTTCGTGAAGGGCTGTCACCAGACAATCGCTTGGTACAGACGAAGCGGGTGCCGATTTTTTTGTTGATTGACCCGTCAATAAAAAATAATCCTGTTCGAAAGGATCATTGCGAGATGCCGAAAATCGGAATGGAACCGCTGCGCCGCAAGGCGCTCATCGACGCGACGATCTCGGCGATCGGCGAGCGCGGCTCGCTCGACGTGACCATGTCCGAGATCGCCGGGCGCGCCGGCGTTTCGTCGGCTCTTGCCCATCACTATTTCGGCGCCAAGGACGAATTGCTGCTGGCGACGATGCGGCACATCCTGGCCGAGCTTACCGCCGATACGTTGCGCGCCCTTGGTTCGGCCGGCACCGCGCGCCAACGCGTCTCGGCGGTGGTTGCCGTCAACTTCTCCGACATCCAGTTTCAGCCGGAAACCATCGCCGCCTGGCTTGCCTTCTATGTCGAGGCTCAGAAATCCTCGGCCTTGCGCCGGCTGCTCAGGGTCTACGCGCGGCGGCTGCATTCGAACCTGATGAGCGGGCTGACTGGCATCTTGCCCAGAGCCGAAGCCGACCGTGTTGCAGAGGCGACGGCGGCGATGATCGACGGGCTCTATATCAGGCGCGCGCTGAAGGACGGCGTGCCCGACGCCGCGACCGCGATCGCGCTGGTCGAGGACTATCTCGAAACCAAACTCGATGAGCGGCGCAAACAGTGACAACGAAGCGACCCAATTTCCTGATCGTCATGGTCGATCAGCTCAACGGGACCCTGTTTCCGGACGGGCCGGCAGAATTTCTACACACACCGCATCTGAAAACGTTGGCCGCGCGTTCGGCGCGCTTTGCCAACAACTACACGGCGTCGCCGCTTTGCGCACCGGGCCGTGCCTCGTTCATGAGCGGACAGTTGCCGTCGCGCACCGGTGTCTATGACAACGCCGCCGAATTCGCCTCATCGATCCCGACCTTTGCCCATCACCTGCGCGCCGCCGGCTATTACACCTGCCTGTCGGGCAAGATGCATTTCGTTGGGCCGGATCAGCTGCACGGTTTCGAGGAGCGCTTGACCACCGACATCTATCCGGCCGATTTCGGCTGGACGCCGGACTACCGCAAGCCCGGCGAGCGCATCGACTGGTGGTACCACAATCTGGGTTCGGTCGCCGGCGCCGGTGTCGCCGAGATCACCAACCAGATGGAATATGACGACGAGGTCGTGTTCCTCGCCACACAGAAGCTCTATCAGCTTTCACGCGAACAGGACGATGCGACCCATGGGCCCTGGTGCCTCACCGTCTCACTGTCGCACCCGCACGATCCCTATGTTGCGCGCAAGCAGTATTGGGATCTCTATGAGCATTGCCAGGCGCTGGACCCGGAGACCAGGTTCATCGCGCATGACGAGCAAGACCCCCATTCGCAGCGGCTATACCACGCCAGCGACTATCCCTCTTTCGAGATCACGCCGGAGCAGGTGCGTCGTTCGCGGCGCGGCTATTTCGCCAACATCTCCTATGTCGACGACAAGCTCGGCGAGATCCTGGACGTTCTCGAGCGCACCCGGGTGGCCGACGATACCGTCATCCTGTTCTGCTCGGATCACGGCGACATGCTCGGTGAGCGCGGCTTGTGGTTCAAGATGAGCTTTTTCGAGGGTTCGGCGCGGGTGCCGCTGATGATTGCCGGCAAGGGCGTTCGCGCCGGGCTGATCGAGACGCCGGTGTCCAATCTCGACGTGACGCCGACGCTTTGCGACCTCGCCGGCATTGACATCGCTGCGATCGCGCCGTGGACCGACGGTCAGTCGCTGCTGCCGCTCACCGAAGGCATCGAGCGCACGGCGCCAGTGCTGATGGAATATGCCGCCGAGGGCTCCTGCGCGCCACTCGTCGCAATCCGCGACGGCAGATACAAATTCGTCCATTGCGAACTCGACCCGCCGCAACTGTTCGATCTCGAAACCGACCCGCTCGAGCGAAACAATTTGGCCGACGACCCCGCCAATGCGGGCTTGGTGGTGGCATTTATGAACAAGGTTCAGGGGCGCTGGGACATGGCCGATTTTGATGCTGCCGTGCGCGAGAGCCAGGCGCGCCGCTGGGTCGTCTATCCTGCGCTGCGCAACGGCGCCTATTACCCCTGGGATTTCCAGCCGCTGCAAAAAGCGTCCGAGCGTTACATGCGCAATCACATGAACCTCGACAATCTCGAAGAGAGCAAAAGGTATCCGCGAGGCGAATGATGTCAGATCTTTTCGTGCCCACCCTCGACCATCTCAAGCAGGCCTATGCCGTCACATCCAGGGCGACGCAGATCACGCCGCTGCTGGAATCGGCGGCACTGGCCCGAGAGACGGGAGCGGCCCGCGTCTTCATCAAGCCGGAATCGCTGCAATGGGCTGGATCGTTCAAGGTGCGTGGCGCCTATTGGCGGCTGAAGCAGCTTTCGCCCGATGAGGCGAAGAAGGGCGTCGTCGCCTACTCCTCCGGCAATTTCGCGCAAGGGCTGGCAGCTGCCGGCCAGGCGCTCGGCATTCCCGTCACCATCGTCATGCCGATCGATGCACCGGTCGCCAAGCGCGACGCAACGGCGGGCTATGGCGCTCGCGTCGTGCTGACCGACCATGGCGAGCGCGCGCGGGAGGAAGTCGCGGCCGCCAAGGCACGCGAGATCGCCGAGACAGAGGGGCTGGCGCTGCTGCATCCATTCGACGATCCGGAGATCGTCGCCGGCCAGGCGGGCGCCGGCCTCGAAGCGCTCGACCAGCTTGCCGCTAAGGACGCCAGCGCTGACCTTCTGTTCTGTTCGGTTGGTGGCGGTGGGTTGATCGGCGGCGTTTCGCTTGCCTTCCACTATCTGTCGCCCGACACCGAAATCATCGGCGTCGAACCGGAAGGGTTCAATGGCATGGGCTCGTCGCTGGCGCATGGCGCCATCGAGACGATGCCGATCGGGCCGAAATCGATCTGCGACGGGCTGATGTCGCGACGGCCGGGAGACGCGCCGTTTGCCGCGGTCAAGGCTGCGGGTGTTCGCGGCATCACCGTCGACGATTCCTCGGTGCGGCTCGCCATGCGGATCGCCTTCGAGCGCATGAAGCTGGTGCTCGAACCATCGGGGGCGGCATCGCTGGCGGCACTGCTCGGCGGCAAGGTGGATGTGAAGGACAAGACCGTCCTTGTTGTGGCTACCGGCGGCAATGTCTCGCTCGCCGATTTTATGGCGCATATGAACCATGCTTGAAGCGGATTTCGTCATCATCGGCTCCGGCTCGGCCGGCTCGGCCATGGCCTATCGCCTGTCTGAGGACGGCAAGCATTCGGTTATCGTCATCGAATTCGGCGGTACCGATATCGGGCCGCTGATCCAGATGCCGTCGGCGCTGTCGATCCCGCTCAACATGAGCCTCTATGACTGGGGCTTTGCCAGCGAGCCGGAACCTCATCTGGGCGGCCGCGTGCTGGCGACGCCGCGCGGCAAGGTGATCGGTGGCTCGTCCTCGATCAACGGCATGGTCTATGTGCGCGGCCACGCCCGCGACTTCGATCATTGGGCCGAAGAGGGTGCGGCCGGCTGGGGCTTCGCCGACGTGCTGCCCTATTTCAAGCGCATGGAAGACTCGAACGGTGGCGAGGATGGTTGGCGTGGCAAAAGTGGTCCGCTGCATGTGCAGCGTGGCTCGCGGCGCAATCCGCTTTACGGTGCCTTCGTCGAGGCCGGCCGCCAGGCCGGGTTCGAGCTGACCGACGACTATAACGGTTCCAAGCAGGAGGGGTTTGGGCCGATGGAGCAGACCATTAGCGGCGGCCGCCGCTGGTCGGCGGCATCAGCCTATCTGAAGCCGGCACTCGGGCGCAAAAATGTGAGGCTGGTCAAGGGCTTTGCACGGCGGGTGATCATCGAGAATCAACGCGCCATCGGCGTCGAGATCGAAGCTCATAAACAGATTCAGGTCGTTAAGGCACGACGTGAGGTGATCGTCGCCGCATCGTCGATCAATTCACCCAAGATCCTGATGCTCTCCGGCATCGGCCCGGCCGAGCATTTGCGCGAAAACGGCATTCCTGTGGTGGTCGACCGGCCCGGTGTCGGCCGCAATCTGCAAGACCATATGGAACTTTACATCCAGCAGGAATCGACCCAGCCGATCACGCTTAATTCGGTGCTGAACCCGTTTTCGAAAGCGCTCATCGGTGCGCAATGGCTGTTCTTCAAGACCGGCCTCGGCTCCACCAACCACTTCGAGGCGGCTGCCTTCGTGCGCTCGCGAGCCGGCGTCGACTACCCCGACATCCAGTACCATTTCATCCCGGCAGCAGTCCGCTACGACGGCAAGGCGGCGGCGAAGTCGCACGGCTTCCAGGCGCATGTCGGACCGATGCGCTCGAAGTCGCGCGGCTCGGTGACGCTGCGTTCGCCGGACCCGAAATCGAAGCCGGTGATCCGCTTCAATTACATGTCGCATCCAGACGATTGGGCGGAGTTCCGCCATTGCATCCGGCTGACGCGCGAAATCTTCGGCCAATCGGCATTCGACCTCTATCGGGGCAAGGAAATTTCCCCCGGCAGCCAGGTGCAGTCGGACGATGATCTCGACGTCTTCATTCGCGACCACGCCGAGAGCGCCTACCATCCTTGCGGCACCTGCAAGATGGGCCGCGCCGACGACATGATGAGCGTCGTCGATCCGGAGTGCCGGGTCATCGGCGTCGACGGCTTGCGGGTCGCCGATTCCTCGATCTTCCCGCGCGTCACCAACGGCAACCTCAATGCGCCGTCGATCATGACCGGCGAGAAGGCGTCCGACCACATCCTTGGCCGAACGCCGCTGGCGCCGTCCAACCAGGAACCATGGATCAATCCGCGCTGGCAGGTGTCGGACAGATAGAGCATGATCGTGTGACTGCACGATCCGCATGCCGCGAAAGACAATCTGGAGACTTCCATGCGCGCTCAGCCCACGGCATCGCACTATGTCAACGGACGCTACATCGAAGACGAAGGCGGCGCGCCGCTGCCGGTCATCTATCCGGCAACCGGCGAGACCATCGCCATGCTGCGTTCGGCGACGCCGAACGTGCTGGAACTCGCCGTCGAGGCAGCGCGCGCGGCACAGCCCGCCTGGGCGCGGCTAAGGCCAGTCGAGCGCGGGCGCATCCTGCGCCGCGCCGCCGACATATTGCGCGCCCGCAACGCTGACCTCGCCCGCATCGAGACGCTTGATACCGGCAAGGCGATCCAGGAGACGCTTGTGGCGGATGCGCCATCGGCGGCGGACTGCCTTGAATATTTCGGCGGTGCGGTCGCCGCCTACAATGGCGAGTCGGTCGATCTCGGCGGACCCTTCGCCTACACAAGGCGCGAGGCGCTCGGCGTCTGTGTCGGCATCGGCGCGTGGAATTACCCGATCCAGATCGCCGGCTGGAAATCCGCACCTGCGCTCGCCATGGGCAATGCCATGGTGTTCAAGCCGTCGGAGAACACGCCGCTTTCGGCACTGGCGCTGGCCGAGATCTACAGCGAGGCCGGTCTGCCCGACGGGCTGTTCAACGTGGTGCAGGGCTATGGCGATGTCGGCGCCAGCCTCGTCGGCCACGATGTCGTCGCCAAGGTCTCGGTGACCGGTTCGGTACCGACCGGCCGCAAGGTGCTGTCGCTCGCCGGTTCGAAGATGAAGCACGCGACGATGGAGCTCGGCGGCAAGTCGCCGCTGATCGTGTTCGACGATGCCGACATCGAGAACGCCATTGGCGGCGCCATGCTCGGCAATTTCTATTCGACCGGCCAGATCTGCTCCAACGGCACACGCGTCTTCGTGCAGAGCGGTATCCATGACCGCTTCATCGAACGGCTGGTCGAGCGGACGAAAAAAATCCGCATCGGCGATCCGCTCGACCCCGAAACCCAGATGGGGCCGCTGGTGTCGAAAGCGCAGCACGACAAGGTCGTCGGCTATATCGAAATCGGCAAGCAGGATGGCGCCGTTCTCGCCTGCGGCGGCAACGTGCCTTCTCTGCAGGGTTTTCAGGGCGGTTTCTTTGTCGAGCCGACAGTGTTCGCCGGCGTCACCGACAATATGCGCCTCGCGCGCGAGGAGATCTTCGGGCCTGTCATGAGCGTGCTGAAGTTCGACGGCGAGGACGAGGTGATCGACCGCGCCAACGACACTGAATTCGGTCTCGCCGCCGGCGTGTTCACGCGCGACCTGCCGCGCGCGCACCGCGTCATCGCCGAATTGCAGGCTGGGACCTGTTGGATCAACGCCTACAATCTGACGCCAGTGGAGATCCCGTTCGGCGGCTTCAAGCAGTCCGGCATAGGGCGGGAAAATTCACTGGCGGCGCTGGCGCTCTATTCGCAGCTGAAGTCGGTCTATGTCGAGACCGGGGACGTGGCGAGCCCTTACTAGCTCGTAGGCTCATAAGCACTCGGGGGCGTTTATCGCAAATTGCGCGGCGAAAGCCCTGAGATAAGCGGGCCGAGCCTCCCCGCGAGCGACATAGGCAGCCAAGTTCTGATATTCGTCCAAAATGCCTGACATTCTTAGTCGCAGCAGTACCGATACCATCAACAAATCGCCCGCGCTGAATTCATCGTCGAGCCAGTCGGCGACGCCTAAGCGAGCAGAGAGTTTGTCGAGACAAGCGCGAACACGGTCCTTTACCAACGGCAAGCGCTCCTCGCTCCAAGGCTTGTCAACTTCGAATATTCTTGCCGTCGTCAATTCAAGGATCGGCAGCTCGACAGTGTTAAGCGCGGCAAACATCCACGTGATCGCGCGCGCACGCGCATGGCGATCCTCAGGCAGAAGGCCCGCATGCTGCTCAGCAAGATGAAGGACGATCGAGCCGGTCTCGAACAGCGAGAGAGAACCTTCCTCATAGGTGGGGATCTGGCCGAAGGGATGGATGGCCAGATGGTCAGGCGCCTTCATCTCCGCGAAGGAAACAAGACGAACCTCATAGGGCTGCCCCACTTCTTCGAGCGCCCAGCGAACGCGCGTATCGCGCGCCAGTCCCTTGCCACCATCGGGCGATCGTTCAAATGCCGTGATGGTGATTGTCATCGCATCCGTTTCCTTGCTTGGGCGAACTTCTTCGGCTTCCTATCGTGAAGACGAATGAGCCTCCCGGAAATCGACATCGGTCTTGAACTATTTTCATCGATGGGCGCAGATCGCGAATGCCGCTTCCGATCAAAGGTCGTGATGGCGCGAGTGGCCAATTCCGCAAGGCCGCGCGTAGAAAGTCGCCGTCTTCCAGTGCGAGCTTGCGCCTGAAAGCAGACTACGAAAACGGCCACGGGCCTCCAACGGAAGTTCTATCCATCTTTTCGAAGACCTCACGCCTTCTCCGCCGTGCTGTCCAGATACTGGGTCAGCGCACAGACCAGATGATAGAAGATGCTGGCCGGCACGTCCGATGCCAGCGAGCGGCCGCGCTCGTCGATGCGGTCGATCCACAGGCCGAGCGGCGCCGGGTCGATGTGCCAGCGGAACAGACGGCCTACACGCGCCTCGATCTCCGGCTTGAGATCGGGGCCACCCGAACCGTCGAGCGCGATCGCCGCCTTTACTGCTTCCGCCTGCGGCCAGCTGCGCGATGTCAGGTCGAGCGGCAAGCCCTGCCGCGAGACAGCGCCATAGGCAAGACCGGTGGCACGGTTGAGGCCATTGGCAATCGCCGAGGCGTAGAGTTTCCTGGCGAAGCCGCTCAACTCGGCCTGGCCGCTGCGTCCAGCGAAATCGACCAGCAGCGAGGCCCATTCGAAATGGTGGCCTGGCTCGGTCCATGAGCCCTTGTCGCCGGCGGATGGCTTCCATTCGGTATCGAAATACTCGCCAAGCGTCCAGCTTTCCGGATCGAAGAAATGACTGCGGAAGAGGTCGATGATACGCGCCGCGCGGCGCAAATGGGCACGCTCGCCGGTCGCCTGATACCAGGCAAGAAACGCCTCGAGCAGGTGCATATGCGGGTTGGAGCGACGCTCGCCCTCCCCGTCCGACGTTTCGAGGAAGCCGGTCATGCGGCTGTCCTCGAGATGCGCATCGAGAAAGGCGAAGGTTTCCTCGCCGAGACGCAAGGCGTCGGGATTGCCCGACATATGCGCATGTGCCAGCGCCAGGAGCACGCAGGAATGATCGTAGGCGTCCTCGGTGGCGTCGGCGACCGAACCGTCGACATTCAGCGTGCGAACCCAACCGCCTTTGTCGGTGCGGCCATTTTTGGCCATGAACCTAATGCCGTGGCTGATCAGCCGGTCGGCCGGACCGTCCCAACCGCGCGCCCCGGCGACGGCGAAGGCATAGACCTGCCTTGCCATGGTGCGCATGCGTTTGGGCTTCATCAACGGCAAGGCGTCCAGGCCGAGCGCTTCGTGGAAGCCGCCATGGCGTTCGTCGACGCCTGATGTCGACCACAGCGGCAAGGTCTCCTGAAACAGCCAGTGATGCACGCGTCGGCGCCAGGCGCCGCTTTCGATGACGCGGTCGTGCGCCGGCGTGAACCTGGTTTCCAGGCGACCCGATTTTTCGAGTTGCTCGACGATTTTCTTGACGTGCTGGCTGTGGCCAACCGGAGCGACGAAGGTGGCGTCTGCTGTCGAGACGATAGCGACGTTCTTCATGCCGATCGCCGACAGCAGGCGGCCATCACTGCGGATGTAGGAGTTTTCGCAGTCGATGGCGACGACATCGCCGATGATCACATTGCCCTGATCATCGGCTGGACCGACATCGAGCAGCGACTGCCACGAGCCGAGATCGTTCCAGCGGAAGCCGGCCGGCACCATGGCGATGTCTTTTGCCCGCTCCATGATCGCGTAGTCGATCGAGTTCGACGGGATGGCGGCGTAGAGTTCAAGCGGCATATAGAGGCCGGACAGATCCGATGTCGCAGCCTTGTAGGCTGTTTCGGTGGCCTGCCAGATATCAGGCTGGAAAGCCGCGAAGGCGTCGCGCATGGCGCCGGCGCGAAACAGGAAGATACCGGTGTTCCAGTAGAAATTTCCGTCCTCAAGATAATTTTGCGCAGTGGCAAGGTCCGGCTTTTCGACAAAGCGTGAGACATCGAAGGTGCCGCCGCTTTCGGCTGCGACCTCGATATAGCCGTAGCCGGTCTCGGGTTGCGTCGGCTTTATGCCGAACACCACCAGCCGGCCGGTGCGGGCGGCCTCGGTGCCGGCTTCGACGCTCTGCCAGAATTGGCGCGGCGTTGATATCTCATGGTCTGACGGCACCACCAGCACCAGGCTGTCGCCGAACTCGGACAGTGTGCGCAGTGTCGCCAGTGCGACGGCAGCGGCGGTGTTGCGCCCTGCCGGCTCGAACAGCGGACCGCCGCCGGCGAGATCGAGGCCGGCCAGATCGGCGTGAACACGATCGGCGTGACGCTCCGCGGCGATCAGGAAGATCGGCGTTTCGCCTTCCGGCCGCGCCGTCAGCCGGCGCAAGGTCTTGGCCAGCATCGAGCCGTCGCCCGACAGGTCGTGGAACTGCTTGGGATTGTCCTCGCGCGACAGCGGCCACAATCGCGAGCCGACACCGCCGCTCATGACAAAACTGACAATCCGCTGGGTCATTCAATTACCATCTAAAAGGTCTGGTTATAGTCGCCCACCTCGGAGCTGCGGCGCAGTATGGCGTCGACGGCATCGAACATCTGCCGGCGCCGCTGCGACGATACCGGGCTTTCGACGACGACGACCAGTTCCGGCTTGTTGGATGAGGCGCGCACCAGCCCCCAGGTACCATCCTCGACGACGACACGCACGCCGTTGACGGTGATCAGGTCCGCGATCTTCTGGCCAGCAAAAACCATTCCGTCCCGCTTCATGGCCTGAAAGTCGGCAGCCACCCGCTCGACCACGCCGTATTTCACATCGTCTGCGCAATGCGGCGACATGGTCGGCGTGCCGAAGGTCAACGGCAGCGCGCGGTAGAGATCGGCCATCGAACTGCCGGGGCTGCGATCCAGCATCTGGCAGATGGCGATGGCGGTGACCAGGCCGTCGTCGTAGCCACGGCCGATCGGCGGGTTGAAGAAGAAATGGCCTGACTTTTCGAAACCGGCGACCGCGCCAAGTTCGGCTACTCGGCGCTTGATGTAGGAGTGGCCGGTCTTCCAGTAGTCGGTGACGGCGCCGTTGGCGCGCAGCACGGCGTCGGTGTTGAACAGGCCCGTCGACTTGACGTCGACGACGAAGGTCGAGTCCCGATGCCGGCTGGAAATATCCCGTGCCAGCATCACGCCGACCTTGTCGGCAAAAATCTCGTTGCCTTCATTGTCGACGACGCCGCAGCGGTCGCCGTCGCCGTCGAAGCCAAGGCCGACATCGGCTCCGGTCTCCAGCACCTTGTCCCTGATGGCATGCAGCATCTGCATGTCCTCTGGATTGGGATTGTAGCGCGGGAAAGTGTGGTCGAGTTCGACATCGAGGGGGATGACCTGGCAGCCGATGCGCCGCAGCGCTTCCGGGGCGAAGGCGCCGGCGGTGCCATTGCCGCAGGCGGCGACCACTTTCAGCTTTCGCGTGATGCGCTTGTCACCGGTTAGATCGTCGAGATAGGTCGCGCGGAAATCACGCACGAAATCATAAGAGCCACCGCCGACAAGGTCAAAATCGCCGGCGAGCACGATCGCCTTCAGCGCGCTCATCTCTTCGGGGCCGAAGGTCAGCGGCCGTGCCGCGCCCATCTTGACGCCGGTCCAACCATTCTCGTTGTGCGAAGCGGTGACCATGGCGACCGAGGGGGCATCCAAAGCGAACTGAGCGAAATAGGCCATCGGCGACAACGCCAGGCCGATGTCTCTGACCCGCGCACCGGCAACCATCAAGCCGGACACCAGCGCCAGCTTGATCGACAGCGAATAGGAGCGGAAATCATGCCCGGTGACGATATCGGGGCCGGCGCCGAGACGGCGAATCAGCGTGCCAAGCCCCATGCCGAGCGCCTGGACGCCGATCAGATTAAGCTCCGGCGGCTGCGCGGAGCCGGGATGGCCAAACCACCAGCGCGCATCGTATTCGCGAAAGCCGGATGGCTTGATCAGCGCTTCGGTTTCGAATTCGAAACTGTTGGGCCGGGCGTCGCCAACGATCCTGAGGGGCAAGACTGGAAAACTCCGAGCGGCGGAAAATACGGTTTGTCGAGGGCTGCGACTTAGCACACAAGGCTTTAAGCCACGTTTATTCCGAACCGAAATCCGAGCGTTGCGGAAATGCCTGACGAAAGCGGACGAAATGCAACAGAAGCGCTGCCATTGCCGCTTGCAGGAACGAAGTGTGGCGGCTATAAGCCCGCGGTCTGGTCACGGAGTGTAGCGCAGCCTGGTAGCGCACCTCGTTCGGGACGAGGGGGTCGCAGGTTCAAATCCTGCCACTCCGACCAGAAAAACAAAGTGTTAGCGCATCCCGACTCCGGCGCTCGAACTCATATCCCGGCTGATAGAGCGAGATGGCGTGCTCCTTGGTGAGACATGCCAAGAGTCTTGTCCATCGTCGTCGGCCCGACGCGCCGATATGCCCCTACAAGATGCTGACGACCTCGGCTTTGGACTTATTGAGCCAAATCTGAAACGTCGGTTGCATACCGGCTGGAGCCGGCATGTTTTTTTGCCATCGGTTGCCTATGGAAACGAGGTTCGCCCGCCATACTCAGGTACAGGGCCGGCGAGCGAACCCTATCGACGCAAGAGGGGACCTAGCTGCGCCGATATGCAAAATCTTCGTAGGCGATTCTCCCGGATACTCAGCCCAGGGATATTCCAACAAGGCCACCGCGTAGACAGTTGCCGGCCATCGGCGCGCTTGACCAACACTCCTCTCCATCAGCCTCCTCCCGCAAACTCCCAGCGGACAACGGCGGCAAACAATGGCCGTTCCAAGCAGCGCCATCGGTGAGACCATTGCGCGTTGCAATCGGACTTAGGTCCGGCACCTCGCCCGACCGAAGCCCAGCCTGGGAACGTTTGCACCTGCCCCAAGTTCAGTTGGTTGGGCGCGGGGACAATCGAAAAAAACGGACAAGCATCACCATGTCGAACCGCGAGACTACAAGATCCCATGCCTTGGGCATGCGGGTGGCCGAGATCAAGGCCAGGATGCAGGAAGCCCGGATTACCGAAGGCGAGATGAAGACCTTCCAGAAGGTCGCCGCCATCATGGAAGACGACGAGGGCCGAATCGAAGGCGACGACCTGATTGCCGCATCTTTCGTTGCCGAGACCCTAATGGACAAGAAAACGGCCTGAGCGACCATGCGAACAATCAGCAGACTTTTTGATTCCCCTGCCGAAGCGGCCCGGGTCGCCAGCGACTTGGTGGCAGCTGGAATTCCTCGCGTACAGATTGCCATCATCGGACCCTACAATGACGAAGCGGGACCTCTATGGACTTCCGTTTTGGGGTCTGTTCTTGGTGCCGTCGTCGGAGGATTGGCTTGCCTGAGCACTGTTGCAACCCACGGCGTCAATCTTCTTGCCGCCAGCGTATTGGCAACTGGCGCGGTCTGTGGCGGCGTTGCCGGCGGTCTACTCGGAACATTCGCCACGACCACCACAGAGGCGGATGATCGGGGCGTTGCAGAGGGGGTCGTTTTGGTGACGGCGCATGTCGACGAAAATGAAACCGACATCGCTCAGGCAGTGCTCGGCGGATACCCTCCGAGGACATTCGTCGCCGAAGCAGCGTGAGACCTTCCAGGGCAATTTCAATGAATGACCCGACACCCGTGATGAAGGTGGCGGGCGCGGCGCGAAGGCTGGCTTACTGCGAAAAAGCCCGCCCCGGCGCCAGCCCGGCAGGTTTCTCCGTTTGCCCGTGACTGAACGGCCTGCATTGGCCGGAAAGGCTCAGCTCATTGATAGGTCCTCCGCGAGCGCAAATTTTGACGAAATGACCGTCGGCCCTAGGTAATTCGATGGATATGATAGGGTCAATGAAACGGCGAGCCGGATGCGAAATGAATTTGAATTCAACGACAGGCTTGCCTCCGGCCCTGACGATTGCGCTGTTTCTCGTCGCCGGCTGTTCATCGATCAGCAGAACCGTCGATCCGGCGAAATATAACTCGATGACGTGCACCGAGCTCAATAGCGCGCTGGGTGACGTTGCCCGTGACATCTCGCAAACCGCGGTTACCCGCGGCAAGGTCGCGAACACCAGCGTTCCGCGCTGGCTGCTGGGCGGCTCGCGCGTGAAGACCGCGGTCGCCGGCCGCGAAACGGCCAGGATCGAGCGGCTGAAGCAGCAGGAAGCCGCTATTGCCGGCGCAAGAGCGCGCAGATGCACCTCTCCGGCGCAATGAGCTCATTGCGCCCAGTGGCGGGCCGCGTCAGGCGCTCAGGCGAAACCGCGTGACGTCGATCGCCGCGGCCATCAGCGTCTGTGTGTAGGCGTGCTGCGGATTGCTGAAGATGGCCTCGGTCGGCCCCTCCTCGACGATCTTGCCCTGTTTCATGACGATGATGTAGTCGGCCATGGCGCGCACGACCGACAGATCGTGGCTGATGAAGAGGTAGGACAGTTCGTGGTCGGCCTGCAGCTTGCGCAGCAGTTCGACGATCTGTTTCTGGACCGAGCGGTCGAGCGCCGAGGTCGGCTCGTCCAACACCACCAGCTTCGGTTTCAGGATCATGGCCCGCGCGATGGCGATGCGCTGCCGTTGTCCGCCGGAAAATTCGTGCGGGTAGCGGTTGCGGGCGTTGGGATCGAGGCCGACCTCGCGCAAGGCCTCGACCGCGCGCTGGTCGCGCTGCTTGCCCGAAAGGTTCGGCTCATGCACCAGAAGCCCTTCGGTGATGACCTGACCGACCGTCATGCGCGGCGACAGCGAGCCGAACGGATCCTGGAAGACGAGCTGCATCTGACGCCGCAGCGGTCGCATCGCCTGCCGGTCGGCCTGGGAGATGTCGCGATCGCCGAAACGGATGAGGCCGTCGCTGGGCAAGAGCCGCAGCAAGGCGCGGCCGAGCGTCGATTTGCCCGAGCCGGATTCACCGACGATGCCGATGGTCTGATTGCGCTGCAGCCGGATCGAGATGTGGTCGACAGCACGCAGCATCAGCGGCTCGCCGGCGAGAAATCCGCCGCCGATCCTGAACGTCACTTCGACATTCCGGCCCTCGAGCAGAACCGGGGCATTGGCGGGTGGTGGCGCCTTGCTGCCGGTCGGCTCAGCCGCCAACAGCATCTTCGTGTAGGCATGCTGCGGGTTGACGAAGATGGCTTCGGCCTCGCCCTCCTCGACAACCTCGCCCTGGCGCATGACATAGACCCGGTCGGCAAAGCGGCGGACGATGCCGAGATCGTGGGTGATAAAGACGATCGCCATGCCAAGCTTGCGTTGCAATTCGGCCAAAAGCATCAGGATCTGCGCCTGGATGGTCACGTCGAGCGCAGTCGTCGGCTCGTCGGCGATCAATATGTCGGGGTCGTTGGCCAGCGCCATGGCGATCATCACGCGCTGGCGCTGGCCGCCCGACATTTCGTGCGGATAGGATTTCATCCGCCGCTCGGGATCGGGAATATGCACCAGCCGCAGCAGCTTGAGCGCCTCTTCGTGCGCCTCGGCGGCCTTTAGGCCCCGATGTCGGCGAATCGGTTCGATCAGCTGATTGCCGATCGAATAGAGCGGATCGAGCGAGGTCATCGGCTCCTGGAAGATCATGCTGATCTTGCGGCCACGGACCTGGTTCAGTTCGGATTTGCTCAGCGTCAGCAGGTTGCGGCCGCGGTAGTCGACACTGCCGGTCGCTTCGCCATTCGATGCCAGCAGGCTCATCGCCGCCATCATCGTCTGGCTCTTGCCGGATCCGGATTCGCCGACCACGGCAACGGTCTCGCCCGCGTTGACGTGGATGTTGATGCCCTTCACCGCCTCGACCGCGCCGTCGAGCGTGCGGAAGCGAACACGCAGATCCTTGACGCTGAGAATCGTTTCGGAAGCAGCCATCTCAGCGATCCCCATCTTTATCGATCCCCATCTTAGCGATCCCTCGGGTCGAGCGCGTCGCGCAGGCCATCGCCGACGAAATTCAGGGCGAACAGCGTCGTGACGAGGAAGAAAGCGGGAAACAGGAGCAGCCAGTTGGCGGTGCCGATATTCTTGGCGCCGACTGAAATCAGCACGCCCCAACTGGTCATCGGCTCCTGCACGCCGAGGCCAAGGAATGACAGGAAGCTTTCCAGGATGATGACCTGGGGCACCAGCAGCGTCATGTAGATCACCACGGGACCAAGCAGATTGGGAATGACGTGGCGCAGCAGGATGCCGCGCTGGCCGACGCCCATCGCCTCCGCTGCCTGGACATATTCCTGCCGGCGGATCGACAGCGCCTGGCCGCGCACGATGCGCGCCATGTCGAGCCACAGCACGGCGCCGACGGCCAGGAACATCAGCACGAAGTTGCGGCCGAAAAACACCACCAGCATGATGACGAAGAAGATGAAGGGTAAGGAATAGAGCACGTCGACGATGCGCATCATCACCTCGTCGACCTTGCCGCCGGCGAAACCGGCCGCGGCACCGTAGACGACGCCGATGACCACCGCTACGACGCCGGCGAGCAGTCCGATGGCCAGCGATATGCGCCCGGCCATCAGCGTACGCGAGAGAAGATCGCGACCGGTGTTGTCGGTGCCGAACAGGAAATATTGCTGCTTGATCGAGGCGCTCATCGTCACTTCGAGGCCATCAGGCGACTTGCTTTCGATCTTGGTGTCGTCGAAGGCATCGGAGCGATCGAGATAGCGGATGTTGCGGTCGTCGATCGGCTTGGCCGATTTGACGATGACGAAGACCTTGTTGCCTTCCTGCCGCCACTCCTTGATATCGACCCGCATGCGCTTGATCGCTTCAGTGAGCGCCGTCTCGATCGTGTCGGCCTTCGGATAGGCGGACAGGCTCGGCGGCGTGCGCACATAGTCACCATAGATGGTCGTGTATTGATGCGGCACGAGTGAGGGTCCGAACACGCTGATGACCGCAATCAAAGCGAGGTAAAAGAGGCTGAACATCGCGGCGCGATTGGCCTTCAGGCGCGCCCAGGCATCGCCCCAGAGCGAGCGGCCGATGACGGTGGGAGCCGTGGCTGCGATGTCAGTCATAGCGCACCCTCGGATCGACAACCGCGTACATGACGTCAACGATCAGGTTAAAGACGATGGTAAAGATGGCGATCACCACCACCGTTCCCATCACCAGCGTGTAGTCGCGGTTGAGCGCGGCATCGACGAAATAGCGGCCGACGCCCGGAATGGAGAAGATCGTCTCGACGATGACCGAACCGGTCAGCAGTGCCGCGGCGGCCGGACCGGTGAAGGAGACGATCGGCAGGATGGCGCCGCGCAGCGCGTGCTTGACCACCACCGACCAATCGGAGAGGCCGAGCGCGCGTGCCGTGCGGATATGATGAGATCGCAGCGATTCGATCATCGATCCGCGCATCAGGCGGGCGACAATGGCGATCTGCGGCAGAGCGAGCGTCAGAACCGGGCCAACTTTGTTGATGAAAGCGCCGTCGCCCCATCCACCGATCGGCAACAGGCGCCAGGTCAGCCCGAACAGGAGCTGGATCACCGGCGCGATAACGAAGGTGGGGATGGTGCTGCCGGCGGTCGCCAGCGCAATCACCGTATAATCGCCAAGCTTGTTCTGGTTGAGCGCGGCAATGGTGCCGAGCATGGAACCGAGCAGAAGTGCCAGGACGAGCGCCGAGGCGCCAAGCTGGACCGAAATAGGCAGGCCCTTGGCGAACAGCTCGGTGACGGTGAAATCCGGCATGTTGTAGCTCGGGCCGAAATTGCCGCGCAAAAGATTGCCGAGATAGTGGACGAATTGCAGCCAGAGCGGATCATTGAGGCCGAACTGGGCTTCGAGGTTGGCCCTGATCTCGGGACTCAACCCCCGCTCCTGGTTGAATGGACCGCCTGGCGCGACGCGCATCAGGAAAAACGCCATGGTCACGATGACGAACAGCGTCGGAATGGCGGTCAAAAGCCGCCTTAATACATATCGCAGCATCGGTGCCCCGCTTGATCCAGAGCAACGCGCGTCCAACTGGACGGTTGCGCTCTAGCCCTCAAATCTTCGCACCGACATTGCCGAAAATCGAATCCGGTTCCCGGGCCGATGCGATGGCAAACCAGAGCCGCCGCGCCCTGAGGGGGCGCGGCGGCTTGGCCAGGGATTTAGTCCTTGCTGATGAAGCGGGACGGATGGATGTCCATCACATTGTCGTCGAAGCCATGCAGCTTCGAGGAAACGATGTCGTGGTAGCTGTAGTAGAGAAGCGGGATCTGGCCGACGTCGTCGACGAGGATGCGCTCTGCCTCGGCCAGTTCCTTCATGCGCTGTTCGGGCTTGCCGCCGGCGGCGGCGGCCTTGTCCATGGCCGCCTCATAGGCCGGGCTGTCGTAGCTCGAATAATTGTTGCCGCTGGCCTTGCGCGAGATGCCAAGGAAGGTTTCCGGGTCCTTGTAGTCGGCGATCCAGGCGGCACGCGCCACGTCGTAGTCGCCCTTCTGCTCGAGGAAACCGTAGTGGGTCTTGGTATCGGTGTTGAGCAGCGTGATCTCGACGCCAAGCGGCTTCAACTGTTCCTGGATGGCGACAGCGGTGTTCTTGTGGTTTTCCGAGGTGTTATAGCGGATCTCCATCTTCAACGGATGCTCAGGTGTATAGCCGAGTTTCTCGAGGACCTTCTTGGCAGCGTCCTCGCGGTCGATCTGCGGCATGTCGGCGTATTTGGCCAGTGCAGGCGTGTAGCCCTCGATGCCCGGAGGTACCATCGAATAGCCGGGCAGCATCGAATTCTGCCAGACTTTTTCGGCGAGGAAGTCGCGGTCGATCGCCATCGAGATGGCGTTGCGCAGTTCGACATTGTCCCACGGCGCCTTGTCGGTCTTGATCGCATAGTAGTAGGTGCCGAGATATGGCCCGACGCGAACCTGGTCGCCGAATTTGGCCTTGAGATCGTTGAGCTGTTCGGTCGGGAGGTCACCGTAACTGTCGAGTTCACCGGCCTCGAAGCGCTTCATCGCCGACGAGCGATCCTCGGTCGGGATATAGTTGACCACGTCGAACTTGACGGTCGCGGCGTCCCAGAATTTCGGATTCTTGACCAGCTTCAGATGGTCGTTGGGTATCCACTCCGCCGCTGTAAAGGCCCCGTTGGAGACCAGCTTGCCTGCCTTGATCCAGTCGGCGCCAAGCTTTTCGATAGACGCCTTGTTGACCGGATAGGTCGCCTGGTGGGTCAGCATCTCCAGGAAGTAAGGCGTCGGCGCCTTCAGCGTGACTTCGAGGGTATTTGCGTCGAGCGCCTTGACGCCCATATCCTCCGGCTTGCCCTTCTTGGTGTTGACTTCCTCGGCGTTCTTCACGGGATAGAGCATTGAAGCGTATTCGGCAGCGGTGGCGGGATCTTCCAGCCGACGGAACGAATAGACGAAGTCGTCCGCCGTTACCGGGCTGCCATCCGACCAGAGACCGTCCTTGCGCAGCTTGAAGGTGTAGACCGTGCCGTCGTCGGACACCGTCCAGCTTTCGGCGGCGCCCGGAATGAGGTTCGTCTTCTGGTCGTGCATGACGAGGCCCTGGAACAGGTCGCGTATGATATCGGCTTCGTAGACCGTCGAGGTCTTGTGCGGATCAAGCGTCTCCGCTTCGGCGGCGGATCCCCTGTTATAGACGGTCTCGGCGAAAGCCGGCGTGTAGAACGTGCCGGCGGCCAGCGCCATGGTTGTGGCGAACACTGTCGCCTTCAGCATGTTTTTCAGCATGAAGTTCTCCCTGTCGGCGCTGCCTTAGGCGCGCCTTTGTGTGTTGACGCCCCGGAGCCGATATCTGACCCCTTTGAGCGCGCCACCGGTTCCCGCCGGTGGCTGGTGGCAGGAGACTAGACAGGAGGTAAACTCTTTTCAACTGAGTACTGATTGACCCTAAGTCAATAATCGGGACCAAAGAAGTATCCGCTAAATTAGATACGCCTTTCAATTGCATGCACCCTCAGGTTGCACCTAGGGTTTTCGCTTTCTGCATGCGAACTTTGGCATGCTCAACGCTATGGTTCGCAATCTCATCGACATGGCTCAGGGTCGCAGATTCCGGAGAAATGTTTCGGGAACTTCGGCGGTTGAATTCGCCTTGCTCTCACCGATCTTCATCCTTCTGCTGCTCGGAATGGTTGCATATGGTATATATTTCGGTGCCGCCAACTCGATCCAGCAGATCGCGGCGGACGCGGCCCGTACCGCGATTGCCGGGCTGAACCAGACCGAGCGCCAGACGCTCGTTGCCAGCTTCGTCACCAACAATGCCGGCGGATATCCTTTCGTGGATGCCAGCAAGTTGACTTACCAGGCCAACGACAGCACGGCCGATGGGAGCCAGTTCGTGGTGTCCGTACAGTATGATGCCCGCAACCTGCCGATCTGGAACCTTTTTCCAGGGATAGCCATGCCTGGAACCACGATACAGCGCCAATCAACGATCAGGGTCGGGGGCATCTGAATGCTGCTGCGTGCGGGCAATGGAATCGGCCGGCTGGCGCGGTTGATGCTGGGCGACAGGGAAGCGAACTTCACCGTCATGGCGGCTCTGAGCGCACCGGTGGCGCTGGCGCTGGCGGCGGTGGCCATCGACGAAGCCTCGATCTACACCGAGCGCCGGGAAGCGCAGGCAATGGTGGACCTGGCGGCGATTACCGCCGCCTCGAACATCACCAACATCAACACCGCGGTCGTGACCACGCTGACCGACAACGGCATGCCTGGGGTGGTCGTTCAAAGCTCAGGACAGACGATCGCGCCGGCCATCGGGAAAACCGTCGTGTCTGTCACGCCAGGGCGATACGCGGCATCCGGCACCAATGTGAGCCAGCGCTTCCAGGCCAGCGTAACACCCTACAATGCCGTCCGCGTCACCCTGAAGAAGATCCCCGCCCGCTATTTCGCGAGTTCGTTGATCCCCACTCCCGTCATCGGCACCGAGGCCACTGCCAGCATGACGCCGCAGGCGACCTTCTCGGTCGGGTCGAGGCTCGCCAGCGTCAATGGCGGCATCCTCAACGCACTTCTCGGCAGTCTTCTCGGCGGCAACATTTCGCTCAGCGTCATGGACTACAACGGATTGATCGCAGCCGATGTCAGCGTCCTCTCGTTCGTTGACGGCCTTGCCACACAACTGAGCCTGACCGGCGTCACCTATTCGGACGTGCTGGCATCGAAGGCGACCGTCGGCCAGATCGCCACGGCCATGGCCAACGTGCCCGGACTTGGCAACACGGCCAAGGCCGCCCTGCAGACGATCGCTTCCAGGTCGACCAGCACGGTCAAGATCCCGCTCAGCAGCCTTGTCGATCTCGGCTCCGTCGGCAGCTTGGGACTCGGGCAGAAGCCGACCGGCCTTGGAGTAGACGCCAGCGCCATGGGAATGCTGACCGCTGCCGCCGTGCTGGCGAACGGCACCAACCAGGCTCAGGTCAATCTCGGAGCCACCGTTCCCGGGCTCCTGTCCACCGCTCTTACCATTGCCATTGGCGAGCCGGCGCAATCCTCGCCTTGGCTGGCGATCGGCGGGATCGGCACCACGGTGCGCACAGCTCAGACACGTATCAAGCTGGTGGCCACCGTCGGGGTCGGCACCCCCGGTCTCGGTGGAGGCATCAGCCTGCTGGCCGTCAATCTGCCGCTGAATGTGGAAGTCGCCTATGCCGAAGCCAAACTGACCGACATCACCTGTCCGACAGGACCCTCCAGCATCAAGGTCTCCATCGCCTCGCACCCCGGTATTGCCTCGCTGCATCTGGCCAACAGCAACAGCTCAGGCTTTGGCGACTTCAGCCAGCCGCAAACGTTCACGGACGCAGAAATCGCGGATGTCAGCCTCAAGCTGCTGCTGATCAACATTCCGCTGATACAGGTGATGGGCTCCGCCGCCACAGCGATCACCAACAACAGCCCGACGACACTGACCTTCGATGCGACCGATATCACCAACAAGACGATCAAGACCGCTTCGACGCGCAATATCACGCAGTCGCTTACCACGTCGCTGGTCAGCAACCTGTCGCTTGCGGTCAATGCGCTTGGTCTGGGAATCGATCTGACCGCACTGCTCGGAACAGTTAAACCGGCAGTGGTGGCTGTGCTCAACGGCATCACGGCACCGGTCGACGACCTGCTCTACAATGTGCTTTCAGCCCTTGGCGTGGGTGTCGGCCAGGCCGATGTGCGGGTCACCGGCGCGATTTGCGGACGCTCGGTACTCGTCCAGTAAAGACGGTTGAGCCATCAATCGAGGCGACCAAGGAAGTATCCGAGCGCGGGCAACGAAAGTTCGGCCTCGATGACCACCGCATCGCCGTCAAGCTTTGCGATTGCTCCAATATCAGGCGGCAACGGCCAGGCCCCTGGCTCCCCGGCGAAATTGAAGACACACAGCAGTCTCTCGCCGCCGTCTTCGCGGGCGAATGCGAGCAGGTCACCCTCAGCGTCAAGAAAGCGGATCGAGCCCGACACCAGCGCCTCATGCTTCCTGCGCAACGCCAGCGCAGCCCGATAGGATGCGAGTACCGATGCGGCATCGGCATTCTGGACGTCGACCGCGCGGGCACGATGGCTGGCCGGCACGGGCAGCCACGGCTTGGCCATCGAGAAGCCCGCATTGTCGGCGTCGGCCTCCCAGACCATCGGCGTGCGACACCCGTCCCTGCCCTTGACGCCCGGCCAGAAGCGGATGCCGACGGGGTCACGCAGATCCTCATAGGCGAGCTCCGCCTCCTCCAGGCCGAGTTCCTCGCCCTCATAGAGGCAGATCGACCCGCGCAGGCAGGACAGCAGCATGATCGAGAATTTGGCCGCCGCATCGGGATCGCTGCCCGGCCTTGTCCAGCGGCTGACATGGCGCACCACGTCATGGTTGGAAAACGCCCAGCAGACCCAGCCATCGGAAACGGTTGCCTCGAAGGCTTCGACGCAGCCACGCACATGCGCTGCCGAGAACTGTGGGCCAAGCAGATCGAAGGTATAGGACATATGAAGCTTATCGCCGCCAGAGGTGTAAGCGGCGAGCGTCTGCAGCGAGCGACCTTCATCGCCGATTTCGCCGACGGCGGCACGGTCCTCATACTCATCGAGCAGCGCCCTGAAGCGGCGGAGGAACGCCAGGTTTTCGGGCTGCGTCTTATCGAACAGATGCTCCTGGTAAAGGTAGGTGTTGGTCTCGCTGTTGGTGCCGGCGACGCTCGACGCCAGGGGCGGATTGCTGCGCAGCCAGCGGTCGTGGACATAGTAGTTGACCGTATCGAGCCGAAAACCGTCGACGCCGCGCTCCAGCCAGAAGCGCACCGTTTCCAGAAGCGCGTCCTGAACCTCCGGGTTATGGAAATTCAGGTCGGGCTGCGATGCGAGGAAATTGTGCATGTAATATTGCCGGCGGGTCGAATCCCATTCCCAGGCCGGGCCACCGAAGACGGAGAGCCAGTTGTTGGGCGCGCCGCCATCAGGCTTCGTATCGGCCCAGACATACCAGTCGGACTTGGGGTTGTCGCGGCTGGCGCGGCTTTCGACGAACCAGTCGTGCCTGTCGGATGAATGCGACAGCACCTGGTCGATGATGATCTTCAGATCGAGGCGATGCGCCTCCACGACCAGCGCATCGAAATCCTCAAGCGTGCCGAACATCGCATCGACATCGCAGTAGTCCGATACGTCATAGCCCATATCGGCCATCGGAGACTTGAAGAAAGGCGACAGCCAGATTGCGTCGACACCAAGCGAAGCGACATGAGCGAGCCTCGACGTAATGCCGGCGAGATCGCCGCTGCCGTCGCCGGTCGTATCCTGGAAGGAGCGCGGATAGATCTGGTAGATGACGCAGCCGCGCCACCATCCGGCCTTGTCACCCATTGCGCTTCCCCCTTGCACCGGCCTGCGCTCGTTCGATCATGAAGATCACCGTCCGCCCCGATACCGGGCGCGAGATGTCCACTGCATCGCTTGTCTCCAGGGCTGGCGCCCAGAAAAATCCTTCGCGCTCGGGCAACGTGACCATGCAGGCCCGGCGATCGCCGTTGATGATGACGGCAAGGCGGCCGGCGCCACCCAGGATCATGACAAGGCGGTGCCGCTGCGGATCCTGCCAGCTCTGCGCGTCGAGCGGTGCGCCTGTCTCGGTCAGCCATGCGACGTCCGGTATCTCCGAACCTACCGGCGGCCGGCCGGTGAGGAAGCGTGTGTCGGAGAGTGCGGGCAGCGCGCTACGCAACGCCGCGAGCAGCGCCGTATAGCGCTCCAGCGCCTCGTCGCGGCCGGCCCAATCGAGCCAGGTGATCTCGTTATCCTGAGCGTAGGCGTTGTTGTTGCCCCGCTGGCTGCGGCCGAATTCGTCGCCTGCAGTCACCATGATGGTGCCGCGCGAGGCAAACAGCGTGGCGAGCAGCGCGCGTTGGTCGTTCAGGCGCGCCACGGTCACGGCCGGGTCGTCCGCATCACCTTCCACGCCGTTGTTCCAGGACAGGTTTTCATCGTGGCCGTCTCGGTTCTGTTCACCATTGGCCTCGTTGTGCTTGCGCTCATAGCGCACAATGTCGGCGAGCGTCATGCCGTCATGAGCGGCGATGAAATTGACCGTGCGGCTGGCGGCTTGCCCGTTCGCGGCAAACACATCGGACGAGCCGGCGAGCCGGGTCGCCAGGGCGCCGACCATGCAGGCGTCACCGCGCCAGAAGCGCCTGACATCGTCGCGGTACTTGTCGTTCCATTCGAAAAAGGGCGGCGGGAAATTGCCGAGCTGATAGCCCTCCGCACCGATGTCCCAGGGTTCTGCTATCAACACGCGATCGGCCAGCTGCGCGTCCTCGCGCATTGCTCTCAGCAGCGGCGCCTGTGCATCGAAAGTGCCCCCGACCCTCCCCAAAATGGGCGCCAGGTCGAAGCGGAAGCCATCGACGCCGGCATACCGGACAAAATGGCGAAGCGTGTCGAGGACCATTTCCTGAACGACAGGATGGTCGCAAGCGACCGTGTTGCCGGTGCCGGTGTCGTTGGCCAGCCCGCCGTCAGGCCTGTGCCGGTAATAGGCCTGGCTGTCGAGGCCGCGCAGCGACAGCGTCGGGCCAAGCCTGTCGCTCTCGCCGGTGTGGTTGAAGACAAGGTCGAGGATGACGCCAATCCCGGCCTGGCGCAGCACGGCGACCGTGTTTCGCAGTTCCATGATGCCGCCCGGCGCCAGGCGCGGATCGAGCGCCATGAAGGTGACAGGATTGTAGCCCCAGGCGTTGCGCAGCCCGAGCGGCGGCAGATGCCGCTCGTCGATCGACGCGGTCACCGGCATCAACTCGACCGCGCCGACGCCAAGTTTTTTCAGGTGCTCGACAACCGCCGGATGAGCAAGCGCGGCGACCGTTCCGCGCAATTTTTCGGGAACGTTGGGATGCAGCATGGTAAAGGCGCGCACCGGAATTTCGTAGATCAGGCCGCCGGGCTGGAACAGCGGCGGCGCAGCCTGCACGGACTTCGGCAAGGCAGCGGCAATCGCCTTCGGCATCAGCGGCGCGGTGTCGGCCCCCTCGCCCCGGCGCTGCGCCAGCCGCCAGTCATAGGCGTAGGGCCTGTCGATCTCGACGGCGTAAGGATCGGTCAAGAGCTTGGCGGGGTCGAACCACAGCCCGCGCTCCGGCGCGTACTCGCCATCGGCGCGGAAACCGTAGCGGGTGCCCTGGCCAAGGCCCGCAACGAACAGCGCATGGACGCCCTCGCCTTCCGGCTGCAGTTCGAGCCGTTCGATTTCCCGCTTGCCGTGCCCATCGAAGATCGAGACCCAGAGCCGATGGGCAGCCTGCGACCAGCAGGCAAAGCGGATGCCTTCGCGGGTGACGGTGGGGCCGAGTGACGTCATGCGGGCTCCCCCTTCTCCCCTTGTGGGAGAAGGTGTCGCCGAAGGTGACGGATGAGGGGTGCTCCAGCTTGGCGCCGACGGCGATCCTTCGCGCACCCCTCAACCGTCTCGGCGCTGCGCGCCGATCCACCGCCCTGGGGCGAGCCAGGGGTCTCGCTCCGTCCTTCGAACCCCACAAGGAGAGAAGAGAAAGCGGGCACCGCCACTCTCAAGTAATCACGCTCGGCTCGTTGCGACCGGTGTGACTCTTGATGCCGGCTATATCATCGGCGGCCGCGATCAGATCGGCGAGCGCCTCTTGCGTGTCGAGATCGTGTCTTGATTCGTCCGGCTCATAGCGCTCGATGTAGACGCGCAGCGTCGCGCCCGACGTGCCGGTGCCGGAGAGCCGGAAGACGACGCGCGAACCGCCTTCGAACAAAACCCTGATGCCCTGATGCTCGCTGGTCGAGCCATCGACCGGATCGTGATAGGCAAAATCGTCGGCGCTGGCGATTGTCATGCCCCGCACGCTGGTGCCTAGCAGCGTGCGGAGTTTGGCGCGCAATTCGTCGACCAGCGCGTTGGCGCGGTCGCTCTCGACCTCTTCATAGTCATGCCGCGAATAGTAATTGCGGCCATAGGTTGCCCAGTGCTCGGTGACGATCTGCTTGCAGCTTTCGCCGCGCGCGGCCAGGATGTTGAGCCACAAGAGCACCGCCCACAGGCCGTCCTTTTCGCGGACATGGTTGGAGCCGGTGCCCGCACTTTCCTCGCCGCAGATCGTCGCCATGTCGGCGTCGAGCAGATTGCCGAAGAATTTCCAGCCTGTCGGCGTCTCATAAATGCCGATGCCGAGTTTTTCAGCAACACGATCGGCCGCGCCGCTGGTCGGCATCGAGCGGGCTATGCCTTTCAAACCCGCCTTGTAGCCGGGCGCCAGACGGGCATTGGCGGCGAGCATGGCGACCGAATCCGACGGGGTGACGAAAATCCCCTTGCCGATGATCAGGTTGCGGTCGCCGTCGCCATCCGAGGCGGCGCCGAAATCCGGCGCATCCGGCCCCATCATCTCGTCATAGAGGTGTTTGGCGTGGACAAGGTTCGGATCCGGATGATGGCCGCCGAAATCCGGCAGCGGCTTGAAATTGCGGCAGGTGCCGTTGGGCGCGCCAAGCCGGTTTTCCAGGATTTCCTTGGCGTAAGGGCCGGTCACCGCGTGCATGGCGTCGAAGCGCATGCGGAAACCGGATTTGAACAGTTTGCGCAAGGCATCGAAATCGAACAGGCTTTCCATCAACTCGGCATAGTCGGCGACCGGGTCGATGATCTCGACCGTCATGCCGGCGGCCTTGACCGTGCCTGTCGTGTCGATGTCGATCGGATCGATGTCGGCGATCTTGAAGCTCGAAATCGTCTTGGTCTTGGCAAAGATCGCGTCGGTCAGCTTTTCCGGCGCCGGGCCGCCATTGCCGGCATTGTACTTGATGCCGAAATCCTCGTGCGGGCCGCCCGGATTGTGGCTGGCCGACAGGATGATGCCGCCGAAGGTCTTGTATTTGCGGATGACATGCGAGGCGGCCGGCGTCGACAGGATGCCGCCCTGCCCGACCATCACCTTGCCGAAGCCGTTGGCGGCGGCCATGGCAATGGCCTTCTGGATGACTTCGCGGTTGTAGAAGCGGCCATCACCGCCAATCACCAGGGTCTTGCCCTTGAACCCCTCAAGCGCGTCGAAGATCGACTGGATGAAATTCTCGGCATAGTGCTCCTGCTGAAAGACCGGCACCTTCTTGCGCAGGCCCGACGTGCCTGGCTTCTGATCGGAATAGGGCTTGGTGGGGACGGTGCGTATCATGCTTCAGGCAACCCTTTTCGAAAGCAACGAGCGATAGAGTTCGACATATTTTTCCGCGCTCTTGTCCCACGACACATCGGCCTTCATGCCCTGGCGCTGCAGCGATTCCCAGACCGCCGGACTGGCATGGGCGTCGACGAGGCGGCGGATGGCGTGCAGCAAGGCACCGCCATTGTTGGGCGCGAACTGGAAGCCGGTGGCGACGCCGGCCGAAACGGCGGCCTCATTGGCGTCGATGACCGTATCGGCCAGGCCGCCGGTGCGAGCAACCACCGGCACGCAGCCGTAGCGCAGGCCGTAAAGCTGCGTCAGCCCGCACGGTTCAAAGCGCGAGGGAATGACAATGGCGTCGCAGCCGCCTTGCATGATGTGCGACAGCCCCTCGTCGTAGCCGACGACGACACCGATGCGGCCGCGATGCCGGGCAGCGGCGGCAAGCAACGCGCCCTCAAGGCCGGCATCGCCCGAGCCGAGGATGGCCAGCCGCGCGCCGGTGGCAACGATGCCGTCGACCGCTGTCGCCAGGATGTCCATGCCCTTTTGCCAGGTCAGGCGGCTGACGACGCAGACGATCGGGCTGTCGTCGCGCTCAAGGCTGAAACGGTCTTCAACGGCAATCCTGTTGGGGGCGCGTGCCTTCAGCGTGCTGGCCGTGTAGGTGGACACCAGATGCTTGTCGGTTTCCGGATCCCAGATGCCGGTGTCGATGCCGTTGACGATGCCATAGAGATCGCTGGAGCGCATGTTGATGAGGCCGTCGAGACCCATGCCGAATTCCGCAGAGCGGATCTCCTGCGCATAGGTCGGGCTGACTGTGGTGATCGCCCAGGCGGCCTGCAGGCCGGCTTTCAGGAAGCCGACACCGCCATAATATTCAACGCCGTCGAGCGCCATCGCCGCCGCCGGCAAGCCAAGCTCGCCGAAGATGCCGGCGCCGAACTGGCCTTGGAAGGCGAGGTTGTGGACGGTCATCATCGAGGGGACGCCGACCGCCTTGCCGTAGCGCATATAGGCCAGCGTCATCGCCGACTGCCAGTCATGGGCGTGGACGATGTCGGGCTGGTAACCCGAGATGGCGCCGCCGGCAATGTCGCCGCCGACCTGGCTCAACGCCGCGAAGCGCCGCCAATTGTCGGGCCAATCGACGCCGGTCGCATTGCCATAGGGACCGCCGGGACGGTCGAACAGATGCGGCGCGTCGAGCACTAACAGTTCGAGCCCGGCGAGCTGGACGGAGTGGACGGAGGCCTTGCCGCCCTGCAGCAAGGGATATTGCAGAACCGCCTTCCTTTTCTTGAAGGCGGCCATGACAGTCGGAAACCCGGGAATGAGCGTGCGCATGGTCACGCCCTTGGCCGCCAATGCAATGGGCAGCGCGCCAGTCACGTCGGCAAGCCCACCGGTCTTGATCAGCGGGAAAATCTCGGGCGTGACCGACAGAACCTGCATGCCTTAGAGCCCTAACTTGTCGATCATGTCCTGTGTGACCAGGCAAATGCCTTTTTCGGAAACGCGGAAACGCTTGGCGTCGAGAACGGGATCTTCGCCGACCACCAGCCCTTCCGGTATCCTAACACCATGGTCAATGACCACGCGCTTCAACTTTGCGTTCCGGCCGACATGAACGTCGGGCAACATGACGACTTCTTCCAGCGTCGAATAGGAGTTGATGCGCGCGCCGGTGAAGACCAGGCTTCTTTTCAGCGAAGCCCCCGAGACGATGCAGTCGCCCGAGACGAGCGAGGACACGGCCGAACCGCGGCGGCCATCCTCGTCATGCACGAACTTTGCCGGCGGCTTCAATTCGGCATAGGTCCAGATCGGCCAGTCGCGGTCATAGAGGTCGAGTTCCGGCGTGACATCGGTCAGGTCGATATTGGCTTCCCAATAGGCGTCGACCGTTCCGACATCGCGCCAGTAGGCTTCGTTCTCCGCGGTCGAGCGGACACAGGACTTGGCGAAGCGGTGCGCGATCGCCTTACCGTGCTGCACGATATAGGGGATGATGTCCTTGCCGAAGTCGCGGCTCGAGCCCGGCTCGGCAGCATCGCGGCGCAACTGTTCCATCAGAAACTTGGTCTTGAAGACGTAAATGCCCATCGAGGCCAGAGCGAACTCCGGCCTGTCGGGAATGCCGGGCGGATCGGCGGGCTTTTCGACGAAGGCAATGATGTTGTCCTTACCATCGACATGCATGACACCGAAGCCGGTGGCTTCCATGCGGGGCACTTCGAGGCAACCGACGGTGACGTCGGCATTGGCGTCGACGTGCTGGCGAAGCATCATCTCATAGTCCATCTTGTAGATGTGGTCGCCGGCCAGGATGACCATGTATTCGGGACCGTAGGCCTCGATGATGTCGATGTTCTGATAGACGGCGTCGGCCGTGCCCTCGTACCATTGCGTCTCCGAGACGCGCTGGCTGGCCGGCAAGATGTCGAAACTCTCGTTTCGCTCGGGGCGCAGGAAGTTCCAACCGCGCTGCAGATGGCGGATCAGCGAATGCGCCTTGTACTGGGTGGCGACGCCAAGACGGCGAATGCCGGAATTCAGCGCATTGGAGAGCGCGAAATCGATGATCCGAGTCTTGCCGCCGAAATAGACGGCCGGCTTGGCGCGCCGGTCGGTCAGTTCCTTGAGGCGGCTGCCACGGCCGCCTGCCAATACATAGGCCATGGCATCGCGCGCCAGCGGCTGGGTCCGTTTCAAGTCTGCCATTTCTACCCTCCCAAGTTACTCAGTCTCTCAGTCCGCGACGAGTTGACGGACTCAGTCCGCAACGAGTTCAAGCATGATCGTCGACAGCGGCGGCAAAAGCATCGTCGCAGAGATGCTTCCGCCTTCCGCCCGCGCCTCGACCATGCCGCCATTGCCCTTGCCGGAACCGCCATATTCCGAAGCGTCGGTGTTGATGATCTCGCGCCATTTGCCGGCCGTCGGCAACGGCACGCGATAATTGTCGCGCGGCACCGGCGTGAAGTTGGAAATCACAGCTACCGGGCTGCCGCCCGGTGCGCTGCGCAGCCAGGCAAAAACCGAATTTTGGCTATCGTCGACGATCAGCCAGGAGAACCCTTCCGGTTCGCAGTCGCGGCCATGCAGCGCCGGGCGCGAACGGTAGAGATAGTTGAGGTCGCGCACCGTTTGCCAGACGCCGCGATGCGGGCGGAACTCAAGCAAGTTCCAGTCGAGCGCGCGCGCCTCGCTCCATTCGCGGCGCTGCGCGAACTCCTGCCCCATGAACAGCAGCTTCTTGCCGGGATAGCCCCACATGAAGGCGTAGTAAGCACGCAGCGTCGCGAATTTCTGCCAGTCGTCGCCGGCCATTTTGCCAAGCAGCGTGCCTTTGCCGTGCACGACCTCGTCGTGTGAAAGCGGCAGCACGAAATTCTCCGAAAAGGCGTAGGTCAGGCCGAAAGTGAGGTCGTTGTGGTGGTGCTTGCGAAAGATCGGCTCCTTGGAGAAATATTCCAGCGTGTCGTGCATGAAGCCCATGTTCCACTTGAAGCCGAAGCCGAGGCCGCCTTCATGCGCCGGTGCCGAGACCTTCGGCCATGAGGTCGATTCCTCGGCGATGGTCATGACGCCCGGATGGTGGCCGTAGACCTCCTTGTTCATCTTCTGCAGGAAGCTGACAGCCTCGAGGTTCTCGCGGCCGCCCTTCTCGTTGGGGATCCATTCGCCGGCCTTGCGCGAATAATCGAGGTAGAGCATCGAGGCGACCGCATCGACGCGCAAACCATCGACATGATATTTCTCGGCCCAGAACAGCGCATTGTTGACGAGGAACGACACCACCTCGCGGCGGCCGAAATTATAGATCGCGGTGTTCCAGTCGGGATGAAAACCCTTCCGCGGATCGGCATGCTCATAGAGTGCGGTGCCGTCGAAATGGACAAGGCCGTGCTCATCAACGGGAAAATGCGCCGGCACCCAGTCGAGGATAACACCGATGCCGGCACGGTGGGCGCCATCGACGAAGCGGGCAAAGCCGTCCGGATCGCCGAAGCGGGCCGATGGCGCGTAGAGGCCGGTCGTCTGATAGCCCCAGGACGGGTCATAGGGATGTTCGGAGATCGGCATGAACTCGATATGGGTGAAACCAGTCTCGACGGCATAGGGGATGAGCCGGTCGGCCAGTTCATCCCACGACAGGAAGGTGCCGTCGTCGCGAAGCTGCCAGGAGCCGGCATGAACCTCGTAGATCGAGATGGCCTCGCGCCGGGGATCGGCATTGCGCCAGAAACTGCGATGCGCCTCGTCCCCCCATGGATGCGCCGGCGGCACAGCGGTTACCGAGGCGGTCGCCGGACGCAGTTCGGACTTGAAGGCGAACGGATCGGCTTTAAGAGGCAGCCTGACGCCGTCGGGGCCGATGATCTCGTATTTGTAAGGCCGGCCGGCGCCGATATCGGGAATGAACACCTCCCAGATGCCGGTGTCGCGACGGTCGCGCATCGAGTGCCGGCGGCCGTCCCATTCGTTGAAATCGCCAACCACGGAGACGCGCCGCGCATTGGGAGCCCAGACGGCGAAATGCACGCCCGTGGCGCCCTCGTGCTCGATGACATGGGCGCCGAGCTTGTCGAACAGCCTGAGATGCGATCCTTCGGCAATGTAGTAGTCGTCCATCGGGCCGAGCACCGGACCGAACGAATAGGGATCGGTCAGCCACCAGTCGCCGCCGGCGTTCCTGGCGTGATAACGCAGCGGCTGACGCTTGCGGATCGACAGCTTGCCTTCGAAGAAACCACCGTCGTCGCGCCTCGACAGTTCACCGGCGACGATGCCAGTCAGCGTGTAGGCGGTGACGAACTCCGCATGCGGAACGAAGCAACGGGCAAACAGGCTTTTGCCGACCTCATGGACGCCGAGGACCGCGAACGGATCGCCATGCGTGCCGGCGACAATCGCCGCAACATCGCTGGCTGGCGCCAGTCCGTCCGGCCCGCTTGTCGCAGCGGTCGCGCTCGGCTTCTTCATCAGGCAGTGTCCCTCCCCAGGCACCGAGTGTTTGTTTCTAGTGGTGTGATCCGACTTTCAAATTCACACCACAGGGACCACATTGTTCGCGGCCTCATGCAATCACATCAGGCAGGCACGTTCCAGATTTCTTTCGCATATTGGCGGATCGTGCGATCGGAGGAGAACCAGCCGACACGCGCAACGTTGCGGATCGCCCTGGCGTACCAGTCGGGACTGTTGCGCCAAACCGCATCGACCCCGCGCTGGGCGGCGGCATAGGCATCGAAATCGGCAGCAACCATGAACCAGTCGCTGTTGTAGAGACCGTTGATGAGGTCGCGGTAACGCTCCGGATCGTCCGGCGAGAAGACGCCTGACGAAACGGCGGCAACCGCTTGCGCCAGCTCCGGCGATGCTTCGATGACAGCGCGCGGGTTGTAGCCATTGTTGCGCCGCTCTGCGACCTCGGCGGTGGTCAGACCGAAGATGAAGATGTTGTCGTCGCCGACGCATTCCTTGATCTCGACATTGGCGCCGTCGAGCGTGCCGATGGTCAGCGCGCCGTTCAGCGCGAACTTCATGTTGCCGGTGCCCGACGCTTCCATGCCGGCGGTCGAGATCTGCTCGGACAAATCGGCAGCCGGCATCATGATCTCGGCCAGGCTGACATTGTAGTTGGGCAGGAACACCACCTTCAGCAAACCGCGCACGGCCGGATCGCGGTTGATGACCTTGGCGACGTCGTTGGCGAGTTTGATGATCAGCTTGGCATTGTGGTAGCTCGGTGCCGCCTTGCCGCCGAAGAACTTTACACGCGGCATCCAGTCTCGCTCGGGATGCGAACGGATCTGGTCGTAGAGGGCGATCGCCTCAAGGATGTTCAGCAGCTGGCGCTTGTATTCATGAATGCGCTTGATCTGGATGTCGAACAGCGCCGAGGGATCGACCTTGATGCCGAGACGGTCGGCGACGACGTTAGCCAGCCGGGCCTTGTTGGCACGCTTGACGGCGGCGAACTTATCACGAAAGGCGGCATCGTCGGCGAAGGTATCGAGCCCCTTGATGGCGTCGATATCGTCGAGAAAACGGTCGCCGATCGCCTCGCGGGCGAGCGATGTCAGCCCGGGATTGCACTGGATCAGCCAGCGCCGCGGCGTGATGCCGTTGGTCTTGTTGTTGATGCGATCGGGATAAAGCTTATGCAGGTCGGCGAACACAGTCTCCTTCATCAGGTCGGTGTGCAGCGCCGAAACGCCGTTGATCGAGTGCGAGCCGACAAAGGCCAGATTGCCCATGCGCACCCGGCGGTCGCCATTTTCCTGGATCAGCGAGATGCGGCCGATCTGCTCGTCCGAGAACTGGTTGGACGCGCGCGCCTCCAGCAGCACTTCCGCATTGATGGCGTAGACAATCTGCATATGGCGCGGCAAAAGCCGCTCGAACAGCGGCACCGGCCAGCTTTCCAGCGCCTCGGGCAGCAACGTGTGGTTGGTGTAGCCGAAGGTGCGCTTGGTGATATCCCACGCCTGATCGAAATCCATGCCGTGGACGTCCATCAACAGGCGCATCAACTCCGGCACGGCGACGGCCGGGTGGGTGTCGTTGAGGTGGATCGCAGCCTTGTCGGGCAGCGACTTCAGGTCGCCATACTGGCTGAGATGGCGCTGGACGATGTCCTGCAGCGAAGCGGTGGAGAAGAAGTATTCCTGCCTGAGCCGCAGTTCCTGCCCGGCCTTGTGGGAATCGGCGGGATAGAGCACGCGCGATAGCGCGTCTGCCTTGTTGCTTTCGGCAAGCGCGCCAATGTGGTCGCCGGCGTTGAATTTGTCGAGCAGGATCGGATCGATCGGCATGCCCGACCACAGCCGCAGCGTGTTGACGCGATTGGCCCGCCAGCCGACGACAGGCGTGTCGTAAGCGACGGCCAGCACGTGCTCGGTCGGCTTCCACACATGGCGCTCGAGCCGGCCGTCCTTCGAGGTGATCGATTCCACCGAACCACCGAAACCGACCTCGAACGAGCGTTCGCGACGTTCGAATTCCCAAGGGTTGCCGTGATCGAGCCAGGTCTCGGGCAGTTCGACCTGCCAGCCATCGTGAATCTCCTGGCGGAACATACCGTTGGCGTAGCGGATGCCGTAGCCATGGGCGGGAATGTCGACGGTCGCCATGCTTTCCATGAAGCAGGCGGCTAGCCGGCCGAGGCCGCCATTGCCGAGTGCCGCATCCGGCTCCAGCGCAGCGATGAGGTCGAGATCGACACCGAGGGACTTCAGCGCTTCGCGCATATTGTCCATCAGGCCGAGATTGGAGAAGGCGTCGCGCATCAGCCGGCCGATGAGGAATTCGAGCGACAGGTAATAGACGCGCTTTTCCTGCTGGGCATAGGCCTCTTGCGTCGCCTGCATCCAGTGATCGACGATGCGGTCGCGTACAACCTTGATCGAGGCGGTCAGCCAGTCGTACTGGGTGGCGACGGTAGTGCCCTTGCCGACCCGGTATTTGAGAGCCAGCAGGACCTCGTCGGCGAGCGTCTTGGGATCGGGGATTTCGAGAATGGAGGCTTTGGATGTCATCGCGTCTGCCATATCGCCTTCTCGTGCATTTGCCATGATCATACCGGCTTTCACCATTCCTCCCAGCCCATGCTAGCCGATACTGCCATATGTTCAATCGATTTAGATAATGCTGCTTCGGCTTACCCTGCGGCAATTTGACAATTTGAAGCGCGGCACGCCCAGACGATCCGCGCGACGCGCTTCATTCCTGTTCCGTGCTTATCGTCGTCGTCCCCAAAACCGCTACGCACTTTGGGCGATGTGCATCAGGCCGCCAGCGCCGCTTCCGGTGGAGCCTTGGCTCCGGTCATGAAGGCGACGGCATCCGACATCGTATATTGCTTGGGATCAATGACGGCGAGGCGACGGCCAAGGCGATGAATGTGGATGCGGTCGGCCACTTCGAAGACATGCGGCATGTTGTGCGAGATCAGCACGATAGGCAGGCCGCGCTTCTTGACGTCGAGGATCAGCTCGAGCACGCGGCGGCTTTCCTTGACGCCAAGGGCGGCCGTCGGTTCGTCCATGATCACCATCTTCGAGCCGAAAGCGGCGGCGCGCGCCACCGCCACGCCCTGGCGCTGGCCGCCCGACAGCGTTTCCACCGCCTGGCTGATGTTCTGGATGGTCATCAGACCCAGCTCGGTGAGTTTGTCGCGGGCGCGCTTTTCCATCGCCGGACGGTCCAGCATGCGCATCCACTGGCCGAGGAAGCCGGGTTTGCGGATCTCACGGCCGAGGAACATGTTGTCGGCGATCGACAGTGCCGGCGACAGCGCCAGATTCTGGTAGACGGTCTCGATGCCTGCTTCGCGAGCCTCCATCGGCGACTTGAAGGCAATAGGTTTGCCATCGAGGCGGATTTCACCTTCATCGGGCGTGACCGCGCCGGAAATCGCTTTGATCAGCGACGATTTGCCGGCGCCGTTGTCGCCGATGACGGCAAGGATTTCGCCCGGATAGAGGTCGAAGTCGGCATTGTCCAAGGCGGTGACGCGGCCATAGCGTTTGACGAGCCCGCGCGCGGTGAGAATAGGTTCCTGAGCCTGGGTCATGCCGAGATCTTCCTGATCCATTGGTCGATGCCAACCGCTACGATGATAAGGGCGCCGACGGACAACTGGGTCCATTGCGGATCCGTGCCCCAGAGCCTCAGACCGAGTGCAAACACACCGACGATGAGTGCGCCGAAAATGGTCCCGAGAATGGAACCGCGCCCCCCGAACAGCGATGTGCCGCCGATCACCACGGCGGTGATCGAGTTGATGTTCTCGAACTGACCTGCTTGCGGCGAAACCGATCCGATGCGCCCAATCAGGGCCCAGCCGGCGATAGCGCAGATGATGCCCGTCAGCGTATAGACCGCGAGCAGCATCCGGTCGACGCGAACACCCGACAATTCGGCCGCTTCCGGGTCGTCACCTACCGCATAGACATGCCGTCCCCAGGCGGTGTGGTTGAGCACGTACCAGGCGATCGCCGCCATGATCAGCATCAAGAGCACGCCATAGGTAAACACGGCGCCGCCGATCTTGAACGAATTGCCGAAGAACTGCAGCAACGGTGCGTTCGTTTCGAGATCCTGGCTGCGGATGGTCTCGTTGCCCGAATAAATGAAGTTGATGGCCGCATAGATCGACCAGGTGCCGAGCGTGACAATGAAGGGCGGCAACTTCACCCTGGCGATGAGGATGCCATTGATGAAGCCGCACAATGCTCCGACAAGAAGCCCGACGGCGACGGCGACCGGGGCTGGGACGCCGTAATGCATGGCGAACTGGCCCATAACGACCGAACTCAGCACCATGATGGCGCCGACGGACAGGTCGATGCCGGCGGTCAGCACGACGAGAGTCTGGGCGATACCCACCATGCCGGTGATCGCCACCTGCTGGAGGATGAGCGTCAGCGTGAACGGCGAAAAGAACCGCCCGCCGACAACGATGGCAAACAGGATCACCGAAAGGAGCAGGATGATCAGCGGCACCATGGCCGGGCTTTTGTGCAGCCGGTGCTGGATGCTCTCCAGCGGCGTGCGCGAATGGGTGTCGAAGGAAGCGACGCTGGTGTCGCTCGCGGCCAAAGTCTTCTCGAACTCCTGTGGTCCGCTGGCCTTGGTGGTTTCAACGCTCAAAACGGCCTCCCTGCCTTTTGCGCGGGCGGCCGTGGCCGCCTCGCGCAATTCTTCTTATCGTTGTCTCAAGATTGAGCCGATCGGAAGGTCAAATCAACCCCAGCACTTGGCGAGGCCTGCCTTGGTGTCGATGGAGTCGATGCCGGCCGCCGGCTTGTCGGTGATCAGCGTCACGCCAGTGTTGTAGAAGTTCAGGCCGGGCGACGGCTCGGGCTTCTTGCCGCTATCGGCGAAGGCCTTGATCGCCTCGATGCCGAGGGAGGCCATCAGCAGCGGATATTGCTGGGAGGTGGCTCCGATCACACCCTCGGCAACGTTCTTGACGCCGGGGCAGCCGCCATCGACGGAAACGATCAACACGTCCTTCTCCTTGCCGACCGCTTTCAAAGCCTGATAGGCGCCGGCCGCCGCCGGTTCGTTGATGGTGTAGACGACGTTGATGTTCGGATCCTTCTGCAGGCAGTTCTCCATCGCGGTGTGACCGCCATCCTCGTTGCCGCTCGACAGGTCGTGGCAGACATTGCGCGCATCGGTTTCGTCACCGATTTTCTTGGGATCACCGAGGTCGATGCCGAAGCCCTTCATGAACCCCTGGTCGCGCTGCACGTCGACCGACGGCTGGCTGGCGATCAGGTCCATGTAGGCGATATGGGCGTCCTTGGCCTTGTCGCCCAAGGTGGCCTTGGCCCAGGAGCCGATAAGCTCGCCGGCCTTGAAATTGTCGGTTGCGAATGTCGCGTCGGCTGCCTCGGCCGGCTCAAGCTGCGTATCCAGCGCGATCACCAGCACCCCGGCATCACGCGCCTTTTTCACCGCCGGCACGATTGCCGCCGTGTCGGTGGCGGTGATCAGAATGCCCTTGGCGCCGTCGGCGATACAGGATTCGATCGCCGCAACCTGGCCCTCATTGTCGCCTTCCGCCTTGCCGGCATAGGACTTGAGATCGACGCCGATTTCCTTAGCTTTCGCCGTGGCGCCTTCCTTCATCTTGACGAAGAAGGGATTGGTATCGGTCTTGGTGATCAGGCAGGCGCCGACACCAGCCGCGGATGCGGACGAGGCAAACGCCACCAAGCCCAGAGCCGCGGCTGCAAACACGGTCGATTTCAACAGTTTTGTATTGGTCACGATTTTCCTCCCAGTGGAACCATTCCGGATGCCGGCCAACCGGCACCTGCAGTGCGTCCAACGAAATTCTCCCAGCGTGGACGCTGCCTCAACAGACACCAGGCCGAAGCCACTGTCAATAATTAAATCACTCTTATTTATTATTGACAGCCTTGCCACGTTCACCCATTCTGGCCCAAAAGCATTGCGGGGAAACGACGGGAGGAACAGGGTGGAAACCGCCATTGCGAGGCACGGTTCGCCCGAGATGAATGACAGCCTCATTCACCGCGGCACCAACCAGAGCGGCATGCGCGACCACAATGAGCGGTTGGTGCTCTCGCTGGTGCGCCAGCACGGCAGCCTGGCGAAATCCGACATCGCCCGCATGACCGGACTTTCGGCGCAAACGGTTTCGGTCATCATGCGCGAACTGGAGGAAGAAAGCCTTCTGCTGCGCCAAGCGCCCTTGCGCGGTAAGATCGGCCAGCCTTCCATCCCGATGGCGCTCAATCCCGAAGGCGCCTTCTTCATCGGCCTGAAGATTGGCCGCCGCAGCGCCGAACTGGTGCTGATCGACTTTCTCGGCAATGTGCGCTCGATGCTGCAGCATTCCTATCGCTACCCGGCGCCGCGCGAGACGGTGGACTTCGTCAGCAACGGCATGCGGCAGATGCGCGGTGAGCTGACGTCCGCACAGGACAAGCGCATCGCCGGGCTCGGAATCGCCATGCCGTTCGAATTGTGGAACTGGGCCGATACCGCCGGCGCCCCGCGCGACGTCATGGACGAATGGCGCCACCGCGACATCAGGGCCGACATCCAGGCGCAATGCGATTTTCCGGTCTATTTGCAGAACGATGCGACTTCGGCCTGCGGCGCCGAACTCGTCTTCGGCCAGGCGGGCGGCGCGCGCGATTTTGTCTATTTCTATATCGGCGCCTTTGCTGGCGGCGGCATCGTGCTGAATGGCCGGCTTTTCGGCGGTCCGACCGGCAATGCCGGGGCACTCGGTTCCATGCCGGTGCCCGGGCCGGACGGCAAGCCGACCCAATTGATCGATGTTGCGTCCATCGCCATGCTCGAAAAGGCGCTCAATGCGCGCGGCGTCGAGGCCTCGCATCTGTGGACATCGCCGGAAGACTGGGGCGAGATCGGCTCCGAGCTCGACGACTGGATCGCCAGCGCCTCGCAAGCCCTCGCCTACGCCATCGTCGCGGCATCCTCGGTCATCGATTTCGAAGCGGCGGTGATCGACGGCTGGATGCCGAAGGCGGTGCGCCGCCGGCTGGTCGACGCCATCATGGCGGCAATCGCCACGATCGACGGCGAAGGCTTGAAGCTTCCCGCCGTTCGCGAGGGAACTGTCGGCATTCATGCCCGGGCGATCGGCGGCGCCAGCCTGCCACTTTCCGAACGCTTCCTGATCGGCTCGACGACGATTTCCAGGAGCGCCTGATGCTGATCGGAATCCCGGCGCTGCTCGGTCCGGAGCTTCTGGCGACATTGCGCGCCATGGGCCATGGCGACGAAATCGCCCTTGTCGACGGAAATTATCCGGCCGAGCAACAAGCCGCCCGGCTGGTGCGAGCCGATGGTCACCATCTCATCCCGGTGCTCGATGCGATCTTGAGCGTGCTGCCGGTGGACGACGCCGTGCCGGAGGCGCTGTTTCGCGCCTCTGTCAAAGGCGACCCCTCGCTTGCCGATCCCGTCCACCATGAGATCGAGGCGATCTGCGCCAAACGCGCGCCGGGCCGCAAGGTGGTTGCGCTGGCCGGCGCCGACTTCTATGCACGGGTCAAATCGGCGCATGCCATCGTCGCGACCAGCGAGCCGCGGCTCTACGCCAACATCATCATCCGCAAGGGCGTGATCTATCCGCCGGAGACCAGGAAGCCATGATTCTCTGCTGCGGCGAAGCGCTGATCGACATGCTGCCACGCACGACGACAGTAGGCGAACCCGCATTTGCGCCTTATGTCGGCGGCGCCGTGTTCAATACGGCCATAGCGCTCGGTAGGCTCGGCGCGCCGGCCGGCTTCTTTTCGGGCCTGTCGTCGGATCTGTTCGGCGGTCAGTTCAGGGATGCGCTTGGGGCAAGCAAGGTCAGCTCCACCTATGCGCACACCTCGCCACGGCCAACGACGCTGGCCTTCGTCAAGCTCACCAACGGCCAGGCGACGTACACATTCTATGACGAGAACACCGCCGGCCGCATGCTGACCATCGACGACCTGCCGCAGCTCGGCAACGAGATCGAGGCCATGCTGTTCGGTGCCATCAGCCTGATCTCCGAGCCCGCCGGCAGTGCCTATGAAGAGTTCATGCGGCGCGAGCACGAAAGCCGCGTCATGATGCTCGATCCCAACATCCGGCCGAACTTCATCCCGGATAAGGCCAAGCACCTCAGGCGCATCCGCGCGATGATGGCGATGGCCGACATCGTGAAACTGTCGGACGAGGACCTGAACTGGTTCGGCGAAGCCGGCTCGCACGAGGATGTCATCCGCAATTGGCTCGATCGCGGCCCGAAGCTGATCGTCGTCACCCATGGCAGCGAGGGCGCCGTCGGCTATACCAGGGAACATGCCGTCACCGTCATGCCGGAAAAGGTCGAGGTGGTCGACACGGTCGGCGCCGGCGATACGTTCAACGCTGGCATCCTCGCCTCGTTGCACGAGCAAGGCCAGCTGACCAAGGCGGCGATTTCCGGCCTGTCGAAAGACGCCATCCACAAGGCTCTGGCACTTGGCGCCAAGGCGGCGGCAGTGACCGTGTCGCGGGCCGGCGCCAATCCACCCTGGCGGCATGAAATCGCCTGAGCAACGCTCAACATAAGTTGAGCCCAACCGATCACTTTATGTTTCGCAGGGGCTCTCTCCAGGGGCTATAAGGGCGGGAGTGGCGCCTCACAAAGCCCGAATTTCCGGCATCTGGCTGACATTCGCCGGGAATACTGGTAACGGGCTGCGACATTTGGGCAATTTAGGGCTCCGCCTGCACCGCTTTCTCGGCAGGCGCAACTCTGGTACCAGCGGCCGATTATCTGGCTAACCCGTTTTGAGGCCGACATGCAGTTCATCGATCTTGGCGCGCAGCGCGAACGAATCCGCGACCGACTGAAGGCCGCGATCGACCGTGTCGTCGACGACGGCCGTTATATTCTCGGCCCGCAAGTCACCGAATTCGAGAACAAGCTCGCCGCCTATATCGGCACCAAGCATGTCGTGGCCTGCGCCAACGGCACCGATGCACTTCTGTTGCCGCTGTTTGCGGCCGGTGTCGGCCTGGGCGACGCGGTGTTCGTGCCGAGCTTCACGTTCGCCGCCACCGCCGAAGTGGTGGCGCTGGCCAAGGCCGAGCCGGTTTTCGTCGATGTCGACCCGCATAGCTACAACATCGACATTGCCAGCCTCGAAGCGGCCATCGCCATGGTCAAGAAGGAAGGCCGGCTGAAGCCGAAGGCAATCATTCCCGTCGATCTGTTTGGCCTTGCCGCCGATTACGAGGCGATCATGGCGATCGCCAACCGCGAAGGCCTGATGGTTATCGAGGATGCCGCCCAGTCGATGGGCGGCTCGCTCGACGGCAAGATGTGCGGTTCCTTCGGCGCCGTCGGCTCGACCAGCTTCTACCCGGCCAAGCCGCTTGGCTGCTACGGCGATGGCGGCGCGATGTTCACCAATGACGATGCACTGGCCGAACAGCTTCGTTCCTTCGCCTTCCACGGCAAGGGCGAGACGCAGTACGACAATGTCCGCGTCGGCATCAATTCTCGGCTCGACACGCTGCAGGCGGCGATCCTGATCGAGAAGCTGGCCATTCTCGAAGACGAGATGGTCGCCCGGCAGGTGGTCGCGAAGCGCTATGCCGACGGACTTGGCGACATCGTCACTGCCGCGCGCAATCTGGTCGACAGCCGTTCCGCCTGGGCGCAATACGCCATTGAGACGCCCAAGCGCGACGGGCTGAAGGCGCATCTCGGTGAAAAGGGTATCCCATCGGTCATCTACTATGTGAAGCCGCTGCATGCCCAGGTCGCTTATCGTGACTACCCGCGCACGCCGACCGGTCTTGCCGTTTCAGAAGAGCTGCCGAAGCGGATCCTTTGCCTGCCTATGCACCCCTATCTCAGCGAAGCCGACCAGGACCGCATCATCGAAACGATTCGCAACTACATCGGCTCGAACTCGGCGCAGGCCGCGGCGGAGTAAGCTGCCAGGCCTTTCTCAGCCGGGGCTCGCCCCTGCCCCGCCGCTGGCAATGAAATGCGGATTGGCGAAGTCCTCATCGTCGCTTTGCCGGCGCTTGCCATAGGCTAGCGGCTGGCCGTCCAGCGTGCGCGTCATACCGCCGGCCGCGCGTAGCACGGCGTCGCCTGCCGCCGTGTCCCACTCCATGGTGCGGCCAAAGCGCGGATAGACATCCGCCTCGGCGCTGGCGAGAAGGCAGAACTTCAAGGACGAGCCGACCGAGACAATTTCGGCGGCACCCAGGTCGCGAATATAGGCCTCGGTTTCCGGCGTGTTGTGGGAACGGCTGGCGACGACCGCCAGCGGCGCCACAGCTGTCCTCACCGAAATCGGCCGGCGCCCAACGATCTGGTAATTGCCATCGATTTCGAGAGATTCCGCCCTGCCCGGCAGACCGGAAAAGAAGCGGCCAGTGCAAGGCGCAAAGACGACGCCGACTTCCGGCACGCCGTGACGGACAAGCGCTATGTTGACGGTGAAGTCGGTGCGGCGGTTGACGAATTCCTTGGTGCCGTCGAGCGGATCGATCAGGAAGAACGCCCCGTCCAGGTCAGGCGGCACGATGCCGGCGGATGCTTCCTCCTCGGCCACGCAGGGAATATCGGGAAATGCGGCGCGCAGTCCGGCAAGAATGATCTTCTCGCTCTCGCGATCCGCCTCGGTGACCGGCGAGGCGTCGAACTTGCGGTCAACCGCACAGCCGGCGTGGAACACACGCATCACCTCGCGCCCGGCCGCCAGGGCCAGCCGCTCGAAGGTTTCGAGCATCAGCCTGTCGTCAGATGCCGCCGCCGCTGTCGTATTGGTCTTCGGCAATGTCGCGCTCGTTCAGCCAGTGTTCCAGGGCCTCTACCATCTCTTCGGCCGATTTGCCGAGTGTCTGCAGATGGATTTCCGGGTTTTCCGGCGCTTCGTAGGGAGAATCGACGCCGGTAAAATTCTTGATCTCGCCATTCAGCGCCCGTGCATAGAGGCCCTTTGGATCACGCCTGGCACATTCCTCGAAGGGCGTGTCGACAAACACCTCGATGAACTCACCGTCGGCCATCAATTCGCGCGCCATGCGCCGCTCGGCGCTAAACGGTGAAATGAACGAAACGATGACGACCAACCCGGCATCGGCCATCAAACGCGCCACTTCGGCGACGCGGCGGATGTTCTCGACGCGGTCGGCATCGGTGAAACCAAGGTCGCGGTTGAGCCCGTGACGGACATTGTCGCCGTCCAGGATATAGGTGTGGCGACCGGTGGCGAACAGCTTCTTTTCGAACAGGTTGGCGATGGTCGACTTGCCGGAGCCCGACAGCCCGGTGAACCAGAACACGGCGGGCCGCTGGTTCTTCATGTCGGCGCGCACGCGCTTGCCGACATCGAGCGACTGCCAATGGATGTTTTCGGCACGGCGCAGGGAGTGCAGGATCATGCCGGCGCCGACGGTGGCGTTGGAGATGCGGTCGATCAGGATGAAGGCGCCGGTGGTGCGGTTCTCGGCGAAGGGATCGAAGGCGACCGGCGTCCGCGTCGAAATGTTGCAGATGCCGACTTCGTTCATGTCGAGCGACTTGGCTGCTTCATGGGCGAAGTCGTTGACGTTGATGCGGTATTTCAGGTCGGTGACGGTGGCGCTGGCCTGATCGGTCTCGGTGCGCAGGATGTAGGAGCGACCGGGAAGCAGCGCATGTTCGTCGAACCAGACGATATTGGCGGCGAACTGGTCGGCGACCTGCGGCCTTGCGGCAGGCGAAACCAGCATATTGCCGCGTGAGATCTCGACCTCGTCGTCAAGGACGAGCGTGACGGCCTGGCCGGCAGCCGCCTGGGTGAGATCGCCGCCATAGGAAACGATCCGCTTGACGCGCGAGGATTTTCCGGACTTGGCGACGACCACCTCATCGCCGGGCGCAACCGAGCCGGAGGCGATCGTGCCGGCAAAGCCGCGAAAGTCGAGATTGGGGCGATTGACATACTGAACCGGAAAACGGAACGGCAGTTCGACCACCGCTTCGTCGACCGACACGGTTTCGAGATGCTCGATCAGCGTCGGGCCGGAATACCACTTCATGCTGTCCGAACGGCGGCTGACATTGTCGCCATAACGGGCCGACATCGGGATCGGCACAATGGTCTGGAAGCCGAGATCGCGCGAGAATTGAGCGTAGTCTTCGACGATCTGGTCGAAAACCGTCTGATCGAAATCGACAAGATCGATCTTGTTGACGGCCAGCACGACGTGGCGGATGCCAAGCAGCGAGGCAATGATCGAATGTCGCCTGGTCTGTCGAAGCACACCCTGCCGGGCATCGATCAGCACGATCGCCAGGTCGGCGGTCGAGGCGCCGGTCGCCATGTTGCGGGTGTATTGCTCGTGTCCGGGCGTGTCGGCAACGATGAATTTCCGCTTCGGCGTGGCGAAGAAGCGATAGGCTACATCGATGGTGATGCCTTGCTCGCGCTCGGCCTCGAGGCCGTCGACCAGGAGCGCGAAATCGATGTCATCGCCCGTCGTACCGTGCTTGCGCGAATCGCGTTCAAGCGCGGCGAGCTGGTCCTCGAAAATCTGCTTGGTATCGGAAAGCAGTCGCCCGATCAGCGTTGACTTGCCGTCATCGACGGAGCCGCATGTCAGGAAGCGCAGCAGCGACTTTTTCTCCTGCGCCGCCAGATAGTCGCGGACGCCGTCGGTGGGTGCGAGGCTCTTTGCCATGATGTGGCGCATGGTCAAAAGTACCCCTCGCGCTTCTTTTTTTCCATGGAGCCGGCTTCGTCGCGGTCGATCAGGCGCCCCTGCCGTTCGGAGGTGCGCGCGGTCAGCATTTCGCCGACGATGGCTTCCAACGTGTCGGCATCCGATTCGATGGCACCGGTCAGCGGATAACAGCCAAGCGTGCGGAACCGCACCAGGCGGTTCTCCACCGTCTCGCCGGGGCGCAGTTTCATGCGCTCGTCATCCCGCAGGATCAGCATGCCGTCACGTTCCACCACCGGCCGTTCCTTGGCGAAATAGAGCGGCACGATCGGGATATTCTCTTGCAGGATGTATTGCCAGATATCCAGCTCGGTCCAGTTCGACAGTGGAAAGACGCGGATCGATTCGCCCGATGCGATGCGGGTGTTGAATATCTTCCACATCTCGGGGCGCTGGTTCTTCGGGTCCCACACATGCTGGGCGTTGCGGAAGGAAAAGATGCGCTCCTTGGCGCGCGATTTCTCCTCATCGCGACGAGCGCCGCCAAAGGCGGCGTCGAAACCGTATTTGTCGAGCGCCTGGCGCAGCGCCACAGTCTTCATCACATGCGTATGGGTGTTCGAACCATGGTCGAACGGATTGATGCTGTCGCGCACGCCGTCTTCGTTGACATGAACCAGGAGATCGAAGCCGAGTTTCTGCGCCATCTGATCGCGAAAAGCGATCATCTCGCGGAACTTCCAGGTCGTGTCGACATGAAGAAAGGGGAACGGCGGCTTGGCGGGATAAAACGTCTTCATCGCCAGATGCATCAGCACGGATGAATCCTTGCCCACCGAATAGAGCATGACTGGCTTGGCGAAGGCAGCCGCGACCTCGCGGAATATATGGATGGATTCGGCTTCAAGCCTCTGAAGATGCGTAAGAGCTGTGGTCATGGACTGTAAGCGTTCTCTCGTGTCTTCAGACAGAAGACCTTGCCTCAAATCATCGAGCTTTTTGCGCCCGGTTCAAGCCCTGCTTCCGGACAATCTTTCGTGCCGGCGTTCTAGCAGATCGCCATTGTCAAGAACAACGCTGGACTGACCCGGCGACACATGGTTCGGGAATGAATTTTCCATGGTTGCCGCGAAATCCGGAAATTCCTGCTCGCAAGCCCGACACTTGAGAAAACACCGGAAAAATATTGCTTGAATAGGCTTGCTGCGGACCTTCCGGGGACATCCCTAGATCGACCGGCGCCGTCTACCGATTTTTCGGTAGCAATCAGTCCCGACACACTATCGAAAAGGGAGCCCAGCCGTTATACAGCCTTGGGAAAGCGGGCAAATGCATCATGAGGCATGGGGAATTTCGAGGCGAGCGCATTCTACTTCGCCAACAAGGTCCGCTGCATGAAACTGGCCGAAAATAGCGAGCCCGAAAATTGAGCCGGCCTTCATCCCTGAGACAGCAATTCACGCCTTCGCAGGTGAACATCTACTTCTCCATCCTTTGCTTCTTTTTTCCACCGGTTCTGGGATCGGTGGTCAGCTTTGTGTTCAACGGCGGAGGGCTTTGGTCCGCCCTGCTGATTGCTTTGAAGAAAAGGCGCTTCAACGCCGACCGGCCCATGATCTGGCTTACGGTCGCGATCTATGCCTACTGCGCCGCCAATCTCCTGGCTTCCATCGTCAACAACTCGTTCGCCCGGGATGCGCCACATCTTATCCCGCTCGTGACCTTCCTGTTTTTCCCCGTCTCCTATTCGACCTGGAGCATCACGCGGAAAACCACGCTTGCCCGTACCATCGTGCTCTCCAGCATGGCCGCCTGTTTTGTCGCAGTGCTGCTGGCGATTTGCCAGCAATATTGGCTGGGGATGAGGGCCGAGGGCGGGGCCGGCAATGCGATCGTGTTCGCGACGGTCGTCTGCCTCGCCGTGGTGGTCTGTGTAGCCGGCGCCCTGTCAGGCATCGAGCAGGCCAGGAACCCGCTCTTTTACGCCACACTGGCCGGGACGATTGCCATCATCTATTCCGGTTCACGTATTGTCTGGTTGGCACTGCTGATCGCCGGCGTCGCCGTTATGCTGATCAACCGGCACAGGCTCAAAGGCAGGAATGCCGTTCGGCTGCTGCTGCTGCTGGCGGCGGTCGGCGTCGTGATCGCCACTTCCAGCTTACAGGCGATATCCGGGCGCGTCGACTTTTTGCGCTCCGATTGGGGCGCGCTTGGAGTTGGCGGCAACTACGACACCTCGGTGGGAATACGTGTTGCGCTTTGGCAGATCGGCCTCAAAGCATTCCATGACATGCCGGTGTTCGGACACGGTATGGGGGCGACCCAGCTGCTGATAAAGCAAGGCTTTCATGACCAGTTCGCGATGAACGCCGGCTTCAACCATTTCCACAACGGCTTCCTGACGGCCTTGGTGCAAGCAGGAATTCTCGGCGCCGTGACACTGGCGGCGATCTTTGCCGTTGCGGCTGGAAATGCCGCCCGGGTCTTGCGAAACAGCAACGATCCGCTCGAACGGTTCGGCGCGACCATGATTGTCATCGTCGTGATCACCTATCTCACGGCCGGCATGACGGGCATCTTGATCGGCCATGACATTCTTGACTCGGTGCTGATGGTCTTCCTGGTGTGCGGGACATATCTTGCTTCCGGACGCCAGGTTCCTTTGTTGGAAGAGCAGGCACTTGCACCAGTGATGGAAGAGCAGGCACCAGTGACGGAAGAGCGAGCACTTCCATCAGCCACCCAAGAACTGTTCCGGGCAAGGCAATGAAGGTCCTGGTCACGGGCGCGACGGGTTTCATCGGGCGTCTTGTCGCGCGCCACCTTCGCGAAGCCGGTGCCGAGCTTCGCCTCGCCTCTCGCCATCCGGAGAGGCTTGGTTCGGGGGACGGCGCGATCCTGATGCCCAATTTTGATGCGCCGGCCGAGGCCTTCCTGGCGCTCACCAGGGATGTGACTCACATTGTCCATTGTGCTGGCCTCAACAATGATCAGGGCAACGCCACCGAAGCCGACCATCGGGCCGCCAATGTGGAATTGAGCGCACGGCTGGCGCATGCCGCGGCCGCGCAGGCAAGCGGACGCTTCATCCATCTCTCCTCGATCCGGGCCGTGATCGGCGCTCGCGTCAGCGCGACGATCGACGAGAACACGCTTGCTGCCCCGCAATGCGTCTATGGGCGCTCGAAGCGCGAAGGCGAGATCCGGGTTTTGGACGCCTATGCGTCGCATGGCCGCTCCGACGCCGCCGTGTTGCGTCTGCCTCCGGTCTACGGAATCGGCATGAAGGGAAACCTGGCGACGCTGATGCGGCTGGCCGATACGGCGCTGCCGCTGCCAACGGGCGCCTTGACGGGAATCCGCTCGCTGATGTCTTCCGAGGCCGCAGTGCGAGCGGTGTCGCACCTGCTGAGCCATTCGGGGGCGCTTCGCCCGATCTATGTTGGCGCCGATGTGCCGCCGGTCGCCGTCGAGGCCATCATCGCCGCCTTTCGCAGGGGGTTCGTGCGGCCGATGCGCTTGATGGCCGTGCCGGCCGGCTTGATGCGGCCGGCAGCAAGCGTGCTCAGCAAACGGGCGTTTTGGGACAGCCTGACCGCGATACAGATATGCGACCCTGCCCTGCTAATATCGCAGGGATGGAAGCCTGAAACCGACCCACTGGGGCGGCTGGCCGAGCTGGCGCGGCTCGGCAAATCCTGACGCTTTGTTGACCATGATGGTCTGCTCAGCTTCGATAGAGCGTTCCAAGCAGGATCCGAAGGTCGAGCTGGAACGACGCTGTGCGCAGATAGGCAGCATCCGTTTCGGCCAGAAGTTTCGGGTTCGACATGTCGATGCCCTTGATCTGGGCCAGGCCGGTTATGCCCGGAAGCGCCGCCAAAACGCCCAGTCGCCTGCGACACTCGATCAATTCCGTTTGGGTCGGCAGGCATGGGCGCGGCCCGACCAGGCTCATCTCGCCGTTCAGCACGTTCCAGAACTGCGGCAGCTCATCGAGCTTGAACTTCCGCAGGACCTTTCCAACCGATGTCACGGAATTCGCGGGCGCCTCATGCGAGGGCAATGACGGCGTCCCCACATACATCGTGCGCAACTTGTGACAGCGAAAAAGCCGGCCGTCGCGGCCGACCCGCGTCTGCGAAAAAATAGCCGGACCTGGCGACGATGCCCGAACGGCAAGGACGGCAAGCACCAAAACAGGAGATGTTGCCACCAGCAGCAAAGCCGCACCGGCAAGATCGAAGATTTGCTTGGTTGCCTTCATGAGCGGCCGAAAATGCTCCCTGCCAAAGTCCCGAGGCAATGCCGCAGGAAAAGCCCGTCAATCCGGTCGACGTAGCATGAGCTCATCTCTCGACCAAGCGCGCCACGCAGCCGTTCCAATGCTCAGATACGCCCGAGGACGAAAGCGAGAAAGAGCCCGAGGTTCCCGGAAAAAGTCTGCCGATAGACACCGCTTTTGCGCAAGCCAGCCAAGCGGCGGAAAAGACCGCCCTGCCGCCCGCTGGTGAACAGGTCGAGGCAAGCAATCGCGTCCTCGGTCAGGAGGTTGCGATTGACGGCAAGTCCGTCAAGATTGCGATCCGTCCAGCTGGCGAACTCACCCTTGAACAGGCGGCCAAGCCGGGAAACCCTTGCCCTCCACGATACGTTGGCGCCGACCAGGTTTGCAGCGTGCTGCCGGTAGCGCACCAGCGGCCGCGGATCGTAGCGGACGATGCCGCCGGCGGCGGTCACGATGAGATAGGCCCACCAGTCGTGGCTGACGAACCCGGTCCTCGCGGAGGCCTTGGCCAGCAGGTCGCGTGCCGCGGCGTTGAGCAGGACGGTGTTGCCGCCGGCGATGCTTTGCACAAGCGCGTTGCGAAAGGATGGCGGCCGGGCAAACAGCGGCGAATGGCCGACAAGGCTTCCCGTTTCCGTCATGGTCGCGGTTCGCGAACAAAACATCAGCGGAATCTCAGCGTCATGGGCCTGCATCCAGCTGATAGCGCTCTCCAGCCTGTCGGGCTCCCAGATATCGTCCTGGTCGCAAAAAGCATAGCAGTCCGCGTCGATGCGTCGATCGAGGATCATCGATCGGAAATTGGCGGCGAAGCCTTGCCGCGGCCCCTCCACCAGGGTCATTCGCCCTTTGGGCCAGCGGGATTTCCATGTCTCGATGATGGCGGTCGTGCCATCGGCGGAGCCATCGTCGGATATCCACAGGTCAACCAGCGGGTGCGACTGCGCGAGCAGGGACTGCAGCTGTTCATCGATGAAGGCGGCGCCGTCTTTCGTGCCCATCAGGACCGCGATGCGCAGATCTTCTTTGCTCACGAGCAAGATCGCTTTCTAAATTCTGGTCTCGGTCTATCTTTTTGATTTGGCGCAAGTCCCAAGGGAAAGCGCTATGAGCTTTCCCGGGAACCGTTTCACACTTTTCCTGGAATTGCGCTAGCCCGCCTGCCCGACCGTTTTCGGGATCGCGCCCAGATGAATGCTTTCCCTGGCCTTTTTGGCGCGATCAAGGTTTGCCATCACGGCGAGCGCGGCGGCTTTGTCCTGGTTTTTCGCCGACTGCTGCAGCGCCGTGAGCGCGATCTGGACATCCGACCATTCCACGACATCAGTGCTCAGGCCAAAAATCTTCGAAATGCCGAGTTCGACGAGTTCCTCATCGTTGCCATGCAGCGTTTCGTCGAGTTTTTCGCCAGGCCTTATGCCGGTGAACCGGATTGCGATGTCCTTGTATGGGCTTTTTCCTGACAAACGGATCATCGTTTCGGCCACTTCAAGAATCGGCACCGGCTTGCCCATGTCGAGCATATAGACGGCATAATCGTCTCCGCTATGCCGCGACGCCGCATCGGCCGCCGACATGATGACGAGATCAACGGCTTCGGCCACGGTCATGAAATAGCGTGTCATGCGCCGGTCGGTGATGGTGACGGGCCCCCCAGCCTCGATCTGCGCCTGGAATATGGTTGCTACCGAACCGTTGCTGCCAAACACATTGCCGAATCGCACAGCAATGAACTTGGTGGCGGAGCGACGTCCGCCCGGCTCGCTCGAGGGCGTGCCATGCAAGGCGCTGATGATCTGTTCGGCGGCCCGCTTCGTCATGCCAAGCACGGACGTCGGATCCACCGCCTTGTCGCTCGATATCAGGACAAATTGCGCAACCCCACATTTGGCGGCGACCTCGGCACAGACGAGCGTTCCGAAAATATTGGTCTGGATGGCCGAATCCCAGTTTTCCTCGAGCAGCGGCACGTGTTTGAGCGCCGCGGCATGAAAGATGATGTCCGGCCGGAATTCCGTGACGACACGCGTTATCTGGCGCCGGTCCGCGACATCGACGATACGGACCTTGAGACGGTCGTGATCCTTCTCGTCAATATACCGGCTCAGCTGGAAAATGCCGAACTCGGAGTTGTCGGCGACCAGCACCGATTCTGCTCCCAGTTCAAGCGACCGTTTGACCAGCGTTTGGCCGATCGAGCCGGCACCGCCCGTCACCAGAACGCGTTTGCCGCCAACAAAGGCGCCGATGCGCTCGATATCGGACGCAACCGTCGGGCGGCGCAGAATCGTTTCCATCTCGACGGTGTCGAGAACAAGCTTTCCGTGCTGCTCCAGCTCCGAAAGACCGGAAAACTGCACCACATTTATGTCGCCGTGCCGGGCAACGCGGACGAGTTCCGAATACTCCTCGATTTCGTGCTCGGCGCCGCTACCGAAAATCAGCAAGTCCAGGCTTTTGGTGCCGCTCGCGTAGTCTTCCAAGACATCGATCAGGCGCGGCAGGGTCGCCACCACGGGAACACCCTGGATGCGCGTCCCCAACGGCGCGCCGCGCTCGGTCGCCATGATGCCGACGATGGAATGGTCCGCCGGCTGCGCCGTGCGCGTGAAGCGAATGATCAGGTCGGCTTCGCCGAGCCGGCCGACGAACAACGCGCGCTTGGTCTGCGTCTCGTCGGTCTTGCGGCTCAGAATGCCCCAGCTCGCGCCATCACGCAGGAAGCGGTAGAACAGCCGGGGCGCCGATATGATCGTGAAGGAGACGAGGAAGAACACGATGAACTGGCGCTCGTTGAGCCCTTGCACCGGCTGGAAGGAACGAGCCAGCAGCGAAGTGGCATAAAGAGCGAGTGTCAAAATCGCGCAGCTCTTCAGGATATTGAAAAAGTCAGGTGTCGAGGCAAAGCGCCAGACTGTCGTGTAAAGGCCACAATATCTGAACAGAAAATGGCTGATGACAACAATGGCGGCCCATGTTGCCAGACCCTCGTTGGAGAGCGCTTCGAACGAAAGATTCGACCGCGAAAGCACGAGGCTGAGCGCCACGGCGACCAGGACCATGAGCACGTCCTGGACCATGATGAAGGCACGCCGCATCTGTGGCCTGAGCCCGAATACTGCTTCGAGGTAAGAATTCATTTGAAGGCACTAGACTCCAGGCTCAAGGTATGATGGACACCGCGAAGTGGAACACGAAGATACTTCGTGGCCGATCACCTTTCTCAAGGCGCCATCCCCGGTCCCACCGTTCTGTATCGCATACTGCGGGGGCGAGGGCATAGCCAGATGTTTTTTTGGGAGGAGCGGGAGGTCTACGATCGGACCTGACACCCAATTCGCGACATAAAAACGCAGTGCGTTGCCATAAGCAGGTCGCAACGGCTATTAAGAGGTCCGCGGTGGCTCGCCACGAGCCTTCAAGAGATGAAGCGCCGGAAAACAGATGCGATGCTCCCAACCATGATTGCAGCACTAAACGGCGCTTTTAACGATATCTCCAAGGCCATGAAGCTGCATCGGGTCTGGATCGCGCTTGCGCATGAGGACATCGGCGACCAGCACAGACGTACGACCTTGGGACCGCTTTGGATGCTGGTCAATTATTTTGCCTTCGTCGGCACATTTGCCTTTGTTTTCGTAACCAAAGACGCCAGCAACCCGAGCTATATCGCCTATGTAGCCATTGGCATGCTGGTGTGGTTCTATCTCAGCGAAACCATCACTGTGAGCGTATCGCTTTTCCAGCGCGAAGCGAGCTTCATTCAAGGCACGACGCTTCCGTTGTTCGTATACGTGATGCGATTGACGATGCAATGCATCATCAGGGCTGGTTATTCACTGGCGGGTTGCGTTCTTATTCTGCTTTTGAGCGGCTACGGAATCAACACGAACTGGTTGCTGTCCTTGGTGGGAATGTTACTCCTCATCCTTGTAACCCCTGCATTTATAATCGTTTTTGCGTTTCTGGGCGCTTTCTTTCCTGACGGCGAATTCATCGTCGGCAACCTGATGCGGGTGGGCATGTTCTTAACACCGGTTTTTTGGCTCTATAGCGGGCAAGAGGGCATTCAAAAATATGCCTATCATTGGAACCCTTTCACCTATTTCCTGGAGGGGGTGCGTGGCCCTATCACGGCGGGGATATTCCCGACACATGCCCTGGCGGTGACAGGTTACATCTGTCTTGGCCTCTGGACCCTTGCGTTGCTGTTGCTGGGGCTTTATCGCAAGCGCATCGTTTTCCTGATTTGAGTTCCATGACCTCCATCAAACTGAACAATGTCAGCCTCGTCTATCGCCTGTTCGAAAAGTTGACGCTTTCGGCGCCTGGCCGGCGCCGGAGCGCTCTCGGCGGCAACATAGCGAAGTCGGGCAACAAGCAGGTCGTGCAGGCGCTCGACGATGTCAGCTTCGAACTCAAGGCAGGCGACCGGTTGGGGCTTGTCGGCCCGAACGGCGCCGGCAAGACCACCTTGCTCAAGGTTCTCTACGGAATCTACCAGCCATCGGGTGGCACGATATCGATCGCGGGCAAGGTCGATGCGCTGTTCAACATCCACATAGGGTTTCGTCCCGAGGCCACCGGGCGGAGAAACATCGTGCTGAGGGGGTTGATCAGCGGTTGGACGCTGGCCGAGATCGAAGAGAAGATGGACGAAATAATCGATTTCAGCGAACTGGGCGATTTCATCGACCTGCCGTTCAAGGCGTACAGCCAGGGTATGGCGGCACGACTGGCATTTGCAGTTGCGACCGCGCTCGAGCCTGAGATTCTGCTGATGGATGAATGGATTGGCGCTGGCGACGCGTCATTCAAGGAAAAAGCCAAACGACGCATGGATGAACTGGCGGAAAAGGCCGGCATCATCGTGCTGGCCAGCCACGACGATTCGCTCATCCAGCGCGTCTGCACGAAGAGAATGACGCTTCGCGCTGGCCGAGTGGAATCGCTGACCTAAAAAGCGCCTCGCGATATTTGATATGGAGGTCAAGCTATGGCTCGATAGATCGTAGCATAATCCCTCCTCAAGCGCTGTTGCCTGCCGGAATACCCGCAAACCTTCAATGGTCCAAAACCACTCTCGAAACCAAGGCCGAATCACAGAATCAGCCGCACCCGGTCAGCCACGAAAACCCGACCAGGGATCCGCGCTCGTCCCGATATTCATAGAATTGACGTTTTGATAGAGCCTGATCTAAGCATATTAAACATTGACCAACCGGAATGAAAAAAGCACCGTCAAATTGATGACCAAGATAGCCAGACCATGGGCACCGAGGCGCCAAGCCATCTTAATCCTGGGAATGCATAGGAGCGGAACATCAGCGCTTGGGGGCGTAATCAATGCATTGGGAGCAGCCGGTCCGAAGACCCCGCTGCCGTTGCACGCGGCCAATCCGCGTGGATTCTTTGAGAGTGCGCCCCTTGCCCTTGCGCATGACGAACTGCTCGCATTCGCAGGCTCATCCTGGCATGACTGGCGTCAACTCGATCAGCAAAAGATCAACTCAAAGGCAGCAGAGCCGTATCGTCAGAAAATAAGACAGCTGCTCTTCGACGAGTTCGGTGACGAACCATTGATTGTAATCAAAGACCCGCGGACTTGCAGATTTGTTCCATTCCTGTCGTCGATCTTGGACGAAATGAATGTCAGCTCTGTCGCTTTTCTGCCGGTGCGCAATCCTCTAGAGGTCGCTTATTCGCTGCGCCGGCGAGATAAAATCGCGCTGCCGAAGTCACTGCTGTTGTGGGTCAGGCATGTGCTCGAAGCTGAATATCATTCGCGACATATGCCGCGATACATCCTGTCATATGAAGGGTTTCTGGTCGACTGGCGAAAGCATATGGACCGCGCAGCTGAAAAAACTGGAGTTGTCTGGCCTTCTCGGCCCGACCACTCGGATGTCAGGATTGAGCAGTTTCTTACGACAGACCTTTATCATGAAAGGTCCACGCTCGAACATATGCGTGATCATCCGGATGTTACGTCGCTGGTCCGCGAGATTTATCAAGTTCTGACCACGATCGCCGCCGGCGATGAAGACAAGGGCTTGCTTGATCAGCTGGATACTATGCGGACGAGATTTGACGAAGCCTGCGAAACATTTTCGCCAGCCATGGCGACGGAGGAATTGGCGGTTGCGCAATTGCGTGGTGAATTCAGCACGCGCAACACCGAAACAGAGAAGATACGTCAAGAGAATTCGAAGCTTGCGACCTTTTTGGAACAGCAATCTGTTGAAGTTCGCGGCGTGGCGGCCGAGCGAGACGCGCTCGCCGGAACTCGCGACACCCTGATCGCCGAACGTGATGCTCTCGCCGGAGCTCGCGACACTCTGATCGCCGAACGAGACGCGCTCGCTCGAACTCGCGACACTCTGATCGCCGAACGTGAGGCCCTCGCCGGAACCCGCAACACTCTGATTGCCGAGCGAGACGCGCTCGCTCGAACTCACGACACTCTGATCGCCGAGCGTGATGCCCTCGCCGGAACTCGCGACACTGTGATCGCCGAGCGAGACACGCTCGCACAGGTCCACGACAGTCTGATCGCTGACCGAAATCACCTCGTAACCGTTCAAGGTAGGTTATTCGCCGAACGCGATGCCCTCCTGCGCGAAAGAGAGGGCATCGTCAATGAGCGCGATGCGCTACTCACGTCGCGCAGTTGGCGGTTGACGGCACCTTTGCGACTAATAGGTGGTCTGTTCGCCCGGGGCTGACCGCGCAGACCGGCAAGGAATGAATGATCTCAGGGCACGCAGGGAGATGAAAGCCGGATCTACTGGCTTTTGACGATCATCTTTGTGCGCTTGGAGATGCGTGTGCACAGTAAATGCGCTGCTTCGCGAGGGACAACTGGAGCCTTTCACGAGTGACTCGCACACGCGAGAAGGCTCATTTTGTTCCATTGCGATCCGACTAATCTCTAAATGCGATTATCCTTCTCAGGCCGCTATAGAACGGTCTGAGGATTCGGAATGTTATTGGCGATCTAAACAAGATTGACCTCTTAATTGACACGACGAGACTACGAAAAGACCTCGCCACTCCCAAATTCGGACCTCCATTTGCCCAAGCTGCTTGCAATTTGCTCTCCAGCATTACGTAGTTGTGAGCAGCATGCCTGGCGGTCATCGCGTGTCGGAAGGTATATCCGGCGTCGATTGCGACATAAGCTATGATCCGCTCTATCGCATGGACCAAACTCCCGTCGCGATAATCCATATCGACGAAATCGTCCCAATCCCATTTATACTTGAAAAGCTTCCTTAAAGCAGCGGGCCGAAACCAGTACATTCCACCGTAGGGCGCGACGGGCGTGCTATCATCCAAATGCACGATCAGATCCAGTTCTTTGGCTAATTTTGCAACGTTAGCTTTGTTGCCAAACCATGAGTTCCCTATGGTCGGATATCCAATATGAACTATCGGCGGCATAACGAGACCAAGCGCTGGATTGTTGGCAAAGAGTTCAAGCAAATTTTCAACATATCCAGAAGTGTAAAGAAGGTTCTCATAAGTGTGAAGCTTGAACAATTCTCCCTTTGCGCCGTCTTGGAGAGATCGCTTGGAGTGGACCCGGCAGACTAGGTCGTACCGGTCTTCGAGTAGGTAGTCTCGGCACCCTAAAAGGAGGGCCGAGGTATCCCTGCCGTCATTCCGGACGACCAGGACGATGGCGTTCCTGGCGTTCCGCGCCTTCACGATCGCTTGCTGGATCAACGCCTGTTTGTTGGCATTGTCGGTCGTTATGATGAGGTCGTAGCCCTTCGGTACGTTTTCGACGTAGCCCAGAATCTCATCGATCATGTCAACGTGATACACATGCGCGAGAACCGCTATCCGATAATCGTCCCAATTCCTTTGCGCACCAACACGCACATCCGGCAGGACGGAGAGCAACGCGGCGTTGCTATTTAGCGTACGAGGCGGACCCAAGCGGCCAACGCTCTTCCATACTAGCGACAAATCGTAATCCGATTGCTTCTCTACTATCTCCAAAGCACGTGGCAGGTTAATGGCCTCACGCTCGAGAAACAGCGTGTCGTGAAAAAACAACCGCTTCTTCAGGATCGGGCACCGATCCTCCAGTGTTTTGTCCGGCTCCATCAGAACTGGATATGACGTCTTGTATCGTTCGGGATCGAGCAACACCGAACATGTGTAGCCCAAGGCCTGAAAATGGCCTGTGAATACCGTCTCGTGCTTCGCGACTGAATCCATATAGGAGTTGATAGGCGCCATTTGGGTCCAATAATCACGAAACGCCTTTGACTGATGCAAAGACCGCCGCACTGCGGTGAAATGGGAGTTGAGATGGAAGGGCAGTGCCGATTTTCTGACGTCAAACGGATGGGGGCTTATCGTCCTGTGAGCGGAGATCCCCCAGAAGTCACATTTCCGTTGGTCCATCTCTGAGAACATTTCCGAGAAGGGGAAAATTGGCCCATAGAAGGTGTGGTTGAAAAGTAAAATCTCGTCGAAGCGTGAAAGTTCATCCCACCCGATGTGTTCGAGGCCGGTTCGATAGGCCCATACATCGAAGCCTTTGTTCTCCCTGATCAGGAAGCTATCAGTTGCCTCGGAAAGCCGAGACTGAGCTTCTGTGTCAACCGGGCCGTTGCAAACCACTAGCAGTCTATCAACAAAAGGCCGGATCGACGCAATCAGATGAAAATAGTAATCATCCATCTTGCCGTCTCGATCGTAATAAAATGCAATTGCCAGACGCCTCATTGAACTATCCCTTTTTTGTGCAAACGCAGTTGAAATCAACGGCGAAAAGCGGCTCATGATATTTCAACATCCGAAATGTTGGAGGATATACATCGATGAACCTTCGGCTCGACTGTGACCAGGTCCCAGCCAATGAATCCTTGGTAGTTTCGAGGCAACGGCCAAGCTGCATTAGACCATTCGGTTCCGATAAAAAAGGACGAAGACAGGCAACATTGCCTTCGACGCTGACGTGGCTCGGTACGGTTTGTCGAAGTGAACCCGCCCGACACTTAGGCTGGCTGGATCTGGCTGCTCCTGATTCGTCCAAACAACCTGGGCGTGATTGTGAGCCCCCGTTGCCTTGAAAAGGCACGGCACCGACAGTTATCATCCTCTAGTGCATCGATGAGGGAATCACATTTCGTCAATTGAACTCAGCCGAGCCCTGCCTTGATGTTGCGGCTCAATTCCGATCCATGTAGGGCATGGACATCACGGTTTGGCGGTGACGTCGATCGGGTGAATATGTCGATCAGGGGAATAAATACAATGACGTCGAGCAAGCCGGACCGCTTCCCGTATCTCAGCGCGTTGCGCGGTCTTGCCGCTCTTTGGGTCGTGATGGCTCACGTCGCGCTAATGCCCAATCCCGCCTTTGAGCTTCCGTGGTGGCCGGAAATTTTTGTCCGAAGCGGCGTCATGGGCGTCAACCTCTTCTTCCTTGTAAGCGCCTTTTCCCTCTGCCTCACAATGCCAAAGCACGACAATGAACAGAGGCCGTATCTCGGATTCATGCTGCGGAGATTTTTTCGGATAGCTCCGCTGTTTTATGCCGTCATAGTTCTATCGAATTGGTACAACCCGGCTGGCCTTCCCTACGATTACAAAACGGTTACAGCGAACCTGACTTTTGTCTTCAACTTCATCCCGGGCCCTGGGTACCAGACCTCAGTCGTCATTGCGGGTTGGACGATTGGCGTTGAGATGGCGTTCTACCTAGTATTCCCCTTCATATACGCCAGGACTAAAAGTGTAACCTTGGCGATCCGAGCGCTCATCGTTGCCCTCGTTGTAGCCACGGTTTTTCGATCGGTAATCGGGGATTTGGTGGCAGATCCGGGAATCTACATTCGTCAGTCGATATTTGACCTAGCGCCAATGTTCATGTTCGGCATTATCACGTTTTATGTGGTTCAGATCGCCCGCGAATGGAAACACAAGCGAGCGATCGGCGCTGCCCTGCTGGCGTCCGTCCCGCTTCAGTTCCATATGATTGTTGGAGGCATGGTGCCATTTGGCGCGCCCATTTATTGGCAAGGACCGATGTTTGGATGTCTGCTGGTTGGGCTCAACTTGTTCCCCATCAAACCCCTGGTCAACGGAGCGACGAGATGGCTGGGCGATATCAGCTATTCAGTCTATCTGATGCATGGCCCAATCATTGCATTGCTCGCCTTTAGGTTCCCCGCTTTCCAAAGCCTTCGGAGCTCGGGGTTGAGCGAACTTCAAGCATATACAGCGGCGCTCGGCATAACGCTGCTGTGTGTCATTCCGGTCGCGGCACTGACTTTCCACGGCTGGGAGAACTGGATCAATAATTGGGGCAAGGGTTTTGCCTCACGATGCGCCGGCAGAAAGTGCGTCGAGGTAGATGACATCAAAGGCGCGAAACTGGCCGAGGCCAACTCAGCCTAAATTAGCCAGGAGGGAGAGTGACCGCAGCTATGCAGCAATGAGCTGTTTGACTTCGCTGTGACCGGCGAGAACTCGCCGAGGCATCATCGTCAAGCCACCCTGCCGGCAACTCGCATGCCGACAGAGGATGGTTTTGGGGATTCAGGTTATGCTCTATCGACTGAATTTCCACTGATGGATGAGAGACTAGCTAAAGCGTATCGTGTCTGAACGGACTCAGACGCTGCTGTTCTTTCCAAAACCGAAAAGGCGCGAATCTCCTCCGCTTATCTGCCACTACGCCTTGGCTTCAAGACCGCCCTTATGCCGCGATAGATCGGCCTCAGAATTTTGAACAGCATAGGCGCTCTGAACTTCAGGGAACTTTTAGTGGCAAGATTGAGTTCAGCCAGAGAGCGCTTCACTGACGTCTGCATGACTGGCGTCCCCATCGCTTGGGTCTCCATCGCTGGTATCTGCATCGCTGACGCCCCCAAGGGGTAACCGGCGTTCTTCCATGTAGACAATAGCTGAACGTGCCAAGGGAAGTTGTGTGACGGCAACATGCTGACAAGTTTTTGCATCTTGAACTCCAACATGGTGTAATTGTGCGCTGCCTGATGTGCGCACATGATATGCTGCGTTGTGTATCCAGCATCCTGAGCCGCGTAAGCGATCAGCCGCTCCAGCACATGGGCCAAGCCGCCGTCAACATGATCCGGTTCGGCGTTGAACTCCTCCCATTTCCACTTGTATTCGAACATCTTGTGCAGAGCGCGTGGCCGGAACCAGAACATGGTGCCATAAGCGGCCACCGGAGTGCTCTCGTCGAACTTGACATTGATATTCAACAGGCGCGCTGTTTCCTCAGCCCTGGGCTTATTGACAAACCAGGAGTGCCCCATGGTCGGGAAGAAGATATGAACCATCGGCGGAATAGCGAGACCGACTGAAGGATTGTCGTGAAACATGTCCAACACGTTCTGCACGTAGCCCCGGGTATTCAGCAGATTGTCAAGCATGTGCCGTTTGAACAGGTTGCCTCTCGACGACTGCACTTGAGGCGATTTTTTTGTATGCAACCGGCAGACGAGGTCATAGCGGTCATCGATCAACAGATCGCGTAAGGAGATGAAAAGCGACGACATGTCGCGACCGCGGTTCTGTTCAACAACGCGGACAATGACCTTCTTTATGCCAGGGCGCGTTGCCAAGGCGGCTTCAATCTCAGCCTTCTTTTCCGGCGTGTTCGTGGTAGCAATGAAATCATAGGGAACTGGAATGTTCCCGGTCAGGGCCAGCAGTTCGTCAAGCAAATCGGTGTAGTAGATATGCGCGCACACCGCAACATTGCCGTAGTCGGCGGCAGCGCCATCGTCTTTCGCTCGCTTATCCGGCAGGACGCTCATAAGCGCCGCGTTTGTGTTGAGATTCCTTAATTCCGAAGTGCGTAAAACATTGCGCCAAATCAAATTAAGGTCGTAGTCAGATGTTTCTTTAAGTACCCGCAAAGCACGCGGCAAATCAATCGCATAGTGCTCTAAAAAAGTGGGATCATGAAAAAACGGGCGCCGCTTTAGCAGAGGAAAGCGGTTGATGACCGTTTCGTCCACGTTGATAAAGGCCGGATAGTGCGAGCCGTATTCACCTGGATCTACATATGCTTCCGCAACATAGCCAAGGTCTGTGAAATACTTTGTAAACTGCGACTCGTGAAGCAAAATAGCATCGATATAAGTTTTGATCTCCGGCAGATTCTTCCAGTATCTCTTGAACGCCCGCGATTTTAGCATGTCTTTGCGGATTGCAATGAAATTTGCTGTAAGATGGCGGGGTAGATAATCTGTGCCGGTAAATGGGTTTGGTGTCATTTCCTGATGAGCAGAACTGCCCCAGAAGTCACAATTCCGCCCTTCCATTTCCGAAAACATTTCCGAAAATGGAAAAATAGGCCCATAGCAAGTATCGTTTAGTAGGACAAGTTCGTCATATTTGGAAAGTTCATCAAAGCCGATAGCTTCCATCCCGGCCTTGTATCCTCCGACGTCAAATCCCTCGTTCTCGCGGATCAGGAGCTGGTCACATACCTTTCCCACGGCGACTTCAGAATGTTTTGAAAGGTTCCCATTGGAGACAACAACAATCCTCTCAACCAATTCCCGCAGCTTTGTAAGTAGAAATATGACATACTCGTCTGCGATTCCGCGTTCGTTATATAAGGAAAACACCGCAGCACGACGCAATGGAGCGCTCATTCTTCGTCCCCTCAAGAAATCCAGATTCCCAAACCAATTCTAACGTGAAGCCCGAATTTTAGCCAAGCTGTGAATCTATCCATTCGGAAAGCTGGCCGATCCCCTCATCCACGCTTTTCAAAGGTCGCCATTCCAGGTCATGGACCGTCCTGTCAATGTTGGCGACAGCGCAGCGCACATCGCCGTTGCGGAACATGCCGTTGACATGCGGTTCCGGCGCGCCGTATCTTTTTGCAATGATTCTTGCCAGGTCAAGAACCGTGGTCTTAGAGCCGGTACCGACATCGTAGGCGAGCGACTGCGACAGATTTGTAGTTGTGGCCTTGTCGAGGGCCGACGCTACGTCATCAATGAAAACGAAATCCCTTCCGATATCCCCATCTTCATAGATCGGAATACTCTTGCCTTCCTTGGCCATTCTGATGAACAACGACACAATTCCAGTGTAGCTATTCGTCAAGGACTGCCCGGGACCATATACATTCTGAAGGCGAAGCACGTTGACGGTTGTGCCAAACGAAAGAGCCCAAGCTCGTAATATCTGTTCCTGGGTTAGTTTGGTTGCTCCGTAGATACTGGTTGGATTCGGTATCGTTTTCTCCGCGTCCATTGGGCGAGGTTCAAGTCCGGGAAAATCCCACTCCGCGCGTTCAAGCTGCTGCTTCGATCTTTGACCAGGATAAGTTACCTCTCCTAGATTCCTGGACTGCCATGCCCCTTCTCCGTAGACGGCGCGACTCGAAGCCAGGACAAAACGCTCAGGAACATGCAATGCAGTGGCCAAGGCATCCAACATACGGGTTGTGCCAAGCACATTTGCTATCGCGTGGCGAGAGGCCTCTGTGAGCGACTGCCCAGTGCCCGTTTCAGCGGCTAGATGCACGATAACTTCGGGTCGAGCCATTTCCAATGCCTGCGTCCAGGTGGAAGCCTCAGTCACATCGGCAATCATAAGTTCAACGCGAGGATCAAGTTCTGCGGGACGCTTTCGCTCAGCGTGAATCTGCGGATGCAAACTATCGATGACGATTACGCGGCCGAAACGGTCCGCCAGTTTGGTGGACAGCGCACATCCAATGAACCCGGCCCCGCCCGTCACAACACATATTTTGGACATTCAATCAGTATTCCATGTTTCGTTGATTTGGTTGCTCGGCATCAATCGATTTGATCTGAACAGATTAGAGCCGCGAACCCCAGCCGCTCCGCCGATCGCAGGGCACGGCGCCCAAGGGCTTTGTTGGGTGCCTGAAGGCCCATCCGGTCTCTCAGACTAGGACACGGTGCACCACCACTTCCGTCGATTGCCGCCAATCGGGCGTCTCCCATGCAAAGACCGACGCGAACTTCGCGCTCGACAGCCGCGAATTGGCGGGGCGGCGCGCCTTGGTCGGATAGTCCATCGTAGCAATGTCCCGTACCCGCGCCCAAGGACCACCAAACACGCGGCTTGTGTCCAGGATATGACGGGCAAAGCCGCTCCAGTTGGCCTCGCCGGTTCCGGCCAGATGATAAATGCCGGATGCGCCGAAGCCCTTGTCGCCGTGCAGCCGTGCCGCCGCATGCAGGACTGCGTCGGCGATATCAAGTGCTGAAGTCGGATTTCCCCACTGATCTGCCACCACCGTGATCTCGTCGCGGTCGGCGGCGAGCCGCAGCATGGTTTTGACGAAATTCTTGCCGAACGGGCTGTAGACCCATGCCGTGCGCAGGATCAGATGGCGTGGATTGGCTGATGCCACAGCCTGTTCGCCGGCAAGCTTTGAGGCACCGTAGACGCTGGCTGGCGCAGTCGCATCGGTCTCGACATAGGCACCGGGAGCGCTGCCGTCGAAGACATAGTCGGTCGAAAGATGGATGACGGGAACACCAAGCCGCTCAGCGGCTTCCGCCACCTTGCCGGCGCCGACGGCGTTCACCGCGAATGCCAGATCGGGCTCATCCTCGGCCTGATCCACCGCCGTGTAAGCGGCAGCGGACACAACGACATCCGGTTTCGCGGCGGCAATGGCTTCGATCACCGTGGCGGGTTTTGCCAGGTCGAGTTCCGGGCGGCCAATGGGGATGACCTCAAGGGCGGGGCGCCCCTGGCCGGCCTCCAGGAGACTCATCGCGACCTGACCTTCGCGTCCGGTGACAACGAGCCTCACGCGGCCCCCTTGCGCGCTTCGCCCAATCTTTCACCGGCGTAGTTCTGTTCGCGGATCGGGCCCCACCACCATTTATTATCCAGGAACCAGTTCACGGTTCTCGCCAGGCCGCTGTCGAAATTCTCTTTCGGCGCCCAGCCGAGGTCCCGGCTGATCTTCGATGCGTCGATCGCATAGCGGCGGTCATGGCCGGGGCGGTCGGTAACGAACGAGATCAAGTCGCGATAGCTCTTGCCGCTTGCCCGCGGCCGCCTGATGTCGAGCAGATCGCAGATCGTCTCGACGACGCCCAGGTTCGTCCGCTCCGAATTGCCGCCGACATTGTAGCTTTCCCCCGGCTGTCCCCTGGTTGCGACAATTTCCAGCGCGCGCGCGTGATCCTCGACGAACAGCCAGTCGCGCACATTGGCGCCGGCGCCGTAGACCGGCAGCGGCTTTTCATCGAGCGCGTTGAGGATCACCAGCGGGATCAGCTTTTCGGGAAAGTGATAGGGTCCGTAATTGTTCGAGCAATTGGACAGCACGACCGGCAGGCCATAGGTTTCGTGCCAGGCCCGCACGAGATGGTCCGAGGCCGCCTTCGAGGCGGAATAGGGCGACGACGGCGCATAGGGCGTTTCCTCGACGAACATGCCGCCATCGAAGGGAAGATCGCCGAAGACCTCATCAGTCGAGACATGATGGAAGCGGAAGCGGCCCTTCCTGTCCTCGGGCAGGCCGCGCCAATATTCCAGCGCGGAATTGAGCATCTTGTAAGTGCCGACGATGTTGGTCTCGATGAACGTGCCTGGCCCGTCGATCGAACGGTCGACATGGCTCTCGGCGGCGAGATTCATGACGATGTCGATATCGTCGCGCTGGAGGATGTCGAGCACCGCCCTCTCGTCGCAGATATCGGCCTGAGCGAAACGATAGTTGTGTGCGTTCTCGATTGGCCGCAGCGAGGCCAGGTTTCCCGCATAGGTGAGCTTGTCGAGATTGGTCACCCGGTAGGCTGGGTTGGCGCACAGATGCCGGCACACCGCCGAACCGATAAAGCCAGCACCGCCTGTCACTAGAAAATTCATGCTGCTATCCTCATGCAATCCATCAGGCGAACACCTCGGCGGCAGCCAGCAGCGGCGCCTTGAGGTCCTTGTCCGAAAGTTGAAATCCACCGGCCAATGATGGCCATTCGATTCCGATAGCGGGATCGTCGAAGCGGATCGACCGGTCATGTTCTGGCGAATAGGTATCAGTCACCTTGTACAAAACCTCGGTGTCCGGCACGAGCGTCACGAAGCCGTGCGCGAAGCCTTTCGGCACCAGAATCTGGTTGCCCTTTTCGGCCGTAATCTCGAGCGCAACCCATTTTCCGAATGTTGGCGAGCTGCGGCGAATGTCGACGGCTACGTCGAGCAGCGCACCCCGGATGACACGCAGCAGTTTGTCCTGAGCTCGCGGCGCAAGCTGGTAGTGCAGCCCGCGCAGGACACCTGCCGCGGCGGAATAGGAATGATTGTCCTGTACGAAACTCAAGCTTATGCCGGCCTGCGAAAAGCGCTCGGCATGATAAGTTTCGACAAAGAAACCACGGGCATCGCCATGCCGTTTCGGAATGATTTCCAGCACGCCTTCGATGCCAAGCGACCTGACTTCCAGCATTTACTCCTCCAACCGCTCGACGACGCGCCGGCGCAGATAGGCGGCATACTCGTTCTTTCCCAGGCGGGCGGCGCGCTGGAGGACGTCGTCCGCCGTCAGCCAATCCTGCTCGAAAGCGATCTCCTCCGGGCAGGCGACCTTTATGCCCTGGCGATGCTCGATGGTGCGCACGAATGAGGACGCTTCATGCAGGCTGTCATGCGTGCCGGTGTCGAGCCACGCATAGCCGCGCCCTAACCGATGCACATGCAACTGGCCGCGCTCGAGGTAGACATTGTTGACCGCCGTGATCTCGAGTTCGCCGCGCGCCGAGGGCCGGATGGCGGGGGCGATGTCGACGACGTCATTGTCGTAGAAATAGAGACCGGTGACAGCCCAGTTGGATTTCGGCTGGTCTGGTTTTTCCTCGATCGTCAGGGCGGTTCCGGTGACTTTGTCAAAGGAAACGACACCATAACGTTGAGGATCCTCAACATGATAGGCGAACACCGAAGCCCCCTTTTCGCGCGAGGCCGCGGCGCGGCAAAGCTGCGACAGCCCATCGCCGAAATAGATGTTGTCGCCGAGGATCATCGACACGCTGTCCTTACCTATGAAATCCCGACCGATGATAAAGGCTTCCGCAAGCCCGTTGGGTTGCGGTTGCTCGGCATAGGACAGGTCGAGCCCGAACTCCGATCCATCGCCAAGCAGATCGCGAAAAACCGGCAGGTCACGCGGCGTTGAAATGATCAGAATCTCGCGGATACCCGCGAGCATCAAAACGCTCAGCGGATAATAGATCATCGGCTTGTCGTATATCGGCAGAATCTGCTTAGAGATTGCTAATGTTAGCGGATAAAGACGCGTTCCACTGCCCCCAGCAAGGATAATTCCTTTCAAGAAGCTCTCCTTGACATGCCCAGGCCCCCCGGCCCTTTCCGCCTGTGCTTAGGTTCCAAGCAATGGCTTGTCAATCTCGACGCTCGACAAACGACCCGAACCATGCCCAGGTACCAATCTCACAGCCAAACCTACTGCTCTCATCTTGCCAAAGACGGCCTGATGGGAACAAGCAGATCGTCATCATGGTGACCGACCCCCGGGGGACTCGCCTATTTGGCTCAGCCGTTCAGCAAAGCCTCTGTGAAAGATAATGCCATTCATATAGGCAAAAATCATCGCAAGCGCTGCCGTTCGCAAGGGATAATCAACCAGCGAATGAACGAGCAGAAACGACACTGAGAGAAACGCCGCTTTCTGCAGCGGGTCCCGCCGCGCCCCAACAGACGATGCGAAAAGCAATATCAGGTACACTGTGACCAGAAAAACAACAGCCACGCCACCTTCAAGTGTCAGTTCCAGATAATCATTATGAGCGTGATTCACGTAAGGCTTGAAGATCATCTCACCCCTTTCGTAAATCTGGTAGACCTTCTGGAAACTGCCGAAACCCACTCCTATCGCCCAGTTCTCTTCAATTCCTGCGATCGTCGTGCGTGCAAATTCGGCTCGGCCAAAGGCCGGATCGATCACCTCCGCATCGATCTTTGTCCACGCGCCCATCGTGTACACCGAAAGACCGATGAAGACCGCGGTGATGCCATACCTGCCCAGCCTCGAGCGAGCAGACAGGAAGACAACCGATATTATGGTGATCGCCAGCCCTATCAGAATACCGGCCCGCGAACCCGCGGCCAGAAGCAGCACCAACAGCAGCATCAAACCCAGCGATCCAGACAGAAGATGCCCACGGAACAGACCGTAGTAGACGACGAAGGGGGTGGAGACGAAGAGCAAAGCTGAAAAATGATTCTGGTTGGCAAACAGTCCCGCATTGATCGTGAACGGCAACAACCCCTCTATGGCAACCCTGTCGGAGAGCGAATACTGGATCGCCGCGGCCAGTCCGTTACAGATGACGCCCATGAAAAAGAAAGGCAGAAGGCCGGAGACCTGATCAGCGCGCAAGCGGATCACGCTCAGAAAAAATGCCGCGGCCGCCGCGAAATACAACAGACACTCGATCGTGCGCCCGATACCGACACTGACGAAGCGCAGCCCGGTTTCGCCGATCAGCCATGAACCGGCGAGTAGCACCTCTGGCCGCAATCCGCTCAACAACGCTGCGGGCAGCGGCATGATTTGAAAACAGAACAGGGCAAGGGCTAGCGCAAGCAACCATAGAACCGAACGAGGGATTCTCTGCCTCGATGGCTTTGACAAGACGACCGCGGCCGAGACAATCGCTGCAATTTCGATCAACGTTTCGGTGTAGAGGCCGCTTGCCGTGCCGCCGCCAATCAGCACCGACAGGAAAAGAACCGACCCAAGTAGATACTTTTCCCACTCCGTGGACCGGGCTGACCGTTCTCTCAAGACGAAACTCTTTCGATGCTCAGCTTGTGCATGACCAACGTGCCGACGTATCGAAATCGCCAACTCTCAGCGATGGCGGCTGTTTCCAGCCGCAACAATTGCATGGGACATACGCTTGGTCCGATGGTGAAATCCAGGCTCAGATCCTGCCGGTTGAATGTGCCTTCAGGTATGTTGAACCGGGCTATTTCCCCCGCCGGGTCCACGCATTTGATGGACCAGAACAACTGCTTTGGCAGCTTGAGGTTTCTCGCGGAGGCGATCAAGGAAATCCTGTAGGAGCCGGGAGGCAATTCGATATATTGCTGGAGCGCTGCGTTCTTCACCGGCGTATTCAAAAATCGAACGGTCGCTCCGCTGTCGCTTTCGCCGATATCGCGCGACCCGGCAAAGGTAATTTCCAAACCGGACCGATCGTGAACCTGCCAGTCGAATGGCTTGCCGCTGAGGACCGGTTCAAAGCTGCTGTTGAAAATGTACCCCCCCAGCGTCCGCTGCTGATCGGACAGGCTGAAAAGGAACAGCCGATAGGCCGGCTCATAATCCTTTTGCCTGATGTAGCCGTTGATCACGGCAGACAATTCCTTCGATGTCGGCGGTGAGCTCGATCCGGCAAGGTCGAGCAGCAATTGATTTGCGGCGCTCAGGCCCCGCGGATCCTGGCCGAGTGCCGAGAAGAGATTGGCTCTCCATGGGGCCTCTATCTTTATGGCTGCCAGGATAGCCTGATATCCGTCCGGATTTGAAAGAATGGCCGGCATGCCCGCGGCGATGACTGGAAACCGATCCGGCCACCGGCGCAGCAAGGTGTCGATCTCGCCGACGGCCTTTGACAGGTCACCAACCTCGATCGAACGGTCGATCGATCTCTGAAGCGCATGGATTTCGGTCTTGGACAGCTTTCGAGCCTGATCGAAGAATTCAAAAGCTTCGCCCCGCTCGCCTTGCCGGTACCTGATCTCGCCCAACAGGCTGTAGAGCCGGGCGTCCGCGACGTTGAAGCGAAGCGCGCTCCTGGCTCTGGCAGCCAAAACGCTGAGATCAGAGCCGTTGCCTGTTCCGTTCAGTTCGCCGGTAATGTCATCTATCAAGGCATCTACGTTCAACGGATCGAGGGCAAGTGAGACGACCGGCGCTGCGGCCTCAAGGAGCCGACTTAGCCCGATCGACGAAGTCGCCAACACCAGAACGGAGGCGACGAACCAAACGCCTGAACGCCGGAGATTTTGCGTGAACGAGTTGGCCTGCTCCGTCATCGACTTTGCCTTCAATTTTCGGGGTGCCCGCGCCGTAGTCGTAGTACTGGTAGTTCATGTATTTGTAGGCGTTGTTGTAGTCGAACTTGTTCACCGCAAATTTCGACATCGTCGCTCCGATCACATTCGCACCGGCCGCGCGCAGACGCTTGAGCGCCGTCTTGGCTGATTTGCGTGTGACCTGGTTCGCGGACACGACCATCAAGGTGCCTTCGGCAAGCCGGCTGAGGATTGGGGCATCGGAAAGACCGACAACCGGCGGGGCGTCGATGATGACCAGATCGAAGCGTTTGCCGAGATTGGCCAAGATCAGCGCCATATTCGGTGACGAGAGCAGGTCGGCCGGATTCGGCGGAAGCGTTCCGGATGTCAGCACGGTGACATTGGGATATTTTGTCGTCCTGAAAATGCCGGCCAGATCGTCCTTGCGAACGGTATTTGTCAGCAGGTTGCTCAAACCGATCGCATTGTCGAGACCGAACAACCGATGCAGGTTGGGTTTGCGAAGATCGCCATCGACAAGCAGAACTTTTGCGCCGAGCGCCGCGAAATCCTGGCCGAGCTTGAACGATGTGGTCGACTTGCCTTCCGATGGTTCCGAGCTGGTCACCAGCAGCGATCGCGGCGCGCCTTCCGCGCCGGAGAACTGCAGCGATGTCCGCAGCGAACGATAGGCCTCGGAGAGCCCGGATTTTTGATCGGCGATGCTGGCCATGAGTTCGCGGTCATCGACAAGCGGCAGGATGCCGAGCATCGCCAATCCCAGCTCTTTCTCTATCTGCTCCGGATAGGTGAAGGTGTTGTTCAGCAACTCGATGATATAGATGGCCGATGCAGCCAAAGCCATGAAAAGCGCCAGCGCGATTCCAAGATTGATGCTCAGACGCGGAGAATAGGGGGCCACAGGCAGCGATGCGAAATCGACAATCGCAGCGCTTTGCGTCTTGAGTTCCGAGCTAACCCCGACCTCATTCAGCTTGGTGATAAGGCTGTCGTACTGCGATCGATTGGAATCGACCTCACGCTTCAGGATCGTGTATTTGATATTCTTGTCGTTGAAGACGATCTGCTGTCTCTCCATCTCCGCGAGTTTGGACTCGAGGTCGGCCTCCTTGTTCTGCGCTTCCTGGTATTTCAGTCGCAATGAATCGGTTATCGCCAGAACGCCGTTGTTATAGAGCCTCTGCAGTTCCTTGATCTGCGATTGCAATTGCTGCATTTCCGGAAAACCAGGCTTCAGTATGCCCAGTTTCTGCTGATACTGGCTGGTCAAATCCGCCAGCTTTTCGCTGAGCTTCTGCAGACCTTCGCTTTCCAGAACCGGACCGAGGCTCGACCCGCGGCCCTTTTCTATCTGATCCACCACCCGCCCCGCATCGAGACGCTCCTGGATTGCCGTGGCCAGTGCCGTGTTCAGGGCTTCGATGTTCGAGCCGATCAGCGATTTGTCATCGCCGGTGATCGTGATGCCGGCATCTTTTGCATAGACGACCAATTCCTCCTCGGAGGTCTGCAGCCTTTGCTTCACCTGCAAAACCTGTTCCTGGATGAACTGCCTTGCCAAATCGGAGGTCTCGCTCGTCTGGTCCAACCGCTGATCGATAAAACTCTGCGCGACCTGATTGGCTACGTCACTTGCATATTTCGGCTTTTGATCGACAAACGTGATCGACAGCAGGCTTGTATTGGTGACCAGATTGACCGTCAGGTCTTCCAGAACGCGCTTGATGGCAATTGCCTCACGCTCTTCGGGAGTTTTCTCCTCGATGGAAGGCGACTTGGACTTTCCGAATGCACGATAGACAATGTTGCTCAGCGAAAAGCTCGGCGTTGGAAACAGGAAGTCCGGCTTTTCACTAAGCCCCAGCTGGAACACCACACGCTGAGCCAGGGTGCGGCTCCTCAACTTTTCACGCGCGGTCAGGAAGGCCCGGACGTCGCTGTTTTCGGAAACGACCTCGATGTCCTGAAAGACCCTCGCCGAAGGGACCAGAACTTCAAGTTGCGTCGTTGCCTGATATTTTGGTGTCTGCATCATTGTCACGATGACGCCGGCAACAAGCCCGGCCGCCACCATCATGACGATCAGCCAACGATACTGGACGATATAGAAAAGCAGCTTGAGTGGATTGAACCCCTCATCCTGACCGGCGCGACCATGGGGACCGTAGTTTCGCGGCACATCGTAGTAGAAATCCGCAGACACGGTCTCACCATGTCCGGGTCCGGCACGTTCGGACTGCCTGTTACGATCGAGCATGCGCGAGGTGATCCTGGGTTGTCCGCATCGTGACCTGCACTATGGAATGACCGCGATGCGAGCCGCACTGGAGGCGAGGCCGAGGGCATCCTTCAAATTGTTCATTGCGATTTTCGACTTCGAGGCAAAGACGACGATCACGTCGCCGCCATAGATCCGCGGGTTACGATTCTTCCCGGCGCGAATTTCCTCGACATTGTAGTTTGCCACGAGCTTGTTCTGGCCGACATTGCGATAGACGAAGACCTTGCCGGCATCACCGACCGCGTTGAAGCCTCCGGCAAGGGCGATCGCATCCAGCAAGGAAGCGCTGCTGGAGACCGGATAAATGCCGGCCTTGTTGACTTCACCATCGACCGTAATGCGCTGGCCAACCGATTCCTTGACGAAAATCGTCACATCAGGCGACTGCAGGTATTTTTCACCATAGGCGGTCTCGATTTCCTTCTCGAGCTGACGAACGGTCTTGCCGGCCGCGGTCATCGTTCCGATCAGCGGAAGCGAAATCTGCCCGCCCGCGTCGACCTGAACGGTTCTGTTCAGATTGTCGACCTGGAACACGCTGACCTCGAGCACATCGTTGGCGGACAGGGGCTGCCCGCTGCCATTGTGGGTATTCTGCGGCGCAGGCAAATCCTTCACCACCTGCAGCGCGCCACCGCCAGCAAGGGCCGTGGAGGACAACACCGGTTGAAACGCACTGACAGGGCTCGTGGACGATGTCGACGCAATGCTGGCGCAAGCCGATATCGCAAGCGAAACAAGCAACGCAGGCATGGTGCCGGCATGATGTCTTGCGAGATCAAAAATGCCCATCACAGAGATCGGCCCTTGAGCAGCCGGCCAAATCCGCCGAAACGGCCCGCGACAGCGGGTGTCGGCTCGACTACCGGCTGACGGCGTCATCGTCATCCTGCATGCCGATAGCAAGTGCCGCGGCACCACCAACCGCGGCGCCCCCCAGGAGAACCGGCAGCATGCCAGGCTCCGTGGTGGTAGGCACGACCGTCGCAGCTGGCGTGTAGAGCGTAACACACATGCCGCCTTCGACAGGATCGACCTTGATCGTGGCGTTGGCCGGAATATCGAACGTGCAATTGGTGCCGACAGCCAGAGAAGCGGATGCCTGCGTCCCTGTTATGATGCGCACGCCTGAATACACCGGCGCCTCAGCGCCCACCCCCGCATAGCCGTCGGCCTGGGACATCTGAACATCACCTTGGACCTGCGTAAGACGACCAACCGCACCAGCGATCGAAGGCACGGTCGCGAGACAGGAACAGGTTTGCTGGGCGACAGCCTCAGGTGTGGCAAACAGGACGCTCTCTGCAGCAAGTGCAACAAAAGAGAAGGCAGCCCCGAACCGATGACGATTCGTCATTTTTACCCCACCCAACCTGCAACTCACCCTCCTGGGACGAATTACACCCGCTCCACCCTAAGAAATCCCCAGCCCGCTGCCGGTCAATTCAGTCCGGGCAAATCCACCACCATAGCGTCAAACGCCGTTGCCTCTCCGTCAGCGGCTGATGCGCTGTCGTCGTCCTGCGTCGCAGAAAGTACGCCACTCGTCAGAAGCACCCCGTCGAAAATCGCCTCAGGCGGACCGAATCCACCGCCACCACCGGACAGCTGAATGGCGGCTGTCTGTTCGAAGGCAACGAGGTTAAGGCAGATGCCATTTTCGGCGCGGGAAATATCGAGACTCAAATTGCCCCGCACATCCAGGCCGCAGCCGCCGACCGGATTTGCCGGGCCTTGATAGGTCGCGCAGCTGCACGAGGCGTCCTGGGCGAAAGATGAGACCGGACCAAAACCGATTGAAGCCACAAATACGGCAAGCGCGGTTTTAATCACAAGGTTCATCTGTCTTTGATCCCCTCTTGCTGCATCACCTTCGGACGCACCAATTCAAAGATAGTAAATCAGCGCGTACCAGTTTTTTGCCACAATTCCAACTCGTTTCGCGAGATCGAGGCAATTTAACCTGATTCGTGCCTGCCCAAGCGCAGTACTTTAGCCAAACCTCATGTATAATTTTCGACTGCCTGTCACAGGTTTCTTATTATCGGGTAGAAAATTGGGATGTCCCTTCCCCATGACTGAGTCGATATGATTTGATCAAAGCCAGCGTGCCAAACCGTTTTCGCCAAAATCGCCTAATTTGTTGATTCATCAATACATTTTTTCTCCAGATCTTCCCTCGATGGCAGCTGCGCGATTTCGACCATTGGTCGTGCTGGCAGCCTGTAATTCGAGATCGACTCGATACTGATCGCGGCTAACAGGTATGCAACAGAGCCGCCCATTCCGGGCTTCGGACTGGATCGTTCTTTGCAAAGAACCGATCTTCAGAGTCATACCCAGAACTTAAGAACTGGCGTTACCCAATAAAGGACCCATAAATACCCAAATGCAGGAAACTGGCCTGGCCGACGTCAGGACAGACCCAGTCATTTCACCGCCCGGGCGCTCAGTCTTTCTATCTGCCGCATGTATCTTTCAATGACGATCGTTTCCGAAAATTGTCGCTCGACTTTCCTTCTGCTCTCCGCTCCCATTCGATCCCTCGACGCGTCATCCATCATCGCAAACTCGATCATCTTGCTTGCCAGGTCATTTGGGTCCCTAACCTTGCACAGGAAGCCGTTTACGGCGTGGTCCACCACCTCCCGGCATCCGGGCACATCGGTCGCGATCAGCGGCCTGCCCATGGCCGCCGCCTCGAGCAGTGAGCGCGGCGTTCCTTCCCTGTAGGAGGGCAAGACGACACAATCGGCGGCACGCAGGAAGGGCCGCACGTCGTCGGTGGAGCCGAGATAGTCGACCAATCCCTCGCCGACCCATTTTTCCACCTGCTCACGGCTGACCGCAGTCCGGTTTTCGACATCAAGAAAGCCCAGCAGTTGGAAGCGAACGGCGGGTACCTCCCGACGAACCCGACGTGCCGCCGCTATGAACTCGCCGACGCCCTTGTCCCAGAGAAGCCGGGCTACGAGAAGAAAGACAACGGCGCCAGACCGGGTGTGGGCCTCGGCCGGCGGGGTAAAATGCACGAGGTCGATGCCGGAGCCAGGCAAAAGCCCGGTCTGCTCCTTGCGAACCATGCGCTCTTCGACGAACAGCCTCCGGTCATCGTCATTCTGAAAGAAAACCATTTTGGAACGGGTTAGTGCTACCCGATACAAGGTCTTGGCAATTCTGAGCAGGAGGCCGCCACGGACGAATGCCGTTCCCAATCCCGAAATGTTGTTGATGACCGGAATGCCGTTCAGATTGGCCGCGATGGAGCCGAACACATTGGGCTTGATCGTGAAGCCGACAAACGCCAACGGCCCCTCAAGCCGCAAGAGACGCCAGTAGCGCCACAGAAGGACCAAATCCCGCAATGGCGACGTGCCTGAATTGTCCATTTCGAGTTCGATATAGCGGCAGCCCATGGCCGCTATCAGCGAAGAATATTCGTCTCTCGGCGCGACGATGACGACTTCATAATCACGGCTCTGCAACGCCTCGACCAGACCCTTGCGGAAATTGACGACGTTCCAAGACGTGTTCATCGAGATGATTATCTTGTTGCGAACCGCGGGCTTCATCTCTGCCCACCCGGATATGACAAAGGCGCTCCCAACAGCATATCCGCAAATCGCCCCGGCGATCTTTCCGACAAGGTCTTTCCGTACAAAGCCGACCGATTGCTGCCGCGAATGACCTTCAGCAACGCATCCGCAATCTCCGATGCGCCAAAGCCAGCTGAAATCTCCAGGCCGGACAACTTGTCGAGATCTCCCGCACAGGGCGTGGTGACGATGCCGGGAATCCGGCAAGCCATCATTTCCAGAAGGACGTTGGGAAATCCCTCCGTCGCCGACGTGAGCATGCCGGCGCGCGATGCGCGAAACAGCGGAAATGGGTTGTCTCTCTGGCCGAGCAGATTTACGCGCGAGGCCAGATTAAGACTGCCGGCGCGGGCTCTCAACTCCGCTTCCAGGGGACCGGAGCCAACCATGGTGAGCTCATAGTCCTCGCCGGTTCTGCGCCTGACCTCGGCGAGCACATCAATCGCGATCGTTGGGCGTTTCACCTCGATAAGCCGGCCGCACCAGACTATCTGCGGACGGTGAGAGAACATCTTCGCGTCGTCGTCTGGCAAGGTCTCGGTGGACATTTTGACGATGAGATCTTCGTCAACCGGATTGGGCAAAGTACACAGCTTGGCAATGGCACGCCGGGGCAACACATGGTGCAGGCGTTCATTCATGTAGCTCGTTTGCGCGACAACCATGTCCTGGCTGCCATAGGCAGCGTAGAGCGCCCTGTAAGCCAGTGCGCGAGGACCTTTGAAGCGATCCAGAAGGACCGTGGACTCGCGAGTGACCAGTCTGCGGCTTCGAAGAACACCAACGCTTCGCGCGGCAGCCAGGAACGAGTTCACTCGCGCGTGGCTTGAGAACACCAAATCGTAGCGATGCCGGATCAGCCGTGGGGCGAGCATAACCTCGCTCATGGCTTTGCCGCCGCCAATGCCGTAGCTGCGCCGAATTCCATACTGATGTGATCCAGCGACCTCCCCTGCAATCTGGCCACCCAAGAACCCGATTTCGACGTCCCAATCGGGTCGGCTCGCGAGTGCGCGCGCGACAAGGTTCAGGATGGTTTCGGCACCACCTCTGGTGTCGAGCGGAATGGCGATCAGCGCGAGCTTGCTTTTCATGGGTCGCCAGGAATCACGGTTTGCGCCGAAAGACATAGGCGTAGGTTTCGGCAGCATCCTTGCCGAGAAGCAGGGCCGAAACACCTAACCAGATGCGCCAGGCGAGAAACGCCGGTACGAAAAAATAGAAATAGGAACTCTTCCAGAACAGATGACGCTCGATGAGTTCCAGGCCGTTGCGTTTCGCGATTACCTCGACCTCACTGGGCAGGCACTTGTCGTAGAAAGCCGGAAACCCATCATGACCCTTGCCCTTTTCGGGGTAGATCGCAAAAAGCAACCGTCGTTTCATCCCCTCCGGGAGGACCCGATTGAGCCTGGCGAAAACAGCGTTGTGCGAGGGCGAGAAAATGGCAACCACGCCTCCCGGCTTCACGCAACTGGCAATGCCACGCAAGGCACCCTCACCGTCGCGGACGTGTTCTAGCGTCGCTTGACAGATCACAACATCAGCATCGGCCCTCCCCTCAAACGAGGTGAGGTCCGCTTCAATCTCCTCGTCGTATATTCCGCGCGGTGCTTTCGACAATTCCTCCGCGTCTAGGTCGAGCCCGACCACAAAAAGCTTCAGGCGCCGCTTCTCCGAGAGGCTGACGAACGGCCTGGCACCCCCGCCAAGATCGTAAACCCGGGCGTCCGCGGTTAGCAAAGCGGGCGCTATCTCCGTCGCAAAGGTTCGGTTGCCGTCGATGCGAAGGCGCAATGGCAACGCTCTGTCCAGGAATTCGGAAACGGCCACGTTCGCGCGAACAAACCTTCGCAACATCGATACTGCTTCGACGTCAATTTCGTTTGCCGATCTGCGGCCACTCGGATTCGACATCCGCGCTAAATCCTGTGGAAGAGCCGCGCATGATGCGAAAATGGACCGAGCAACCGATCCGCGGCAGCCCGCAAACTCCTCAGGATGCCGTCCCTGAAGTCGCGCCTTGTCGTTCTGACGACAAAGCGATCCAGTCTCAAGACAATCCCTTCACCCCAGTGAGAATCCCAATCGTCGTCGGCCATCGTGCCGACGTGAACGATGCGGCTGTTCTTCTCGTCGTAGAATGTTTTCGTCTCATTCATTGCCGACATCCGACACAGCCATCGAAAAGGCTCGCTGTGTTGCATCAGGCCCGTTGTCTGCAATCACGCTCCTCAACGCGAAAAACGAACAGGCAGCCGCCACCACATATCCGGACAGATAAGCCATTTCGCTGCCAAGCGGCAGCCGCCACCACAGGCTCATTGCCGCCAGACAACAGCAAGCCAACGCTCCTATCGCGTAAGAATAGGTCAGCGTCATTGCCTTGTTCGAGCGGAGCGCAAACGGATCGATGACCACTTTTTTTGTCCGGTTGACCAGAACAGCACAAGAAACGATCCCGAACACCACAGGATCAAATGACGTCCCCAGCCATCCGGATGCATAGCCCGAGACAAACAGGCAACTTATTCCGGCCGCAGCCGCAATCGCAAAAAAGAGTGCGATGGTCGCCCCCTCGAACAATCCGCGCCGAAACTCCCGGACGTTTCCATGTGCGGCGCTGAGAAATGCCCTTGGGACGAACACGAAGCTGGCCGCATTCATGAAGAAGCCGACCGAGCGTTGCGAAAGATCGACACAAAACGAGAAGACGCCGAGATGGGTCTCGGAGCCAAACAACAAAATAATGTATCGAATGCCGACAAACATGCCGCTCTCGGCCAGATTGCTCAACACAAATCTCCAGCCTGTGGCCAGCGATCCTCCAAGGTAGGAAGAGCGTGGCCGCCTCAGAGTCATCGGCCCCAGGAAGGCAAATGAGACCAGCGCTCCGGCAAAATAGCTGAGCGAAAAGGCTGTAAGGGCCGAGCCTACTTTCGCATCTCCGCCAAGCAGCACTATGGCTCCGACCTGGTATGCGACAGCCTGGCCAATCGCCGACCAACCGTATGCCCACAAACGCAGTTGTGACCTCAGGACCTCTTGAAGTGCGGTGTGCAAACCGAACGAAACGATGATGGTTGCGGCAACGGCGTCGCCAAATCCGAACCACGCCAGTGCCAATCCGGCCAGGACAACAAACAACGCAATAATGGCCAAGGCAGTCAAAATTGACGATACGTACTCTCTGCCCATTCCTGCGGCATGCATTTTTGCAGAAACGGGCATTATCGAATAGGTCGCAGCCCCAAAAACAAGCGTCGAAATAAATGAAACGGTCGCAATCGTCGTGCTGAAAATGCCGTATTGTCCAGTTTCCAGATGGCTTCCTATGTATAGCAAAGTCACTATGTTCAGAAGACCAGGCGCAATTCGTATTGCGATGGATTCCACAAATTGCCACAGGCTGGCTCGTTTCATGAAGTCACCCGTGCGAATGACCTCTTGAGCAAGAATGGGAAACTCAGGACACCAAAGCTCAAGCATGCAAGAACCGCCTTGCCCAGGAACCGGACCGACCGATATCGTCCAAGCCAGAATGCCCTGATGTAGTTCAAGTTCAGCAACAACATCGGGTACGCATTTTGCCGCTGAAGAAGTCGAACTCTGGCCGTCATCCCCTTCAGCAAATACCGCTTTCGCCCGACATCGACGTTGACACAGATAACGTCGTATTCGATCGCCAATCTGGACCAGAGAAGAGATGTTGGAACACGGCGGAACCGCCCTGCCGGTGGCACGGCAGCCCGTTTCAACAAGGGAGTTCTGATGACCTCCTTCTTGTCGCCGACCACACGTTCGTCGGCCCGCATCTTTATCAGGTTTGTCCGCTCCGACGGAAACGGGTTTGCTGTCGCCTCTGGGTCACCGAGAGCCATCGAGAACACAAAACCCGCAATCTTGTCGTCGACACCTCGCTGCGAGAGACGCTCGCAAACCTCGGGCAAGCGATCGGTGAAGAGATCGTCGTCATCATCGAAGATCATGCAATAGTCGCCAGTGGCAGAAGCGATCGCCGAAAACATTGCGACCCCTCTGCCGCCATTTGGGCCGGTGGTGACCACCAATCTGGCATCGCGGGACGCGATTTCCGCAAGCGCTTCGCCTGTTCCGTCGGTCGAGCCGTCGACATGGACACATATCTGCAATGGGCACTTCGCGCGCAACAGCTCCTGAACCAGCGCGGAAACTCGATCCCGCCGATTGAACGTAGGGATGCAGACGCTCAATAGCGCCTGGGTCTGCAATGGATTGCAGACTGCCTGTTTGCGAGCCGTATCGATCCCATCTCCTCCTGGTTGCACGGAACAGGCTCTGCGCGGATCAGCCGGGAATCGCCAGACAGGCTTATCCCTGCCCAAAAAAGGCTAGGTACCACTCCACAAACCGTCCGACGCCCTCGGTCACCGACGTCGTCGGGCGGTAGCCGACCGCCTGCTCCAGCGCCGAGGTGTCGGCAAAGGTGTCGGGCACGTCGCCGGGCTGCAGGGGCAGCAATTCGACAATCGCCTTTCTGCCCAGCGCGTTTTCCAGCGCCTCGACATAGGCGGTCAGTTTCACCGGGTTGTTGTTGCCGATGTTGAAGATGCGCCAGGGGGCACTGCTTGTGGCCGGATCCGGACGACTGGAGTCCCAGGCGGCATTGCCCGTGGCCGGGCTGTCGCTGGCCCGCACAACGCCTTCGGCGATGTCCTCGACATAGGTGAAGTCGCGCGTGTGGTTGCCGTTGTTGAACAGCTTGATCGGCTCGCCTGCAAGGATGTTTTTGGTGAACAGGAAAAGCGCCATGTCCGGGCGCCCCCAAGGGCCGTATACGGTAAAGAAGCGAAGCCCGGTCGTCGGCAACCCAAACAAATGGCTGTAGCTGTGCGCCATCAGTTCGTTGGCGCGCTTGGTCGCGGCGTAGAACTGCAGCGGATGGTCGGCCGGCCGGTGCTCGGAAAACGGCATGTCGGTGTTGGCGCCGTAAACGCTCGAGGTGCTGGCATAGGTCAGGTGCGCGACGGCGCTCTGCCGGCAGGCCTCCAGCACGTTGGTGTAGGCGATGACGTTGCTTTCAACATAGGCACGCGGGTTTTCCAGGCTGTAGCGAACCCCGGCCTGGGCGGCGAGATGGATCACCCGGTCGAATGCGTGGTCGGCAAAGCAGCCGTCGACAACGTTTCTGTCGGCGAGATTGCCGCGGATGAAATGATAGCCTGCATTGGTCTTGCGGCTCGCCTCCTCCAGCAGCCGCAGCCTCGCCTCCTTGATTTGCGGATCGTAGTAGCTGTTGACATTGTCGATGCCGACAACCTCGTCGCCGCGCTCCAGCAGCCGCTTCGATACGTGGTAGCCTATGAAGCCGGCCGCGCCGGTGACCAGAACCTTCATCAGAACCGCCCATCCGTAACATTCCTGGGGAACAGACCCTCGATGTCGTAGATGACGCCCTGGGTCTTGTCGCCACGCTTCAGCGCATCCACCCTCGACTGGCTGATGTCAAGGCCGACGACATCCCTGATGGCGCCGAAGGCGACCGCCAGCGACAGGCCGACATAGCCAAGTCCGATGATCGCTATTTTCCTGGAGGCGATATCCATCTGCTTCCTGCGCTTGCTATTCCAGAGTCATGCCTCGCATTGGCTATCGGGCACCAAAGCCCGTAAGCATCGTCTTCATCGTCTTGAGGGTTATCAAAACATCCAACCAAGGCGAAAAGTTCTTTATGTAGTAGAAATCATAGTGCAATTTTTCCATGACATCGTCTACCGCGGCCACGTGCCCTTGATTTACTTGTGCCCATCCGCTTATGCCTGGTCTGACAATATGCCTGTAGCGATAGAATGGCAGCTCGGCCTCGTACCACTGCGACAGCACGACAGCTTCCGGCCGCGGTCCGATCCAGCTCATTTCGCCCCGCAGGATGTTGATGACCTGCGGCAGTTCGTCGATCCTGAATTTTCGCAGGATCCGCCCAATACGGGTTATGCGATCGTCGTCCCGCTTGGTGATCGCCTTCTCCTTGTCGCTGCCGGCGCCGGCGTGCTGCCGCATCGAGCGAAACTTGTAGACCGTACAGATCTTGCCCCGATAGCCCATGCGTTGCTGCCGAAACAGCACGGGTCCCTCGGAATCCAGCCGGATCAACAGCGCTATCAGCGCCAGAACAGGGGAAAAAACGACAATCAAGACAAATGCGGAGACCCAGTCGGCTGCCTGCTTGATCTTGAGATAGGCTTGGTTCGGATTGAGCGAACCGAGCGTGTTTTCCGACAGATGCTCGATCTCGACCCGACCGGTCAGCGACTCCCTGACCTGCTTGACATGGTATACGGGCGTTCCCGAAAGGGCTCGATCCGCGATATATCGTTCCCATTCCGCGCCAAGATCGGCACGCAAATCAACGACCACGCCGCTGGCTCGTTCAATGATGGTGCTGGCCGAATTGATCCAGAACCAGTGCACCCCAGGCAGCGTCTTGAGGCGCTCGACATCTCCGCCAGGAATGACGACGAGCCTGTGCGGGTCGAGACGCCGCGTCAGCAGGCTCAGGCCGAAATACCAGAGCGTGGACTGCGTGAAGCTGGCAGCGGCCTGAAATCGGCTGTACTCGAACCGGAAAAAGAAGATGGTCAGGAAAACAGCCCCGTAAGACAAGGCAAATGTCGGCAAGATGTAACTGGCCGCGGCCACGCCTGGGAAATTTCCGATGCGGCGATAGGATAGAAAACCCGCAAGATGCGCTATCGCAGCGGCGGTCACCGTCACCTGAAGGTTGGCCGAATAGATAAACTCGGGATTGAAGGCTATCCGGATAATCGCCGGCGCAAAAATCGCGAATGTCAGTCCGCCAAGCAGTTGAAAACGAATCCGGAACAGGAAATGCCGGCTACCGACAATAGTTGAGGCCGCGACATTCAACGCCCTGCCCTTCCCCCGAAGTTGCCGTGCAGGCGATGGGCCATTGCGATCATGCGCTTGGCTTGTCCACTCGTTTATAAAACGGCGTATCACCTGTGGCGATTCGACACAGTCGAAGACCAAGAGCTACGCCAGTGCGGCTACACCAGCAAGCATCTATTTCACATCAACAGTTCGGGAAGTTTTGATCAACAGCATTGTTTGATGCTGTTGAAAAGCTCCTGCGTACGCAACGACGACGCCGAGATGATAATCAATGACACAGTGCGGTTCTCAGTACCACGTCGGCGATCGCATCCCTTAGCGAGTTGCACGGGAGCTTGGACAGATCATTTCGAGAGCAGGATTTTGTGTTCCCGAGGCCGCTGGATTTGTGTCGTCGTCGTCCCATCTTATCCCGCCGATCGCCAAGTTCGGCCAAAGGATCGGCCAAATGTTCGCGGCGACGCGGCTTTATGCAGGGTTATCAGGGCGCTAGACACACCGAACATTGGCCATGATGACCAACGTCGGCATCGCTGGCCTTGGCCGTTTCTTCGATTGCTCGCGCTTCAGCCGCGCTTCAGCAGCGTCCAAACTGCCGGCACCAGGCTTGCCGCGAGGGCCACCTTGATCAGGTCGCCGACGATGAAAGGCACGACGCCGAACTGCCACGACTTTTCCGGGCCGATCAGCGCCGCAAGCCAGGCGAAGCCCATCGCCATCATGACGATTTCGGCAACCAGCATGGCATTGAAAAGCTTGATCGGATGGCGGTCCCAGCCGCGATCGGCGGCCCAGCCAACAATTGCCGCCATGACCACGAAGCCGGCGAGATAACCGCCGGTCGAGCCGAGCATGTAGGCAATGCCGAGACCCTTTTCAGGGGTGCTCTGGAAGACGGGGAAGCCCATGGCGCCTTCCGCCATGTAGAGCAGCAGGGTGGCGACGCCGAGACGCATGCCGAAGGCGGCGGCGATCAGCATGACGGCCAGCGTCTGCATCGAAATGTCGACCGGCCCGAGCATCACCTTGGTTTTGGCCGACAGGGTCAGCACCAGCGTTCCGGCGATCGCCAGGAAAAGCTGCGTTGCCAGCCGCGCCGCGCCATTTTGCGGCAGAGCCAGAGAAACAAGCGGACGCATCGTAGTTGCAATTGCCATCGTATTTCCCCAATCCGATTGCCGCTATCAGATGTTCGCGGCCTCACGTTCTCCTATATTGGCTTGCGTGTTATGCGGCAATCGGTTTTGCCGTTTCCTGAAACAAGGCACCGATGTATCCGCCATGGCACTCAAATTCGATACCGGCTTCGACCCCCTCTATGGCCAGGGGGTAAGTGTCGCGCCTGATGTCCAGCGCATCACGGCCCGCAATCCAAGCCCCTTCACCTTTCACGGCACCAACAGCTACATAATTGGCCGAGATACGCTGGCGGTGATCGATCCAGGGCCTGATGACGAGACGCATCTGCAGACCCTGATGGATGTGATCGCGGGCCGGCCGGTCAGCCATATCTTCGTCAGCCACACGCATCGCGACCACTCCCCGCTTGCGGCCCGGCTGAAGGAGCGCACCGGCGCGGCTGTACTGGCAGAAGGGCCGCACCGCTCCGCGAGACCCCTGCATATCGGCGAGACCAATGCGCTCGACGCCAGCGCCGACATGGCTTTCGTCCCCGACATCGCGCTGCCCGACGGCGAGGTGGTCGATGGCGACGGCTGGTCTATCAGGACGGTTCTGACCCCCGGTCACACCGCCAACCACGCGGCATTCGCGCTGGAGGGAACCGGCATCCTGTTTTCGGCCGATCATGTCATGGCCTGGGCAACCTCCATCGTCGCCCCGCCGGATGGAGCGATGGCCGATTATATGGCCTCGCTGGACCGGCTGATCGACCGCGGGGACCGCTTGCTGTTGCCGGGACATGGCGGGCCGGTGACGGCGCCGCGCAGCTTCATGCGCGGATTGAAGGCGCATCGCAAAATGCGCGAGCGCGCCATTCTGGAGCGGGTCAGAGGGGGCGACCGCACAATCGAGAACATGGTCAAGGCGATCTACAGGGATACCGACCCACGGCTGCATGGCGCCGCCGGATTGTCGGTGCTTGCCCATCTGGAAGATCTGGTGGCGCGCGGTCTGGTCACGACAGACGCAGCACCGGCCATTGACGGCATTTTCACGCCGGCTGGCTAAGACTTGGCCACGACTTCAATCTATACCTCATGCATCAGAAACGGCTGGAACGCTCTGCCGGTTGAGGCGACTTCAAGCCCTGACAGGAGCATTCCGGACCCGCCGGAAGTCGTGCGGCGGCTGGCGTCATCAGAGCCGCCGACGGGCCTGGCCTGCGCCAATGAACGGGGCCTTCTGGGAGCGTTGCACGCGGTCGGCCGGCGGGGCCTTGAGCCGGGCCGCGACGTCCACATCGTCACCCGCGACAACACGCGTCTGGCGCGCTTTCTGCCGGTGAAGGTCGGCGTTCATTCCGTGGACATGGCAGACGTCGGGCATAAGCTCATCAAGGTGCTGGAGAGCCGGATCGCCAATCCGCTTGGGCCGGTCGCGACGATCTTGCTACAAGGCAGATTCGACCCGGCTGAATAGCCTGCGGCGCCAAGCGAATGGCTGGCTCACTCGGCCGGAGCAGCACCCACCTGACCGGCGACTTCCTGGTCGAGCTCGGCCAGGAAGTCGACGATACGCGCGGCGTTGTCGCCGAGGTCGTAGCGGCCGTAACGAGACGCCGACCGCATGTCGACGATGATCGTGTCGCCGTCGTCGGTCACGCGAATCGCCACATCGGCCGGAAGACCGATCACGAACCCCTTGGCCAGCGCGGTGATGGTCACCTCGCTTTGCCCGTTGAGGTCGGGATAGGGTTCGGTAAGATCCCAATCGCGCCGGTCGAGCACGGTTTCGACGGCATTGACGACAGTCTCGAACGGCAGGTCGTAGCTGCGCGCGCTGACCAGCGGATAGCTATCGGTCTGCAGTCGCTGTTCACCCGGCGTCGATGGGGAGAGCACGTTCATGTCCTTCGTCCGGTCGCTCACATCGAGCGCCGGCGGCTCGTCGAAATCCGTCGAGATGTCCCGGAGCGGCGGATAGATTGTCGCCCAGTAGACGGCAACGCCAAAGGGTGCGAGCACCAGCAGCGCCAGGAGGGCGCCGACCGTCAGGTCGCGACCGCCACGGTCGCCGAAATTCCACAGCCGCGAAAAGGCGAAGCCGGCAAACAACAGCGCCATAGCCGCCAGCAGCGCGACGATGCCCAGCACCCACAGGAAGACAGGTGTCTCGACGAAATCGAAGCGATGGCCGACAAAGACGGTCAGCAGCAGCACCGCCGAAAAGGCTCCGGTGCGCCGCGACCAGCCGGCCGCCCTCGACGTTTGCCGCTCTGGAATACTAACCATCGTTTTCTGCGCTGCCCCAACCCGAACGGACACTTAGAGCAATTCACCGTTTCACGGAAACGGCGAACCGCTCTAACTCTTTGTTTCGACGCAATTCCCAAGGGAAAGCGCTATGTGCTTTTCCCAGGAAAACCGTTTCACACTTTTCCTGGAATTGCTCTAGTGCCTTTTGCGATGGCATGAAGCCGAAACATGCACCATCCCGTCAATCCGTCGGCAAGCGATAGTCCTTGAACTGCTGGCGCAAGGTGATCTTCTGGATCTTGCCGGTGGCGGTATGCGGAATTTCGCCGACGAAGGCGACATCATCCGGCATCCACCATTTGGCCACCTTGCCGTCCATGAAGTCGAGAATATCCGCTTTGCTCGGTTCCTTGCCCGGTTTGCGAACCACGACCAGCAACGGCCGCTCGCCCCACTTCGAATGATGAACGCCGATGGCGGCCGCCTCGGCGACATCGGGGTGGCCGACTGCCAGATTCTCAAGGTCGATGGTCGAAATCCATTCGCCGCCGGACTTGATGACGTCCTTGGCGCGATCGGTGATCTGCATATAGCCACCGGCGTCGATGTGAGCGACGTCTCCGGTGTCGAACCAGCCATCCTCGTCGAACTGCTCCACGCCGGCGCCGCCATAGTACGCGCGGGCAACGGCCGGCCCACGCACTTTCAGGCGGCCAAATGTCTTGCCGTCCCAGGGCTGCTCGTTGTTGTCGTCGTCGGTCACCTTCATTTCGACGCCGAAGGGCGGGTAGCCCTGTTTTTGCTGGACATCGAGCCGGGCTTCCCCCTCAAGACCGGCGTAGTGAGGCTTCAGGGTACACAGGGTGCCGAGCGGGGACATTTCAGTCATGCCCCAGGCATGGATGACCTGGACGTCGTAGTTCTGCTGAAACTTGGTCATGATCGCGCGCGGGCAGGACGAGCCGCCGATGACGACCTTGTTCAGATAGGGAAGCTTCTTGCCGGTCTCCTCCAGATGCTGCAGCAGCATCATCCAGACGGTCGGCACGGCGGCGCTGAAGGTCACTTTTTCGGTGTCGAGCAGTTCGTAGATCGAGGCGCCGTCCATCTTGCAGCCGGGCATGACCAGCTTGGCGCCGATCATCGGGCCGCTCTGGCCAAGGCCCCAGGCATTGGCGTGGAACATCGGCACGACAGGCAAGATCGTATCGCGCGACGACAAGCCCATGGCGTCGGGCATGGCGGCGATCATGGCGTGCAGCACGTTTGAACGGTGGCTGTAGACGACGCCCTTTGGATCGCCCGTGGTCCCGGACGTGTAGCACATGCCGGCGGCGGTGCTCTCGTCGAAGCTCTTCCAGGCGAAGTCGCCATCCGCCTCATCAAGCCAGTCTTCATAAGCGACCACATTGGGCAATGTCGTCTGCGGCATGTGCGCCTTGTCGGTCAGCACGATCACCTGCTTCAGCGATTTGACGGCACCAGCGATCTTCTCGAGCAGCGGCACGAAAGTCAGGTCGACGAAGACAGCCTTGTCCTCGGCATGGTTCATGATCCAGACGATCTGCTCGGGAAACAGCCGCGGATTGAGCGTGTGGTAGATGGCGCCAATGCCCATGATGCCGTACCAGGCCTCGATATGGCGTGCGGTGTTCCAGGCCAGCGTCGCGATGCGGTCGCCCAGACGATAGCCGTCGCGCTCCAGCCGCTGGGCGACCTTCAAGGCGCGATGATGGATGTCGGCGTAAGTGGTGCGCACGATCGGCCCCTCGATCGAGCGCGACACGATCTCGCGCAGGCCATGCTGCCGCTCGGCATTGTCGATGAGCTTATGGCAAAGCAGCGGCCATTCCTGCATCAGTCCCAGCATTCCATCCTCCCTCACGCTTTTGCGTTGTACTTTTTGTGCCATTGTGGAGCGAACCGGCGGATTGTCCAGCCGTCAGCACCACTCAGCGCCGCATTGGTGGAAAACCGCCACAATCCGGCCATCGTCGGCGTTAAGTTTCGTTAACGGGCAAGGGCGATTGGCGACTGAAAGAGGTTCGCATGGACGCGCAGCTCGACGACAAGGCACTCGAGAGTACGCTTGCCGAAAGTCTGGCCGATCTGGTGCCGGATACGAAGACTGTTTCCGAAGATGAATTTGTTGAAGTTGTCGGCGGCGCGCTGGAAGCGGTCGGCGGCACGCTGCTGTTCAAGATGTGCGTCCAGAATCAGGGCGAGAACCAGCACGTCGCGGCCGCGTCAGTCGGCGACGGCGGAAACCGCCAGTTCCTGCTGCTCACCTTGCCGACCGGCGGTGGTTCCTTGAAAGTCGAAACCGTGTCGAGAAGCAGCAATCCGGTCGCCGGTATCGCTGCTGCCTATGCCGGTCTCATGGACGTGTTCAAGGCCGCTGCCTGACCGCTGGCGAACTGTCTTCGGAGGCGTGATCCGTCATCGCTGGCCTGCATGGCGACAGCGGGTCTTGAACACCGCGCTTGCGCGACACATCTGAAAGTCGACGCAAGGAGCCCCCGCATGGATCAGATCGCCAACCCCGCACCCGGTTTTCAACGCAATCCCGACAAGGTCATCACCATCGAGCCCTATGCCGGCATCGTCACCGTACGCGCCGGAGACACGGTTATCGCTTCATCGGCGAACGCCAAGGTGCTGAGCGAGGCCCCCTACCCCGCGGCCTTCTACATTCCGTTCACAGACATCGATTTCGGCAGGCTCGAAAGCACCGACCACTCGACCCATTGTCCCTACAAAGGCGATGCAAGTTACTGGAGCGTGCTGCCTGCCGGCGAGATCGGCCAGAATGCCATGTGGGCCTACAAGCAGCCTTTTGACGAAATGGCTGAAATCCGCGATCACGGCGCATTCTACGCCAGCAAGGTCACGATCGAAGCCACGCCTGGCTGAATATCGATATACCTAGTCAGTGGTGCCATGACTGCCGATGTCATCGGCATCGTCGAGCCGCACAAAGGTCAGGCCCTTGGCCTTGAGCGCCAGCAGGCCCTGTACCACGCCTTCGCCGGCTGCGTGCGTCGGCTGGTTGATGTGCGAGATAATCACGTCACCGTCCTTGGCCGCCGCGATGCGCCGTGCGGTTTCCTTGGCGCCAAGCAATGAGCCACCGTCGCCGTTGATCGAGAACCCCGCGATCTTGAAGCCCAGCTTGCGGATCATGGCGATTGCCGACGGGCTGTATTCGGCGGTTGCGCCACGAAACCATTTCGGCGCAGGCTCTCCGGTCCCGGCAAGAGCGGCGGCTCCCGACTCGACCTCGGCCAGCACCGCGTCCGGGCTGCCGGCGCTGCGAATGCCGTAGATCTTCTGCGGCGTATCGACCGCTGGGATATGGTGGCCGCCGTGATTTTCCAGCTCGAACAGGTCGGGATGCGCCCGCATGATCTCGACCGCGGCTGCGTTTCGCTTCAGCCAGATGCCGGTCACGAAAATGGTGGCGGGGATCTTGTTTTCCACCAGCGCCGAAAGGATCCGGTTGTCCGTCTGTCCACCGCACGCGTCGAGCGTGAGCGCCACGCGGCCGGCTCCGCTTGTGTCGGGTCTGATGTGCAGAGTCGGTTCGACTAGCGGCGCAGCGTGGCCGACGGAGACCATCGCCAACGACATGGCGATCATGCAGAGATTTTTGTGCAGCAGGCGCATCAACCGAATTCCTGACCGGTCATTTCAAGCCGGCATCAAGACCCGCATGAAGGCGGAAATCGGGACGGTGCATAGCAGAAAAGCGCCCAGCGCGACAATTTGACTGTTCGTGCGGTGAACAGGCCATTCCGGCAGTATTGGCTGTCCGCGCGGCGTATGACCTCAGATGGCGCGGTCCAGCCTCATTTCGGTGCGCGAAAGAACCTCGCGCACCGCATCGACCACAGGCTTGACCTCCAAGCCCCAGACGCAGCAAGCCCTGCTGGGATCCGGCGCGCGGCAGACATCCTTGGCCATGCAGGCGCAAGGCATCGGCGGCTGGAGCGAGATGCTGGGAACGCCGACGGGACCCCAGCGCGACGGATCCGTCAGACCGAACAGCCCGACAACCGGGGTTCCGGTGGCTGCGGCCATGTGCATCGGGCCGCTCTCGTTGCCGAGAAACAGCCGGGCCTGTTTCAGCACCGCCAGCAGCCTTTCCAGCGACATGGCTCCCACGAGATCGACAACCGACGGCGCGGTCCTGGCGACGATGCGTTCGGCAATCTCCCGCTCGTCCGGGCCGCCCACCAGGACGACGTCCAGGCCGGTTTCCCCCGCAATCTCGGCGATCGCCGCGGCAAACCGCTCCGGCTGCCAACGTCGCCCTTCGAAGCTTGCACCCGCATGCACGGCGATGAAGGCGTTCGGCCGCAGATGGTGCTTGTCCAGCAGCGCCAGTGCCTCTGCCGTCTCCATCGGCAGCGGTTGGATGCTCGGGATCATGGTGCGGGGTTCGACGCCGAGCGCCTCGAGCGGCGAGAGGTAGCGGTACAGAAAATGCTGGCCATCAAAGCCAAACGGCCTGGCAAAGACGTTGGCGGGCTGCCGCTCCAGCAAACGCAACGGCCTCTCGGTGGGATTGTAGCCGACGCGGGTCGGTGCGTTGACGAACCGGGAGATGATGCGCGACGTCTTTGAATCGGTGATGTCGATCGTCAGGTCAAAGCGGTAGCGGCGCAACGCCCGTATCGTGGCGTAAAGCTCTTTCCCACGTTCCAGGGTGGTGCCCTGCGTGCGGGCACGCCTGAACGTGACCACTTCGGAAGCGATGCCGTGTGAGATCAAGAAGCTCTCGAAGCGAGCCTCGCATAGAAACACAAGCTTGGCGCCTGGAAATTCGAGCCGCAGGTTCTCAGCAAGTGCGGAGGCGAGGACGAGGTCTCCAATGAACTTCGTTTGGATGACCAGAATAGATCGGAACGGTGCGGGTGAAGTCTGCAACATCTGTTTCCGGGACAATTGGTGGGACGCCACAAACTGGGCGCAAACAATGTCGAAATTACGCGATCGCGGCAGCGCGTTCGCGTGACTTGCCTTACAAAACGGTAAGCCTTGCCCGGCTGATCCTATACGCGGCCTGCCTTGGCGACAAGCACCGCTGCCTGCGCGGCCGCCAGTCTGGCGATCGGCACGCGATAGGGCGAGCAGGACACGTAATCGAGGCCGACCTCTTCGCAAAAGCGGATCGAGGCCGGGTCGCCGCCATGCTCGCCACAAATGCCGAGCTTGATGTCGGGCCGTGTTGCCTTGCCCTTTTCGGCAGCCATGCGCACCAGTTCGCCAACACCATCGATGTCGAGCGAGACGAACGGGTCCTGATCGATGATGCCTTTCTGCCGATAGGTCTCCAGGAACGAGGCCGCATCGTCGCGCGAAATGCCGAATGTCGTCTGCGTCAGATCGTTTGTGCCGAACGAGAAGAATTCGGCTGACTCTGCGATGACATGGGCGCGGATCGCGGCGCGCGGCAGTTCGATCATGGTGCCGGTGAGATAGTCGATCTTGACGCCGGTTTCCTCCATGACGCTCTTGGCGACCGCATCGATGCGCGCCTTGACGTAGTCGAGCTCCTTCACCAGGCCGACCAGCGGCACCATGATTTCGGGAACCACAAGAGCGCCGGCCTTCTTGCCGGCCTCGACGGCCGCCTCGAAAATGGCACGCGCCTGCATTTCGGCGATTTCGGGATAGGAAACGGCCAGCCGGCAGCCGCGATGGCCGAGCATCGGGTTGAACTCATGCAGCGTCTCGGTGCGCTGCCTGAGCTTGTCCGGCGACACGTTCATGGCGGCGGCGACCTCGGCGACCTCCTCCTCGGTCTTGGGCAGGAATTCGTGCAGCGGCGGATCGAGCAGCCGGATCGTCACCGGCAGGCCGGCCATGATCTCGAACAGTTCGAGGAAATCCGAGCGCTGCATCGGCAGAAGCTTGGCGAGCGCGGTACGCCGGTCCTTCTCGGTGTCGGCCAGGATCATCTCGCGCATGGCGACGATGCGGTCGCCGTCGAAGAACATGTGCTCGGTGCGGCAAAGGCCGATGCCTTCGGCGCCGAACGAGCGCGCCATGCGTGCGTCGAGCGGCGTTTCGGCGTTGGTGCGCACCTTCATGCGGCGCACGGCGTCCGCCCACTCCATGATAGCGGCGAAATCGCCGGAAAGTTCCGGCTGCAGCATCGGCACGGCGCCCTTCAGCACCTGGCCGTTGCCGCCGTCGATGGTGACGATGTCGCCCTTGCGGAAGGTCGAGCCCATCGCCATCAGCGTACCAGCCTTGTAGTCGACGCGCAGCGAACCGGCGCCCGAGACGCAAGGTTTGCCCATGCCGCGCGCCACCACGGCGGCGTGGCTGGTCATGCCGCCGCGCGTGGTCAAGATGCCTTCCGCCGCATGCATGCCGTGAATGTCCTCGGGACTGGTTTCGATGCGCACCAGGATCGCCTTGCGGCCTTGCGTCTTCAATTCCTCGGCATCGGCTGAGGAAAAGACGATCTCGCCGGTGGCGGCACCGGGTGAGGCCGGCAATCCGATGCCGATGACGTCGCGCGCGGCCTTCGGATCGATGGTTGGATGCAGCAACTGGTCGAGCGAGGCCGGGTCGATGCGGGCGACGGCTTCCTCTTTCGTGATCAGCAGGTCCCGCGCCATCTCGACCGCGATCTTCAACGCCGCCTTGGCGGTGCGCTTGCCGGATCTCGTCTGCAGCATCCACAATTTGCCGCGCTCGATGGTGAATTCGAGATCCTGCATGTCGCGATAGTGCTTCTCCAGACTATCGGAGATGGTGACGAAGGACTGGAACGCATCCGGCATCAGCTTTTGCAGCGACGGCTTGTCCGAACCCGCTGCAATGCGCGCCGCCTCGGTGATGTTCTGCGGGGTGCGAATGCCGGCGACGACGTCCTCGCCCTGCGCGTTCACCAGGAACTCGCCATAAAGCATCTTTTCGCCGGTCGAGGGGTTGCGGGTGAAGGCAACGCCGGTAGCCGAGGTTTCGCCCATATTGCCGAACACCATGGCCTGGACATTGACCGCCGTGCCCCAGCTTTCGGGAATGTCATGCAGGCGCCTATAGGTGATGGCGCGGTTGTTCATCCAGCTCGAGAACACGGCGCCGATCGCGCCCCACAGCTGCTCATGCGGGTCCTGAGGAAACGGCCTGCCGAGCTCTTCCTCGACCTTGGCCTTGTAGAGCGCGATGACGCCTTGCCATTCGAGCGCCGTCAGTTCGGTGTCGAGCTCATGCCCGAGCCCGCCCTTCTGGTCCTCCAGGATCTCCTCGAACACCTCATGGTCGAGGCCCATGACGACATCGGAATACATCTGGATGAAGCGGCGATAGCTGTCATAGGCAAAGCGCGCATCGCCGGAATCGGCGGCGAGCGCCTCGACCGTCTCGTCGTTCAGTCCGAGATTGAGCACGGTATCCATCATGCCGGGCATCGAAGCGCGCGCCCCCGAACGCACCGACACCAGCAGCAGTTTCGACGGGTCGCCGAACCGACGGCCGGTCAGGTGTCCGATATGATCGAGCGCGACGGCGACGTCGGCTTCCAACCCGGCCGGATAAATTCGGCCATTGGCGTAGTAGGCGTTGCAAACCTCCGTGGTGATGGTGAAGCCCGGCGGCACCGGCAGGCCCAGGCTGCACATCTCGGCCAGGTTGGCGCCCTTGCCCCCCAACAGATTCCTGTCGCCGGCACGGCCTTCCGCCGCACCATCGCCAAAGGTGAAAACCCATTTGGTCATGCATCGCTCTCCGGTTGCAGGAGATTGGAAAGATTGGCGAAACGAAAATTCCGCCGTGTCCGACCCCTGGAGCGATAGGATGCTGCAGTGCGAAAGGCAAGCGCCGGCAAAGCGGTCCGGCTTCTACAATCGATTAAGCAAAAGCCGTGTCCGAAGATGCGGCAAAATGACTTGCCATTCCGGGGCTTTTGTTGTAGAACATACAGTGAACAAACAGGTGCGCCATGAAACCGCCCGGAAAACTCGACTATCTGGAAATGCCCGCGACCGGCGGAACGCTGGACCGGCTGAAGGCTTTCTACAGTGCTGCCTTTGCCTGGTCGTTCACCGATTATGGGCCGACCTATTCGGCCTTTGCCGAAGGCCTGGACGGGGGTTTTCAGGCCGACGCCATCGAAGCGCCCGCCAAGCCGTTGCCCGTGCTCTACAGCGGGGATCTGGAGGAAACGCTGCGCGCAGTCGAAAGTGCCGGCGGCATGATCGTCAAGCCGATCTTCGCATTCCCCGGCGGCCGCCGCTTCCACTTCGTCGATCCGGCCGGCAACGAGATGGCGGCGTGGTCCGAATAGCCTGTTCTCATGCCGTCTGGCGGCAACCGCGTTTGCGGCCCAATTCGAGCGTTCTCACCGTCATTCATAAGGATTGTGCTTTTCGGCTGCTCTGCTAATAACGCGCCGCACAAGCGACTCTGACGGCAATTGGGGCGTCGCCAAGTGGTAAGGCATCGGTTTTTGGTACCGACATTCCCAGGTTCGAATCCTGGCGCCCCAGCCAAAGATTTGGGTCCGTTCCGGGGCACAGAGGACCAGAAAGTATCTTTTGCAATCTTCCCTGAAGCCGATCGGCTGATAATTCGACTGTTTCCGTAATAACCACGTCATCACGGCAAATTCGGGTCACTACTTGCGTGATCTGGACAGTGTAGCCTTGAACATCTTCCTCTTTCCATACATAGGTCGACCGTAAGGGTGGTGGTCCAAAATGGAACTTCAATGAACCTTGCTATCTTCGCCATCAACCTCGATCGCGAGTCCGGTCGCTGGAGCGAATTGTGCGCCAGTGCAGAGGCGGCCGGCCTGACCCTGCAGCGCATTGCCGCCATCGACGGCCGTGCGCTTGCCAAAGAGGACTGGGCGGAGATCGATCTTCCAACCGCACGCAAGCTGAGCGGGCGCGACATTCTGCCCGGCGAATATGCCTGTTACCGCAGCCATATCCAGGCGCTGGAGACATTCCTCGCGGGTGGCGACGCCTATGGCCTGATCGTCGAGGATGATGTCCTCTTCGGCGAAAACACCATACGGCGCATCGAGGCCATCATCGCGGCGGTGCCGGATTTCGATGCCATCAAGCTGACCAACCATCGCATGAGCTTCTTCATGCGCGCGGTCGAGACGACGGAAGGCGACGAGATCGGTCGAGCGCTGCATGGCCCGCAAGGCTCGGCGGCCGCCTATCTGGTGACGCGGGAGGGCGCGCAGGGGCTGTTGTCGGCGCTCGCCGTAATGAAAATGCCGTGGGACGTCGCACTCGAACGCTTTTGGGATACCGGCCTGAAAGTCTATTCGGTCCGCAAAAACGTGCTTGGCTTCGCCGCCAGCAGCAAGATTTCCGGCATAGCCGGCCCCTCGGGAAGCTACAAATTCGCAAGGCTTGGCGGGTCGAGCCGACTAAGTGCCGGGGCGTTGCGAGCCAGGGACGAGCTGCGCCGCCTGCATCACGTCCTGATGCGGCCCCCTTTGCCGCGGGAAATCCCGGACTATGCCAGGGACGATGCGCCGCGCAACAGCCTGCTTGTGTTGCTTGCGGCACTCGCCATTCTCGCTTTGGTCTCCGCTGTCTGGCGCGAGGCAGACACCTATCGCTATGCGGGTCTGGCGCTGACCTTGGTAGCATTCATCCGCTGGTTGAGGGTGGATTTGTGGACCTACAGCAAACCGCTGATCGGTTGGGTCGGCGGTTTGTGCGTGGGTTGGTCGCTCTACGTCTTCATCCGGCTGGCGATCGTCTATTTCGGCACCCACCAGTTGGGTGGCTCCGAAGGCATTTACATGTTTCCGCTGTTCTATGCGACGACCGGCTTCGCGCTCTTGCTGTTTGTCAGGCAGCCGGCGCGGCTCGTCCTCTGGTTCATGATCCTCAGTCTTGTCTTCCTGGCGGCGGACACTTTCTATTCGGACATGCTTCAAGGTACCCAACCGGTCCCGCGGCTCTTCAACAATCCCATCCACGCCTCGATGGCGGCCGGCTTCATCTTCCTTTGCACGCTGCAATTCATGGCATACACCGCCCAAAGAACGGACCTGGGGAAAGCAACCAAGAACCTGCATTGGGCGCTGGCGACAGCCGTCCTGCTGTTTGCCCTCGTCAACATCATCGAGATGCGGTCAAAGGGCGTCTGGCTTGCGCTTGCGCTCGTCCTGCTCTTGTTGGCGGTCATGACCCTGGCGAGAGGCCATCGCCGCGAACTGTTGGTTTCGGGTGGCGTGCTGGCGGCGGTGGCGGCCGGCGTTGTCGCAACACACAACGTCTTCTGGTCCACCGCCGGCGACACCATGATCTTCGTCAAGGCCTTGGTTCCGGATGTCTTGAGGCACGGCGTCCTCCCGGCCTTCGACCGCGCCATCGCCAGCGATACGGTTCCGCTTGCAGCCAAGGAACGGCTGATGCTGTGGGCGGATGCGATCGATATCTGGAAACGCCACCCGATCTTCGGAGCTAGCTCCAGCTGGCTGACCGAATGGCAGCACAGAACCTATCATCCCATGATTTTCAACATCTTCCACAACGGTTATCTGGAGATCGCCGTACGCTACGGCGTGGTCGGACTGGCGTTCTTTGCCTTTCTCTACACCTGGTCGGCCAGGCAGGTTCTGCTGGCCATGCGGGCCAAGCTTATCGCTCCGGCAGCATGGTCTTGCTACATCTCGACGCTGGTCTTCTTCGCCCTGACCATCCTTACCAATTCAAACAACCGGCTGGCTATGGGTGAGGCCTTCATGTGGTTCGCCGCAGCGTTCGGCTTCTATTGTTTTTATGCTCGCCAGCAGAACAACCTTGTCGCGCCGCGAACCTATTTTTAGGGCCGGCCGGCCCAACATCGTCGGCCTGATTGGGAACCTTCTCGTCGTGCAGGATCGCGAACGGAACAATTTGGTCGTCCTGCTACGCGACGAAACGGACCACGCCGCCATCCACCCGTAAAGCCGCGCCGGTTGTCGCCGAAGCCTGCTCCGAGCATGCATAGATGATCATGTTGGCCACCTCATCGGTGGTCGCGAAGCGTTGGATGAGAGTGGTCGGACGCATCGCCTTCAGGAAGCCCTGCTCGGCTTCCTGCTGCGTGATCCCATTTGCGTCAGCCTGCTTCGCCATGAAGTCGCCCAGGATCTCAGAGCGGGTAGGTCCCGGCAAGACGGCGTTGACGGTGACGCCCGTGCCCGCGACCGCCTCGGCAAGCCCGCGCGAGATCGCGAGTTGAGCTATCTTAGTCATGCCGTAGTCAAGCATTTCCTTGGGGATGTTGACTGCGGACTCGCTACTTACAAACACGACACGGCCCCAGCCTTTCGCCACCATCCGCGGCAGGTAATGACGGGTCACCCGCACGCCACTCATTACGTTCAACTGGAAGAGGCCAAGCCAGTCCTCGTCGGGGATCTTCGCGATGTCCTCGACGCCACTGTAGTCCCGGATGTGAGCCGTGCCCACGTTGTTCACAAGGATATCGGCGTCTGGCGCCTGCGCGATCAAGGTCTCGGCACCCTCCGATGTCGCAAGATCGGCGGCGATGCCCGAGATGTCGCTTCCAGGAAAGGCCTGCCGCATCTGCCGCACCGCCTCGTCAATCCGGGCTTCTCCACGGCCGTTGATGACGACCGATGCGCCGGCACGGGCCAGTCCCTCCGCGGTAGCACGGCCGATGCCTGCCGTTGACCCGGTAACGATCGCTTTGCGGCCCTTGAGTTCGATATTCATGTTATTTCATCTCCAATTATAGGGTGAACAAGGCGATCGATCCACTCATCCAGGCTGGAACAGATCGTCGCCCGTCGAGTACCGGCAGCGTTCGGACGAAGGCAGCGTTGCGAAGCGTTGAAGCGTGGACAGCGCCAGGACAGGGGCGTCAGCTCGCTTTCTTTGCTGCTTCAGCCTCCGCTGCGCGGGCGAGGCTTTCGACCCACTCCTGGTGATAGCGGTAGAGCGCGCCGGGATGCTTGTGCCCGAGCAAGTCCAGAAACCAGGCCCCCTGTTGCGTCTCCTCGGTCAGGACATGGCAGCCATCGTTGGTCGGCGTGATAACCCAGCCGTGATATGCGCTCGAGCCGGTCCCATCGCCGTCGACTGTCGTCGCCCAAGCGAGCCGGCGCGAGGGCTCGAACTCGGTCACTATAAGGCTCATCGGGAATCCGACGGTGACTCGACTGTACCTGGTTCCGAGCGCCAGTTCCGCCTCACCTGTCAGGATCTTGACCTGATCTTCGGCAGGAAAGTAGCTCAGCCAATTCTCGGCATTGACGAGCAGCTTCCAGACCACTTCAGGCGGCGCCTTAATGTCGATGTCGTTCAGCGCATAGATGGCCGACGTTCCGGGGTCATACCGCTCCGGCCAGATTACATGGTCGTACATGGTTCATTTGTCCTTTTTGAACAGGTCCTGGAAGATCCAATGGTGCCCAACTCTTGTCCCGCGCCTGCACGAGCAGGCCGCCTTCCGCGATCTTGCCGAGGCTAACCGGCGCGTAGCCGAGCCGCTCGACCAGGGCGACTGTGGCAGTCGTGCTCTCGTCATCGCTCGACAGGATACGGCCCGTCGTCCGCCCGTGATGGCAAGGAGGCTGCCTGACCACGAAGCACTTTGCAGGCCACCTCCTCATCGTGGAGTTATTTGGGGGAGTGCACGACCGAGCGGTACCGCAGAATCCTCGACATCGGTTGTGCATATATGCACCGCTTGTACGGCGCCGCTTATGAGCCAAGCGGATAGCCGCTATCGCAAGCTTGTCCATCGATCCGCTTTCGACCGCGGAGTCGTTCGTCAGGGGATAAAGATGCCGTCCGTTAGTCGCTGGAACCTGCAAGACCGCGAAAAGCGGCTAAAGCGTGTCGTGCCTGAACGGATTCACGCGACCGCTTTAGGCCTTTAGTTTTATGCATGTCGTTCTCCCAAAAACCGGGGTCATTTTAGGCGACATGCATTAGCCCGGATCGATCAGCTTGCCTCGCGCATCGCCTCGGCCGCCTGCAGGTCGACCGACACAAGCTGGCTGACGCCCTGTTCGGCCATGGTGACGCCGAACAGCCGGTTCATACGCGCCATGGTGATGGGATTGTGGGTGATGATGACGAAGCGCGTCTCGGTGGTGGCGGCCATTTCGTCCATGAGATTGCAGAAGCGCTCGACATTGTGATCGTCGAGCGGTGCGTCGACTTCATCGAGCACGCAGATCGGCGCCGGATTGGTCAGGAACACCGCGAAGATCAGCGACATCGCCGTCAACGCCTGCTCGCCGCCGGACAGCAGCGTCATGGTCTGCGGCTTCTTGCCGGGCGGGCGGGCCAGGATTTCGAGGCCGGCCTCGAGCGGATCGTCGGATTCGATCAGCTGCAATTCCGCCGTGCCGCCGCCGAACAGATGCGAGAACAACCGCTGGAAATGGCCGTTGACGACATCAAAGGCCGCCAGCAAACGCTCGCGGCCTTCGCGGTTGAGGCTCTGGATTGCCTGCCTGAGCTTGCGGATCGCCTCGATGATGTCCTCGCGCTCCGACACGATCGCTTCCAGCCGGTCGGATAGCTCCTTCTGCTCCTCCTCGGCGCGCAGATTGACGGCGCCAAGCCGTTCGCGCTCGATCTTCAGCCGGTCGAGCTGACGCTCGATCTCGGCCATCTCGGGCATCGGGCTGTCGGCCTCCAGACCGGTGTGGCGGATGACCAGATGCGGCGGCGTATTCAGCGTTTCCTGGATGCGCGCCTCGACCTCTAGCCGGCGCTCGTCGGCCGCCGTCAGCCGCTCTTCGGCGCGAACGCGGGTCTCGCGCGCCTCGGCCAGGAACTGGATGGCGCCGGTGGCAGCCTTGTCCAGTTCGGATTGCCTGTTTTCGGCTTCCTGCAAACGGTCGGCCGCGGCCTTGCGCAAGGTCTCGGCCTCGGTGAGCTGCGACAGCAGCGCGCGCCGCTTGGCGTCGATTTCATCGGGCGCATCGGCCAGTCGCTCGCGTTCGGCCTCGGCCTCGGCCTTGCGTTCGCCAAGCGATGCGATCTGCGTCGAGGCGTTTTCGGCCCGCTCCAGCCAATTGCTGCGCTCGGCGCCGATAGCATCGAGCCGGCGTGCACGCACCTCGGCTTCGCGTCGCAACCCCTCATGCACGGCACGCGCATCGGCAAGTGTTGCGCGGTCGCGCGCGACATTGGCCGAGGACTGTTCGAGCTGCAATTGCAGGTCGCCGAGATCGGGCGCGTCCTGCAGCAGCATTTCCGCCTCAGCGAAGGCCGCCGAAATCTCCTCATGGCTGTCCACGATGCGCGCGCGCGCCTCGTCCAGTGCCGCGCGCCGGCTCTGCAATTCGCCGCCGGCCCTCTCGGCCTCCGCCAGCGCATTGCGGGCAGCGTCCAGCCGATGCTGGGCGTCACGACCGGCCTGGCGCGCATTGCGCTCTGCCTCGCTTGTGAGGCGAAGCGCCTGTTCGGCCTCTCCCAGCGCCTCCTCGGCCTGGCGCAGGACGAGCGTCGCCTGTATCGCTTCGGCATCGAGCTCGGCCAGTCGGTTCTTCTGCGCCAGCCGTTGCGCGGCAGCGGTCGGCGCGTCGGCACTGGCGGTAAGGCCGTCCCAGCGCCACAGCGCGCCCTCGCGGCTGACCAGCCGCTGGCCCGGCGTGAGCAGCGCCTGCAGCCGGCGGCCGTCGCCGGGCTCGACGATACCGATCTGCGCCAGACGGCGGGCGAGCTGTGCCGGCGCATGGACCACGCTGGCAAGGCTCTTTACGCCTTCGGGCAGAGCCGCGTCGCCGGGCTGGATTTCGCTTTGGCCCCAATGCACCGGCGCGCTGCGGTCGAGCGGCACGTCGAGGTCTTCGCCAAGGGCGGCACCCAGCGCCGTTTCGAACCCGCGATCGACGCTGATCTGCTCCAGCACGGCCGGGAAGAGATCGCCGCTGGCGGCATTCAGGATCTTGGCCAGCGTGCGCGCTTCGGTCTCGATCCGCGCCAGCTCGGCCCTGGCGTCCTGAAGCGGTGGGCGGGCAGCGCTTTCGGTGGCGCGGGCATCGATGACCGACTGCTCCGCATACGACACGGCAGCTTCGGCTTCCTCCAGCAGCGCCATGGCCTGTTCGACCAGCACGCGCTTCTCGGCCGGATCCGGTAGGCCGGCGACCTTGGAGAGAATGTCAGACAATTCGCGGTCGACATCGGCAAGCTGACGCGCGAAACGATCGCGGCGCTCGGCGGTGTCGCGCAGCGTCCGTTCGATCTGGTTGCGCGAGGCGGCAGCCTCGGCCCGCTCGGCGGTCAACGCGGCGAGTTTGGCTTCGCTTTGTGCAAGCGTCGAAGCCGCCTGCTCGAACGCGGCGCGTGTGGTGGCTTCGCGTTCGGCAGCACCGGCATTTTCGGAACTGAGTGCTGCCTCTTCGGCGCGCAGGCGCTCAAGGATGTCCGCATTGTCGCGGACCATGCGCTCCTCACGCGCAATATCGCCGTCGAGCTGCTGCAGCCGCCGCTCGAGCTCGGTCTGACGAGCGCGGATGCGGCCGGCTTCCTCCTCGATCTGCGACTTGGCGATAGACAAGCGCTGGAAGGCAGCGGCGGCGGCGGCTTCCGCGTCACGCAGGTCCGGCAAACGATGAGCGCCTATGCCTTGCTCCCTGGCGGCGGCCATCTGGGCGGCGGCGCGGTCGCCGACCAGCGCTGTCGCAACCGCCAGCGCCGAGCGCGCCTCGCCTTCCTGCGTCTTCGCCAGCGTCCAGCGCAGATGCAAGAGCGTTGCTTCCGCCTTGCGGATATCGGCCGACAGGTTCTTGAAGCGGGAGGCCTGGCGCGCCTGGCGCTTCAGGCTTTCGATCTGGCTTTCCAGTTCGCCAACGACATCGTCCAGCCGTTCGAGATTCTGCTCGGCCGCCTTCAGCCGCAGTTCTGCCTCATGGCGGCGGGTGTGCAGCCCGGAAATGCCGGCCGCCTCTTCGAGCAGGGCGCGGCGTGCCTGCGGTTTGGCCTGGATCAGCTCGCCGATACGGCCCTGACCGACCATCGACGGCGAACGCGCGCCGGTCGACTGGTCGGCGAACAGAAGCTGCACGTCCTTGGCGCGCGCCTCCTTGCCGTTGATGCGGTACAGAGAACCGGCCTCACGCTCGATGCGGCGCGACACCTGCAATTCGTCGGCATCGTTGAAGGCAGCGGGCGCCGAGCGGTCACTGTTGTCGAGGAAAAGCGTAACTTCGGCGGTGTTGCGGGCCGGGCGCGTGCCCGAGCCGGAAAAGATGACGTCGTCCATGCCGGACGCGCGCATGTTCTTGTAGGAGCTTTCGCCCATCACCCAGCGCAGCGCCTCGACAAGGTTCGACTTGCCGCAGCCATTCGGCCCGACAATGCCGGTCAGTCCGCGTTCGATGACGAACTCGCCAGGCTCGACGAAGGACTTGAAACCGAGGAGGCGAAGGCGCGAAAACTTCATTCGCGCCGCCTATCGAGCGGGTTTCCACGGTCTTGCAACAACGACAAGAAGCCGAGCGCGCCGAAGCGCGGCCGCCTCGGTGCTGACTGAGCGTCAGAGCAGCGGGTCGATGATGGCCGACATTTCCTCAATCGACATCGCCCCTTTGTAGGTCTTACCGTTGATGAAGAAGGTCGGAGTCGAGTCGACCTTGAATTCATTGGCGCCGCGCTTCTGGACCGATCTCACATCGTCCAGAAGTTTCTGGTCCGTCAAGCAGGCCTCGAAGGACTCCTGTGTAAAACCGGCGAGCTTCGAGATTTGCAGCAGCGCATCCTTGGTGTTCTGGACGCCAACCCAGTTCGCCTGCTGTCTGAACAGGACGTCGACCATGGGGTAATAGTTATCCTTGGCGCAGCGCGCCAGCATGAAACCGGCTTCGGCACTCGGATCGAACGGGAATTCGCGCAGAATGTAGCGCGCCTTGCCGGTGTCGATGTACTTGGTCTTCAGGTCCGGAAAGGTGGTCTCGGCGAAATGCGCGCAGTGCGGGCAGGTCATCGAGGCGTATTCGACGATGGTGACCTTGGCGTCGTCCTTGCCGAGCTGCTTGTCGGGCAGCGCACCCGGCTTCAGCAATTCCGCCATGTCCACGGTGCCCTGGGCTTCCGGCGCGGTAGCAGCGGCCGGTGTGGCCGGCTTTGCGGGGGCGGCCGGGGTCGCGGGCTTCACATCCGCAGCCTTCGCCTCCTCGCCGGAGTCGCTGCAGGCGGCGAGCAGGGCAACCGCCGGAATGGCAGCCAGCGAAGACAGGACGTTTCTGCGAGACAAGCTTTGGCCAAACGGGGGACGGTTCATACGAATCACCTGACAAGGGTTGGATTTTGCAATGCAAAGGCACGAAAAAGCGAGAGTTGGCGCGAATTAAGGCATCCCGATCCCCAATCCAATCGCGAAACCTGACAAGAGCGATCACGAATGCGAGATATTGACGACAAATCCATGACTTTCTTCAAGGGGGCCTACGGCTTCCTCTCGCCGATAATGATCGCGCCGAGTTTTTCCAATGCGGCGCGCAGTCCATCATCGTCGACCAGGCCGACAGTGCCCGACAATTTCACCTTCTCGGCCGCTGACAGCGGCCTGAGGGCCGGTTTGCGCCTACCTTTGTCGGCGGTCACCGGCTTCTGCAGGATCCTGATGCGGTTGATGGCGGTGAAACCAAGGAAAGCGTTGACCCGGTTGATGATCTCGCCGGTCTCGTGCTGCAGATGCAGTGCCGCCATGCCTTCGCAGGCAATGACCAGCACCGCCGGCTCGAACGGATCGTCTTCATGCATGCGGCGCGGCCACTGGATTTTTTCGGGGCGCGAGTGGCTGGCCAGCCGCGGCCCGGCGATCTCGTCCCATGACTGGACGAGGCCGATCGAAATACCGGCCCGCTTGCGCAGCACCGGGTCGAGTATCTTGGTCGCGAGATCGCTGACCGGGACGGGATTGCCGTAGGGCGTTCTCCCTGCCATGTACGTTCTCCAGCCACGACCCCAGCAGATACCGGCCAGGCCAATACAAGATCAATGGCATCAGCAGACCAGACCCGCAAGACCGTAGCTGGAGATAGCGGCAGAGCCGCATCCGGAGTCAGCGACGATATCGCATCCCGCCTGCTCGGCTGGTACGATGTGCATCACCGTGAATTGCCCTGGCGCATCACACCCCGCGAGCATGCGCGCGGCGTAAGGCCTGACCCCTACCGAATCTGGCTCTCCGAAGTCATGCTGCAGCAGACCACGGTCGAGGCGGTGAAGGCCTATTTCCGGGTTTTCGTCGAGAAATGGCCCGATGTCGAGGCGCTGGCCGCAGCACCCACCGAGGACGTGATGAAGGCCTGGGCCGGGCTCGGCTACTATTCCCGCGCCCGCAATCTCAAGGCCTGTGCCGATCTCGTCGCCCAGCGTGGCGGCCGGTTTCCCGACACGGAGACGGGTTTGAGAGAATTGCCCGGCATCGGCGCCTATACGTCGGCGGCCATCACGGCGATTGCCTTCGATCGCCCCGCCGCCGTTGTCGACGGCAATGTCGAACGCGTTATCTCCCGGTTGTTTTCGATCACAACGCCGTTGAGCGAAGCCAAGCCCGAGATACGTGCCCATGTCGAGCGCATGGTGCCCGGGACAAGGCCCGGCGATTTCGCCCAGGCGATGATGGATCTCGGCGCCACCATCTGCACCCCGCGCCGGCCGCGCTGCACGCTGTGCCCGCTGCGCGAAGATTGCGACGCGGTCGTTTCAGGCGATCCCGAGCACTTCCCGGTGCGCCTGCCCAAGGCCGACAAACCGCAGCGGCGCGGCGCGGCCTTTATCGCCGTGCGGGACGACGGTGCCATTCTTCTACGCAAACGGGCGGAGAAGGGCTTGCTTGGCGGCATGACCGAGGTGCCGACGACGGGTTGGACCGCGCGGATCGACGGCGCGACCACAGCGACGGCGGCGCCTTTCCCCGCCAAATGGCAGCGTGCCGGCCAGATTACCCATGTCTTTACCCATTTCGCGCTTGAGCTCGACGTTTTTCGTGCAGAGGTGAACGGCGCCGCGCCGGCGGGGCACTTCTGGTCACCGGCCCATGAAATTTCCGGCGAGGCGCTGCCGACTGTCATGAAAAAGGCAATCGAGGCTGCGATACCCGGCGCGACGAAAAAACCGTCGCCACACAGTGCAAAGAGGGTCCATGACTGAAATACGCCACATCGTTTTCGACATCGGCCGCGTGCTGATCCACTACGATCCCAACATTCCGTTCAGCCGCCTCATTCCGGATGCCGAAGAGAGAAAGTGGTTCTTCGACAATGTCTGCACGCATGACTGGAACATCGAGCAGGATCGCGGCCGGACATGGGAAGAGGCCGAGGCACTGCTGATCGCGGACCACCCCGATCACGCGGAAAACATCCGCAGTTTCCGCCGCCACTGGCACGACATGGTGCCGCATGCCTATGACGACAGCGTCGCCATCATGATCGGCCTGATCGAGAGCGGCCACGACGTGACCATGCTGACCAACTTCGCCAGCGACACGCTGGCCGAGGCCCGGGAGCGCTTCGATTTTCTCAATCGTCCGCGCGGTGTGACGGTGTCGGCCGATATCCGCCAGATCAAGCCAGACCGCGCCATCTACGATCACCACGTCGCCGCGTTCGGTCTCGAACCGTCAGCCACGCTGTTCATCGACGACTGCCAGAAGAATGTCGACGGCGCCAAGGCGGCTGGCTGGCAATCTGTGCTGTTCACCGATGCGAAGACGCTTCAAGCAGATCTTGAGCGGTACGGCATCGCGGTGTGAACCGCGCGAGCGCCGGAGGTAGCGCTCTACGGCGCCCCCCTCTGGCCTGCCGGCCATCTCCCCCTCAAGTGGGGAGATCGGCTGTTATCGCCGCTTTCGCCAGTTTTTGACGCTGCAAGGTGAGAGCGGTCGCAGACGCTGCCAATCTCCCCCCTTGAGGGGGAGATGCCCGGCAGGGCAGAGGGGGGCCGCCGTAGAGCGCCGACTTTTACACCCTGGCCTCAGGCCCCTGCCCGCTCCATGCCAAGCCGTGCAATGCGGCGAAGCTCGTCGATCGGGGTCAGGCCGCCGCTGCGCTCATAATGCCAGAAGGTCCAGCCGTTGCAGGCATCCAGCCCCTGCACTTCGGCGCCGATCTTGTGGATCGAGCCGGCGCTGTCGCCGATCGCCACCGTGCCATCAGCGCGCACCTTGGCGGCCCAGCGCTTCTTGGCGTCGTAGAGCGTGGCGCCCGGCATAACCAGTCCGGTGTCGATCAGGCTGACGAAGGCAACGCGCGGCTCGGCGCGCTTGCCGGTCAGCACTGTCAAGTCAGTCTCATCCAGCGGCCGCACCGCGTCGATGCGCTCGTTGGCGGCGTCGATATAGGCCTGCTCGCGCTCGATGCCGACGAAATGGCGGCCAAGGCGCTTGGCGACCGCGCCGGTGGTGCCGGAGCCGAAGAAGGGATCGAGCACGATGTCGCCCGGTTTGGTCGAGGCCATCATGATGCGGGCAAGCAGCGCTTCCGGCTTTTGCGTCGGATGCAGCTTGTCGCCATTGTCGTTCTTCAGCCGCTCCCCGCCGGTGCAGATCGGAAATAGCCAGTCGGAGCGCATCTGGATGTCGTCATTGGACGCCTTCATCGCCTCGTAGTTGAAGGTATAGCCCTTGCCCTTCTGGTCGCGCGAAGCCCAGATCATCGTCTCATGGGCATTCTGGAAGCGGCGGCCACGGAAATTCGGCATCGGGTTGGTCTTGCGCCAGACCACGTCGTTGAGGATCCAGAAGCCGAGATCCTGCATCTTGGCGCCGACCCGGAAGATGTTGTGATAGGAGCCGATGACCCAGATGGTGCCGTTGGGCTTCAGCACCCGGCGCGCCGCCAGAAGCCAGGCACGCGTGAAGGCGTCGTAGGCCTCGAAACTTTCGAACTGGTCCCAGTCGTCATCGACGGCGTCGACCTTCGACTGATCAGGCCGGTGCAGGTCGCCGTCAAGCTGCAGATTGTAGGGCGGATCGGCGAAGATGACGTCGATCGACTTTTCCGGCAACCGGTCGAGTGCGGCAACGCAGTCGCCCTTGAGGATCGTGTCCAGCCATTCGGATTGCTGGGGAGCGTGGGAAAGCTCGTCGAGAAGACGCACGGCAGACATTCTGACACCCAAGGCACGCGTTGCTGTTTACTCCCTGTTATGGTTACCGATCAGCGTAAATATTCGGTGAAGACTGCTGAATTTGCGAAGGTGGCCCTGTTGGTGTATGCCGCGCCGCCTGAGCCTCCCGAGGCCATTTCATCCTCTCATTGTCCGGATCACGATGCCCCAGCCAGACCTTGTCATCTTCGATTGCGACGGCGTGCTCGTCGATTCCGAAATCATCGCCGCTCGCGTCGAGGCGGAGCTGCTGACCTTGGCGGGATACGAAATATCGGCCGAGGAACTTGCGGAAACCTATGCCGGGCTGACCTTCAAGGACATCATGATGCGAGTCGAGGAGAAGTCGAGCATCCCGTTCCAGGTCTCGTTGATCGACCGCGCCGAAGAGCTGGTCGACCGCAAATTGCGTAGCGACGTCCGCGCCATCGACGGCGCGCGCGAGGCAGTTGCCGCGGTCACGGTGCCGCGCTGCGTCTGCTCGAATTCACGCTCCGAGCGGATCGAATTCATGCTGGAGAAGGTGCATCTTTTGCCGTTTTTCGCCGACCGGATTTTTTCGGCGATGGAAACACCGACCGGGAAAACAAAACCGGCCCCCGACGTGTTCCTGTTCGCGGCCGAGAAACTCAACGCCAAGCCGGCGAACACGTTCGTCATCGAGGATTCCGTGCACGGCGTGCACGGCGCCAGGGCGGCTGGCATGCGCGTGATCGGCTTCACCGGCGCGGGACACAGCTATCCCGGCCATGCCGACGCGTTGACCGAGGCCGGCGCCGAAACGGTGATCCGCCGCTGGGCGGAGCTGAAAAGCGTGATTGCGGCGCTGTCGGAGTGGTCGGACGCCTGAGAAGCAGGCGCCGCGACGCACGCCTCGTGCAACTGCCGAGACCTAGTTCGTCGCGGCGGCTCTCTTCCTCTGCTTCTTCTTTGGCTTGTCGGTCGTTGCCTTCGGCGCGGTTTCGTCATAGCCGGCAAAGGCCTGATAGTCCTGCGCCGTCGGCTCAGGCACGACGACATTGGAATCGGTGAAGACGAACTGCGTAGCGACCGAAGGATCGGTGACCTGGACCTGATATTGGTGGAGCTGCGAGTAGAGGACCTCGGTGCCATGCATCACGGCGGTGCGGATTGGCATGGTGATGGTGCCCGGAGAAAACTTCGGTCCTGGGACAATCTTGCCGGCAACCGCTATCTTCATCGTCAGCTGACCGTTGGCACGGCTGCAATCGCGCGTCACGTCGCTGACCGACGCCTGGTAGATGATGTTGGCCGATTCGTCGGGCGGGGTAGCAGCAGCGGCGTCAGCCTCGGCCTGGGCCGCGGCATCCTGCGCGGCGTCGCCGGTCTTCTTGATCCTTGGCTTGGGCTTTTGGGCATCCTTGGAATAGGTGTTGAAGAAGGCCGTGCCGTCCCGCACAGTCACCCGGGGACAATAGGCCTGCAACTGGCTGGCCAGGACCTTGGGATCCTGGGGCGGCGGCGGAGCCGTCGGATCCTTCTTGCCGATGCCGAGGTTCAGGATGCCATTGTCGCCCGATTGGCAGCCGGCGGCGGCAAGCATAAAGCCGGTGAGCGCAAGACCCGCCAAAAAGCGACCACTGAATGTACGAAACGCCATGAAACTGCACTTCCCTCTCGCAAAGCTGGTGACGTATATCAACCGCGCGGCAAAAATGCGACTGAGCCAGCGCAGAAATTAACCACCTTGCGGTGGGCGGAAAGCCAAGCAGTAACGGATTTGTGACATGCAATATGTGAGTACCCGGGGGGAAGCCCCCGTTCTTGGATTTTCCGACGCAGTCCTGGCTGGGCTGGCGCGCGACGGCGGGCTCTACGTGCCGCGCGAGTGGCCGCAATTTTCCGCGGCCGAGATCCGCGCCATGCGCGGCCTTGCCTATCCCGATCTTGCCATCCGTGTGCTGTCGCCGTTCCTCGGCGGCGAAATCCCGGCGCCCGTCTTCGAACGGCTAGTGCGCGAAGCCTATGCCACCTTCCGCCACGAGGCCGTCTGCCCGCTGGTGCAGACCGGCCCCAACACCTTCATCCTGGAACTCTTCCATGGGCCGACGCTCGCCTTCAAGGACGTGGCGATGCAGCTTCTCGCCCGGCTGATGGACCACGTGCTTACCGAACGCGATCAGCACGCCACCATCGTCGGCGCCACCTCGGGCGACACCGGCGGGGCGGCAATCGACGCCTTTGCCGGGCGCAGCCGCACCGACATCTTCATCCTTTTCCCGCACGGCCGCGTCTCGCCGGTACAGCAACGGCAGATGACGACGTCGACGGCTGAAAACGTCCATGCGCTGGCGATCGAAGGCAATTTCGACGATTGCCAGGGCCTGCTCAAGGACATGTTCAACGATCACGGTTTTCGCGACCGGGTTTCGCTTTCGGGCGTCAATTCGATCAACTGGGCTCGCATCATGGCCCAGATCGTCTACTATTTCTCCTCGGCGCTGTCGCTCGGCGCGCCGGACCGGCCGGTCTCCTTCACCGTGCCGACCGGCAATTTCGGCGATATCTTCGCCGGCTACGCCGCCAAGAAGATGGGTTTGCCGATCGAGCGGCTGGTCATCGCCACCAACGACAACGACATCCTGGCGCGCACTTTCGCGACCGGCGAATACCGCACCAAGGGCGTCTTTGCGACCACGTCGCCATCGATGGACATTCAGGTGTCGTCCAATTTCGAACGCCTGCTGTTCGAGGCCTCCGGCCGTGACGCGGCGACCGTGCGGCGCTACATGGAAGGCCTCAAGCAGTCCGGCGCTTTCACCATCGAAACCCAGCAAATCGCCGGGATGCGGTCCGAATTCGATGCCGGCCGGGCTGACATGGACGAGGTCGCCGCCACCATCCGCTCGACGCTCGCGGCCAGCAACTATCTGCTCGATCCGCACACCGCGGCGGCCGTTCATGTCGCGGCAGGCAAGGCGACAGGCGCCGTGCCGATGGTGGTGCTTGGCACCGCGCATCCGGCAAAATTCCCGGCCGCTGTCGAAGCCGCCAGCGGCGTGTCGCCCGCTCTGCCCGCATGGCTAGGGGGGTTGATGACAGCGAAGGAAAAATACACGGTACTTCCATCCGACCTGAAAATGGTGGAAGATTACGTCGGCCGCCGCGCGCGGGCGGCGCGTTAGGGAGTACTAGCCATATGGGTGTTGAGGTAAGCCGTCTGTCGAACGGCCTGACAGTCGCCACCGAAACCCTTCAAAGCATCGAATCGGTTGCCCTTGGTGCCTGGGTCAAGTCGGGTGCCCGCAATGAACGTGACGACGAGCATGGCATGGCCCATCTGCTCGAGCACATGGCGTTCAAAGGTACGAAAAGGCGGAGCGCCTTCGAAATAGCCTCGGAGATCGAGGACGTTGGCGGCGAGATCAACGCCGCCACCAGCGTCGAGACCACCTCCTACTACGCCAGGGTGCTCTCTGACGATGTGCCGCTGGCTGTCGACATTCTTGCCGACATCCTGCAGGAGTCCGAATTCGACCCGCAGGAACTCGAACGCGAACAGCACGTGATCCTGCAGGAGATCGGCGCCGCGCACGACACGCCCGACGACATCGTCTTCGACCGTTTCACCGAGACGGCGTTTCGCCACCAGACCATCGGCCGCTCGATCCTGGGCACACCGGAAACCGTCAAATCCTTCACCTCGAAGCAGTTGCACGATTTCATCGAACGGCAATACGGCGCCGAGCGCATGGTGATTGTCGCTGCGGGCGACATCAAGCACGACAAATTCGTGCGCGAGGTCGAGAAGCAGCTCGGCGGCTTCCGCAGCAAGGCCGACAGCACCATCCCGCAATACGCGCAATATGTCGGCGGCGATTTTCGCGAGGACCGCGACCTGATGGACGCGCAGATCGTGCTCGGGTTCGAAGGCCGCGCCTATCATGTGCGCGATTTCTATGCTTCGCAGGTGCTGTCGATGATCCTCGGCGGCGGTATGTCGTCGCGCCTGTTCCAGGAGGTCCGCGAGAAGCGCGGCCTGTGTTATTCGGTCTATGCCTTCCATTGGGGCTTTTCCGACACCGGCGTCTTCGGCATCCATGCCGCCACCGGCCAGAGCGACATCGCTGAACTGGTTCCTGTCATCATCGACGAACTGCAGAAGGCTGGCGAGAACATCCTGCAGGAAGAACTCGATCGCGCGCGCGCCCAATATCGCGCCGGGCTGATCATGTCCGCAGAAAGCCCGGCCAGCCGGGCTTCGCAGATCGCACGACAATTGCTTCTGTTCGGCCGGCCGATCGCCAAGGAGGAACTGATGGAACGGCTGTCAGCGCTGACGATCGAGAGGCTGACCGATCTGTCGTCGCGGCTGTTTTCGACCAAGCCGACGCTTACCGCTGTCGGGCCTGTGGGTACGCTGGCGCCATACGAGGCGATTCTCGAATCGCTCGCGGGCACGCAGACTACGACCCGCAAGCTCGCCGTCTAAGTCCCTCAAAGCGCCATGTTCGCGCTCCCTTTCTTTCGCCGTGACCTGCCGGCACTGAAAGGCGACCTTGTCACGCTGCGTGTGCCGTTCACCAACGACTACCGCGAGTGGGCGGCGGTGCGCGGTGAAAGCCGCGCCTTCCTCGAACCATGGGAGCCACGCTGGACTCCCGATGAACTCGACCGCAACGCATGGCGGCTGCGCATCAGCCGCTACCGCGAAGATTATGCGCAAGGAACCGCGATCGCCCTCTTCATCTTCGAGAGGAGCAGCGGCAAGCTCGCGGGCGGCATCACGCTCGGCAACATACGCCACGGTGTCTCGCAGAGCGGCCATATCGGCTACTGGATCGGCGAGCGGTTCGGCGGCCGCGGCCTGATGACCGATGCGGTCAAGGTGGTGACCCGCTTCGCCTTCGATACGCTGAGGTTGCACCGGATCGAGGCGGCCTGTATTCCCGACAATATCCGGTCGATCCGTGTGCTTGAAAAAGCCGGATTCCGGCGCGAAGGACTTCTGCGATCCTATCTCAGGATCAACGGCATCTGGCAGGACCACTACCTCTACGCCCGGATCGTGGACGATCCGCCGGGCGTTGGAACGAAGGACTGATTTTTGACGAATTTCCTGCGAAACGGGCCGCTGTTCGCCTTTGTCCTCGCGACAATCCTGACGTTGCGCGCGGCGTCGTCAGCCTTCGCCGTCGAGCCGATCAAGATCGCCCGGGACGACGTCGCGCTGGACCTTTCCGGCGCCGTCGAGATCTACCGGAACCAGGGCGAGAACTTCCAGGTGTCGACCGCTCCGGGACCGGACGGCATCGTGCGGCGCATCGAGGTCGAGGCCAACGACGCGCGTTCGACCGGCGACTGGGCGGTGTTCGCGCTTGCCAACACCACCGACCAGCAGCTCGACCGGCTGATCGTCGCACCGCATTTCCGGCTGGTGAATTCCGGCATCTTCTGGCCGGATCTCGGCTCGACCCGTATCGCCGCCATCACGCCCAGTGAAGGCTTCGCGCTCGACCGCCAGACCAGCCCCGACGCCGACGTGTTCCGGGTGACGCTGAACCCCGGCACCGTGATCACCTTCATCGCCGAACTGGCCTCGCCCAAACTGCCTCAGGTCTATCTCTGGGATCCGGAATCCTACAAGGACTCCGTCAATTCCTACACGCTGTTTCGCGGCATCGTCATCGGCATCGCCGGCCTGCTGGCGCTGTTCCTGACCATCCTTTTCGTGGTCAAGGGAACCTCGATGTTCCCGGCGACCGCAGCACTCGCCTGGGCGGTGCTGGCCTATATCTGCGTCGATTTCGGCTTCCTCAATAAGATCATCGAGATATCGCCCGGCAACGAGCAGATGTGGCGAGCGGGAACGGAGGTGGCGCTGGCGGGAACCTTCGTGGTGTTCCTGTTCGCCTATCTCAATCTCAACCGATGGCACGGCCATTTCAGCTACGGCGCACTGGTCTGGATCCTCGGACTGGTGCTGATCGCCGGCGTCGCCATCGTCGATCCGGCGGTCGCCGCCGGCATCGCCAGGCTGTCCTTCGCCGCCACCGCGCTGACCGGGCTGGGCCTGATCATCTTCCTCGGCATACGCGGCTATGACCGCGCCATCATGCTGGTGCCCAGTTGGGTCATGGTGCTGTTGTGGCTATGCGGATCGTGGATGGCGATCACCGGCATGCTCGACAACGATATCGCCCAGCCGGCCCTCGGTGGCGGGCTGATCCTGATCATCCTTCTGATCGGCTTCACCGTCATGCAGCATGCTTTTGCCGGCGGCGCGCTGCATCAGGGCCTTTTCTCCGACCTCGAGCGGCAGGCGCTGGCGGTGGCCGGATCGGGCGACACGGTGTGGGACTGGGATGTGCTGCGCGACCGCGTCGTCACCAAGCCCGATGTCAGCATCCAGCTCGGCTTGGCGCCCAACAGCCTTGGCGGCGCGGCGCGCAACTGGCTGCCGGTGCTGCATGCCGACGACCGCGACACGTTCCGCACGACGCTCGACGTGGTGCTCGAACACCGGCGCGGCCGGGTGTCGCAGAACTTCCGCCTGCGTGGCGCCGACGGCCACTATCACTGGTTCTCGCTGCGCGCGCGCCCGGTGATCGGATCGGACGGCGAGGTCATCCGCTGCGTCGGCACTATGGTCGACGTGACCGAGCAGAAGAAGTCCGAGGAAAGGCTGCTGCACGACGCCGTGCACGACAATCTCACCGGGCTGCCGAATCGCGAATTGCTGATGAACCGGCTGGAAGCGATCATCTCGATCGCCCGCACCGAAGAAAAAGTGCGGCCGACCGTCTTCGTCATCGACATCGACCGCTTCAAGCAGGTTAATGACGGGCTTGGCATCTCGGCCGGCGACACCATCCTTTTGACCATCGCGCGCCGCCTGCACCGGCTGCTCAAGCCGAAGGATTCGCTGTCGCGCTTTGCCGGCGACCAGTTCGCGCTGATGCTGCTTTCCGAACAGGACCCGGCCCGCATCGCCGCCGTCGCCGACGCCATCAAGCATGCGATCAACAACCCGATCACCTTCGCCAAGCGCGAGATCGTACTGACCGCGTCGATCGGATTGATCACCTGGAATTCGCCGCAGATGTCGGCGGAGGATATGGTCAAGGATGCCGAACTCGCCATGCATCAGGCCAAGCGCTTCGGCGGCGACAGGATCGAGCCGTTCCGCCCGGCTTTCCGCACCGTCGGCACCGACAGGCTGCAGTTCGAATCCGACCTGCGCCGCGCCATCGAGCGGCGCGAATTCACGCTTGCCTACCAGCCGATCGTGCGTTTGGAGGATGGCAGCGTCGCCGGCTTCGAGGCGCTGCTGCGCTGGGACCACCCACGCCGTGGCATGATCCCGCCGGCGGATTTCATTCCGGTCGCCGAAAGCTGCGGGCTGATCGTGCAGCTCGGCCTGTTTGCCATGCAGCAGGCGGCGGAAGACCTCGCCACATGGCAAAAGCAGATCGGCGACGCACCACTGTCGGTCTCGGTCAATTTGTCCAGCCGCCAGCTGATCCGCCGCGACCTGGTCAGCGACGTCCGCTCGGTCATCGCGCGGGCCAATCTGAAGCCGCGCTGCTTCCGGCTCGAACTCACCGAATCGCTTGTCATGGACAATCCCGAACAGACCGCCCATGTGCTGACCAAGCTGAAGCAGCTCGGCATCGGCCTGTCGCTGGACGATTTCGGCACCGGCTATTCGTCACTGGCCTATCTGACGCGGTTCCCCTTCGACACCATCAAGATCGACAAGAGCTTCGTCGACGACAACACGCCCAAGCGCGCGGTGCTGCTCAAATCCATGGTCAACATGGCGCATGAACTCGGCCTGTCTGTCGTCGCCGAGGGCATTTCCGACGAAAGCGATGCGCTGGAACTGCGCCAGATGGGCTGTGAATATGTGCAGAGCTTCATGTTCGGCGCGCCGATGCCGGGCGACCAGGTGCTGAAGACGCTGAAGGAGCAATATCCGCTGACGCAGGCTTAGCTTCGTCATCCACGGCGGAGCAAGGAGCGCAGCGACGCAGCGCAGACCCGAGGATCCATGCCGCGACTTCAGAGCGTTGCTGCGGTGCAGAATCCTGTTCCGCTGCATTCCTTGGCAAAGGTCGCGGCATGGATCCCAGGGTCTCCGCGACGGAGCTTCGCTCCCGCTTCGCCCTAGGATGACGAAGCTGGGGTGGCTTCGGCCAATCTCGAATTCAGGCGTGTCCGGCGGCGAGGCTGAGATGCGCGAGATCGATGCCGATCGCGGCGAGGATCCGGTCGTATTTGCGTTCGATGTCGGTGTCGAACAGAAGCTCGGCATTGGCCGGACAGGTCAGCCAGCCATTCTCGGCGATCTCGGTCTCCAACTGGCCGGCGCCCCAGCCGGAATAGCCAAGCGCCATCAAGGCGTGACGAGGCCCACGGCCGGAAGAAATGGCGCGCAGTATGTCGACGGTCGCGGTCAGGCAGATATCGTCCGAAACGGTCAGCGACGATTCCACCCGGTAGTCGCCCGAATGCAGGACGAAGCCCCGGCTCCGGTCCACGGGTCCGCCATTGCGCACCACGAAATCGCGCGCCTGGGCCGGCAAGCGGATCGCCTCCTGTTCGTTCATGATGCCCAGCTGCACGAGCAGGTCGGGAAACAGCATCTGCTGTGTCTGGTTGATGATCAGGCCCATGGCGCCTTCATCCGAGTGCGCGCAGACATAGATGACCGAGCGCGTGAAACGGTCGTCCTTCATGCCAGGCATGGCAATCAGGAACTGATCGTCGAGAAAGCCGCGACTGGCGACCGTCTTCTTGTGGCGCAATAAGTCCATGAAAGGGAGCGTAACGCGTTTCCAAAGCGTCGAAAAGATGCGCCGTGCGGGATTCGACGAAAGCCTATGCCGCCGGCTCGAGCATTCTTCTCCCTTGAGGTCACGCAAATATGATACCGGCAAAGCCATGAAATCATTGCGCGGCCACGAACGGACGATCAAATCACCGCCATGCGAAGCTTGAAAATCCTGCTGCTCGGCGCCGCCATCGGATCGGCGACCGCTCTTCCCGCCGCCGCCTCCTCATCGGCGTGGTACAACAGCGAGGGTGGCAAGGTCCGCCTGGTGACCAGTGGCAAAGCCGATGCTGCCGGCCGCATCCAGGGCGTTCTCGACATAGCGCTCAAGCCCGGCTGGAAGACCTACTGGCGCGATCCCGGCGACGCGGGCGTGCCGCCGCAGCTCGATGTTTCGGCCAGCACCAACATCGCCGACGCCACTTTGTCGTTTCCGGCACCGCAGCGCCATGACGACGGCTATGGCAAATGGGCTGGCTACAACTATCCGGTTTCGCTGCCGGTGATATTCACGCTGGCGACGCCGAACCAGCCGGCGGTCATCGATGCCGACATCTTTCTCGGCATCTGCGAAACGATCTGCATTCCAGTGCAGACGCGGCTGACCGTCGATCCTGCCTCCGATCCGGACAACGTCGAGGACGCAGCGCTGGTGAAGGCAAGTTTCACGGCGCTGCCGGCGCCCGCGAGGTCCGATTTCGGCATCAATGTGCTGCCGGGCGACCATGAGACACTGATTGTCGAGGCGAGTTTTCCCGGCGATCCGGCGGCGGCGGATTTCTTCGTTGCCGGCGAGCGGGATTACATGTTCGGCACCCCTGCCCGCAGCGAAAAGGACGGCAAGCTGATCTTCACCGTGCCGATCCTCGATCGCCCGTCGACGACGCCGACGGATGGCGGGCTTCACTATACGCTGACGAGTTCGGCGGGCGCGGTCGAAGGGCTTCTGCCTTTCCCTTGATCCAGCCTGCCCGAACGGTTGCAGGAAGCCGCCGAGTTCGATACGCAAAGACACATCCTTCCCGATTTTCCCGAGCGAGGAATTCATGACCATTTCTGTTGGCGACAAGCTGCCTGACGTGACCTTCAAGACGATGACCGCCGATGGCGCCAAGCCGATCACCGGGGCCGAGATTTTCTCGGGCAAGAAGGTCGTGCTGTTTGGGGTTCCCGGCGCCTTCACGCCGACCTGCAGCAACAACCATTTGCCCGGCTATCTCGAGAACCATGACGCCATCCTGGCGCGCGGCGTCGACACCATCGCCGTCGTTTCGGTCAATGACGTCCACGTCATGGGCGCCTGGGCGCACTTCACTGGCGGTGAGGGCAAGATCCTGTTCCTCGCAGACGGCAGCGGCGATTTCGCCAAGGCGGTGGGCCTCGACAATGACCTTTCCGCCGGCGGCATGGGGCTGCGTTCGAAGCGGTTTTCGATGGTCGTCGACGACGGCAAGGTCACCGCGCTCAATGTCGAGACAAAGCCCGGTGTCGACGAGTCCGGCGCGGCCCATATTCTGGGACAGCTCTGAACTTCAGCGACGGCGTCGGGCATGAGCCCTCGACGACGATCGCGCCTGCAGTCCAGGCTTTGCCTTGGGGGGAACACTAGCGATGTTCGATATCTTCTGGCGCGCCATCGCGATCGGCATCGGCGCCACCGTGGCGATGGATCTCTGGGCCATCTTCCTGCACAAGGCGTTCGGCCAGCCGCGACCGAACTGGGGACCGGTCGGGCGTTGGGTCTGGCATCTCCGCGACAAGGTCTTTCACGACGATATCGGCAATGCAGCGCCTTACGCGCATGAACAGGCGCTGGGCTGGGCCTTTCATTATTTGGTCGGCATCGCCTACGGCATCGTCCTGGTGGTGCTGGCCGGAGCAGGCTGGCTTGCCGCGCCGACATTCCTGCCGGCTTTCGTCCTCGGCATCGTCACCGTCGGTGCCGGCTGGTTCCTGCTGGCACCAGGCCTGGGCGCCGGCTGGGCCGCCGCAAAGCGGCCCAATCCGATGCAGGTCCGGGCGCTGAACCTGCTGTCGCACACGGTGTTCGCGCTCGGGCTTTACGGCACGGCACTGCTGATCCGATAAGCAGCTGGCTAGAATAAACGGTTCAGATCCCGCCGCCCGTCCACCACACGGACGATTTCGACCCACTCAACAGGGCCATCGTCCGTGTCCGGAATCGTTTCGTAGAGCAGTACAAACGGAAGACCCGATATCCGGTCGCCTAACACCCATGCGCGGCTAGTCCGCTGGCTGCATGGCCCGCGCTTCCAGCTGATCATAATAGCGATCGGCCGCCCGTGTGTTTTCGCTGCCTATCATCACGTAGATGTCGATGAGGTCGGCCTTGGCCGCGGGCGACCAGACCAGCCTAACGGTCATTCCGCGAGGCTTCCGCCAGCTTTTGCCGAGCTTCCTTTCGCAACGCGTCGAAATCCACAGGCTCCGGCCTCCCACTTGCCTTGCCTTCATCCCACAGCTGCCTTAGTCGGCGGATATCGTCATGCCGCAGTTCGCGCTTGGCCAGCCAATCCCGCACCGCTTCACGCACAATCTCGCTTGCAGTGGCATACTCGCCCGCCTCCACCGCCTCTCGCATGATGGCTGCCTGTTGCGGGGTCACAGCCACGCTCATTTTTTCTACGTTTGCCACGCTGTTTCCTATCGCATTTGCTCTATGGTAGGAAATATTACTCCCATCCATATCCTGGAGCAACTGGAGGAGTCTGGCCCAGCCCTATGCGTACGCCCGCGGGACGCTGGTCAAGGCAACCCGTCGATCGGCCGCCATCCGTGGATAGTTTGGCGCGCGCCGATATCGTAAGCAAAATAATTGCCGCCGCCGGCCGGCTGATCCGCTTCGCGGCTGATTTCGCGACCACTGAGAGTCAGCAACAGCAGCGTTCCCACGCCTCCATGACCCACGAAGGCAACGTCGCCGGCGTCATTGGTGCGGAGCACAGCATCGACTTCGCTGACGATACGCTGCTGGGCATCGATGGCCCGCTCCCATCCGCGAACGCTTTCGTGCGGATTGGCAAAGAACTGGTCCGCGACGATCTCGAATTCCGGCGGCGGCAGGAAGCCTGTTGCCGATCGGTCGTTTTCGTGCATCCGCTGCCTCACCTCGATGGCAAGACGCAGATGCGCCGCGAGGATCTCGGCGGTTTCCATCGCCTTGCGCTCAGCTGACGACACGATACGCCGGATCGACCCGAGCCATGGCTGATCGAGCATTGCAAACGCTCGCGTGCGTCCGATTTCGGACAGCCCCCATTCCGGAACGGGAACATTGGCATCGACCTGAACCTGGGGATGCGTCACGTAGTAGAGGATCGGCACGATAGAAATTTCCCTGCCTGATATCCGCCCGGTTCCCCGGAATCAATAACTCTGGGTCGAGCGCCGCACCTTCGCGACCCCCGGCAGTTTTGCCTGGGCAGCCGGCTTTGGCGCTGCTGCGGGCTTGACCGGGCCTTTCTTGAACGGCGCCATGCCTTCGCGCGCAAGTTCGTCGGCGCGCTCGTTCTCGGTGTGGCCGGCATGGCCCTTGACCCAGTTCCAGGTGACCTTGTGGCGCCTGTTGGCCTCGTCCAGCGCCTGCCAGAGTTCGCCGTTCTTCACAGGCTTCTTGTCGGCGGTCTTCCAGCCGTTCTTTTTCCAGCCATGGATCCACTTCGAGATGCCGTCCATGACATATTTGCTGTCGGTGTGAAGCTCGACCGTGCAAGGTTCCTTCAGCGCATTCAGTGCCGAGATGGCGGCGAGAAGCTCCATGCGGTTGTTGGTCGTCTCGGCCTCACCGCCGGAAAGCTCCTTGGTGGTGCCATTGAAGCGCAGGATCGCGCCCCAGCCGCCGGGGCCGGGATTGCCCGAACAGGCGCCGTCGGTGAAGATCTCAACCTGCTTGCTCATGACACCTCATATCAGGCCAATCCATATTCCGAAGGAGATTTGATCGCCCGGTGGAACCGCATCCTGCGGATGTATTCGGTCGGGTCGCGTTTCATCACCAGCCCGCCATCGGGAACAGTCAGCCAGTCGTACAGCCGGGTCAGCATGAAGCGCAACGCCGAACCGCGCGCCAGCATAGGCAGTGCCGCCTTCTCCTCGTCGCTTAGGGGCCTCACGCTCTGGTATCCGGCAAGCAGCGCCTTGCCCTTGGTGAGGTTGAAGGAAAAATCCTTCTCGAAGCACCAGGCGTTGAGACAAGTGGCAACATCGTAGGCATAGAGGTCGTCGCAAGCGAAATAGAAATCGATCAGGCCGGACAGCTTTTCGCCAAGGAAGAAAACATTGTCCGGGAAAAGATCGGCATGGATGATGCCTTGCGGCAGGTCTTTCGGCCAGTTGCGCTCGAAATCGGCGAAATCGGCATCGACTTCGGCCGCAAGGCCCGGCTCAACCTCGTCGGCGCGATCACGGGACGCGTCCCAGAGCTTGCGCCAGCCGTCGATGGCCAGTGCATTGCGGCGCGTCATCGAAAAATCGGCGCCGGCCAGATGCAACTGCGCCAGCGCCTTGCCGACCTCTGCGCAATGCGTCGCTGTCGGCCGCCGCAATGAAAGCCCTTCGAGGAAGGTGATGATAACCGCCGGCCGGCCGGCGAGCGTGCCGATGACGCTGCCGTCATGCGCGGTCACCGGCAGCGGACAGGACACGCCTTTCTTGGCAAGATGGCCCATCAGGCCGAGGAAAAACGGCAGATCCGCCTTCTCGACACGCTTTTCATAGAGCGTCAGGATGTAGGAGCCGCTGGAGGTGTGCAGCAGGAAGTTCGAATTCTCAGTGCCTTCGGCGATGCCCTTGTAGGACAGAAGATCGCCGACCGGATAGTGCTTCAGGAATGCGCCGAGTTCGCCTTCCGCAACGTCGGTGTAGACCGCCATATGCCTTACGCGGCTCCATTGACGAAGGCCATGTCGGCCCGCGTCAGTTCTACATCGCGCAATACCCGCATGACCGGGAAATCCTCCGTTTCCGTGGCCGTGATGGCCAGGTCGATCGTCACATCGAAGCGTTGGCGGAACGCGTCGATGATCTCGTCGACGATGATTTCGGGCGCCGACGCGCCGGCCGACAGGCCGAGCGTCGAAATGTTGCCGATTTCATTCCATGGAATCTCGGCGGCACGCTGCACGAGAAGCGACATCGTGGCGCCGGCGCGCTCCGCCACTTCGACAAGACGCCGGGAATTGGAGGAATTGGGTGCACCGACGATCAGATAGAGATCGGCGCCCGGAGCGGTGTCCTTGACCGCCTCCTGGCGGTTGGTGGTGGCGTAGCAGATCGATTCCGCCGCCGGCGCCTGCAGGGCCGGAAAGCGATCCTGCAAGGCGCGGATGATGCCGGCGGTGTCCTCGACCGACAGCGTGGTCTGGGTAACGAAGCCGAGTGCCTGCGGATCGGCTGGCGCGAGCTTGGCGGCATCGGCTTCGGTCTCGATCAGCGTCACCGCCCCGTCCGGCAGCTGGCCCATGGTGCCGATCACCTCGGGATGGCCGGCATGGCCGATCAACAGCACATGGCGGCCAAGCCGCTGATGGCGCATCGCCTGCTTGTGAACCTTCGACACCAGCGGGCAGGTGGCATCGAGATAGAAGAGATTGCGCGCCTGGGCATCCGCCGGCACCGACTTCGGCACGCCGTGCGCCGAGAACACGACCGGGCTCTGGCGGTGTTCGGCCGGAATCTCGGAGAGTTCCTCGATGAAGACGGCGCCAAGGCTTTGCAGCCCCTCAACGACGTAGCGGTTGTGCACGATCTCGTGGCGGACATAGACCGGCGCGCCATATTTCTTCAGCGCCAGCACGACGATCTGAATGGCACGGTCTACACCCGCGCAAAAACCGCGCGGCTGGCAGAGCCGGATCGTCAAAGGAGGCTTGGTGGTTGTCTGAAGCATTAGATCCTAGCCGGTTCGTCAGCGCCGAAATGAGGTGCCTACCCCCGTCCTGTCAAGGGCGATGGCCCTGTCAAGGTTGTCGGTCGCGTTCATTCCTCTTTCGCGGAGCGGCGAAGCCGCAAGATGAGCACGGCGGCGAGCGCCGCGGCAAGCCCGTACCATGTCATCGCATATTGCAGATGGCTGTTCGGCAGGTCGATGATGGTGACGCCGCCAACCGGCAATCCGCCTGGATTTGGCGTCTTGTCGGCGTCGATGAAGATTGGCACCAGCGCAGCACCCGCCGGCAGCCCGGCGCTTGCCGCCATCATGTCGCGGTCCTTCCAGTAGAAGATGTTCTTCGCCACGTCGTTGTCGGGAAGCATCATCGACGGCTTTGCCGGCAGCGGGTTGCGGGCCAGCCCTGATATCGTCACCTTGCCGCTGACCTGTCCCTTGGCGCGCTTGGCGGCATCCTTCAGATCGTAAGGCACGAAGCCGCGATTGATCAGCACGAAGCGGCCATCGTCCAAGGCAAGCGGCGTGTAGACATTGAAGCCGGCTTCGCCTTCCCAGGTCGCGTAGAAATGCCGTTCGCCCTGATGCAGGAACGTGCCGGTGACAGTGACCGGCGTGTAGTCGACGTCGCCGGTGGCGGCGAATTCTTTCTCGATTTCCGTCAGCGGCCGTGGCGCCGAATGAGTGCGCTGGTCGATGGTCTGGAGGAGACCTTCCTTCCAGTACAGGCGCTGGACCTGCCAGGTGCCGAGCGCCAGCAGGATCAGGAATAGCCCAAGGCCAAGGCCGAACAGCAATGCCGATCTCGGCCGCGAACGACCATCAGCTTTGACGGATGTGTCGCTCATTCACCGCGATCCACCCGGCCCTCGGCCGCCTTATTGCGGTATTGCAGGGTGAGCAGCACGCCCTTGATCAGCCGCAGCGCTGTCAGGCACAGCGCGACAGCCAGCGGAATCCATACCAGCAGATGCAGCCAGAGCGGCGGGCTCAGCGTGACTTCCACCCAGAGCGCCAGGCCGACAATGATGAAACCGATGATCAGGATGACGAAGACGGCTGGCCCGTCACCGGCATCGGCGTAGGAATAATCGAGGCCGCAATTGACGCAGCGTTTGCCGACGGTGAGGAAGCCGGAAAACAACCGCCCCTCGCCGCAGCGCGGACAGCGGCCGTGCAGGCCGGCCGAAATCGGATCGATCGGAGGCCAGATCGCCCTATCTTCACTCTTGGAAGCGTCGTCGCTCATTGTTTACCGCTCGATCTCCGATCGATGTGCCATCGGCCACCATTGCCCAGATTTCATTCACGTCGGAGTCCGTAACCGCAATACAGCAGTCGGTCCAGTCGACCAATTGAAGCAGCCACCAGCCTTAACCATTCTGGCCGTGGATCAGGATCATGCCACCCGCCTCGACATTGCGCGCCTTGGCGACAGCCTCGTCGCCGAGAGCGATGTCGTAGCTTCGCAGGATCTTGCCGTCGCCGATCAGTTCCAGTCGCCGTTCCGTTTTGTGGACACGCAGCAGGTCGGCCTTCTCGCCGGCAAACGCCGGGAGTGTCAGCCGCATCGTCCATCGATCGGCGATCATTGCGCCGAAAAAAGAGAAGGCGGCCACGTCGCCGGGGCCGCCTTCTAGAAATAGAAATCTCTCAGGCCGGGAATCAGTGGCCCTCGATCACCGCGCCGACCGATCCCCAGACGTAGATCGAGGTGAACAGGAACAGCCAGACCACGTCGACGAAGTGCCAGTACCAGGCGGCCGCCTCGAAGCCGAAATGCTGCTTGGGGGTGAAATCACCCTTCATCGCCCGGATCAGGCAAACCAACAGGAAAATGGTGCCGATGATGACATGGAAGCCGTGGAAGCCGGTCGCCATGAAGAAGGTGGCGCCATAGATGGAATCCTTGAAGGCAAACGGAGCGTGCATGTACTCATAGGCCTGCACCATGGTGAACAGCATGCCGAGGCCGACGGTCAGCACCAGGCCGTTGATCAGCCCCTTGCGATCGCCATGGATGAGCGAATGGTGCGCCCAGGTGACCGTGGTGCCCGACAGGAGCAGGATGACAGTGTTATAGAGCGGCAGATGGAAGGGATCGAGAACCTCCATGCCCTTCGGCGGCCAGACGCCGCCGGTGAACGCGGTGCGGGCATATTGCTGGACTTCGCTCGGAAACAGGCTGGCGTCGAAATAGGCCCAGAACCAGGCAACGAAGAACATCACCTCCGAGGCGATGAACATGATCATGCCGTAGCGCAGGTGCAGCGACACGACGCGCGTATGATGGCCCTCATGCGCTTCCTTGATCGTGTCCGACCACCAGGCGAACATGGTGTAGAGGACGATCACGATGCCGATGAAGAACAGCCACGGATTGGCGATGTTGAAGCCGAAGATCGGGAACGAGCCGCCCTTCAGGTATTCCATCAGGCAGACGCCGCCAAAGGCGGTGACGAGTGCGCCTACCGATCCCAGGAAAGGCCACGGGCTCGGGTCGACGAGATGATAGTCATGCTGTGGTTTTGCGTGCGCGTCGGCCATATCAACCCCCGAGATTTGCTTCGGTATTCGAATTTGTCTTGCTGTTGCCCTGGGCCGGCTCCGAAGAGGCGACCGGCTTGGTTTTCTCGACCGGGAACATCGTGTAGGACAGAGTGATCGTCTTCACGTCCTTCAGTTCCGGCACATTGACGATATCGGGGTCCACATAAAACAGGACCGGCATGTCTAGCGTCTCGCCGGGCTTCAGCGTCGTGTCGGTGAAGCAGAAGCACTCGACCTTGTTGAAATAGGGACCTGCCAGTTCAGGCTGGACGTTGAAGGTGGCGCGGCCGGTCACGGGGCGATCGAACTTGTTGGTCGCCTGATAGTGCGCCTGCACCGTCTCGCCGATTTTCATCGTCATCGAGCGCTGGACCGGCTGGAATTCCCACGGTACGCCGGCGATGTTGGCGTCGAAGCGGACGGTGATCTCACGGTCGAGCACGCGGCCGGCATACTGCTTCTCGGCGCGTTGCGTCGTGCCGCCATAGCCCGTCGCCTGGCAGAACATCTTGTAGAGCGGCACCGCGGCATAGGCCATGCCGATCATGCCCGTGAAGAAGGCAAGGCAGACCGCCGCGACAATGACGTTGCCGCTCTTGCCCGTCGTTTTTTTGGACGTCTCGAAGCTCATCACATCGTGCCCAGATTGTGGCCGAACTTCACGATCGTCGCGATGTAGAAAATGACGACCAGCAGCGCCAGCGCCACGCCGATGGCGATAGAACGGCTGCGCTGGGCCTTCTTCTGACGCTCGGTCAAAGTGACAGTCTCGAGCTTTTCCTCGATCATGGTCATGCTCCACCTATGGCAAGCGCGCGTTCGACAACGCTGTCGGCCAGGTAGGCAGCGAAGATGGCGAAGAGATAAAGCAGCGAATAAGCGAACAGGGCCTTGGCCGGCTTCATGACGCGGTCGTCGTCGGCCATGCCAAGCACTTTCCACGCGTACCAGACAAAACCGACCCCGAGCAGCAGGGCGGCCACACCATAGACCGGCGTGGTGTAGCCAAGCAGCCACGGCAGTACGCCGACGGGAGCCAGCACCAGCGCATAGGCAAAGATCTGGCGGCGGGTCGAAGCGTGCCCGGCGACGTTCGGCATCATCGGGATACCGGCCTTGGCGTAGTCCTCGGACTTGAACAGCGCCAGCGCCCAGAAATGCGGCGGCGTCCACAGGAAGATGATCAGGAACAGGACGATGCTTTCAAGGCTGACCGTCCCTGTCACCGCGGCCCAGCCGATCACAGGCGGAATCGCACCCGCGGCGCCGCCGATGACGATGTTCTGCGGCGTCCAACGCTTCAGCCACATCGTGTAGACGACGGCATAGAAAAAGATGGTGAACGCCAGCAGCGTCGCCGCCAGCCAGTTGACCAGCACGCCGAGCGTCATCACCGACAGCACCGACAGCACCAGGCCGAAACTCAGCGCTTCATGCGGCTGGATGCGACCGGCCGGAACTGGACGGCTGGCGGTCCTGGTCATCACCGCGTCGATGTCGGCATCGTACCACATGTTGAGCGCGCCGGAGGCGCCAGCGCCTATTGCGATAGCCAGGATGGCGATCACCGCCAGCAGGGGATTGATGGTCACGGGTGCCGCGACCAGACCGACAAAGGCTGTGAACACCACCAGCGACATGACGCGCGGCTTCAGCAGGGCGAAGAAATCGCCCGCCGTCGCTTCCGACATGCGAAAGCCCGCTTCGTCAATCAATGGGTCGTCGACAAGGGCCATGCGTACTTAAGTCCATCATTCCGTTGGCCAAAACCGCCGGCAGGCCGGCGGTTTCGTATTCGAGCGGGCAGCCGCCTTACTTGATCTTCGGCAGCTGTTCCCACTGGTGGAAGGGCGGCGGCGAAGGCAGCTGCCATTCGAGTGTCGTTGCGCCCTCGCCCCACGGGTTAGCACCGGCGATCCGCTTCTTCTGGAAGGCTTCGAACACGCAGTAGAGGAAGATCAAGACGCCGACGGACGAGATATAGGAGCCGATGGACGACACATAGTTCCAGCCGGCAAACGCGTCCGGATAGTCGATGGTACGGCGCGGCATGCCGGCGAGGCCGAGGAAATGCTGCGGAAAGAAGATCAGGTTCACGCCGACGAAAGTGACCCAGAAATGGGTGTTGGCGATGACGGGCGAATACATGTAGCCGGTCATCTTCGGGAACCAGTAGTACCAACCGGCGAAGATGGCAAAAACAGCGCCCAGCGACAGCACGTAGTGGAAGTGGGCGATGACGAAATAGGTGTCATGCAGCGAGCGGTCGAGGCCGGCATTGGCCAACTGGACGCCGGTGACGCCACCGATGGTGAACAGGAAGATGAAGCCCAGCGCCCACAGCATCGGCGTCTTGAACGAGATCGACCCGCCCCACATCGTCGCGATCCAGGAGAAGATCTTGACGCCCGTCGGCACCGCGATGACCATCGTTGCAAAGACGAAATAGCGCTGCGTGTCGAGCGACAGGCCTGTCGTGTACATATGATGCGCCCAGACGATGAAGCCGACGGCGCCGATCGCCACCATGGCATAGGCCATACCGAGATAACCGAACACCGGCTTCTTCGAGAAGGTCGAGATGACGTGGCTGATGATGCCGAAGCCCGGCAGGATCAGGATGTAGACTTCCGGGTGACCGAAGAACCAGAACAGATGCTGGAACAGGATCGGATCGCCGCCGCCATCGGGCGCAAAGAACGTCGTGCCGAAATTGCGGTCGGTGAGCAGCATGGTGATGCCGCCGGCCAGAACCGGCAACGACAGCAAGAGCAGGAAGGCGGTGATCAGCACCGACCAGGCAAACAGCGGCATCTTGTGCAGCGTCATGCCGGGCGCGCGCATGTTGAAGATGGTGGTGATGAAGTTGATGGCGCCGAGGATCGACGACGCACCAGCGATGTGGATCGACAGGATCGCCAGATCCATGGCCGGCCCGGGCTGGCCTGAGGTCGAAAGCGGCGGATAGAGCGTCCAGCCGCCACCGACGCCGAATGCACCCGGCGCGCTCGGCACGAACATCGAGGTGAGCAGCAGGATGAAAGCCGGCGGCAGCAGCCAGAAGGAGATGTTGTTCATGCGCGGGAACGCCATGTCGGGCGCACCGATCATGATCGGGACCATCCAGTTGGCAAAACCGCCGATCAGGGCCGGCATGACCATGAAGAAGATCATGATCAGCGCATGCGCTGTGGCGAAGGCGTTGTACATGCTCTTGCCGCCATCGATCGCGGCGTCGCCGTTCATGCCGTAGACCATCTGCGCCAGACCGCTGAAGATCTGGATGCCGGGCTCCTGCAGCTCCATGCGGATGGCGACAGACAAGGCGCCGCCGATGATGCCGGCCATGATCGCGAAGATCAGGTAGAGCGTGCCGATATCCTTGTGGTTGGTCGAATAAACCCAGCGCACCCAGCCGTGATAAGGCTTGTGGTCGTGCCCGTCGTGAGCTGCAGCGTCTGCCATGTTCCGCTCCGTTCCCTAAATCTTGCTAACCCGCGGCATCAGTTGCCGGCGGCCGCTACCTTGTTCTGGCCGTCGACCTCGGCCATCAGCGTCTTGTTGGCGCCGGGCAGATCGGTCTTGGCTGCCGCCAGCCAGGTCTTAAACTGCGCGTCGGAGACGACGCGGATGGCGATCGGCATGAAGGCATGGTCCTTGCCGCAGAGCTGCGAGCACTGGCCGTAGTAAAGGCCCTCCTTCTCCGCCTTGAACCAGGTCTCGTTGGTGCGACCCGGAATGGCGTCGATCTTGATGCCGAACGACGGCATGGCAAAGGAGTGGATCACGTCGGTCGCAGTGACAAGCACGCGCGTCATCGTGTTGACCGGCACCACCAGCTCGTTGTCGACCGCGAGCAGGCGCGGATAGACCTTGCGGTCCTCCTTGCCGGCGGCGGCGCGGTCGGTGTCCTGGAGGATCGCGGAGTTGAAGGAAAGCGTGTTCTCGGTCTGGTACTCGTAGTCCCAGTTCCACTGGTTGCCGGTCGCCTTGACGGTCAGCTTTGCTTCCTCCGGCGGCGTGTATTGCGCGGTCAGCAGCTGGAACGAGGGAATTGCGAGGCAAAGCAGGATGACGACCGGGCCGACAGTCCAGATCACTTCGATCAGCGTGTTGTGGCTGGTCTTGGACGGAACCGGGTTTGCGCTGGCGCGGAATCTGACGATGCAATAGGCGAGAAGAAGCAGCACCAGGATGGTGATCGGGACGATGAACCACATCGTGTAGTTTCCGAACCACTCGATCTGCCGCATCATGTCGGTCGCCGGCGCCTGGAAGGTTGTCTCCCAGTCCTTGGGCTGGTCGGCAAGGGCGGGTGCGCCGGCGAAAAAAATGATAGCAGCACAAGCACTTAGAAACTTGGCACTTGCTGGAACCTTGGCGTTTGCCAGGAAATTTCTCATCGCCCTCATCGTCTCCCAGTTCCTCGCTGCGGTACCCACGAGAATAACGAACAATGCCGGGACGGGAATCCCGACAGTTTCAAAGTGGTTCAAACCATACTCTTTTTCCCTCCGCAAGAAAGGAGCGGGCGAAACCGTGCGGCATTTTTGCGCGCAAGCCCGGATGTGCGTTTGCACGAACCGGCGGCAGCCTCGAATCGCCTATGTTGGGCCAACGGCCGCGTACTTGCGGGCCGCGCGTGGCGGACGTCGCAATTCGGGCGAAATTGACAGGGAAAAGCGCCGAATTGGCTTTTTCGGGGCAGACCGGGCGCGGTCTCGTCCTTTACTTGGCTTTGGGGCGGCTTAAAGTGCCGTGATTCGCAATGGAGCCGTTATGAACTCTTGGCTTTCGAGAAACTGGGCGAAGGTCATCTTTCTCGCCGCCCTGTCTGGTATCGGCTCGTCGGGCATGGCCAACGCCGCACAGCCGAGCGGCACGGTCCGCTCGACGCATGGCGCGTGGTCGATCATCTGCGACACGCCGGCCGGTGCCACTTCGGAACAATGCGTGATGATGCAGAACGTCGTCGCCGAGGACCGTCCGGAGATGGGGCTGTCGGTCGTCGTGCTGCGCACCGCCGACAACAAGGCGGAGATCCTGCGCGTGCTGGCGCCGCTGGGCGTGCTTTTGCCCAACGGACTCGGCCTCAATGTCGACGGCAAGGATATCGGCCGCGCCTATTTCGTGCGCTGCTTCCAGGATGGCTGCTATGCCGAGGTCATTCTCGAAAAGCCGCTGCTCGACACGCTGAAGACCGGCACATCGGCCACCTTCATCGTCTTCCAGACGCCGGAGGAAGGCATCGGCATCCCTGTCGACCTCAAGGGTTTTGCCGACGGTTTCGCCGCCCTGCCCTGACAGAAGTGACGTCGACAACCCGTCGGCGGAACCCATTTGCTCCTCACAACGCCGCGGAACGATTGTCTCGGCGTGCCTTCGCGCCTACATCGTGGCAAAGACCTATTCCTCCTGTGAACGGATGCGCCATGAACAGCCTGATCGGCCAATTCGACATTTCAGACGATCGCATCAAGCAGATCGTCGCTGAGACCATCAACGGTGCCGACGACGGCGAGCTATTCCTCGAATACAGCGAGAGCGAAGCGCTGATGTTCGACAATGGCCGCCTGAAGACCGCCAACTTCAACACCGACCAGGGTTTTGGCCTGCGCGCCGTTGCCGGCGAAGCAAGCGGCTATGCCCATTCCAGCGACCTGTCCGAAGCCTCGCTGCTGCGTGCGGCCGACGCCGTCTCAACCGTCAAGGGCGGCTATTCCGGCACGCTTGCCGCCGCGCCCGCCCGCACCAACCGCCATCTTTATGGCGACGAGAACCCGATCCCCTCGCCTTCCTTCGAGGCCAAGGCAAAGCTTTTGCAGGAAATCGATGCCTGGCTGCGCGCCGAGGATCCACGTGTGCGCCAGGTTTCGGCCTCGCTCGCCGCCTCCTGGCAGCATGTCGAGATCGTGCGCGCCGATGGCCAAATGGTGCGCGACATCCGGCCGCTGGTTCGCATCAACGTCTCTGTCGTGGTCGGCGATGGCGACCGCCAGGAGAGCGGCTCCTACGGCATGGGTGGCCGCAAGGCCTTTGGCGAATTCCTGATCGAGGACAGCTGGAAGCACGCCGCCAAGGAGGCGCTCCGGCAAGCGCTGGTCAATCTCGAGGCCATCCCGGCGCCGGCCGGCACCTTCGACATCGTGCTGTCCAGCGGCTGGCCGGGCGTCATGCTGCACGAGGCTGTCGGCCATGGGCTGGAAGGCGATTTCAACCGCAAGAAGACCTCGGCCTTCGCCGGCCTGCTCGGCCAGCAGGTCGCCGCCAAGGGGGTCACCGTCGTCGACGACGGCACCATGCCCGAGCGGCGCGGCTCGCTCACTGTCGACGACGAAGGCACGCCATCGGCCCGCAATGTGCTGATCGAGGACGGCAAACTGGTCGGCTACATGCAGGATCGCCAGAATGCCAGGCTGATGGGCATGAAGGCGACCGGCAACGGCCGGCGGGAAGGCTATGCGTACCAGCCGATGCCGCGCATGACCAACACCTACATGACGTCGGGCGACATGGAGCCGGACGAGATCATCGCCTCGGTCAAGAACGGCATCTATGCCGTTTCCTTCGGCGGCGGCCAGGTCGACATCACCTCCGGCAAATTCGTCTTCGGTTGCACCGAAGCCTACATGATCGAAAACGGCAAGGTGACCCAGCCGATCAAGGGCGCCATGCTGATCGGCAACGGACCGGACGCCATGCACCGCGTCTCGATGATCGGCAACGACATGAAGCTCGACACCGGCATCGGCATGTGCGGCAAAGCTGGACAGGGCGTGCCGGTTGGCGTCGGCCAGCCGCATCTGCGCATGAACCAGATGACGGTGGGCGGTACCAGGGTTTGATCGATCGGCCCCTCTGGCCGGGCCGTTATGCCTTGCTGATAGACCGGCGCGAAGTCGTGTAGAGAATCAGGAAGCCGATGACGCCACCGATCGCATATTTGATCCAAGCACTCAGGTAGTCGACTGTCCCGTCGTGGCCGGAGACATACAGCGCGGCTGCGACAAACGTCATGGCCGCGATGCCAAGTGCATAAGATGGCAATAGCCCGATTCGAGTGATCTTTCGTAAAATCCAGGCGACGAGCGCGCCCGTGAGCGCCATCATGAGAGCTGCGCCCAAAATCTCGGCAACGAATCCTGATGAAATCATTTTTCAACCCCCCTAATTCCACAGTGCAATGTGCCCGCTTTTAGCGGCAAGCTCAACAGTGACGGCGCTGATCCCACAAGCCTCGCAACTGTCGTGCTCAGGGAGTGGGACGCCTCCGGCTTTGCAAGCCTCATAGCCTTGAAATCGACGTCGAGCTATCTTACGGTTGTCTTACATTGGGAATAAGCTTCTATGGTTGCTCCGGAAAAGCTCACGACCATCGTCTCGACCAAGGGACAAGTCATCCTGCCCAGCGCAATCCGGAAACGGAGAGACTGGGGTGCCGGAACACGCCTCCAGGTCGAGGACACGCCGGAAGGCGTCCTTTTAACGCAGGCGCGGGCTTTTGCCGAGACGCGGCCAGAAGATGTGTTTGGCTCTCTTCCACACAGAGGCAAACCAAAGACGCTGGAAGAAATGGACGCGGGCGTGCTCGCAGAGGCGCGGCGACGCCATGCTCGCGATTGATACCAACATCGTCGTTCGTTACCTGACAGGCGACCACCCCGAGCAGTCCCTACGCGCACGGCATCTGATCGATAGTCGACCCGTCTTTGTTGCCGTTACGGTGATCCTGGAAGCCGAATGGGTGCTGCGTAGTGCCTATGGCTACGACCAGACCGACATCGTCCGAGCGCTACGGGTTTTCGGCGGGCTCCCAACCGTTGAGATAGAGGAAGCCGCGACTGTCGCTTTCGCCCTCGACCTAGCCCAGACGGGAATTGATTTCGCGGATGCCTTACATCTGGGCAAATCTGCGCACTGCACGGGCTTCGCGACCTTTGACCGCAAGCTCGTCAAGGCCGCGAATTCAGCTGGGCATGAAAGCGTGCAAGAAGCATAACGCTACCGCCTCTTCTTCGGCTTCTCCAGCAGAGCCACCGCCTCGACATGTGGCGACCACAGGAACTGGTCGATCGGTGTCACGCTTTTCAGGGTGTAGCCGCCGTCGATGAGGATGCGCAAATCTCGCGCGAGCGTCACCGGATTGCAGGACACCGCGGCAACGTAGGGAACATCCGAGCGTGCGATCTGCTTCGACTGGTCTTCGGCGCCGGCGCGTGGCGGGTCGAACACCACACCGTCGAAGGCATTCAATTCCTTGAATGTCAGCGGCCGGCGGAACAGGTCGCGGCGTTCGCCCGTCACCCGCTTCAGGCCGATGGCGAAGCGCGATCCCCTGTCGAGCGCTGAAAGGGCTGCCGCATCGCCCTCCACCGCATGGACTTCCGACCTTGCCGCAAGCCGCAAGGCAAAGCTGCCGCAGCCGGCGAAAAGATCCGCCACCTTCTTGGCACGCTTCAGATGTCCGCCGACGATATCGGCCATCGCCTGTTCGGCGGCTTCGGTTGCCTGCAGGAAGGCGCCCGGGGGAATGGCGACAGCGACGCTGCCGAACATGACGACCGGCTTCTTAGGTTCGATGACGATCTCGTCGTCGATCGAAAGCCGGGCAAAGCCCTGAGCCATGACGAAATTGGAGGCGATACGGCGCTGGTGTTCCCCGAGCTTGCCGGATTCATAAACCGCGACATCAAGGCCCGAACCGGTCACGGTAACCGCCAGCCGAAACGATTTGGTGGTGGCGCAGACCAGTTCGGCGAGCGCCTTCAAGCGATCGAGCGACGCGACGATCTCGGGCAGCGAGATCGGACATTCCGATATGGCGATGATCTCCGGCGACAGATGGCGATGGAAGCCGAGCAGCATGCCCGTATCGGTGCGCCGGGCAGCAAGCACGACCCGGCGGCGCGTGTGCGGTGCGCAGGCGACCAGTTCACCGATCTCGCTATCGATGCCTTTGCCCTTCAGGGCGTGTACGACCTTTTCGCGTTTCCACTGGCGGTAGGCTTCGGCTTCGAAGTGCTGGAGCGCGCAGCCGCCGCATTCGGTGAAATGGCGGCAGGCGGGATCGATGCGCAGCGGCGAGGCATCCAGCACCGCCATCAGCGTGGCGCGATCCCGTTCGCGCGCCGCGGTGACCGTTTCGCCGGGCAATGTGAAGGAGATGAACAGATCGCCTGTCTCGGTCTCGGCGATGCCGTCGCCCTGGGCGCCAAGTTTCCTGATGCTGAAGCGCGCGCTCATCGATCCTTGATCCCACCGAGCAGGAATTCGCGATTGCCGTCGCCGCCCTCGATCGGCGACAGATGCAGGCCGAGCGAGCGCCAGCCGGGAACGGAGTCCAGCCAATCCTGCAACAGGCCGGCGACACGGGCGGCATCGAAGGGATCTTTCAACAGACCACCCTTGCCGATTGCTTCACGACCGGCCTCGAATTGCGGCTTGACCAGAAACATGGCCTTTGCGCCAGCCTTGGCCAGGCCAAGGGCCGGCGGCAGCGCCAGTTTCAGCGAGATGAAGCTGACATCGGACACGATGAAATCCGGAACACGACCGCAGAGATCGGCGGCTGTGAGATCGCGGGCGTTCAGGCCCTCAATCACCGACACACGAGGATCGCCGCCGACATCAGGATGCATCTGGCCATGACCGACATCGACGGCGGTGACATGGGCCGCGCCGCGTTCAAGCAACACCTGGGTAAAGCCGCCGGTCGAGGCGCCGATGTCGAGCGCTTCACGGCCGGCAGGATCGAGGCCGAAATGGTCAAGCCCACCGATCAGCTTGAGTGCTGCGCGCGACACATAGCCTTGCGCTGGATCATCGATGGTAACAAGGCATTGCGGCAAAACGCTCTGACCGGGCTTGCGGGCGAGGACGCCGTCAACCGTCACCGTGCCACGCTCGACCGCGTCGCGGGCACGTGAGCGGCTGGCGAACAGCCCGCGCTGGACGAGCAGGTCGTCGAGCCGCTGGCGTGTGCTGGCTGGCAGAGGCGAATTCATCGGCCTTCATGGCGAAAGCCAACGACGATGGCAAGGGCACTGGCCGGAAGCATCTCGTCTCCCACCATCATGTCCAGCAATATTGGAATTCTGAGACGGTGGCGGGTGGTTCAGTCGCGCCCACCATCCTTGAAGATCCGTTCGTTGCGCTGGTTGAGGCGGGTGACTGCCGAAGCATGAGGCGTCGCCGTTTGCGGATAAGTATCCAAATTCGAGAAAACCTCACGGTTTCTTAACCAGTTTTGATCGCATTTGCTTGAGGACTTCAATGTTATGACCGCGACGACCGGCAAAACCGGATGAAGAGGCGGCAACCTTGGAAATGGCCAGCGACATCGTCTACAAGGTTCTTGACCGGATTTCCGGCGCCGGCCTACTGGCGACCGGACTTCTGTTGCTGACTGCTTTGGTCAGCGCCCTGGTCGCCTATTGGCGCACGGTCGAGAAAAAGAGCTGGAAAGAATTCTTCGAGTTCGCGGTCCCGCACGAGGTCATCACGCATCCCTCGGCTAGGGCCGACCTTTTGTTCTGGGTGACGAGGAAGGCCCTGATGCCATTCCTCATGCTGCCTGCCGGCATCGTCTTCGTCAGCGCGGTCGGTTATGCGACGAACTGGCTGCTGTCGACGCTCCTGCCGATCCAGCCGCCGCTGATCGAGGGTCCAGCAGGGCCGGTGACGGTGACGATCTTCACCATCACCATGCTGCTCGCCTACGACATCTCGTATTATCTCTATCACGTCGCCCAGCACCGCTATCCGGTGCTCTGGGAACTGCACAAGGTCCACCATTCGGCCGAGGTGATGGTCGGCATCACTAAGGATCGCGTCCACCCGCTCGACGAATTGATGAACCGGGCCTGGGACGGCGTCATTCCCGGCATCTGCTTCGGCATCTGGTCGTTGGTGTCGCTGAACCTCGTCGAACTGACGATCTTCGGCGTCAACGTCTACATCATACGCAACATCCTGATGATGGATTTCGTCAGGCACACGCATTTCAAGATCTCGTTTGGGCCGCTGAACAACCTGATCCTGTGCCCGCACTGGCACCAGTTGCACCACAGCACGGACCCACGCCACTACGACAAGAACTTCGGGCTGCTCTTCTCGTTCTGGGATCGGCTGTTCGGAACTCTATGCGTTCCGAGACCCGACGAGGACTTCAAGTTCGGGTTGATCGAACGCAACGTGCGCGATTATCAGTCGCTCGCAGGCCTCTATATCCTGCCACTGACGCGGATGTGGCGGCAGATCGCCAGACACTTCCGAACCGACAAGCCAGAGCCGCAGCAATCGTCGCAAGGGGGCAAGCCTTGAACGGACCTTTCGCGTGCCGGCTGCCGCGAACGCACCGGATCGAAGTCGCAACTTCGGATGCGCGCCTGGCAGAAATCGCGCCCGCCTGGGCAGCGCTCTGGCAACGCGCCGGCGGCCTCGTTTTCCAGCATCCGGACTGGATCACGGCATGGTGGCGCACGACGCCGCATCAGGATCGGCGCAGCCTCAGGATCGGGTTGGTCTGGAGCGACGAGCGGCTCGAGGGCGTCATTGCGCTCGCAACCTTCAGGCGCTCGGGCATCCGCGTCCTGGAATGGGCGGCGAAGGATCACTGCGACTATGGCGATGTCCTGCTTGCCCCCGATTGCGACCCGCAGATCCTGCCGCAGCTCTGGCAACGCATTCTCGACGATGGCGGCTTCGACCTCGTCTATCTGAATCGCCTTTTGCCCGATTCCCGAATCCAGGCCCTGCTCGGCCCCGCCGCCCCACGCAGCGGCACGATCCTGCAGCCAAACCACCGCAGCGAGATCAGCTATCGTGTCGCTGGCACCTGGCAACGCGGCGCACAATGGTTCGAAAGCCAATCGAAAAAAGCCCGGCAAAACTATCGCCGTGGCAACAAATTCATGGAGGAAGGCGGCGCGCTGCGCTTCCGCCTGATGGAAGCGCACGAAGCCCGCGAGCCGGTGCTGGAGCGCGTCGCGGCGCTGAAGCGGTTGTGGCTGGCAAAGCACGGCCGCGTTTCAGATCTCTTCGACGAAGGTTCCCCAGCGCTGGCAGCGCTGATCTCCGTCCTGGCCGGGCTCGGATTGCTGCGCATCTTCGTGCTCGAACGCGAAAACGAGATCATCGCCATCTCGATCAATTTCGAGCAACATGGAACGATGATGGCTTTCGTCACGACCTATGATCCGGCCTTCGAGCGGGCGTCGCCGGGCATGGTCTTGATGATGGATTACATCCAGTGGTCGCTTGACCGGGGCTTGACCACGATCGACTTTCTCTGCGGCGGCGAGGATTTCAAGCGCCGCTTTGCGACGCATTCGGTGATCTTGTCGTCGGTGATGGGTGGGCGGAGCCTGCGCGGACGCCTCGCCATCTTGGCCGACCGCGCACGCCACGCCGCCAAATCCTGGCGCTCCAGGAAACCGGCGAAAGAAGCGGAGCTGGCGGAGGAGTAACCTTTTCAGATCGCCGAATGGCGGCATGGACAACGAAAAGGCATCGACAGACCGGTTCCGATCGATTTAGAAAATGGTTCGCGAAACCTGCCGTTCCACGGCGGGCGACAGACCGTCGTCGGGCTTGCCCGTGGCTTCCTCGCGTGGGTGTTCGATCACGGCCGCCGGCGCCGGCACGATCACAAGCTGCGGCACCTGCTTGTAGGAAAAGCTGCCACGGATGCCGCCCATCTTGCCTGCGATGATGCCCATGGCCGCCTTTTCAAGGCTGCGATCGTAACGCGTTTCGGCTGCGGCCGGCGCGACGATGGCGGCGCAAAGCGCTGCGCCGCACAGAAGCGTTTTCATTGTTGTTGTCTCCCTGCCTGATCGACGGTCTAGCAGGGCGCCGTTGAAAAACGGCCAAGAGACACGGTAAGCAAAGCGCCAAATGTCAGCGTTAACAACGCGTTAAGGCATCAATCCGGCAAAACCGATGCATGTCGTTGAGATTTTGATTCAGGCGCGCTGGGCGCGTTCTGCATGGCCGAGGGCGACGAATACGGTCCGCACGATGCCTGCGGCATCAAGCCCGGCATCGGCATACATCTTTTCCGGCTTGGCATGGTCGGTGAACGTGTCGGGCAACACCAGCGGACGCACCTTCAGGCCACTTTCCAGCAGACCTTCGTGGGCGAGGAACTGCAGCACGTGGCTGGCAAAGCCGCCGACGGCGCCCTCCTCCACCGTCACCAGGACCTCGTGCGAGCGGGCCAGCCGCCGGATCAGATCCTCGTCGAGCGGCTTGGCGAAACGGGCGTCGGCGACCGTGGTGGAAAGCCCGGCAGCACCTAGCTCCTCGGCGGCGATCAGACAATCCTGCAGCCGCGTGCCGAAGGACAGCAGGGCGACCTTGGTGCCCTCCTTGACGATGCGGCCCTTGCCGATTTCGAGCACCGAGCCGCGCTCCGGCATGTCGACGCCGACGCCGTTGCCGCGCGGATAGCGGAAGGCGATCGGACCATCATCATAGCTTGCCGCGGTGCGCACCATATGGCGCAGCTCCGCCTCGTCCGCCGCCGCCATCACCACGAAACCCGGCAATGTCGCCAGGAAGGTGGTGTCGAAGGCGCCGCAATGCGTCGCACCATCAGCGCCGACAAAGCCAGCGCGGTCGATGGGAAAGCGTACCGGCAATTTCTGGATGGCGACATCATGGACGACCTGGTCGTAGGCGCGCTGCAGGAAAGTCGAATAGATCGCGACGAACGGCTTGTAGCCTTCGGTGGCGAGACCGGCGGCGAAGGTCACCGCGTGCTGTTCGGCGATGCCGACATCGAAGATGCGCGACGGGAACGCTTCGCCGAACAAATCGAGGCCGGTGCCGCTCGGCATGGCTGCGGTGACGGCGACGATGCGGTCGTCCTCGCGGCCTTCCCTGACCAGGCTTTCGGCGAACACCTTGGTGTAGGCCGGCGCATTGGCTGGCGCCTTGGCCTGCGCACCGGTGATGACGTCGAACTTGTTGACGCCGTGATATTTGTCGGCGGCGGCTTCGGCCGGCGCGTAACCCTTGCCCTTCTGGGTGACGACATGGATCAGCACCGGGCCTTCGCCATTGTCGCGGACGTTTTTCAGCACCGGGATCAGGTGCTCCAGATTGTGACCGTCGATCGGGCCGATGTGATAGAAGCCGAGTTCCTCGAACAGCGTGCCGCCGGTGACGTAGCCGCGTGCATGCTCGACCGCCCTTGTGATCGCACGGTCGGCGCGCTTGCCGAGATAGGAGGTCAGTTTCTTGCCGAAGTCGCGCAGGCCGACATAGGCCTTACCCGAGGCCAGACGCGCTAGATAAGCGCTCATAGCGCCTGTCGGCGGCGCGATAGACATGTCGTTGTCATTGAGGATGACGATCAGCCGCGCATCGAGCGCGCCGGCATTGTTCATGGCCTCGTAGGCCATGCCGGCAGACATGGCACCGTCGCCGATAACAGCAATGACATTGTTGCGGCGCCCGGACAGGTCGCGGGCGGCTGCCATGCCGAGGCCGGCCGATATCGATGTCGAGGAGTGGGCGGCGCCGAAGGGGTCGTACTCGCTCTCGGCGCGGCGGGTGAAGCCGGACAGGCCGCCTTCCTGCCGCAGCGTACGGATGCGGTCGCGGCGGCCGGTCAGAATCTTGTGCGGATAGGCCTGGTGGCCGACATCCCAGATCAGCCGGTCATCAGGAGTGTTGAAGACATAGTGCAGCGCCACCGTCAGCTCGACCACGCCAAGGCCGGCGCCGAGATGACCGCCGGTGCCGGACACAGCGTCGACCAGCTCGGCGCGAAGCTCGGATGCCAGTTGCGGCAGTTCGCTTTCGGCAAGCGTGCGCAGGTCGGCCGGGATACGGACCTTGTCGAGAAGCGGCGTATGCGGCATTGCGTTCACGGGTGCTCAGGCTTTCGGTTGATGGGGCGAAATAGGCCGCCGGCCAGCGAAAGTAAATGCGTGCCAGTGACGCGGATCAGGCTGTGGTCTTTGTTTTATGCATGTCGTTCTCCCAAAACCGGGCCACTTTGAGCGACATGCATTAGCTTTCCGGTAGCGGAATAAACTCTTCTTCATCTCCGGGTACGATGTCGAAGCGGCCCGTCTTCCATTCCTCTTTCGCCTGTTCGATACGCTCTTTCGACGACGAGACGAAATTCCACCAGATGTAACGTTTCGAACCGAGCGACGCACCGCCGAACAGCATGAAATGCGCGCCAGTCTGCGACGACACGACGATCTCGTCACCGGGCCGGAACACCAGCAGGCGCTCAGCCGGAAAAACGTCGCCCGAAATCGAGACCTCGCCTTCCAGCGTGTAGATCGCGCGCTCTTCCGCATCGGCCGGGATTTTCACGCTGGCGCCGGGAGCTAGGCGCAGGTCGGCATAGAGCGTCTCGGAATCGGCCCTTACCGGGGACCGCAGCCCCTGGAAATCACCGATGACGATGCGCCCGCTGACGCCCTCGGCGTCGATCTCGGGAAGCCTAAGCGCTGCGGTATTCTCGAAAACCGGTGCCACTTCTTCCTTGTCGTCCGGCAGCGCCAGCCAAGTCTGCAAGCCGGAGACCGACATCGGTGCGCCGCGCAATTCCTCCGGCGTACGCTCGGAGTGGACGATGCCGCGGCCGGCGGTCATCAGATTCACGTCACCGGGCTGGATGACCATTTCGGTGCCAAGCGAATCGCGATGCCGGATCTTGCCGTCGAACAGGTAGGTGACCGTCGACAGGCCGATATGCGGATGGGGACGAACGTCGAGCGCCTGGCCGGCCCGCAGGATCGCCGGCCCCATGCGGTCGAAGAAAATGAAAGGGCCGACCAGCCGCCTTCTTGCGGTCGGCAGGGCGCGACGCACCTGAAAGCCGCCAATATCCTTGGCGTTCGGGATGACCATCAGCTCGATCTGGTCGGTGGCAAAAGCGTCGCCGACTTCAGGGTCCTTGCCGGGGAAGAAGCTCATGGACTCTCCTTGTCAGCGGCCAATGGCTGCTTTGGCAGCATCAGGCAAACCGGATGGCTGCCTTTGCCCGCAGTTTGGCCGCCACCTCTTCGCGATTGCGAGGATGCTGATGGGTTTCGAGCGAATCGAGCAATTCGCGCGCCGAGGCTGCAATGGCTTCGACCGCGTGGTCGAAGGCATGCTGGTTCTGCTTCGAGGGGCGCGTCGTTCCGCTCAACTTGCGGACAAACTGAAGTGCCGCGTCGCGGACTTCGTCGTTGGTTGCCGGCGGGTCAAAATTGAACAGGGTCTTGATGTTTCTGCACATCGCTTCCGTATCTCCTCTTGTCCTGGAGCGCTTTCAATCGAGACGGATCATATTCTCGATCACGATCATGTCCAAAAACCGGTAAGGCAAGACCGTTGTTCGGACCGCACCTCAGTCCGCGTCGAGCGGCTCCGTCCCAACCGGCTTGCCGTCACGCGACAGCCTGATCTTTTCGACCTTGTCCTCGGCGGCCTTGAGCAGCCTGTCGCAATGCACCTTCAGCGCCTCGCCACGCTCGTAGATCTTGATCGACTGATCGAGCGGCACGTCGCCACGCTCCAGATCATCGACGATCTTCTCCAGCGCGTCGAGTGCCTGTTCGAAACTCATCGCCTTGACGTCTTCGTTGGTCTCACCAGCCATCATTCATCCTTTCATCAGCCGCCCGACATGGGCGGCGACCGAAAATGCCAATCCCTGCAGATCGTAACCACCCTCGAGCAGGCTGACGAGCCGGTTGCCGCTGTGGCGCGCCGCACGCTGCATCAGCTGGCCGGTCGCCCAGTCGAAATCGTCCTCGGTCAGGTTGATCTCGGCCAGCGGATCGCGATGATGCGCATCGAACCCGGCCGAAATGATGATCAGGTCGGGCGCGAAATTGTCGAGCGACGGCAGCACGCGCGACAGGAAGGCATCGCGAAACACCTCGCTGCCGGTCTGCGGCGCCAGCGGCGCGTTGACGATGTTGCCGGCGCCGGTTTCGTTCTTCGCGCCGGTGCCGGGATAGAGCGGCATCTGGTGCGTCGAGCAATAGAGCACCGACGGATCGTCCCAGAAGATATCCTGCGTGCCGTTGCCGTGGTGCACGTCCCAGTCGACGACGGCAACGCGCTCGACACCGTGTTTCTTCTGCGCATAACGTGCCGCAATCGCTGCCGTATTGAACAGGCAGAAGCCCATGGCCGTGGTCTTTTCGGCATGGTGGCCGGGCGGGCGGGCGGCGACGAAGGCATTGTCGGCACGGCCTGAAAAGACGTCGTCGACGGCGGCGTTGGCGGCGCCGACCGCGGTGATCGCCGCCTGCCAGCTCTTCGGGCTGACTGACGTGTCGGCGTCGATGCGGGCGATACCCTCGTCGGGAATGGCGGCGCGCACGCGGGCGACGAAATCGGCGGGATGCGCGTAGAGAATGGTGGCCTCGTCGCCTTCTGGCGCCTGGACACGATCGAGCGCGGCAAAGGCTTCGTCGTCCAACACACGCTCGATAGCGCGCAAGCGGTCCGGTCGCTCGGGATGGCCGGGCGGCGTAAGGTGCTCAAGGAAGATCGGATGGGTGTAGAGACGAGTGGTCATCGCCCTAATCTAGTGACCCGGATCGACAAAGGCCATGCACGGGCGGCCAATGACTGGGGAAAATCGCGCCTGCGTCCGTTCGTGTCGCTGCAGGCATTGGCGTCCTCAGCGCTTCGGCGTAAGGTCGCTGGCACTGCCTGGTGCCCGCCGCAAGCGGGAGAATCGGGAACACGGTTGAATTCCGTGGCGTGCCCAACGCTGTAAGGGGGACCGCGCCGGTAAATGCCACTGTCGATGACGGGAAGGCACCGGACGCGGGTTGATCCCGAGCCAGAAGACCGGCCTGGCAGGCATCGTCATCCGCATGGTCAGGCGGATGGCATCAGAGCGACGTGCGTCCGCTTGGACGCACAAAGTACGCTCTGACAGTTTGAACTGCTGCAATCGCAAGGGGACAAGCGATGCCGGAACATATGACCGCTGCCATTGACGATGGATTTGACCAGAGCGCGCGCGATGCGGTCTATCGTGCCATGTTCACGCGGCGCGACGTGCGCAGCCATTTCCTGCCCACCCCGATTGATGACGACGTGCTGGCGCGGCTGCTGCTTGCCGCTCATCACGCGCCATCGGTCGGCTTCATGCAGCCTTGGAACTTCATCGTCATTCGCGATGCCGGACGACGGGAAAAAGTGCGCGACCTGTTCCTGGCAGCGCGGGAGCAGGAGCTGCCGGCCATCGAGGAAGACAGGCAGTCGCTCTACCGCAAGCTCAAGTTGGAAGGCATCTGCGAAAGCGCCCTCAACATCTGCATCACTTGCGACCGGCAGCGCTCGAAGGGTTCGCCGTTGGGACGCTGGCATAATCCGGAGATGGATCTCTACAGCACGGTCTGCGCGGTGCAGAATTTCTGGCTGGCGGCGCGCGCCGAGGGCGTCGGTGTCGGCTGGGTCAGCATCATCGAAGCGCAGGCGCTGAAAAGCCTGCTGTCAATTCCCGAGCATGTGACGCCGGTCGCCTATCTCTGCGTCGGCCGGGTTTCCGAGTTCGCGCCAAAACCGGATCTTGAAACGCATGGCTGGGGCCGCCGCTTGCCGCTGCCGGAGCTGATCATGAGCGAGACTTTTTGCGGGCAAGGTGAGACGCCGCTCAAATCGACCGTGGAGCGCCTCAACGCCGTTGGCGCCGCACCGGCGAACCTTGCTGCTCAGGGTGTCGCGCCGGCCGTACCCCAGCGCGAGCCGCCGAAGGAGGCCAGCGCCTTGTCTTTCAACTCCTTGAACTTTGACGACGCCTCGGCCAGCCGGGCATCCCAGGCGGGATCGGGCACCTGCCCCGCGATGGTCTTGAAATAGACCTGCATCAGGCAAGCGATGGCGAAGGGCTCAATGAACGCAGCCTTGAAGGCCCAGGCGAAGACGATGGCGAGAACGAAGGCCCAGCCGGCGAGTTGGCCAGGCATCAGGAAGAGAATGGCGCCGGCGGGCGCCAGCATCAGCAGGAAGATGACGAAGGACACGCCCCACATGATGACCGCCAGCCAGACGGCGTTCTTGACCATGACCTTGCCGTTCTGGGCATAGAGCACGACGCCTTGCCGCGCCGTCTCGAACGGCGAGGACGAGTTGATGCGGATGTTGTAGCCAAGAATGATCTCGTCGACATAGGTCAGCGACAGGCGGATCACCGTGTTGATGAAGGAGACCAGGCCGCTCAAGCCCGGTATCGGCAGGAAGGCGGTGATGCCGCCGAGCAGGCCGGTAATGGCGCGGATGGCGCCCTTGACCAGTTGGTCGACGACGAAAAGGATGTTGGCCTCGGCGAAGCGCCGGGTGACGAGATCCCTTGCATAGGCGATCTGGTCCTGGCCGCCCGGAATGTCGCGGCCGTCGATCAGATGGACCATGACGGCGATGTGGCCGGCCTTCACCACATAGAGGATGTATTCGCGGATCCAGTAGACGGCGATCGAGACGACGCCGAAACCGACCACGCCGCCCCACAGGGCAAAGGACAGCGGCCCGTCGGGATCGGTGGAGATATGGCCGACGCCATAGCCGACGGAGGCGCCCGTGCCGGTCGCCATGATGTAGGCCAGCGTGATGCCGAAATAGACGATCATGCGAAAGATGATGAACGGCCAGGTCCGCATCATGATGGACACCGACCTGCCGATATCGAAATCCCACATGCCCCGAATCTCCGCCTCAGAGATGGTGCGAAAGGATGAACTCAACCCGGCGATTGTCAATTGCCGGCCCTGGAGCCACAGGGCAACGAACTCGGGTTAACGGTTTTTTCCTTCGGAGCCTTTCCGGCGCCGCGTTGGCTGACGGAGCATCAAACGAAAAACCCGCCTGTGCGGCGGATCACTGGCGCAAATCAGCACCATAGCCAAATATGTACCATAGCTGACGGCAGGAAGTCAAGAAAAAATTCCTATCGTGAAAAGCTACCGGTACAAAGCTGCCAAACACCGCCGAACTGGCTGCCGCCAGGAAGCTGAGTTCGGAGCCCTGCCTAGACTAGCGCCACGCCCGGTGGGAACTTCAATTCGACTGCGGATCCGGCTTCTTGAGCAGGCCTTCGAGCAGTTGCTTGAACGCCGTCACCACCTTCTTCGACGTCGCTTCGGGGTCGTTCGAATTGGCGATCCGTTGCGCCGCCTGGCTACTCGCTCCGTTGATCAGGCGCGAGGCAGTCTCGGGGTCGAGGCTGGAGACGACGACCCCCTCCTCCTGCAGCGCGGTCAGGTGGCCGGTCATCGAAGCGATGCACGCACTGGCATTCGGCCATTGCGCTGGATCCCCCAGCACGGCCGGGCCATCCCGGAACATGATGCGCTGGATTTCCGGCTCCAGCGCCATCTCGATATAGGTCGAGCATTCGTCGACGAAATGTTGCCAGCGGGTCGGCGCTCTCGACGCGACCTCATTGATGCGCGCCGCCATCTCGCCGTCAATCTGGGCTATGACCGCCTGCAGCAGCCCCTTCTTGTCGCCGAAATGATGATAGAGCGCCCCGCGCGTCAGCCCGGCCGACGCGGTGAAATCATCCATCGAGGCTTCGGCATAGCCTGTTGTGCCGAAGGCATGGCGGGCCGCCGCGATCAGCTTGGCGCGCGTCTCGGCGATCATCTCCTTGCGAGGTCTGTGCATGTCTCCTGGACCTATTAACATACGCCGCGTATGCCAATTGACATACGCGACGTATGATCTATGTAACAATCATACGCATCGTATGTAATTGTCGAATCGTCCTTTGTCGAGGAACCGAACCATGCAAAATCCCTATTCGGAAATCTTTCGCGCCCCCGGAGCCAAGGGCTTTGCCGCAGCCGGCTTCGTGGCGCGCCTGCCGATCGCCATGGCGCCGATAGGCATCGTGGCGATGCTGTCGCAGACACGCGGCGAATACTGGCTGGCCGGAGCCGTCTCCGCGACATACGCGCTGGCCAACGCATTCGTTGCGCCGCAGATATCGAGACTGGTGGACCGCCTTGGCCAGACGCGGATCGTGGTGCCCAGCACCATCATCGCGGTGCTGGCCTTCGCCGTTCTGATTGCGGCGGCCCATCAGGACTGGCCGGTGTGGACGCTGTTCGTGTCGGCATTTCTCGCCGCGGCGATGCCCAGTATGCCGGCGATGGTGCGTGCGCGGTGGACCGAGATTTTCCGCGGGCGGCCGCAGATGAACACCGCGTTCGCTTTCGAGTCGGCGGCGGACGAACTGGTTTATATCGCCGGGGCATCGTTGTCGGTGGGCCTCAGTGCCGCGCTGTTCCCGGAAGCCGGTGTTCTGGTGAGCACGCTGTTTCTCGCATTCGGATCAATGGCCTTCATCCTGCAACGTTCGACAGAGCCGCAAGTGCGGCCGGTAGAACAGGGCTCAAGCGGGTCGGCGATCCGCCTGCGGCCGGTTCAGATCGTTACCTTCGCCCTGATCTTCATCGGCGCAACCTTCGCGACGACCGAAGTGAGCACTGTGGCCATCACCAAGGAACTTGGACAACCGGAGGCGGCGAGCCTGGTCATCGGCGTCTATGCGCTGGGCTCGTTCGTGCTGGGCATCATCGTCGGCGCGCTCAGCCTGAAGGCGCCGCTGCAACGCCAATTGGCCATCGCGGTCGCCCTCGTCGCGCTCGGCACGCTGCTGCCGCTCACCGCCGACAGCGTGCCACTGCTGGCGCTGACCGTGTTCATCAGCGGTGTGGCGATCTCGCCGACCTTCATCACGGCCTTCGGCCTGATCGAGCGGCACGTGCCGGAGGCGATGCTGACCGAAGGCATCACCTGGGTCATGACCGGCATCGGCATCGGCATGGCGCTCGGCTCGTTTGCCGCCGGCGCGGTGGTGGATGCATTCGGCGCTCAGAACGGGTTCTGGGTCTCGGTGGCTTCAGGCACGATCGCCCTGGTCACCGTGCTGCTTGGCCAGCGCAGCCTTGCCACGACCGAGTGCGATCTCGACGGATGCGAAACGGCCGCGATTGCTGCCGAGTAATCAGCGAGCGCCCGGTTTCGAGCCGGGCGCGATCGGCCTGCTCAGAGTATCTCGGTCTTGGCGATGTGGATGCCAAAACCTTCAAGGCCGACATAGTGGCGTTCGCGCGAGGCGATCAGGTTGATCGAGGAGATGCCGAGATCCTTGAGGATCTGCGCGCCGAGCCCGATCTCGCGCCACTCGTTTTCGCGGCGGCGGGCCTCTTCGTGATCCTCGCGGTCGCCGCTCGCCGGCCGCTTGCGTTCCTGGTGGGCAACGCCGACGGAGCCTTCGCGCAGATAGACGATGACGCCGCGCCTGCGCTCGCCCATCGCCTTCATGATGCTGTCAAGCCGATGGCTGGTGCCGAAAACATCCGTCACCACATCCTCGGAATGCAGCCGCACCGGCACTTCCTCGCCGTCACGAATGTCGCCGAAGACGACTGCAACGTGATGCATGGAGTCCCAGGGCAGCGTGTAGGTGAAGACCTGCGCCTTGCCGCCGAGCGTGTCGATTTCGGAGCAGGCGACGCGTTCGACCAGCGTTTCCTTGCGCTGCCGGTAGGCGATGAGGTCGGCCACCGAAACCTGCTTCAGCCCATGCTCCTCGGCGAAAGCCTGCACCTGCGGGCCGCGCTTGACGGTGCCGTCATCGTTGACCAGCTCGGAAATGACGCCGACCGGCGGCAGGCCGGCGAGCTTGCACAGATCGACCGCTGCTTCGGTATGGCCGGAGCGCATCAGCACGCCGCCCTCGCGCGCAATCAGCGGGAAGATGTGGCCCGGTCGGACGAAATCCGAACCGCCGACATTGCCGTTGGCGAGATTGCGAACGGTCAGCGTGCGATCCTCGGCCGAAATGCCCGTCGTCGTGCCATGCTTGAAATCGACGCTGACAGTGAAGGCCGTGGTGTGTGCGGAGTCGTTGTCGGCGACCATAGGCGCAAGGTTGAGCCGCTTGGCTTCCTCGCGCGGCATCGGCGTGCAAACGATGCCGGAGGTGTGGCGGACGATGAACGCCATCTTTTCGGGCGTGCAGTGGACGGCGGCGACGATCAGGTCGCCCTCGTTCTCGCGCCCGTCATCATCCATGACGACGACGATCTCGCCGCGTTCGAAAGCGCGCAGGGCTTCGACGATTTTCTTCTGATCGTAGGGCATGGGTACTCGCTTCGCTCGCCAGGGAGTAAGGGAATAGGGCAGTACGGCAGTAGGGAAAAGGAAAAATTTGGCTGTTTCGGCGAGCTACTTAACACACACGGCCCTATTGCCTTACTGCCCTGTTCCCTTCCCCGTTTGCCCCCGGTGACGCAGATAGTGGTCGGCAATCGCACAGGCAACCATTGCTTCGCCGATTGGTACGGCGCGGATGCCGACACATGGGTCGTGGCGGCCCTTGGTCATGATCTCGACGTCCTTGCCGTCCTTGTCGATCGACTTTCGCGGCGTCAGGATGGACGAGGTCGGCTTGACGGCGAAACGGGCGACGATCGCCTGGCCGGTCGAGATGCCGCCGAGGATGCCTCCGGCATTGTTGGACAGGAACACCGGCTTGCCGTCATTGCCAATGCGCATCTCGTCGGCATTCTGCTCCCCGGTGATGCGGGCGGCCTCGAAGCCATTGCCGATCTCGACGCCCTTGACGGCATTGATCGACATCAGGCCGGAGGCGATGTCCTGGTCGAGCTTGGCATAGATCGGCGCGCCGATGCCTGCGGGAACGCCGTCGGCGACGATTTCGATCACCGCACCGACCGAGGACCCCGCCTTGCGGATACCGTCGAGATAGTTGGTGAAGACGGGAACAGAAGCCGGATCTGGCGTGAAAAACGGATTTTCGGCGTCGCCGATGAAATTCCAGTTCCAGTTGGCGCGGTCGATCGATTTCTCGCCCATCGACACCAGCGCACCGCGCACCACCATGCCAGGGACCACCTTGCGCGCCAAGGCACCGGCTGCCACCCGCGCGGCCGTCTCGCGGGCCGAAGAGCGGCCGCCGCCACGATAATCGCGGACGCCGTATTTGACGTCATAGGTGTAATCGGCATGGCCGGGCCGGTATTGGCGGGCGATCTCGCCATAATCCTTTGAGCGCTGGTCGACATTCTCGATCAGCATCGACACCGGCGTGCCGGTGGTGATCATCGTCTCTCCGTCCTCATCGAGGATGAAGCCGGACAGCACCTTCACTTCATCTGGTTCGCGACGCTGCGTCACGAAACGTGACCGTCCCGGCCGGCGCTTGTCTAACTCGGCCTGGATCTCGCCACGGGTGAAGCGAATGCCGGGCGGACAGCCGTCAACCACGCAGCCGAGCGACGGGCCATGGCTTTCGCCCCAGGTGGTGACGCGGAAAAGGTGGCCGAACGTGTTGTGAGACATGAAATGACCCTGCCCGGCAGCGGAGCCGGCTCAAGGTTGCCTTCTATTGGCGTTTTTCACAGGGGTCAAACTGTGATCTGGCGGATTTAGTTTTGACACATTCGGTTGGTTTCTGCTCTGCTCCATCCGCCGTTGAACGCCCGCCGCCATGCCGGTGCAATGATAAAGAGGAACGATTATGCGTACCCTGATTGGCGCCGTTGCCGCCACACTGCTGTTTTCCACCGCCGCTTTCGCCGGCCAGACCGAAGGCTTGATCAAGAAGATCGACAAGGACACAGCGACGCTGACGCTGGATGACGGCAAGTCCTACAAGCTGAACGCCGAGACAGATCTCGACGCGCTGAAGCCGGGCATGGACATCGTCATCGCCTACGACGTGACCAATGGCGAGAACGTCATCACGGATATGGAGCTGCCGGACAGCTCGGCCAATTAGAGCTTCCGACCTCAATTAAAAGCAGTGTTTGCGGTTCAGTTTTCGCTGAGCCAATCCAACCGATTGTTTTTGCAGTTTACAGCCACTCCAGGCTCTTGCCATCGAGCTTAAGCAAGCGATCCTGTGGTATTTCCAGGTTTGCTGCCTCGTTCTCGGCCAGTCCCAGAACGAAGCGAAACAAGGTGCGCATGACGCCGCCGTGCGCCACGCAGATCGTCTGGCGTTCGATCGCGTCGAACCAGGGCTTCACCCGTACGAGCAGCATCTGATAACTCTCGGCGCCTTCGCCGGGCGGCTGAAAGTTCCATTTGTCCCGAGCGCGTGTCTTGCGCGCTCCGGGATACCGTGTCTCGAGCTCGGCAAAGGTAAATCCCTGCCAATCGCCGAAATTGACTTCGACCAGGCGAGGATCGGTTCGATAGGCATCCGGATCGAGCTTCATGGCGGCGCGGATGCGCTGCATCGTTTCGCGCGTCCGCCGCATCGGGCTGGCGACGAAATCAAAATCCTCGGGATTTTGGATCAACTCGGCCAACTGGCGACCGTTGCCGGTCGCCTGATCGCGGCCAAGCGTATTGAGATCGGTGTCGGCTTGCCCCTGAAGCCGGGCTTCGGCGTTCCACGCGGTCTGGCCGTGGCGCGCGATATAAACCAGCGGGTACATCAAGTCTTCCGGTACGGGATCGGGACGGACGACGGGTGGTGCGAGGGTTAATCTTTGACCGTCGAAATGTCGGGCGCGTCGACCGCCTTCATGCCGACGACGTGATAGCCCGAATCGACGTGATGCACTTCGCCAGTAACGCCGCGCGACAAATCCGACAGGAAATAGACGCCGGAATCGCCGACTTCCTCCTGCGTCACCGTCTGCTTCAGCGGCGAATTGTACTCGTTCCACTTCAGGATGTAGCGGAAATCGCCGATGCCGGAGGCGGCCAGCGTCTTGATCGGGCCGGCCGAGATGGCGTTGACGCGGATCTTCTTGGCGCCGAGGTCGACCGCCAGGTACCGCACGCTGGCTTCGAGCGCCGCCTTGGCGACGCCCATGACGTTGTAGTGCGGCATCACCTTTTCGGCGCCGTAATAGGTCAGCGTCAGCAGCGATCCGCCATCGGCCATCAGCGCTTCGGCACGCTTGGCAATGGTGGTGAAGGAATAGACCGAAATGTCCATGGTGCGCAGGAAATTGTCGCGCGTCGTCTCGACGTAACGGCCGGTCAGCTCGTCCTTGTCGGAGAAGGCAATAGCATGGACGAGGAAATCAAGCTTGCCCCAGTGTTTGGCGACATTGGCGAAAACCTCGTCCAGGCTCGCCGGATCGGTGACGTCGCAATGGCCGGCGACAAAGGCGCCCAGTTCCGACGCCAGCGGCTCGACACGCTTCTTGAACGCCTCGCCTTGATAGGTCAGCGCGATCTCGGCGCCATGATCGACGCAGGCCTTGGCTATGCCATAGGCGATCGATCTGTTGTTGGCGACGCCCAGAATAAGGCCGCGCTTGCCGGCCATTAGGCCCTGTCCACCCGCCATGTGAGCGCTCTCCGCAAGGTTTCTGCTTTGTGGAGTGCCCTATCGCACAGGCACAGAGCCCCTTCAAGCGTTCAAACCGGACAGTTCGGGGGACAAAGCCATCGATCAGCCTTTTTGGCTGCGCAACAGCGCTTCGAGCGCGCTATCGCCACCTTCCGGCAGCATGATCCGCACATGGGCGTAGAGATCGCCGTGGCCGCCGGCCTTTTCCGGCAGGCCCCTGCCCTTCAACCGCAGGACCTTGTCCGAGCTCGACCAGGCGGGGATGTTGACCGCGAGCCTGCCGGTCGGCGTCTCGACCGGCACCTTGGCGCCGAGCGCCGCATCCGCCAGCGTCACCGGCAGATCGGCATGCAGGTCACGGCCTTCGATACGGTAGCGCGGGTGACGGCGCAGATGTATCTTGACCAGCGCGTCGCCGGGCTGGCCCGGCCCCTGCTCGCCTTGGCCCTTGAGGCGGATGGTCTGGCCATCCTCGACATAGGCCGGTAGCTTGACGGCCACCTTGCGGCCGTCGGGGAACATCGCCGTCACCTTTTCGGCGGTCGCCGCTTCCTCGATGGTGATGTCGAGCGTCACGTTCAGATCGGCCGCGGTCGCCTGCTGGCGGCGATCGCCCATGCCCGGGCCGCGCGCGCCCGAAAAGGCGTCGCCGAAAATCTGGCTGAAGATGTCGCTGTTGCCGTCGAAAGGATCGCCGCCAGGTCGGCCGGAGCGGAATTCGAACCGCGAGCCGCCCGGACCCTGTTGCCGGCGAAAGCCGCCAAAGGGATCGCCGCCACCGGCAGCGCCTTCAAAGCCCTGGAATCGCGGCTTGCCGTCGGCGTCGATCTCGCCGCGATCGAAAGCGGCGCGATTCTTTTCGTCGCCGACGATCTCGTAAGCCTGATTGGCCGCGGCAAAACGGTCCTTCGCTTTGGGATCGTTCGGATTCTGATCCGGATGATGCTTCTTGGCGAGTTTCCGATACGCCGATTTTATGTCCTTGGCCGATGCGTTCTTGGCAACGCCCAGCACCTCATAGGGGTCGCGCATGCTTACTGCCCTGGAGAAGAGTTGAGTCTCTGGTTGCCTCCTATATGCGCTCGCATAGGAAGAAATTCCAGTGCTGGCGCAGGATATCGAAAGCGGAAAATCAGAGCCTGATCCGAAAGTCGGCGGCTGTCGACTGGCGAGGGATTTTTGTCGATCCGGAAGGAGCCGATCCCAGCCGATATCGGGATATCGGCAAGATTGGCGACGTGCCGGTCGGTGAAAAGACCGCCGAGTCGACCCGGTTGACTTTCGGATCAGGCTCAGAGCGCCTTGAAGTCCTGCATGCGCCAGCCGCCGGCGCTGGACAGGCACAGTTCGCCTTCGAACATGGCAACGCCATCAAAGCTTTCGCGCGAGGCCTTGAAACGGCGGCAGGTCTGGCCATTGTCCTTCAACTCCGCCAGTTCGGTGATGGAACCGCGTGACCCGGTGCCGGCATTCGCCCATGGAACGGACTGCCCGCCGAGTTGCACGATATCGGCCGAGGATACCGCATTGCCGATCGTGGTCTGATCGGAGTCGCGATCCAAACTGGCCGGCGCGGCCGAGGCCGATGTGCTGCTGGTCAGGATCGAACGGTCGACTTCGGCCTTTTCCAGGCTGAAACCACCGGCGCCACAGGCGGCAAGCGGCAAGGCGACTGCCACGATCGCGGCTTTCGTGCTGGCCGAAGCGATAACGCCCCATTGCCTGCTGTCAAAAGCTTGCGCGATACGCAACAATCGACAACCTCCCCCTTGCTTCGTTAAGAATCTTGGCTTTGTAAGAATCTTGGCTTCGTGACAATTTGAGAAAAACTATGAGTGACACAGAGTTAACAAGCAGTGACTTTACCGACGCTGCCGAGCCGTTTCGCCTCTTTGCCGCATGGCTGGAAGACGCCACCAAGAGCGAGCCGAACGACCCCAATGGCGTGGCGCTGGCGACCGTCGATGCCGACGGCATGCCGGATGTGCGTATGGTTCTGCTCAAGGGGTTCGATGAGGGCGGGTTTGTGTTCTACACGAATTTCGAGAGCGCCAAGGGCCAGGAGATTCTTGGCAGCATGAAGGCGGCGATGTGTTTCCATTGGAAATCGCTGCGCCGGCAGGTGCGCATTCGCGGTCCGGTGGAGATCGTCAGCGACGCCGAAGCCGACGCCTACTATGCGACGCGGCCGCGCGGCAGCCGCATCGGCGCCTGGGCCTCGAAACAGTCGCGACCGCTCGAAAGCCGCTTCGCCCTGGAAAAAGCGGTGGCGGAATACACGGCACGCTATCCGATCGGCTACATCCCGCGGCCAAAGCACTGGTCAGGTTTCCGCATCGTGCCGCGGACAATCGAGTTCTGGCACGACAGGCCGTTTCGTCTGCACGACCGGCTCGTCTTTTCCCGCGACACCAAAGGCGTCTGGGACAAGACGAGGCTTTACCCCTGAAGAAGAGGCTCAGGCCTTCTTTCTCGTCATGAACGCCGTGAGCGCAGCGCGCGCCTCGTCGGACTTCAGCCGTTCGCGGAAATGCTCGCTTTCCTCGCCGATGCGGGCGACGAGATCGTCGCGCGAGCGGCGCATCAGGTCGCGCGCGATCTTCAGTGCCTGCGGCGGTTTGGCCGCGATCTGGCCGGCGGCAGCCAGCACCGAGGCTTCCAGTGCTGCTTCCTCGACCACCTCGTAGATCAGGCCGGCGGTCTTGGCGCGCTCGGCAGAAAAGCCTTCGCCGAGGCCGAGCAGCGCGAATGCGGCTTGCTGACCCAGAATGCGCGGTGCCAGCAGGCTCGATCCGGCCTCGGGCACCAGACCCAGATCGACGAAAGGCGTCCTGAACACGGTGCGCGGCGTGGCGAAGGTCAGGTCGCAATGCAGGTTGAGCGTGGTGCCGATGCCGACCGCAATGCCGTCCACGCCAGAGACGATAGGTTTTTCGACCCTGGCCAGAGCCATCAGGAACTCCCAGACCTCGGTGCCACCATCGCCGCCGGTGGCGACGACCATGAAATCGGCAAGGTCGTTGCCCGAGGAGAAAGCGCCGGGCACGCCGAGGAAGACATGGACGCGGATCGCAGGATCAGCGTCGCCCTCGGCCAGGGTTTTTGACATTTTCGCATACATGGCGCGTGTCAGCGCGTTCTTCTTGTCCGGCCGGTTCAGGCGGATGATCTGGATGGCGCCCTGGCGCTCGACGAGGATGTGGTCTGTCACGGTGTTTTCCTTGTGAACGTCAGCCGGAAATCAGTGCCTTGCCGGCAGCGGCGAGGCTTTCGGCGCCATCGATGACGCGCGCTCTCAAAGCCCCGACCTCGCCGAGCAGGTTTTCGGCGAAGAAACGGCAAAGAGGAATACGGCCTTGATCGGCAAGAGCGCCCCGCGCCAGATAGGTGCCGCCGGCGGCAAGCGAGATCAGCCTGAGAAAGGGCGTCGCACCCGCCAGCGCCTCGTCCGGCCGGCCGTCGGTCGCCAGTTTTTGCAGGAAGCGGGTCGCTTGCGTCAGATCGACGAGGGCGGCGTCGAGAGCATCGGCGGTGCGGCCGAAACCTTGCAGGTTCGAGGTCCGCACCGCGCCGGCCACCGCCGCCAACTCGTCGATAAAGCCATGTACATGGTCGCCGCCGCCGAGCGGCAGCTTGCGCATCACCAGATCGATCGCCTGGATGCCGTTGGTGCCCTCATAGATCGGCGCGATGCGCGCATCGCGATAGAAGGCGGCCGCGCCCGTCTCCTCGATAAAGCCCATGCCGCCATGTACCTGGAGGCCGAGCGAGGCGACTTCGACGCCGATATCGGTCGAGAACGCCTTGGCCAGCGGCGTCAGCAGATTGGCGCGGTCGCGCCAATGCGCCGCCTCGCCGCCGGCGGAGACGCGGGCCATGTCGATGGCGTGGGCACAGGAATAGCTGATGGCGCGTGCAATCTGCGTCAGCGCCTTCATGGTCAGAAGATTGCGCTGGACATCGGGGTGATGGACGATCGGCGCCATGCCGGTGCCAGTGTAGCTCGCGGCCTTGCCCTGCCGGCGCTCATTGGCATAGGCGATCGCTTTCTGCGTCGCGGATTCGGCGACAGCGACGCCCTGCATGCCGACACAAAGCCGCGCATTGTTCATCATGGTGAACATGCAGGCGAGGCCCTTGTTCTCCTCGCCGATCAGCCAGCCGATGGCGCCCGGTTTGGCGCCCTGAAAACCGTCGCCATAGATCATGGTGCAGGTGGGCGAGGCGTGGATGCCGAGCTTGTGTTCCAGGCCGGAACAGAAGACGTCGTTGCGCGCGCCGAGCGCGCCATCGTCGCCGACCAGGAATTTCGGCACCAGGAACAGCGAGATGCCGCGCGTGCCGGCCGGCGCATCGGGCAGCCGCGCCAGCACCAGATGGACGATGTTGTCGGTGAAATCGTGCTCGCCGTAGGTGATGAAGATTTTTTGGCCGAAGATGCGATAGCTGCCGTCATCCGCCGGCTCGGCGCGGGCGCGCAAGGCGGCGAGATCCGAACCGGCCTGCGGCTCGGTCAGGTTCATCGTGCCCATCCATTCACCGGAGACGAGCTTTTCGAGATATTTCGCCTTGAGGTCTTCGGAGGCGTGTTTGTCGAGCGCTTCGACCGCGCCCATGGTCAGCGTCGGGCCGATGCCGAAGGCCATGGCGGCGGAGTTCCACATTTCGAGCGCCGCGACGCCAAGCATGGTCGGCAACGCCTGGCCGCCATACTCTTCCGGTCCGGACAGCGCGTTCCAGCCGCCATCGATCCAGCGGCGATAGAGTTCCTTCCAGCCGGGCGGTGTGGTGACGGTAGCGTCCTTCAACACGGCACCTTGCTGATCGCCGATCTTGTAGAGTGGTGCGACTTCTTCAGTGGCGAAGCGGCCGGCCTCACCCAGCACGGCATCGACCAGATCCACGCCGAGATCGCCGAACCTGCCGGCATCAAGCGCTGATTTCATCCCGGCCACGTGCTTGAGCGTGAACGCGATATCCTCGACCGGTGCCCGATACATGCCGCTCACTCCTCCTGATGCATCGGCCCCGCCAACCCTAGAGTTAGTGCCGCTGCAAAACCATCCGCCCTTTGGGGGTCTCCCATCTTCTTTTTACGTAAACGTCAAATTTTGTCACGTGGATTTTGCAATCGCAGCGGCGCGTATTAAATTCAATCGACGCCGGATCTAATCAACCGGCGACAGATCAGAACCAGCAGACCGGAACCCGTGCCATGCTTGCCAGACCCGACGCTTATCGCTGCATCGAATGTGGGCTGCCCTACCGCACGACGGGGTTCTGTTACCAAGGCAAACTCGAAAACGGTGCCGCCTATTGGTCGGATCGCGGCATATTGTGCTCGCCGCAATGCTCACTGGCCCACCACCGAAGCGCGCCGCCGAAGGCACAGTACGGCAAGAGCCCGCCCCGGACCCGTTTGGATTCTAGCCGCTGATGCGACGCAAGCTTTTCTGACGCCAACCTCCGAAAGCAAATCCTTAACCATGACGGTTCAGGATTTGTGTTTGATCAACGGGGATTCCCTGTTTTGAAAAGGACAGTGCGCCTTCTTCGCCGCACAGCGCTTCTCGCACTCGCGGCGACGATGGTGCTGTCGACGGCGGCAAAGGCCTCGGATTTCTCCGAGCCGTGGAAGGATGCCGACCGCGCCCTGGTCGTTGACGCCTACGAGTACAATTCCATCGACTGGGGCCAACTTGCCACCGACAAGAGGATCGTAGGCTTCATCAACAAGGCGTCCGACGGCATGCCGCCGCCCTATTTCTGCTTGGGCAGCGACACCGAGGTCAAGCTCTGCAAAGCGCTGTGGAAACGCCATGCGGTGACGCGCGAACTGTTCCAGACGCGCCGCGTGGTCGCCAAGGCACTCGGCCTGAAGTGGGGCGCCTATCACCTCGCCCGCCCCGGCAATCCGGTCGAGCAGGCCAATAATTTCCTCGATTTTGCCGAGCCTGCGCCGGACGATCTCATGGCCCTCGACATCGAGGGCAACGATCCTTCGCAATGGATGTCGCTCGACGATGCCGAGGAGTTCGTGCGCCAGGTGCATCGGCGCATCGGCCGCTTCCCGGTGCTCTACACCAACGGCAAGACGGCCCAGTATATTGCCGACAACAGCTACAGCTACCGGCTCCTGTCGCGGCTGCCGCTCTGGTACGCCCGCTACAAGTCCGACATCGACGTGCATTTTCCGATGGGCAACTGGCAGGGCTACGCACTGTGGCAGTTTTCGGCGCAAGCCAATTGCGGCAGGCTCCGCTGCCCTTATAGGGTCGCCGGCACGCCCAAGGACATCGACGTCAACGTCGCGCCGATGGACGTCGCCACGCTGCGTGACCAATGGCCGTTCGGTGGGCTGATCGACGTGCCGCCGGATTATCTCGCCTCGATACCGCTGCCGGTCTCACGCGAAGCCGGCCTCGCCGGCAATGTCACCATCACCTATGCCTCAGTGGCGGCACCGCCGACTTTCGAGGAGATGGTGGCAGCTCTCGGCACGCGTTGGTCGCGATTCCGTGACGGCTTCCGCATGCCGGTCGTGAAGACGGTGCCGCGAAGGCCAAGCTTTGGCATTGTCCAATATGTCGCCTGGAAGCGAACCGAGCAGCGCTCGCCGGCGCAACTCGACGCCGCCTTCGCCGCGGCCGATCCGCTCAGCACCGCTTCGACCCAACTCGATCGCGGCCAGCGGTAGGCCAATACGAACCTTCAGTTTCCCTGCTCGCGCGCCACTGCCTGCCAGCCGATATCGCGGCGGCAGAATCCATCCGGCCAGTCGATGCGGTCGAGCGCGGCATAGGCTCGTTTCTGCGCCTCGCCGACCGTGCTTCCCGTCGCCGTGACGTTGAGGACGCGGCCGCCATTGGCAACCAGCGCGCCGCCATTGATGGCGGTGCCGGCATGGAATATCTGGACGCCGTCGCCCGCCGCATCTTCGACACCGCGGATGACCGAGCCTTTTTCCGGCGTGCCGGGATAGCCTCTCGCCGCCATCACCACGGTCAGTGCCGCCTCGTCGCGCCAGCGCACGGACATATGCGCAAGCTGGCCGTCGGTTGCCGCGTTGAGGAGAACCAGCAGATCGTCCTTCAGCCGCATCATCAGCACCTGGCATTCCGGGTCGCCGAAGCGGGTGTTGTATTCGATCAGCTTCGGCCCCTTGTCCGTGATCATCAGCCCGGCGAACAGCACGCCGGAGAACGGCGCACCAAGTTCTGCCATGCCGCGCATGGTTGGCTCGATGATCTCGCGCATGGTGCGTTCGACCAGTTCCGGTGTCATCACCGGGGCCGGCGAATAGGCGCCCATGCCGCCGGTGTTGGGACCGGTGTCGCCATCGCCGACGCGCTTGTGATCCTGCGCGGTGCCGAAGGGATGTGCGGTGGTGCCGTCGCACAGGCAGAAAAAGCTCGCCTCCTCGCCGGTCATGAACTCCTCGACCACAACTTCCGCGCCGGCAGCGCCGAAGGAACCATCGAAACAGGCATCGAGTGCGGCCTGTGCTTCGCCGAGCGTCATGGCGACGGTGACGCCCTTGCCGGCAGCAAGCCCGTCGGCCTTGATGACGATCGGTGCGCCGGTCTTTTCGACATAGGCTTTGGCCGAGGCCAGATCGCCGAAGCGGCCATAGGCGGCGGTCGGGATGTTGTAGCGGGCACAGAGATCCTTGGTAAAACCCTTCGACCCTTCCAACTGTGCGGCAGCCTTGGAGGGTCCGAAGACGCGGATGCCTTGCGCGCGCAGATCGTCGGCAATGCCGGCGACCAACGGCCCTTCCGGCCCAACCACGACGAGGTCGATTTTTTTGTCATTGCAGAACGCGGCGACCGCGGCGTGATCGGCGATGTCGAGCTTGACCAGTTCGGCCTCACCGCCGATGCCCGGATTGCCGGGGGCGGCATAGAGCTTCGTCAGCAGCGGCGACGCGGCGATCTTCCAGGCGAGCGCATGTTCGCGGCCGCCGGAGCCGAGAAGAAGAACGTTCATGGCCACCTCTTGATGCCTATTATCCCTTAGAGAACCCGCTATTGCTCTCTGGGCGACGGGTCAAGGCATCTGGGTGTTTAGAGCGAAATTGCGCACGGGAACGTTACCCCTGCCGAAAATCGGCGGCGGACGTCGCCGCCGATTTTCTGGCAGTTCGTTTAGCCGCGGTAGACGACCGGAAACCAGTCCTCGCGCAGCCTCTCGCCGGGCTGCATGCCGTGGCCATGATAGGGCGGCGAGGTGCGGCCCGGCCGCTCGACATAGCGCGCATCGTCACCGACCCAGCGCAGCGACAGCGCCCGGCGCCGCGCCGCTGTCATGTTGCCGCGCGCGCCATGCGCGGTCCTGAAGTCGAACAGGATGGCGTCGCCCGGCTCCATTTCCCATTCAAGCACCTTCATCGATGGGTCCTTGTCAGGATCGGGCACCGGCAGATAGTCGCCCTCGCCGGCATAGAAATTGCTGTCGTCGAGCCAGCGCACCGGCAGGATCATCTTGTCCCATTTGTGCGAGCCGGCGATCAGCCGCAGCGTCGCCTCCTTCACCGGATCGATAGGGATCCAGAAACTGACAGTCTGCTGGCCATCGACGAAATAGTAGGGGATGTCCTGATGCCAGGGCGTCGGCTTCTGCGTGCCGGGTTCCTTGACCAGCACATGATCGTGGAAGAACTGCGCGGTGCGCGACTGCATCACCGCTGCCGCCAGTTCGGCGGCGGGCGAGTCCCGCACCAGGCTGACGAACTCGGGGATGCGCTCCCAGTTGCAATAATCGTCGAAGAAACTGCCGCGGCCATTGGCGATGTCGGACGCGGTGGCGCTGCGGTTCTGCATGTTGCGCTCGATGCCGGCGGCGATCGTGTCGACCCAGCCCTTGAAGGCGCCGCGAATGCAGACCGCGCCGTCACGCTGATAGTCGGCAATCGTGGCTGCGTCGATCAAGGTTGCGTCGAGTGTGGCAGCTTGGGAAGCCATGACGTTCTCCTCTTGGAATGAACCGACTATCGCAACCCTCACTCATTCAGTAAAATAATAGCTTTCCATTTGATGCATAGGACAACCCTATGAATATAACCCTCACGCAGTTGCGTTATCTCGTCGCCGTGGCGCGTCACGGCAGCGTCACCGGGGCGGCGAAGGTGCTGAATGTTTCGCAACCTTCGATTTCGGTGGCCATCGATGCGGTCGAGAAGAATTTCGGCCAGAAGCTGTTCGTCCGCCAGCGCGGAAGCGGCGTCTCACCAACGTCGTTCGGCCGCGCCGTCGTGGCCAAGGCAAAACAGGTTCTCACCGAGACAGACGAACTTGTCGGCCTGGGTTCAAGCAGATCAGCTGTCAACGGTGAGCTGGTGTTGGGATGCTTCGAGGACCTGGCGCCGTTCTTCGCGCCGGCTTTGATCCGCGCCTTCTGCGAACGCTATCCAGCCGTCAAAATCGTCGTTCGCGACGAGACGTTCGAGACGCTGGGACGACGGCTCAGCGATGCGGCCATCGATCTTGGCCTCACCTACGATCTCAGCCTGCCGACGCATTTCGCCCGCATCCTGCTGCGCGAACTTCGTCCGCACGCGCTTTTGCCTGCAGGCCATGCCCTGGCGGACCGGCCAACGGTCAGCCTTGCGGACTTGGTCGCCTATCCGCTGATCACCACGGACCAGCCGCACAGCTGGCAGCATACGCTCGACCTGTTCCGCAGCCGCGGCCTTTCGCCCGTGGCCGACATGACGACCAGCTCGTTCGAACTGCAGCGCTCCATGGTCGCCAACGGCTTCGGCGTCGCGGTCAGCTATACCCGCCCGCACGGCGACCGCAGCTATGACGGTCTGCCCCTTGTCTGCAAGCCGCTGTCGGATCCGCTGCCCATGCAGCGGATCCTGCTCACCTATGACACGCATCAGCGTGTGTCGAATGCCGCGCTGGCGTTCGTGGAAGTGGCGAAAGCCTGGTTCGCCACCCGCGACATCTTTGCCTCGTGAAAGGCTGAGGGGCGCCGCTCCACCGCTTGACGCTTGACGGTTTCCGCCGCTGCTGCCACTCCATGGAGATGGAAAACATCCAGTCGAAAACGGCCCAGGGCCGTGTCGCCGATGCGCCGAACGGCCATTGGGTCTACCGTGTGCTGCCGCGCTCGATATGGCCCTATGCGCAGCTTGCCCGATGGGACAGGCCGATCGGCTGGCAGCTGCTGCTGTGGCCATGCTGGTGGTCGGCTGCCCTTGCGGCGAGTGCCTATCCGCGCCCCGGCGACCCGCTGCTCTCGCTGCTGCCGGCGCCATTGTATCTCGTGCTGTTCCTGGCCGGTGCCATCGCCATGCGCGGCGCCGGCTGCACCTACAACGACCTTGTCGACGAGGACATCGACAACCAGGTTGAGCGCACACGCTCGCGGCCGCTGCCGGCCGGCAAGGCGACGCGCCGGCGGGCATGGCTGTTTATCGTCCTGCAGGCGCTGGTGGGCCTCGCTGTACTGATACAGTTCAACAGTTTCGCCATTCTGCTCGGCATCTGCTCACTGGCGATCATTGCCATCTATCCGTTCATGAAGCGGATAACCAACTGGCCGCAACTGGTGCTCGGCCTTGCCTTTTCCTGGGGCGCGCTGATGGGATGGGCGGTCGAGTTCGGCGATCTCGATGGACCCGCAATCATGCTCTATATCGGCTCGATCCTGTGGGTGATCGGCTACGACACGATCTATGCGCATCAGGACAAGGAAGATGACGCCATTGTCGGCGTGCGCTCGACGGCACGCCTGTTCGGCGACAACACCAAATCGTGGCTGGCCGGACTTTATGGCGGCGCGCTGATCTGTTTTGCGATCGCCTTCGCGTCGGCGCAGGCGCCGGTGGTGGCGCTGGCCGGGCTGATCGCCGCCGGCGCCCATATGGCGCGGCAGATCGCGGTTCTGGATATCGACAATCCGGACCAATGCCTGCGACTGTTCAGGTCGAACAACCAGGTCGGCTGGCTGATCTTTCTGGGCCTGATCGGCGGCGCAGTATGGGTGGCGCTGAAGCCGCTGGTTTAGAAGCTTTTTTCCTTCTCCCCTTGTGGGAGAAGGTGGATTGGCGCGCAGCGCCAAGACGGTTGAGGGGTGCTGGACGGAGTGCCGGCGTGCCAAGCTGGAACACCCCTCATCCGACCGAGCTTCGCTCGGCCACCTTCTCCCACAGGGGGAGAAGGAAGATCCCGTGCCTACTCCCTTGAGATAATCTCCTGGCCGTCGATGGCCAGCCTGAGACCGAGGTCGCCGGCCCTGCGGCGGGCGAGGAAGCGCGGGCGGCGCGTATTGGAAATGCGGCCCTTGCGGCGATCCTGCGGCGGCAGCGTCTTGATGGCGGCGCCGAGCGATTCTTCCAGGGTGCGGGCAACGCCGTCCGATTCGATCAGCAGCATCGGCAGCCGGTAAGCGTCGGCCCAGGCGCGCCAGTCGGCGGCGACATCGTCGAGATCGTCGGCAACCAGCAGCGGCACTGAAAGCATCGGGTCGTTGTGCAGGAGTTCCAGGGTCACCGTGACATTGCCCTCGGGATCCTCCATGGCGCGGGCGGCAACGCCGCGGAACGCATTGGCGGGCAGAACGATGATCGCGGGCAGGCCGCTCATCTCGAGCAGGCGGCGGATCACAGCGCCGCGCTGGTCGATGGTGAAGGTCACATCGCCGTAGTCGTCGCGTGTCGCGTAGCTCACCACTTGCGGCAGGCGAAATGGGTCGAGGCGCATGTTGCGTCCCGCCCAGACTGGCTTCAGTCCGGTGTTCATGCTCATAGAGTGCCTTCCTGTCTGTCTCCTGAGAGCCGGTGTCCGGTTCTCTCCGGGCCGGTTTTTCCAGCCTCGTTTGTATGGAGACAGTAGCGCCGGCTCCTTACCGCCGCGCTTAAGAAAGTCGGTTAAATTTTGCTGATCTCAGGGATGGTTATCGGAATCCCACCAGCCACAAGATGTCGAAAGGATCAGATAACCTTACCGGGATTCATGATGCCGGCGGGGTCGAAGGCAGCTTTCACCCTGCGCATCAGATCGATCGCCATCGGCGGCGCGGTGGCGATCAGTTCGTCGCGCTTCAACTGGCCGATGCCATGCTCGGCCGAGATCGAACCGTGCAGGCTGCGCACCACGTCGTGCACCGCCTTGTTCATGGAATGATAGAGAGCGAGAAACGCCTCGTCGTCGCCGTCGACGGGCCGCGAGATGTTATAGTGGAGATTGCCGTCGCCCATATGGCCGAAGCAAACCACGCGGGCGCCTGCGCTCACCGACGCCACTGCGCCGGCGGCTTCTTCGATGAAGCGCGGGATCGACGCAATAGGCACCGAAATGTCGTGTTTGATCGAGGCGCCCTCCGGCTTTTGCGCTTCGGGCAGCAGTTCGCGAAAAGTCCAGAAGGCATCCCCCTGTCCGAGGCTCGCCGCAATGACGGCGTCGCCGACGAATTCCTGTTCGAGGCCGGCCGAGAGCACGTCCTCGATCAACGCCCGCGAATCCTCCGATGAACGGCCCGATGAAATCTGCATCAGCACGTACCACGGCCAGTCCCCGACCAAGGGCCGCACCACGCCCTGGGCATGTGCCAGCGTGAAATCATATGGCCGCCTGCCGATCAGTTCGAAAGCGGTCAGTGCTGCCCCGGCACGATCCATGGCCAGGCTGAACAGGGAAAGTGCCGCTTCAGGCGACGACAGACCGACGAAAGCGACTTCGCGCCCCTTCGGCTTCGGGAACAGCTTGAGCACGGCAGCGGTGATGACGCCGAGCGTGCCTTCGGCGCCAACGAACAGGTTTTTCAGATCGTAGCCGGTGTTGTCCTTCTTCAGCTTGCGCAGATCGTCGAACACCTCACCGGTCGGCAGCACCACCTCTACACCGAGGCAGAGTTCGCGCGCATTGCCATAGGCAAGCACGCCGGTGCCGCCAGCATTGGACGACAGATTGCCGCCGATCTGGCAGGAGCCTTGCGCGGCCAGCGACAGTGGAAACAGCCGGTCGGCGGCATCGGCCGCCTCCTGCAGCGTCTGCAGGATGACACCGGCCTCGACCGTCACCGTGTTGGACAGGACATCGATCTCGCGGATGCGGTTCAGCCGCGACAGCGACAGGATGATCTCGCGGCCTGATCTGTCCGGCACCTGGGCGCCGACCAGGCCGGTGTTGCCGCTTTGCGGCACGATCGGCGTTCTCGTTTCGGTCGCCAGCCGCATGATCCGGCTGACCTCGTCGACGCTGCCGGGCCGCAGCACCAGCGATGTCGCGCCGTGCCAGAGCCCGCGCCGTTCAATGAGGTAAGGCGCGATGTCGCGCTCGTCACGCAGCGCATATTTGTCGCCGACGATCGCCGCGAAGCGATCGATGAGAGCGGGATCGAGTCTGTCTGAAATTTCGGTCATGGGGAAAGCTATGATGTAGGCTGTTAGATGTCACGAGGGGCGGCCGCGCGCGACAGCCGATCGTTGATCGCTTCGCCGAGACCGTCGAAGGGAACCGGCTCGACGGCGATGGTCGGCGCGCCACTGCGGTCGAGTTCCTGCATGTAAGCGAACAGATTGCTCGCCGCTTCGCGCAGGTCTCCGGTTTCAGATAAATTGAGGAAAGCGGCGGCGTGTCGCCAGCCTTGCGCCCGCTGGCCGCCGAAGCCGAGCAAGCCCTCGCCCTCGCCGACCGTGTCGGCGTTGAGCCGTATCGCAGCGCCCGGCGCATAGTGCGAGGCAAGCATGCCCGGCGCCTCGACGCCGGCGGCCCCGCCGCGCAACAGCTCCATGCCGATGGCCGCCTCGATCTCTTCGGCGGCAATGCCACCGGGCCTCAGCAGCCGCACTCTGTTGCCTTCGGCCTTGACGATGGTCGATTCCAGCCCGACCGGGGTCGCGCCGCCATCGACCACCAGCTTTATCCGCGCGCCGAGATCGGCCGCCACCGCTTGCGCGGTCGTTGCGCTGATCCTGCCGGATGAATTGGCGCTGGGTGCTGCAAGCGGGCGGCCCAACCTGGCGATCAGGTCGCCGCCAAAGCCCTTCGGCATGCGCAAGGCAATCGTATCGAGCCCGGCGGTCACCAATGGATGGATGCCGTTGCCGGGCCGTTGCGGCAGCACCAGCGTCAGCGGACCGGGCCAGAACGCCAGCGCCAGTTTCGTCGACAGCGGATCGAACAGCGCGAGGCGCTCGGCCATCGCCATGTCGGCGACGTGGGCGATCAGCGGGTTGAAGCGCGGCCGCCCCTTGGCTTCGAAGATGCGGGCCACGCCGATGCCGTTGGAGGCGTCGCCGGCAAGCCCGTAGACGGTTTCCGTCGGGATGGCGACGACATCGCCGCTCTTGAGCAGCGCCAGCGCCCGCTCCAGCGCCTCGCCCGAGCTAAGTATTTCAGCCACTCTCGTCACCTCACAGATGCGGGGTGCGTAATACGATGGCGACCGTTGGGCAAGCCGGCTGTTGGGCAATCGGTTGTTGGACAAATCGGGGCATTGGCGATTTATCAATTCCTAAAATGCTACGTTTCCGCGAAAGCCCGCATCAATTGCGGTCTGCTATCGAGCAGCTTCTGGGCAAAAGGGGGAGCTATGTCAGTGTCTGCACGCATACTGATGGGAATTGTTCTGGCCGCGGTGACCGGTGGGGCTCAGGCCTCGTCGCTGGTTTTTCCGGGTGCGCCGTCCTCGACACCATCGATCGTCAGGATCGGTGCCCCCAGCCAGCCTAAAACCGCCGATGCCGTCAACGCCAGCGATGCGAAGTCGGTGGTGGCAATAGGGGAAGCGCAGCCCGACGTCACCGATGAAAAGGTGGCGGCGATCCCGGACAAGCCAGAGGCCAGGCATGGCTTCCAGCAAAGCCCGATGGTCATTCGTGGCGGCGTTACTGGTCCCGACTTCCCGGCACCGGCGCCAACCGCTGCACCAGCGACAGGTGCCGCGCCGGCCACTGAGACCGCGCCGGCTGCAGGCACCGCGCCGGCAACGGCCTCCGCGGCACCCTCGGGCAACACTGAGGCCCAATCCAACCCGCCGAGTGCTCCGGAGGAGGCAGCAGGTCAGCGGATGCCTCCCAACGGCTATGCCAAGTAGCCCCGGCTCAAAGGCAGCCTGACGTTGTTGGCGTGACTTGACGGCGGTCTGGCGCCCGGCGCACCATTGCCAGGCAAATCCCGTTTCGGTTTATTTCAGCCGCGAGACGCCATCGGCTAGATTTCGTCGGGCGGCTCTGGCAGACGGGGTTTCATCGCTAGGGGCAAAGGGTTTGATCATGAGAAAATCTGGAATCGTCATCGCGGCTGGGCTTCTGCTGGCGTCACTGCTGGGCGCCGGCGCGGCTCATGCCGACGACATGCTGGGATCCTATGTCGCCCGCATTTCCGATCGCGATCATCAGGCGAGTGACGGCTATGCGCTCGACAATGCCGCGCAAATGGTGCGGCAGGACCGCGCCAACTGGCACAAATTCCACCGCCGCGACAGCGACGACGAGGGCGATGGCTGGTTCAGGACCAACGACCAGCGCGCTGACCTGCAACGCATGCTGGAGCGCGGCGGCGCCATGAGCTCCTCGACCAAGCGCGCCATCGTCAATGGCGAACCGCTGATCCAGGTCGACGTCTACGAAAACAGCGTGCGCGTCAGCATTCTCGAGAACTGACGGGGTCTGCACCCGGAAGGAATGACAAAAGAGGGCGGCGCGTTGGCGCCGCCTTTTTTTCATCAATAGCGGCTGAAATCTCAGGCGGCTTCTTCCTTGTCGTCGTCCTCTTCGGACTCTTCGTCGTCGCTATCTTCAGCGTCATCGCCTTCGGCCTTCACGCTGTCGTCGGCGTCGTCTTCGTCCTCATCTTCTTCGCCGTCATCCGAGAGCGTGGCGGCTTCGACAGACTCTTCGCCTTCTTCATCGTCGCCGTCATCGTCAGACAGGTCAGCGGCTTCGACAGCAGCGGCGGCGGCATGATCGAGGGTGGTTTCGGAAGCGGATTCAAGCGCCTCGGCGGGAGTTTCTTCTGTCACTTCGATTTCGTGATCGGAATTCATGGGAGCCTCCGTGGGGTTGGGGAACATGTCCCTTTTGCCACGGAGAGGTCATCGCCATATGACTGTAAGCCGGCTCGAACGGCCGGCGGCAAAGAATATTTTCTTCGCCTTAACCGGCTATCTTCGAGAAATCCGCGACCTGATTGGTTGCCGCGCGGATCCGGGCGAGCAGCGCCAGGCGGTTGGCACGCACGGCCTGGTCTTCATCATTCACGAGAACATGCTCAAAGAATGAATCAACCGGTTCGCGCAACACGCTAAGCGCCAGCAGGGCGCCGGAAAAGTCATCGTTTTGAATCGCTTCGCCGGCTTGCTTCTCAGCCTGATTCACGGCCGCAAACAGCGATTTCTCGGTATCCTCGCGAAACAGAGCCGGCTCAACGGTTTCGGCGACCGCTGTTTTCTTCTTCTCCTCGGCGGCCAAGATGTTGGCCGCACGCTTGGTGCCGGCAAGCAGGTTCTTGCCATCCTCGGTGTCGAGGAAGGTGCCGAGCGCCTCGACGCGGCGCACGATCTGCAGCAGATCGTCGTTGGGAGATTGGGCGCGAACCTGCCGCCAACACTGCATCGATCAGGTCGTGGCGTGCACCTTGGTCACGGAGGTAGACCTTCAGGCGGTCATGGAAGAAGACGATGAGGTCGGCGATGAATGGCGACAGCGATGCCTCCAATTCCATCATACGCTGGCCATCGAAGAACTCTCGTTCCTGATCGGAGGAGCCAAAGGTTTGCGAATTTGCGCTGACCAGCCCGCCCTTCAACAATCTGGAGATCAGGCCCGCTTCCGACAATAGCTGGCTTGCCCCCTTGTACTCGCGAATGCGGGAATCGAGCATCGTGACCATACCACGGCTCTCAGCCCCGTCGCCGAGCCGTTCATATGCCGCGAGCGCCGAGGCCACCGTCGCCGCAATGGCGACACCCAGGGAAAGCCTGATCTTGTTTTCCAGTATGATCCTCACCACACCCAGCGCCGCTCTACGCAGTGCATAGGGATCCTTCGACCCTGTCGGCTTTTCGTCGATGGCCCAGAAGCCGGCCAGCGTGTCGAGCTTGTCGGCGAGCGCCACGGTGATCGAAACCGGGTCGCTCGGCACGCGGTCGGAAGGGCCTTGTGGCTTATAGTGCTCCTCAATGGCTGCCGCGACCGAAGCATGATCGCCTTGAAGCAGCGCGTATTTGCGCCCTATGGCGCCTTGTAATTCGGGAAATTCGCCGACGACCTCTGTGGTCAGATCGGCCTTGGCGAGAACTGCGGCGCGGTGCGACAACTTGGGATCTGCGCCTACGATCGGCGATAGCTCTTCGGCCAGTTCTTTCAACCGCTCAACCCGCTCGCCTTGCGTGCCGAGCTTAGCATGGAAGGTCACATTGAGATGGTCGAGGCGGGCCATGCGCTGGTCGAGCGGCTTTTTCAGATCGAGCCCGAACTTTTCCGCCGATGCCTCGAGCTCGCCGAGGTCAGGCAAATCGCCCTGGTCGGTCGTCCAGAAATAAAGCGCGTCGGACAGGCGGGCGCGCACCACCTTGCCGTTGCCATGGGCGATCTCCTTGCCGCCGTCCTTGGCCTCGATGTTGGCGGTGAGGATGAAGCGGCTGGACAGAGCCTCGCCCTCGCCTTGCGGCCGGGTAACAAAGCACTTCTGGTTGGCGCGGATGGTCAGCCGGATCACCTCGGCCGGAATGGCCAGGAAAGCCTCTTCGAACGCGCCCATCAGCACGACCGGCCATTCGACCAGCCCGGACACTTCCTCCAGCAGCCCGTCGTCCTCGACCAGGTCGAGCCCGTTGGCGAAGGCGAGATTGCGGGCGTCGGCAAGGATGATCTCCTTGCGGCGGTCGGCATCGAGCACGACCTTCGCCGCTTCCAGCTTGGAGACATAATCGTCGAAGCGGCGCACGGTGATGGCATCGGGCGCATGGAAACGGTGGCCGTAGCTGATGTTGCCGGAGCGGATGCCGTCGATCTCGAAATCGACCACCACAGGTTCCTCGGTCTCCGGGCCGAAGGTGCACAGGATCGATTGCAGCGGCCGCACCCAGCGCAATGAGCCGGGCTTGGCCGAGGCCGGCCCCCAGCGCATCGATTTCGGCCATGGGAAATTGCGGATGATGCCCGGCACCAGCTCGGCGATGATCTCTTCCGCCGCCCTGCCCGGCTTCGAGATATGGGCGACATAGAAGTCGCCTTTCTTCGGATCGGAATGGACATGCGCCTCGGCGATCGACGAAAGTCCGGCCTTGCGCAGGAAACCTTGGACCGCCTGTTCAGGCGCTGATATCGAAGGCCCCTTGATCTCCTCGCGAATATCCTTCGAGCGTGCGGTCAGGCCCCTGATGTCGAGCGTCAGACGCCGCGGCGTCCAGTACTCGCGCGCCGCTTCATAGGTCAGCCCCGCCTCGACCAGACCGTCGGTCAGCATCTTGTTGAGGTCACCCGCCGCCTTGCGCTGCATGCGGGCGGGGATTTCCTCGGAGCGAAGTTCGAGCAACAAATCCGGCATCAGAGTGTCTCCGCCCGCATGCCATTTTCCTGTTTGCGCGTCCTCACGCCTCCGGCGCTGCGGTCGCGCAGCTGGGCAGGAATCTCTTCCGAGCGGAGTTCTAGAAGCAAGTCAGGCATTGTAGCTCCTCACCCTCCCCTCGATGGGGAGGGTCGGCGCGTTAGCGCCGGGGTGGGGTGGCGGCGTCTCGGTCTCAAGCACCTTCAGCGTCTAGCGAGCCAAGGTGTGATTTCCGTTCTTCCACCGCCGCATAGATCGTATCGAGTACGGAATCCAGTTCGTTTTTGATTTCATGGTTCCAGAAGCGAACGACACGATAGCCCTGGCTCTCAAACCATTTCGTACGAATCTCGTCGTGGTGTTGCTGACCATCGAAACTGTGATGAGCACCATCCACCTCAATGATCAGTTTCAACCGGTGCGAGATGAAATCGGGGAAGTAAATGCCGACCGGCGCCTGTTTGCGGAAATGGGTGCCTTCCACTGGAATGCGCCACAGATGCCGCCACAAGATGCGTTCCTCGTCGGTCATTGCCGCACGGAGCCGTTGCGCGGACAGCAACTTGAACCGATCGAGCTTCGGCATAGAAAACCGCGCTAGCACCCCCACCCGCCGCTACGCGGCGACCTCCCCCATCGAGGGGGAGGTAAGAGGGCATAGCAACTCGGCTGGCTGCTGTCACCCTTTACACAAATTTTGGCCGCCCTGTCGGGGCGAGACTATGCCACCCGTCCTTGGATCAAAGATTTCCATGAACCGAACGCAGCGCTGAAGCGACCCACGCTCAGGCAGGGAACTATTGGCTCAACGACCATGAAAACGGCATCCAGACTTCTACAGATCCTCGCGCTCGGCGCCTGCTTCACCGCGCAGGCTCACGGTGCCTTCGCAATGCCGGGCGTAAGGCAGGCATTGCGCACGATCGACGGTGCCAGCAGCCAGAACATTCTGCCGATCAAAGCTACCTTCGAGATGAAGCAGGCCTGACTCAGGCCGCCAAGCCACCCGCCTGCGTCTTCAAAAACGCCTCGCCGCAGGCTTTGGCCAGATTGCGCACCCGCAGGATGTAGCTCTGCCGTTCGGTGACCGAAATCACGCCGCGCGCGTCGAGCAGGTTGAAGACGTGGCTGGCCTTGATGCACTGATCATAGGCTGGGAAAACCATCCGGTGCATCGGCAAATTGTCGTTAGATGCCGGCGCACCCGCATCCAGCAACGCCTTGCACTCGGCCTCGGCATCCTCGAAGTGGCGCAAAAGCATCGCCGTGTTGGCGTATTCGAAATTGTGGCGCGAATATTCCTGCTCGGCCTGCAGGAAGACATCGCCATAGGTGACCTTGTCGGCGCCTTCGCGGCCATTGAAGTTGAGGTCGTAGACATTGTCGACGCCCTGCACATACATGGCCAGCCGTTCCAGCCCGTAAGTCAGTTCGCCTGCCACCGGCGCGCATTCGATACCGCAGACCTGCTGGAAATAAGTGAACTGCGACACTTCCATGCCGTCGCACCAGCATTCCCAGCCGAGCCCCCAGGCGCCCAGCGTCGGGCTTTCCCAATCGTCCTCGACGAAGCGGATGTCGTGCAGCAGCGGATCGACGCCGATCGCCGCCAGGGAGCCGAGATAGAGCTCCTGCAAATTGGGCGGGTTGGGCTTCAGGATCACCTGATACTGGTAATAGTGCTGCAGCCGGTTCGGGTTCTCGCCATAACGCCCGTCCTTGGGGCGGCGCGACGGCTGGACATAGGCGGCGTTCCAGCGTTTTGGCCCAAGCGCGCGCAACGTCGTTGCCGGATGAAAGGTGCCGGCGCCGACTTCCATGTCGTAGGGCTGCAGGATGACGCAGCCATAGGCCGCCCAGTAGTTGTGCAAGGTCAGGATCAGCCCCTGGAACGACCGGCTGGGATGCATATGGGCTGATATTTCAATGGTCGGGATTTCAATTGTCACGGGGGCCTCGACAGCACAGGCTAGCTTGCCGGCACGTCCTAGAGACCCGGCGTTGAAGCGTCAAGCAAAGCGCGCCGGCGAACATGTCGTTGAAAGCATTGCGAGCGGCTGGCCTATTGCCGGCCATGAGGGCCTGCGGTCTGTTCTATGGGCTTCGCCCGCATCAACGACAAGGTTCCGCCATGCCCAGCCCAATCATCGTCCGCCCCATTGCGCGACAGGACTTCGACCGATGGCTGCCGCTGTGGGACGGCTACAACGCATTTTATGGCCGCTCCGGTGAAACGGCCCTGCCGGGCGAGATCACCCAGATGACATGGTCTCGCTTCTTCGATGCCTGTGAGCCGGTCCATGCACTGGTCGCCGAAAGCGAAGGACGGCTTCTCGGCCTCGTGCACTACCTCCTCCACCGCAGCACCACGGCGATCGCGCCGAATTGCTATCTGCAGGACCTTTTCACCACGCAGGCCTCGCGAGGAAAAGGCATCGGCCGGGCGCTGATCGAGGGCGTCTATGAGCGTGCCCAGGCGGCCGGCTCAGGCCGGGTATACTGGCTGACACATGAGACCAACGACACCGCAATGAAGCTCTACGACAAGGTCGCTGAGCACTCCGGGTTTGTCGTCTATCGCAAGCTCTTCTGAGGCAGTCAGCCGGATACGCGGTTCAAACGAAAACGGGACCCCGATAAGAGCCCCGTTCGCATTGAATTCTAATGGCTAACTCACCCCTTCGGGGCGGGCACCGGCTCTGGCTTGACCTTCGGGGTCTCCTGCGCCGTGTTGGATTCGATCGGCGGGAGGCCCTTCATCAGCTTCTGCTGCAAGGTGGCAAGCACGTCGGGATCCGGCTTCAGGTCGCGGGCCTGGTTCCACTGGAAGGTGGCTTCCAGCTTGCGGCCGACGCGCCAGTAGGCATCGCCGAGGTGGTCGTTGAGAACCGGATCTTCCGGCTTCAGCGACACGGCGCGTTCCATTTCGCGCACCGCGTCGTCGAATCGGCCGAGGCGGAAATAGGCCCAACCCAGCGAATCGACGATGTAACCGTCGCTCGGCCTAAGATCGACGGCCTTCTGGATCATCGCCAGGCCTTCCTTGAGGTTGGTGTTCATGTCGACCCAGGAATAGCCGAGATAGTTCAGCACCTGCGGCTGATCGGGGAACAGTTCCAGCGCTTTGCGGAAGTTCGGCTCGGCCTTGGGCCATTCCTTCAGGCGCTCATAGGCGATGCCGCGCTGGTAGAAGATGTTCCAGTTGGCCGCGGTCGGCGTCTTCAGCGCCTCGACAGCCTTGTCGTAGAGAGTGGCGGCCGAGCGGAAATCATCCTTCGAGGAATAGACGCCGCCGAGCGCCAGATAGGCGCGCATGTCATTGGGGTGGGCGTCGACGAAAGCCTTCAGATGAGTGATCGCCTCCTCGTGGCGGTCGAGATCGGCAAGGTTGAGGCCGAGCTGCAGGTCCGAAAGCTCCTTCAGCGGCGAGGTGGCAGGAATCCGCCGATAGAGCGCGATGGCGCCCTCGCCGTCCTTCAACTGCTCGGACACGGCAGCGAGTTGCACCAGTGCTGCGTCGCTGTCGGGCTTGAGGGCGAGCGCATATTGCAGATAAAGACGGACGAACGGCTCGCCGCCGCCACGGTTGAGCGCGGTGGCGAGATCGAGCAGTATCTCGGAAGAACCATCGGACGGACCGGCAACCAGGGGCGCAATCTTGTCGCCCTTGGTAATTCTGTCGCGCAAGGCGACAATTTCCAGCTTGCCGGGCGAAAACGCCTCGGCCTGATCGAGCACCGACAGCGCCTTGGTCTTGTCGCCCTTGCGGGCCAGGAACGAGGCATAGGCCTGGGCGCTGCGCATCCAGGTTTCAGGGGCCGCGCCACCGGCGGCGGTGTCCTGCATGGTCGCGGCGTAGATTGCTTCGGCCTTTTCGGGCATGCCGGACGCATCGGCGATCAGGGCGCGATGGAATGACTTGAACAGGCCGAACCAATCCGGCCCCTGCAGCTTGTCGATGGAGGCCATCGCATCGGCGGGCTCGCCGGCGCCTTGCTGCGCCCAGCCGGACATCACACCGGAGATCAGCCGGTCGAGATCGGATTCCAGCGACAGCTTGAGCCAGTACTGCGCCTTGGTGAAGTCCTTCTTGTGGAAGGAATCGACTGCCAGTGCCAGGCGCGAGAAGCGCTCAACATCAGGCACTTCCTTGAGCTTGTCGGCATAGACCAGGGATTCGTCGAAGCGGCCTTGCGCGATCAGCGACAGCATCAGGCTCTGCTGCAGGCCGGTGTCGCTCGGGTCGAAGGCCAGGGCCTGCTTGTAGTAGGCGATGGCGCTGTCGAGGTCGTTGTCGCCCTCGGCGATCCGGGCTGCCAGATAAGCGCCCGAGAACGACGTGATCTTGACCGGTTCGGTGGTTTGCTTGGCATAGGTCGGCACAGCCGAGATCGCCATGCCTGTCACAATTGCCAGCCTTGTCAGCCAGCGCGCACGTCCTTGCCGCATCGTATCCCTTTCAGCCAGGCACCATCACCGCGTCAGCGGGATCGGCGTAGACTCGATCATCCTGACAAAGCATGGCCTTTTTGGGGTCACGCTTCAATCCGCCTCGAATTCACAATCCGGGCACCCGATTAACAAACCATGGCGACAGGCACCAGTTTCCGGTCTTGAATTTCGGCCATGGCCCTGCGCGGAGCCGAATATACACAGATCGACCGCTGAGGCTCGGACCGATGTCAGCGTTCGCCTGGCGAGGCGGACCGCTGCACCAGCGTGTCGCTATACCCGCCGGCTGCGATCGTGCTGCACAGCTCATTCCACTCACAGCCGACACAAGCCTTGCGCACGCGGCCAGCCGAAAACGCCTGCCGCATCCGCGCCAGCATCGCGCCGTCGAAATCGAGGCTGGCGCCGACGCGGATTGGGCGCGCCAGCAATTCCTCCAAATCCTGCGCAGCGAGCCGGTCCCGCTCCACGATGCTCTCGTTGAGACAGTGCGGTTCTGGTTCGTCGAGCAACGGGGCGCAGACATCGTCCGGGCCGGAAACGAGGAGGATGTCCTCGCCCCGGCTCAGGCGCCCCGCGACGCGATCATAATTGGCGGTGAAAGCGGGAGTGTATCCCTTGCCGACATAGGTGAGCAGGCAAAGGAGGTGGTGGGCGCGTAGCCTGATTGTCACGGATTGGCCGGTTTCGCCTTGCCGCCGGGAAGGGCCATGAGCGTCGCGGCACCGAGCGCGGACTTGAGCAGACCGCCGATGAGAAAAGGCAGGAACCCAAAGGTGATGGCCTGCTCAGTGCCGATCATGGCGGCAAGCCAGATGGTGCCGAGAACCAAGCAGGCCAGGTTGCCAAGCAGCATGGCGGCGAAGGCAAGCACCACCCGGTTGCCGTTCCAGCCGCGTTCAGCCAGCCAGCCGACAAGCGCGCCGACAAGCGGGAAGGCGAAGAGATAACCGCCTGTCGGGCCGACGAAATGTGAAGCACCCGCTGCCCCTCCGGACAGAACCGGAAAACCGACAGCACCCTCGACCAGCCACGCCGCGATGGTGGCCGCGCCAAGCCGCCAGCCATAGAGCGCGCCTATCAATGTCACGGCGAAGGTCTGCATGGTCACCGGAACCGGCACCATCGGCACTTCGATGTATGACGACAGCGCCAGGAACAGCGTGCCGAGCACGACGGCTCCAACCTGCCAGGCATGGGAACGATCCTGAAGCCGGAGCGGGCTGAACGACGGCTTGCCGGATGAAAATGCGACGTCTGTCATTGGGATTCCTTCGATCGATTGCAAATTATAGATAATTTCTTTTTTCGATCTATTATCGAATCCACAATTTCTGCGAGATAGCAAGCCTTGGCTTTAGCGGAGGCCGTCCAGCACCTTTTGTTTTCCGCGTTTCCCAAGGGAAAGCGCCATGCACCTTTCTCGGGAAACTGTTTCAAACTTTTCCTGGAATTGCTTCTATCCGACGATCGCGAACGCTTCGCGCGTCGTCCCTGAAGCCGTCCTCACCGGTTTGCGGCCAATCCATTGGACATGCCGCCCCAGCGTTGCCGCTGCCGATTCGGTGTTTCCCTGTCGCAAGGCGGTGAGTATCGCGCGGTGATCCTGATCGGTGCGCGTCTCCCACTCGGAGCGCCATGCCGCGAACAGGAAACGAGCACTTGCCGCATGCAGATCATCGATGGTGGCGAGCAGGCGCGGCATGCCGCATGGCGTCAGGATCAAGCGGTGAAAGGCGCGATTGGCTTCCTCCCACGACCTGACATCGCGGGACTTGTCGCCAGCCTTGGTCGCCTCCTCTGCGAGATCGAGAATGTTAGAGGTCAGGTGTGGCACCGAATGACGCAGCGCCAGCACTTCGAGCGCCGCCCGCATTTCGGCGACTTCCTTGACCTCGCCGAGATCGAAAGACGCGACACGCACGCCGCGTCGCGGTTCACCAACGGCCAAGCCTTGCGCCTCGAGACGCCGGAACGCTTCGCGCACCGGAACATGGCTGGTTTGGAATTCCTCGGCGATATGATCCTGCCGAAGCCTGGCTCCCGGCTCGATCGCGCCGGAGATGATGCGGTCCGCCAGCACCTTGCTGATGCGCACCGCGATGGTGTCGTCTGTGCCTTTTGCCATGTTTTATAGATAATTTGCGGCGGGGCGACTTGTCGAGACGGCGGGACCGAATTCCCAAACTTCCTCCCCAGCGCAGGAGGAACGTCGCGAAAAGCCAACCCTCAGTTCACCCGGCTGATGCAGAAATCGATGACGTCGACCAGCGCCGATTTCTGCGGCGTCGCTTCCAGCGGCGCCAAGGCATCACGGGCGATCTCGCCAAAATGGCGGGCTCGTCCGATCGTGTCGGCGATGGCGCCGTGGCGGGTCATCAAGCCGATCGCCTTCTCCAGGCCGGCGTCATCGGTGACATTGTCCTCGATGGCGCGCTTCCAGAAAGTGCGCTCGGCCTTGGTTCCGCGCCGATAGGCGAGGATGACCGGCAAGGTCACCTTGCCCTCGCGGAAATCGTCGCCGACATTCTTGCCAAGATCCTTGCTGGTGCCGCCATAGTCCAGCGCGTCATCGATCAGCTGGAAAGCAAGGCCGAGATTCATGCCGTAGGAGCGTAGCGCGGCACGGTCGTTGCGGGTCGCCTGGGCGATGACCGGGCCGACCTCGGCAGCCGCCGAAAAAAGTGCGGCGGTCTTGGCCTTGATGACGGCGAAATGCTCGTCCTCGGTGGTTTCGAGGTTCTTGGCGGCGGCAAGCTGCATCACCTCGCCCTCGGCGATGATCGAAGCCGCACTCGACAGGATGTCGAGCGCCTCGAGCGAGCCGACGTCGACCATCATGCGGAAGGCCTGGCCGAGCAGGAAGTCGCCGACCAGCACGCTCGCCTGGTTGCCCCAGATCATGCGGGCGGTCTTCTTGCCGCGCCGCATGCCGCTCTCGTCGACGACATCGTCGTGCAGAAGCGTCGCCGTGTGCATGAATTCGACTGAGGTTGCGAGCTTGACGTGACCCTCGCCGGCATAGCCGAACATCTGCGCTGCGGCGAGCGTCAGCATCGGCCGCAGCCGCTTGCCGCCGGACGAGATCAGATGGTTGGCGATTTCGGGGATCATCTCGACGTCGGAGCCGGCCTTGGACAAGATCAATTCATTGACGCGACCCATGTCGGCCGCCGTCAGATCGATCATATCCTTGATGGAGGCGGGCTCCCGCTTCCCGTTTTCGATGTTGAGAACGACACCCACGACAATCACTCCCGTCTTGGTATAGAGCGTGCGACGGCACCCTTAGTCCCTGCATGGACTCTAGGGCGGCGGACACGGCCACGGCAAGTGGCGAATTGGCGCGGCGGCGGCGACAGAATGTCAACCGGCGTCCAAACGGAGCTCGGAATCCGCCTGCCCGTTTACATCAGCGCTGCAAACTGAGAGTTTCGCCCGATGATAGAGCTCATTCGCACCAACGACGCCGTCATCATCTCCTTTGTCGAATCGCTGATGCGCGATGCCGGCATCGGCTGCTTCGTCGCCGACCAGAACATGAGCGTGCTCGACGGCTCGCTCGGCATCCTGCCGCGGCGAGTCATGGTCGACGCCGACAAGGCCGACGCGGCGCGGCGCATCCTGACCGATGCGGGCATCGCCAACGAGATTCGCGGGAAATAATGTCCGCCGCACCAGCCCTCCTTGTCCCGGACACACTGGCCCATACGGTCGACGCTTTCCATCGCGGCCGATTCTGGCTTGTGCAGCCCAAGCAAGGCGGTCATCGCGCCGGCATGGATGCGATGATGCTAGCGGCGTCCCTGCCATCCTCCTTTGGCGGGCGTCTTGCCGATTTCGGCTCCGGTGCCGGGGCCGCCGGCCTGGCGGTGCTGTCGCGCTGTTCGGCCGCCGAGGCGGTGCTTGTCGAACGCGCTCCCGAAATGGCGGCCTTCGCCGCAGCTACCCTTGCCCATCCCGGCAATGCGCATCTCAGCGATCGCGCATCCGTGCTCGTCGCTGACGTCACCGTATCGGGCCGGGCACGGGCGGCCGCCGGCCTTGCCGACAACGACTTCGACTTCGTCATCATGAACCCGCCTTTCAACGCCGCACGTGACCGCGCCACACCCGATCGCCTGCGAAAGGAGGCGCATGTCATGGAGGACGGGCTGTTCGAGAGCTGGATTCGCAGCGCGGCGGCGGTGGTCAGGCCGCGCGGCGGGCTGGCCGTGATCGCGCGGCCCGAACAGCTCGGCGCCATTCTGGATGCGATCACCGGCCGGTTCGGGGATGCCGAGATACTTGCGGTCCACCCTCGCCCCGACGCAGCGGCGATCCGCATCGTCGTCAGGGCGGCGCTCGGGGCGCGGGGAAAGCTTGCCATACGCCCTCCGCTGATGTTGCACGCGCAATCGGGCGATGGCCCTGATGAGCGCAGCGAAATGATCACCAACGGCCTCGCCTCGCTGTTCGGGGATTGAGCTATTCTTGGCCCCCACATTGCCGTTGGCCGGGAAATGCCTACATGCCTGCAACCCATCGACCGGAGACCGCGCCCGTGAAACGCCTTATCAACCGCCTGCTGCCGAAATCCTGGCGCTCCACCGTCGTCACCATTCCGGTCATTCGGCTGCATGGCACGATCATGGCCGGCGGCGGCCCGTTCCGGCCGAGCCTGTCGCTGGCCTCCACCGCCGGCCTCATCGAGAAGGCGTTTTCCTACGATGCGCCGGCGGTCGCCATTTCGATCAATTCGCCTGGCGGCTCGCCGGTGCAGTCGCGGCTGATCTTCAAGCGTATCCGTGACCTGGCGAGCGAAAAGAACAAAAAGGTGCTGGTCTTCGTCGAAGACGTCGCAGCATCGGGCGGCTACATGATCGCGGTCGCCGGCGACGAGATCTTTGCCGATCCGTCCTCCATCGTCGGTTCGATCGGCGTGGTGTCGGCCTCGTTTGGCTTCCCGGAATTGATGAAGAAGATCGGCGTCGAGCGCCGTGTCCACACCGCTGGCCAGAACAAGGCGGTGCTCGATCCGTTCAAGCCCGAAAAGAAGGAAGACGTCGAACGCCTGAAGGCGCTGCAGCTCGAAGTGCACGCAACCTTCATCGACCTCGTCAAGGAGCGGCGCGGCACGAAACTGAAAGACGATCCCGATCTGTTCACCGGCCTGTTCTGGACAGGCATCAAGGGCCTTGAGCTCGGCCTGGTCGATGCGCTCGGCGACATGCGCACGGTGCTGAAGACCCGTTTCGGGGAAAAAACCCAGCTCAGGCTGATCACGGCGCCGCGTGGTTTCCTCGGCCGCTTCGGCCTGTTCGGTTCGAGCAAGGGCTTCTCAGTTCCCGATATCGCCGCGGCTGCGGCCAGCGGCGTGATCGATGCGGCGGAAGAGCGCGCGTTGTGGTCCCGGTTCGGGCTTTGAAAACCCGGCGAAACCGTCTAGCATGAGAGTTTGAAGTCTCATGCATGTCGTTTCCGGATCTACTTTTGAGCGATATGCATCAACCGGCCCTACCGGCCGCCTTCGCCGGCCCAGCGTGGGAGGAGTTTTGGCATGCCGCAGATCATTTTCTTCACCGTCGTTGGCGTCGCCGCCTATTTCGGCTACCGCACCTTCATCCGCGAAGCCGAGCGCGTGACCGCCAAGGTGCGGCGCACCGAAAAGCAGGCGGCCAACGGCACGATGGGTACGCTGGTCAAGGATCCGAAGACCGGCGAGTACCGGCTGGCCAAGGACTGAGCATCATTTCGCTTACATCAAACGCAGTGGACACCGCTTTCGGTGTGCGCACTTGGCCTGCGTACGCCAAGATTAATCTTGCGCTGCATGTCACCGGCAGGCGCCCTGACGGGTATCATTTGATCGAAAGCCTGGCGGTGTTCACGCGCTTTGGCGACAGGGTCGAGATCGCGCTCGCCGAAAGCGACGAGTTTACCGTGTCCGGCCGCTACGCACTGGCCGTTCCTGTCGACGCCAGCAATCTCGTGCTTAGGGCGCGCGATGCTTTGCGACAGGCGGTCGGGCACCAGAGAACACCGCCGGTTGCGATCCGGCTCGAAAAGAACCTGCCGGTTGCCTCCGGCGTCGGCGGCGGTTCGAGCGACGCGGCAACCGTGCTGCGCGGGCTGGTGGAGACATGGACCCTGGGCATCGATGGCACCGAGCTGGCGCGGATCGGCCTCTCGCTTGGCGCCGATGTGCCGATGTGCCTGGCGGCCAGGCCGCTGGTCGCGCGCGGCATCGGCGACGAACTGTCGGTGGTGCCGGATTTTTCGGCACTGGGGCTGGTGCTGGTCAATCCAGGCACGCCGGTCTCGACGGCGGAGGTCTTCGCAGCGCTTGCCCACCGCGACAACGCAGCATTGCCGCCGCTGCCGCGCAGCATCGATTTTCACAGCCTGCGCAACTGGCTGGAGATCACTCGCAACGATCTCGAGCCGGCAGCGCTGACGATGCAGCCTGCGATTGGCAGGGCGCTTTCCTGGCTGAACAAGGCTGGATCGGGTTTTTCACGGATGTCCGGATCCGGCGCGACATGTTTCGGCTTGTTCGAAACAGGCAATGTCGCCAAGCGCGCGGCCGCCGAAATCCGCGGCCGCCAACCCGACTGGTTCGTCGCGGCGACGCGCAGCATCGCATCGGAGGGCGCAGATGGCCAGGATTGACGAGAGCCGTTCCTTCATTCCCGTGCGCATCGCGGTGCTGACCGTTTCAGACACACGCAGCCTCGCCGACGACAAATCCGGCCAAACACTGGCCGACCGCATCACGGAAACCGGCCACATCCTGGCGGCCCGCGATATCGTCACCGACGACCGCGAGAAAATCCGCGACAAAGTGCTCGGCTGGTCGAAGGATGCGGCGATCGATGTCGTCATCACCACCGGCGGCACCGGCTTAACCGGCCGCGACGTGACGCCGGAAGCGCTAGAGCCGATCTTCGAAAAGCGCATGGATGGCTTTTCGGAAGTGTTCCACCGCATCTCCTACGACAAGATCGGCACTTCGACGATCCAGAGCCGGGCAACCGGCGGCGTCGTCAACGCCACCTTCGTCTTCGTGCTGCCGGGCTCGCCGGGCGCCTGCAAGGACGCGTGGGACGGCATCCTGAAGGCACAGCTCGACTACCGGCACATGCCGTGCAACTTCGTCGAGATCATGCCGCGCCTGGACGAGCATCTGCGGCGCGGCAAATCGGCTCCATAAAAATCGAGGCAAGACACCGGTTTCGCACCGCGGTTTCCCGCCGAAAACAGGGCGCAGCGCCAAGCCAGGCGCACACACTGGATGCTTGTCGAAATGAGCTTCGGATAGCTCGCTTTCAGCGGATGACCGGCTCGCCGTGAAACCGTCGGCGCGACGGCGGCGATACGCCGAAGCCGACTTCCATCATCAGCCGCGGCGTGCGCGCCGGCACGGTTCCCATGTGGAAGCCAAAGGGGTCCTCGACGAAGCCGAGACCGGCCTCGCCGGTCAATGTCACCGGGCTCTGCTCGCCATAGACATCCAGAACCTGTTGCGCGGGATGGCCGACCAGAAGGGTAAGCTGATGCTTGAGGCTGCGGCGCTTGTGACTGCCCCTGACGTAGACATGCGGGCCGGTGTCGGCATCGACCGGCTTGAGGTAGAAGAAGAATTTCAGCATGCGCCAGTCGTCGAGGTCGAAATGATACTTGCCGAGCGAAGCAAGGTTCTTGTCGGCATCCGAAGCGGCACCCGTGGGAAAACTCCACCAAACGCGCGTCGTGATCAGTTTCGCCTGACCGCCGAGATAGTGCGCGGCAACATCCAGAAGCAGCGGATCGCGCTGGATGGCGAGAGCCGCCGGGCAGTCGAGGATGCGCTCGAAAAAATGCCCGCTGAGCAGCGAGCGGCCATAGCGCTTCTCGGCCTCGGCATGTTCCCCCGGCATGAATTCGAGACGGCGGTCGAAATTGCCGAAGCAAGGCGTGCGCCCGGCGAAGTCAGCGATCTCTTCATGGATCGCGGGCGGCAAAACCAGGCCCGAAAACAGCCCGTCCGAGCGCAGCGCTTCGACCACCGCCTTGCGTTCGATGCCGGCAAACATCGTATCCCCCGCGTTGGCGGATGGGCGGGCGCGTTTTGCGCCCAGCCAATGCATGCGGCGTCCAGCCATTGTGCGCGCCAGCACGAACATCGGCAGCCAGGCAGGGTTCTCGCGCAGGTCCGTCAGATAAGTCGGAATGCGCACTGCTATGCGCCGCAGCAGGCTGCCGTTGCGCGCAATGGCCTCGAGACTGGCCGTACCGGATTTGTCGGGAGTTGAAAGCTTCATCGGGTCCTCGGGCTATGAGAGCGTCACCGATGCCGCATCGGTGCTCACCACTCGGCATGACCCAAACCCAATTTACCCGCGTAAACCGGAAGCTAACCCCGTGTCAGATTTTGTGCAATGCACAATGGACAGAGCAGCTGCAAAAAATCACTTCGGAGAGCGTTCCTGCCTGGCCGGCGCCATCCAGATCTCGGCGTCGAGCCGCTTCGTCGCGAGGCCGCGGGCGATGGCCTCGGCACTGCCGGCACTCTTCGCCGAGGCCGCTGCCTGGCGCTTGCTGATCAGCAATCCGTCGGCCAAGGCGCGGTTTCGTGAAAAAACGCGGGCCAGGAACGGCATACGGCTGCCACGCGCCCGCGAAAACCGCGCTGCCATGGTTTGCTTGGCAGTGTGTGCAACAACCTCATCGATCCAGCCCTCCATCAGCCGCGCGCCTGGTTCCAAGAGCAGTAGCCAGTCACCCTTGGCCTGGCGGATGCCGGCAGCGACACCGCCCGTCGCATACTGACAGCCGGCATGCTCGGCCACACGATGGGTCTGGTCGGTGGAGCCTGTGTCGCAGACGATGACTTCACGCACCACGCCCTCGACCGCGCCGCCAATCAGCGAGGCAAGCGTGCGGGCAAGGCCCTCCTCGTCATTGCGGGTTTCGATGAGAACGCTGAGCATTCTTAGCCGAATAGCGGAAAGCGCGGCACAGCGCCAGTTATCGCAGCGCACCATAGAAAGTTCTTGCTTTGTTCTCATAAACAAAATAGGAATAGTTTCATGAACAGAGCGATTCGACACAACATGGACAGTCCCTGGGAGCGGGCGAAGATGGAACAGATCGTGCGCGCCGATATTGCGGCTTTCGGAGCAGGAAGGGCCGAGATGGCCAATGCGATGATCGAACAGAGCGGCGTGCGTGTCCGTCCGGACCGCAACCGTGGCAGGTCGGCGGGCATCAATCCGTCCGGCCGGTTCGAGCCGGTCAGCCGGCACGTGTTCGACGATGGCTGGAATTCGCTAGAGGAGCTGCCGCCCTTCAAGACCGAAGTGCAGGTCGAGAAGCCGCGCACCATCATCACCCGCAACGAATCGCCCGACATTTCCTTCGACCGTTCGATCAACCCCTATCGCGGCTGCGAGCATGGCTGTGTCTATTGCTTTGCCCGGCCCACGCACTCGTTCATGGGCCTGTCGCCGGGTCTGGATTTCGAATCGAAGCTGTTCGCCAAGCCGGATGCGGCGCGCTTGCTCGACAAGGAGCTTTCGAAGGACAGCTACCAGCCACGAACCATCGCCATCGGCACCAATACCGACCCCTACCAGCCGATCGAGAAGCAATACCGGATCATGCGCGAAATCCTCGAAGTGCTGGAAGCGCGCGGCCATCCAGTCGGCATCGTCACAAAATCCGCTCTGGTGACGCGCGACATCGATATCCTGTCGCGCATGGCCGAACGCGGGCTCGCCAAGGTGGCGCTGTCGGTGACGACGCTCGACCGTATGCTGGCGCGCACCATGGAGCCGCGCGCGTCGACACCGACCAAGCGGCTGGAGGCTATCCGGCAGCTTTCGGATGCCGGCATTCCGGCTTCGGTCATGGTCGCGCCGATCATCCCCGGCCTGACCGACCAGGAGATGGAACGCATCCTCGATTCGGCACGCGCCGCCGGCGCGCGCGAGGCGGGTTATGTCGTGCTGCGCCTGCCGCTGGAGGTCAGCCCGATCTTCAAGGACTGGCTGCTGCGTCATTATCCCGACCGCTACCGCCATGTGATGTCGCTGATCCGGTCGATGCGTGATGGCAAGGACTACGATTCGGAATGGGGCAAGCGCATGAAGGGCGCGGGTCCCTATGCCTGGCAGATCGGCCGGCGCTTCGAGATCACCGCCAAGCGGCTCGGTCTCAATGCCGAACGGCGCACGCTGCGGACCGATCAGTTCGTTGCCGCCGGGAAAGATCAGGTGCAGTTGACGCTACTTTGAAGAGATAATTCGTCGCGGTGGTTGAACCGTCGCGCACCAAGAATCCCGTCCGGCCTGCCCCGGCCTGCAGACGGTGCCCTCCCGGTCCGGCGCCCCACCCGACCCGGAGGGACTTGCGGAGAATCGGAGCCGATGCGAACCTCGCCGCAACATGGCTCGCGCGCGTTCTGATTCTCCGCCTCTCTTTGAGATCATCGAGAAGCCCGACTTCTCCTTCGAGACGAAGGCGATGGCGGACGGCCTGTGGCCCGTCGCCGGGATGGACGAGGCCGGCCGAGGTCCACTGGCTGGGCCGGTGGTCGCCGCAGCCGTGGTGCTCGATCCGGCCAACATTCCGGACGGGCTCGACGATTCCAAACGTCTCAGTCATTTGCAGCGTGAGGCCCTGTTCCTGCGAATCCTCGGCTCTGCGCAGGCGGTTTCAATGGCCTCCATCAGCGCCGAAGGCATCGACGGCAGCAACATCCTCAAGGCAAGCCTCGAAGCCATGCGCCGCGCGCTGGTAGGGCTGTCGGTCCGACCAAAGCTCGCCCTTGCCGACGGACGCGACGTGCCGCCGGGCCTGCCTTGCGCGGGGCGCGCGCTGATCAAGGGCGACCAGCGTTCGCAATCGATCGCCGCGGCCTCGATCGTCGCCAAGGTGATGCGCGACCGCATGATGTGCGGCTGCGGCAATCACCACGACCGCTACGGGTTCGAAGTCCACATGGGCTATGCCACGGTCCGCCATCGCACCGCGATCGAAGCGCACGGCCCGGTGGCACGGCTGCACCGCGTGTCGTTTGCACCGTTCAGGTTGGGTGGGGTTGAGGTGGTGGAAGAAGAGAGCTTCGCCGGATTGGAGTGAGCCGACGGCGGCGACAAGCCAATCTCCCCCCTCGTGGGGGAGATGTCCGGCAGGACAGAGGGGGGCGCTGCCCCGCCGGCCTCTCTATCGATTGCAATTGCGCCCTCGAGCTTGTCCCGGTAGATCGCAGGACAACAAAGGTTAGCGTCCCTTCACGCCCCCCGTCTGCCCTGCCGGGCATCTCCCCCACGAGGGGGGAGATTGACCGCTTCGGCGTCTTGCGCACTCTCCACAACAAAAAAGCCGCCAGGTCGCCCGGGCGGCTTTGATTGTATGGGGCCGCGAAGGCTCAGTTCAGCTTCGACTTCACGTCCGCGAGCGAGGCCTTGAACAGATCGGCACCGGCCTTGGCGTCGATCTTGCCGGCGAGCAGCGCGCGCGCTGCCTCGACGGCGATATCGACGGCGCTGGCGCGGACTTCGCTGATGGCGTCACGCTCGGCCTGGCCGATCTTCTGTTCGGCAAGCGCGGTGCGCCTGACGACATAGTCCTCGGTCTTCTTGTGCGCTTCCGCGGCAAGCATGTCGGCTTCGCGCTTGGCGGCGGCGACGATGTCGGCGGCCTCCTGCTCGGCTTCCTTGCGCTTGCGCTGATACTGGCCGAGCAGCTGCTGGGCCTCCTCGCGCAGCCGGCGCGCTTCGTCCAGCTCATTGCTGATCCTGGCGGCGCGAGCGTCGAGTGCCTTGGCGATCAGCCGAGGCACCTTGATGTAGACGGCAACGCCGAGGAAGATGACCAGGGCTATCGTGGCCCAGAGCGTCGCGAGAGATGTGTAATCCATGATGCGCTCCTCACCGGGCCACGGATTTGACCGCGGCCGCTATCTCGGCCTTGCTGGCCTTGCCGCCGACCAAGGCCTCGACGATCGCCGAAGCGGTGTCCTCGGCAATGCTGCCCACTTCCTTCATGGCATTGGCCTTGATGGAAGAAATGCGGGCTTCGGCCTCGCCAAGCTTTTCGTCGAGCGCGGCCTCGACCTTCTTGCGTGCGGTCTCGGCTTCGGCCTTGGCCGCATCGTTGGCCTGCTGGCCGATCGCGTTGGCCTTGGCCTTGGCTTCCGCCAGTTCCTGCTCGTAGGCAGCAACGGCTGCGTCGGCCTCGCCCTTTAGCTTAGCTGCCTGATCGAGATCCTGCGTGATGCGGTCGTTGCGGACATCGATGATGCCCCCGACGCGCGGCATCACAACCCGCTTCAGGAAGAGATAGAACAGCCCGAAGGTGATCGCCAGCCACAGAAGCTGCGACGGGAACGTCGCAGGATCGAATGGCGGAAACGTGCCGTGCGCTTCGGCAGGCACGCCGGTGCCGGAATGCGTGTCGCCTTCCGTCGCAACGTGGCTGGTATCGGCTGATGGCGCGGACTCTTGCGCGAAGGCAGATGTCACGAACATGGACTATCCCCGAAATTCAGGCCCGCCGCTTGCGCGGCCGGCCTGTCCAATCCTCTCATGGCTTGTGGCCGAAGAGGGGCTCAGCCGAACAGGGCCAGAAGCGCGATGAGAAGCGAGAAGATGCCCAGAGCTTCGGTCACGGCGAAGCCGAAGATCAGACGGCCGAACTGGCCATCGGCAGCCGACGGGTTGCGCAGCGCGCCTGCGAGATAGCTGCCGAAGATGTTGCCGAGGCCAATGCCCGCGCCACCCATGCCCAGGCAAGCGATGCCGGCGCCGATGTACTTTGCTGCTTCTGCGTCCATTTGTTCAACTCCTTTGGATCTAAAATTCCGTTGCGATTTCCATCCGGCGCCGATTCTTGGGCCGGAAATTCTTGGGCTAGTGCCCGGGGTGCAGGGCGTCGTTGAGGTACATGCAGGTCAACACGGCAAAGACGTAGGCCTGCAGGAAAGCGACCAGCAGTTCCAGCGCCGTCAGCGCCACCGCCATTGCCAGCGGCAGGATCGAGCCGGCGACGCCGACCGCGCCGAGCGCGCTCAGGCTGACGACGAACCCGGAGAACACCTTCAGCGTGATGTGGCCGGCGAGCATGTTGGCGAACAGACGAACCGAGAGGCTGACCGGGCGCGACACGAAGGAGATCACCTCGATCAGCACCACCAGCGGCAGCAGGAACACCGGCACGCCATGCGGCACGAACAGTTTCAGGAAACCAAGACCATGCTTCATGAAGCCGTAGACGACCACGGTTGCGATCACCAAAGCGGCGAGGCCGAAGGTGACGATGATGTGGCTGGTGACCGTGAAGAAATACGGGAACAGCCCAAGCAGATTGGCGACCAGCACGAACATGAACAGCGAGAACACGAACGGGAAGAACTTCATGCCTTGCGTGCCGGCGGCATCGCGCAACATGTTGCCGACGAACTCATAGGCCATCTCGGAGACCGACTGCAACCGTCCCGGAACCAGGCTGCGGCTCGACGTCGTGAGAAACAGGAACGCGGCAGCAACGACCACGGTTGCGACCATGAACAGCGCCGAATTGGTAAAAGACAGGTCATAGCCGCCGATCTCGATCGGAATCAGCTTGTTGATATGGAACTGGTGGATCGGATCGACCTTGTCAGCTGCCACGTTCAAACCCCGTCAATGCCGCGTACGGCCTCGTTAGCATTACCGCACATGAAGCACGGTCATTTCCTGTCGTCTTGGTCACGGCGCGATTTATCGCCATGTCCGAATTCTGCCACAACGCCGGCGGAACGCATCACATTGAGCACTCCGGCGCCAAAACCGAGCAGCAAAAACACGATCAGACCCCATGGCGATGTTCCCGCCAGACGGTCGATGATCCAGCCGATGCCGGCACCCACCACGACCCCGGCGATAAATTCGCTGGAGAGTTTGACCGCCTGGCCATAACCGGCCGCACTGCCCGCTTTCGCGTCGTCTTTCCCCTCGAGCCGGTCCGGCCGCCTTGTCGCAAGCGAAGCTTCAAGGTCACGCCGGCGGCGCTCAAGATCGTCATCGCGGATGTCGGGCTCATGCTGCTTGCCGCGGCCGGTTTCTCCGGTTCCGTGTGGCCCATTCTTATCGGCCATCGCAACCCCCCTGCCCGGTCAGACCGTCACCGTCCGTCCGCTTCTAAAGTCGCCGGCAACATAGTTAGAGGGTTTGCGCCCGTCAAGCCACGGACGGAAGTTCATTGCCATGTATTTTAGGCAACAAAATCAAAGAATTAGCCAGGTGCGACATCGTGCCCGCCGCGATGAAGGGGCTGCGTTGTGCGAATCCCCCGGGCAATGCCTCTTCGATCGACAGCACGCCGCTTCAAAGATCAGCGACCGGTCCGCACTCAGCTCCAGCCGCCGCCATAGGTTCGATAGAAGATATGCAGGCCGATCTTGGTCATCTTCTGCATCGTACGTGCCCAGCCGGGATGGACATATTGGGCATAGTAGTGGGTCGACGATCCGACCTCCGGAATGAAGATCTTGCCGGCGGTGACAGCCATGGCGATATCCTGGGCGGTCTTGTAGGCGACGGGACTGTCGATGCGCTTTCTCCTGCCGTCGCAGGCGAAGGAGAACTGGCAACGGTTGAACCAGCTGTCGTTCTGGTAGACCACGCCGCAGATCGAATTCGGATAGGTCGGGTTGCGGACGCGATTGAGGATGACCTGGGCGACGGCCGCCTGGCCGCGTACGGATTCGCTCCTCGCCTCGAAATAGATGCCGTTGGCCAGGCATGCCTGCTCCTTCTTGGAGAAGACGCTCGCCGGCAGCGGGTTCTGGATCCAGGAATGATCGCCCCTGGCCATCGGCGGAATGAAGCGGCCGTCATTGGGCTGCTCGTCCTGGAGCAGGGCTTCGAAGGGCGAAGCCTTGGCATAGTCGGGCTCGGACTGCGCATAGGCGGTCGCCAGCACATCCGGATGGTCGTTGTTGACCAGCGCTGCCAGCATGGCCGGCACGCCTGGATCCGGCTTCTTGTCCTCGCGCACATGGAATGCCGCGGCGATCTGGATTTCCTTGCCTTTGATCTGCGGTTTGGCGAAGGCCATCTTCAAGCCGCCGTCCATGCTGGGCCGCAGCAAGGAGGAGGTACGCTCGAAGATCGAGCCGGCATTGAAGTTCTTCGGCGGTGCGACGAGAGACATCTGGACGATGCGCCCTTTCTTCTCGGCGCGCACGACGCGATCCTCGTCGGGCGTCGCGCTGACCTTGCCGCCCTTGCCGCGAAATGACACGTTGCCGACACCGGCCAGGTGGACGCCCGATCCGGAGATGGAGCCGGTGACATCGGAATCGACAAACGGCATCTCGGCCGCATGGGTCGAGCCGGCGACGGATTTCTCGACATAGGAATTCCAGCGGGTGCTCGATGCTTCGAGGCCGGAAACGAGGCTCGTCATGTCCTGGTAGGCGGCGACCGTTGGAAAGCCGATCCAGATGCCGAGACCGATGACGAACGGAGGCAGAAAGCCACGTCTTCTCTCACCGGCGGCGGCAACCAGCCGCTTCAACACGCGTCGATGCACGGAACTCTCTCCAGGAACGCTACAGACCCCACTGGAGAGCAAAATGATGCATTAACCTTGATGGGACGTTAACGGGTTCGATCGGGTTTTCCCGGTCGGCTTGAGGTCGTGGTTGTGAAGTCGGGCAGTTTTGCGGCAGGCCATTCAGGCCGGCCGCAGGAAGATCGGCCAGGCGATCAGCGCGCAAATGGCGGCGGACAGCCAGACACCGGACCATGACCAAAGGTGCAAGAGTCCCGGAATGGCCACCGGAACCAGGAAGAAGCCGATGAAAACGAAGCTGTTGGCAAGACTGAGCGCGGTTCCGACATGGCCGGCACCGGCAAGCGTGGCAAGCTCGGTATAGGCGACGCCGTGCCAGGCGGAGACCGAGATTCCTGCGACAATAAGCACACCGGAGAGGAGCGTCATCGAGAAGAACTGGCCGCCTGGTGTCGCGGGGCCGGCAAGGACCAGCACCCAGAGCGCCACGAAGGCTAGAGCGCTGAGCGCGCTGCACAAGCGAAGAAACTGGCGGCGGTTGCCGTGGCGATCGGTGAAGCGGCCGCTCCAGATGCGCATGACCATGGCACCGATCTGCACGGCGGCGAGGCTGGCGCTGATCGCTGCCGTTCCCAGCCCGACGAAGTCGTGCAGGAACACCGACGCGAAGGTGAGCACGGCCACCTGTGGAAAGCAGAGCAGGCCGATGGCGGTCGCGATGCGCCAGACGTCGCGATTGCGCAGCGGCGCCGGTCCGGCCACAGCCGTCGCAGCGAGATGGCCCTCGCCCGCCGTCGGTGGCTCGTGCAGCCAGCGCCAGGCGAACAAGGCAGAAAGAGCGGATGCACCCGCCAGGAGCCCGAACACCGCGGCAAAGCCGAAAGCGAGGGCAAGCGAGGGCAGGACGAGCGCGCCAAGGCCGCCGCCGAGCGGCACCGCCGTCTGCCTGATGCTCATGGCAAAGCCGCGCTCGTTTTCCCGAAACCAGCCCATGATCGCGCGGCCGCTCGAACCGTTCACGCTGCCGCCGAGCAGTCCGGTGATGAGCAAGCTCGCGGAGAGCAGCGTGACACCGGGAACACCGGTCCTTGTCGGCACGACCAGCATCGCCATGACCAGGAGCCACGCCGCCGTCGCGCCGAGCCCGATTAGAAGCACGCGGCGATCGCCCCAGCGGTCGGTGAGCAAGCCCCAGGGCAGTTCGCTGAGCGCGACCCCAAGCCCGAGAAGGCCGAGTGCCAGGCCGAGTTCGGCATTGCCCAAATGATAGCCCTGGCGAAGCACGACTGCCGTTGCCGGTATACCGGAGAAGGTGGCCGAGAAGCTGGCGTTGGCGGCAACGCCGATGCCCAGGACCTTCCAGCGATGGCCGGGCTTGAATGCCCTCCCGGCGGAGCCGGCAGCCGTATCCTCCAAGCGTTCCGGCGGCTGTCGGTTGGTGCAATTGACAATGGCGGACATGATTTCGTTCCCGTGCTTGGCCAGCGTCTCTAGCCTTGACGGTTAGTCTCTAGCGCCATAAATTTGTCCTGAAAATCAGGAAGTTTTGAACTTAATATCCTGGAAAACGGGATTAATAAAATGCGACGCGTGACATTCGACCTCGATGTTCTCCGCAGCTTCGTCACCGGCATGGAACTGGGCAGCTTTGCCAAGGCGGCTGACCGGCTTGGCCGGTCGACGTCAGCGGTCAGTGCGCAGTTGAAGAAACTGGAAGAACAGGCGGCGACGCCGATCTTCCGCAAATCGGGGCGCGGCCTCGCCTTGACCGAGGCCGGCGAGACCATGCTCGGCTATGCGCGCCGGCTGATCGATCTCAACGACGAAGCGGCATCCGCCATCCACGATGTCGAGTTGGAAGGATGGGTAAGGCTCGGCCTGCAAGAGGATTTCGGCGAGGCGGTGCTGCCCGACGTGCTCGGCCGCTTTGCCCGGGCGCACCCCAAGGTCAAGATCGAAGCCAGGATCGCACGCAGCCACGAGCTTGCCGAACGGATCCTGTCAGGCAGCCTCGACATCGCACTCGCCTGGCACAGCGGCGAGACGCTGCCCTATAGCCAGCATGTCGCCGATGTGCCGATGCGCTGGATCGGTCCGGCAAAGCGCGTCGAGACCAGCCTGCGCGACGGTGAACCACTGCCGCTGGTGGCGCTCGAAGCACCATGTCTTTTGCGCACGGTGGCAACCGAAACGCTCGACCGTGCCGGCTTGCCCTGGCGCATGGCCTTTTCCAGCCCGAGCCTTGGCGGCATCTGGGCAGCCGTTGCGGCGGGGCTGGGGCTGACGATCCGCACCGACATCGGCCTGCCGGCCAGCGTCAGCGCGATGACGCCTGAGATCGCCGGATTGCCGGCACTGCCCAAAATGGCGCTGTTCCTGCATCGCAGGGACGCAGAACTGGATCCGGTGGCAGCGCGGCTGGCCGACATATTGTTGCAGGCGGCGTCGCAGGCGCTGCCACGGGACGAGCGGTTGAAGGAGGTCGCTTAGACAGCCGGAACAGGTATCCAGCGTCGCGTTCCGTCACACCCCCTCTGTCCTGCCGGACATCTCCCCCGCAAGGGGGGAGATTGGATGTCGCGAGTGCTCTCGCGAATCTTCAACGTTGCAGGAAAGGCGCCGTCAGAACGAACTGCTGATCTCCCTCCTTGCGGGGGAGATGGCCGGCAGGCCAGAGGGGGGTGCTGTCCCGCCAACGTTGCGGAGAACTCCCGCGAGCAAAGCGGCTCATTCGAGCCCAACCGCTTATTTGCGCTTGTTCGCCCTGCCGGCGAACGGATTGTCCGATGTGCGCAGCGCAATGCGGATCGGCACGCCAGGCATGTCGAAGGCTTCACGCAGGCTGTTGGAGAGATAGCGGACATAGGATTGCGGCATCGCATCGGGCCGCGAGCACTGGACGACGAAACCCGGCGGCCGTGTCTTGGCCTGGGTGACATATTTGATCTTCAAGCGGCGCCCGGCCACGGCAGGCGGCGGATGGTGCGCCAGGATGCTTTCCAGCCAGCGGTTGAGCTTGCCGGTCGAGACGCGGCTGTTCCACACCTTGTGGGTCCTCAGCACCGCATCCATCAGCTTGTCGAGGCCGCGTCCGGTCTCGGCCGAGGCAGGGACGGCCTGGATGCCGCGGACCTGGGGCAGCAGCCGCTCCGTCTTCTCACGCAGTTCGGCCAGAAGCTCCTGCGGATGGTCGATCAGGTCCCATTTGTTGAAGGCAATCACCGGTGCGCGGCCCTCGCGGATGATCAGGTCGGCGATCTGCAGATCCTGCTTCTCGAAGGGAATGGTGGCGTCGAGCACGATGATGACGATCTCGGCGAAGCGGATAGCGCGCAGGCCGTCCTGCACCGACATCACTTCCAGCTTTTCATGGATCCTGGCCTTGCGGCGCATGCCGGCCGTATCGAACAATTTCAGGCGGCGGCCATGCCAATCCCAATCGACGGAGATGGAATCACGGGTGATGCCGGCCTCCGGCCCGGTGAGCAGCCGTTCTTCGCCGATCAGTGCGTTGATCAGCGTCGACTTGCCGGCATTGGGACGACCGACGACGGCGATGCGCATCGGCTTGGTGTCGTCATAGCTGTGCTCGGCATCCGGATCGGCGATATCCTCGCCGATCAGAACCTCGCCGGCAGCGATTTCTTCGTCTTCGCCATCTTCATTTTCGCCAAAAGCACGCGCTTCGCCGAGCGCGCCGATCACGGCATCGCGCAGGTCGGGCAGGCCCTGGCCATGTTCGGCCGAAACCGGGATCGGCTCGCCAAGGCCGAGTTCCCAGGCCTCCAGCATGCCGCCCTGGGCGCCCTTCGCTTCGGCCTTGTTGGCGACCAGCACCACCGGCTTGCCTGACTTGCGCACGATCTCGGCGAAGGTCCTGTCGTCAGGCAACAGGCCGGACTTCGCGTCGATGGTGAAGAAGATCAGGTCGGCCTCGCGGATGGCGATCTCTGTCTGCGCACGCATGCGGCCGGGCAAGGTCGACGCGCCCGCGTCCTCGAAGCCGGCGGTGTCGATGACATCGAAATGCAGGTCGTAAAGCTTGGCGGCGTGGACGCGGCGGTCGCGGGTGACGCCCGGCGTGTCGTCGACAAGCGCCAGCTTCCTTCCCACCAGCCGATTGAAAAGAGTCGATTTGCCGACGTTAGGTCTGCCGATGATGGCGACTTTGAAGGTCACGACGCACTGCCCGACCCGCGGATCAACTCGGACATCAACGTTGCACGCTCGCGGGTGTTGCGCGGGGCGCCGTCATCGGCGGCGATCTGGTCGAACAGCTTCAGCGCATCCTGGGTCTTGCCTTCTTTCCATGCGGAAAGGCCGAGCGCCTCGCGCGCCGTATGGCGCAGCGTGTTGGTGTCGGATGTCAGCGCCTCGACACGGCTGGAGACATCGGCGAAGGAGCCATTATCGACCAGTAGCAGCGCCGCCCTGAGCCGCGCCATATCGCGAATGCCCTGGGGAATGGCCGTGTCGGCAGCGACTTCGTCGAAATCCTTGACCGCGGCGGCGACGTCGCCCTTGTTCGCCTTGACCGTCGCGCCGCGCATGCGGGCGAGCAGCGGATAGGCGCCGTAGCCATCCTTCTCCAACTGATCAAGTGCGGTCAGCGCCTCATCGTTCTTACCGTCATTGGCAAGCTTTAGCGCCTGCGAGAACGCATCGCCGGAGCGGTTGGCGCGCGTCTCGTCCCAATAGCGATAGCCGACGAAGGCGGCGGTGCCGAGCACCACGAGGATCGCGACGACAATCAGAGCGGGACCGAAACGGTCCCACAGAGCCTGCGCCTGTTCGCGACGGATCTCGTCGTTGACTTCACGGATAAAACTGTCGTCGGACATCAATCAAACCATTCCTGCCCGGTCGGGCCTTTGTCAGCCCGCGTTTTAGCGAAATTTTGTCGGCATGGAAGGGGTTCAACCGGAAAATCGCCTATTCCCCAGGGCAAACGGATGTTTGCCCTGAGCAAGCAGCCGAAAAGGCCAATCGCACCCACGCCACATTTGGGCGATAGCCGGCTTGCAAACGTTCCCCGAGTTAAGATCGATTGCCGATGCCTCGTCCATTTCGCGTTGTTGCGTTTTCGCTTGCCGCGCTCGCCACTGCCGGTGGGGCTCTGGCCGACCCGCCCGCGCCACCGGCGCCGGCAAAGCCGAAACAGGTCGTCATCATCTCGTTCGACAGCGCCCGCGACATCTCGCAGTGGAAGCGCAGCCGGGCACTGGCGCAGCGTACTGGCGCGCACTTCACCTATTTTCTCTCCTGCGTCTTGCTGCTGTCGCCGGAAACACGCAAGGAATACGCCGCACCCGGCAAAAGCGCCGGCAAATCCAACATCGGCTTTGCCGCCTCGAAGCAGGAAGTCAGCGAGCGGCTCGAGCAGATCGGCCTTGCCGCGCATGAAGGCCACGATATCGCCAGCCATGGCTGCGGCCATTTCGACGGCAAGGACTGGAGCAAGGCCGACTGGCTGACAGAGTTCAGTTCGTTCGAGCACATTCTCGAGAACGCCTATGCGATCAACGGCATTGCGCCCGAGCCTAAGGGCTGGCGCGATTTCGCGCGGCATGCGGTGGTCGGCTTCCGCGCGCCGTATCTGTCGGCAAGCAAGGCGCTTTATGAGGCGCTGCCGACGGCCGGCTATCAGTTCGACGCGAGCGGCGTCTCCCAGGGGCCGGCCCGACCGACGGCCAGCAACGGCATCATGCACTTTTCGCTGCCGCTGATTCCTGAAGGACCGAAGTCACGACCGGTGATCGCGATGGACTACAATCTCTATGTCAGGCATTCCGGTGGCTTCGAGCGGCCAAGCCAGGCGGACGAGTTCGCCAACCGGACCTACGATGCCTTCCGCGCCGCCTTCGACAAGCAGTATGCCGGCGAGCGCATTCCGCTGGAACTCGGCTTCCACTTCGCGCTGATGAATGACGGCGCCTACTGGAACGCGCTGGAGCGCTTTGCCGGCGAGGTCTGCGTCAAGGCCGACGTCGAATGCATCAGTTTTCGCGACTATGGATCGCGTCAGGATGCTGCCCAGAAGCAGGCTTCGGTCGGCGGCTGAGCCGCCAACCTGGTTCGATTTCCAAAACCTCGGTTTTTAGGCCGGATCCTCGGCGCCCTGCCGTTCTAGATAGCGCTGATCGATTTCAGGCAGCGGCTCGCCCTCCAGGGTCGCCTCGAAGGCGCGCAGGCGTTTCTGGATGGAGATTAGCTCGACAATGGTCGGCCATGCGTTGACCAGATACTGGAACGATCCGCTAACCTGGCCGAAGGCGGTAGCTACCTGTTGCCAGATTCCCAACGTGATGGCCCCAGCGGCGATGGTTGGGATAAGAATCACGCTCGAAAAGATGGCGTCTGCCTGAATATAACCTGATCTGACCACATTAAAATATGCGTAGTGGAAATATAGATTGAAGTAATTTCGGCGAACATGGGAGAAAAGCTCGGCAACAGTTGGCGGATTTGCGCGAGCCGAGTCATCTTCTCCATAAACAAGCTCCTTACGGTAGGCAGCTTCCACACGCTGGTTCTTAAACTCGAGCCCCGGCAACTTGACGCCAGCGACCATCAGCAATAGCGTTCCGAAAATAGACCAGACAATCGCAGCAACGACCAGAGAATAAGGAATTTCGCCAACAAGCGGCAAGATTTTCACATGCGTGGAAAGCTGGGCAAGTAACGGTAAGAATGCAATCAGCGTCATCACCGAACTGATCAGCGCGACACCGAGTGTCTCCATCGTCGTTGAGAAGCGCATGGTGTCCTCTTGGACACGCTGAGAAGCACCCTCGATGTGGCGCAATCTATCCCAATTAGCCATATAGAAATCGTTCATGGCAGTTCGCCAGCGGAAGATGTAATGGCTGACAAAAAACCTAGTGATAACAAACAAGCCCATTCCTGCAGCGCCGATCCAGGCGTAAATCCAGAACATATAGTACAGTTCGCCAGGGCTTACTGATTCCTTCGTCGTAATAGCCTTCTGAAACAGGTCGAAGAACGGCCCGCGCCAATTGTTAAGTGCAACATTTATTTGAACATCCAGATATGTTGACAGTAAAATAATAGATGATCCTAATATCGACCAGTTTTGCCAAGGGTGTGGAGAGTACACCCTCCAAAAAATATAGAATACCGCCAGCAAAAAAGCAAAATAGACATAGAACCATATGAACGGCTTGGTCCACAGCACCGGTATACCGAGCACAGGTGGCACTCCGGCGGCCGCCGGCGGCAGCCCAAAAACGGCGCCCAATTGCTCCCCACCGAAAAACCAGAACAAAACTCCGGCAAGGCTCCAGACGGCGGCCGAAGTGAAGAACAGCTTCGGCTGCGGGAAAAAGGATACGAACACTGTGGCGAATTCCTCGATCTAGGCGCAAATCAGCTGACGACAGCGGGCATAAAGTCACACATTAGCGCGAAAGAAAATGCCCGTGCCCAATGCCCGGCACAGCAAGCCCACAATCATGGCGATTTTGGCGCAGCCGACCAAGTGACGGCGCCGGAGACGACCAGCATGGCCGCGGCGACGATCGAGGCGAGGAAGAAATTGCCTGACGCCTGCGCCAGCAATCCGGCAGCGACCGGACCGATGATCTGGCCAAGGCCGAACGAGGCCGTCATCATAGCAAAGATGCGCCGAGGCGCCTGTGGGGCTTGCTGACGTCCGGCCTGCAGGCCAAGTGCTGTAATGGCGATGAAAGTGCCGCCGAGCAGTAAGCCGCCAAACAGCGGCCCGGTGCGGCCGCCGATCGCCACGCTGGCGGTCACCCCGGCAACTTCGACGAAGCATGCCAGCGCATAGGCGGCATAGAGCCCGATCCGAGCGGCGATCTTCTGCCATAGCCAGACCGAGGGAAAGCCAGCAAGACCGGCGACCATCCACACGATGGCCTCGAAGACGCGACTGCCGCCGCCTTGCCGAACGATGGCGACCAGGAATGTCGCCGTCACCACGTAGCCAAAGCCGAACAGACCATAGGCGATGATGACCTTGACCAACGACCGGTCCATCCGCAGAGCCGGCTCGCGGGCGACTTCGCCATTGCTGAGCGGACCCTCATGGACCAACAACCCCACGAGGACGAAACCACAAGCCGAAATTGCCGCCGACGACAGCCAGCCCGCCGCCCAGCCTGCATGCTCGGTGACCAGCACCGCCATCATCGCCGCGGACACCGCGATGCCGAGACCCACGCCGCCGAAATGCCACGCCTGCAGGTCGCTGCGCCCGGCAGCGTTTATGTGGCTGAAAACGATACTGGCCATGAACACCATGACCAAGGCGCTGGCCAGGCCGGCCAGAAAGCGGATGACGAGAAAGGCGGCCATCGCATCGGTCAGCCCCATCAGCGCGGCAAGGACCGCACTGGCGCCAAGCCCCACCAGCATCAGCAGGCGCTCGCGCCCATGCGCCCAGCCGCCCGCCGCGGCAAACGCGCCGACGAGGTAGCCGAGATAGTTGGCGGACGCGATCCATCCGGCATCGGCCGGCGACAGATGCAGTTCTTCCATCATCCCGGGCAGGATCGGTGTGTAGACGAAGCGGCCGATGCCCATGGCGACAGCCATGGCTATCATGCCGGCGCAAGCGAAACGCAGCGCGGTTGAGGTGGCCGATATCATTGCAGCGCACAATAGATGCAGGGATCGTTGAAACAATCCGCCATCTGTTGGGCCAGTGCGCCGCAGGGCGTGGCTCCCGCCTGGACTTTCCTTAAGCCGGAACGCTTAGCGCCCGCTCAGCAGCGGCCGCCGGCGTGCAATGGAGCCGTCTCGTGCACTGTCCGCCGCGCCGTCAGCCTGAACGGCACATCGCCCAGTTCGCGCTCAGACATAGTGTTCAGCACCGGGTGCGAAAGCGGATCGGTCAGCCATCTCTGCGTCTCGCTCTTCCGGCGCGGCTCACCCGCAGCGAAAAAACCCTTCAGCGACGATGACAAGATCCTTAACATTTCTGGCTCCACAGGTCTGTCTCTCCCCATAAAGTCTGCCGTTTCGACATGTCTTTCAATTGAGATTTCAGCCGGATCGGTTTAGAAAATCTGTATGGCCATGCTCAACCGCGTTCATCTCAACGGCCTCCGCGCCGTCGAAACCGTTGCCCGTCTCGGATCGCTGACGGCGGCGGCCAGTGAGCTCAACGTTTCCGTCAGCGCCGTCAGCCAGCAGATAAGCCGTACTGAAAAGCAACTTGGCCAGGCGCTGTTCGAACGAACGGCGAGCGGTCTGGTGCTGACCGAGTTCGGCGCTGTCTTCGCGGCCCGCCTCGGCGCTGGATTTCGCGAGCTTGCCCAGGCCGTGGTGCTGGCCGACGAGGCGACGCAATGCACATTGGTGGTCTCGGTGGCGCCGGCCTTTGCCTCGAAATGGCTGTTGCCGCGACTGTCGCGTCACTTCGACCGGCATCCCAACGTGCTGCTGCGCATCGACGCTTCGGTGCGGCTGGCCAATCTCGATCACTCGGACATCGACATCGCCATCCGGCTCGGCGACGGCAAATGGCCGGGAGGGCGGGCGGAACTGCTCTTGGCGCAGGAAGTCTTCCCGGTCTGCGCGCCGGCGATCGCCAAAAAACTGAAGTCGATCGAGGACCTTGCCCAGACCTGCGCGATTACCGACGAGCGGGCGATGATCAACTGGGAAAGCTGGTTCGAGACAGCAGGCGTTCCGCCCGTCACCTTCCTGAAGGGCGCGCGTTTCACCGACCCGATGCTGTGCCTGGAATCGGCGATTGCAGGCCACGGCGTGATGCTGGGCTGGCAATTGCTGGCCGCCGACGCGCTGGCCGATGGGCGGCTGATGGCGCCGTTCGGAATCCGCGCCCAGAGCGGGCTCGGCTATTGGCTGGTGACCTCCAGCACCAAGGCCGAAAGCCGCAAGGTCCGGGACTTCAAGGCCTGGATCAGGGAAGAGATCGAGGCGACGATGGCACAGTTCGGGTCCATGAACGCAGAACCCGCCGGCGCGATCGCGGTGGAAAGGACGGTGGCACCGAGCTATGTAGAGTCGGACATCAAACGACGACAGGCAGGATCATGACCACACATTCGCGCGGCGTTTCCGCATCGATCGACCCGGTGAAGCTCGACAGGCTGGCGGAAGTCGCCATCAAGGTCGGACTGCAATTGCAGCCGGGACAGGATCTGGTGCTGACATCGTCCATCGCGGCACTGCCGCTGACCAGACGTATCGTCGAGCACGCCTACAAGGCCGGCGCCGGACTGGTGACGCCGATCTTCAACGATGACGAGATGACGCTGGCACGCTACCGCTTCGGCGCCGATGCGAGCTTCGACCGTGCCGCCGGCTGGCTTTATGAAGGTATGGCGAAGGCCTTCTCCAACAATGCGGCCAGGCTTGCCGTGCGCGGTGAGGATCCGTCGCTGCTGTCGGCGCAGGATCCGGCAAAAGTGGCGCGCGCCAACAAGGCGAATTCGATGGCCTACCAGCCGGCGCTGGAAAAGATCACCGGCTTCGACATCAACTGGAACATCGTTGCCTATCCGGACCTCGCCTGGGCCAAACAGGTTTTTCCTGGCGATGCTGACGATGTTGCAGTCGTGAAGCTCGCCGACGCCATCTTCGCCGCCTCGCGGGTCGATGTGGAGGACCCGATCGGCAACTGGAAGGCGCACAATGCAGCGCTGCGCAGCCGCACCGAATGGCTCAATGGCCATAATTTCCACGCGCTGCAGTTCACCGGACCGGGCACCGACCTGACGGTTGGGCTGGCGGACGGCCATGAATGGATGGGCGGCGCCTCGACCGCCAAGAATGGCATCACCTGCAACCCGAACATCCCGACCGAAGAGGTCTTCACCACGCCGCACGCAAGGCGGGTCGAGGGTCATGTCTCCTCGACCAAGCCGCTATCCTACCAGGGCACGCTGATCGACGAGATTTCCGTGCGTTTCGAAGAAGGCAGGATCGTCGAGGCCAAGGCTTCGAAGGGCGAGGACGTGCTGAAGAAAGTGCTCGACACCGACGAGGGTGCCCGCCGCCTCGGCGAGGTGGCGCTGGTGCCGCATTCCTCGCCGATCTCGGCGAGCGGGCTGTTGTTCTTCAACACGCTGTTCGACGAGAACGCCGCCTGCCACATCGCGCTCGGCCAATGCTATTCGAAATGTTTCGTCGACGGCGCCTCGCTCAGCCAGGACGAGATCGCGGCGCGCGGCGGCAACAAGAGTTTTATCCATATCGACTGGATGATCGGCTCGGACAAGATCGACATTGACGGCGTCCACAACGACGGCGCCCGCGTGCCTGTCATGCGCAAGGGCGAGTGGGCCTGACCCGGTTACGGAGGGTCCGATGGCCTTCGATCTGGCGGTCAAGCGTATCTACGAGCCACCCGCTTCCGATGACGGGCAGCGGGTTCTCGTCGATCGGATCTGGCCGCGCGGCGTCAGCAAGGAACATGCCGCGCTGACGCTGTGGCTGAAGGAGATTGCGCCAAGCGACGAGCTGCGAAAGTGGTTCGGCCACGAGCCGGCGCGCTGGGCTGAGTTTCAGAAGCGGTATCGTGCTGAGCTCGACGGAAATGGCGAGGCGGTGACGCAGTTGCGAGGCCTGCTGGGTAACGGCAAAGTGACGCTGCTCTATGGCGCGCATGACGAAGCGCACAACAACGCGGTGGCGCTGGCGGGGTATTTGCGCGGGGATTGAGGGCGCGCCTACGTTCTGCAACGCTGGCCATTGGCGAAAACCGCGGCGACATCTGATCTCCCCCTTTGCGGGGGAGATGCCCGGCAGGGCAGAGGGGGGTGCTGTCCCGCCGACCTTTCAACCATTCGCAGCGACTTGAGATAGGCCGGAACGAATTCGTTAGAGGTTGGCGATCCTTCACACCCCCCTCTGGCCTGCCGGCCATCTCCCCCGCAAGGGGGGAGATTGGCAGCGTCGCCGTCTCGCTACGCTATTTCACCGCCTGCTCATAAACATCAGCCTTGAACCCAACAAGAACCCGGTCGCCAACCTCCAGCACCGGCCGCTTGATCATCGTCGGCTTGGCCAGCATCAGCGCCTTGGCCTTCTTTTCGTCGAGGCCCTGCTTGTCTCTGTCCGCCAGTTCGCGGAACGTCGTGCTCGCCTTGTTGAGCAGCTTTTCCCAGCCCACCTTGCCGACCCAACCATCGAGCCGCTTCGCCTCCAGCCCCTCTGCCCTGAAGTCGTGAAACCGGTAGGCTACGTCATGGCCTTCCAGCCAGACGCGCGCCTTCCTGACCGTGTCGCAAGTGGTGATGCCATAGATGGTGATCGTCAAAGCTGCTTCCCTTGGGCTGACCGTCGAATCCGCTTCGCAGCCTAAAACCACCCTTCTCGCTTTGCCAGCACCGTTGCCCTAGCTCCGGAATTTTCGGCTTGCCAACACTAAGGAATTTTCCTAAGTATTTTCGAACTGCTTTTCTCAGCGCCTCAGGATACCAACCAATGACAGGCCTTCAGACTGCAAATCCCAGCCCTCCGCCAATCGACGGCATCTTTCGCGCGCTTGCCGACCCGACCCGGCGCCGCGTTGTCGAACGGTTGAACCGCAGCCCCGCCTCGGTCGGCGAACTGGCGCAGCCTTTCGAGATGGCGCTGCCGTCCTTCATCGAGCATCTCAAGGTGCTTGAGGTCTGCGGGCTGGTGCGCTCGCAAAAGACCGGCAGGGTCAGGACCTATCAACTGGCACCCGAGCCGCTGAAACTTGCAGAAAACTGGCTGGCCGAACAACGCACGCTGTGGGAGCGCCGCCTCGACCAGTTCGACGCCTACGTGATGACCCTCAAGGAGCAGGAAAAATGAGCTATCCCCTCAAGCCGGATCCCAGACTGGACCTCGTGCTGGAGCGCGTCATCGATGCGCCGCGCGAATTGCTGTGGCGAGCCTGGACGACGCCGGAGCATGTCAAGCAGTGGTTCACGCCGAAGCCCTGGATGATCACCGACTGCGAGATCGACCTCAGGCCGGGCGGTCTGTTCCGGACGCGCATGCAGTCTTCCGACGGCAAGGAAGTCAACGACCGCCATTGCTGCTATCTCGAAATCGTGCCGAACCAGCGGCTGGTGTGGACGGATGCGCTGCTGCCGGGCTACCGGCCGTCAGGCGAGCCGTTCATCACCGCGGTCATTTCCCTCCAGCCGGATGGCCGGGGCACGCACTACACCGCCACCGCCATCCACCGCGATCAGGCGACCCGCAACAACCATGAAGAGATGGGTTTCTTCGACGGTTGGGGCACGGTGGCCGATCAGCTTGCGGACTATGTGAAGACGATCTGATCTTCTCACATGACGGCCAGGACGTCGTCCTGGCCGTCATACTGTTTTCAACTCGGCAGCGACGAGAGCCGGCCTCAATAGTAGAAGCGCTCTTCGGTGATCTTGCCGTCCTTGACCGTGTAGAGGCCGACTTCATCCATGGTGACTCGCTCGCCGGTAGCCTTGGGCGTTATGTCGAACTTGAAGCGCACCGCGAACTGGTCGCCATTGACATAGGGGCCCTCGACCGAACCGCCATGCACTTCATTGTTCTCCTGCCACCACTGGCCCTTCTGCCTGAGAGCCTCCTTGCCACGGGCGATGGCCATCGGCCCCTCCATGGCTTCGAGGCTGACGATATCATCGGCATTGTACTTCTCGGCAGCAGCTTCGTTATCGCCCTGCTGGAGCAGTTCAGTGAAATCCTTGGCAATTTCCGCGATGGTCATTTGTATTCCTCCTGTTCAGACGCACTGCAAATAGGGAACAGCTCGCTGGCCTGCCATCGTCGGACCGCGCGGTAGCTGACAATACGTGTCAGGACGGTGACGCAGAACATGCGACGATGTGAGGTTCTTACATCGCGGCCAAGGCATCGTCCTGACCGGTCAATCGCCAACTTGCCGGGCATTTATATTCACCTCGGTGGCTGAGGATCAGCGCAAAACTCCGCACTGTCCAGGATATCGGCTCGACGATCCGTTCCCGCACCTTCGGCACGCCCTGTCGATCGCGGAGCAAGGTTACATGCGGCTCGACCGAATTCGTCACGAAAGGCTTCAGCGGGCTGTCGTCAATCACGGCGGAGAGCTTGCGCCAGAATGTTTGCAACCCCGGCGAATGGTCGCTGCCGCGGAGCACCAACGCCCCGCCGCCGAAAGCCGACAGGCGATCGAGGCAAACAGCGAATGGCTTGGCCTGTATCAGCAGGCCGACATGGCGAGCGATGTCCACCACGGCTTTGGGTTTGCCGTCACCAAGACCTATCAGCGTTATGTGCATGTGTTCCGTTGGCGTCAGTCGCCCACGCAATCCCAGTTCCCGCCCATAACACTCGGCCTTGCGCCTCAACATTGCGTTGACCGGGTCTTCGACCAGAATTGCATAGAACAGATGCGGCTCCCGGATCGGGCTCGGGTCTTCCCATCGGAAAAAGGTCTGGCCGTTCTTTCCGGTTCCGAATGCAGGTTGCCCACTCATAACTGATCTCGTCCGGCAAATTGTACCCAATCGAAAAGATTGGAACAAATAGGGAACAAGTCAAGCAGAAATGAAGCGGGAACCGGGCCTTCCGCGCCAGTGATACTCTGATTTTCTGGGAATGGACGGTCAATCTATGCGGGCAGCACCGGGCAGTTGGCGCCACGGCGCAGGCTGATATGCGCGATGTCGCCGACGCTGAATTGAAAACCCTCGGCTTGGCGCGGCGCGTCGATGACGACGAGGGCGCCCTGCCCGAGCTCGGCATGCAGGCGCAACGTGCGGCCATGAAAGACGATGCTGTTGACGCGTGCCGGCGCTGTGCCCGCAGCGGCTTCGGTCGCCGCCAACAGGTCTTCCGGCCGCACGCCTACGGTGCGCATTTCGCCTTCGCCGGGTGACTGGCTGGTTTCAGAAATGGCCTCCAGCGGCAGGGTGCCGGCGGTGAAACGCAAGCGATCGCCATCGCGGCCGACAAACCGTGATTGCAGGAGATTCATGGTGCCGATGAAGCTCGCCACAAACTTCGTGGCGGGCCGGTCGTAAAGGGTGGCCGGCGGCGCGATTTGTTCGATGTGGCCCTTGTTCATGACGACGATGCGGTCGGAGATGGACAGCGCTTCGGTCTGGTCGTGGGTGACCATGACGAAGGTGGTGCCGAGCCGCGACTGCAGCCGCTTCAGTTCGACCTGCATCTGTTCGCGCAGATGCGCGTCGAGCGCCGACAGCGGCTCGTCGAGCAGCAACACGCGTGGTTCGCAGACGATGGCACGCGCCAGCGCGACGCGCTGGCGCTGGCCGCCCGACAGTTCGGAGACGCGGGCGCCGATCTTGTCGGCGAGGCCGACCATGTCGAGGGCTTCGCCGGTGCGCTTGGCCTGCTCGGCTCCAGACAGTTTCCGCAGAGACAGACCGAAGCCGACATTTTCGGCGACATCCATGTGCGGGAACAGCGCGTAGTCCTGGAACACAGTGTTGACCGGCCGGTCGAACGGCCGAAGGGTGGTGATATCGCGACCGTCGAGCAAGACCTTGCCGCTCGATGGGCTTTCGAAGCCGGCGATGACGCGCAGGCTGGTGGTCTTGCCGCAGCCCGACGGGCCGAGCAGCGTGATGAACTCGCCGCTGATAATGTCGAGATCGACGGCGTCGAGCCCAACGATGCCGCCGGGAAAAATCTTCGAGACCGCCTGCAGCCGGACGAGTGGATCAGGCGCCATCGCGAACCTCGGACGGCTTGGTGGTGTTGACCCAGAGGATCTGGCAACGCTCTGCGCCTGGATTGCGGAAGGCATGCAAAAGCGTGCTCTTGAACGCAAAACTGTCGCCGGTCTTCAGCATGTAATTTGTCGAATCCACCACCAGCTCGACCTCGCCGGCCAGCACGAAGCCGAATTCATGGCCGGCATGGGCATAGGCCTCGGCCGTGCCGCCGCTGGCTTCCACCGTCACCAGCATACCGGTCAGCGTCGCGCCCGGCGGCGACAACAGCGCCTTGGCAATGCCTTCCGATTTCACCGGGATTTGCCGCCGCTTGTCGGCGCGCACGCAATAGAGGTCGTTGACGGCATCGTTGCCGTCGGCGATCAGCGCCGACGGCTCGATGTCGAGGGCTGCTGCGAGCGGCCAGATCACCTTGACGCGCAGCGAGGACATGCCGCGCTCGATCTGGCTCAACGCACCGATCGACACGCCGGCTTTTGCGGCAAGATCGGCCAGTGACAGGTTGCGCTCCAGCCGCAGCGCCCGCACGCGCCGGCCGACCCGAACATCGGCATCGTCCTTCGGCTTCTCAGCCGGTTCGTCCAGCATGTCCATTCGTTAGTCCTTATTGCAGTGCCTAGGGCCGGTGGCGAACAAGGCCGGCTTGAGGATTGGATTCGTATCTATCGGGCGTCGGCGCCGCCCCTCATCGCCCTGCCGGGCACTTCTCCCCGTATAGTGACGGGGAGAATGGGCTGGCCGCAACCTCGGTGCCCTTCTTGCGACGGCGGCGATTGGCGAAACCGGCGATGAGAGCGCCCCTCTTCCCGTCACTATACGGGGAGAGGATGCCGGCAGGCAGGTGAGGGGCAGCGCAAACTTCAACAATAGTCGTCCAATCGTCCAATACAGCTGAAGCTCACCCGCCTGCCTTGACCTTTTCGAACATCTTGGCGAGGTCGTCATTCTGTTTCATCGGACCGGTGAAGATGGTGGTCTTCAGCATCACCTCCGGGTCGGACGGCAGTTGCAGTTTCTCCAGCTCTTCCTTCGGAACCGTGGCAAAGGCGGAGCTCAGCGAGCTGCCATAACCATAGGCCTCGATCAGGTATTTGCCCGAGTCGGCATCCAGCCGGCTGTTGATGAAGTCATAGGCGAGATCGACATTCTTGGCATCCTTCAGCATGACGAAGCCGCAGGCCCAGGTCAGCATGCCTTCCTTCGGCTTCATGAACTCGACCGGCACGCCCTGCTTCTTCAGCGAGGTGGCGGACGCGTTCCAGGTCATAGCGGCGACCAATTGGCCGCTGGCCAGCGCCTGTTCGACCGAGGTCATGTCGGTGGTGTAATTGGAGAGCAACGGGCGTTGCTCGCGCAGCTTCTCGGCCACCTTGTCCATTTGCTCCGGCGTCATGTCGAACGGATTGACGCCGGCCAGTAGCGCGGCAACGATCGGCGTGTCATGCACGGCGTCGATCGTCGCCATACGGCCGGCATACTGCTTGTCCCACAGCAGGTTCCAGCTCGCTTCCGGGTTCTTCACCAGATCGGTGCGGTAGAGGATCGAGGTGTTGCCCCAGTCCCACGGCACCATCCAGACCTTGCCGTCGCCGGCCTGCAGGTCGGGCAGGTTCTTGAACACCGGAAAAATCGAGTCCCAGTTCTTGATCCGCTTGGTGTCGATCGGCTGCAGCAGGCCTTCTTTGTTCCAGCGCGCCACCTTGTCATAGCAGGGATGGGCGATATCAGGGCGGAAGCCAGCCTTGACCTTGGTGAAGGCGTCGTCGTCGTCACCGAAGATCGAGGCCTCGACGCCGTCGGGGTGTGCGGCGAGGAAGCTTTTGTTGAAATCGGGCAGTTCATAGCCCGACCATGTGAAATATTGCAGCTTGTCGCCGGCGAAAGCGACGGTCGACGACAGCGCCAACGCCAAGGCGGCAAGGCCAGCCCGGGCGGTCCTTCCCGATATCAAGTCGCCAGATTTCAGGTCGCCAGATTTCAGATGGAATGCCATTGCAGTTCTCCTCTCTTGGTTTGTTTTGGTTGTGATGGATCGGCGGGCGCCGGTGCGGACAGGCCGCGATGGCGCAAGATTTCGGCTGCTGCAGCGATGGCAAAGGATACCGCCAGGATCGACGTGCCTAGCGCCATGACCGTCGGCAGCGACTTTGGAAAACGCAGCTGGCTCCAGATGTAGAGCGGCAGCGTCGGTTCGGTGCCGGCGAGGAAGAAGACGACGATGAATTCGTCGAAGGAGATGAGGAAGGCCAGCATGAAGGCCGAGACGATGGCCGGCAGGCTGAGCGGCAGCATGACCCGCCGGAAGGTCGTCCAGTCGGAGGCACCGAGATCGAGTGCCGCCTCGCGAATGGTTTTCGGGATGGCGGCGAAGCGGCTGCGCATGATTACCACTGTCGTCGGCAGCGCCACCAATATGTGGCCGAGAACGATGGCGATGCGCGATGGCCCGAGACCGATGAGGTTGATGAGGATCAGCAGCGATATGCCGACGATGACGCCCGGGATCAGGATCGGCAGCCGGGCGATGGCGCTGATGGTGGCGGCCAGCGGCGAGCTTCCATAGAGATCCATGTAGGACACCGTGATGCCGCACAGCGTAGCACCCGTGGCAGCAACGGCACCGATGACGAGGCTGTTCAAGAGCGCATTGGTCAGTGCCGAATTGCCGAACAAAGTCGCGTACCATTGCAAGGTAAAGCCTTGCAGCGGAAACGCTGCCTGGATCGAGTTGTTGAAGGAAAACAGCGGGATCAGCAGCACCGGCAGATAGAGAAAGACCAGATAGGCGATGACATAGACGCCAAGCCAGCCGCTGCCCCGCTCCGTGCGCCGCCCCTCGCTCATGTGCGGCTGCCAAATCTGCGGTCGGCGAAGCGCGCGACCAGCACCACGCAGAGGATTACCAGCATGACGGCGACGGAGAGTGCCGCGCCAAACGGCCAATCATTGGCCTTGCCGAACTCAGCCTGGATCAGCGTGCCGATCATGGTGCTGGCTGGACCGCCGACCAGAGCCGGCGTGACATAGTCGCCGACCGTCGGCACGAAGACGACGAGTGCCGCCGCCAACACGCCCGGCATCGAATTGGGCAGCACGACCCGGCGGAAGGAGGTGAAGGGCCGTGCGCCGAGATCGGAAGCAGCCTCGATCAGCGATTTCGGAATTGTGTCCAGCGCCACATAGATCGGCAAGATAGCGAACGGCGCATAGGCGTGCGCCAGCGTGACGACAACGGCGGCCGGCGTGTTGAGAAAGGCCAATGTCGGCTCGGACCAGATGCCGCTTTCGATCAGCGCCGAATTCAGCACGCCATTATAGGCGAGCACGATCTTCCAGGCGAAGACGCGCAGGAGATAGCTGGTCCAAAACGGCAGCGTCACCAGGAACAGCAGCAGGCCGCGCCGCCGGCCGGCGTGGAAGGCAAGGTAGTAGGCGACAGGATAGGCGGTGACGACCGTTGCCAGCGTGACCAAAGCGGCGATGACCAGGGAGCGCAGCGTCACAGTCCAGTATAGCGGATCGGACACCACGGTGACAAAATTCGCCATGGTGAAACCAGCGCCGAGCAGCGACCCGTCATTGCCGCGGAAGGCGAGGAAAATCACCAAGCCGAGAGCAAACAGGATCAGCAGGAAGGTGACCAGCGCGCCCGGCAGCAGCATGGCGAACCGGAAGCCCTGAGAAGACCGGGCCTCTTGCGCTGATGCTGCTACTATGGCCGACATCGACCCTGCCTGTCGAAATTTGAAATTTACCTAGACTTTTTCATATTAATGAAACTGTCAAGTGGAATCCCAATGAGAATCCCGTTGAAGGAATTGCCTTGTCAGCGCTCCAGCGCATCGAGCAGGCGGTACCAGGCAATGGTCGCCGCGACGCCGACCTGGCGGAAGGCGTGAAACGGGATCGGCCGGATCGGTGAAAGCGGGAACGGCAATTGTCTGGCGTCGCCATTTTGGAGATAACCAGCAACGCGCCCGCCAAGCGTGGTCATCAGGCCGACACCGCGGCCCTGGCAGCCGACCACGGCCAGCAGGCCCTGCTCCGGCTCGTGGATGTGCGGCAGGTGGTCCGGCGTCATCGCCACGCGGCCGAACCAGCGCTTCTCGATGGGGACGCCGGACAGCATGGGGTAAAGCCGCCGCAGCGCCCGCTCGAGATGCGCCCAGTCACCGGCACTCGTCGGCAGCGCCATGCGGCCGCGGCCGCCTAGCACCAGCCGGCCATCGGCGCTCTTGCGGTAGTAGACGAGGATGCGCCTGGAGTCCGACACCGCCTGCCCTTCCGGCAGGATCGTGGCCGCCAGATTGGGCGGCAGCGGCGCCGTGGCGACCTGAAAAGAATGCAACGGCACGATCGTCTGGGCAAGACCGGGGATCAGACCGTCCGTATAGGCGTTTGTCGCCAGAACGACCGCTTTCGCCTGCAATTCCGGGCCATTTTCGGTCGAAATACGCCAGACACCGGCGGCCTTGGCGAGCCGCACGGCCTTTTGGCGCTCGGCTATCCGCACTCCAGCCGCTGCCGCGACACGGGCGAGCTCCGACGTATAGGCGAGTGGATCGATCACACCGGCGCGGCGATCAAGCCAGCCGCCGAGATAGCCCTGTGCACCGGTCTTGGCTGCGATCTCCGCAGCATCGAGCAACCGGACGTCGGCGCCACGCGCGTGCCATTGCCGGTCACGGTTTGCCGCCGCCTTCAGCGCGGCCTCGGTGTGCGCCGCCTGGATCCAGCCATTGCGAACGAACGGCACCGCGAGCCTCTCGTCGCGGATCAGCTCGAACACGGCATCGGCGGTCGAGGCGGCAAAATTGACAAGCGCCTCGCCGCGCTCCGGGCCAAAATGCTCCAGCAGCCATTCCGGATCATATTTCAGGCCGGGAATGACTTGGCCGCCATTCAGGCCTGACGCACCCTGGCCAATGTCGCCGACGTCCAGCACCTGAACGGACAAGCCAAGCCTGGCGGCATGCAAGGCGGTCGACAGGCCCATGATCCCACCGCCAATGATGACGACATCGACCTTTTCGCCACTCGGGAAAAGCAATTGAAACTTGGAAGCTGCCTGCGGCTTGTGCCAGATCGGATCGGAGAATGGTGCGGGCAAGGGTCACCTGAAATATGCTGCGCTGTGAAAATCCTAGTCATAATTTCATATTTTTGAAAGAGCCCGGCTTTCGTCGTGAGCTGCCGCCGAGAAACCATCAAGAACCGGAATTCCGATCGTCCGCGGCGGGATAGACCTTTGACGGGAATCCGGTGAAAGTGCCGCGCCGATCTTGCCAGCCGCATTGTCGATCATTTCAGAGGACCGAACGCCATGACGAACCTAACGCATCTGCCCACCGATGGCCTTTTTGTCGGCCGCGCCAGGAGCCGTGATGCTGCATACCCGCTGGTCGTCACGGTGCGCGATGGCACGGTTTTCGACATCACGTCGCGTACGGCACCGACTGTGCGTGACATCTGCGAGATGGCCGATCCCACCGGGCATGTCCGCTCGGCCAAGGGCGGACCGATCGGATCGCTCGGTGACATCGCCGCCAACAGTTTTGAGACCAGGCGCGATCCGGCAAAGCCGTATCTGCTCTCCCCGGTCGACCTGCAGGCGGTCAAGGCGTCGGGCGTCACCTTCGTCGTCAGCCTGCTGGAACGGGTGATCGAGGAACAGGCGCGCGGTTCGGCTGACAAAGCCGACGCCATTCGCGCCGACATTGCCGGACTGATCGGGCACGATCTGTCAAAGCTGAAGCCCGGTTCGCCCGAGGCGATGGAGATCAAGGCCAAGCTGATTTCGCGCGGCGCCTGGTCGCAATATCTGGAAGTGGGTATCGGCCCCGATGCCGAGATCTTCACCAAATGCCAGCCGATGGCGTCGGTCGGCTTCGGCGCCGATGTCGGCCTGCACCCGGTATCGACCTGGAACAATCCGGAGCCGGAGATCGCCATGATTGCCGCTAGCAGCGGCAGGATCGTCGGCGCCACCATCGGCAATGACGTCAATCTGCGCGACGTCGAAGGGCGTTCGGCGCTGCTGCTCGGCAAGGCGAAGGACAACAATGCCTCGGCCGCGCTCGGTCCCTTCATCCGACTGTTCGACGAGACGTTCTCGATCGACGACGTCAAGCGGGCCGTCGTGCGCCTGAAGGTCGAGGGCGAGGACGGGTTCTCGCTGGAGGGCGCAAGCTCGATGGCGGAGATCAGCCGCTCGCCGGAGGAGTTGGTCGCCGCGGCCATGGGTCCGCACCACCAGTACCCGGATGGGCTGGCGCTCTATCTCGGCACCATGTTCGTTCCGTCCAAGGATCGCGGTGAGAAGGGCAAGGGGTTTACCCACAAGGTCGGCGACATCGTCACCATCTCGTCGGAGAAATTCGGTGCGCTGGTCAACCGGGTGCGGCTGTCGCCCGACTGCCTGCACTGGACCTACAGCGCCAGCCATCTGATGCGAGAACTGGCGAAGGCGGAGCTGATCTAGCACTGGCATCTTCGACAGCCAGCCAGGAGCTGCGGACGCTGGTCCAGTGGCCAGCGTGATCGACGCTGGTCGCGCTCGCACGACCTGAAGCAAACAGGGCAATCCGTCCGGCTGATCCTCGGCCCCGATATTCGACTGCCCGGAAAAATCACCGCAACTGATGCAATCTGATGGGAGCGCTGATGGCGCCCCGTCAGGCGCCCACTACATCTGCAGATGGAGGCTTGCCATCCGTCGAAAAAGGGAATGCTCTGAGGCATTCAACCGGCGCTGGCAAAAGATGCAGAACAAGGGACGGATTCGGAACTGACCATCTACAAACGGGAGGAAATCAAATGCTGACACGGCTAAGACTCGCTCTATACGGCCTGTTGGTGGCGCTGGCGATTGTTCCGGCAGCGGCACAGGCCAAGACGTTCTACTGGATTTCGCATGGCGGCCCGGCCGATCCGGTCTGGACCTACTTCCTGGCCGGTGCCAAGCAATGGGCCAAGGACACCGGCAACACCGTCAACACCTCGTTCCACAATGGCGATGTCGCCTCGCAGCAGGAAGCGGTTCGCGCCGCCCTCTCCGCCAAGGCCGATGGCATCGTCACCACGAGCCCGGATCCGGGCAGCCTGATCGAGATCGTCAAGGAAGCGCGGGCGGCGAAAGTGCCGATCATCAATTTCAACACGCCCGACCCGAAAGCCAACTTCAACGCCTATGTCGGCGGTGACAACGTCACCTTCGGCAAGCACTGGGCGCAGTATCTGGTCGACAAGGGCCTGGTGAAGAAGGGCGACTTCGTCTGGATGCCGGTCGAGATCCCGGGCGCCACCTATGGCGTGCAGGAAGAAGAAGGCATCAAGAGCGTCTTCGAACCGCTTGGCATCACCTATGAAATCACCGAAGCGACGCTCGACCAGGCTGAAGTGATCAACCGCATGGTCGACTACCTGACCGCCAACAAAGCCAAGGTCAAGGCGATCATCGGGCTCGGCGATCTGGTTACCGGCTCGATCAAGCGGGTGTTCGACCAGGTCGGTGTCAAGCCGGGTGAAATCCCGGTCGTCGGCTGGGGCAACTCGCTCGACACCACCCAGGAAGTGCTGAACGGCTACGTCAATGCCGGCCAGTGGCAGGACCCGCAGGCGACCAGCTATGTCGCGCTTTCACTGGCCAATATGGCGGCCAGCGGCATTCCTCCGGGCTTCAACGTCATCACCGGTGCGCTCTACGAAAAGGACACCGCGCAGGTCTACGACGATATCCTGTCCGGCAAGTAACACTCCAATCCTAACAGTCGCGACCGCCCGGCGGTCGCGACTGCCGCTCCATTTCGCCGAGCCCTTCGCACGCGAATGTGCAACGCTCAGCCTTCCACTCATGTCGCGGATTGCCTGTGGAAAATCGTTCGCCCATCCAACACCTGATCGCACGGCCTGAATTCGGCCCCCTGGTGCTGCTCGTCGTCGAGATCGCCGTATTCTGGAGCATCAACCACGACTTCCTGTCGCCGCAGAACATCTCCAACACGCTGGCCTTCACGGTCGAACTCGGCCTGATCGCGCTGGCGATGACGCTGTTGATGACGTCGGGCGAATTCGATCTCTCGGTCGGTTCGCTGTTCGGTTTCTCGCCAGTCTTGATGTGGACCCTGTTCAACAGCGGCCTGACTTCGCTGGAGGTTGGCTTTGTCGCCGCGCTGCTGATCGCCGCCTTCATCGGACTGGTCAATGGCTGGTTCGTGACGCAACTCAAGATCCCGTCCTTCCTGGTGACCCTCGGCATGCTGCTGGTGGTGCGCGGCACAGCCCTTTTCGTTACCGACGGTTTTCCACAGCGCACCTGGAGTGCCGAAGGCAGCTGGCTGGCGGAAGTGCTGGTCGGCGATTTCTTCATCGGCCCATTCCGCATCTACATGTCGCTGTTCTGGTTCATCGCCGCGGCGATCGCGCTCGGCTACGTGCTGACGCAAAGCCGCACCGGCAACTGGATCCAGGCTGCCGGCGGCAATCCGAGTGCTGCAAGGGCGCGCGGTGTCAACGTCAGCCGCGTCAAGATCGGCCTGTTCGTGCTGTCGTCTGTCATGGCCTCGCTTGCCGGCGTCATCTCCTCGCTGCGCACCTCGGCAGCCAATCCCAACAGCGGCACCGGCTACGAGCTCGAAGTCATCGCCATGGTGGTGATCGGCGGAACCGCGCTGACCGGCGGGCGCGGCACCATCATCGGCACCGTGCTCGGCATCCTGATCCTGCGCGTGATGCGCAACGGCATCGTGCTGATCGGTGTGCCCGGCCTTGCCTACAATATTTTCATCGGCGCCATCATCCTTGGCATGATGGCGCTGCATTCATGGCTGGAACGCCGGCATCAGGCGGGGACTTGAACCATGGCCGAGCCACTGATCCGCATGCAGAACATCCGCAAGTCCTATGGCCGCGTGCAAGCGCTGGAGGATGCCAATTTCCACGTCAATGAACGGGAGATCGTCGGCCTGCTCGGCGACAATGGCGCCGGCAAGTCGACGCTGATCAAGGTGCTGTCGGGTGCCGTGCCGCTGACCAGCGGAGACATCTTCATCCGCGGCAAGAAGGTGAGCCTGCGCAGCACCAGCGACGCCATCGCCCAGGGCATCGAGACGATCTACCAGGATTCGGCGCTGGTCACGCAACTGTCGATCGCCCGCAATCTGTTCCTCGGGCGCGAGCCGATCAAGCCGCCGCGCTTCCTCAACCGGATGGACCAGGATGCGATGAACACGGTCGCCCGCGACCTGCTCAAGCAGGTCGGCATCTCGAAGAACATCCCGCCGACGACGCCGATCGGCTCGCTCTCCGGAGGCGAGCGCCAGGCAGTGGCGATCGCGCGCGCCATGCATTTCGACAGCGACCTGATCATTCTCGACGAGCCGACCAACAATCTCGGCGTCGCCGAAACACAGGGGGTGCTGAGCTTCGTGCGCAACGCACGCGATTCCGGCCATTCCTGCATTTTCATCGCGCATAACATCCACCATGTCTTCCAGGTGGTCGACCGTATCGTCGTCATGCGCCGCGGCAAGGTGGTCGCCGACGACATCGACCCGAAGAAGACCAGCGTGGCGGAGGTCGAGCGGATCATCACCGGCATGTCGGACAAGGAAATCCGCGACGCCATCGCCGATGGCAAGCCATCGCACTGACTGTCGGTGATGGGCGGCAATCACCCGTCGCCTCAGATCGCATCGCTTGTCTGGCGCGGCATCGCAGGGCGTATAGGGTAGCGGCATGAAAGCCACCGTCTCGGATATCGCGCGCAGTTGCGGGCTGTCGACCGCAACGGTCGACAGGGTGCTGAATAACCGGCCAGGTGCGAGTGCGGCCAACCGGCAGCGCGTCATGGAGGCTGCCAAGCAGCTTGGCTATCTGCCGGTCGCCGATCAGGTGACGCTACCTTCGCGGCCCGCCCACCTCGAGTTCCTGCTGCCGATCGGCAGCAACGCCTTCATGCGCGATCTCGCCGGGCATATCGAGGACTATGCCGCGCGGCTGCCGCTTGTCGCCTCGTGCCGGATCCACAACCTTGCAGGAATCTCGCCGGACGCGCTGCAGACCGCGGTCGAAAATCTGTCGCTCAGGGCCAATGGCGTCGGTGTGATTGCCGTCGATCATCCGCGCACGCGCAACATACTGCGTGACATCGTCGACGCCGGCATGCGCCTGGTGACGCTGGTGTCCGATGTTCCAGCGGCACCGCGCTCGGCCTATGTCGGCATCGACAACCGGGTGGCGGGGCGAACGGCGGCGCTGCTGATGGGACGCTTCCTTGGGGGCCGCACCGGCCATCTGGCGATGGTCGTCGGCTCACGCTCCTATCGCGGCCACGAGGAACGCGAAATGGGTTTCCGCTCGGTGCTCAATGAGGAGTTCCCCAACCTGACCGTCAGCAGCGCCGTCGAGATCAACGACGAGCCCGACGTCAGCTACACCGAGACCATGAAGGCGCTGCACAATGAGCCGGAGTTGCTCGGCATCTATTGCGTCGGAGCCGGACACTCGGGCGTTGCAAGGGCGATCCGGGAGGCCAGGCCCAACCGCAAGCCGGTGTTCATCTGCCACGACCTCACCAAGGACACGCGCGGCCATCTCGTCGACGACCTGCTCGATGTCGTCATCGATCAGAATGCCAGGCTGATCGCGGAACAGTCGGTCATCCGCCTGCTCGGCTCAATTGCGTCCTCGGCGCCCTATCTGACGCGCAAGTTCATAGAACCGCGATTGATCTTCAGGGAAAACGTCCCGGTTCAGTAAGCTGGGCAGCTTGGCAATGCCCTGTTTCCGGATTTGTATGATAATTGACACGGCAAATCTGCACAGCAGCTATGCAAGTTTCATTGTTGCCGAATCATTGGGCAAATCGTAGGTTCTGGTTGTCGGCCATCTACTCCTCCCAGATGCGATGCCGACGCTGAGTGGGGTGCACCTCCTCCCGCGCCACATTCGAAATCGAGCCCGCTGCCACCTCCTCCCGGCAGCGGGCTTTTTTCGTTCTGCCGTCGGAAACTCCGGTGCGGCCTGCGCCAAGGGCGCTAGGCATCGCCTCGGTCACAGATCGGTAAATCGACACAGTCGCGCCGGATTTCAACCGGCGGCGGTGCCCCGGAAGGAAACGATCAACCCTTCGGCCATGCGCACGAACTGCGTGCTCGGACCTTCGGTACCTACGGTCTGCACGCTGACACGCGCGCCCTCGATCAGCAGCGACAGCGTATCCGCGAGCAGTTCGGCCTGACCAATGCCGGCATCCCGACACAGCGTCACAAGGCGCGAACGCTGGGCTTCCTTGAGCTCCTTGATGACCAGCCTGGCCGGATGGTCCGGCTCGGTCAGTTCAGCGGCGGCATTGGCCATGTCACAGCCACGGCCGTCGGCATTGAGCATGGCAGCCGCCTTGCGAACCCAGGCATGCAGTTGGGCGAGCTTGTCACCAGGAAATTCGGCCTCGAATGCATCCCACATAGAGCCGGCCTTGGCCGCATTGGCGCGCAGGCATTCGACGATCAGTTCGTCCTTGGATTCGAAGTGACGATAGAGCGTCATCTTGTTCGTGCCGGCAGCTTCGGTGATGGCGTCGACACCGACGCCTTTGATGCCATGCTTGTGGAACATGTCGCGTGCCGTCTCCAAGATTCGATCCCGGGGACGAGAGCGCTCCACGACGCCGTCTGTCATCATGATCTCCTTTCGTTTCCAAAAAACCCTCGGCCACCTCTTGACTAGGGTGTTACCGGTCTGTAACTTCCAGATGTTACTTACTGGTAACACCTATGTTTCCCTCCGTCAATAACAAGGCCGTGATCTGGTCCTGCCAGACGAGAGGGACGGGGAACTGCCAATCATGCGGCCTCGGCCGGTGAAGAGATGAAAACGGTTCGCGAGCATGGGCTGCGAATCGACAGACAAGGAGCCGGCCAATGCCACAGCGCCGTGATCTTACCATAGATGAAGCCGTCCGGGATCCGATGATCCGGCTGGTCATGAAAGCCGATGGCGTCGATCCGCGCGCCTTCGAGACGATGCTGCGCTCGCTCGCCGACGCGCGGGGCGACGAGGTGCCGTTGCTGCGTTCGCGGGACGGTGACAAGCGCGGCCAACGGCTGTCCAGGGTTGCCAGTGCCTTCGGGCGGGCAACAGCAGCGGGAGAGGCGTGCGTGTCGTGGTAAATTTTTTCATCCATCGTCCGATCTTCGCTTCGGCGATCGCCATCATCATGGTGCTCGCCGGGACGATTTGTTATTTCCTGCTGCCGGTTTCGCAGTTTCCCGACATCACACCGCCGCAGGTCGTGGTCAGCGCCCATTATCCGGGTGCCAGCGCGCAAGTGGTGGCCGATACGGTGACGACGCCGCTCGAGCAGCAGATCAACGGCGTGCAAGGCATGACCTACATGTCGTCGACGAGCTCCAATGACGGCTCCTCGACCATCACCATCACCTTCGATGTCGGTTATTCGCTGAGCACTGCCGCCGTCGACGTCCAGAACCGCGTCTCGCAGGCCGCCTCGTCGCTGCCGGCGATCGTCAACCAGGGCGGCGTGACGATCAAGAAGCAGAATCCGAACTTCGTCCTGATCGTCAACCTGACCTCGCCAGATAGTTCGGTCGATCCGGTGGCGCTGAGCAACCTTGCCTATCTGCAGGTTGTCGATCCGCTGAAGCGCGTGCCTGGCGTCGGCGACGTACAGATCTTCGGCGAACGGCGCTATTCGATGCGAGTTTGGCTCGATCCGGACAAACTCGCCAATCTCGGCATCACCGCGGTCGACGTGCAAAACGCCATCGCCGAACAGAACGTCCAGGTGGCGGCCGGCAAGATCGGCCAGTCGCCGGCTCCGGCCGGCACCGCCTTCGAAATGCAGGTCAACGCTGTCGGTCGCTTGAGCGATCCGAAGGAATTCGGCGACATCGTCGTGCGGGCCAACACGGACACCGGCTCGCTGGTCAGGCTGCGCGACGTCGCCCGCATCGAGCTCGGCGCGCTGCAATATTCGTCGTCCGCCTTCTTCGGCAAGGAGCCGACCGTGGTGCTCGCCGTCTACCAGATGCCCGGCTCCAACGCGCTCGATCTGCAGCAGCGCGTCAAGGACAAGATGCAGGAGCTGTCGGGCCGTTTCCCCAAGGGCGTCTCCTATGCGATGCACTATGACACGACGCGCTTCGTCTCGGCGTCGATGCATGACGTGCTGATCACGCTCGGCGAAGCGCTGGTGCTGGTCGTCGCCGTGGTGTTCATCTTCCTGCAAAGCTGGCGCACGACGATCATCCCAACCATCGCCATTCCGGTGTCGCTGGTGGCGACGCTGGTCGTCATGGAGATGCTCGGCTTCTCGCTCAACATGCTCTCCCTGCTCGGCATGGTGCTGGCGATCGGCCTCGTCGTCGACGATGCCATCGTGGTGGTCGAGAATGTCGAACGACAGCTGGAAGCCGGGCTCAAACCGCTGGCGGCGACCAAGGCCGCGATGACCGAGGTCACCGGCCCGATCATCGCCACCACCGCCGTGCTGATGGCGGTGTTCGTGCCGGTTGCCTTCATTCCGGGCGTCTCCGGCAAGCTCTACAACCAGTTCGCGCTGACGGTGGCGATTTCCGTCGGCATCTCCGCCTTCAACTCGCTGACGTTGAGCCCCGCGCTCAGCGCCGCCTTCCTGCGCCATCGTGGCGAGACACAGTTCGCCCCGTTCCGCTGGTTCAACGCCGGCTTCGACAGGCTGTCGCATGCCTATGCCCACGGCGTGCGCATTCTCATCCGCTTGCGCTGGATCATGCTCGGCCTGTTCGCGGCCGGGCTGGTCGCCACCTACTTCGTTTGGCAGCGCCTGCCCTCGACCTTCCTTCCGGTCGAGGATCAGGGCTACTTCTTCGTCGTCATCCAGTTGCCCGACGGCGCGTCGCTGGAACGCACCGACGCGGTGGCGCAGAAGGCGCGCGACATCCTGCAAGCAACGCCCGGCGTCGAAATCGTCGGCTCGATCAGCGGCCTGAACTTCCTGACCAGTGCCGCACAGTCGAACTCGGCTGTCGAATTCGCCATCCTGAAGCCATGGGAGGAACGCGGTCCCGACCAGAGTGCCTCGAAGCTCGTCGCCGATGTTCGCGGCAAGCTGATGCAGATCCCGGAAGCCTTTGCGCTGAGCTTCGACCCGCCGTCGATCCCTGGTATCGGCACCACGGGCGGCTTCGAATTCGTCGTCGAGGATCTCACCGGTCGCGGCAGTTCAGCCCTCAACGATGCGACGCAAGCCGTGATCGCCGAGGCGCGCAAGCAGCCTGAGATCAATCCGCAGCAGCTGTTCTCGCCGTTCTCGACCTCGACGCCGCAGTTCAACTACGACCTCGACCGCAGCAAGGCCAAGCTGCTTGGCCTCAACCTGCCCGACGTCTTCAGCACGCTGCAGATCTATCTCGGCTCGCTCTACGTGAACGACTTCAATCTGTTCGGCCGCACCTTCCGGGTGACCATCCAGGCCGACAAGGATGCACGTGCGGGTGCAGCCGACATTTCACGGCTCTATGTGCGCAATGCCTCGGGCGGCATGGTGCCGCTCAGCACGCTGGGCAAGCTCGTGCCCTTCGTCGGCCCGGAAACCGTGCCGCACTACAACAACAATGCCTCGGCCTCGATCAATGGCGGTGCCGCACCCGGCTTCTCCTCGGGTCAGGCGGTCGCCGCGATGGAACGGGCTGCCGCCACGGCGCTGCCCAGGGATTTCGGTTTCGAATGGACCGGCATCACCTTCCAGGAGCTCAAGGCAGGATCGATCGCGTCCGTCGTCTTCGGCCTCGCCATCGTCTTCGTCTTCCTGATCCTGGCGATGCAGTATGAGAGCTGGGCGATGCCGTTCATGGTGCTGCTGGCGGTGCCACTGGCCTTGTTCGGCGCCTTCGTAGCTTTGTTGCTGCGTGGCATGCAGATCGACGTCTACTCGCAGATCGGCTTCGTCATGCTGATCGGCCTGGCGGCGAAGAATGCGATCCTGATCGTCGAATTCGCCCGGCGACGGCGCGAGGAAGGCCTCAGCATCGTCGACGCGGCGATGGAAGCGGCACGGCTCAGACTGCGGCCGATCCTGATGACGGCCTTTGCCTTCATCCTCGGCGTGCTGCCGCTGATGTTTGCGACCGGCGCCGGTGCGGCGAGCCGGCAGTCGATCGGCACCACCGTGTTCGGCGGCATGGTCGCAGCGACCATCCTGTCGCTGGTGTTCGTGCCGGTGTTCTACGCGGTCATCGAACAGCTGCGCGAACGTCGCGGCAATGACGAGCCTGCCTCTCAAGACAATGAACCAACTGCTGAGCACGCCTTGCCGCCCCTGGCGGAAGCGGCCGAATAAGTAAGATTGGAGACTAATCATGCGTAAATGGAAAATCGCGTTGGGAACGGCCGTCGCGCTGGGAGCGATCTCGGTGGCCAGCGTCCACCTGCTCGACATGGGCAATCTCAGCCTCAATGCCGGCACGGCGGGTGCGGCGCCCGCACCGGCGGCGTTCGTCATGCCGGTGCCGGTGGTCAGCGTCGTCAAGAAGACGATCCCGATCTATCTCGATTATGCCGCTCGGACTGAGCCGATCCGCAGCATCACCTTGCAGGCCAGGATTCCCGGCTATCTGCAGGAGCAGACAGCCGACGACGGCGTCGATGTCCGGCAAGGCGATCTTCTCTACAAGATCTCGCCTGACGACTTCCAGGCAGCGCTTGATCAGGCGAAGGCGCAGGTGCAGCGCGACACGGCAACGCTCGACTATGCGCGCTCCAATCTCGGCCGTGGCTCCGAGCTTGCCAAGAGCGGCTACCTCGCCAAGGACGGCTTCGACCAGCGCACCAGCACGTTGCGCGAAGCACAGGCGTCGCTGGCGCTCAACCAGGCGGCGGTCCGCACGGCCGAGCTCAATCTGAGCTATGCCGAAATCCGCGCGCCGTTTGGCGGGCGCCTGGGCCGCAACCAGGCCTCGGTCGGAACGCTGGTCAGCGTCGCCGGCACGGTGCTCAACACGCTGGTGCAGCTCGATCCGATCTACGTCACCTTCAATCCGAGCGAGACGGATCTGGCCGAGATCGAGCAGGCCCGTGCGAACGGCCCGATCGAGGTCGAGGTCCTGCTTCCCGGCCAGACCGAGGCCGGCCAGAAGGGCGAACTCACCTTCATCGACAATTCGGTCGACCGTTCGACAGGCACGATCACGGCACGGGCGACGATCGGCAACGGCAAGTTCACGCTGCTGCCGGGCCAATATGTTCGTGTCCGGCTGCATGTGCGCCAACAGGCCGACGCGCTGATGGTGCCGCAGACGGCGCTCGGCTCGAGCCAGCTCGGCAAATATCTCTATGTCGTCGGCAAGGGCAACACGGTCGACCAGCGGCTGGTTTCGCTCGGACCGACGAGCGGCGATCAGGTCGCCATCCTGAGCGGCGTCGCTGAGGGCGACCAGGTGATCACGGGCAATCTGCAAAAGATCGGCCCCGGAGCGCCGGTGTCGCCGATACCGGAAAAGCCGGCCACCTGAACACCCCCGTCAGGACCCGGCTTCAGCGCGGCGCCCCGACCTTCCCACAGGTCGCGGGCGCCGCTCGACTGTGAGTTCACGATCAGGATGATGGCCGTGAGTCGATTGCGCTGATCAAGCACGCTTTTTGCTGCGCTCAACGCCCTTTCCCGCCAAGATGTCATCGACGGCTGTCGACATCAGAAATTCCGCCAGCTGCTTGGCAGCTTCCGCGTCCGTTGGATCGGCACTGATGCCGATGGCGAAGTCGATGTAGCTTTGGAGTTCTGCCGGAAACCGACCGACAAGCATGACCTCGGGAGCGGCTGCAAGAATCGAAGTCACGGGAACGACTCCCAACTCGGCTTCCCCACGGCCCACGGCCGGCGCTGTCAGCCCTCCTGGTACGGCCACCAGCTTGGGCTTCACCTCATCCGCTATTCCCAAGCGTTCCAGCAGACTGCAGAAGTAGGCGCCGCTGGTTCCTTCGCTGGCGTAGGCGATCGATCCGGCGCTCTTCAATGCATGTTCGAATGCTTCAACGGACCCTATGTCGAGCGGCCGACTGCCTGCCTTGGCCGCCACCCCCATTGCTATCCGACCAAACGCCATCTGGCTTCCCGCCTTGACCTTTCCCGAGGCGGTCAGATCTTGAACCAGGTTCGGATTGGTGATGACGAGGTCAAACGATTCCCCCGCCTCAATCTGCTGCTTTACCGTCGGATTGAGTTCCCACTTGACCGCAACCGTGAATCCTGTGGCTGTTTCGAACTCAGAAATCACGGCAAGGACGGCGGGGCGGACCGCAATAGCGCCAAGGAGCCGGATGTCGTGTTTCATGGCGTAACCTGAAATCGGTCGAAACGAGCTTCCTTGTGATACGCCTCGGGTGCCGTTTTGGTAAGCAGGTCCACCAGCCCCGCGACGTCGGCATGGTCAGCCTTGGCCGGCGTCTTTCGTGGCAAAAACACCGCGCATCGCGCCACCACAGTCGAAGGCGAGCGCGAGCGCATGATCGCGGTGTTTTCCTACTATGAGAAGCCAAGTGTGATGTTCAGTGCCAAGGGCGCGTCGGCTTCTACGACTGCGCGGCCTGAGGAGACGTCAGCGGTCTCCAAGAATCCGAAATCGACCTCTTGTTAGATTGTCGACAATCTGCTTGTCTTGTTTTCGGTTTCCTTGGGAGCAGCCGAATGGGGAAAGCGGATTTCAGTCCGATCGCGGACACGACGCGCCGCGCCGAGATCGTCGCGCTGCTGCGGCGTGCGATCCTGACCGGGCAGCTCGAACCCGGCCAGAAGCTCAACGAACTCCGGATTTCCGAACAGATGCGTGTCAGCCGCGCGCCGTTGCGCGAGGCGATGCGCGAGCTCGTGCAGGAAGGTATCCTGACCAGCATTCCCTATGCCGGCACCTTCGTCATCGAGGTCACTGCCAAGGACATCGACGATGCCTATTCGTTCAACAAGGTGACGGACGAGCTGGCCATCGAGCGGGCGTGGCCGCTGCGCGACCAGCGCTTCTTCGACGAGCTCGACCGGCGCCATGAAGCGGTGAAGCAGGCGACACGTGCGTTGGACACGACACGCCAGATCGAAACCGCGCTGCAGCTGCATGGCCTGATCTACGAATGGGCCGACAATTCGGTGCTGCTGGAAACCTGGCAACGGCTGACCAGCCGACTGCAGATGTATTTTGCGCTCCACCAGCAGGCGCGCAACGAGGCGGTGCCGGCCGAAGACGTTCACGAGACCTATGTGCGGTTGCTGAAGGGCAAGGATATGCGTGCCGCCCAGCGCCATGCCAGGGAGCACATCGATCTCGATTTCGAAGAGCTTCTCGCCTACGCGCGCGGCCTCGAACAGCGCCCGTCGAAAGGCATCTGACCGTTCCACCATCACAGACAACGGACAAGACACGTGCATATCCAAACCATCAAAGCCTACCATGTCGTTCAGCCTTTCGTGGACGGACCCTACCGCATGTCCAAGGGACGCGTTGCCGACGCCTTCGACGCGGTGATCGTGTCGATCACCTCCAACAGCGGCCTCACTGGCTGGGGCGAGATGGCGCCGCTCGGCAATTTTTACTCGGCCGCCTTCCCGGCCGGCACCCGCGCCGGCGTGCCGGAGATCGCGCCGCACCTTATCGGCCACGATCCGCGCGGGCTGGCCAGCATCGGCCGGCTGATGGACACGGTGTTCAAGGGTCATCCCTACATCAAGTCGGCGCTCGACATGGCCTGCTGGGATCTCGCCGCGCGCGCCGCCGACCTACCGCTGGTCACGCTGCTGGGCGGCAAGGAGAGCGAGACGGCCGAACTCTACAAGGTCGTCACCCATGGCAGCGTCGACGCCATGGCCGCGCTGGCCAAGCGGATCGTCAAGGACGGCTTTCATCGGCTGCAGGTCAAGGTCGGCGGCAATGTCCATGACGACATCGAGCGCGTCGCCGCGGTCGCAGCATCGGTGCCGAAAGGCACGGTCATCTTCTGCGACGCCAATGCCGGTTGGACACCCTATCAGGCGCGCCAGTTCGCCGATGCGACACGCGCCATCGACTACACGTTCGAGCAGCCCTGCACGACGATCGACGAGAACATGTCGGTGCGTCGCATGCTCGACAAGCCGATGGTGCTCGACGAATCCGTCACCTCGCTCGAGGAAATGCTGGAAATCCATCGCAGAGGTGCGGCCGATGGGCTGACGCTGAAGATCTCGCGGCTTGGCGGCGTCACCAAGACCCGGCAAATCCGCGATGTTGCCGTCGATTTGGGCTTCATGATCACCGTCGAAGATACGGGCGGCGCCGAGATCGATACCGCGGCCATGGCGCATCTGTCGCTGTCGACGCCGGAGGAGCGCCGGCTGCATGCCATCGCCTTCCATGAATGGGTGACGGTGCGCACCGCGTCGAACATGCCACCGGTCACCGGCAGCCGCATGGGCGTTCCGGCCGGGCCGGGCCTCGGCATCGACGTCGTTCCCGATCTGTTGGGCAAGCCTTTCTTCGAGATCGGCCGCTGAGATGAAAATCCGCGGCATCAAGGCCACGCCGATCAATTTGCGCCTTGAGGCGCAAGAGGCGGATTATATCGAGGGGCTGATCCTTATCGACAAGATCCTGGTCGACAGCGTCGAAATCCCGAAGGAAGCCACCGCCGCGTCGAGCGGTTATTTCTGAGCATCGACGCCGCTTACGCGGGCGCTTGATCGAAGCACGGCTCAGCGCGTACCCTCCCTGAGACAGGGAGGGCTATCGATGGATCTTTTCAAGCTGGACGGCGATGTCGCGCTGGTCACCGGCGCAGGCAGCGGCATCGGCCAGGCAATCGCGGTCGGATTGGCCGAGGCAGGGGCCGACGTCGCCTGTTTTGGTCATGCATCAAAAGGTGGGCTGGACGAAACCGCGCACCGGATCACGGCGCTCGGCCGCAAGGCGCTGGTGCTGACCGGCACGGTGACGTCGCAGAGCGATCTCGCGGCGGCGATCGATCGCGTCGAGAGCGAACTCGGTGCGCTGACCGTCGCCGTCAACAATGCCGGCATTGCCGGCTCCGAGCCCGCCGAGACGCTGTCGTTGGAAAAATGGCAGAAGGTGCACGAGGTCAATGTCGCCGGTGTCTTCCTGTCCTGCCAGGCCGAAGCGCGCAAGATGCTGGCGCGAGGCAAGGGCTCGATCATCAACATCGCCTCGATGTCGGGCACCATCGTCAACCGGGGCCTGACGCAGGCGCACTACAACTCTTCGAAGGCTGCCGTGATCCACATGTCGAAGAGCCTCGCGATGGAGTGGGCCGACCGCGGGCTGCGCGTCAATGTCGTCAGCCCGGGCTACACGCTGACGCCGATGAACAAGCGGCCGGAGGTGGCCGAAGAGGTGAAGATCTTCAAGCGCGACACGCCGATGGGGCGCATGGCGGCACCGGAGGAAATGGTCGGGCCGACAGTGTTCCTGGCCAGCCGCGCATCGAGCTTCGTCACCGGCCTCGACCTGATCGTCGATGGCGGCTACGTCTGCTGGTAGAGCTTCGACTTCGCTTGCAGTCCGAATTTATAGGTCTCGCGCGGCGTTAGTCGTTGCGCGACATGAACCTTGGTATATATAATTTCATCCTATGAAACGGTCTTGGCGAGAAGGGGCTTGCCGGGCCGACAGCCGAGAATATGGGACCTTGATGGCTCGCACCTTGCAGGGCGCCGCAAGACTGGTAATCGATCCGCAGATGACCGCTCTCGTAGCGATCCGTCGGCAGCCATGACGCCGACACTCCAATCCTGTTCCATCACCACCAGAATTGAGCACCATCTTGCGTGCGCCGGCCGAAGCCGGGGCAACAATTTGGCGCCGACGGCCTTGCGCAACGAACCGCCTTTCCAACACAATCAAGAAAAGCCGCAAGAAGGGAACGAACGATAACTGTCGCAGCTTGAAGGAGAACAAGCATGTCATTTCGCAGTGTGATTTCGAACTTTACAATGGGAGCCTTCGCACTTGCCGCGGCGAGTGCACTGACACCGTCCGCCCAAGCCGCCGCACCGGAATCCAACGATCCGATCAAGATCGCCCTGTTCGACTGGACCAGTGTCAACCTCAACGCCAAGATCCTCGGCGGCATCCTCGAAAAACTCGGCTACACCGTCGAATATCCGACGGCCGACTACCTTTCCAGCCTGACCACGGGTCTCACCAATGGCGATCTCGATGTCGGCCTGGAATTCTGGGACACGACCGCCGGCGAAGCCATGAAAGCCTCCGATGCGACCGGCCAGACCGAACGGCTCGGCAAGCTCGGCCCCAAGGCCAAGGAAGAATGGTGGTTTCCCGAATACATGAAGGAGAAATGCCCCGGCCTGCCCAATTGGGAAGCGCTGAAGGACCCGAAATGCGCCGAAGCCTTCTCGACAGCGGAGACGGCCCCGAAGGGGCGCTATCTCGGCGGCCCGGTGACATGGGAAGGCTTTGACGACGAGCGCGTCGAGGCGCTGAAACTGCCCTTCACCGTCATCCATGCCGGCACCGATGCGGCGATGTTCGCCGAGTTGGACTCGGCCTATCAGCGCAAGGCGCCGATCATGCTGTGGATTTATTCACCGCACTGGGCGCCAGCCAAATACAAGGGCGAGTGGGTTGAATTCCCCGAATACACGCCCGAGTGCTACAGCGACCCGAAATGGGGCACCAATCCCGACGCCAAATATGACTGCGGCAAGCCGCATGGCGAGATCTGGAAATATTCCTGGGCCGGCATGAAGGACAAATGGCCGGTCGCCTACAAGGTGGCGAAGGCCTACACGGTCGACACCGATGAACTCAACAAGATGAGCGGCGACATCGACCTCGGCGGCAAGACGCCGGAAGACGTCGCCGCCGCTTGGATCGCCGCCCATGAGGCAGACTGGAAGGCCTGGGCGCAGTGATCGTTCCAACTGGAAAAATGAGACCCGGCTGCTGATCAGTCGGGCCTCACTTGTTGATGTTCCAGAAGGACGTTTGAATGACGGACAAGATTGACCAGAAGCCAAACGCGGCGGGCACGCTAAAAGATGCCCGTCCGGTAAAGCTTGCCTGCCGCAATGTCTGGAAACTGTTCGGATCGAACGCGGCCAGTTTCATCCGCGAACGCGACGGCAAGGCCAGCATGGCCGACGTCACGGCTGCCGGGCTGGTCGGCGCGGTGCGCGCCGTCGACCTCGAAATCCGCCAAGGCGAGATTTTTATCATCATGGGCCTGTCAGGCTCCGGCAAGTCGACGCTGGTGCGCTGCATGTCCAGGCTGGTCGAGCCGACCCACGGCAAGGTCGAATTCGAAGGCAAGGACCTGCTGAAGATTTCCGATGCAGCGCTGATCGAGCTGCGACGCCACCGCATGGGCATGGTGTTCCAGAATTTTGCGCTGCTGCCGCATCTCAACGTGCTGGAGAACATCGCCTTCCCGCTCAGCATCCAGGGGCAGGATCGGCCGACGCGCGAAGCAAGGGCGCGCGAGGTCATCGAACTTGTCGGCCTGCGCGGACGGGAGCATTTCTATCCGCGCGAGCTGTCCGGCGGCCAGCAGCAGCGTGTCGGCATCGCCCGCAGTCTCGCGACCAAGCCGGAAATCTGGTTCCTCGACGAGCCGTTCTCGGCGCTCGATCCGCTGATTCGCCGCGAAATGCAGGACGAGCTGATGCGGCTGCAGACCATGCTGCACAAGACCATCGTCTTCATCACCCATGATTTCGACGAGGCAATCCGGCTGGCCGACCGCATCGCCATCATGAAGGATGGCGAGGTCATCCAGATCGGCACGCCAGAGGAATTGGTGGTCAATCCGGCGACCGACTATGTCGCCGAGTTCACCCGCGACGTCGACCGCGCCAAGGTGATTTCGGCGCGCAGCCTGATGCGCGCCTGCGACGGCTCGGAGCATGGCGGTACGGTTGCGCCAGGTGCCAAGATATCGAGCTTTTCCGCCAGCATCGTTTCGACCAACAAGCCGTTCGCGGTGGTCAACGGCACCGGCAAGCCGATCGGCGAGGTGTCGCCGCAAGCGGTGATCGACCTGCTGGCCGGCGTCGATCGCTCAAGGGCCGGCGCATGACGGTCACGGCAAGCGCCAGCGAGACGCGGTCGCGGCCGATTCAGATCTGGCTGCTGGTCTGGGCCGCAGCACTTGCCGCCGTGCTTGTCGTTTTCCTGCTGCAGGACAGGCTGCCCTGGGCCGTCAACTATCCGGCCAGCGCAGTTGTGCCCGTCGCCGACTGGGTCAGCGCGCTGATGCGCTGGATCAAGTCGAACCTGTCGTGGTTGACCCGCTCGATCACCGCGGTACTCGGCGTCCCCCTTGATTTCGCGCTCAATCTGCTGGCCAAGAATTTCAAGATCGGTCACGGCACTGAGGCTTACGTCCTGCCGCGCCTGTCCTGGGTCGGCGTCTGCGCTGCCGCCTTCCTCGCCGGACATGCCATTGGCGGCCGAAAGCTCAGCCTGCTGGTTGGCGGCTGCTTCCTCTACATCGCCCTGTTTGGCCAATGGACCAGCGCCATGCTGACGCTGGCGCTGATTTCAATCGCCGTGCCGTTCTGCATCGTCACCGGGCTGTTCGCCGGCATCTGGGCATGGCGCAAGCCATGGGCCGAAAGGCTGATCGTCTCCCCTGCCCTGGATCTGATGCAGACGATCCCGACCTTCGCCTATCTCATCCCGATGCTGCTGCTGTTCGGCAACAGTCCGGTTTCGGCGATGATCGCGACCGCCATCTTCGCCACCCCGCCAATGGTACGGGCGACGATGCTGGGGCTGTCGCGTGTACCCTCCGAGATCGACGATTTCAGCGAGATGGCCGGCTGCACGGCCCGCCAGAAATTGTGGCGGGTGCTTTTGCCCTCGGCGCGGCCGACGCTGATGGTCGGCGTCAACCAGGTGATCATGCTGGCGCTGAACATGGTCATCATCGCTTCGATGATCGGCGCCGGCGGCCTCGGCTACGACGTGCTGCTCGCACTGCGCGCGCTGAAGGTCGGCGAGGCGATGGAAGCCGGTCTCGCCATCGTGGCGCTGGCCATCGCGCTCGACCGATTGAGCCAGGCCATCGCGCACAAGCAGGCAAAGGGCCACGTCCATCAGGAGATGAGCCCAAGCCTCTGGCGGCGCTACCCCAATCTGTCGCTGGCCATCGCCATCCTTGTCGTGACGACGCTGCTCGGCCTGTTCGTTCCGGCCTTGGCAGTGGTGCCGAAAGCGATCACCTTCACCACGGCGCCGCTGTGGAAGGCGGCGGTGAACTGGGTGACGATCAATTTCTTCGACACGATCGAAGCCTTTCGCGTGGCGCTGATCCTCAATGTGCTGAACCCGCTGCGCGCCTTCTGCGAAGGCTTTCCGTGGTTGGGGGCGGTGTTTTTGCTCGGCCTTGCCGGTTATCAGCTCTCCGGCCTGCGGCTGGCCGTCCTCGTCGCGGCGCTGACCGCCTTCTGCGCTATCACCGGCCTGTGGGAAAAGACCATGGCGACGGTCTATCTCTGCGGCATCTCGGCTTTTATCGCCTGCCTGATCGGCATCCCGATCGGCCTGATGGCCGCGCGCAGCGATCGTTTCGAGAAGATCGTCACGCCCGTCATCGACACGCTCCAGGTGCTGCCGTCCTTCTGCTTCATCATTCCGGTGGTGATGCTGTTTCGGGTCGGCGACGTCACCGCGATGATCGCAACGATAGCCTTCGCCGTGGTGCCGGCCATCCGCTACACCAATCACGGCATCAGGCAGGTGCCGTCGGCGCTGATCGAGGCGGCGAAGGTGTCGGGCTGCACGCCGCGCCAGACCTTCTTTCGCGTGCAACTGCCGCTGGCGCTGCCGGAGATCATGCTTGGCGTCAACCAGACGATCCTGATGGCGCTGGCGATGATCATCATCTGCGCCATGGTCGGCACGCGCGATTTAGGCCAGGAGGTGTTCATCGCACTGTCCAAGGCCGATTCCGGCCGCGGCATCGTCGCCGGCCTCGCCATCGCCTTCATCGGCATCGTCGCCGACCGGCTGTTCAGCGCCTGGACGGCCAAGGCCAGGGCAAGGCTGGGGTAGGATTCTGCCGCCCCAACACAGGAGAGAGTGATGACAGGCCGGACAGCTCGCTGCACCTGTGGTCAATTGCAGATCCGATGCCCGCAAGAGCCGGCCAAGGTCTCGCTTTGCCACTGCCTGGACTGTCAGCGGCGGACCGGCAGTCCGTTCGGGATCGCCGCTTTCTTCGATAGTGCCGCGATCGAGATCATCGGCTCATTCCAGACTTACCAACGCGATTCCGACAGCGGCTTTCCCGTCACCTTCCATTTCTGCGGAACGTGCGGCTCGACGGTCTTCTGGTATCCGTCGCGGAAACCCGCAGCGGTGGCCGTTGCCGTCGGCTGTTTCGGAGACCCGTCATTCCCGGCGCCGACACAATCTGTCTACGGCAAGAGTCGCCACGGCTGGGTCGCGGTGCCGGCCTGACGGCAAACCCATCCATTATTCCGCCGCAACCCCCTTCACCTCGAGATAGCTCTCCATCGAATCGTCCAGCGCCTGCAGCCACGGCGTATGATGCAGCGGCGCCATGGTGCCGGTCATCAGCGAGCGGTAGGCGTGGTCGCGGAAGCTCATAATGTCTTCGCCCTTGTGGTGCTCCCACTCCATGAAGGTCTGGTTGACCGCCTCGACGTCGAAGCCGGGATAATCGGTCTGGTCCATCAATTCCTTGGTGTAGTCGCCCTGGAACCAGATCATCTGCTCGGCGTCTTCGAGCGTCTCCTCACGCGCCCGCCATTTCGCGCCGTGCTCGGCCATCGCCTCGGCCGACGGCAACTTGATGCGGCCCATGATGACATCGCGGGCGAACCAGGCCTGCGCGTCGAACATGTTGAAGGTGTAGAACTGGTCCTGCATGCCGATGTAGGAGAGCTGCGGGTTCTTCTCCCAGACGACGCCTTCATAGAGATCGAGCGGCCACATGCGGTTGGCGGTCTTGAGCTTCAGATCGTCGGTGAGGAAGGGGAAGGAATGCAGGTAGCCGGTGCACAGGATGATGGCGTCGACATCCCTAGTGGTGCCATCCTTGAAATGCGCTGTCTTGCCGACGACCTTCTGCAGCAGCGGCACCTCCTTCCAATTCTCCGGCCATTTGAAGCCCATCGGCTTGGAGCGGTAGCTGGAGGTGATCGATTTGGCGCCGTATTTGTAGCATTGCGAGCCGATGTCTTCGGCCGAATAGGAGCGGCCGATGATCAGGATGTCCTTGCCCTTGAACTCCATCGCGTCGCGAAAATCATGGCTGTGCAGGATGCGGCCGTTGAAGGTCGAAAAGCCCTCGAAATAGGGCACGTTGGGCACCGAGAAGTGGCCGGAGGCGACGACGACATTGTCGAACTCTTCCGAGTAGGTGACGTCGTTGGTGCGGTCATGCGCGGTGACGGTGAATTTCTTTGTCTCGTCGGAAAACGTCACCATACGCACCGGGCTGTTGAAGCGCACCCATTTACGCAGGCCCGATTTTTCGACGCGGCCCTTGATGTAGTCCCACAGCACGGCGCGCGGCGGATAGGAGCCGATCGGCCGGCCGAAATGCTCCTCGAATGTGTAGTCGGCGAATTCCAGGCATTCCTTCGGTCCGTTCGACCAGAGGTAGCGGTACATCGAACCGTGCACCGGGTCGCCATGCTCGTCGAGGCCGGTGCGCCAGGTGTAGTTCCACAGGCCGCCCCAGTCGGATTGCTTCTCGAAGCAGACGATTTCGGGAATGTCGGCGCCCTTATCGGCGGCCGACTTGAAGGCCCTGAGCTGTGCCAAGCCGGACGGTCCGGCTCCGATGACGGCAACGCGACTTTTCATGGCAGGCCTCCCGATCTGATTGACGCAATTGCCAAGGGAAAGCGCTATGCGCTTTTCCCAGGAAAACCGTTTCACATTTTCCTGGAATTGCTCTTACGAAACAAATTTCACTCACAGGACAGTAATTGGCCCTTTCCTGCTGTCAACAGCCCCGTGCGGAAACAAGGTTCCACCGTGGTGGATTTCAGGCGAAAAATCCATAATAGGAATTTTTTCTTGACCCCCTGCCGTCAGCTATGGTACATATTTGTTCATGGTGCTGATTTGCGCCAGTGACCGCCGCACAGGCGGGTTTTTCGTTTAATACTCCGTCTGCCAACGCGCCGGCGAAGGCTCCGAAGGAACACGTAACCCGAGTTCGTAGCCCTTCAGGCGACTTGCCGTCGCAGTTGCACTCCTGTATCGGCACCTGACATGTTCACCTAGAGTGAAATAAATCCGCAGAGTCCGGGGGCGACATGGCGAAGAAAATTTCCGATTCCAAGGCTGGTCCTGCGGAAGCCAAGCCGCTGCCAAAGGTCTCGGCCGACGGGAAAACCATCCGCGCGCCGCTGACGCAGAACCCGCATGCCATTCGCGACACCCGTGAAAAAGTGCTGGAGGTGGCGATCGGCCGCGAGGTGCGGGCCTTCCGCAAGAAGCTCGGCATCACCGTCGCCGACCTCGCGGTCGCGACAGACATTTCGTTGGGCATGCTGTCGAAGATCGAAAACGGCATCACCTCGCCGTCGCTGACCACCTTGCAGGCACTGTCACGGGCGCTCGGCGTTCCGGTCACCGCCTTCTTCCGCCGCTTCGAGGAAGAGCGCAGCGCCGTCTTCGTCAAAGCCGGCCAAGGCCTCGATGTCGAGCGCCGCGGCACGCGCGCCGGCCACCAGTACAATCTGCTCGGCCATATCGGCTCCAACACCAGCGGCGTCGTCGTCGAACCCTATCTGATCACGCTGACCGAGGATTCCGACGTGTTCCCGACCTTCCAGCATGAGGGCATGGAATTCCTCTACATGCTCGAAGGCGAAGTCGTTTACCGGCACGGCAGCAACCTCTACCCGATGAAACCCGGCGACAGCCTGTTCTTCGACGCCGACGCACCGCATGGGCCGGAACAACTGACGAAATTGCCGATGCGCTATCTGTCGATCATCTGCTATCCGCAGAGCGCGGGGTGAGCGGGCCTCGATCTCACCTTGTTCCCTCGTGAGGAAGATCGGCAGCTTCGCGAAGGCTCCTCTTTTGCAGCGCTGATGATTGGCGAAAATCGAATTGACATTCGATCTCCCCCCTTGAGGGGGAGATGTCCGGCAGGACAGAGGGGGGCGAACCGCGATGACGCATAATCTGGTATCCGCCAACAACCGCCGCAATGCGCGCACGATGCGCAAGGTGATGACCGATGCCGAACTAAAGCTTTGGAATGAGATCCGGGCACACCGGCTGATGGGACTAGGGTTTCGGCGCCAGATGCCTATCGCCGGCCATATCGTCGATTTTGCATGCCCGGACAAAAAGCTGATCGTCGAGCTTGATGGTTCCCAGCATGGCCAGGCCGAAACGCTGGAATCGGACGCTGCGAGAACCGCCAAGTTTGAAGCGCTAGGCTGGACGGTCCTGCGCTTCTGGAACGACGATGTCATTCGCGATATCGACAATGTCTGCCGACATGTCGTGATTGTGGCTGGGCTGGGCGACGCGTCGTAAGCGCTGAGGTGGAGATTGGGCAAGGCAGGCGCTCCACGGCGCCCCCCTCTGCCCTGCCGGGCATCTCCCCCTCTTGGGGGGAGATTGGCTGCTTTAGGGACAACGCCCAGATGAGCTATTAATCCGGCCCAAACCCCGGTGACGTCGCACTCCCATCATCGAGCTTCGCCAGCCATTCCACCAAAGCCAGGCGATAGCGGGTCAGGCCCTTGTAGTTGGCGAGTTCGTCGGGCAGGTCGCGGATGACGCGGTGCAGGCGCCGTGCCCATTTCGGCTGTGTCACCAGTTCGTCCATCTTGATCAGATAGCAGCGGATCGGGAAGACGATGCCGTTGGAGCGCGGCAGGCGCCAGAAGCTCTGCAGCTCGACGCGCAGATGCACCTTGTCGCCGACGTTCTCCGGCGTCACGGTCGCCCGGTCCGGTCCCCATTTGTGATAATTTTCGGGGCTGGTATCGAGGCGCGGATTGATGGTCATCGTCCAGTTCAGACGCCGCGCCGGCTTGCCTTGCTGGATGTTGGTGAGGAATTTCAGCGCCCTGACAAAAATTCCCTTCTCATGCGCCAGCGGCACCGGTGCGTGCCATTCGAAGAAGTTCATGCCGATGTCGAAATCGAGCGACCAGTCGGCCTGGGTGGTGACCATGCCGGCATCCATCCACAGATTGCCGTCGCGCTGGTCGAGGATGCAGAAATCGCCCTGGCTCTGCCGGGTGATGTATTCCATCGGTCCGTAGGGCAGCGTCGAGGTGTCGCCGAAGGTGAAAGTGTCGTCGATCCCGAGCGGCCGGTTGATCCACCGCCAGCGATCGCCGTCGCGGGTCAGCGTGAAATGCTCGGGATAGCCAAGCGCCTGCTGCTCCATCAGGAGCTCTAGCAGGTCCCAGCCGGCCAGCGTCATGTGCGGCAGCGACTGGCAGCGCAGCGGATCCTCGGCCAGCACCAGCGCGCGGTCCTGCATCTCGGCGACATAGTGCTCGTCGACGTCGATCAGGTTTTCAAGCACGCTGCCCTTCGGGCCGACGACATGCGGCTCGATGTTGACCGCATACATGTAGGCGTCTTCGTGGAACGGGAACGGAAACCGCTTGATGTGCTCCGGGCTGTTCTTGAAGGTGAAGTCGTCGCGGAACGTTTCCTTGCGAAAGGTGATGCCCATGATCTTCTCCTAGCGCTCCAACACCAACGACCGGCCTTCGAAGCGCGATACGCACGGCATGATCTTGCAGCCTGAACGGTGCTCTTCCTCGCTCAGCCAGTGGTCGTTGTGGATGAACTTACCGTCCGAAGAGATGACGTTGGTTTCGCACTGGCCGCAGACGCCGCCGCGGCAGAGATAGGGCGGATCGACGCCTGCCGCCTCGATCGCCTCGAGCAGGCTCTGCTGTTCATCGACGCGGATCGTCTTGCCGCTGACGGCAAGCGTCACGTCGAACGGCAGGCCAGGCTGGGGGGCTGCGAAATGCTCGAAATGCACGGTCTCGGGCGGCCAGCCCAACGCGGCGGCGCGGTCGCGCACCCAGTCGATCATGCCGGCCGGGCCGCAGACATAGAGATGCGTGCCGAGCGGCTGCGTCGACAGGAGCCGGTCGAGTTCGATGCGCTCCTCGCGGTCGTCATGATAGAGCCTGATGCGCCTGTTGTAGCGCTCGCGCAGCACATCGGCATAGGTGCCAAGTGAAGCGGTGCGACAGGTGTAGTGCAGTTCGAAATTGCCGCCCTCGGCCGCCAGTTGCGCGGTCTGCGCCATGAATGGCGTAATACCGATGCCGCCCGCCAGCATCAGGTGCTTTTTGGCGCGCAGGTCGAGCGAGAACAGATTGACGGGATAGCTGACCACCATCTCCATGCCGGGCTTGACGCTCCGGTGCATGAACAGCGAGCCGCCACGGCCGACATCGTCGCGGCGCACCGAGATCGTGTATTCGCGTGTGTCGAGCGGTGAGCCCATCAGCGAATAGGGATTGAGCCGGGTGCGCTCGCCATCGCGCATCTCGACCACGACATGGGCGCCGCCGGAAAAGGTCGGCAAAAGCTCGCCATCGCGCCGGCGGAAATGGAAACGGGTGACCAGGTCGTTGACCGGGACGACATCGCTGACCACGACATCGAGTTTGGTGGTGCCGGTGCTCATCGGAAAATCTCCTCCATCGGAGGAATCTCCGAGCGATCTTCCGCATTGATGCAGACGCCCTGGAAGGCGGCGATGCGCCTGGAATAGTGATCGCGCACCAAAAGCAGCAGGCCGCAATGCCCGCAGGTCGCCGGCTGCGTCGTCACATTCTCGGTGATGCCCTTGCAGTGAACGCATTGCATGCGCCGCGCCAGCGAGCCGCGATGCTCGGTCTGGATCGAGGTGTGGTCGATGCCGGCTTCAAGCGCCACCTGCATCGCCTGGCCGATCAGGCCCTCGGTGCCGGCGAGATAGAGGCGCAGGCCCATATGCGCGTTTGCCAGCGTCTGCCTGAGCCGTGGCAGTAGGCTGGCGAAGGATGGCGACAGATGAAACTGTGCCGGTTTCAGCGCTTCCAGCGCGGCGACGTGTTTGCCGTCGGACCCTAAAATGAAGACGATTTCGGCTCCTTCGAAGAACCCGGCCGGCGCTCTCTCGGCCATGTCCCCTATCGCCAGCGCTCCTTCCGCATCCGCGATAAAAAGATGATGCTTGCCGGGCTGCGGAGACAAAGTTCCGTAAACCGGCCGGCTGATGATGCTTTTGGCTGCCATTTATGCCTTCGTGCCTCGAACCCCTCGCCTAACTATGCCTCAACCTTTCGCCGTGCGCTTGGTCTTCTTGGGATCGTCGAACGGCAATGGCTGCGCAGTCGCCTTGATGGCACCGCTCTTGTTGCGGATTTCGAGCTTGGTGTCCTTGACCGCGCAGTCGACGTCGAGCCGGGCAATGCCCATCGATTTCTCAACCAGCGGCGAATACATGGCACAGGTCACCACGCCGACCTTTTTGCCGTCGCGATAGACCGGCGCGCCTTCGTCCGCCGGCTCTTTGCCGTCGAGCAGAACGCCATAGATCTTGAAGCGCTCCTTGCCCTTCAGGCGGTAGTGCTCCTCGGCGCCGCGAAAGCCGGTCTTGCCGGGGCTTACGGTGAAGTCGAGGCCGAGTTCCCACAGCGTGTCGCCGGGGCCTTCATTGTCGAACGGGTATTTCTGCGAATTGTCGTAGGGATAGAACAGCAGATAACTTTCGACGCGCAGCATGTCGAGCGTGGTGAAGCGGCACGGAATGATGCCGGCGCCCTTGCCCTCGTCGAGGATCGTGTCCCAGATCGTGCCGGCATCCTGGCCGCGGCAGAAGATCTCGTAGCCGCGCTCGCCGGTGTAGCCGGTGCGCGAGATCATCACCGGAAGGCCGAACAGCTGCGTTTGCATATGATGGAAATAGTTGAGGTCGCGAATACCCGGCACATGTTTTGAGAGGTAGTCGACGGCGGTCGGCCCCTGCAGCGAAAGATCGTGCAGATTGTCGTCGAAGCGCAGCGAGACATCCCGTCCCATCGCGGCCCGCTGCAACTCCTCGTGGCCGGTGCCGGAACCATGCACGACCATCCAGGCGTTCGGTCCGGTGCGGTAGAGGATGCAATCGTCGGTGAATTTTCCCGCCTCGTTCAGCATGCAGGCATAGGCCGACTTGCCGGGGTAGATCTTTTCGACATCGCGCGTCGTCGCCAGGTCGATCAGGTGCGAGGCGTGCGGCCCGGTGACGTGGACCTTCTTGAGGCCGGAGACATCCATCAGGCCAGCCTTGGTGCGGATGGCGATGTACTCCTCGTCGGCATTCTTGTCGTAGGTCCAGGCGGTTCCCATGCCGCTCCAGTCTTCGAGCTTCGAACCGAGCGCGCGGTGGCGATCCGCCAGGGTCGAAAATCTCCAGGATGCCGTCATCCGCTCGTCCTCCGTTTCGAAAATTCTCTGCTGTTCCCTGCCCCCTGCGCAGCGGCGGGAGCTTTGGCCGAATATTGACCGCAAACGTTAGGGCGCCGCAATACCCATAAGCAATTAATTTCATTGTCAGGCAAATTCGTTACGCCAAGCAAATGGTTAACACGGCGTAAATCGCGCTTGACAATTGGGGAATTCGGACGGAATTTATGAAAAAAATTTCACTCTCTTGAAAGAGGGCAACGCGCGGTCGATTCGGGGGCTTGCGTTGGAAAAAGGGGAAAACCGATGTCAGACATGCATCAGCGCATCGAAGCGCTGTACCGTTCCGACGTGCGCGGATCCGCGCTCCTGATCGTCTGCCTGTGGGCGACGATCCTCTTCGTCCTCCTCATGACATGGTCCTACATCCCGCACGGCGGCATCAAGGCCGTCGTCGCGACCGCTGCCGCCGCAGTGCTGATCTTCAACACCGCGGCGATCCTGGCGATGGTCAAGCACTACAAGGAAGACAAGGAATTCATCTACGGGCTCGATATCAAGAACGCCGACGCGTTCCGCAACCGCAAGTCCTGAGGGGTAGAAGAGATGTCCCGCTACACGCCACCTGAGCAGAGCAAGGCCGGGCAGGTTTTCGACATCGCCGTCGTCGTGGTCGCCATTTTCGTAGCGCTATGGCTGCCGCTGAAACTGGGCCTCGCCGGCGCGGCAAAATCCATCGACGCGCTCGACGCCAAGACCTGGGAAGCGCTCGGCCAGAACCCGACCATGGCCTCGATCTGGGAAAAGCTCGGCTACACGCCCGAGACCGCGCACGACATCATCCAGAACCGCTTCCACTATGTCATCGACTGGCCGACGCTGATCATCATGGCCGCGGTGCTGATCGGGTATTTCGTCTTCCTGTTTCGCGCATCCGACCGCGAATATCGCGACGTCATCAACGAAAAATTCGACGACAAGTAGTTGGGGGACACGGTCCATGTGGATGGCACTCTCTTACGCATGCTGGGGCATCTCGATCGTGCTCGCTTTGTGGATGCTCTATGACTGGTTCAAGGTCGACACGACTTTCTCCGAAGAGGTGCTGACCTCGTCGCGCGAAGGTGAGTTGGAAGCCGTTTCCGAAAAACACCGGATTTGAGTGGGGATTGAACAATGACGGTCACACTTGAACCGGCAGTCCACGGGGACAGGGTTTCACTGCTGCGCGTGCTCGGCCCGGCCCATGTCTGGGCACTCGGCGTCGGCATCGTTCTTGTCGGCGAATTCACCGGCTGGAATTTCGCCGCCGACAAGGGCGGCGCGCTGGCAGCACTGATCGTCTGCTGGGTCGTCGGATTGCTCTACACCTCGGTCGCCATGATCGATTCCGAGGTGACATCGACCGTCGCCGCCGCCGGCGGCCAGTATGCGCAGGCCAAGCACATCGTCGGACCGCTGATGGCCTTCAATGTCGCGCTGTTTCTGGTCTTTGCCTACACCATGCTTGAAGTGTCCGACGCCATCCTGCTCGGCGACACCATCGTCGCCAAGGCGGGGGTCGAAGGGCTCACTCACAATTCCTTCATCGCCGCGACCATCGTCGTGCTGGCGTGGCTGAACTATCGCGGCGTGCTGATGACGCTCAACGTCAACTTCGTCATCACCGCGATCGCCTACATCTCGATCGTCATCCTGTTCTTTTCGGTCAGCCCGTGGACGCAAGGCGCGGTGTTGAAGCTGAACGAACTGGTCACTCCCGGCAATGCGCTCCCCTATGGCTGGATCGGTGTCATCGCCGCCTTCCAGTTCGGCATCTGGTACTATCTCGGCATCGAGGGCACCACGCAGGCCGCCGAGGAAGTGCGCTCGCCCGCCCGCTCGCTGCCTTACGGCACCATGGCCGGCATGATCACGCTTTTGATCGCCGCCGCCATGACCTGGTATGTCTGCGCCTCGATGATGCCGTGGGAATATCTGGGCATCACCTATTATCCGCTGTGGGACGCGGGCAAGCTGACCGGCAGTCCGCTGCTCGAGAACCTGCTGTTCGTCGCCACGCTGCTGGCCGCACTGGCCTCGGCCAATGGCTGCATCAACGATGCGGCGCGCGCCTGGTTCTCGCTCGGCCGTGACCGCTATCTTCCGACCTGGTTCTCGGCCGTGCATCCGAGATATCGCACGCCCTATCGCTCGATCCTGTTCCTGCTGCCGATCGCGCTGGCCTTCGCCTTCATCGCCGACCTCAACCAGGCGATCACCTTCTCGATCCTGTCGGGCGTGCTGCAATACACATTCATGAGCATCAACATCATGATGTTCCGCAAGAAGTGGCCGCTGGGCTCGATCCGTCGCGGCTACACGCACCCCTTCCATCCGATCCCGGCCATCGTGCTGTTTTGCCTGTGCGTGGTGACCTTCTTCGCCATCTTCCTCGGCTTCGGCTCACAGCTGATCGCCATGGTCGCCTTCTACTTCCTGATCTCGCTGTGGTTCCATTTCTACCGCTACAGATTCGTCCGGCGGGGCGATCAGTTCACCATGCCGTGGCCGAAGCCGCAGGGTATTTGATGGGAGAAGGCCCGGATCCCGGGCGGGCCTGGCATGAGAAAATGTCCGAGCTGACTTCAGCACTGCTGGCCGGGGCCATTGTCCTGGCTCTCGTCCTTCATCTTGCCTGGCAGGCGCGTGCCAGCCGCAACAGGGCATCGATGGCGCTCGCCGTCGAGCAGGGCCGCATCCGCACGATCATCGCCGACGCAGCCAATGTTTCGGACGGCACCGCCGGCGTCATCACCTGGGAAGGATCGTGGAACAGACAACGCGTCCAGCTGCGCACCATCGTCGACACGCTGGCGACGCGGAAACTGCCGGCACGCTGGCTCAGTGTTTCGATCATCGAAGAGGTCGCGGTGACGGCCACCTTCGACATGATGATGCGGTCCGGCTCGCCGACGACCTTTTCCAATTTCGATCACCTTGAGCATACGTTGCCCAAGGCTCCGGGATTTCCGGCCGAGGCGGTGCTGCGCACCGACCGCAGGGCGGCGCGCTTTCCGCAAGGCGTCATCGCCAGCCATATCGAGATCTTTTCCGAAGGGCGTGCCAAGGAACTGCTGATCACTCCGAACGGGGTGCGCATCGTCTGGCTGCTGGCCGAAGCCGGGCGGGCGCGCTATGGCGTTTTCCGGCAGGCCGAATTTGGCGACGCCACACTCGATCCCGTGGTGATCGAAAGACTGCTGGCGTGGGTGTCGGCGCTTCGCGACGCCATCAACAGAAGCGAACGGCAGGCCGCATGACCAGTTCCGACACTGCACCCACCAGCCCCTATCTGGTCCTTGGCGCGGCAATCGTGCTGCCGGCAAGCGGACATGTCATCCTGGGCGTGCCGGTGCGCGGCCTTCAGTTTCTTTTCTTCATGGTGATCCTGGCATGGGTGACGGCCAAGATCGCGCTGCCGGATACCAGTTTTGTCGGCCGTCACGCCGGCGGCTTCCTGATCTATGCCTTGTCGATCCTCGACGCTTACAAGATCGCCCGCATTCGCACCGCCAAATGGGTTCACAATGCCCGGCGAGACGGCGGAAGTGGGCAGAGTGGCATTGGACCGCATGCGTAACTAGAGGAATATTTTTTTCATACGATTGAATTTATGAAACTCATTCGATACATCATCTCTTAGCTACAAACGATCTCTCAGCTACAAAACACCGGGAGGCTGACATGTGTGGAATTGTCGGACTGTTTTTGAAGGACAAGGCGCTGGAACCCCAACTTGGTGCGATGCTGTCGCAGATGCTGATCTCGCTCAGCGATCGCGGTCCCGACAGCGCCGGCATCGCCATCTATGGCGCGCCCTCCAAAAATGAGGCCAAGATCACCATCCAGTCAACCAAGCCCGACCGGGATTTCCGCGGTCTCGAGGCCGAGCTTGCCAATGCCATCGGCACGCCGGTAACGATCGCGGTGAAATCCACGCATGCGGTCGTCAGGACCACGCCCGCCAAGATCGATGAAGCACGCGACACCATCCAGGCGCTGCGTCCCGACATCCGCATCATGGGTGCCGGCGACGTGGTCGAAATCTACAAGGAGGTCGGCCTGCCGGAGGCGGTGGTCGACCGCTTCGACGTCCGCAAGATGACCGGTACGCATGGCATCGGCCATACCCGCATGGCCACAGAATCGGCGGTGACGACGATGGGCGCGCATCCGTTTTCGACCGGCGCCGACCAGTGCCTGGTGCACAATGGTTCGCTGTCCAACCACAACAATGTCCGCCGCGAGCTGATCCGCGAAGGCATGACGTTCGAGACCGAGAACGACACCGAAGTTGCCGCCGCCTATCTCTCGTCGCAGATGGCGCATGGCAAGAATCTTGGCGAAGCGCTGGAGGGCACGCTCTCCGACCTCGACGGCTTCTTCACCTTCGTCGTCGGCACCAAGAACGGCTTTGGCGTGGTGCGCGATCCGATCGCCTGCAAGCCGGCCGTTATGGCCGAGACCGACCAGTATGTCGCCTTCGGCTCGGAATATCGCGCGCTGACCAAACTGCCCGGCATAGACAATGCGAGGGTCTGGGAACCCGAGCCCGCAACCGTCTATTTCTGGGAGCATTGAGTTCATGCCGGCAACCACGCTTTCAAAGACTGCGGCGCACGACCCCCGGGTCTTCGATCTCGACGAGATGTCGTTGCGCGAGCTCAATCAGGCGCTGCACAATCTGGCTCCCGGCTCAAACGAAACGGCATGGGAAGTGCTGAACCCGAAAGGCAGTCATTCGGTCGCCGTCGGCGTCGACCAGCCGGTTGCCATCGATGTGCGCGGGAGCGTCGGCTATTACTGCGGCGGCATGAATTCCGGCAGCGCGATCACCGTGCATGGCTCGGCGGGACCAGGCGTCGGCGAGAACATGATGTCGGGTTCGATCACCGTCAAAGGCGATGCCAGCCAGTATGCCGGCGCCACCGGCAAGGGCGGCCTGCTGGTCATCGAAGGCAATGCCTCGTCGCGCTGCGGCATTTCGATGAAGGGCATCGATATCGTTGTGCACGGCAATATCGGCCATATGTCGGCCTTCATGGCCCAGTCCGGCAATCTGGTGGTGTTGGGCGATGCCGGCGATGCGCTGGGCGATTCCATCTACGAGGCGCGGCTGTTCGTGCGCGGCAAAGTCGACAGCCTCGGTGCCGACTGCATCGCCAAGGAGATGCGGACAGAGCATCTGGAATTGCTGCAGGGCCTGCTCGACCGTGCCGGCGTCACCGGCGTCAAGCCGTCGGAGTTCAAGCGCTACGGCTCGGCGCGCACGCTCTACAATTTCAATATCGACAACGCCGACGCGTATTGAGGCAGCATGACATATCGCAACCCGCCGACGACGCCGCGCAAATCCGCGACCTTCGACGACTACACGCTCTCCGAAATCCGCCGCGCCGCGGCGACCGGCATCTACGATATCCGTGGCGCCGGCGCCAAGCGCAAGCTGCCGCATTTCGACGACCTTCTGTTCCTCGGCGCCTCGATCTCGCGCTATCCGCTCGAAGGTTATCGCGAGCGCTGCGACACCAGCGTGGTGCTGGGATCACGCCATGCCAAGAAGCCGATCGAGCTGAAGATCCCGATCACCATCGCCGGCATGAGCTTCGGCTCGCTGTCGGGGCCTGCCAAGGAAGCGCTTGGCCGAGGCGCGACCCTTTCGGGCACCTCGACCACCACCGGCGACGGCGGCATGACCGAGGAAGAGCGCGGCCATTCCAAGCAGCTGGTCTATCAATATCTGCCGTCGCGCTACGGCATGAACCTGCGCGACCTGCGCCGGGCCGACGCGATCGAAGTCGTCGTCGGCCAGGGCGCCAAGCCGGGCGGTGGCGGCATGCTGCTTGGTCAGAAGATCTCCGACCGTGTCGCCGAAATGCGCACGCTGCCGAAAGGCATCGACCAGCGCTCGGCCTCGCGTCATCCCGACTGGACCGGTCCCGACGATCTCGAGATCAAGATCCTCGAATTGCGCGAGATCACCGACTGGGAAAAGCCGATCTACGTCAAGGTCGGCGGCGCACGCCCCTATTATGACACCGCACTTGCGGTGAAGGCCGGCGCCGATGTCGTCGTCGTCGACGGCATGCAGGGCGGCACGGCCGCCACCCAGGAAGTGTTCATCGAAAATGTCGGCCAGCCGACGCTTGCCTGCATCAGGCCGGCGGTGCAGGCGCTGCAGGATCTCGGCATGCACCGCAAGGTGCAGCTGATCGTCTCCGGCGGCATCCGCAACGGCGCCGATGTCGCCAAAGCGCTGGCGCTCGGCGTCGATGCGGTTTCGATCGGTACGGCTGCCCTCGTCGCGCTCGGCGATAACGATCCCCGCTGGGAGGCGGAGTACAACGAGCTCGGCACCACGGCTGGAGCCTATGACGACTGGCACGAGGGCCGCGACCCGGCCGGCATCACCACGCAGGACCCCGAATTGATGAAGCGGGTCGATCCGGTGGCCGCCGGACGCCGGCTGGCGAACTACCTCAAGGTGATGACGCTGGAGGCTCAAACGATCGCCCGCGCGTGCGGCAAGAACAGCCTGCACAATCTCGAACCCGAGGACCTCGTCGCGCTGACGATCGAGGCCGCCGCCATGGCCGGCGTGCCGCTGGCCGGCACCAACTGGATACCGGGGAAGAACGGCTTCTGATCAACGAAGGGCCGAAGCCCACACCCTCTGGGGCCAACGATCGACAAAAATGGGGAACTGCCGTGGCAACTGATCTTGCAGAATTCGCAAGGGCGAAAAACGTCAAATATTTCATGATTTCCTACACTGACCTGTTCAGTGGCCAGCGTGCCAAGCTGGTGCCGGCACAGGCGATCACCGACATGCAGAAGGACGGCGCCGGCTTTGCCGGGTTCGCCACCTGGCTGGACCTGACGCCGGCGCATCCCGACATGCTGGCGGTGCCGGACCCGGATTCGGCGATCCAGCTGCCGTGGAAGCCTGAGGTCGCCTGGGTCGCGGCCAACTGCATCATGGACGACAAGGAGGTCGACCAGGCGCCGCGCAACACGCTGAAGCGGCTGATCGCCGAGGCCGCCAGTGACGGCATGCATGTCAAGACCGGGGTCGAGGCCGAGTTCTTCCTGATCTCGCCCGACGGCAAGACGATTTCCGACGAATACGACACGGCCTCGAAGCCCTGCTACGACCAGCAAGCGGTGATGCGGCGCTACGACGTCATCGCCGAAATCTGCGACCACATGCTGGCGCTCGGCTGGGGCGCCTACCAGAACGACCATGAGGACGCCAATGGCCAGTTCGAAATGAACTGGGCCTTCGACGACGCGCTGGCGACCGCCGACAAGCACTCCTTCTTCAAGTTCATGGTCAAGTCGATCGCCGAGAAGCACGGCCTGCGCGCGACCTTCATGCCCAAACCCTTCCAGGGCCTGACCGGCAATGGCTGCCACGCCCATATCTCGGTCTGGGACAAATCAGGCAAGACCAACGTCTTCGCCGACAATTCGATGGAGCTTGGCCTGTCGGCCAAGGGCAGGAATTTCCTTGGCGGCATCATGAAGCATGCCTCCGCGCTGGCCGCGATCACCAACCCCACGGTGAACTCCTACAAGCGCATCAACGCGCCGCGCACGATCTCGGGCGCGACCTGGGCGCCGAACACGGTGACCTGGACCGGCAACAACCGCACCCACATGGTGCGCGTGCCTGGCCCTGGCCGCTTCGAACTGCGCCTGCCGGATGGTGCGGCCAACCCCTATCTCTTGCAGGCGGTCATCATCGCGGCCGGGCTCGACGGCATCCGCTCGAAGGCCGACCCCGGCAAGCGCTACGACATCGACATGTACCAGAACGGCCATACGGTGAAGGGCGCGCCGAAGCTGCCGCTCAATCTGCTCGACGCCTTGCGCGAGTTCGACAAGGACAAATCGCTCAAGGCGGCGCTGGGTGAGGAATTCTCGTCGGCCTACCTAAAGCTGAAGCACCAGGAATGGAATTCCTATGCTTCGCACTTCACGCAATGGGAGCGCGACCACACGCTGGATATCTAGAGCATCGGACCGAAAAGTGTGTAGCGGTTTTCGGATGAATCCGATGCGTCGGGGAAGATCCAGCGCGACGCGAGCGGCCTCGGAATGAACGTATGAAATATTCGATCTTCTCGCTCGCGCGTGCTGCCCTTTCCGGCCACAAGAACTGGCAGCGCACCTGGCGCGACGCCACGCCGAAGGACCGCTACGACGTCGTGATCATCGGCGGCGGCGGCCATGGCTTGGCCACCGCATGGTTCCTGGCCAGCGAGTACGGCATCAAGAACGTCGCTGTGCTCGAAAAGGGTTGGATCGGCTCCGGCAATGCCGGCCGCAACACCACCATCATCCGCTCCAATTACGGCCTGCCCGGCAACACCGGCTTCTACGAATTATCGATGAAGCTGTGGGAGCGGATGGAGCAGGACCTCAACTACAATGCGATGGTCAGCCAGCGCGGCGTCATCAACCTCTATCACTCCGACGCACAGCGCGACGCCTATGCGCGGCGCGGCAACACCATGCGCATCAACGGCATCGACGCCGAACTGCTCGACCTCGCCGCCGTCAAGAAGATGATACCGTTCCTGAACTTCGACAATGCGCGCTTTCCGGTACAAGGCGGGCTCTTGCAGCGGCGCGGCGGCACGGCGCGCCATGATGCCGTGGTCTGGGGCTACGCCCATGCGGCGAGCGCGCTCGGCGTCGACATCATTCAGAACTGCGAAGTCACCGGCTTTGTGCGCGACGCCAATGGCAAGGTGACCGGCGTCGAGACGTCGCGCGGCAAGATCGGCGCCGGCAAGGTCGGCATGGCGGTCGCCGGCTCATCCTCTCGCGTCGCGGCAATGGCCGGCCTGCGCCTGCCGATCGAAAGCCATGTGCTGCAGGCCTTCGTCTCCGAGGCGATCAAGCCCCTCATCCCTGGTGTCATGACCTTTGGCGCCGGCCATTTCTATGTCAGCCAGTCAGACAAGGGCGGGCTGGTCTTCGGCGGCGACATAGACGGCTACAATTCCTACGCCCAGCGCGGCAACATGCCTGTCATGGAGGACGTCTGCGAGGGCGGCATGGCGCTGATGCCGATGATCGGCCGCGTGCGGCTGCTGCGCCAGTGGGGCGGCATCATGGACATGTCGATGGACGGTTCGCCGATCATCGACAGGACGCCGGTCGACGGGCTCTATCTCAACGCCGGCTGGTGCTATGGCGGTTTCAAGGCGACGCCGGGCTCCGGCTTCGTCTTTGCGCACCTCTTGGCTCGCGACACGCCCCACAAGGAGGCGGCCCGGTTCCGCCTCGACCGGTTCCGGACTGGCGCCATGATCGACGAGAAGGGCCAGGGCGCCCAACCGAACCTGCATTGAAGGCGGTTTAGAAGAAAATGCGCATCGTCTGTCCCTTCTGCGGTGAACGCGAACTCGGCGAGTTCACCTATCTCGGCGACGCCAAGCCTGTGCGGCCCGAAGCCGGCGCCTCGGAAGACGAGGTCTTCGACTATGTCTATCTGCGCGACAATGTCGCCGGGCAGACCAGCGAATACTGGTATCATGGCGGCGGCTGCCGGGCCTGGCTGAAACTCACCCGCAACACGCTGACGCACGAGATTTCTTCGGTTGAGCCGGCGGCGGGTGTGGGTGCGAGGCAGGCTGTGAAATGAGTATTCCTGTTCAAGTCGGCGCCGCCCCTCACCTGCCTACCGGCATCCTCTCCCCGTATAGGGACGGGGAGAGGGGCGCTCTCGTCGACGGTTTCGCCAATCGCCAGCGTTGCAAGAAGGGAGCCGGCATAGCCGACAGCCCCCTTCTCCCCGTCTCTATACGGGGAGAAGGTGCCGGCAGGCGGATGAGGGGCAGCGCTACCCTTCGCCATGACATCAAATCGATGAGAGGCTGGACATCGTGACCTCCCAATCCCATCGTCTCACGTCCGGCGGTCTCATCGACCGCTCGGCGTCGCTGAACTTCCGTTTCGACGGCAAGGCTTTCTCCGGCTTCCAGGGTGACACGCTGGCGTCGGCACTGATCGCCAATGGTATCAAGCTGGTCGGCCGCTCGTTCAAATACCATCGCCCGCGCGGCATCCTGACATCAGGCTCGGAAGAGCCCAACGCTCTGGTCGAGTTGCGCACAGGTGCCAGGCGCGAACCGAACACCAAGGCAACGACAGCCGAGCTCTATGAGGGGCTGGAGGCCGCCAGCCAGAACCGCTGGCCGTCGTTGCGCCACGACGTGATGTCGGTCAATCAGCTGTTCGCGCCGATCTTCGTTGCCGGCTTCTACTACAAGACTTTCATGTGGCCGGCGAAGTTCTGGGAGGCCATCTACGAGCCGGCGATCCGTCGCGCCGCCGGCCTTGGCCGTGCCGCCGGCGTTGCCGATCCCGATCACTACGACAAGGCCTGGGCGCATTGCGATGTGCTGATCGCCGGTTCAGGTCCGGCCGGTTTGGCCGCGGCATTGGCAGCCGGCCGCGCTGGTGCTCGCGTCATCCTGTGCGAGGAAGATTTCTCTCTCGGCGGCCGCCTGCTGTCGGATGGCGGCACGATCGATGGTGTTCCGGCAGCCGAGTGGCTGTCGCGGACATTGGCTAAACTGGCTGACATGCCCGATGTCCGCATCATGCCCCGTACGACGCTGTTCGGCGTCTACGATGGCGGCACCTATGGCGCGATCGAGCGGGTCAACGACCATTTGCCCTCACCACCCGAGCACCAAGTGCGCCAGCGGCTGTGGCGGATCGTGGCCAGGCGCTGCGTCGTCGCGGCCGGCGCCATCGAACGGCCAATCGTCTTTGCCGGCAATGATACGCCTGGCGTGATGATGGCCTCCGCGATGCGGACCTATATCGCGCGCTATGCGGCGACGCCGGCAAAACGCGTCGCGCTCTTCACCAACAATGAAGATGGCTGGCGCACGGTCGAGACGGCGCTCGGGGCGGGATTGCAGATTGCCGCGGTCATCGACGCGCGGCCTGACATATCGCCGGCGCATCGTTCGCTGGCCTCCAAGAGCGCCTTCCCGGTGCTGCACGGTTCCGTCACAGGCGTCGACGGCGGCAAGGACGGTGTCAGGAAGATCGCGGTCTCGCTGACCGGCGATGCGCGCGCGGAAGTCGAAGCGGACGGCCTCGCCGTCTCCGGCGGCTGGAACCCGGCCGTCGGGCTCACCTCCTACCATCGTGGCCGGCCGAAATGGCGTGACGACATTGCCGCCTTCGTGCCGGATGGCGCGCCTCCCGGCATGGTCGCCGCCGGCGCCGCCAATGGCGATTTCGGCCTCAGCGCCTGCCTGAGCCAGGGATTTGCCGCCGGCGCGGCAGCGGCGCGTGACGCGGGACACAGCGGCAAGGCGGGCACGGCACCTGTCGCCGACGACGAGGCTTTTTCGCTGACACCGCTCTGGCATGTCGCCGGCAAGGGCAAGGCTTTTGTCGACTACCAGCATGACGTGACGGCGTCAGACATCGAGCTGGCGCAGCGCGAAGGCTTTGAATCGGTCGAGCATCTGAAGCGCTACACGACGCTCGGCATGGCGACCGACCAGGGCAAGACCTCGAATGTCGCCGGCCTCGCCATCATGGCTGCGGTCAGCGGCCGCTCCATCCCAGAGACGGGCACGACGATCTACCGGCCGCCCTATGTGCCGGTCGCCATCGGCGCCTTCGCCGGCCATCACCGCGACGAGACGTTCCATGCGACGCGGCTGACGCCGTCGCACCACTGGGCCGTGGAGCAAGGTGCTGTCTTCGTCGACACCGGCCTGTGGAAGCGCGCGCAATGGTATCCACGCGCCGGTGAGAAGGACTGGCTGGACTCGGTGACCCGCGAAGTCAAGGCGGTGCGCGGCGGCGTCGGCTTCTGCGATGTCTCGACACTGGGCAAGATCGACGTGCACGGCCCGGATGCCGGCGCTTTCCTCGACCGCGTCTACATCAACACCTTCTCCAATCTTGCTGTGGGAAAAGCGCGCTACGGGCTGATGCTGCGCGAGGACGGCATGGTCTATGACGACGGCACCACGTCGCGGCTGGCCGAGGATCACTACTTCCTCACCACCACCACCGCCAAGGCCGGGCTGGTGATGCAGCATCTCGAATTCTGCCGGCAGGTGCTATTCCCGGAACTCGACGTGCAGTTGACCTCGGTTTCGGATCAGTGGGCGCAATTCTCGATCGCCGGACCCAAGACCCGCGACCTACTGAAAGAGATCGTCGACCCGGCGGAGGACCTGTCGAACGAAGGCTTTCCGTTCATGGGCGCGCGCGAAGTCCGCTTGCGCGGCGGCCTCAAGGCGCGACTGTTCCGCATCTCGTTCTCCGGCGAAATGGCCTTCGAGATTTCGGTGCCGGCGCGCTTTGGCGGTGCCATGGCGCGCAATCTGATGCTGGCCGGCGCGCCATTCGGCGTGACGCCCTACGGCACCGAGGCGCTCGGCGTCATGCGCGTCGAAAAGGGTCACATCGCCGGACCGGAACTGAGCGGGACGACGACGGCCGCGGATCTCGGCTTGGGCAAGATGATGTCGACCAAGAAGGATTATATCGGCCGCGTCATGGCCGGGCGCAAAGCGCTGGTCGCGCCGGATCGCCAGGTCGTGGTCGGCATCAAGCCGACCGACAAGGCACGCCGCTTGCGCTCCGGCGCGCACATCATCCCGAAAGGGCAGACACCCGGACCCGATAACGACCAAGGCTACGTCACCTCGGTCTGTTTCTCGCCGACATCAGACCAGTGGATCGGGCTGGCACTGGTCGAGCGCGGCCGCGAGCGCATCGGCGAAATCGTCCATGCGCATGATCCGATCCGTGGCGAGGACTACGATGTCGAGCTGTGCAATCCTGTCTTCTACGATCCGGATGGAGGGCGCCAGCGTGGCTGATTTTTCCTGGACTGCCCGCAGCCCCCTCGAGCATGCGCTTGTGGCCGGTACGCATGGCGCACGCGGCGTCGAAGCCGGCGTCTCGCTGACCGAGATCCGCAATTTCGACCTGATCCAGGTCATGGCGCGGCGCGGCCAAGGGGCCGAGCTGGGAAAAGCCGCCAAGGCCCGGTTTGGTGTTGCTGTCCCTGATGCGCCCAAGGCGGTACAGACTTCGGACGCAACGCTGATCTGGTCGGGACCGGACCAGTTCTTTGTGCTCTCGAAGGGCGGCAAGCACGCGATGCAGACGTTGGCGCCAGCATTGTCCGGCTCGCTGTCGGACCAGTCGCACGCCCGTGCCCTGATCAGCATTTCCGGCGCCAAAGCGCGTGCCATGCTGGCCAAGCTGTCGTCGATCGATTTGCATTCCGATGCGTTCCCGGTTGGGGCGGCGGCAGCGACCTCGATGGACCACACCAGCGTTACGCTGTGGCGCGGCGGCGACCGGCCTGACGGACAGGCCGTGTTCAACCTTCTGGTGTTTGCGACCTTCGCCGAAAGCCTGTGGCACACGATGCTGGACTCGGCTGCGGAGTATGGTGTGGCGACCGGCCATTCAGCAGAACTGGCGTAGCGGTCTTCCCTTCTCCCCCTGTGGGAGAAGGTGGATTGGCGCGTAGCGCCAAGACGGATGAGGGGTGTTACAGCGGAGTGAGGCGCTGGCGTTCCCTGGAGCACCCCCTCATCCGTCGCCTTCGGCGACACCTTCTCCCGCAGGGGGAGGGGGAGCCAGTATCACCTACTCCTTGCCAAACGCAGCCGCACTGCTATTCTTGCTGCTAAAGTAATTTTACACACAGGCAAACTTGTTTCTCGAACCGCAAGGCTGAGATGAGCCAGTCGCCCTACCCCGCAATTGCTGCCGGACCGCCGCGGCCGAGCCTCATCCTGAGGCCCGGCCAGATCGCGCTGCCGCCGGGCATGGAGCGTTATACGATCCAGGGCAATGGCGCGGTGCTCATCGAGATCGAGGCCGGCAATACAGTCACCGTGCGCAATGTCGAGGGTGGCCAGGCCTGCGAGTTGCTGGCCTGGGACAGGACCGGCGCGACCGATCCTGGCATTTTTGGTGAGACATCGAACAGCAACGCCGCCGGCATCAAGGCGCTGCTGGCCGAGGGCGACGACAGTCTCGCATCGCTGCGGGGTGGGCTCGCGCGCCGGCAGGTGCAACTTGATCAAGCCAAGGCGCTGCGCGTGTTCGGTGGCACGACGCCGGCCGGCACCGAACAGGCTTTCACGGTCGCACGCGACGGCGCGATGCTGATTGCGGCCCCCGGCGGGCCAATGCTGGTCGACGGTCACGACACGGCGACGCCGCTGACCGTCTTCGTCCGGCGCTCCACGATCCGTCCGGCGGCAAAATCGCATCTGGCCGACCCGCTTGCCGACCCGGTGCTCGACCTGCGTGTCCACTCGGCGACCGCGGAGGCCTATTTCGTCAAGGCCGGCGACTATCTGCAGATCATCGATGTCGACGGGCGCCAGTGCACCGACTTCCAGTGCTTTTCGGCCCGCAAGCTGGACAAGGGGCTCGACCACCCGCTCGACGTGACGACGACCCGCACGCTGATGGGCGCGAGCTACCCTATGCCCGGCCTGCATTCGAAATATTACGACCAGGACATGGAGCCGCTGGTCGAGGTGGTGCAGGACACTTGCGGCCGGCACGATGCCTTTGCGCTCGCTTGCGCTGCCAAATATTACGACGACATCGGCTATCCCGGCCACACCAACTGCTCGGAGAACTTTAATCGCGCGCTGGCCGACAAGGGTGTCAATCCTCGGGCCGGCTGGATGGCGATCAACTTCTTCTTCAACACGGCTATCGACGCGCATGGCGTCATGGTGTCCGACGAGCCGTGGTCGCGACCAGGCGACTATGTGCTGCTGCGGGCGCTCACCGACATCGTCTGCGTTTCCTCCGCCTGCCCCGACGACACGACGCCGGCCAATGGCTGGAACCCGACCGACATCCATGTGCGCACCTATTCCGGCCAGCACAAATTCTCGCGAGCGATCGCCAGACGCATGACGCCCGATTCGGAACCGAAAATGACCCGCGAGACAGCTTTTCATTCGAGCTTTGCCAAGCACACCCGCAACTTCGTCGAGTACAAGGGCTATTGGCTGGCCAATTCTTTCGCCAAGGACGGACCGATCGACGAATACTGGGCCTGCCGGCAGGACGCGGTGATCATGGACCTGTCGCCGCTGCGCAAGTTCGAAGTCACTGGCCCGGATTCGGAAGCGCTACTGCAATACACCCTGACCCGCGACGTCAAGAAGCTGGGCGTCGGCCAGGTGGTCTATTCGGCCATGTGCTACGAGCATGGTGGCATGATCGACGACGGCACGCTGCTGCGCCTCGGCAAGGACAATTTCCGCTGGGTCGGCGGCGACGATCTGTCGGGTGAATGGCTGCGCGAGACGGCGAAGAAGCTCGGCCTCAATGTCCTTGTGCGTTCCTCCACCGACCAGATGCACAATGTCGCCGTGCAAGGGCCGAAGAGCCGCGACATCCTCAGGGAAGTCATCTGGACTTCGCCATTGCAGCCGTCGATCGACGAACTCGAATGGTTCCGTTTCGCCGTCGCGCGCATCGGTGGCGGCAACGGCATTCCGATCGTCATCTCGCGCACCGGCTACACCGGCGAACTCGGCTACGAGATCTGGTGCCATCCGCGCGACGCCGAAAAAGTGTTCGACGCCATCTGGGAGGCCGGTCAGCCGCACGGGCTGAAGCCAATGGGGCTGCAGGCACTCGACATGGTGCGCATCGAAGCCGGGCTGATCTTCGCCGGTTACGAATTCTCCGACCAGACCGACCCGTTCGAGGCCGGCATCGGCTTCACCGTGCCGCTGAAGAGCAAGACCGACGATTTCATCGGCCGCGAGGCGCTGATCCGCCGCAAGGAGCACCCGCAGACGAAGCTGGTCGGCCTCGACATCGACGCCAATGTCGACGTCGGCCATGGCGATTGCGTGCATGTCGGCCGCGCCCAGATCGGCGTCGTCACCTCAGGCATGCGCTCGCCGGTGCTGAACAAGACCATCGCGCTGGCCAGGCTCGATGTCACCCATTCGGCCATTGGCACCGAGGTCGAGATCGGCAAGCTCGACGGTCATGCCAAGCGGCTGCCGGCGCGCGTCGTTGCCTTTGCGCATTACGATCCGCAGAAGACCAAACCGCGTTCCTGACGACCGTTCTCACGACGGACAGGCCCGCCGGTCGCTGAACTCACGAGCGTGTAAAGCCCGCGCGCTCGCAAGCGTGATGTGCACGGCTTCACAAATCGCTTGACCTGAAAGCGCGCCGGATCAATCTTCACTCATAAGAAAAAAATGCGACTGAGTGGAAACACCGACAGTCGCTCACCGCATGCGTCGACGATGAAGCCTCGCGAAAGTCGCGGCCGTCACGAACGGGGAACATCAAAATGGGGAAGCCAAACACATGAGCACGATTACCACTGTCCTGGAGCAGCCTGCGGAGGGCAAGTTGCACCGAAATATCGATTGGCGCGGCGCCTTCTGGGTGGCGAGCGGCGTGCCGGCCCTGGTCCTGTTTTCGATCGGCGGCATTGCCGGCACGACCGGCACGCTGGCCTTCGGGATCTGGATCTTCTCCATGATCATGGGCTTCCTGCAATCCTTCACCTATGCCGAGATCGCTGGCCTGTTCCCGAACAAGTCGGGCGGCGCCTCGATCTACGGCGCCACCGCCTGGCTGCGCTATTCCAAGTTCATCGCCCCGCTGTCGGTATGGTGCAACTGGTTCGCCTGGTCGCCGGTGCTGTCGCTTGGCTGCTCGATCGCCGCCGCCTACATCCTCAACGCGCTGGCGCCGGTGCCGCTGTTCACCGATGCCTCACCCGATGTCGTCGCCTATATCGCGGCGCATGCCGGGACCAGCGCCGCCGACGCCATCACGGCGGTAACAGCCGCAGCAACGCCGGCGATCCGCAACTGGACGCTTTACAGCCACACGCTGGGTCCGGTCTCGTTCACGTTCAACGCGACCTTCTTTATCGGCGCAGTGCTGATGCTGATCATCTTCGCCATCCAGCATCGCGGCATCCTCGGCACGGCCAACGTGCAGAAATATATCGGCCTGCTGGTGATCATCCCGATGCTGATCGTCGGCGTCGTGCCGATCATCACCGGCCAGATCAACTGGGCGAATTTTTCGCCGCTGGTGCCGTTGGCCGCCGCCTATGCGCCTGAACCCGGCGCCTGGAACATTGCCGGCTGGACACTGGTGCTTGGCGGCATGTTCATCGCTGCGTGGTCGACCTACGGTTTTGAGACCGCCGTCTGCTACACGTCCGAGTTCAAGAACCCCGGCACCGACACGTTCAAGGCCATCTTCTACTCCGGCCTGCTCTGCATGCTGCTGTTCATCCTGGTGCCGTTCACCTTCCAGGGCGTGCTTGGCTTGAACGGTATGCTGGCGACGCCGATCGTCGACGGCTCCGGTGTCGCCGACGCACTGGCCGGCATGGTCGGCGGCGGCGCGCTGATCCACAGCCTCCTGGTGATGCTGATGATCCTGGCGCTGGTGCTGTGCATCATGACGGCGATGGCCGGCTCTTCGCGCACACTATACCAGGGTTCGGTCGACGGCTGGCTGCCGCGCTATCTCAGCCATGTCAACGAACATGGCGCACCGACCCGCGCCATGTGGACCGACCTCGTCTTCAACCTGATCGTGCTGGCGATCGCCTCGGCCGACGCGACGAGCTTCTTCTTCATTCTCGCCGTGTCGAACTGCGGCTACATCATCTTCAACTTCCTCAACCTCAACGCCGGCTGGATCCACCGCATCGACAACGGCCATATCGAGCGGCCTTGGAAGGCGCCGAGCTGGCTATTGGGGATCGGGGCGATCTTCGCCTATGTCAACGCCATCTTCATGGGCGCCGGCGCCAAGGTGTGGAACCCGATGGCGCTGTGGGCCGGGCTCATCACGGCGGCGCTGATCATTCCGGTGTTCTGCTTCCGCCACTACATCCAGGACAAGGGAAAATTCCCCGACCATATGCTGGCCGACCTCGGCATGGCGGGGGCCGATCTCTCGGTCAAAAAGGCGGGCATGCTGCCCTATCTGACGCTGGTCGCCGGCGTGGTGGTGATGCTGCTCGCCAACTGGTTCTTCGTCATCTGACCTGGTGAATGAAAAGGATCGGGCGCGCTTCGGCGCGCCCGATCCTTTTGGGCTGGCGTAATCGATCTATTCGGCGGCCAGCGCCAGCTGCGGCTTTTCGGCTTCCTGGCTCAGTTCCAGCTCGTCCGTCCGCCCTTCCGCCCCGCGCTTCTTGGGCTCCCGGCCGAAGAACAGGGCGTAGCCGGCAGGCAGCACCAGGATGGTCAGCACGGTGGCAACGAGGATGCCGCCCATCATGGCGTAGGCGAGCGGTCCCCAGAAGACGCCGCGCGAGATCGGGATCAGTGCCAGCACCGCCGTCAGCGCCGTCAGCGTGATCGGCCGGAAGCGGCGCACGGCCGAACCGATGATCGCCTCGTAACGGTCCATGCCCGCGGCGATGTCCTGATCGATCTGATCGACTAGGATGATCGAATTGCGCATGATGATGCCGAGCAGCGCGATGACGCCGAGGATGGCGACAAAACCGAACGGCGCGCCACTGATCAAGAGTGCCGCGGCAGCACCGATGATGCCGAGCGGACCGGTCGCCAGCACCAGCATAGCCTTGCCGAAATGCTGCAGCTGGATCATCAAAAGAACGACGATGACCGCCAGCATGATCGGCGCCTTGGCGGCGATCGAAGCCTGGCTTTCGGCCGAATCCTCCGCACCGCCCTGGATCTCGATCTTGTAGCCGGGCGCCAATCCTCCACGCAGGCCCTGCATGTCCTTGTACAGCTTGGTGACGACGTCGTTGGACTGGATGCCGTCGGGCAGCGTTGCGCGCACGCTGATGGTCGGCAGACGGTCGCGGCGCCACTCGATGCCCTGCTCAAGCACCGGCACCACCTTGGCCACCTGCGACAGCGGCACGAAGCCGCCGAAATCGGTCGGGATATAGACCGAGTCGACCGAGGACAGCAGGCTGCGGCTGGCGTCCGGCTCGCGGGCGACGATGGACACCGTTTCCTCGCCGTCGCGGAAGTCGTCTAGCGACGCGCCGGACATCGCCGCCTGCAGCATCTGGCGGATTCGCTGGGAGGTGACGCCGAGGGCGCGGGCGCGATCCTGGTCGATGACCAGCTTCATTGCTGGCACCGGCTCCAGCCAGTCGTCATGAACGGCGCCCAGCAGCGGATCCTCGCGGAACTTCGCCTTCACCTGGTCGGCGATGCGACGCACCTCCTGGCGATCCGGCCCCATGACGCGCATCTGCACCGGCCAGCCGGTCGGCGGACCAAGGAACAGACGGTCGACCTTGGCGCGGATAGACGGAAAGTCTTCGGCCAGGACGCTGCGCAGCTTGACGATCAGCCGTTCGCGGGCCGGCTCATCATTAGCCATCACCAAGAGCTGAGCAAAGTTCGGATTGCTCAGCTGCTGGTCGAGCGGCAGGAAGAAGCGCGGCGCGCCTTCGCCGATATAGGTGGCGATGAAACGCTTGTCCTTGTCGTCCATCATTTTGGTTTCAAGCGCCTTGGCCTGCGCCTCGACCTCCTTGATGCTGGTGCCTTCCGGCAGCCAGAGATCGACGAGGATTTCCGGCCGCGACGATTGCGGGAAGAAGTTCTGCGGGATGAACTGGAAGGCCCACAGGCTGGTGCCGAAGGTCACCAGCGTCATCACCAGGACGATGATGCGGTGCCGCACGGCCCAGCTGACGGTGGCGCGAAGCCGGCGGTAGAAACGCGTGTCGAAGACATCATGATGGCTGCCGGCATGCTTGCGCTGCTTGAGGATCATGTTGCCGAGCCACGGCGTGAAATAGACCGCGACGAACCAGGAGACGATCAGCGCGATGCCGACGACGTAGAACAGCGTGCGGACATATTCGCCGGCGGTCGAGGCGGCGAAGCCGACCGGGATGAAGCCGGCTGTGGTGATCAGCGTGCCGGTCAGCATTGGGAAGGCGGTCGAGGAATAGGCGAAGCTCGCGGCCTCGACCTTGACCAGCCCCTCCTCCAGCTTGCGCTCCATCATCTCGACGACGATCATGGCGTCGTCGACGAGCAGCCCGAGCGCGATGATCAGCGCCCCGAGAGAGATGCGCTGCAGGTCGATGCCAATCTCGTACATGATGGCAAAGGTGGCGGCGAGCACCAGCGGAATGGCGATGGCGATGACCAGGCCCGAGCGCCACCCGATCGACAGGAACGAGACGACGAGCACGATCAGCAACGCTTCGCCGAGTGCATGCATGAATTCGGCCACCGCATCGGTAACGACGCCCGGCTGGTCGGAGATTTGGTCGACCGAAACGCCGTAGGGCAGCGCCTCCTCGAAGCGCTTGTAGGTCGCCTCGACATCCTTGCCGACATCGGTGACCTTAAAACCCTTGGCCATGACGACGCCAAGCTGCACGCTGTCGTGTCCGTTGAAACGGTATTTGCGCTGGAACGGATCTTCCAGTCCTGACGTCACCGTAGCGATGTCGCCCAGCCTTGTGACCTGGCCGCCGGCGCGCAGGCGTAGGTTCCTGATGTCCTCGACCTTGCCGACATCACCCTCGACGGAAATGCGCACCGAATTGGTGCCGGTGTCGACGGAGCCGGCCGGGTCTACATTGTTCTGTCCCTTGATGGCGTTCTGCAGATCGGTCAGCGTCAAGCCGCGTTCGGCCAGCGCCTTGGACGAGACGTCGATATAGAGCTTTTCCGGCTGATCGCCGATGATGACGGCCTTCTCGACGCCGGGCGTCGTCAAAAGCATGTCGCGCGCCTGGATGGCGAATTTCTTCAGCTCGGGATAGCTGAAGCCATCGCCGCTGATCGAATGCAGTGTGATGAAGGTGTCGCCGAACTCATCGTTGAAATAGGGGCCGAGCAGGCCCTGCGGCAGGTCGCCCTGGATATCGCCGACCTTCTTGCGCACCTGGTAGAAGGCGTCCGTCACATCGGCGGCGTTGGTGTCGCCCTTGATCTGCACGGTGATGATGGCGCTGCCGGCGCGGGTGAAGGAGCGCACGAAATCGAGATGCGGCGTCTCCTGCAGCTTGCGCTCGATCTTGTTGACGACCTGGTCTTCCATCTCCTTGATCGAAGAGCCCGGCCAGATCGCCTGGACGACCATGACCCGGAAGGTGAAATCGGGATCTTCCTTCTGGCCCATGCGCATCAACCCGAGCGCGCCTGAAATGATGATCAGGCCAAACAGGAACCGCGCGATGGCGGGGTGGCCGATTGCCCAGCGCGACAGGTTGAAGGGCCGCTTCTCGTCCGTGGAATTGGTCATCGACGCTGGTCCATCTATCTAGCGCAACAAAATCGAGGGTTCGGTAGTGGCTTCCGGGCGGCAAGGCTCTCCGAGCGGAGAAACACTCATCGCGGTGGGACGCGAAAATCGATGTGGGGGTTACATCAATCGAGCGTCTCAGATCGGGCTCCTGCCGCCCGGAAACCAGCGGCTGCGGGAACGCGCAGCCGGTTGTCTGTCGTCAGCGCACCTGCTTGGCGTCGCCGTCTGCCGCGGAAGCGGACTGCAGCGCCGCGTCGCCGGCGGGTTTCACTTTCAAGTTTTCGGTCATGAACTGCGTGCCGGCAGCGACCACGACGTCGCCGGGCTTCAGACCTTCGGCAACGCGCACGCCATCGGCGGCGAATTCGGCGACCTTGACCGGACGGGCATGAACGGTGTCGGCGCCACGATCGACGGTCCAGACGATCGACTGGCTGTCTTTCTCGGCCAATGCACTCAGCGGGATCGAAACGAGCTGCCGCTCATTGGTGGCCGAGGCTTCGATGCTGGCGGTCATGCCGAGAAGCACGCGCGGATCGTTGGGCAGGCTGACGCGGACGGCAAAGGTGCGCGACTGCGGATCGGCGCTGCCGGCGACCTCGCGGACCTTGCCGTCGAGCGCCAGCGCGTCGTCGGACCAGAAGCCCGCCTTGACGATTTTGCCCGGCTTGAATTCGGCGATTTCCATTTCCGGCACCGCGATCAGCACTTCCTTTTCGCCGTCGACGGCGACGGTGACGACCGGCGTGCCGGAGCCGACCACCTGGCCGACATCGGCGCTGACTGCGGTGACAATGCCGTCCCTGTCGGCCTTGAGGTCGGTGTAGCCAACCTGGTTCCTGGCCTGGGCAAGCGTCGAGCGGGCGGAATCGCGGGTGGCGACGGCCTGGTCGTAGCTCAGCGTTGCCTGCTCGAGCTGCGATTTCGGCGCGAACTTCTTGTCAAACAGCTGCTCGGCGCGCTTGCGGGACAGCTCTGATGTCTCGACCTGCCGATCGGCGGCATCAAGTGCTGCCTGCGCACTCTTTACCGAAAGGTCGTAGTCGATGGGATCGATGCGGGCGAGCACATCGCCGGAGGCCACATGCTGGCCGATATCGACGAGGCGATCGGTGATCTTGCCGTTGACGCGGAAAGCCAAAGCGCTTTCGGTGCGGGCACGCACCGAGCCGGAATAGGAGAGCGTGCGGGTGTCATGCGCCTTCGCGATCTCGACGACCTTGACCGGGCGGATGATGTCCTTGACTTCGGCTTTTTCCTGCGAGCACCCGGCAAGCCCGAGCGCCGCGACGATCAGGCCAGCGACTGGCAGCTTACGAAGGATGGGTTTGGACAAAGACATCTTGGTACTCCGACTGGAGATGAATGGTCGACACTGGCTGGCGGAGGGCTATCTCAGGGCCTTGATTGCATAATCGATGAGGTCGTCGGGCATTGCCCGATTGGTCTTGGCAAGGCACTGCGCCACCATTTGCGGATGGCACAGGATGATTGTGGCGGCGCCGAAGCAGCGCGACGCGATCACCGGATCCTGTTGCCTGAACTCGCCGGCCTCGATGCCGTCGCGGATCACCTCCGCGAACAGGTCGTGAATGCTGTCGACATGCTTGTCGATGACGCCCCAGTCCCGTTCGAGTGCGACGATGACCATTTCGTGAACCTTCTGCTCGTCGAGCATGACTTCCATGGTCATCTTGTATTGTGCATGCACGTAGCGCCGAAGTCGCTCCTCCGCGCTGATCGGCAGGTGGCAAATCTCGTAGGCCATCTTGTAGCTGGCGCCGAGCATGCGACCGCAGACGGCCTGGTGGATTTCAACCTTGGAGGCGAAGAAACGGTAGATGTTGGCCGGCGACATGCCGAGTTCGCGGGCGATGTCGGCGACATTGGTCTTGCCGTAACCATAGTGCCGGAACAGGCGCTCGGCGCAGTCGAGAATGCGGGTGACATTCTCCTGTCGGGCTACGTCAGCGACTATATTGGCGGCTTCGGACATAGTTCTCTGTTGTTTTAACGAATGACGAATTTCGATTTTCGTCAGTCGTAAATCGAAATGAGCGACCTGTCAACGATATTTCGACGTACGCGTACGATTGGTGACAGATGGTGACATCCGATAGACGTCACAAGACGGTCCGAGGATGCGGACCGCTGAAAATATTTTCGCGATAGGCAGTCGGAGACTTCAGGCGAGCTTGGCCATTTCCCGCAGCCGGAATTTTTGGATCTTGCCGGTCGAGGTTTTCGGGATCTCCGAAAAAATCACCGCCTTCGGCACTTTGAACCGGGCAAGCAGCGCGCGGCAATGATCGATGATCTCGGCTTCGGTCGCGGCCTTGCCAGGCTTCAGCTCGACATAGGCGACGGGCACCTCGCCCCATTTGTCGTCGGGCCTGGCGACGACGCCGCAAGAAGCAACGGACGGGTGCTTATAAAGCGCCTCCTCGACCTCGATCGAGGAAATGTTCTCGCCGCCCGAGATGATGATGTCCTTGGAGCGATCCTTGAGCTGGATGTAGCCGTCGGGGTGCATGACGCCGAGATCACCGGAATGGAACCAGCCGCCGGCAAAGGCTTCGTCGCTCGCCTTGCGGTTCTTCAGATAGCCCTTCATGACGATGTTGCCGCGGAACATGACCTCGCCGATGGTCTCGCCGTCGGCCGGCGTCGTCCGCATCGTCTCGGGATCCATGACGGTCAGGCCTTCGAGAGCGGCATAGCGAACGCCCTGCCGTGCCTTTTTGGCGCTGCGCTCGCCCTTTTTGAGATCGTCCCATTCGCCGTGCCATTCGTTGACGACCGCCGGGCCATAGGTCTCGGTCAGGCCGTAGAGATGGGTGACGGCAAATCCGGCATCGGCCATGCCGGACAGCACGGCTTCCGGTGGCGGAGCGGCCGCAGTGTTGAAGGTGACGGTCTGCGGGAATTCGCGCTTGTCCTCGTCCTTGGCATTGATCAGCACCGACATGACGACCGGGGCGCCGCACAGATGGGTGACGCCGTGATCGGCGATGGCATCATAGATCGGCTTCGGCCGCACCCAGCGCAGGCAGACATGGGTGCCGGCCTGGACGGCCAGCGTCCATGGAAAGCACCAGCCATTGCAGTGGAACATCGGCAGCGTCCACAGATAGACGGCGTGCTTGGCCATGCCGGCATGGATGGTGTTGGTGTAGGCCATCAGGGCAGCACCGCGATGGTGATAGACGACGCCCTTCGGATTGCCCGTGGTGCCTGACGTGTAGTTCAGCGAAATCGCATCCCACTCATCGTCGGGCATCGACCAGGCGAAATCCTCATCGCCGCCTGCGACAAATGCCTCATAGTCCAGTGTGCCGATCCGCTCGCCCTTCGGATACGGCGCGTCGGCTGCGTATTCGAGATCGTCATAGTCGATGACCAACGGCTTGACCCTGGCCAGTTCCAGGGCTTGCCTGACGACGCCGGAGAATTCGCGGTCGACGAGCAGCACCTTGGTCTCGGCATGATCGAGCTGGAAGGCGATGACCGCGGCATCGAGGCGCGTGTTGAGCGAATGCAGCACCGCCTTGGTCATCGGCACGCCGAAATGCGCCTCCAGCATTGGCGGCGTGTTGGACAGCATGACGGTGACCGTGTCGCCCTTGCCGATGCCGCACTTCCGGAGCGCCGAGGCGAGCTTCAGCGACCGCTGCCAGAAGGTGCGATAGTCGATGCGCTGGCGGCCATAGACGATGGCGATATGGTCGGGATAGGTCTTGGCCGCGCGCTCCAGATAGGTGAGCGGCGTCAAAGGCTGGTGGTTGGCAGCGTTCTTGTCGAGATCCCGTTCGTAAGGATTGCCCATCCTATGCTCCCCGCGCTTTTCTCTAGACCTTCTAGTCGCAGGCTGGGGCCGCGTCACCATCAACGATGCCACGACAGGGCGCGTTTGGCGCAATGATGGTCCAGATTCGCCGCGCCAAAGGGTATCGTATACCCCAGCTTAATTTGACTTTTGTCGAGAGCCGTGAATAATGTCAGCCAAGGAGACGGCATGGCGATCCGACCGGCAGAACAGCTCATCCACAAGGCCGCCTGGCTCTATTACGCCCATGGCCTGCGGCAGGACCAGGTTGCGAGCCAGCTTAACATTTCCCGTGCCTCCGTCGCCATGTATCTGCGCAAGGCGCGCGAGACCGGCATCGTCAACATCTCGACCTCGACCCAGCTTTTCACCGACGATGTTCTGGCGCGCAAGCTCGAGGATGCTCTGAGCCTCGACGCCGTCTGGATCGCGCCGGAAAACGCCCATATCGCCGACCCCTCGACGGAAATCGCCGTGCTGGCGGCGAGCGTCTTCCTCGAACTGGTCAAGAAGGGCGACCGCATCGGCGTCGCCTGGGGCCGTACCGTCTACATGATCGCCGACGTCATGTCCTATGCCGACCTGCAGGATGTCACGGTGGTGCAGCTCTGCGGCAATCTTGGCGCGCCCTATTCCTACCGGCCCGACCAATGCACGATGGAAATCGCGCGGCGGCTCAACGCCAAGGGGCTCAATTTCTACGCGCCGCTGGTGCTGTCGACGGAAGAGCTGGCGCGCGCGCTGCGCGACGAGCCGGTGATCCGCGAACAATTGTCGGGCGTAAGCGAATGCGACCTGGCGCTGTACTCAGTCGGCGCGGTCGATGCCGACAGCCATCTGGTCAAATGCGGTGCGCTGACACCGGGCGAAATGGCCGACTTGCGCAGCCGAGGCGCTGCCGGCGTTATCGCCGGGCAGATCATCGACGCCGACGGCAAGCTGCTCGGCTGCAGCTACAACCGCCGGGTAATATCCGCCGAACTGGCCTCGCTGCGTGCCATCGCCAGGCGGCTCATGGTGGTGCAGGAGGACAGCAAGTTCGAACCGCTGCTCGCGGCGATCGCCGGCGGCCTCTGCACGCATTTGGTGGTCGGCGCGCATATGGCTCAGCGGCTGCTCGATCATGCCCGAGCCGCAGCAGAAAAGGCCTCCTAGAAAAGCACAGATATCCGCCGCCGGCGCATTGTCATCAAAGCGTCGCGGCATTCCTGTTTCACCATCAAAGACAGCAACCGGACGAAGCGAACATGAAGAATTTGTGGAATGACGACGCAGCCGAAAAACTCGTTGCCGACTATGCAAAGAAGGGCGTCGGCCGCGACCTGGCCTTGCGCGTGTACACGACGCGGCTGCTGGGCGGCGAACCGCGGCTGGTCCTGCATGGCGGCGGCAACACCTCGTGCAAGACCACGGCGACCGATCTCGTCGGCGACCAGTGGGACGTGCTGTGCGTCAAGGGCAGCGGCTGGGACATGGGCGTCATCGAGCCCCAGGGCCTGCCGGCGGTCAAGCTCAAGCCGCTGCTCAAGGCGCGCGCGCTGAACAGATTGGCCGACGAGGACATGGTTGCGCTGCAGCGTGTCAACCTCATCGATCCGTCGTCGCCCAACCCCTCGGTCGAGACGCTGCTACACGCTTTCCTGCCGCACAAATTCGTCGACCACACGCACTCGACCGCTATCCTTGCCATCGTCGACCAGGAAGACTCCAAGCCACTGGTCAAGACGGTGTTCGGGTCGAAGATGGGTTACGTGCCCTACATCATGCCCGGCTTCGACCTCGCCAAGGCGGCGGCCGACATCTTCGACGCCGATCCTGATGTCGAGGGCCTGATCCTCGACAAGCATGGCATCTTCACCTTCGGCGACGATGCCAAACAGGCCTACGACCGGATGATCCACTATGTGAACGTCGCCGAGGACTACATTGCCGCAAGCGGCAAGCCGAAGGCAGCGAAGGCAGCGCGGCCGGCAAAGCTGGCGACGCCTGCCTCCATCGCGCCGACGCTGCGCGGCGCCGTGGCCGTGGCCCGCGGCGAAGGCCGCTTCGACCGCATGATCTCTGACTTCCGCACCTCCGACGCGATCGTCGATTTCATCAATTCGGCCGAGATTGCCGACTATGCCGGGCGCGGCGTCTCGACGCCCGATCTGTCAATCCGCATCAAAACCGGGCCGATGGCACTGCCGGCGCCCGACGCCGACAAGCTCGGCGACTACCAGGCGGTGATCAAGAGCCATGTCGACGCCTTCGCCAAGGATTACCGCGCCTATTTCGAGACCAATGATGCGCTCGACGACGTCAAGCGCACCATGCTCGACCAGATGCCGCGGCTGACGCTGGTGCCCGGCCTCGGCATGTTCGGCCACGGCCGCACGCTGAAGGACGCGAAGATCGCGTCGGATGTCGGCGAGATGTGGATCGAGGCGGTGCGCGGCGCCGAGGCGGTCGGCCGGTTCCATCCGCTCGCCAAGGCAGACCTGTTCCCGCTCGAATACTGGTCGCTTGAACAGGCCAAGCTCGCTTCCAACAAGCCGAAGCCGTTGACCGGCCAAGTGGTGCTGATCACCGGCGGCGCCGGTGCGATCGGTGCGGCGACGGCAAAACTGTTCGCCGACAATGGTGCCCATGCCGTCGTCGTCGATCTCGATGCCGAGAAGGCCGCGGACGCTGCGAAGAAAGCCGGTAACAATTCGATCGGCGTCGCCGCCGACATCACCGACCCGGCACAGGTACGTGCCGCCTTCGACAGAGCGGTCGCCATGTTCGGCGGTGTCGACATCCTGGTGTCCAATGCCGGCGCTGCCTGGGAAGGCCGCATCGGCGAGCTCGACGATGCGCTGCTGCGCAAGAGTTTCGAGCTCAACTTCTTCGCCCACCAGTCGGTGGCGCAGAATGCCGTGCGCATCATGCTCGAACAGGGCACCGGCGGCGTGCTTTTGTTCAACACCTCCAAGCAGGCGGTCAACCCTGGCCCGAAGTTCGGCGCCTATGGCGTGCCGAAGGCGGCGACGCTGTTCCTGTCCAGGCAATATGCGCTCGACTATGGCGCGCACGGCATCCGTTCGAACGCCGTCAACGCCGATCGCATCCGCTCGGGCCTTTTGACCGACGCCATGATCGCCAGCCGTTCGGGCGCGCGCGGCGTGTCGGAGAAGGACTACATGTCCGGGAATCTGCTCGGCCAGGAAGTGACGGCGCAGGACGTGGCGCAGGCCTTCCTGCATCATGCGCTGGCCGATCGCACCACCGCCGATGTGACGACGGTCGACGGCGGCAACATCGCGGCTGCGTTGCGGTAGGTTGCGAAAGCACCAACAGGCTTGCGCATCTGGACATCCGTAGCTACATTGTAGCTCTCAGAGGAGTCTTGAGATGGCAACGGATACCGTGGTCCGCGCTCGGATCGATACGGCGACAAAGGATCAGGCAACGGAAGCCTTGGCAGCAATGGGATTATCAGTTTCCGATGCCATCCGCCTGCTGCTGGTCCGCGTTGCCGCGGATAAGGAATTTCCCTTTCCGGTGAAGGTGCCAAACGCTACCACGCGAAAGGCCATGGCCGAATTGGAAAAAGGCAAGGGCAAGCGTTTCGCCACAGCCGACGAGTTGTTCAAGGATTTGGGTATCTGACGTGCTGGCTCCTGTTCGCTCCGGGCAATTCCGCCGGGATGTGAAACGTATGGAGAAGCGTGGCAAAGACCTCGGTAAATTGCGGGAGCTGCTCGGCCTCCTGATCACCGGAAATGAGCTACCGGCGAGTTACAAGGATCACCCTCTGAAAGGCGACTGGAAGGGCTATCGCGACGCGCACATAGAACCGGACTGGCTTTTGATCTACCGCGTTGCGGACGATGAACTACAGCTTGCTCGCACTGGTTCCCATTCCGACCTGTTCAATGAGTGAAGACACCACTGCCGCCAAATGCGAAGACAATCCTGAACTGCAGCTACAGCAGTTCCCGGATGCATTCCCAAGCCTTTCTGCCCAGTCTTGAATCGGCCGCGTCATTGCCTCCATGTGCATGCAATGTCGAGCGTGGTGTATTCTCGCCCGGCAAGAGAATGCGGTGGCCCGCATCGGGCGACGAAACGAGATGTGTGACTTTGCCGGTGTTGTCTCGCCGCCGGACTATCTCCGTCGCGAACCAGAGGGAAGGCCACAGCGCATCGTCACCGCCTGCGACCAGCAGAAGCTCGGCCGATGCGGTCTCAAGGGGAATGGTCGCCGCCTTTGCTTCACGTTCGAAGGCTTTCAAACAATGCTCGAAGAGCGCGCGGTAGGACACCAGGCCATCCACATACTCCGGTGTCCAATTCGGATCCGTCGGCACAAACGGCAGGGGAAGACCGTTGAGCGACCATGAGGATCGTTCAGGCCAGGTGACGCCATCCCGGCCGGCACCGATATTTCCCCAAACCACCGATGATGGGCTGATTGCGACCACGGCGTTGATGCGCGGGTCATGGACCGCCGCGAGCAACGCGGCCTCGGCACCCTTGGATGTGCCGACATAGACGATGCGGCGGCATCCTGTTTCAAGGAGATGATCGGTTGCCGCGAAGAAGATTTCGAGGGGAATTTCGCATATTCCGGGAGCCTGGCCCTCGCCGCCAAACCATTGCAAGGCCAAGGCCGACGAGCCTTCGTTTGCAAAGAGCCGCGCGCGCCCGACATCGACGCGGCCACTCGATCCGCCCAACACCACGACGCCGGTGGAGGCACGCTGGCATCGAAACAATGTTCCGGCGACGGCGCCGGACAGGCTTTCCTCGGTTACCGCTCGTGCTTCCATGCTGAACCGACACCTTCGCGGCTGATTTCTCCGGCATCGCAAAACCGTAGTTTGCGACGATTGAAACCCGGCTAACCCGCCGTGCGGGCATCTTCGACAAAAAGCCGCCTGCAACAAGCTGCTGCAGGCGGCTCCGTGTTTTGGTTAGAATTGATGACCCGTTCGAAACCTACTTCGCGTTCGGGTTCGGCATCCAGGCCGGCATCGCGACATCGGCATGGGCGAACTGCGGCAGCTTGGCCGACAGGTCTTCCATGTTCTTGATGTCCTTGTCGATGAGATCCTTCTGGGTGATCAGCGTCGGCGGCACAACGACGTTATGGCCGGGATCTTCACCGGCCAGCAGCTGAGCCAGTGCACGCACCGAAACCTGGCCGACAACTGCCGGATTGGTCGCGGCGGTGGCAGCCCAGGCGCTGTCGGGTTCGCGCATCGCTGATATGTCCGAGGTCGAAATGTCGGCCGAATAGATCTTGATGCCCTTGTTCAAGCCCGCCTCGTCGACAGCGATCTTCACGCCCTTGGCGAATTCGTCATAGGGGGCGAACATCACCTTGATGTCGGGATGGGCCGACAGCACCGAGCGCGCCTGGTTGGCGACCGAGTTGGCGATCGGATTGTCGAGCGTGCCGAACATCGCGACTTCCTTGACGCCCGCATATTTCTTCTTCACGTCGACCCAGGTCTCGTTGCGACGATCGAGCGGTGCGATGCCGGCGACATAGACATAGCCGGCGTCCCAGCTCTCGCCATTGTCCTTGACCGCCTGCTCGAGCGCGAGGCGGGCCAGGTCGCGATCGGACTGTTCGACCTGCGGGATCTTGGGGTTTTCGACATTGACGTCGAAAGCCACCACCTTGATGCCGGCGTCGACCGCACGCTGGGCGGCGTCCTTCATCGATTCCGTCAGACCGTGCTGGATGATGATGCCCTGCACGCCAAGTGCGATGGCCTGATCAACCATATCGGACTGAAGGGCGGCGTCCTGGCGGCTGTCGAGCACGCGCAGGTCGATACCGAGCGCCTTCGACTGTGCCTCGACGCCCGAGAGATAGGCCTGGAAGAAGTCGCCGGTCGAGAGATAGCGCACCAGCGCGATCTTGACGCCGGGCTTGTCGAAAGGCGCCGGCTTGTCCGCGGCAAAAGCCGGGAACTGCATCAGCACGGTTGCGCCGGCCAATCCGAGCGCCACCTTCCCCAAAAATCTTCTTGTAATGCTCACCTTGTTTTCCTCCACTCTTGTTGAACCCAAAATCCTGTTCCGGTCGAAACTACCTCCTGCCCCTGCCCGAAAGCGCAAAGGTGAAGACAAGGGCGACGACCAGAACCACGCCCTTGACGAAATCCTGCGTGTAGTAAGGCGCGTTCATCATCGTCAGGCCTTGCAGCAAGATGCCGACGAACAGCGCGCCGATGGCGGTGCCGAAGGCGTTCGGCTTGGCAGCACCCAGCACCGCGTAGCCGATCAGCGCCGCGGCAACCGCATCGAGCAGCAGATTATTACCCGAGGCGATGTCGCCGCGTCCAAGCCGGGCAGCGAGCAAAATGCCGCCGATCGAGGCAAAAACACCTGAAATAACGTAGGCCCAGATCTTGTATGCCTTGACAGGCGCGCCGGCGAGTTCGGCGGCGCGCTCGTTGCTGCCGACGGCATACATCATGCGGCCGAAACGCGTGTATTCAAGGAAGAACCAGATCAGCACGGCGAGCACGAGCAGCACCACCACCGACACCGGAATGAGGTTCGGGATGAAGAAATCGAAGCGGTGGCGGCCGAGCGCCAGGAAGGCGTCGGAGAATTTGCCGTTGGCGACCGAGCCATCCGGCATGGTCATGCCGGTGGCGATCGAGCGGCCTTCGGTCGGGATGCGCTGCAGGCCGACCAGCAGGAACATCATGCCGAGCGTCGCCAGCAGATCAGGCACGCGCATGTAGACGATCAGCCAGCCGTTGATCAGGCCGACAACGGCGCCGATCAGCAGGCAGACCACCACCGCGACAAGTGCGTTCTGCTCCAGCACCACCATCACATAGGCAGCCGCCATCATGGCCGATGTGGCGACCGAGCCGATCGACAGATCAAAGCCGCCGACAACGAGCGTGGCGGTGACGCCGAGCGCCAACACGCCGGTGATGGCGACCGACTGGAAGATGAAGACGGCGCTTTGCGGCGAAACGAAACCGTCGGCGGCGGTCGCGAAATAGGCGACGAGCCCGAACAGGAGCACGATGAAGCCGTAGCGGATGGCGTGGTCGCGCAACGTCATTCAGCGCTCCCGCGCGCTGCAGCCGTCTTTACTCTCGAACCCATGCTCTCTCCATTCCAATTCCTCGCGTCCTTCAGGCCGCGCTGTGCAACGGCCCGCCGGCGACCTCGGCCAGCAGGCGATCGAGATCGACTTCGGCGTTCCGGTGCTCGCCGACGATGGTCTGCTCCGACATGACCAGGATGCGATCGGCGGTCTCCAGCGCCTCGTCGAGCTCGGTGACGAACAACAGCGTGGCGCGGCCGTTGGCACTGGCCCTGAGCTTGGCGGCAATGTCGCGCCGGGCGGAAATGTCGACGCCCTGAAACGGCTCATCCAGGATGAACAACCTCGCATCCTGGGCCATCCAGCGGGCGACCATCACCTTCTGCTGGTTGCCACCGGAGAGCTCCGACATCTCGTCCTTCTCGGAACGGCAGACGATGCCCAGCTCCTCGATCTGCCGGCGCGCGGTGGCGCGTTCCAAACGGCGCCTGAGAACAGCGAAACGTGACATGCGCTTGTGAAACGGCAGGCTGATATTTTCCTGGATGTTGAAGCCGCCGACGATGCCGTTCTCGCCGCGATCCTTGGCGACGAGGAACACGCCGGCGGCGATCGCCTCACCCGTCGAATTCGGCGCATAGGGCTTGCCGTTCATCGTCATCGTGCCGGACAATGGCTGGCGCACGCCAAACAGCGTCTCGGCCAGCGCCGTCTTGCCGACGCCGACGAGGCCGGTGATGGCAACGACCTCGCCGTCGCCGAGCGTCAGCGAGATCGGCCGGGCGCCTTGTGCAATACGCAGGCCTTCGATCGTAAGGATTGGCTTGGCCGAACTCCTGACGACGATCTGGTCGAGATGGATCTTGCGGCCGAGCATGGCGTTGACCGCGCCTTCGTAGTCGAGCGGCTTCCTGTCGAAAATGCCTGAGATGATCCCATCACGCATCGAGACGATGCGATCGGCCAGTCGCCTGATATCCGACATGCGGTGCGAGATGTAGAGGATGGCCACGCCTTGCTCGCGCAGCCTGTCGATCAGCGCAAACAGCCGGTCGGCCTCGGCGCTGGAGAGCGATGAGGTCGGCTCGTCGAGGATCAGCACCTTCGGCTGATGCGCCAGCGCGCGGGCAATCGCTACCATCTGGCGATCGGCCAGCGAAAGGTCGCTGACTCGCGCCTTCAAATCGATGACCAGCCCCATGCGGTCGGCAACGGCCTTTGCCTCCCGGCGCACGCGGACCGGATTGAAAAGGGTCGGCGCGCCGCTGCCGCTCAGGCGGTCCAGCGTCAGATTGGTGGCGACGTCGAGATCGGCGACGACACCGTCATTGATGTTCTGGTGAACGGTGACCACGCCGGCGCAGATCGCCTCGGCCGGCGTGTTGGGTGCAAAATCCTGGTCGGCGAGCGCCATCGTGCCGCCGCCGCGTTCGTAGACGCCGGAGATGATCTTGACGAGGGTGGATTTGCCGGCGCCGTTGGCGCCCATCAGCACGGTCACTTCGCCGGCATGCAATTCGAGCGAGACGCCGCCAAGCACCTCGTTGTGGCCAAAGGATTTCCTCAGTCCCTCTACGCGGAACACGGCATTGCCGACCATGCGTTCCTCCCTGACATGACGCTATGGGCTGTATCGGCAATTGTCAACACGATTGACAATTGCCAGATCGCTTCCTAGCTTGGCCCGGCCGCCACGCCTCCATTATGTTCGGAGCGCATATGCGGGAGGATGACGATGACTGAAGAATTGCCGTTTGAAGCCCTGTCGGTCGAGACCCTAGCTGCACGCCTTGGCGGCAACGACGCGCTGTGCGCGAAGATCGGCAAGGACACTGACGCCTGGAAGGTGCGCGAGGTCGGCGACGGCAATCTCAACCTGGTCTTCATCGTCGAGGGCGCCAGCGGTGCGGCGGTAGTCAAGCAGGCCCTGCCGTATGTCCGCCTGGTCGGCGACAGCTGGCCGCTGCCCTTAAAACGCTCCTTCTTCGAATATCACGCGCTGACAAGGCAAGAGGCGCGCGCGCCGGGCTCGGTGCCGGCGATCCATTATTTCGATGAACGCCAGGCGCTGATCATCATGGAATATCTAGCGCCGCCGCACATCATCCTGCGCCGCGCCCTGATCGATGGCCGCCAGCTGCCGAACATTGCAAGGGATATCGGCCTGTTCATAGCCCGCACGCTGTTTCGCGGCTCCGACCTGCACATGGCGGCCAAGGACCGCAAGGCCGATCTGGCGCTGTTCGCCGACAATGTCGAACTCTGCGACATCACCGAGAGCCTGGTGTTCTCCGACCCCTATTTCGACGCCAAGATGAACCGGCATACGAGCCCGCAGCTCGACGGCCTCGTCGCCGAACTGCGCGCCGACCGCGACCTCAAGGTGGAAGCACAGCGGCTGAAGCACCTCTTCGCCGCCAATGCCGAAACGCTGCTGCATGGCGACCTGCATTCCGGCTCGATCATGGTCACTGATACCGAAACCCGGATGATCGATCCGGAGTTCGCCTTCTATGGCCCGATGGCCTTCGATGTCGGCATGCTGCTGGCCAATTTCTGGATGTCGTTCTTCTCGCAGCGCGGCCACGAGCAGGAGGGCAGGCGCGACGCCATGCGCGCCTATCTGCTTGAGGTGACGACCGAGACCTGGGCAGTATTCCGTGCCGAATTCTCGCATCTGTGGCGCACCGAACGCACCGGCATGCTCTACCAGAAGAGCTTGTTCGAGGATCAGGGCGACAGGCTTGGCGCGGAGCAGGCGCTCGACCATGTGCTGCACCAAATGTGGACCGACCTGCTCGGCTTTGCCGGCATCGAGGTCCACAGGCGTATCCTCGGCCTCGCCCACAATGCCGATTTCGAGACCATTGCCGACGAGGATCTGCGCGCCAGTTGTGAGGCAAAGGCGCTGAAATTCGGCCGTCACATCGCCGTCAACCGGCGCCAGATCCACAGCATCGACGAGGTCAACAATTTGGCCACGCTGATCGAACAGGAGAGCAGCATTTGAACGTCGGCGACCGCCACTATCGCACCATCTGGCTGAGCGACGACGGGCGTTCGGTTGATATCATCGATCAGCGCTGGCTGCCGCATGATTTCCGTATCGAGACGATCAGCACGGTCGACGGCATCGCCACCGCCATCCGCGACATGTGGGTGCGCGGCGCGCCGCTGATCGGCGTCACCGCTGCCTATGGCGTCGCCATGCAGATGGCCGACGATCCGTCGGATGCAGCGCTTGATGCCGTCTGGGAGACCTTGCACGAGACGCGCCCGACCGCGATCAATCTGCGCTGGGCGCTCGACGAAATGCGGCGCTTCCTGCGGCCGTTGCCGACAGAACAACGCGCCGCGGCCGCCTATCGGCGTGCCGGCGAGATCGCCGACGAGGATGTTGGCCTCAACCGCGCCATCGGCGAGAACGGTCTCGCCATCATCAAGGCGATCGCGGCGCGCAAGCAGAAGGGCGAGCCGGTCAACATCCTGACCCACTGCAATGCCGGCTGGCTGGCGACAGTCGACTACGGCACCGCCACCGCGCCGATCTATCTGGCGACAGAGGCCGGCATTCCGGTCCATGTCTATGTCGACGAAACGCGGCCGCGCAACCAGGGCGCCCAGCTGACCGCATGGGAGATGGCCGGTCACGGCGTGCCGCACACGCTGATCGTCGACAATGCCGGCGGGCACCTGATGCAGCGCGGCGCGATCGACATGGTCATCGTCGGCACCGACCGAACAACCGCCGACGGCGACGTCTGCAACAAGATCGGCACCTATCTGAAGGCGCTCGCCGCCGCCGACAATAACGTGCCGTTCTATGTCGCATTGCCGTCGCCGACCATCGATTGGACGGTGCATGACGGTCTGGCCGAGATCCCGATCGAGCAGCGCTCGGCCGACGAGGTCTCGCTGGTCTGGGGCAAGACCGCTGCCGGCGAGATTGCCCAGGTGCGCATTTCGCCGGAGACCACGCCGGCGGCAAACCCGGCCTTCGATGTGACGCCGGCGCGGCTGGTGACCGGCCTGATCACCGAACGCGGCGTCGCCAAGGCATCGCGCGAGGGATTGAAGGCGATGTTTCCCGAGCGCGGCTAAGGGCTGACTACGAAACCAACCTAATAGAGTGGCTTTGCCATGTGCCTGGGCGTTGGCCACTGCGTAGTGATGCCGGGCTGCACCGGCCGCTCGAGATAGGTCGACAGAACCACATAGCTGCGCGTCGAGGTGACGCCGGGCGTTTCGTAGAGGCGTGACAACAACCCTTCGAGCGCCCGCGTATCCTCCGTGCGGACTTTAAGCAGCATGCAGGTGTCGCCGGCGACCGAGTGTATCTCTTCAACCTCCGGATGCTCGGAAACCGCCATCAGCTCCGGGGTCTTTCCCCAACCCTTGGTGTCGATATGGACGAAAGCCAGCAAGGGCTTGTGGACCGACTTGGGATCGATGATTGCCGCAGTGTTGCGGATGGCGCCGCTGCGCCGCAGCCGTTTGACCCGCTCATGAGCCGCAGGTGGCGACAAGCCCACGCGATCGCCGAGTTCGGCATAGCTGATCGTGGCATCATCGACCAGGACGCCTAATATTCTTCGGTCTGTCGCGTCGAGATCGCGGGCCGCAGCCCTGTTCTGCGGAATGCCATCTGTTTCTTCATCCATGGCGAAATTCCTGGTTCTCCGCTGAATAGAATACGGCCATTATGCTGATATGTCGAACATTGATCAAGTTGCACCATTGACTGCCCGAGCGCCGATACCGGCGCTTGCCTATTTGCTGACCGGCTGCATCGCAGTCATCGGCTCGAACTCGCTTGTGCTAGGCCCGATAGCACCGGCTGTCGCCTTCTCGTTCGGAACCAGCGTGCCCGCCGTGATGATTGCGGCGGCGGCGTTCGGCCTCGGCACCTCGGCCAGCGCCCTGTTCCTGGCCCGCTACATCGACCGGCTCGGCGCCCGCCGGATGCTGCAGGGCGCCCTGCTGTTGCTGGCGATAGCGCTCGCCGCCAGTGCCGTGGCGCCGACGGTGGCGATGCTGGTCGCGGGCCAGCTGGTCGCCGGCATCGCTGCCGGTATCGCCATGCCAGCAATCTATGGGAGTTCGGCGGCGATCGCTCCGCCGGGCCGTGAAAGCAGCACGATCGGCGTCGTGCTGACTGGGTGGACGCTCAGCATGGTAGCCGGCGTCTCGCTGTCGGCCGTGCTTGCCGATCTCGTGCATTGGCGCGCTGTTTTCGTAGCGGTCGCGGTGCTGGCCATCCTTGCATTGGCCGGCCTCACACTGTCGTCGCTGAGCGACGTCAGGAAGAGCGGCCCGGCACCGACGCCGCTCGAAGCGCTCAGCATTCCCGGCATCGTCCCGCTTCTCATTGCCTGCGCTGCCTTCATGACCGCTTTCTACGGCGTCTATGGCTACCTTGGCGACCACCTTCACGTGGGGCTTGGGCAGCCGGTCAGCGCCAACGGGCTCGCCGCATTCGCCTATGGCATCGGCTTCGGCACCGCCGCTCTTCTCGATGGCGTCATCGACCGGCTTGGTGCGCGACGCGTCATGCCATTCGCCTATCTTCTGGTTGCCGTCGTCTACGTCGCCATGGCCGCGGCAAGCGGCAGTTTCGGGCTGACCCTGACCATGGTGGCAATCTGGGGACTGGCCAATCATTTCGGCCTGAATGTCCTGGTCATGCGCCTGTCGGCACTCGATCCGTCGCGGCGCGGCACGATCATGGGCCTGAACAGCGCGGTGACCTATCTGGCGGTGTTCGTCGGCACCACCAGCTTCGGGCCGCTTTATTCCAGCTTCGGCTTTGCCATATGCGCGGCGGTTGCGGCATTGCTGATGTTGGTTGCCGCCGCGGCGGCGGCGTGGCGCAGGAGCTAGACGACAGACTGTATTGGCTATCCTTCCTTCAGGGCAATCGCTTCAGGCTCCAAATTCGCCCGTCGGCGCTGCCCCTCACCTGCCTGCCGGCATCCTCTCCCCGTATAGTGACGGGGAGAGGGGCGCTCTCATCGTCGATTTTGTCAATCACCAGCGTCGCCAGCATGGCGCTGAGGTCGCGGCCAGCCCCTTCTCCCCGTCACTATACGGGGAGAAGTGCCCGGCAGGGCGATGAGGGGCGGCGCCGGTCTAGGCAATTGGTGATCTCCGCCACAGCTCGAAACCCGTCATTGGTCTGGAGCGATTTGCCCTGATCAGTCCTTCTCACGGTTGACAGCAGCCCCCTGCCCTTCCATACAACGCCCGTTAATGTTCTCAGGGCGGGGTGAAAGTCCCCACCGGCGGTAAAGGTTTCGGCCTGAGCCCGCGAGCGCCCTCCGATGGTCGGAGGGGTCAGCAGATCCGGTGTGATTCCGGAGCCGACGGTTACAGTCCGGATGGAAGAGAACGAAACGGAAAACGGACCGCCCCGGCGGGCCGGATTTCGTATCGTGCGTCCTGATTCTGGTTCGAAACGGAAGGATGGACCCATGAATCAGCATTCCCATAAAGACTATGAAACGACCCGCATCGCCGTCATCCGCGCGCGCTGGCATGCTGACATCGTCGACCAATGCGTACAGGCCTTCAAGGCGGAATTGGCCGACATCGCAGGCGAGCGCTTCACTGTCGATGTCTTCGATGTGCCGGGCGCCTATGAGATTCCGCTGCACGCCAAGACCTTGGCCGGGACCGGCCGCTATGCCGCGATCCTCGGCACCGCCTTTGTCGTCAATGGCGGCATCTACCGGCATGAATTCGTCGCAAGTGCTGTCATCGACGGCATGATGAACGTGCAACTGTCGACCGGCGTGCCGGTGCTGTCGGCGGTGCTCACCCCGCACAACTACCATGACAGCGCCGAGCATCACCGCTTCTTCTTCGAGCACTTCACCGTCAAGGGCAAGGAAGCGGCCAATGCCTGCGTGCAGATCCTGGCGGCGCGGGAGTTGATCGCGGCGTGAGATCACCAAAGCGGTCGGATTTCAGCCCTGCAACAAGAATTGCGGTCGAGGAGACCGCTGAAGGTTGCGGTTGGCTCGAAATCCGGCCAGAAGCATCCAGGGCCGACCGGTAACCGGCCGGCCCGCGACGTTGCGCTTGAAACCAGATACGGGAGACTATTGGGTGGCTCGCATAACACTGAGACAATTGCTCGACCACGCCGCCGAATACGGCTACGGCGTGCCCGCTTTCAACATGAACAATATGGAACAGGGCCTTGCCATCATGGAGGCGGCCGAGGAGACCAAGTCGCCGGTCATCCTGCAGGCGAGTCGTGGCGCCCGCGCCTATGCCAATGACGTGGTGCTGGCCAAGCTGATCGACGCGCTGGTCGAAATCCACCCCGACATTCCGGTCTGCATGCATCTCGACCATGGCAACAACGAAGCCACCTGCGTCACCGCCATCCAGTACGGCTTCACCTCCGTCATGATGGACGGATCGCTGAAGGAAGACGGCAAGACGCCGGCCGACTACGCCTACAATTCCGGTATCACCAGGCGCGTCGTCGACATGGCGCATTGGGGCGGTGTGTCCGTCGAAGGCGAGATCGGCGTGCTCGGCTCGCTGGAGAGCGGCGGCGGCGAGCAGGAAGACGGCCACGGCGTCGAAGGCGCGATCAGCCACGACCAGTTGTTGACCGATCCGGAGCAGGCGGTCGAATTCGTCAAAGACACCCATGTCGATGCGCTGGCGGTGGCCATGGGCACCAGCCATGGCGCCTACAAATTCTCGCGCAAGCCCGACGGCGCGGTGCTGGCCATGAACGTCATCGAGGAGATCCATCGCCGGCTGCCGAACATGCATCTGGTCATGCACGGCTCGTCCTCGGTGCCGGAGGATCTGCAGGAGATCATCAACAAATATGGCGGCCAGATGAAGCCGACCTGGGGCGTGCCGGTCGAGGAAATCCAGCGCGGCATCAAACACGGCGTGCGCAAGATCAACATCGACACCGACAACCGCATGGCGCTGACCGGCGCGATCCGCAAGGTGCTGACCGAGAACCCGAGCGAGTTCGACCCGCGTAAATACCTGACGCCGGCCATGGCGGCGATGCGGAAGCTCTGCAAGGAGCGCTTCGAACAGTTCGGCACCGCCGGCAACGCGCAGAAGATCAAGCCGCTGCCGGTCGCGGAAATGGCCAAGCGGTATAAGTCGGGCAGCCTCGATCCGAAGTTTGGATAGCCTGCCAATCTCCCCCCTCGTGGGGGAGATCGCTACTTCACATCCCCGCGCAAAAACTCGATCACCATCGCCGCCGTCCAGGTGAAGCGGCCGCCGCCGAGCGGGTCGCCGGTGAGCGGATCGTAATATTCGGCAAAGCCGCTTTCCCGGATCAGATCCAGGCTGGATTGGGTGATGCGGCGTGCCGCGTCGTCGTGGCCGGCGGCGGCAAGGCCGTCTGATATCATGTAGTTGACCACCAGCCAGACCGGCCCGCGCCAGTAGCGCTTGGCATCAAAGCGTGGATCGTCTGGATTGTGCGACGGCACGACGTAGCGCGCCTTGCCGGCAAGGCGCTTGACGGTGGCGGCCAGCGCCGCGGCGCGCGCATCGGGGATGGCCGCGAAGGCCGGCAGGAGGCCGCCGACGGAGGCGCTGTCGATGAGCTTGCCGGTGATGCGGTCGAGGCAGAGATACTGGCCGTGCGCATCGCTCCACAGCCGCTCCATAGCCGCAAGGCCCTTTTCAGCGCGGGCTCGGTTGGCACTGGCAATCCCGGTTTCGCCCAGCGCTTGCGCCAGATCGGCAAGATCGGTCGAGGCGCGGATCAGGATGGCGTTGAAGCCGGGATCTACGACCTGGAAAGGCGAAGCGTCATGCAGCCTGGCATTGTCCCAGCCAAGCCCGCGAAAAAGCTGCAGCAGCCATATGTAGCGGTCATACTGTTCCTGTGTCGGGCGATGCGCAGGATCGGCGTGCAAGGTGTCGCGGCGTGTGTAGGGCTCGACGCCCTCGGTCGGCACACGCTCGAAGGCATCATCCCAGTCGATCGAATTGTCGCGGCCGGATTCCCAGGGATGGATGATGGCAACCAGCCCCTCGCCTTTGGGGTCGCGGTTTTCATAGAACCAGCGGTGCCAGGCGTCGATCTTCGGCAGCAGCGCGCGAGCGCGTTCGGCCGCCAGTTTCTTGTCCCTGGCGCGGTCGAACAAGCGACGCACGGCAAAGCCGGCGACGGCCGGCTGGGTGATGCCTGATGTGGCCGTCGGGCGGCCGGTCCGCCAGACCTCCGGCCCGGGAAAATAGCCGTCGCTCCAGACATGGAAGACGATATGCGGCACCATGCCGTCCGGCCACTGGTGTGCGAACAGCGTCTCGATCTCGGTCCAGGCCCGCGCCTCGTCATAGTGGGCAAGGCCGAGCGCGGTCAGGCAGGAATCCCAATTCCACTGGAACGGATAAAGGCCTTTCGTCGGGATGGTGTAGGCGCCCTGATCGTTCTCTTTCAGCACCTCGACGGCGCGGGCGATGATGTCAATGGTGGCAGAAGCAGTCATGGGAGTTCAGAGGCTTTCGCTATCAAAGGGCATTGGTGGTTTCGGGATCGAACCAGCGGATGCGGTCGGGTTTGGGCGCCAGCCGCAGGCGGTCGCCGACCTGGACGCTGGCGCTCGAGTCCAGGATGGCGCGGAACAGGCCGCCCTCGACATCGCAGGTGACCAGCGTGTGCGGTCCGAGCGGCTCGATGACGCGCACTGTGGCGTGCAGACCCTCGCTGCCGGCATCGACGTCTTCAGGGCGGATCGCGAATTCTATTCTCTGCTTGTCTGATTTAGGGCCCGGCAGTGTCAGTCCGGCGACGGTCCAGTCTCCATTCGCGGCCTTGGTCGCCGGGATAAAATTCATCGGCGGATTGCCGATGAAGGAGCCGACGAAGCGCGCTGCCGGGTTGCGGTAGACCTCGACCGGCGACGCGGCCTGGACGATGCGGCCCTGATGCATGACGGCGATGCGGTCGGCGAGGCTCATCGCCTCGACCTGGTCGTGGGTGACATAGATCGTGGTGGTCTTCGATGCGGCAAGCACGCCCTTGAGTTCGGCGCGCATTTCCAGCCGCAGCAGCGCGTCGAGGTTCGACAGCGGCTCGTCCATCAGGATGACGTCGGGCTCCATGGCGAGCGCCCGGGCGACGGCGACACGCTGGCGCTGGCCGCCGGACAATTGGCCGGAATAGCGCTTCAGCAATTGCTCGATATGCATGAGCTCGGCGGTGCGGGTAACGCGCCGCTCGACGTCAGCCTGCGGCAATTTCTTCATGCGCAGGCCGAAGGCGATGTTCTCGAACACGGTCAAATGCGGAAAGACGGCATAGTTCTGGAACACCATGGCGATACCGCGCTCGCGCGGGGGCAGATGGTCGACGCGGCGGCCGCCGATCCAGACCTCGCCCTGGCTTGGCGTCTCCAGCCCGGCGACGATCCTGAGCAGCGTGGTCTTGCCGCAGCCCGAGGCGCCGAGCAGCACCATGAATTCCTGATCGGCAATGGTGAGATCGACCTGATGCAGCGCGGTGAAGCCGCCGAAGCGTTTTGCCACGCCCTTGATCGCAATTTCAGCCATGAGCGGTCTCCGTGTCACGCGTCATCGGTTGGCGATCCCCCACATGGCAAACAGGTATTTTCGAACGGCGAAGATGAAGATCAGCGCCGGCACGACCAGGGCGGCACCGCCGGCGAATTTGAGATAGAGCGGCGATTCACCGAGGCTCTGCAAAAGGAAGGCGGTCAGCGTGCGGTTCTCGATGGTGAGGACGGCGGCGGCAAACACCTCGTTCCAGGAGATGGTGAAGGCAAACACAGCCGAGGCGGCGATGCCCGGCAACGCCAGCGGCAGGACGACCTTGCGAAAGGCGTGCCATCGTGTGCAGCCGAGCGTCCAGGCCGCCTCCTCGAGTTCGACGGGAATGCCCGAGAACAGCGAGAAGGTGATCAGCACGGCAAACGGCAGCGCCAGTGTGGTGTGGACCAGCGCCAGCCCGATCGCGGTGTCGTCGAGACCGGTGCGGATGAACATCACCGCCAGCGGCAATGCCAGCAGCGGCAGCGGGAAGGCGCGCGTCATCAGCACCAGGAAGCGGAAGCTCTCCTTGCCCGGAAAGTCGAAGCGCGACAGCGCGTAACCGGCCGGCGCGCCGAAGCCGATGGCCAGGATCATCGTCAGGGTGGCGACCAGCACCGAGTTCCACAGCGCCCTGGCGACGCCGGCGAAATTGATGAAGAAGGACAGGCTGCCGAGATCGAAGGACGGAAAGAAATGCTTGGGGAAGGCCGTGACCTCATCCGGCGACGACAGCGCGTTGACGATCAATAGGTAGATCGGCAGCAGCACCCAGGCGCAAAGCAGGATGGCGGTGGCGATCAGCAGCCAGTCGCCGGCCTTGCGCGCATCGGCGGTCGCGGCAGCCGGTGCTTGCGTGACGGCGCTCATATGCGCGCCTCTTTGGGCACGCGCAACACCCTGAGGAAGAACAGCGTGAAGCCGATCGAGATGGCCAGGATGAGCAGCGCCGAAGCGGCGGCGACGTTGCGGTCCTGCAACGTGAACTGCCAGTTGTAGGTCTCGCCCATCAGCACCGGCAGATTGGTGCCGCCAAGGGCTGCGACCACGGCAAAGACCTCGAAGGCGAGGATGACGCGCAGAATGATCGCCGTCTGCAGGCTGGGGCGCAGCAACGGCAGCGTGATGCGCAGGAAGCGCTGCCACGGGCTGGCGCCGAACACTTCGGCCGCCTCGTAATATTCCTTGGGGATCAGGCCCATGCCGGCGACGAGGATGACCATCATGATCGCAGTGGCGCGCCAGATCTCGGCCAGCGCCACGGCGATGAAGATGGTCAGCTTGCTCTGGTAGCCGAGGAACATGATCGGCTTGTCGACCACGCCCAGACTGGAAAGCAGCGTGTTGAGAAAGCCGGACTGGTCGAAAATGGCGAGCCAGATCAGGCCGGCGGCGAGATCGGAAATGCCGAGCGGAATGGCAAAGACATAGAGTGCTGCACTACGTCCGGTCTCCAGCCGCGACACCACGCTCGCCATCAGCAGCGCCATGACCAGTTGGATCGGCACCACGATGGCCGCGAGCAGCAGCGTGTTGCGGACCGTGACCGGGAATTTCCAGCCGCCGGCCATGGTGCGGAAATTGTCGAGGGTGAAGGCGCCGTCGCGGGTCACCGCCTCGAAGGCGACCAGCACGAACGGATAGAGGAAGAAGATGCACAGGAACAACGTCGCCGGCATCAGCAGCAGATAGGGCAGAGCCTTGCCGTGCATGGTCGTGTCCTTTGCTGTAGCGCGGTCGAGTGCGACGGTCTGGGCGCCCGGAGTGCAACAAACTCCGGGCGCCCCCTCGGGAGGATCTGGTTCCTAATCGACCGGGCAAGCCCCCTCGGATGGCTTGTCAGGTGCCCAGCATGGCGCCTTGGCCTGGTCGATGAGCGCCTTGAGCGCGGCCGCCTGTTCTTCGAGCACGCCATCCACATCCTCGCCGCCGAGCACGATGCGCTCGAAACTGTCGGTGTAGACCTGGTTGAACTTGCCGCCGAGATCGCCGAGCCCCATCGGCAGCAGCGCCGGCAGTGCATCGGGAGCACCGGTCATGGTGGCGATCGCCGGGCCGAAGGCCTTCACCGAGGCCGGCATGTCGTCGGGCAGCTTGACGTCGACGACCGGGAAGAAATTGGTGGCTTTCAGCGTCGCGATCTGGGTTTCCGGCTTCAGCATATAGGCGACCAGCGCCTTGGCCTTGTCGATGTCGGGCGAGGTCTTCGGAATGGCGACACCGGCCACCACAGGCATGAAACCACGGCCTGCGGGACCGGCCGGCGCCGGGAAGGCGACGAACTCGTCGGGCTTCTTGTTGAAGGCATCGGCCAGCCGCGCGACATGATCGAAGGCCACCCAGACCTCACCCGACAATAGTGGCTCCTGCATGAAGGCGTAGTTGGTCGAGTTGGGATTGGTGTACTGCCAGAGTTCCTTGAACTTGTTCCACGCGGTCTCGGCTTCCGGCGAACGGAACTTGGTCACCATCGAACCGGTGTAGGACGGATAGAGGAACCCTTCGAAGAAGCGGTGCTTGAGACCCTTGGGTCCGGCGGGAAAGCCGAATTTCGGCGAGCCGGTTTTCTCGGCGATGTTCTTCGACCATTCGATCAGCTGGTCGTAGGTGATGGTGTTGAGATCGACGCCCGCCGGCAGATATTGCAAGGCCTGCTTGTTGGCCGCCATCAAATAAGTGGCCTGCATCCACGGCAGGTATTTCTGCTCACTAGAGCCGAGCATGCCGAGCTTCTTGTAGGCTTCGTTGACCTTGACGCCGCCGACATCGACGCCTGTGAGATCGACAAGGTTCGCGCCGACAGTGGAGAAATCGCCATGCAGGCCACCCAGCAGGCCGATGGTGCCGGTGCCGGCCTGCAATTCGGCCTGAAGGCGGGTGAGCCAGGGACCGTCCTCGGCTACCTGGTAGTCGACGGGGCCTTCAAAACCCTTCAGCACCTCGTCGCGCATCTTCTGGGTTTCCTCGACCGGGCGCGCCTGCGTCGACCAGAACAGCACCTGCTGCGCCTGCGCGCCACCCGAGGCAAGCGACAGTGCAAGTGCTGCACCTGCCAGTGTCTTCAAGGCTTTCATCATGGTCTTCCTCCCTGGATTAAGCGCCGTCGTGGCGGCGTCAGCTTCTTGTCTGCGGTGCGGGTCCGTGGCTCGCCCTCGGCACCAGTGTCGGCCGGATCAGCCGCGTCAGCGGCGCGGCAGGCCTTTCGGCGATGATTGTGAGCAGCATGTCGGCGATCTCGCGCGCGCATTGGCGGATCGAAGCGTCGAATGTGGTGAGGCCCGGCGGCGCGTAGGCCGACGCGGCGATGTTGTCGAAGCCGATGACGGAGAGGTCGCGCGGCACGCTGAGACCCGCCCGGACGGCCTCCTCCATCACGGTCAGCGCCAGTTCGTCGAACAGGGCGACGATGGCCGTCGGCCTGTCGGGCCTCTGCAGCATGCGGTTGACGGCCTGGATGCGGGCCTCGTGATCGAAGCGCGGCGCCGTCACCACGTCGAGCCGCACCGACGGGTCGCCGCGACGGGCGATGGCGGCGGCGAGGCCGTCTTGTCTGAGATGCCGGAAGGTCATCGGCTCGGAAATCGTCACCAGGCCAAAATGGCGGTGGCCGAGTTCGTAGAGCATGTCGAAAGCCTCGCCGAAGGCATGCGCGCCATCGGTGTCGAGCCAGTTGTAGCCGAAATCGCTGTCGAGCAGCCGGCCATGGGCAACGAACGGAAAGCCGCGCTCGCGCAGATAGGCCAGGCGCTCGTCGACCTCGGCGATGCGCGTGACGACGACGCCATCGGCCCGCCCGGACTCGACGACATGGCGCAGCACCGACAGTTCCGAATGGCCAAAGGCCGCGGTGGCCAGGATCAGGTCGGCGCCATGCGACACCAGCCCTTCGCCAAGCCCGGTGACGAATTCGCCAAGGAAGGAATCAACCAGGTTCGGCCCGCGGATCGGCAGCACAAGGCCGACGAAGCCACTGCGGCCGGAGACAAGCGTGCGCGCTGCGGTGTTGGGCACGTAGCCGGCCTGACGCGCCGCCTGCGCGACACGCTCGCGCGTCTTCAGCGCGATCTGTTCATGACCGGCAAGCGCCCGCGACACCGTCGTAATCGACAGGTCGAGGCTCGCCGCAAGCTCCTTGAGCGTGATGACGCGGGTCGTCATCATTCCTCCCTCGAACGAGTTTGAAACGTTTGTAATTGTCTTTCGCAAAATTGCAAACGTTTTAAATTTCTATCCAAGGCTGGACAATAAGCGGCCAAGAAACCGTGTGGTGGGGCGTGCCCTGGCGACTGGCGGAAACACCCGTCGCTTCGTCATCCTGGGGCGAAGCAAGGAGCGCAGCGACGCGGCGCAGACCCCAGGATCCATGCCGCGACGTCCAAGCGCTGCTGCGGTGCAGAACTCTGCTCCGTTGCACTCTACGACCAAGGTCGCGGCATGGATCCCAGGGTCTTCGCGACGCCGCTTCGCGGCTGCTCCGCCCAGGGATGACGACATCGGGAAGGCTTCGGCCGAGTGCTGACGGTGGTTCATCGAAACGAACGATGAAACCCTTATCCCAACAGGCCTCCCGCCCGTCAAATCCTTTGTGCAGCGCTACCAGAGCTCCGCAGACAGCCCGGCCAACCAGCACAGGACCCAATCAACCCGGATCAGGCAGATCCTACTGCAGCGTCCGCGCCGGCGGCTGGCCGGCATGGTCGCGCGCGATGCCGGCATCGCCATTCTCGGCTCCAAACGACCGGTCGAGGCCCGTGGCCACCACCGAGACCCTGAAGCGGCCTTCCATGCTCTTGTCGAAGATCGCGCCGACGATGATGTCGGCGTCCTCGTAGACTTCTTCACGGATGCGGGTGGCGGCCTCGTCGACCTCGAACAGGGTCATGTCCCTGCCGCCCGATATCGAAACCAGCACGCCCTTGGCGCCTTTCATCGACACTTCGTCGAGCAGCGGATTGGCGATCGCGGCTTCCGCCGCCTTCATCGCCCGGCCTTCGCCGGAAGCCTCGCCTGTGCCCATCATGGCGCGGCCCATGTCGCGCATCACCGATTTGACATCGGCGAAGTCGAGATTGATCAGGCCTTCCTTGACGATGAGATCGGTGATGCAACTGACGCCGGCATAGAGCACCTGGTCGGCAATGACGAACGCGTCGGCGAAAGTGGTCTTGGCATCGGCAATCCTGAACAGGTTCTGGTTCGGGATGACGATGACCGTATCGGCGCTCTCGCGCAGCCGCTCGATGCCCTCTTCGGCCATCTGCATGCGGCGCCTGCCCTCGAAAGTGAAAGGCTTGGTGACGACGCCGACCGTCAGGATGCCGGCCTTGCGCGCCGCCTGGGCGATGATTGGAGCAGCACCGGTTCCGGTGCCGCCGCCCATACCGGCGGTGACGAAACACATATGCGTGCCGGCCAGATGATCCATGATCTCGTCGAGCGATTCCTCGGCCGCGGCGCGGCCGATCTCGGGAAGCGATCCAGCACCCAATCCTTCGGTGACATGAGCGCCAAGCTGAATCAGCCTAGACGCCTTCGACATGGTCAGCGCCTGGGCGTCGGTGTTGGCGGCGATGAATTCGGTGCCCTGAAGCTGCTCGGCGATCATGTTGTTGACGGCATTGCCACCACCGCCTCCGACGCCGATCACGGTGATCTTGGGTCTCATCTCGGAGATTTCGGGCTTCTTGAACTCGGCCATGCCTGTTTCTCCTTCGCCAATTGCGCGCGCTTCACGACCCACCCCCAGACTGCCTTGGGAACATTGCAATCGAGCGGCATGACGCGAATCAGTCCGTTGCGATGGGTACCCCAAAAAGCCAGAGAGCGGCCAGAGGTGCAAGTGCGCGCAAGGTCAAGATTTGTGATGACGGTTTTGCACAGCGTGGAAGAGACGCCGCTCGCCCAACAATCAAGCCGCCAGCCTTGGGTGCAACGGCCGGCAGGTGACGCGTTGGCTTGCCGCGCAACGACCGAAGCGTCTATCATGTGCTTGATATATCGCCGGCTTCGGCGTTCTCGCGGGGTTCGGCGACGCAGAAGCCCAGCGGCGAAACCAGCCTGCTGCACAGATTTCAGAACCAATGAAGCAGCGCCCCGCCTATGGCCGACAAAACACAATTCGGGTTGACCGCCGTCGACACCGTCCCCCTGCATGAGAAAGTCTATCTGGAGCTTGTGCGGGCGTTGATGTCCGGCCAGTTCATGCCGGGCCAGAAGCTGACGTCGCGAAAACTCGCCAAGGAACTCGGCACCAGCGACATGCCGGTGCGCAGCGCCTTCATGCGGCTGCAGGCATTGCGGGCGCTCAGCCCGATGCCGAACGGCAGCGTCGAGGTGCCGGCGATATCGGCCGACCGGTTTTCGCAGTTGACCGCGGTGCGCACGATCCTCGAAGGCTCGGCGACCGAACTGGCGACAAAACGCATCAACGGCAACAATCTGCGCACGATCCGACGTCATTCCACCGACCTGACATTGGCGGCCCGCAAAGGCGATATCGACGACTATCTGCGCAAGAACCACGACTTCAAATTCTCGATCTATCGCCATTGCGGCAACGAGCAGATGATCTTCCTGATCGAGACCGTGTGGATGCAGGTCGGCCCGTTTCTCAGGAACCTTGCCATGGGGTTCGAGGATGACCTCGCCTCGATCCTCGACATCGACTTTCACGAGGAAGTCGTCGCGGCGATCGAGGCCCAGGACGGGGAGCGCGCCCGCGCGGCCATCGTGCGCGATATCGACGAGGGCGCCTCGCACATCCTGCAGCAGGCCAGATTTCCGGAGACGAGAAACTAGCTAGAACCGCTGGGCGACAGCCGTCGGCCCAAGGCCTAACCGTGTTGCCCCGGTGACGAACCAGAACGTCGAATGCCGGCAGTCGGTCAGTTTGAAATTGGCGAAAGCAGAAGCCGCGCTAGCTGGCCATCGATAGGAAAGTGGATCTGCGGCGTGGACAGCATGTGGATTACCTCTTGCGTCCGCTCTTCTGCGAACTCGATGTCGTCTCGCATTTCAACAAGATCCGCCCATTCCTCCACGTCCTTCGCCTCAAGATTCCCGGCCAGAAAGCGCAAGAGAACGCTTCGAATGTGATCGTAGGTCAGCCTGACCAGCGGTTTTGGATAGTCCCAGGGAAGCGGCGCCAAGAGCGTTTTAAGCTCTGTAACCGGTTGATCTAATTCAACCAGTGAGCGGATAATAGAACGCCGTTTTTGATCTCTCATGCTTTCGCCCTGGCGTCGCGCGGCGCTTCGGGCGCTTGTCGGTCATAGTAGCCATACCCTCGCCCGCTCTGACCCCCAACTTGTCAGCGGTCACATGCCAACAATATGACACTTTCGAGGGATTGTTTGAAGGCTGAATTTCAAACCGACCGACTACCCCTTGGCTTTCAGGCTTCTTGCCTCTATGTTGCGATCGCAGATCGCGCAATTGGTTTTGAAATGCCTCCCGACATCCCAGCTAGTGACTTGAAAAAATGAGGAAAAATATCTGGCATCAGCCGGATATGGTTTCCTAAAACTCACAAGCTATTTTTTTTACAGGGACAGTGCAGCCGGTCAGGCTGCGGCACCTTCGAAAACCAGAGGTTATAAATTGAGCGATGCAATTGCGGACGTTTTGAACTGGCTTGACAGCAGAACCGACATCCAGAGCCTGAGGGCTGCGGTGTGCGACCTCAACGGCATTATGCGCGGCAAGCGCATTCCCGTCGAGCAGGCAAGGAAGGCGCTGGAAGGCAAGCTGCGCATGCCTTTTTCGCTGATCGGGCTCGATGTCTGGGGCGAGGACATCGAAGGCAACACGCTTGTTTTCTCGACCGGCGATGCCGACGGACTGTGCCAATGGACGGGGCGCGGCATTCTGCCGGTGGCCTGGACGGCACATCCGACGGCGCTCGTCCCGCTCTGGCTCGCCGACGAAAGCGGCGCGCCCTATCTCGGCGACCCGCGACGGGCGCTGGCCCGCATCCTCGATCGCTACAAGGCTTTGGGCCTGACCCCGGTCGCGGCAACGGAACTCGAATTCTACCTCGTCGATCCGCAGTCGCAGCGGCCGGTCGGACCCGTCTCACCGGTGACCGGACGTCGTCTGGATTCCGACGCGGCATTGTCGATCGACGAGATCGACGATTTCGAATCCTTCATCCATGACGTCTACGAGGCCTGCCGGACGCAAGGCATTCCCGTCGACACGGCCATCGCCGAGAACGGCGTCGGCCAGTTCGAGATTAATCTGAACCATGTCGCGGACGCCTTGCGGGCGGCTGACGATGCGGTGCTGTTCAAGCGCACGGTGAAGGGCATTGCCCGCAAGCACGGTTTTGCCGCCTGTTTCATGGCCAAGCCCTATGGCGACCGGGCCGGCAATGGCTTCCACGTTCATTTCAGCCTGGTCGACGGCGAAGGGCGGAACATCTTCGACGACGGCACCGACCAGGGCTCGGAGACCATGCGCCATGCGGTCGGCGGCCTGCTTGCGGCAATGGCCGAGAGCACGCTGGTGTTCGCGCCGCACTTCAATTCCTACCGCAGGCTGCGCCCAAGATCCTATGCGCCGACCGCGGTCGCCTGGGGTTATGAGAACCGCATGGTGGCGATCCGCATTCCCGGCGGACCGACCGCTGCACGCCGTATCGAGCATCGCGTTTCAGGGGCGGACGCCAATCCATATCTGGTGCTGGCGGCTATATTGGGCGCCGCGCTGACAGGCATTGAAAGACAAATATCGCCAGGCGATCCGACCGGCAGCGATGGCCAGGGACTTCCGCCGGCGAAGCTGCCGCCGGACTGGGCGTCCGCGATCGCCGCCTTTGAAAGCGGGACGCATGTGGCGGAGATCTTCCCGGCAATCCTGCGCGACTCTTTCGTGGCCTGCAAACGGCAGGAGCTGAACACATTCGCGCTCAATGTCAGCGATTTCGAGATCGAGACGTATCTCGAAAGCGTCTAGATCGAACTCACCGACAGCTGGGCCAGTGCGACCGAACTGGCCCGCATCGATCGGTTATGTCCCGGCAGCCGCGATACGGTCGGCAGGCCTCGGGCTTCCTGCGCACCGAAACCCAATCGGGTCAGACAGGCTCGCGCCAAGGCGGCATTGCTGTCGATGACGACCAAACCATTCACATCGTTGAGGCTGGCGGCCACCACCGACAGTTCGGTGCAGCCGAGAAGAGCGGCATCGGCGCCGGCCGCTTGCGCGATATCGAGCGCGCGCTCGGTTTCGACCGCCGCATCCGCGATCGAACCCGCCTTGACGAGGCTGATTGCGCTGTCGACGCACTGCTGAAACTCGGCGTTCGCGGGAAGGCAGAACTCAAATCCCGCTGCCGACATCCTGTTCTGATAGAAGCTGGAGACCAGCGTGCCTTGGGTGGCGAGGATCGCAACCCGGCCCCGGTCCAGGCTGCGACGCGTTTCCGCCAACACCGCGTCGCCGATATGGATGATTTCCGCGTGCGAATTCGCCGCCAGTTGGCCGTACCAATGATGGGCGGTGTTGCACGGCATCGCGATACAGGCGACGCCGAGCGCATTGAGCGTCGAGACCGCAGCTTTCAGAGGCGCCAGCGGTCCGTCATGGCCGGCAAGGATCGCTTCGGTCCTGTCGGGTAGCTGCGGGACGCTGAGGATGACGGCAGGCACATGTTCGTTGTCTCTGAACGCCTGGGTCATTCGGGTCAGCTTGAAGTAGAAATCAGCCGATGCGAGCGGCCCGAGACCGCCGATAATGCCGAGCTGGGGACGGATGCTGTCGTCGATCATCCGACAGGCTCGGCTTCGAGTTGCTCCGAAACGGTTTCAGGCTGCGTCGTCTCCCTGTGGCTGGGAGCGATCATTGCCGTGCTCGCCGCGACGGTGCAGACGCTGGCCAGCGTCATGAACGTGTCGACGGCCGCATCCACCGCGACGAACAGGGCGAACGCCGCCTCGAAGGGAAGCTTCAAATATCCGCAGACGATGGACATCTGCGACAGGATGAGCAGGCTGCCCATGCCGCCGGTGGTGAGCGCGAGAAGCGCTGAGATGATGCCGACGAGCACGAGGTCGGCGACCGCAAGCGGATGGCCGTAGAGCTGAGCGATGAACAGCGCGCCCGACGTATAGAGCAGCGCCGGGCCTGTGCGCAGCAATGCCGCCTGCAGCGGCACCAGCAGTTCGACCACCACCAGGCTGAACCGCAGGCGCTCGCTCAAAAGGTTGATGACCCACGGCAGCGAGGCGACCGTAGAGCGTGTGGTGATGGCCACCATAAGAAGCGGCTGGCAGGTCTTGATCGTCGTCCAGTAGCTTCGTCGCGACCGGATGGCGATAATGGCAAAGGCGCCGGCGACGAATGTGAGGCAGGAAAGACCCATCACCAGGAGGTAGCCGCCCATCAGCGTGAGCGGCTTGGTTCCGGTCGACGCGGTCTGGTCCGCGATCAGGATGAAGGTTGCAAAGGGCAATCCCCAGATGAACCAGTTGGTGAGCACCGTGCAGGCCCGGTAGACCGCGTTGAGCGCCTGGGTCAGGCTCATGGACGAGGGCTGTGGAATCTTCCCCATGGCGAGTCCGAAAAGCAGGCAGAACAGCAGGACCTGGATGGTCTGACCCGAGGCCAGTGCATTGAAGACGTTGTTCGGCACCAGGTCGAGCAGGATCGAATGCCCGCCGCTGGGATCCTCATTGGAGGGCGGCGGCTGGAACGGGAATGCGAGATCGGTGGATACGCTGCCTTGCGAATTGATGAACTCGCCAAGCTCGATGCGCGACTGGGGATTCTCGATCTGGCCCGGCTGCAGGATCAGCGACAAGGTGCCGCTCACCAGCACGCTCAAGAACGACACGACCAGCACGGCCATACCCACCTTGCCGAGGTAGCGGACCGATTTCGGGTCCTGGACCATCGCCGTGATGGAGAAGATGACCGAGGAGACCAGGTAGGGCAGAACGACCATCTTGAGGAAATTCAGGTAGAGCTGTGCGACCGGGCTGATCGCATGGGCCAAGCCTGGATAGTAGAGGCCGCACAGGATCCCTGCCGCGATCATCGCTATCGTCGTCGCGGGCGAGCGCAGGATGCGCCTCGCCGCAAGACGCCAATCGAAAGGCAGGGGTCCGGCTACCTCGGAGATGGCCATGTCAGGCTTTGCTCCCCTGGCGATAGCGGGCGATGATCTCGTCTGTGTTGAGAACCTGCTGACCTCGCGCGAGATCGAGATAGAGATCGACAAAGGTCGCGAGGTGCGGGTTGTCGGGCCGCACGCCGATTGCGATCGTGTCGACCTTGTCCGTCAGCGTGATGGAGCGCGCGACGACCGTCATCGACGGATCGTCGACCATCAGCTTCTTGATCTCGAAATCGTCGCGATAGGCCATGTCGATGGTCCCGTTCCGGATCGCATCGATGATCAAATCCCAGCTCGCGAAACGGCGGATTTGTGCGTGCGGGAAGGTCGTGGCCGCATAGGTGGCGAATGAAGAGCCCTCGATCACGCCGAGATCGCCCGAGAAATCCCGGACGATCTGTTCGGGCGGCTTGCCCTGCGCGATACGCGCCAGGTTGAGGCGGTTGGCGATCAACCCCTGGCGCAGCATGGCGTAGGGCCGGGAATAGACGATCGACCGGCCGCGCTGAAGGGTCCGGCTGAGTTTGCCGATCGCCATGTCGGCCTGACCGGAACTCACCTGTTTTACGATATCGTCGAACGTTGCGGCGGATCGGTCGAACACCGGCTCGACGCCAAGCGCCGCAGCGATGCCGTGGGCCAGTTCCATGTCTATGCCATTGTCCCCCGATCCGTCGGCCGGGAAGAACGGATTGGAAGCGAAGGCCGGCATTGCGATGCGCAACGCATTGCCGCTGGCTATAGGATTTGGGGCGTTCTCCGCCTGCTGTCCCGGCGTGCTGGCTGCCTGGGCTTGCGAGATCAGCAACCCAGCGCTTCCGGCCGCAAGCAGTGTACGACGTGTGACCGGCATGCGCGTTCTCAATTAGCCCGGGAAAGCCAGCAACATGCACAACCGACGTTAAACAAACGTATATATTACACTGTGCTTTTTTATGTATTGGATAAGCAGCTTAGCGCTACAAAATATGAGAATTGCCTAATATATATAAGGAGTAGCGGAAGGATCGCGTTACTTTCCCTTAGGCGATCAACTGGCCGTTAGGCGATCGGCTGGCCCTAGGCGATCAACTGGATTGTCAAAACGTCTCGACCCACGGCCGCAGCTCAAGCTCCGAGCTCCAAGCGCTGCGATGCTGGCGATGGGCCGCGAGATAGGCCTCGGCGATGGCGTCCGGCGACAGCCGGCGGTCCGGCCGGTCGGGATCGGCTGCTTGTCCGGGCGACTCGATCTGGCCGTCGATGATGAAGTGCGCAACGTGGATGTTCTGCGGGGCGAGTTCGCGGGCCATGGACTGCGCCAGGCCGCGCAGGCCGAATTTCGGCATGGCAAAGCCGGCCGAGCCGGAAAACCCTTTCACACTGGCGGTGGCGCCGGTGAACAGGATCGATCCGGAACCCCGCGCCAGCAAGCGGCGCGCCGCCTGCTGGCCGACCAGGAAGCCGCCATAGGCGCCGACCAGCAATGCCTGTTTGACCGCTTCGGCATCGAGCTCGGCGACCGGGCCGCGCGTGCGCGCGCTGGCGTTGAACACCACAAGCGCCAGCGGGCCGACCTTGTCGGCGACGTCGAACAGCTTGGCGACGGACGCAGCATCGGCGACATCCGTCTCGACGGCCAGCGCACCGGTCTCATCGACCAGAGCGCTCAGCTTCCCGACGTTGCGGGCGGCCAGAACCACGCGAAAGCCTTCCCGGGTGAGAAGGCGCGCAAGCGAGGCGCTCAGACCAGCGCCCGCGCCTGCAATGACGGCCACATCGGATGTCATGATTCTCCCTCCTTGCGGATTTCGGCGGAAGCGTTTCGCCAGACCAGGCAGGGTCGCGCCTTCGGAGCCGGCAGGCAAGAGGTGGCATCGCTGCGGTTGTTGAGCCAGCAGGCTGCAGAACCGGCGTTGCGCGGTCCTGCATCGCCTGTGGCGCTACGAAGACCGCTCCGCCTTCAGCACCGAGACCGCCGCCTCGCTGTTGTGGACATAGTCGTTGGCATCGGGCTGCTTCTGCACCAGTAGGATGAACAACAGGTCGGTCAGCGTCAGTTGCGCGTCGCGCGCGGTGATGGAGGACGAGCGCGCACGCTCCTCGTCGGCGATGGTGTAGAGACGGATGTCGGCGACGCGGCTCAGCGGATTGTCGTGCAGGCCGGTGACGGCGATCACCGTCGTGCCGCGCTTGCTGGCAAGTTCGGCGATACGCAAGGTTTCGATGCTGGCGCCGGAATAGGACAGCGCGAACAGCACGTCGTCAGGGCCTAACGTCGAGACATTGGCCATCTGGATGTGGCTGTCGCTGTCATGCAGCACATTGCGGCCGAGCTTCATCAGCTTGTAGGAAAAATCGCGCGCCACCAGCGAGGAGGCGCCGACGCCGACCAGATGGATGCGGCGCGCGCCATTTAGCAGCTCAAGCGTCCTGGAGATGATGCGCTCGGTGTTGGCCTCGGCGGTCCGCTGCATCGACAAAAGCTTGCTGCCGATCAGCTTCTTCAGAATAACCTGGTAGCTGTCGCCGACCTCGATCGACCCGTGGATCACGCCGGCCGGCACCTGCCATTCCTGCGCCTTGGCCTCGCTGACGGCGAGCTTGAGCTCCTGGTAGCTGGCGTAACCGAGCTTCTGGCTGAACTTGACGACGCTCGACTGGCTGCGGCCGATCCCGGCCGCGAGAGCCGCCGTCGACAGGCGCAGCATCTGGTCGGGATTGTCGACGATGTAGCGGCCGATCTCGCGATCGCCAGGCGCCATGCCGTCGAGCTTCGCATTGATCCTTTTCAGAACGGACACGGGATTCCCTCGCGTTTTCAGGTGCTGGGCCAAGGAATAAATTATTCCAATTCCGATTGACAGCCAAGAACGTAGAATTAATTTCTCGCTTGGCTCGAGTGCGGTTCGGCCCACGTGAAACAAGGTTTCAGCCCATGGACAGATTGCGGATCATCGGCGGACAAAGACTGGAAGGCGCGGTCACCATATCCGGCGCCAAGAACGCCGCCCTGCCGCAGGTCGCGGCCGCGCTGCTCAGCCCCTACCCGCTCGAACTGACCAATTTGCCCGATGTGACCGATGTCGAAAACATGCTCGGCGTGGTGCGCCTTCATGGTGCCGAGGTTACGCGATCTGCGCATGCCGCGACGATCGACACCAGTGCCGCCGTTTCCAAGGAGACGTCCTACGACACGGTGCGAAAGATGCGGGCGACGGTGCTCGTGCTGGCACCGCTGCTTGCCCGCTTCGGCCATGCGCGGGTTTCGCTGCCGGGCGGCTGCGCGATCGGCGCGCGGCCGGTCGACATGCATGTAGCGGCACTTGCGGCGCTGGGCGCCAGGATCGCCATCGAGAACGGATCGATCGTCGCGTCGGCACCAAACGGATTGACCGGTACGCGCATCGTCTTGAGCTCGCCATCGGTCGGCGCGACGGAAACCGCCATGATGGCGGCGACCACGGCAAAAGGCGAAACCGAGATCCTCAACGCGGCGCGCGAGCCGGAAGTGGCGGATCTCGCAGCTTGCCTCAACGCCATGGGTGCCAGCATCGAGGGCGCCGGCACGCACCGCATCCTGATCGCCGGCGAAACCAACTGGCATGCAGCCACGCACGACATCATCCCCGACCGCATCGAAGCCGGCACCTATGCCATTGCCGCTGCGATCACCGGCGGCCAGTTGGAACTGACGCACGCCCGGCTCGAACACATGGCCTCGGTGGTGCAATTGCTGGAGGCCACCGGGGTGAGCGTCTGGCCCGGCGACCGCGGGCTCATCGTCTCACGCGACCGGCCGCTCAGGGCCGTCGACCTGACGACGGAGCCCTATCCGGGGTTTCCGACCGACCTGCAGGCGCAGTTCATGGCACTGATGTGCTGCACTGATGGCGCATCGCTGCTGCGCGAGACCATCTTCGAGAACCGCTTTATGCATGTTCCCGAACTGATGCGGCTGGGAGCCAACATAAAGCTGCAAGGCACCACGGCGCTGGTGCGCGGCGGTGAGAGACTGCATGGCGCCTCGGTTATGGCCACCGACCTGCGCGCTTCGGTGTCGCTGGTGCTGGCGGCGCTGGTCGCCGAGGGCGAGACGACCATCAACCGGGTCTATCACCTTGACCGCGGCTATGAACAGCTGGACCGCAAGCTGCGCCTGTGCGGCGCCGACATCGAGCGGCTGAGCGCATGAGCCAGGATCGTTATTTTCTCGGCGTCGATGGCGGCGGCACCGGCTGCCGCGCCCGTATTGAAGACGCTGACGGGACGGTGCTGGGACAAGGCCTGTCCGGTCCGGCGACAACGCGGCTTGGCATCGATGCCGCCTGGGCATCGGTCGCGAAAGCCTTTGGCACGGCGATCGAGGAAGCAGGTCTGGGATCGGCCGAAATCGCTGGGATCCACGTCGGCGTCGGCCTTGCCGGCATCGGCCGCAAGGGCGCGCTGGAAGCACTCAGGGCAATCGCGCATCCCTTTGCCAGCATCGATTTCGTCAGCGATGGCGTCGGCGCCTGCCTGGGCGCGCATTCGGGTCAGGACGGCGCCATCGTCATTGCCGGTACCGGCTCGATCGGCTTGGGCTTCGTCGAGGGCCGCGAACTGCGTGTCGGCGGCTACGGCTTTCCGATCTCCGACGAGGGCAGCGGCGCCGATCTCGGCCTGAAAGCCGTGCAACTGGCGTTGCGCGCGCATGACGGACGGCATGAGCGGACGGCGCTGCTGGCGGAGGTGATGCAGCGTTTTCAGAACGACCCGATGGAAGCGGTTGCCTGGATGGATCGGGCAACGGCAACGGACTATGCGGCGCTGGCGCCGATGGTGATGCGCCATGCCGACCAGGGCGATCCGGTCGGGCGGCGTATCGTGCAAAGCGCGGCCGAGCAGATCGATACCCTGGTGCGGGTGCTGTTCGAACAAGGCGCACCGCGGGTGACCTTGCTCGGCGGCCTCGCCAGCCCGCTCGAACCCTGGCTCTCCCCCGATGTCCGGCGCCGCCTGAAGCCTGCCGACGGCGACGCCGTGTCAGGCGCCATCATCCTTGCCAAAAGATTCTGCTGCGAGCGATAGAGCCGCCGAGTAAGGAATAAAATATTCCAATTTTTTGTTGACGGTGTGAATATTCAATTCTAAAAAGTTAACAGAGAAAACAGGGCAGCGGCGACGGACCTTGGTCGTATGCGAGCGCGGCTGGCGAGCCCCGTACTTCCGGCTGTACCGCATGGTTTTGAAAGCACTGGAATGACCGAGCAAGGGTTGATGTCCGAGCTGGACCGGCTGGTTTCCGAAGGCCGGAACCCGAGGACGATGGACATCGACCTGCTGCCGACCATCGACGTCCTGCGCAAGATCAACGACGAAGACAGGGCTGTCCCGGCGGCTGTCGAAAAGGTCCTGCCGGAGATCGCAGCCGCGGTGGACCGGATCGTGCTCGCCTTCCAGAAAGGCGCGCGGCTGATTTACATCGGCGCCGGCACCAGCGGTCGGCTTGGGGTTCTCGACGCTTCAGAGTGCCCGCCCACCTTCGGCGTGCCCGAAGGCATGGTCGTCGGCCTGATCGCCGGCGGTACCGACGCCCTGGTGCGGTCGACGGAAGGCGCCGAAGATGATCCGAAAATGGGCGCCAAGGCCTTGCAGGAGATTGGACTTACATCAAACGACGTGGTGGTCGGTATCGCGGTCAGCGGCCGCACACCCTATGTCATCGGCGGGCTGAACTATGCGAAGCAGGTGGGCGCAACGACGGTTGCCCTTTCCTGCAATCCGGCCTCGACCATTGCCGGCATCGCCGACATTGCCATCTCGCCGGTCGTCGGCCCGGAAGTGCTCACCGGCTCGACGCGGCTGAAATCGGGAACCGCGCAGAAGCTGGTGCTCAACATGCTGACCACCGCCTCGATGATCCGCATCGGCAAGAGCTATGAGAATCTGATGGTCGACCTTAACCCGTCCAACAAGAAGCTGGTCGCCAGGGCGATCCGGATCGTCATGCAGACGACCGGGTGCGCTGCCCAGCAAGCAAAACAAGTGCTCGGCCAGACCGGCAATGATGTGAAGCTGGCGATCCTGGTGACGATCACCGGCATGGGCGTCGAGGAGGCCCGCGCGGCGCTCGGCAAGGCCGGAGGCTTCCTGCGCAAGGCAATCAGCGCCAGGACGGCGTGAGGCCGCCTTAGACAAGACGGCATGAAGCTGCATAGACTGGGCCGATCGTCCAAAGCGCGTGTGTCTTGGAAGCGGTCGGCAGAAACTGCAAGGCATCGAGTTCAACGACAATGGGAGACGAAAATGATAGGGCATTTCACAAGAAAGCTGCTGTCGGGTATCACGCTGGCGGCGATGCTCGGCTTGGCTGCGGTTTCAACGCAGGCGAATGCGGCAACGCTGCACATGGCCTGGTCGCAGGACGCCACCGGGCTTGACCCGCACAAGCAGACGGCCTTTTCGTCGCTGCGGCTGCTGGAACTGATCTATGAGCCGCTGGTGCGGGTCGATGCCAGCCTGCAGATCATCCCCGCCATCGCCACGTCCTGGGAGTTTTCCAAGGACGGCAAGGCGCTGACCTTCAAGCTCAATCCCAAGGCTAAATTCCAGGACGGCACCGCGCTGACCTCGGCTGACGTCAAGGCATCGTTCGAACGCATCCTCGACGAGAAGACGGGTGCGGCCGCACGCGCCAACTTCCTGTCGATCGCCAGCATCGACACGCCGGATGCAGCGACCGTCATCTTCCATTTGTCGCAGCCCGATGCGCCGATCCTGACGGCGATGAGCGACATCAACGCGGCCATCGTCCCGGCCGGCGAAATCAAGGCCGGCTCGATCGGCACCAAGGCGCTCGGCTCCGGCCCGTTCAAGCTCGACAAATGGGACCCCAACGCCAAGGAAGTCTTGAGCGCCAACAAGGATTGGGCCGGGGGTGCCACCGGCGTCGACGGCATCGAGATCAGCCTGCTTCCCGATGAAGCGGCGATCCTCGCCGCCATGCGCACCAAGCAGATCGATTTCGCGCTGCTCAACGACCCGCTCGTCGCCACGCTGGTGCCGAAAGAAGCCAGCCTGCAGCTGAACCGCGTGCCGGTGCTGGCCTATCACGTGCTGCAGCTCAATCCGTCGCGCAAGCCGATGACCGAGCTCAAGGTGCGGCAGGCCATCTCCTGCGCCATCGACCGGCAGGAGGTGCTCGACACCGCCTCGCTCGGCGAAGGCAAGGTCACTGGACCGCTGACGATTCCCGCTCTGGCGACCGATCCGAGCCAGTTGTTCTGCTACAAGCGCGACGTCGACAAGGCCAAGAAGCTGATGGCAGAGGCCGGCTATGCCGACGGCTTTTCCGCGACGGTGATCGGCGCCACCGGCGAGCCGCCGACGGCGGCGGCGGAAGCCCAGATCATCCAGTCGCAGCTGGCCGAAATCGGCGTCAAGCTGGACATCAAGATGATGGAGCTCAACGTCTATGTCGACGCCTGGCTGAAGGGCGATTTCGACATGGCGATCGCGCTCAATGGCGGCCGCGCCGACCCCTACACCATGTACAACCGCTACTGGACCAAGGCGGGCAATCTGCAGAAGGTGGCGAACTACATCGACGACGCGCTCGACAGCCAGATGCAGAAGGGCCGCGCAGAGACCGATCCGGCGGAGCGCAAGGCGATCTTCACCGAATTCGAGAAGCACCTCGCGGAAATGTCGCCGTGGATCTGGCTCTACACCTCGTACAGCTATACGGCCCAGCAGAAGAACATTGCGGGGTTCGTACCGACGCCGACGGGCACGCTGTTCAGCCTGAGCAAGGTTACCATCCAGCAGTAGCCGCCAGCATTGGACGAGAGGAACCTCTTCGCGTGAACTATCTGATGCGACGACTGGCGACGTTTCCTCTCGTCCTGCTTGGCGTGTCCATCCTGGTCTTCGTGGCGATCCGGATGGTGCCAGGCGATTCGATCACGGCCATGCTGGGTACCGAAGCCGGCCTGCTCACCCCGGCGCAACGCGACTCGCTCGCCGCCTATTTCGGCATCGACCAGCCCTGGTTCGTCCAGTACTGGCGCTGGATCGGCGGCATCCTGCATGGCAATTTCGGCATTTCGGTCACCTATGGCAGGCCGGTGCTCGATGTCATCCTCGAGCGCTTTCCGCTGACGCTCGAACTGGCCGTGCTGTCGATGATCATCGCGCTCGCGGTCGGCATGCCGGCCGGGATCTTCGCCGCCACACACAATGAGAAACTGTCCGATCTGGGCGTGCGCATCGTCGCCATGATCGGCCAGTCGACGCCGAGCTTCGTGCTTGGACTGCTGATCATCTACACGCTGTCAGCCGGCTTCGGTCTGCTACCGGCGATGGGCGAATTCGCACCGCTCTGGCAGGATCCCCTGCGCAATCTCAGCCAGCTGATCCTGCCCGCCATCACGCTCGGCTTCGCCTTCGCGGCGTCCGTCACCCGCATATCACGCTCGGCCATGCTCGATGTGCTGAGCGATGATTATGTGCGCACCGCGCGCAGCAAGGGCGCCTCGGCGCGCAGCGTCATCTGGCGGCACGCTTTGCCCAATGCGCTCATCCCGGTCGTGACGCTGAGCGGCATCGAGTTCGGCTACCTGCTGGGCGGCGCCGTCATCGTCGAGCAGATCTATGCCCTGCCCGGTCTCGGACGCATGGTGCTGGATGCGATCCAGCAGCGCGACTACGCGCTGGTGCAGGGCAGCGTGCTGTTCATCGCCTTCAACTTCATGATCATCAATCTGCTGGTCGATCTCGCCTATGTCGGGCTCGATCCGCGTATCCGGCTGGGGGAGCCGTGATGCGCATCCTGCGCGCCATCTTCGGCCACGGCAGCGGCCGCATCGGCGGCGTCATTGTTGGCGTCTATCTGCTGGTCGCCATTCTCGGCATGCTGGGGCTGACGCCGCACAACCCCATCACGCAATTCCGGGTCGACCGGCTGCATGCGCCCAATAGCGCCTACTGGATGGGCACCGATTTGTTCGGCCGCGACGTGGCCAGCCGGCTGATGGCGGGCATCGGCCAGTCGTTCACGGTCGCCTTCTTCTCCGTCGCCTTCGCCACCCTTGCCGGCACGGTTCTGGGGTTGGCTGCTGCCTGGCTCGGAAGCCGCTGGGACGGCATCGTGATGCGGATCATGGATGTGCTGCTGGCCTTCCCGGCAATCCTTCTGGCGCTGCTCATCGTCACCGTTGCCGGGCCGGGCACGTGGACCAGCATCGTTGCCATCGGCATCGTCTACACGCCGATCTTCACCCGCGTCGTGCGCGGCCCTGCTCTGTCGCTCAAGGCGCGTGAATTTGTCGATGCCGCGCGCACCTTCGGCAGCAGTTCATCCTACATCGTGACGCGCCATCTGCTGCTCAATCTGGTGGCGCCGCTGACAGTGCAGGTTACGCTGGCGCTGGCGTGGTCGCTTTTGACCGAAGCGGGCCTGAGCTTTCTCGGCCTCGGCACGCAGCCGCCCGCCGCCTCGCTCGGCCTGATGCTGAGCGACAGCCGCAATTTGATGGAAACCGCGCCGTGGCTGATGATCTTCCCGGGCCTGGCGATCATGATCAGCATCCTCGGCTTCAACCTGCTTGGTGACGCCTTGCGCGACATCCTCGACCCTAGGATGCGGAGGGCGCCGGCATGACCCCGCTGCTGTCCGTCCGCGACCTACGCGTCGGCTTCGGCCGCAATCCGCAAACCAATGAGGTGGTGCGCGGCATAAGCTTCGACCTCGCCGACGGCGAGACACTGGCCATCGTCGGCGAAAGCGGCTCGGGCAAATCCGTCACCGCATTGTCGATCAACCGGCTCATCGATTTTGGCGGCGGCCGCATCACCGGCGGAGCGATGAAGCTGAAGCGCGCCGACGGCAGCCTCTTCGACCTGATGACTGCCACCGAACCGCAGTTGACCGGCATTCGTGGCGCCGAGATCGGCATGATCTTCCAGGAGCCGATGACCTCGCTCAACCCGGTTCTGAGCATCGGCACGCAGATCGAGGAATCGTTCCGGCTGCATCGCGGCCTCACCGGCAGGCAGGCCACCGCAGCGGCCAAGGATGCGCTCGACCGGGTGCGCATCCCGGACGCGGCGCGGCGGCTGAAATACACGCCGAACCAATTGTCCGGCGGCATGCTGCAGCGGGTGATGATCGCCATTGCACTGGCCTGCAATCCGCGCCTGCTCATCGCCGACGAGCCGACGACGGCGCTCGACGTGACGGTACAGGCGCAGATCATGGCGCTGCTGGCCGAGTTGAAGCGGGAAACCGGCATGTCGATGATCTTCATCACCCACGATATCGGCCTCGTCGCCGGCATCGCCGACAAGGTGATGGTGATGCAGAACGGGCAGGCCGTGGAACAGGGCGAGTTGAACCAGATCCTCGACAATGCGCAGCATCCCTACACGCAGCATTTGCTGCAGGACGTGCCGCATTTCACCAAAGGCAGCACGACGCGTTCGGACGGTCGGCGCGACGGGGGCGCAGGCACGGAACCGGCCTTGAAGGTCGACGGCCTGGTGGTGCGGTTTCCGCTCAAGAGCAGTTTCTTCAGTCGTGCCACGGGCGCGGTGCATGCCGTCGACGGCGTCGATTTCGACCTGATGCCGGGCGAGACGCTGGCCATCGTCGGCGAGAGCGGTTCGGGCAAATCGACCACCGCGCGCGCCGTTCTGGGGCTGGTGCGCTCGACGCGCGGCAGCTTCTCGGTCGGCGCGCGGAAGGCTTCTGCCGAACAGAGCGCCCTGCCGGTGCAGATGGTGTTCCAGAACCCCTACGCCTCGCTCAACCCGAGGCTCAGCATCGAGAGCATTCTGGCCGAACCGGTGATCGCCACCGGAGGCCGGGTGGATGCCGGAACGCGGGCCAGGATGGCGAGCCTGCTGGAACGCGTCGGCCTGCCGAAGAACAGCCTGGAGCGCTATCCCCACGAATTCTCCGGCGGCCAGCGGCAAAGGCTGTGCATTGCCCGCGCGCTGATGCTCAACCCGTCCGTCGTTGTTCTCGATGAAGCAGTGTCGGCGCTGGATGTCTCGGTGCAGGCCAAGGTGCTGGAGTTGCTGGTTGATTTGCAGCGCGAGTTTGGCCTCGCCTATCTGTTCATCTCGCACGACATGGCTGTCGTCGAGCGGATCGCTCACCGCATCGCGGTCATCTATGCCGGCCAGATCGTCGAGATCGGCGATGCGACCTCGGTGCTGTCGAAGCCGAAGCATTCTTATACCAAGAAGCTGATTGCCGCGGTTCCGACCATCGACCGGCGGCATGAACATTTCGAGCTTGATACGCGGCAGGTTCCCTCGCTGGTGCGTCCGCAGGGGTATGAGCCGGCTCCGGCGAGGTGGGAACGGTTCGGCGGGGATCATATGGCGAGGGCGGAAGGGTGATGGGTGGTGTCCTGGGGTATGTGAGGTTGGCGGGACAGCACCCCCCTCTGCCCTGCCGGGCATCTCCCCCTCAAGGGGGGAGATTGGCAGTTCGTGCGTACCGCCAGCCTTCTAACGCCGGAGATTGGCGAAGGCCGATGCGACATCCGATCTCCCCCCTTGCGGGGGAGATGTCCGGCAGGACAGAGGGGGGTGCGAAGGATCGCGGCCTCTCCGATGGAGGCTGCCATTGAGCGACCTCCCCCAAGTCTTTTCGCGCGCCTTCCAACCACTGGCAACCGCGGTTTCCGCCAAGCGCATTCCCGGCGGCGTCCTCGGCATCGTCGACAAAAACGGCGGCCGCATCATCCGATCGATCGGCTCCGCGCAACTCGTACCGAAGCCTCGCCCCATGCAGGACAACACCTGGTTCGACCTGGCGTCCCTGACCAAGGTGATCTTCACCACCCCGCGCATCCTGGCTCTGGCGCAAGACGGCGTCATCGACCTCGATGCACCGCTGGTTTCGGTGCTGCCGGACCTGCGCCAGTATGATGCCGAGGCCTGGGAGCGGAAGGTGACGTTTCGCCAGTGCCTCGGCCACCAGACGCCGTTTCCGGCCGTCGAGCCGATCTACACTTACGGACGCGATCCCGAGCTGCTGCGCGCCTTCATCCTGCAGCGCGAATGGCGGGCTCGGGACCCGGTCTACTCCGACATCAACTTCATCTTGCTCGGCTTTGCATTGGAGCGGCTGTCGGGCAAAACGATCCGCGACATGGATCCCGGCCCCGGCTTTGCCTGGTCCACGGAGCCCAATGTCGCCGCGGCGACCGAGGACTGCACCTGGCGGCACCGCGTGTTGTCCGGCGAGGTCCATGACGACAATTGCTCGGCGCTGCAAGGTGCGGGGCACGCCGGCCTTTTCGGAACGGCCGCTTCGGTGCTGGATTTCGCGCAGGGGCTGCTGGATGGCACCGGCGCTTCCGAACGTTCGATCGCGCTGATGCGCACGCCTTTGTCCGCCACCCGCACGCATGGCTGGGAGCGCCCCTATGGAGGCTGGTCAGGCGGAGCCTTGTGCAGCCCCGAAACCATCGGCCATACCGGCTTTACCGGCACCGGGCTCTGGATCGACTTCGGCGGAGGCAAGGCGTGGACCTTGCTCACCAACCGGATCCATCCGACACGTCATTTCGACAGCGGAATCGTTTCGCTTCGGCGGGCGGTCGGCGATCTCGTCAATGGGGACTAGGAAGTGAACATGAAACCAATCTGGGCCGTCGGCCTGATGACCGGCACCGTGCTGGACGGCAACATCGACGTCGCGCTGATCAAGACCGACGGCGAACGCATCGAGGACTTCGGCACCTATCGGCTGATGCCTTATCCGCCCTCGATCCGCTCTCTGCTGGAAGAGACGCTGACGCAGGCACGGGTGTGGAATTTTGTCGGGCCGGAGCCGGCGATTTTTCGCACCGCGGAGGAAGCCCTGACGCGAGCGCAGTCGGCGGCGGTCAAGGAGTTGGTCGAAGGCTATGGCATGACGACGGCCGACATCGGCGTCGTCGGTTTTCACGGCCAGACGGTGCTGCACCGTGCGCCGCAGGTCGGACGGCTGGGCCAGACAAGACAGCTCGGTGACGGAGAACTGATGCATGCCATCTTGGGCACCAAGGTTGCCTATGATTTTCGTTCGGCCGACATGCGCGCCGGCGGGCAAGGCGCGCCACTGGCCGCCGCCTATCACACCGCGCTGATGCGCAGCGCCGGCGCCAGTGGCGAGGTCGCCGTGCTCAATCTCGGCGGCGTCGCCAACATCACCTGGTGGGATGGCGCCGACAATGTCGTTGCCTTCGACACCGGCCCCGCCAACGCCCCGCTGAACGATTTCATCAAGTCGAAAGGGCTTGGCGAAATGGACCGCGACGGCGCGCTTGGCGGTGCGGGTAAAGTGGACGAGGCGCGGCTCACGAAGCTGCTACAGCACCCCTATCTCAGCAAGCCCTATCCCAAATCGCTGGACCGTTTCGACTTCGGCGCCGCGATGGCGGATGGCCTGAACGCCGAGGATGGCGCGGCGCTGCTGACCGCCTTCACCGCCGCTGCCGTCGGCAAGGCGCTCGACCTCTTGCCGCACCGGCCGAAGAAACTCGTGGTCAGCGGCGGCGGCCGTCACAACCCGACGATGATGGCGATGCTGGCAATCCGTGCCGGCGTCGAAGTGGTGCAGGCCGAAAGCCTTGGCTGGAGCGGCGACGCGGTGGAGGCGGAATGTTTTGCTTTCCTCGCGGTTCGCGTGCTGCGCGGCCTGCCGATCAGTTTTCCGAGCACGACCGGCGCGCCACAACCAATGCGTGGTGGAAAACTCGCGGGTTAAGGATTCGTGCTTGGATTCACGATCCACGAGCGATACGCCTAAAGAAGTTTTGGGGGTGGCGAATGAGCAAGAACGCAGGCCTTGTTATCTATCCGGTCCCCAGTCTTGTCGCCACTCTGCTCAATCGGGAAAGAACAAAGGGAAGCCCTTTGACAGAGGAAGAGGTCATCCAGATCCGCGACAATTGTCCAGCGATTGCCGTCCCGTTCGACGTTGTTCGACAGATGGACGAGTCGCGCGGCTACCTCGATATCGATCCAGAAAATTGTTGGGAAGAGTGGCAACTGGCACGGAAAGAGCTAACTGACAATTAGACGCAGCCGGCCCTGCGACGGCGCGTTGGGCGTGACGCAATTTCGGACGGAAACCGCTTCACACTTTCCTGGAATTGGCCCGATCAAGCCGGCGACAGTTTCTTCTGAAGAAAAATGCGGCTGCGGCCGACAGGGAAGTCGGCGAGCGTGCCAAAGGGCTGATAGCCCTGGCGCTGATAGACCTTGGCGGCGTTCGGATTGAAGGTGTCGATCCAGGCATTCTGGCAGCCGCGCACTATGGCTTCCTGTTCGGCGGCATCGAGCATCTTGCCGGCCATGTGCTGGCCGCGCAGCCTCTCGTCGACCCAGAGCCACTGCACATAAAGCCAGCCCCAGGCGGTGTAGCCCGAAATGCCGGCGACGACCGCGCCGTGCTCGTCGCGCACGAACACGGCCAGCGCCTTTCTTTCGGATGCGCCGACATCGCCGTCGTTGAACGCCGTCAGCCGTTCGGCGAGAAAGGTGAGGTCTTCCGGCAAGGGATTTGCCGTCATTTCCAGTGTCGTGTTCATCGCTTTTCCGAGACAGAATGTGGATCCGGATCGCCACCATTGCGAAATTCGGACGCGGCAATGCCGTAGCGTTTTAGCTTGTCGTAGAACGTCTTGCGCGGCACGCCGAGCGCCTCGATGGCGCCGCGCACGTCACCGCCATGGTCGCGCAATGCATCGCGGATGAGCTGCGCCTCGTATTGGCCGACCCGTTCAGGCAATGCTGCCGCAGGCTCCGGCGATTGCGCGGAAACCGTTTTCGTCTCGTCGTCCGGGCCAAAACCGAGCGCGACGCGATCGGCGAAATGGGCGAGCTCTCGCACATTGCCTGGCCAGTCGTGCGACTGGAGATGATCGCTGACCGCGGCATTCACCTTGGCGACAGGCCGGCCGAACCGTTCGGCCGCCTTGCCGAGGAAATGGCCGAACAGCATCGGGATATCGCCGCGCCGTTCGCGCAGCGGCGGGATGCGCAGCGTCACCACGTTGAGGCGAAAATATAGATCCTCGCGAAAATCACCGCGCTGATCCTCCCGGCCGAGATCGACCTTCGTCGCCGCGACGACCCTGAGATCGATGCGCCGGATCTCGTTCGAGCCAAGCGGCGTGAGGCTGCGCGTTTCGAGCACCCGCAGCAGTTTGACCTGGAGCGCCGGCGGCATCGATTCGATCTCGTCGAGAAACAGCGTGCCGCCGCTGGAATGCTCGATGCTGCCGATCCGCCGCCGCTGCGCACCAGTGAACGCGCCCGCCTCGTGGCCGAACAACTCGCTCTCTATGACCGTCTCCGGCAGTGCGCCGCAATTCAGCGCCACGAAGGGTTTTGCGCGCCGCCGCCCCCATCTGTGCAGGAGGTCCGCCACCACTTCCTTGCCGGTTCCCGTTTCTCCTTCGACCAGCACATCGACATCCATGTCGGCGATCTGGCGCAAGGTCTCGCGCAGCCGTTTGATGGCAGGCGCCTCGCCGATCAACGGCAGGCCGTCGGCGGCCAGTGCAGCGGCTTCGCGCAGGCGCCGGTTCTCCATCACCAGCCGCCGCTTTTCCGACGCCCGTTTCAGCGCCTCGACAAGGCGCTCTCCCGCATAGGGTTTCGGGATGAAATCGTAGACGCCGTCCTTGAGCGCCGCGACCGCAAGATCGACGTCGCCATGCCCGGTGACCAGGATCACCGGTATGTCCGGGTCGATCGCCTTGACGCGGTCGAACAGCTGCAGCCCGTTCATGCCCGGCATGCGGATATCGCTGACGACCACGCCTTCGAAATTTCGATCGACGACGGCAAGCGCGGCCTCCGCGGCGTCGCGCGCGACCACGGCGAAGCCGGCAAGCTCGAGCAATTGCGTTGTGGCGTGAAGCAGGTCCGAGTCGTCATCGACGAGCGCCACCAGCCCTGATCCCTCAATCATTCAATTTGCCTCAGATCGATGGTGAAGGATGCGCCGGTGCCATTGCCGGGATCGAGCCGCAGCGTGCCGCCCAATTCCTGGGCGATCTCCTGGGAAATCACCAGCCCGAGGCCGAGCCCCTTCTCCTTGGTGGTCTGGAACGGCATGAACAGATTGCCGGCAGCTTCGGCCCCAAGGCCGGGGCCATTATCGCGCACCGAAATCAGCACCCGATCATCGCGCTCGGCAAGTTCGATTTCGATGCGGGGATCGGGCTGGTCCTTCATCGCATCCAGCGCATTCTGCAACAGGTTGACCAGGATCTGCTCCAGCCGGATGCGGCTGGCCATGACCACCGGCGAGGCGTTGCCGCGCGGCTTGACGATGGTCACGCCGGAATCGCGGATGCGCCCGGACAGCAGCGACAGCGCGCCGTCGATCGCCTCGCGCACCGGCAACGGCGAGGCCGCGACGCCGGGCCGCCGGGCAAAAGTGCGCAAGGTGCTGGTGATCGCGCCGATGCGTTCGGTCATCGACACGATCGACGTCAGATTGCCGCTCGCCGGTTCGGTCTTGCCGCTATCGAGAAAGCGGCCGGCATTCTCGGCATAGGTGCGGATGGCAGCGACCGGCTGGTTGATCTCATGCGCCACCCCGGCGGCGATCTGGCCGAGGATGGAAAGCCGGTTGGCCTGGGCGAGATCGTCGCGCAGCCGGCGAACCTTGGCCTCGGCATTTTCACGCTCGGCGATTTCGCCTGCAAGTGCGGTGTTAGAGCGCGTCAGCTCCGCCGTTCGCGTGCTGACCCGGCTTTCCAGTTCGGCATTCATGCGCGCCAGCGCCTCCTGCCTCAGCCGGCGGGCGCGCCGGCGCCGGGTCAGCACGAAGCCAATCAAGCCCAAAAGCAGCAAGCCGAGCAGTGTGGTCAGGCGCGCTGTGTTGGCGGCAGACGAGAGAGCAGCGTCGGCGGGCGTCAGCAGCCAGAGACGCCAGCCGGGGACCGCTCCAGGCAAGTCCTGCACCACCTCGACGAACCGGCGCGGCTTGCCGGCACTGTCGATCGTTGCCAGGCCGCCGCCGGCGCCGCGCCGGATCGGCAGAGGCTCGAAGCCGGCATCGGCCAGCTGCAGCTGCTCGTGGGCTGCGGCGGCGTCCTTCGTCGAGAGTGGTGCCAGCGCACGAAACCGCCAGTCGGGCTGGCTGGTGGCCAGCACCACGCCGCGTTCGTCGGTAATGAAAACAAGGAAGCCGCTGGAGCGCCAATTGGCTTCGACGCCGTCGAGTTCCACTTTCAGCACCGCAACGCCGAGCGGCTTGCCGCCATCGTCGACGCGGCTGGCAAGGTAGAGCCCAGGCTTACCGCTGATCGTGCCAAGGCCATATTGGCTGGCGGCGCCGTTGGCCATGGCCTCCTGGAAATAGTGGCGAAAATTATAGTCGATGCCGACAAAGCTCGCCGGTTCGCCGGCATTGCTGGCTGCTATGGCGATGCCTGCGGTGTCGATGACATAGATAGCGGACGCCGAGGCGTCGACCGCAATCGCCTTGAGCTTGTCGTTGAGAGCCGCTTCTTGCATTTTTCCGGCCCGGCGCAGGGCGCCGCGCACAGCATCGTCGCGGGCCAGCACCAATGGCACCAGGCGTTGCTTTTCGATTTCGCCGGTCAGCGTTCCCGCCGCCAGCGGCAGAGCGGCAAGTGCTGTGTCGCGCAGATTGTCGGCCGCCTGACCGGAGGCGATGCGCCCGGCAATGGCGATGGCGCCGGCCAGGACCGCAAGGGCAACGACCACGACAAGCCAGTGGCCATCGCGCAGCCGCGCCACCGCCTCGCGCAGCAATTCACGGCCGGCAAATCCCTGGGATTCGCTATCGGTGCCTGCTTGCGGCGTCTGTCCTCTCCTTTTTGCTCGCGGCTTTTTGATCAGTGTAATGCGAAAATCCGCCCAGGCAAACGCCGCCTGTGCGGAAATCCGCACAGGTATTCCACGCGCAGCCTCTGGCAAAGGCGGAAATCCTGGGATTCCAGCCTTTCGCCGATCTGGCACAGCGCTTGCAAACCTGCTTGCAGCGGCGTGCGACCGGAGCGCCGCGATGGGAGAAGTCACGCAGGGCGGTGCATTCCGCCCTATCCGGCCAGGGAGAGTTCGATGCACATCGCAGACCAATCAGGCGCGGTTTCCGCGCAGCGCAAGCCTTTCTATGCCCAACTCTACGTGCAGGTGCTCGTCGCGATCACCGTCGGCATCCTGCTCGGCCATTTCTATCCGTCCGTCGGCGAGAGCATGAAGCCGCTCGGCGACGCCTTCATCAAGCTGGTCAAGATGATCATCGCCCCGGTCATCTTCCTGACCGTGACGACGGGTATTGCCGGCATGAGCGATCTGCAGAAGGTCGGGCGTGTCGCCGGCAAGGCGATGCTCTACTTCCTCACCTTCTCGACGCTGGCCCTCATCATCGGCCTTGTCGTGGCCAATGTCGTGCAGCCGGGTGCCGGCTTCAACATCGACCCGGCGACGCTCGACGTTTCGACCGTCAACACCTACACCGCCAAGGCGCACGACCAGTCGGTCACCGGCTTCCTGATGAACATCATCCCGACGACGATCGTCGGCGCCTTCGCCGACGGCGACATCCTGCAGGTGCTGTTCTTCTCGGTGCTGTTCGGCATTGCGCTGGCGCTGGTCGGCGACAAGGGCACGCCCGTCCTCAACTTCCTGCAGGCACTGACGACGCCGATCTTCAAGCTGGTCAGCGTGCTGATGAAGGCAGCCCCCATCGGTGCCTTCGGCGCCATGGCCTTCACCATCGGCAAATACGGCATTGGCGCGGTCATCAACCTCGCCATGCTGGTCGGCACTTTCTACGTGACGTCGTTCCTGTTCGTATTCGTCGTGCTGGGTGCGGTATGCCGCTACAACGGCTTCTCCATCCTGGCACTGATCCGCTACATCAAGGAAGAGCTGCTTTTGGTGCTGGGCACCTCCTCGTCGGAAGCCGCCCTGCCCTCACTGATGGAAAAGATGGAGAAGGCCGGCGCCAAGCGTTCGGTGGTCGGGCTAGTCATCCCAACCGGCTATTCCTTCAACCTCGACGGCACCAATATCTACATGACGCTGGCGGCGCTGTTCATCGCGCAGGCGACCAACATCCACCTGTCGATGGGTGACCAGATCCTGCTGCTGCTGGTCGCCATGCTTTCCTCCAAAGGTGCCGCCGGCATCACCGGGGCAGGCTTCATCACCCTTGCCGCCACGCTTTCGGTGGTTCCGGCGGTGCCCGTCGCCGGTATGGCGCTGATCCTCGGCGTCGACCGCTTCATGTCGGAGTGCCGGGCGCTGACCAATTTCGTCGGCAATGCCGTCGCCACGCTGGTGGTGGCGCGTTGGGAAGGCGAACTCGACGAGGCCAAGCTGGCCAGAGCCCTGGCGGGCACGGCGGACGACAGCCTGCCGGCTGATATCGTTCCTGCCGAGTAATCGGCGCGGTTCAAGACGGATAACGGCCGGAGGCATGCCGCTTCCGGCCGACGACGAATTCACGGTCGTCGACGTCGAGGTCGAAGCCCTTGATCACCTCGGCGCCACCATAGGACTTGCGCACGCCGCGCAGCTTGAGCTCAGCCATTGAAGTCCCTCCTCGTGTCCGGAAATGTGCTTGGGCCGACAGGCATGCGGGTCGCAAACGTGCCCACATCGTCGAACAGGACAAGGCTGGCGGCGCCGACCAGCCCGGCATGGCGGCCAAGCTGGGCCTGAACGACCGGTACGTCGAGATAGGCGCGCATGGCCCGCTCCCGGATGGTCGCCTCGATGGTCGGTAGCATCAAGTCGAGCCCATTGGCGATGCCGCCGCCGACGACCAGCACGTCGGGCGAATAGAGATGCAAGAGGTTGGTGAAGCCAACGCCCAGCCAGCGGGCTTCCTCATCGAGCAGCGCCAAAGCAAGACCGTCCTGCAGCCGTGCCGCCTCGACGACATGGCGGCCGGTCACCTCCGCCTCCGCCGAGAGGCGCCGCAAGGCCGAGCCGTCGCCGGCAGCGGTGGCGGCGGTGGCGCGGCGGCCGAGCGCTGTTCCCGAGGCGATGGCCTCGAAGCAGCCGACGACACCGCACACGCAGCGTTCGCCTTCATTGGTGATGGTCATGTGGCCGATCTCGGCGGCGAGGCCACGGCGGCCATGCAGGATGCGCCCGTCGACGACGACTCCGCCGCCGATGCCGGTGGAAACCGTGACGAAGACAAGCGAGCGCGCACCATGGCCGGCGCCGAAGCGCCACTCGCCGAGCGCCGCGGCATTGGCGTCGTTCTCCAGCCGCACCGGCAGGCCGAGCCGCCGTTCGAGGATGTCGGCAAGCGGCACGTCCAGCCAGCCAGCAAGTGTCGGCGGACCGACGGCGATGCCGGCCAGCGGATCGAGCGGTCCCGGCGCGCCAACGCCGACGCCGACGATTGCGAGCGCCGGCGCCTCGGCATGAACGGTCGCCGCCAGCGCCTCGATCTGGCCGATCACCACATCGGGGCCAGCCTGCGCCTGCGTCGGCACCGCCGCGAATGCCAGGATCTTGCCTTCGCGGTCGACCAGGGCGGCGCGAAGCTCCGTCCCACCAAGATCGATCGCAAGGGCGGCTTCGATTGTCATGCCGCGACCTTCAGTCCGTGCAGCCAGCCGATGCGGCCGGCGAGATCCTTGTCGCCGAAGGCGAGCGAACCGAGAACCACGGTTTCAGCGCCAGCGGCACGCAGCAATGGCACGGTCTCATGGCGAATGCCGCCATCGGCCGCCAGAACCACTTGCGCCTCGCGGCCGGCCTTTCTCAGGATGGCGCGGGCAGCGCCCAGCCTGTCGCAGGCCTTGTCCGACAGGCTCTGTCCCTTTACGCCGATTGCCGTTCCCAGAAGCGTGACGAAAGCGACCTCCGGGACGAAGGGCGTCACAGTCTCGACCGGCGTCTCCAGCCGGAGCACGACGCCTGCCTCGGCGCCGAGTTCGCGCGCCAGACGGACGGCGCGCAATCCCGCCTCGCCATTCTCGGCATGGACGCTGATCATGTCGGCGCCGGCCTCGATAAACTGGCGCGTCTGCGCCTCGACGACTGTTTCATCGACCATCAGATGGACATGGATGGGCTTGGCCGTCAGCCCTGCAATGCGGGCGACGAGATCGGGGAAGAACAGGAAGGACGGCGCGAAATGACCGTCCGCCACGTCGATGTGATGAAGGTCGACATAGGGCTCGATACGCTTCAAGTCGCTCTCGAAATTGGCGAGATTGGCCGACCACAGCGAGAATTCAGCGATCAGACGATCGCGCGCCAATGCGGCGATCGCCGCCGGGCCGGAGAGAGGTTTCGAGATCATGACTGGTCCTGGTTGTTGAAACGATCTTTGAGGAAGCTGCCGATAGCGGCGCGGATCTCTGCGAAATGCCGATCCTTGTCGGTGGCTTTCGGCGTCACCTCGACGAAGGTAGCGTTGGGGATGGTGTCGGCGAGGCTGCGCGCGGTGGCCAGCGGATGGACGAGATCGATGCCGCTGCCGATGACGAGTGTAGGCAGCGCAAGGCTGGCGGCCGCTGCCCGCGTCACGCCGGGTCCATCGTTTGCGATCGCCTGCATCACCTCGGCGAAAACAGTCGCGTTCCCGCGCGCGAAGAAGCCAAGCAGCGAGGCGAGATTGTCTGGCGCTTCGGTGCGAAGCCGGGTGGCAGTCGCGGAGGCCGCAAAGGCATCGCGCGCGTCATCCAGCGGACGGCTGCGAATGAGCTCCGCCACTTCCACGTAAGGGCGCATATTTTGCGGGGCAGCGTCGAAGGCCCAGGCAGGGCGCACAAGCACGAGACCTGTGACCCTATCCGGGTGCCGGGCCGCAAGCCGCAAGGCGATGGCCGCGCCCATCGAGATACCGCCGGCGAAGAAGTGCTCGACGCCGGCCGCATCGGCGGCGGCCAGCACGTCGTCAGCGAACATCGCGATCGAAAAGGGCCGTGCCGTGCCGGCGCCGGAACCGCCCTGCGCGCGGCATTCGACGGTCAGCCGGCGGTATGAAGGGCCGTCGGGAAAGTTCTGCGCCACCTGCACTGCATCGCCGCCGAGGCCATGCTGGAAAACCACGGGAAGCCTGCCTTGTCCCGTGTCGAAGATACGAAGTGCCGCATCGTCGCGAAGCAGGATCGCCGGCACTGCGGCCATCAGAGGAGCCCTCGCAGGAAGGCGGCGACGTGGGGGGCTTCGTCGGCGGACAGGCCGTGGCTGACGAGCGACCCGTCGAAGTCCGCTGCCTTCAGCCGAGCGACGAAATCCGGAAAATCGACAATGCCTTGCCCTGCCGTGGCGAAGCGGCCATCGCCAAAGCGGTCCTTGGCGTGCGCCATGGCGATGTGGCCGGCGGCCTTGTCGATCGCGGCGGCAACGATGGCGCGCGCTTCGTCCGGCGTCGCGTGCTCGAACAGGTTTGCCGGATCAAGCACGATCTTCAGATGCCTTGACCCCATCTCGGCGATCAGCCTGGTCGCATCCTTGGCCGAGGTGACGATGTTGGCCTGTTCGGGCTCGATGCCGAGATCGACACCGGCGTCCCCGGCCAGCGCCAGCGCCTTCTCCATCCCGGCGGCCATGTCGGACCAGGCGGCCGGCATGGTATTGTCGGGGTGATACGCCCACTGATCGGCGGCGTTGCGCGAGCCGGTGCAGAGGGTGACCAAGGGAATTTCCAAGGCGGCGGCGGCCTCGATGACGACGGCCAGACGCCTGATACCGTCGTCGCGGACGGCCTTGTCGGGATGCGCCATGTTGTAGGTGCCCGAAAGTGCGGCAAGGGAAACACCGCCCGACTGCGCAGCGGCACGGATGGAAGCGATGGCTTCCGCCGGCACCACATCCGGCATCGACGGCAGGCCGGCGCAGGCGAGATTGAACTGCGTCGTGTCGTAGCCCGCTTGCCGAACGACTGCGAGCACCGCAGCCGGCTCGGTGCCCGGAAAAGTCTTGGCGAAGATGCCGAGACGCATCACACCGCCCCCGAAACCGAGGCGAGTTCGACCCGCTCGCCGGTCTCGACCGAGCGGGCTATAGCGACCATGGCGCGGATCGAGGCGATGCCGTCCTCGACATTGGCGCCGCGCATCGGCGTGCCGTTCAGGACCGTGTCCGCAAGGCCTTCCAGTTGACGGCGGAAGAAGTGGCCGTCGGCGCCGAGCGGCTTGTGGGCGGTGGCGGTCTTCTCGTGAAAGATCTCGACCTCGCTGGCGCGAAAATACCAGGGGTTGAATGTCTTGGCGATGACGGAACCGTTCTCGCCATAAAGCTGAAAACCTTCGTGCCAATCCATGCGTACGGCGACGGTCAGGTCGAGATGGCCGAGCGCGCCGCTGGCGAACTCGGTCTCGACGAACCAGCAATAGGCGCCGAAGCGTTCATTGAGGCGGGCGCGCACGGCGACGATATCGCCGCACAGGAAGCGCGCCGTGTCGACGAGATGCGAGCCATGCGCCAGCATGAAATACTGCCTGAGATCCGCCTTGGGATTTCCCCCCGGTTTCCTCGCGAGCTTGCTGGTGACGGGCAGCGGCTGCACGGCATCGGTGTTGGTGTAGCGGTGGGTGGAATCGCAGTACCAGGCCTTCAGCGCCAGCACCTCGCCGATCTCGTCGCGGACGAAGTCGCGCGCCGCCTCAAGCGCCGGGTCGAAGCGCTTCATGTGACCGACCTGCAGAACCTTGCCCGAGCGCCTGACCGCCTGCGCCAGCGCTTCGCCTTCCTCGACCGAAGTGCCGATCGGCTTTTCGCACAGAACATGCTTGCCGGCATCGAGCGCCTTGATCGACATCGGCACATGATAGGCGTCAGAGGTGGCGACGATTACCGCCTCCAGTTCGGGATCGGCGAGCATCGCGTCGTAATCGCCATACATTTTTTCGGGCTCGTAGGTGGCGCCCATGCGGGCGAGCAGATCGGGCGCTGCGTCGCAGATGGCATAGAGGTCGGCATTGCCGGCCTTCGCGCAGGATTCCAGATGCGCGAACTGCGCGATGGGGCCGCAACCGAGCACGCCGACCCTGAGGCGTCTGTCCTGTTTCTTGATCATCGTCTCGTTCTTCAGGCGCCGTAGGAGCGCATTGTCTGGCGGTTGGTCTTGACCGCGCCGGCGGGGTCGGCGGCGGCCGTTTCGGATTCTTCCTCCAGCACCAGCCAGCCGTTGAAGCGCGGCGCGGTGTTGGCGATCTCGATGACATCAGCCGTGTCGCAGACGCCCTTGCCGAGCATGGCCCAGGTGCCGTTGGTATCGACGTCCTTGAGGTGGATGTAGCGGATGCGGTCGCGATAGGTGCGCAGCGTGTCGGTCATGTCCTTGTGGCCGCGCAGGATATGGCCGGTATCCGGCACCCAGCCGACCAGGTCGGGGTCGAGCAAGGCAAAGATCGTGTCGTAGTCGGCGCGGTCGAACAGCAGCGTGTTGTGGTGCGAGCTTGGATGCACAGCGACCTGGACGCCGGCCTTGCGCCCAAGCTCGCCGGCTTTGTTGTAGACCTCCGCGGCGATCGCGAACTTCTCGTTGCGCGGGCCGTCGGACACCACCGTCGCCGAGCCCATCGAGACCAGCGCGCCCGGAAACGCAGCCGCGAAGTCGATCCAGCGTTTGGCGGTCTCGAGATCGTCGCCGATCTTCTCCTTCAGCGTAAAGCCACTGTTCGAGCCGAAGGCGAAGGAGACCAGCGTCAGCCCGGATTCCTTCAGCGCGGCGGCGAACTCTTCCGGCTTGTCGCCATAATAACCGATCATGGTGTCGGTGATCTCGATGCCGGCATAGCCGCCATCTGCGATCGCCTTGAGCAGGTCGTCGGGACCGCCGGTCCAGGCCTTGCCAAGCATTTCCCAGGTAAAGGTCTGGCAGCCGACTTTGAGGTCTTTCACGTTCATCCTTTCATTCCTTGATACCGCCTATTCCTTGATGCGCCCTGCGTCAGCCGTTCGATGATGTGACGCGGAGCACGATCGGCGGAACCGTGACGACGGCCGCGGCCGCGGCGATGTCGCCTGCCAGCAGACAGGGTCCAATCATCGATTGCGATACGCGGGGGCCTGCTCCTTCGGTTCTCCTCGGGATGAACATCCTACTTGACCGAGCCCGCGGTCATGCCGGCGAGGAAGTACCTCTGGGCAACGAGGTAGATGAGCAAGAGCGGCAGCGAGCCGAGCACGCTCATCGCCATCATCTGGTTCCATTCGAAGGCGTGCTGCCCCATCAACAGCTGGATGCCGATCGGGACGGTGCGCATGGACGTTGACTTCGTCAGCGTCAGCGCAAAGAGAAATTCGTTCCAGCACAACAGGAAAGTGTAGACCGACGTCGCCACGACACCAGGCAGTGAAATCGGGACGATCACCCGCCAAAGCGCTGTCCAACTGCTGCCGCCATCGACAGCCACGGCTTCATCGAGATCGCGGGGCAAGGTGTTCAGATATCCCGTCATCAGCAGGATCGCGTAGGGCAGCGTAAACACCAGGTAAGTCAGGATCAGCGCGACGTAGGTATCGAAGATACCGTATGAGACGACAAGCCCGAAGAAGGGGATCAAAAGTGTGATCGGCGGAATCGTCTGCGTGCTGATGATGAGTGTGTTCAGGCTGCCCTTGCCGCGGAAGTTGAAGCGGCTGAACCCGTAGGCCGCCAGCAAGGCGATCAGCACCGTTAGCACGGTCACCGCTCCTGCCACGAAATAGCTGTTGAAGAAGAAGCGCAGCTTTACCGGGTCGCCAAGGATGGCTGCATACGCTTCCAGCGTGAAGGCCTTTGGCAGGATGGTTGGTGGCAGGGCAAAGATTTCCGTATTCGATTTGAACGAACTGCTCAGCATCCAGTAGATCGGGAATGCCGCGAAAAAGAGCCCCGCTGCAAGCGCTAAATGGAGCGCGACGGTGATGAGCCTGTCTTTCGGCGTATGCCTTTTCCTCATGGTGACTACCGAGCCTTTTGATAGCGAATATAGAACAGCGTCAGGCCGAGAGAGATCAACAAGATGACCACAGCGCTCGCCGAAGCCTGAGACAAGTTGTAGCTCGAAAACGCCAGCTTGTACGTGTAGGTGCTGAGGACCTCGGTCGAGTAGATCGGGCCGCCGCCCGTCGTTATCCAGATCAACGGGAAGACCTGCATGGTCCAGATGAAGTCGAGCAGCGAGATGCTGATGATGATCGGCATCAGCTGCGGGATGGTGATGAAGATCAGCTTCTGGTAGGCCTTCGCCCCGTCGATATCGGCGGCCTCGTAGAAATCCTTGGGAATGCCCTGCAAACCCGCGAGCAGGCTGACCATGAAGAGCGGATAGCCCGCCCAGATATTGGCAAAGGTGACGGCGTGCAGCGCGGTCTCGGGCGAGGAAAACCATTCGACCTTGGAACCAATGACGCCAATTTGCATGAGAATGCTATTCACAACACCGTTCGGCTCAAGCAGGAGGCGCCAGATCACGGCGATAATCACCGCGGTGAACAGCCAGGGCAGTATGTAGAGCACGCGCAGAATATTGCGCAGCGTCGGATTGATGCGGTCGCTGTTCAGCATGAGCGCGAAGACCATGCCGATGGTCATGTGGAAAATGACACTCATGCAGGTGAAGTAGAGCGTGTGCCACAGCGAAGCCCAGAACACGGGATCGTCGAAGATCGCCTGGTAGTGTTTCAGTCCGGCAAAGGATGGGTCACGACGCAGCACCGCACTGTTCTGGAACGAGTAGGCAATCACCGTCACCATCGGCAGCAGCATCAGAAGCCCGATTATGAGCAGCGAGGGCGACAGATAGAGGTAGGGTGCGACCGCTCGTTTCAGCTTGTGGTGGGAGCGCTTTTGCCGGGTCATGTGCCAACCTTGGGATATGCCTTCAAGAGAAGGTAAGCTTCGGAAACAGATCCATCTCAAATTGCCGATCCGTTGTTGCCGGGTGGCCTGCCCGATGTCAGGCCATCCGGTCGAAGATAGCAAACGGGAACAGGCCGATCAGAATTTCGCCATCCAGCCCTTTTGAGCGGTGGCTGCGGCTTGTTCCGGAGACTGCTCGCCGGCGAGCATCTTCTGGGCTTGCACGTCGAACTGGGTCATCAGGTCTTCAGCCACCGGCAGGCCCGTGAACTCATTGGCGAGATAACCGGTCTTGAAGATTTCAAAAGCCTTGCCGAAAGCCTTGTCCGAGGTCACGAAATCGGGCTTGGCGTTGACGTTGCCCGGGAAGGCGTTTGCAAGCGACACGAGCTTGGCGTTCACCTTTTCACTCATCAGATATTGGACGAGTTTCCAGGCCTCTTCCTGATGTTTCGAGGCAGCAGAGATGCCGATGCCCCAGGAGGCATAGGGAAGGCCGCGCTTGCCGGTATAGTTTTCCACGACCGGGACCGGGATGAGGTCGAAGTTCAGCTTGGGATTGCGCTTGCGGATGAGGTTCACATGCGCGAGCGAGTCGATCATCATGCCGACGCGGTCGTTGACGAACTCCTCGACCTTTTCCTGCTCGGTCTTGGTGGCGATGCCGGGCGAGATGGTGCCGGCGTCGTTGAGTGATTTGACGAAGGTGAGCATATCCACCACCGGTTTGCCCCCAAGGTCTGGCTTGCCGTTCGCCATCATCGACTGACCCGAAGCCCAAACCCACGACATCATGTCGTTCTGGACGCCGGATGGCGTTTGCAGCGATAGGGGCAGCACCCAGCCATACTGGTTCTTGTCGGCGTTCGTCATCTTCTTGGCGGCTTCGAGAAACTCCGCACGGGTCGACGGCAGCTTGGTCACGCCTGCCTGGGCGGCGAGGTCCAAATTCACGAAGACCGGATAGACGAAGGAAGCCACGGGAAACATCACCGCCTTGCCGTCCACCTTGATGATATCCGCGACCTGGCTCTTGTCGAAACCGCTCGCATCCATCATCGGATTCATGTCGGCGAGTGCGTTCTGCGCATTCAGATTGTTCACCCAGGCACCGTCGAGACCGACGACGTCGCTGAGCGTTCCGGTTGCAGCGCCAACCGAGATCTGGTCTCGCGTGGTCGCGTAGGGGCCGCTGACCAGCGTCACCTTGATTCCGGGGTTTGCGGCCTCGAAGTCATCCATGATTGCCCTGAGCGAGCCAGCCGGCAATTCGGGCTCCCACCATTGGGTGAATTCCAGCGTCGTGTCCGCCATGGCGCCGGTTGCGCCAAGCAACCATGCGGCCGCGGCTATTTTCAGCATCGCGGATTTTATACGAAACGTCATTTTCTCCTCCTTCTTTAGGATCGACCGCACAATGCGGACGATCGTCTGGTCTATTCAGAAGCTTCATTCGCAGGCGCCTCTCCCTCGCCTGCGGGCCTTGGCGCAGTCGCTCAGATCGCCAGATGCGTCTCGGGATCGAAGAAATGGAGCTTGGCGTCATCCAGGGCCAACCTGATTTCCGAGCCAGAGCGGACTGTGCTGACCGGTTCGAATTTCGCCACCGCATTCGACGCCAGGCCGAAATCCTGCACCGCGTCAGGGTCGCCGGAGTCCACCCGGACCGCGTCGATGTTGAGATGGACGATATGTTCGGATCCGAGTTCTTCGATCGAGGTCACCTTTGCCGGTATCGTCTGATACTTGCGGCCAGATTCGAGGCTGCTGTCATAGAGATCCTCCGGTCGTATCCCGAACACGACCTTGCGCCCGGCATACGACCTCAAGCCCGGCCTGCGCACAAAGGCTGCATCCTGCAGCCGGATGGCTAAGGCGCCGGACATCAGTTCGTCGCCCGTCAGGGTCGCCTCGAAAAGGTTCATCGAAGGAGACCCGATGAAGCCGGCAACGAAGGCGTTCACCGGCGATTCATAGAGCCTCTTGGGTGTGTCGACCTGCTGCAGCACGCCGCCTTTCAACACCGCGACCCTGTCGCCCATCGTCATGGCTTCGGTTTGGTCGTGGGTCACATATATCGTCGTTACGCCGAGCTGCTTTTGCAGACTGGTGATTTCGGCGCGCATTTGAACACGCAGTTTCGCGTCCAGATTGGAGAGGGGCTCGTCCATGAGAAAGGCTGCCGGCTCGCGCACCATGGCGCGGCCCATGGCAACCCTTTGACGCTGTCCGCCTGAAAGGTTCGCGGGTTTGCTGTCCAGCAGAGACGTCAGTTGAAGGGTTTTGGCGATCTCGTCCACGCGCTTCTTGCGCTCGGCCTTCGGCTTGCCTGCCAGCCGCATCGAAAAGCCGATGTTTTCGAACACCGTCATATGCGGGTAGAGGGCGTAGCTCTGGAAGACCATCGCGATGTCGCGGTCCTTGGGCGGCATGTCGACGACGTCTATTCCGCCGATCCGAAGGTTGCCGCTGGTGACGTCCTCCAATCCCGCGATCATCCGCAACGCAGTGGATTTGCCACAGCCGGACGGCCCGACGAGAATCAAAAACTCGCCGTCCTCGACCGACAGGTTCAGTTGGTCGATTGCGTGAAAATTGTTCCCGTATGTCTTGCAGATATTCTCAAGAACGACTTCTGCCATATTCCTCCCTCCACAAGTCTAAGCCACTGATTTTTATGATTGTCCTCGGCTTATGTTCACCTGCGAAATTTTTCGTCGGATAGTCCGGGCTATATTCCGGTATCGAGCCGCGCATATTTCAGTTCGACTGCCGACGGCGCGTTCGTCGATACCAGGAGTTGCGTGACCTGGTCGTCGGCCGGAAGCGCCTCGCGCCCGCCCCGCCCCGTTATCGAAAGGGCCGCCGCCGCGGCCGCGAATGCGACCCGGCCTGCGGTGTCGGCCCCGCGCGTCAATGCAAGGGCATAGGCGCCATGAAAGCAGTCACCGGCGCCGGTCGTGTCGACGACGGCAACCCGGTGGGGAGGCAGGTGCCAGAGCCCTGTCTCGTCGCGTCCGCGATAGAAGACGCCCCTGCCGCCATCCGTCAGAACCACGGCGGACCGCGACGGCAACCACAATGCATCGAGTATCTCGGCCGGCGACCGGCGGCCTGTGGCGGTCCGCGCAAAGCCGAGCGGAAGAATGAGATGGTCGCAGAGCGCGATCAGTCTCTCGGTGGCTGGGCCACTGCTCCATTCGATATCGCCAAGGATCGCAAGGCCGAGATCGCGAGCCCGAGCCACGACATCCAGTGACCGGATCGCATAACTATCGACGATCAGGACGGTCGCGCGGCTGAGGACCTCGTCCGGAAAGTCCGGCGCGGTGCCCAGCATCACTTCGTCGTCATACGCGATGAACCGCTCCCCGTCCGAGCCGACGGTGATCCGTGAGCGCACCGGGCGTGCGTCGGAGTGGCGCGGCGCGAACGCGGTTTCGACGCCGCTCGCAACGAGATCGCACAGCACTTCGTCGTCCGCGGCGCTGCCCAGCCATCCGACGAACCCCGCGGTTCCGCCGAGCCGTGCGACGGCGGCAAGGGCCGTCGCGACATTTCCCCCGAAAGCTCGGGCGCTTTGCAGCACCTTCCCCTTGCCCGCCGACAACGGCTGATCGACATAGACGATGTCGTCGATCGTAATAGCTCCGAAGCCGAGGATTGAAGGGACGGCGGGCATCGTTCAGGCACCCGCCTTCGCCAGGGCATTTTGCGCCGAAAGGCCATCATGGATGACGCCCCGAAAGGCAATCGCTGCCTTCTCCGGATCGCCATGCCCCCAGAGATTACGGCCCACCACGGCACCGCGCGCGCCGGCACGGATGGCGTCCGCCGTCTGCTGAAGGGCGCCGAGCAGCGTATCGGTCTTCGGACCACCCGCGATCACAACCGGCACCGGGCAGGTCCGAACGGTCTCTCGAAACGACTCGAAATCGCCCGTGTAACCGATCTTGATCACGTCGACGCCGGACTCGTAGCCGATACGTGCCGCATAGGCGATCTCGTCGGGGGTGAAGACGATTTTTGCCCCGTCGGTGAAATCGCGAGGGTAGATATGCGCCACCACCGGCATGCCGTAGCGGGCCGCCGCATTCACCGAATCGGTCAGCCAGCGTATGTATTTGCCCTCGGTCGCGCCGCGCACCGGAATGGCCACGGCCAATGCATCGGCGCCAGCGCGCACCGCATCCTCGGGCGTTGCAATCAGTTCACTGATGCGATCGTCCGGGGTGAAGCAGCCGGCCTGGATCACCAGGGAAGCCTTGCCCGCGTATTGCGGCCACAGATGGCGCGCGGTGCCAGGCTGGATGCTGACATAGTCGGGTTTGCCTACCATGACGCGTGCAAGCGCGCCCGGCAGGTCGGCAAGACCGCCTTTGCGAACGTCGCCATAGCCGACAAAGTGGTCGACCGCGCCGCCAAAAAGATTCCCCGATGGATGTGAGAAGAGGCGCGCTAGACGCACCTTGGTTCCGAGGCTCATGAGTCCAAAACTCTCCAATCGATTGATTTCAAAATCCTGGACCTAGTGTTTTCGAAAGAAAGGATAAATGCAATCTTTCGAAAGCTTTCGAATTCGCGTATTTTTGGTATGACGAACCGGGGCCAGGGCGATCGCTTGGCGCATGGAGGCAAGGACAGGGCAATGTTGTCAGAGCAGAGACGCCAATCGATCCTGGGTGAAGTGCAACGCAGCGGACAGGTTCGCATCAGGGACCTGTCAGACGATTTTGGCGTGTCGGAAGTCACGGTGCGCTCCGACCTCGAGATACTGGACCGCAAGGGACTGCTGACCAAGACCCGTGGAGGCGCGGTGACCCGGACCGCCGATTCGACCACGGCCGCGTTCGCTCGGCGGATGCAAACGAACCTCGATGCAAAGAAACGCATCGCCCGGGCAGCGGTAGAACTGTTCGAGGACAACCAATCGGTCATCTTCGACGGCGGCTCGACATTGATGCAGGTTGCCATGCTGTTACCGCCACTCAGCAATGTCGTGGTCGCGGCCACGGCGATGAATATCGTGCAGCATCTGATGCATCGGCCCGGGCTCGACGTTCACATGATCGGTGGCCGGGTCTATCCAGACACGGTGAGCACGCTGATCACCGATGCCGACACGGCTCTCGGCGGCTTGGTAGCGCATCAGGTCTTTGTTGGAGCGCATGCGATTGACTCGTCACTGGATGTGGTCGACGTGAACGAAGACATGGCGCGAACGAAGCGAAACCTCGTGCGCATGGCCCGGCGCGTTGTCCTCCTTGCGGATTCGAGCAAATGGGGCGTCAGCGGGACCTCCAAGGCCTTTTCGCTGTCGAGCGTCGATGTTGTGATCACCGACGATGGCCTGTCCGGCCCGATACGCAGCCAGCTTGATAGGACGGGGGCCAAGGTGATCTATGCCTAAACCCGTCGTGATCCTGGCCGCGACGGAAAGGTTCAATGCGCGCATGACCCACGGGATTCGCATCGGCGGCCAGCCGTTTTTTCCGTCTGTCATCTTCTCCTCCAAAGCCGGCAGCCTCCCGATATCGCGCCAGCATTTTCGCATGTTGTATAAAAATTTTACGCGCGTCAATATTTAAAATGTTGTATAGCCTTTGCGAAAGCGATCCGTTACCGGCCCGGCGGATTCAGCAGACTAAGACCGCGTTGGGAGGTACGATCGAAAATGCACGGAAAATCGAAGACGAAACTCGGCATCGGCGTCATCGGATGCGGCAACATCTCGATGACTTACCTGCGCAATGCCACCCTCTTCGGCGGCATCGATTTGCGCGCCTGCGCCGATATCTCGGCCGACATGGCGGCGGTGCGGGCGAAGGAATATGGCATCCGGGCGCTCGGCGTCGATGCGCTGCTGGCCGACCCCGAGATCGATCTTGTCCTCAACCTGACGATTCCGGCGGCGCATTTCGACATTTCGTTTTCGGCACTTTCGGCCGGAAAGCATGTCTTCACCGAAAAGCCGCTCGCCACCTCTGCCGCCGATGGACGGCGCCTGGTCGACGAAGCCCGGTCGCGCGGCCTGCTGCTCGGCTCGGCGCCCGACACTTTTCTCGGTGCCGCCGGACGCCGCGCCCGCCGGCTGATGGACGACGGCGCCATCGGCCGCCCGGTCACCGGCACCGCCTTCATGATGGGCCGTGGCATGGAGCATTGGCACCCCAACCCACAATTCTACTACCAGCCGGGCGGTGGGCCGGTGTTCGACATGGGACCCTACTATCTGACCATGCTGGTCAACCTGCTCGGCCCGGTCGAGCGCGTGATGGCGATGGCGACGCGCGGCCAGGAGGAGCGGTTGATCACTGCCGACGGACCATTCAAGAACACCACATTCAAGGTCGGCACGCCGACCAACGTGCTGTCGCTGCTTGAATTCCGCTCCGGCGCGACCGTCACCTTCGGCGCCTCGTGGGATGTCTTTCGCCACTCCAACCATCCGATCGAGTTGCATGGCACGGAAGGCTCGCTACGCCTGCCCGACCCCGACACGTTCGGCGGCACGGTGTCGCTGTCCGAACGCGGCGCCGACTGGCGGGATTTCGCCAGCGAAGGCGAGCTTTACGGCGCCCGCAACTGGCCTTACGCGGCGCCCGACCGCGCCAACTACCGCATGCTCGGCGTCGCCGACCTGGTGCGCTCGCTTCAAACCGGCAAGACGCCTCGCGCTTCCGGCAGCCTTGCGCTGCACGTACTTGAGATCATGGAGGCGATCCTGCGTTCCGGCGAAACCCGAGATTCGGTCGCCGTCTCGGGCGTTGTCGTCCAGCCGGCCCTGCTGACCGAGGAAGAGGCAAGCGGCCTGCTGGCCTGAGGATATGACGATGACGCTCGATCCGGATGCGCTGCGCGTCCTCGAAATCGGCCGGGCGGCCGGTGGCGCGCCGTTCGAGACCGGCAGCGTGGCGGCGGCACGCGCCGCCTACAATGCTTCGTTCCCAACGCTGCAGGGTGAGCACGAGCCGGTTGCTGCGACTTTGGAAAAGCGGATCGACGGGCCGAACGGCCCCATCACGATCCGCATCCATCGCGGCATCGGCGCACTGCCGAGCGGGGCGCCGGCGTTGCTCTATCTGCATGGCGGCGGTTGGGTCATCGGCAATCTCGATTCGCATGACGAGATCTGCCGCCTGATGGCCAATCTCGGCAATGCCGTCATTGTCTCTCCCGACTATCGCCTGGCGCCGGAACACAAATTTCCCGCCGGACTCGAGGATTGTCTGTCGGCGCTCCGCTTCATGGCCGAGAATGCCGCCGATCTCGGCATCGACAAGGCGCGTATTGGCGTTGCCGGCGACAGCGCCGGCGGCAATCTCGCCGCCGTGCTGGCGCTGCTCGCCCGCGATGGGCTTGCGCCTTCGCTTGCCGCGCAGATCCTGATCTATCCCAATACCGACGCGCGGCAGACGGCCGACAGCTACCGGCGTTTCGGCGAAGGCTTCGGGCTCACCGCTACCACCATGGCCTGGTTCCGCGACCACTATGTGCGAACGCCCGACGACACTTTGGATTGGCGCGCATCGCCCTTGCTGGCACTTGATCTCGCCAGCGTCGCGCCGGCATTCGTCGCGCTAGCCGGATACGACATCCTCGCCGACGAAGGGGCAGCCTATGCCGCGCGCCTGCAAGCCGCGGGCGTGCCTGTGATCCTGCGGCAATGGCCGGGCCAGATCCATGGCTTCGTCTCGATGGGGCGCCATATCCCCGCTGCCCGGCAAGCGGTGGCCGAGGCGGCGGCTGCCTGGCGCCAATTCGGGAAGGGTTCGCTGCCGCCCGAAGTTCAGGCCGACTGACGCATCATCAGCGTCGCACCGAGCTTGACCGTGCGTGCGATGTCCTGCTTCGGCGGGTCGGCCTCGTTCAGCAGGGCCAGCAGGATCTCAACGCTGCGGCCGGCGATGGCGGCGAAATCCTGCGCCATGGTGGTCAGCGCCGGACAGGTGTAGCGGCTTAGCGGATGATCGTCATGCGCAGCTACGCGCAGATCGCAATCGGGCTTGCGGCCGAGCTTCAGGCCGCGCGAGAAGGCAGCCGCCATCACGCCAAAGGCGAGACGATCATTGGCGCACAGAATGGTACGGCCGGGCAAGGCGCCTTTCTCGAGTGTCCTGTCCATCCATTCATGGCCGATGCGCTCGAAGTCCCAGCTATAGTCGCGCGCTGCATTGATGAAGACGGGTTCCAAGCCGGCGGCCTGCATCGTCTCGATGTAGCTCTGCAGGCGTTCGCCCGAATTGTGGTTGACGTGCGGAATGTCGACATAGACCGGTGGTTCGCCGGACCGGCACAGATAATCCACTATGGTCGACGTGCTCTGTTGGTTGTCGTTGCCAACGAAAGGCGTGTTACCTTCGATGTAAGTGTCGAAATAGACGATCGGAATGTTTTCACCCATCCGCTCGAAGACGCCCGGTTCCGAGACCGAACCCAGCGGAGCGATGATGGCGCCCGCGACCTTCAGCGACATAAGCGTCCTGACCGATTCCGCCTCCAGCTTCGGCGAACCGTGCGAGGATATGACAATCGGCCAAAAGCCCTCGTCGCGGCAGCGCAATTCGATGCGGCTAACCATCTCCGCGTAGAACGGATCGGTGACCGTCGGTACGACGATGCCGACATTGCGGGTGCGCTTGCGGTTGAGGTTGCGGGCGAAAAGGTTTGGTTCATAGTCCGAGGATCGCAACGCCGCTTCGATGCGTGCCCGCGTCGCTGGTTTCACGCTCGCCGGATCGTCGAAATATTTCGACAATGTCGGCCGAGATACGCCACATGCCTGGGCGAAGTCGTCCATCGTGCGGTGCGTCTTCTCCGCCATCGATATATTCCTGATCCCTTCGCCGACCGCAACGATCGGCCCGTCACCTCAGTCATGCGGCCGTTGACCGGCAGCGGCAATGCTTGACGGAACTTATTCAGTCAAATTTCCACAGTTCTCAATACAACGCAAAAACACTACGTGCGTCAAATTATTTATTGACGCCAAGCACCGGCAGCATCGAATGGAGAAACCATCGCCGGCGCCGCCCCGTTTTTCTCGCCAACGTCCTCGGAGCTTCCCGATTCTTATCAGGCGTGCCGAGGCTAGGAGCTTGCCCTCAGCCGCCAGGGCTCCGAACTCAGGTCAACAAAGGGCCTCGCGGCAGCCAGTTCGGCGGTGCTGGCAGCTTTTGCGCCAGTAGCTTTTCACGATAGGAATTTTTTCTTGACTCCCTGCCGTCAGCTATGGTACATATTTGCCTATGGTGCTGATTTGCGCCAGTAACCCGCCGCACAGGCGGGTTTTTCGTTCGATGCTCCGCCAACCAATGTGCCGGCGAAGGTTCCGAAGGAACCCGTTTACCCGAGTTCGCGGGCTCCGCTTGCCAAATGCCACCGTGCCGCCCATACAGCTGGGCAATCGCCCACTCCGTTCGCGCCTCACCTGCCAGGGATACTGTCCAATGTCCGCGACGCCGTGGTCGAAGCCGTGACGGATCCTTCCACGCCATCGCTCGCCAGCCTGGGCTGGACGGATTTTTTCGGCGACCAGCTCGAGCCCGGCGAGGCCGATCTCGTCCCGACGCGTATCGCCACGGTCCATCGCGACCGCCTGACCGGCCTGTCCCAGGCAGGGCCGATCGATCTGACGCTGCCTGCGCAGGCGAACACCGGCGACTATGCCGTTGGCGACTGGGTGCTGGTCGATGCGCATGACAAGCTTGTGCAGCGGCGCCTGACCCGCAAGACGGTGCTGGAACGCCGCACCCAGGGCGGCAGGGTGCCACAGCTTGCCGCGGCCAATGTCGACACGCTGTTCATCGTCACCTCGTGCAATGCCGATTTCAATCCCGCCCGGCTCGAGCGCTATCTGGCGCTGGCCAACGAGGCCGGAACGACGCCGGTGATCCTGCTGACCAAGGCCGATACCGCCGAAGACGCCGAGGCCTATGAGAGGCAGGCTGCCGCGTTGCAGCGTGGATTGCCGGTCGTGATGCTGAACCCCCGCACATCCGATGCGGCAACAGTCTTGGCTGCCTGGTGCGGTGCTGGCCAGACGGTGGCGCTGATCGGCTCTTCCGGCGTCGGCAAGTCGACGCTGGTCAACACGCTGGCCGGATCGACCCAGCAGACCGGAAGGATTCGCGAACACGATGCCAAGGGACGGCACACCACCACGTCGCGATCGCTGCATTCCATTGCCGGCGGCGGCTGGGTGATCGACACGCCGGGCATGCGCACGCTGCAGGTCAGCGATGTCGGCTACGGCATCGACACGCTGTTTGCCGAAATCACCGAGCTTGCTCCGCTATGCAAGTTCCGCGACTGCACGCATGTGCATGAACCGGGCTGCGCGGTGCAGGCCGCTTTGAAGGCTGGGACGCTCGACCCGGAGCGCCTTGCCCGCTGGCGAAAACTGTCCGACGAAAACCTGAACAACACGCCAGTTCAGAGCGGGCCTCGCGGAACCAAGTCTCCCGGGGGGCGAGGAAAGAGGCGTTGAACGGCCGGGCGGATCTGGTTTCAGAGCCGCGCCGTGCCGAAGACCCGATCCCAGAATATCGACGTCACGCCGAAATTGGCGTTTTCGTCGATATGGTGGTGCACCGCATGGCGGCGCTTGAGCGTGTAGAGATAGCTCGGATGGGTCGGATGCCAGTGATGGATCATGTGGTGGATGCTGATGTACCAGAGGTATCCCAGCATCAGCCCGCAGCTCACCGCACTCGCGGTGGCGAAATCCGAGACCACCCAGACAGGCAAGAACGCGACCAGCGCATGCACTCCGAGGCTGAGCCAGGTCGGCGTGCCCACCGAACTGCGCTCTTCGACATGGTGACGATCATGCAGGTCCTTGATGTAGGGAATGTGGTGCAGGACGAACCTGTGCAAGAGGTACTCGGTCAGCGTCCAGAGGCCGAGACAGGCGAGGACCGTGCCGACCCAGCCTGGCGCACTCTCTTCGCCGGCCTCGAGCAACCCGGCCACTGCCAGCACGGCGATCACCAGCGGATACACCACGAAGTCGCTATAGTAGCCAATAAGACCGAGTTGCATCGTCACCTAGCCTTCGAGCCGCCAAATAAGCGATGGTATCAGATTGCCGGACTCGCGGATGAGGTGCAATGCAGACCCGCCTGACATAGCGTCGCAATCCCCTGGCGCAAGGTTGGCGTCAGCATTTCAAGGACTGTCGGCCAAGCTGCCGGCTTCGCAAACGGACGTGTAAAATGGCAAAACGCAGTGCGGGATTGCTGATCTACCGCCGCAGCGACGGCGTTCTCAGGGTGTTGCTGGTTCATCCGGGCGGACCGTTCTGGGCAAAGAAGGACGAGGGCGCATGGTCGATACCGAAGGGCCTCGTCGGCGAGGACGAGGACGAGTTGGCGGCGGCGCAACGCGAGACCGAGGAAGAGCTCGGCATCAAGGTCGATGGCACCTTCGCGCGGCTCGGCGACTACAAACAACCCGGCGGCAAGGTTGTCACGGCCTGGTCCGTCGAGGCGCGTAACGACATCGATGTGGGCGCCATCAAAAGCAACATGTTCACCATGGAATGGCCGCCAAGGTCAGGTTCCCTGAAGGAATTCCCGGAGGTCGACAGAGCGGGCTGGTTCACTTTGGCCGAGGCGAAGATGAAGATCCTCAAAGGGCAGCGCCCAATGCTGGCGGATCTTGCCGGACAGGGAGACGCCGGATGATCTGCCGCCCTCAGTAAGGCAGGCCGACATAGTTCTCGGCGAGCGCGGTCGATGCGGCACGCGACTGCACGAGGTAATCGAGTTCGGCCTCCTGGATGCGCTGGCCGAAGTCGCCGGTGTCGGGAAAGCGGTGCAGCATCGTCGTCATCCACCAGGAAAAGCGCACCGCCTTCCAGACCCGTGCCAGCGCCTTGCCGGAATAGGCGTCGATGCCGGCCATTGATTTGTCCCGGTAGAAGTCGCGCAAACCGGCGAAGAGATAGCGCACGTCGCTGGCAGCAAGGTTGAGGCCCTTGGCGCCGGTCGGCGGCACGATATGGGCGGCGTCGCCGACCAGAAGCAACCTGCCGAAGCGCAGCGGCTCGGCAACGAAGGAGCGCAGCGGCGCGATCGATTTCTCGAAGGATGGGCCGGTGACGACATCTGCCGCCGTCTGCTCGGGCAAGCGGCGGCGCAGCTCGTCCCAGAAGCGCTCATCCGACCAGGCCTCGACGCGGTCGTCCTGCGGGCATTGCACATAGTAGCGGCTGCGATGCGTCGAGCGCATCGAGCACAGCGCAAAACCCCGCTCGTGATTGGCGTAGACCAGTTCGTGATCGGCCGGCGGCACTTCGGCCAGCACGCCGAGCCAGCCGAACGGATAGTGGCGCTCGAAGGTTTTCAGCGCACGCTCAGGCACCGATTTGCGGCTGACGCCATGATAGCCGTCGCAGCCAGCAATGAAGTCGCAATCGATCCGATGCGTGACGCCGTCCCGGTCATAGGTGGCGAAAGGTGCGGCGCCATCGAAATCGTGCAGGGCGACATTTGCCGCCTCGTAGATCGTGGTCAGCCCAGCCGCGTCGCGCTTGTCCATCAAATCGTGCGTCACCTCGGTCTGGCCATAGACGGTGACATGCTTGCCGCCGGTGAGTCCGGTAAGGTCGATGCGGTGCAAGCGTCCGTCGAAGGCGAGCGAGATGCCGGAATGCTGCAGCCCTTCGGCATGCAGTCTTGCCGCCGCGCCGGCCTGTTCCAGCAGTTCGGCCGTGCCCTGTTCGAGCACCCCTGCCCGCACACGGCCAAGCACGTGCTCGCGGCTCGCCCGTTCCAGAATGACCGTCTCGACGCCGATGCCGGCCAGCAGCTGCCCGAGCAGCAGGCCGGACGGTCCGGACCCTATGATGACGATTTGTGTGCGCATCAGCGCCCCAGACTTTCGACCTGCGCCGCCAGTTCGGCGGCAAGGCGCAGCGACGCGGCCGTTGCCACGACCATCTGCGGCAGCAGCAGCCACTCCAGCGTCCACGCCGCACCCGAGCGCTCCTGCTCATGCACGAGCGCCTGATGCATGCCGGAAAGCTGCGTGGCGTTGAAGCGGGCTAGCGCCACCAGCGCCTCGGCCTTCACCGGGTTCTGCTTGTGCGGCATGGCCGACGAGCCGCCGCCGCCCGACAGTTCAATGTCATCACCGGCTTGCGCCATCAGCGCGATGTCCTGGCCGAACTTGCCGAGATTTCCGGTCACCAGCGACATCAGGCCGGCAAAATCGGCAAGCGCATCACGCTGGTTGTGCCATTGCGGCGCGTCGCCGAGGCCGAGTTTTGCGGCAAGTGCTGCGCGTACCGCCAGCCCCTTGTCGCCGAGCTTTTCCAGCGTGCCTGCGGCACCGCCGAACTGCACCACCAGCAGGCGCCTCGACTGTTCCGACAGTCTCTCCTGGTGCCGTTGCAGCGGCGCCTGCCACGCCCTGACGCGGTCGGCCACTTGGATCGCAATCGCCTTCTGCATGCGCGTCATCCCGGTCAGCACCCTGCCGCCAAAGCGCTCTTCGAGCGAGGCGAGGCGCATGACGGTTTCGGTCAACAAAAGATCGAGATGCTCGACGACGGATTTCAGCCGAAGCACCAGGCCGGTGTCGATGACATCCTGGCTGGTCGCGCCGAAATGCATTTTGCGGCTATGCGGTTCACCGACCGCCGCCCTGATCTGGCGCACCAGCTCCGGCACCATGACGCCGTCCCTGGCGACGGCGGCCCGCAGCAAGGCGGTGTCGGGCCGGAATGCGGCAAGTGCGGCCACGATCGCCGAGGCATCATCCTTGGTGATGATCCCGTTTTCGGCCTCCGCTTGCGCCAGCGCTTGTTCGAAGGCGAGCATCGCATCGATTTCCGCCTCGACGGAAAACTGCCTCGCCGCTTCCTCGTCGCCGAGGAGCGCGGAGAGCAGTGGATGGTCGAAGGGCGATACCGTCATATCTTGCTCCTCCTGCCTATCAGCTGTCGAAGAAGACCGTTTCCTTCTCCCCCTGGAGATGGACGTTGAAGATGTAAGTATCGCCCTGACGCTCAGCGATCAGCGTCGGCACGCGAACGCGTTGCTCGATGCGCGCCAGGATCGGATCTTCAGCATTGGCCTTTTCCTCATCGGAGAAATACAGCCGCGTGTGCAGGCCGAGGTTGATGCCACGGGCGACGATCCAGAGCGTGATATGCGGCGCCATCAGGCGGCCATCGGTGAACGGGACGCGCCCCGGCTTGATCGTGTCGAACGTGCACAGACCGGTTTCCATGTCGGTCGGGCAACGGCCCCAGCCGAAAAAGTTCGGATCGGCGGCACCGCGCAGTTCGGCGGGCGAATTGTAGAGCCCGTCGGCATCAGCTTGCCAGATCTCGATCAGCGCGTCCTTCAGCGGCGTGCCGGTGCCATCCAGCACCCGGATGCGCAGGCCGATGCGCTCGCCCTTGGTCTTGTCGTTGACCATGGTGGCGCCGAGATCATTGGGATAGACGCCGACGATGCCACAGAAATTGGGCGTCAGCCCGATGTGAACGTAGGGTCCCGCGGTCTGCGAGGGGCTTTCCCTGAGCCGGCCGAGCGACTGGGCCATCAATTGCCCTCCAGCCTGTTTTCGAACAGCGACGCGCGGCGTCCGCGCAGAACGATGTCGAACTTGTAGGCGCGCGCGTCGAAGGGGATCGTCGCCTGCATGTCGAGCGTGGCGATCAGCGTCTCGATGGCCGCCTTGTCGGGGATGCCGCGCACGATCGGACAATGCCAGATCAGCGGATCGCCCTCGAAATACATCTGCGTGATCAGCCGCTGCGCAAAGCCGTGGCCGAAAACGGAGAAATGGATGTGCGATGGCCGCCAGTCGTTCGGCCCGTTCGGCCAGGGATAGGGGCCGGGCTTGACGGTGCGAAAAGCATAGCCGCCGTCCTCGCCGGTAATAGTGCGGCCGCAGCCGCCGAAATTCGGGTCGAGCGGCGCCAGATAGCCGTCCTTCTTGTGGCGATAGCGGCCACCGGCATTGGCCTGCCAGAATTCGAGCAGCGCGCCGCGCACGCCGACGCCACGTTCGTCCAGCACCTGCCCGTAGACGATGATGCGCTCGCCGATGGCGCTCTCGCCGGGCCTGGCGAAATTGTGGATCAGGTCGGCGTCGAGTTCGCCGAGCATGGCGTGACCGAAGACCGGGCCTGTTATCTCCGACAGCGTGTTGTCGAACGACAGCGGCGCCTTCTGCGGTGAGCGCAGCACGGAGGTCTTGTAATTCGGCGTCAGAGCAGGCGGATGCCAGGTCCGGTCGCGCTGGAAGAAGGCGCCGGTCGCCGGTCGCCGATTCGAGCCGGACTCAGCGGGCATTCTGGCTTCCGTCCATTTCCGAAAACACGTCCTTGGCTATTCTGAAGGCACGGTTGGCGGCCGGCACGCCGGCGTAGATGGCGACATGCAGGAATGCCTCGCAGATGTCGTCGCGCGACGCACCGGTGTTAACAGTGGCGCGCACATGCATGGCAACCTCCTCATCATGGCCGAGTGCGGCCAGCAGCGCCAGCGTGACGATCGAACGTTCGCGCTTGGTGAGGCCCGGCCGCGCCCACACGGTCCCCCAGGCAGCCTCGGTGATGAGCTCCTGGAAAGGCTGGTCGAAATCGGTGGCGGCGACCTCTGCCTGGTCGACATGCCGGTCGCCGAGCACGGAGCGCCGTACTGCGAGGCCCGTACGATACCTGGCTGCGTTGCCGGGGACTTCATCCATGGGTTTCTGTTCCAGGGGCAAGAGATGCGATGAAATCGCGGATCAGGGCGACCAGCGCTTCAGGCTGTTCGACACAAGGAATGTGTCCGGCGTCGCGGATGATCTCGAAGCGCGCGGCGGGGATCAGTTCGGCCAGCGAGCGGACAAGATCGGGAGGCGTCGAGCCATCGTGGTCGCCGGCGACGCAGAGCGTCGGTACCGCGATGTGGCGTGCAGCATCGCTAAAATCGGCATCGCGAACGGCCGCGCAAGTCCCGATGTAACCGGCAAGCGCTTGCCTGGTCATCATGTTCCAATAGCCGTCGAGCTCGGCCAGACGCGCCGCGTGGAAGGCGGGGGTGAACCATACTTTGAGCACGCCATCGGCAATGGCCTGGATGCCCTTGCTTTCGACCGTCGCGATGCGAGTGTTCCAGCTGTCTGTCGTGCCGATCTTGTGCGCCGTATCGCAAAGGATCATGGCATCTACGATATCGGGGCGCCTGGCATAAAGCCCCTGCGCGATCATGCCGCCGACCGACAGGCCGCACAGCACGACCTTGCTCAACCCGAAATGGTCGATAAGCGCCGAGAGATCGTCGACATGGTCGTCGATCGACCTGATGTCGCCGATGTCGGAGAGCCCATGGCCGCGCTTGTCGTAGACAAGCAAAGGCATTTCACCATCGAGCGCCGAGACGATTTCGTCCCAGATCCGGAAGTCGGTGCCCAGCGAATTGATGAATATGACCGGGCGCGCATTGCCGGCTGCCTTGATGTGGCGATGGTGCAGCGTGATGCCGTCGATCATGAGGAATGGCACGGTTTTGATCCTCCATCCCTACATTGCACAAGGCGTTTGGTTCGGTAAAATGATATTTTGCGCCGTTTCATTAACCCAGGGGTTATCAAATCCATGTCCGAGAGCCGCATCCGGTTCCGTCACCTGCAGGCATTCCTGGAGGTCGCCCGGCAGCGAAGCGTCGCGCGAGCGGCCGACTTGCTGCATGTCAGCCCGCCGGCGGTGACCAAGACATTGCGCGAGCTGGAAGATGCGCTGGGTGTGGCGGTGGTCGAGCGCGACGGCCGCGGCATCAGGCTGACGCGCATCGGCGAGATCTTCCTTGGCCATGCCGGCACGGCGATCACGGCACTCAAACAAGGCGTCGATTCCGTCCGGCAGGACGGAGCGGTCAACCGGCATCCGATCCGCATCGGCGCGCTGCCGACGGTGTCGGCGCGGGTGATGCCGCTCGCCATGACCTTGTTCCTCAAGGAGGGTACTGGGGCGGCAATCAAGATCGTCACCGGCGAGAATGCGGTGCTGCTAGAACAGCTGCGCACCGGCGCGCTCGATCTCGTCGTCGGACGGCTGGCGGCGCCGGAGAACATGACCGGCTTCTTCTTCGAGCACCTCTACTCCGAACCCGTGCTGTTCGTGGTGCGGGCGGGACATCCGCTGCTTGACCCGGGGCAGGATGTGTTCGCACGGCTCGACGAATTCCCGATGCTGATGCCGACACGGGAATCGGTCATCCGCCCCTTCGTCGACCGCCTGTTCATCACCAACGGCATGACGGCGCCGGCAACAGAGATCGAAACCGTCTCGGACTCCTTTGGCCGTGCCTTCCTGCGGCAGAGCAATGCGGTCTGGATCATTTCGGCCGGCGTCGTTGCCAACGAACTCGGCAGCGGCGCCTTGGTTGCCCTGCCGGTCAACACCGAGGAGACCAAGGGACCGGTCGGCCTGACGATGCGGACCGACACGGCGCCCTCGCCGGCCTTCTCCATCCTGCTGCAGACCATCCGCGAAGCGGCAAGGCAGGGCAACTGACGCGGCTCGATGTGGCTTCTCACCCGACATCAATGCGCTGGTGGCCCTGATCCTGATGTTCACCGTGCTGCTCTGCGTGCTCGCGGCCCGTTTTCTCATCCCCAGGCAGGTCGCGACGGAACGGACCTGAGTTGCCGGACAAAGCGCTGAAATGAAGCAACCATATTCTTTGTCCGGCATCGACGCTGACGCAATCGATGCCGGACAAAACGGAATGACACCTTACTGAAGTTTCGCCTGTAGCGCGTTGACGTCGTCGGTGGTCATTTCGCCGTCGGTGGTCACTTTGCCGTCGACGATTTTCCACAGTCGGAACGGACCGGTGATGTCGCCATATTTGTCGAAAGCGACGGGGCCGATGACGCCTTCGTAGCGGATCGGCTTGCCGTCCTTGATCAGGCCGAGCGCCTTGGCGAACTCTTCCTTGCCGGCAAAGATCGGCGTGCCGGCCGGGTCGACTGCCTTGTACATCGCGTCCTTGATCTTGGCTGGATCCTCGGAGCCGGCGATGGCGATGGCGAGGCCAACAATGGCGCCGGCATCATAGGAACGGTCGGCCGCAGGATTGGACGGCTCGATGCCGGAGAACTCCTTGTAGTTCTTGGTGAAATACTCCGTCGAGGCGGTCGGACTGGTGCCGGACGACGTGCCATAGGCTTCCTTCAGATAATCGGCGCCGACGGATTCGATGAAGTCCGGGCTGTTCATGCCGTCATTGAGCAGGAATTTCTGCACGCCGCCCTGCGAAATCCAGGTGCGGGCAACTGTTGCACCGTCGACCGGCGTGCTGACCAGATAGAGCCCGTCCGGCTCGCCTGCCATCGCCGCCGTGACTTCGGAGGCATAGCTCGACTGCTTCTCGTTATAGGGCGTGTCGGAGACGATGGTGCCGCCGAGCGCTTTGTAGGCACGCGAGAATTCGGCCACCATGTTGACGCCGAAATCATTGTTGACGTGGATGATCGACAGCTTCTTGAAGCCCTTGTCGATGGCGTATTTGGCGGCGGCAACGCCCTGCAGCGCATCCGAGGTGATGGTGCGGAAGAAGATGCCGTTGGTCTTGCCGTCGCGGCCGAGCGCGGTCAGCGTCGGCGAGGACGATGCCGGCGAGACCTGGACGATCTTGGCCGGTGCCGTAACCGAAGTCAGGATCGGGATCGACACCGACGAGATGATGCCGCCGATGATGACCGGCACTTTCTTGACCTGGACCAGCTGGGTCGCGGCATCGACCGCGATGTTGCCCTGGCTCTGGCTGTCGCGCGTGTCGGTTGCCAGGTCGCAGCCGCGCACGCCGCCGGCTTCGTTGATGTCGCGGAAGGCCATTTCGACCGACTTGGCGCCGGCCTGGCCATATTCGCCGGCCGGGCCGGTCAGTTCCATGACCAGGCCGACGGTGATCTTGCAATCGGCGGCCTGCGCGGCACCGGCCATGGTGACGAGAGCGAGCGCGGTGGTGAGTTGGAGTATCGTCTTTGTCATTGTTGTTCCCCTTTCGTTACTCAACTGTATCTGATCTCTGGAGCCTGTTTCAGCGTTCCGGCACCTGCAGCCAGGTTTCATGCAGATGTCGCCATTCGACGCCGTTGGGCGCCGATGAACTGGTGGTGAAGACGGCGCTCGACTGGCGGCGGCTGTGCTTGCCGTCGCGCAATTGCGCTTCGACATAAAGGACGACGATGGTGTCCGCGCCCTGCCAGCCAGGACGGATGTCCTCGATCGAAATGGCAAAGCCGTCGTCGCAAGAGGCGCGGCTTGAGCGGACATGATCGACGACCGCATCGCGATCGAGGACCTGCCCGTCCGGCGCCACCATGCTGAGGTCTTTGCCCATGGCGCGTTCGAAGCGGCCGAAGTCCACCGTGTTGGCTCGCGCGGCGACGAACCAATCGACGAAGAAGCGATGCAGGTCGATGATTTCGGCGCTGGCGCGTGAAAACAGGGACGGTTCGCCGCTCATTTCTTCCCCGCATTGAGGTTGTAATGCATGATCGAACCGTGGCGGCCGTGGCGGTCGCGCTCCAGTGTGTAGACGTCGCCCTCGAGGCCGGCGCCTTGTGCGATGACGGCGGCAATCCGCCTCCGGTCCTCGGCGTCGAGCGCAACGTCCATGATGCCCGCATTGGCCAGTGCATGCGCCTGGTTGCGGGCACCAACGATGACGGCCGCCACTTGCGGCTGCTCCAGCACCCAGGCGCTGGCGATGGTGGCGATGTCGACGCCGTGGCGGTTCCCAACGGCCTTCAGCGCCTGAAGCAGGTGTTGGAACAGCTCCCAGCCGCCGAAATCGTCGATGATGAGCTTGTATTTGACCAGCGAGCGGTTTTCGAGCGGCGTGGCCGGCTCGGCCATACCGAGCCATTTGTCGCTGAGGAAACCGCCGGCTACCGACCCGTAGCAGAGGAAGCTGACGCCGTTCTTCGACGCGAGTGCGGCAAGGCTGTTGCCTGGCCGCTGGTCGAGCACCGAATATTGCAGCTGCTGGCTGACCAGCGGGATGCCGGCAGCGAGGATTTCGGCGAGCCGCGGCGTGTCGAAATTGGTGGTGCCGAGATTGCGCACCTTGCCTTCGAGCCGCAGTTCGTTGAGCCAGCCCATCGCCTCGACATAGCGTGGCTGTTCATAGTCCCACCAATGGAACTGCACGAGATCGAGCCGCTCGGTCTTCAGCCGCCGCAACGACTGGTCGACGATGCCCCTGATGTAGTCGCGGCTGATGCTGGCAAGTCGTTCAAGGTCGGGCACCAGCTTGGTGTGCACCTTCATCCTGGCCGCGACATCGAGGCCGCGCTCGCTGGCCAGCCGCAGGCGCGCGGCGCCGATCAGCTCCTCGACGCCGGTGTAGATGTCGGCGCAATCATAGGTCCAGATGCCGGCATCGAAAGTGGCGATCAGGTCGGCCACCGCTTGGCTGCGGTCGATGGCGCCGTGGCCGCCGGCCAGCTGCCAGCCGCCGCGGATGACGCGCGAGATTGTGTAGCCGGGGCCGAGTTCGAAGGTCTTGGCGGTCATGTCAGGTCATTCTCCTTCGGCAACGGCACGGCCGTGGTATCGGCATGGCTGAACCGTCGCTTGGCCACCCTGACGATCCGCAGCCGGCTGGCGCAATTGGGATCGGGACAGGCAATCTCGGCGTCCGAGGTCATCCAGTCGTTCCGGTGGGTTGGGCGCTGCTTGGCCGCCAGCAGCGGCAGCACGGCCGAGATCGAATAGATCGAAAAGCCTTGCCCTGCCGGCATCGACAGCATCTCGCCCTTGAGTTCGAAATAGTCGCCGGCCTTGGCGCCGCAATAGATCGGCTTGCCCTCGGGAATGACCGCCTCGACGCGAAGATCGAAGAGTTCGAAACTGTCGTCGGCCATGTCAGGCCTCCACCAGGCTGAAGGTGACATCGCAGGCGCCGTTGCGCCGGATGACACCGCATGCGGCGGCGAACTGATCGCGCTCTTCGACGCGCACTTGCGCCACCACGCTGCCGGCCAGCCAGCCGATCGGGAATAACAGCCGCGCACCCTGGCCGTAATAGAGGCCGATGTCGAAGATCGCATTGGGATTGCCGCCCCACATGCGTGGCGGCACATAGGACAGCACGATGTCGCCCGCCTGCGGGTTCAGCGTCGCGTTCTCGGCCGGCAACGATTTTGCATAGGCCTGGCCCTCAAGATCGGCTGATGGAACCGGACAGGAGATTTCCGGCCCCGTCCACATCGCATGGATGCCGGGGACGACGCGTGGCGTGCCGAGATAGGCCGAGAGGAAGGCGGCGTTCTCCGGTGCCTTTTCGGGCAGCAACAGCGCCGTGACGGAAAGCTTCGAACGCGGCTCGGTGATCCTGATAGCGGTCATGTCTGGTCTTTCGCGGCATTGGCCTGCAGCTTGCTGCGGAGGAAGGTGAAGGGCCGGCTGATGTCGGCGACCAGCGATTCACGCGCCGCCTGCCCATCCTGCGTGGACAGTGCCGTGACGATGCGGCGGTGGTACTGGGCGGTGTCGACCTCGCCGGCTTCCGAGAAGGCATAGATGGCGACACGAATGCAAGGGCCTGATTGCAGCCACAGGCTTTCGATCATCGGGATCAGAACGGCCGAGCCGCAGGAACGGTAGATCTCGAAGTGAAAGCTCTGGTTGAGCGTCACTTCGCGATCGACGTCCTTCTTGTGTTTCAGCGCCCGCATCTCGTCCCATTCGCCGAGAATGGTTTCGATGGTGGCGATCTGGCGCGGCCCCATGCGCGCGGCCGCCAGCGCGATCGCCTCGCCCTCGATCAGGATGCGGGCACGCAAGAGATCGTCAAGACGTTCCAGCGTGATCGGCGGCACCCGCACGGACCGATTGGGCAGCGCCTCCAGCGCCTTTTCCGTGATCAGCCGGCCGAGCGCCTCGCGCACCGGCATGGTCGAAGTGACCAGCGCATCGGCCAGGCCACGGATGGTCAGCACCTGGCTCGGCTCGAACAGGCCGCCGATCAGGGCACGGCGCAGTTCGGAATAGACGCGGTCCTGCACGGTTTCGCGACCGACCGGCGCAAGCTGGGCCGCAATCGCCTCGTTGTTCTTTTCGATGGCAGCCTTTTGCATGGAATTCCGTTCTTGGCCGGTTTTTGGCTTGCGGAGGAAATTAAAGCCGAATAGCGTGATCAAAGCAAGTGTGATCACAAATCATAATCAGGAGACGGCAACGATCGTCTTCGGCCAGAGGGTTTGATGAGCGAGGCAACCAAACGGCAAGGGGAAACCCGCGCGCCGGTTCTGACGGCAAGGAATGTCGTCAGGCGGTTCGGCGGCCTTGTCGCGGTCAACGATGTCTCGTTTGACGTCAAAGCGGGAGAAATCCTCGGCCTGATCGGTCCCAACGGTGCCGGCAAGACAACGATGTTCGATCTGCTCGCCGGCAGCATATTGCCGACCAGCGGCGAAATCTTTCTCAACGGCAAGCCAGTCTCGGGCGAAGCCGCACATCTGCGCATCGGCCGTGGCCTTGGCCGCACCTTTCAGATCCCCCGCCCGCTGCCCAATCTGACGCTGATCGAAAACATCATGCTAGCGGCACAGGGCCAGGCCGGCGAAAAGCTGCTCGCCAATTTCGTCACGCCATGGCGCGTGGCTGCGCAGGAAAGAGCCGCCAGGACAAAGGCGCTCGAACTGTTGGAGCTCGTCACCCTCACCCACCTCGCGCACGAGCCGGCACGGGTGCTTTCCGGCGGCCAGCGCAAGCTGCTCGAACTCGCCCGCGTCATGATGGCCGACCCTGCGATCATCCTGCTCGACGAACCGGCGGCCGGCGTCAACGCCACGCTGCTGGAAGTCATCATCGACCGCATCCGCGACATCAACGCACGCGGCATCACCTTCCTGCTGATCGAGCACAATATCGACATGGTGACGCGGCTCTGCCACCGCGTCCTGGTCATGGCGAGCGGCCAGCTGCTCAGCGAAGGCACGGCGGAAGAAGTCGCGCGCGACCCGCGCGTCATCGAGGCCTATCTCGGAGGCGCGGCATGAGCGAGACCGTTCTCGATGTCCGCGACCTCGAAGCCGGCTATGAACCGGGCGTGCCGATCGTGCGTGGCGCCTCGATCACCGTCGCCAAGGGCGAGATCGTCGTCGTCCTCGGCCCCAATGGCGCCGGCAAGTCGAGCTTCATCAAGGCGATCGCCGGGCTTGTCCCGATCACCAGCGGCACGGTGTTTCTGGACGGCAAGGATATCACCGCCGCGCCCGCGCACACCATGGTGCGGCTTGGACTGGCCTTCGTGCCGCAGACCGAAAACATCTTCCCGCTGATGTCGGTCGAGGACAATCTAAGGGTCGCCTGCGGCATCCTCGAGCGGCGCGAAATCCCCGCCCGCATCGAGGAGATGTATGCGGCTTTCCCCGACCTCGTCCGCCAGCGCCGCACCGCCGCCGGCAATTTGTCGGGTGGGCAGCGGCAGATGCTCGCCGTTGCGCGCGCCCTGATCGTCCACCCCAAGGTGCTGGTGCTGGATGAGCCGTCGGCCGGCCTGTCGCCGAAATTCGTCTCGATGGTGTTCGAGATGCTGGCCGGCATCCGCAAATCCGGCGTCACCATCCTGCTTGTCGAGCAGAACGCCAAGGCCGCACTCGCCATCGGCGACCGCGCCTATGTGCTGGTCGAGGGCAAGGACCGGCACGAGGGCATTGCTTCCGAGCTGTGGAACGATCCGGTGGTCGCCGAACTCTATCTCGGCCAGCGCCCATCGCAGGCGGGGAAAGGAGGCACGGTATGAGCCTGCAATTTGTCGTCGACGGATTGCTGACGGGTTCGATGATTGGCCTGGGCGCCATCGGCGTGACGCTCACCTATTCGATCCTGCGCTTCTCCAACTTTGCCCATGGCGACTTCATGGCCTGGGGCACCTATGCGACGCTGGCCGTCGTCGGTGCCATCGGCGCGACATTCGGCAAGGTGGCGCCGATCGCGCCCTTCTCCTTCGGTTGGCCGCTGATTGTCGCGCTGGTCGTCGGCATGGCGTTCACCGCTCTGCTGGCGCTGCTGCTCGACAAGGTGCTGTTTTCGCGGCTGCGCTCGCAAGGCCAGGCGATCATCGTGGTGATGGCGAGCTTCGGCGCCTCGATGGCGCTCCGCAGCCTGCTCGAATTCACCTTCACCTCGCGGCCGACCTATTTCAGCCGCGCGATACAGATCGCCATGCCGGTCGGCTTCGGCATCCGCATTACGCCCGACCAGATCGCGCTTTTGCTGCTGACCGCCGTGCTGGTGCTGGGCGTGCATCTGTTGATGACGCGCACGCAGACCGGCCGCTCGATGCAGGCCTTGAGCCAGAACGCGGCATTGGCCCGCGTCGTCGGCATCGACGTCGGCAGCGTGGTGCGCGTCACCTGGGTTATCGGCGGGGCGCTGGCCTGCGTCGCCGGCGTGATGATCGGCATTCTGGTGCAGATTCGCCCGTTCATGGGATTCGACATGCTGCTGCCGATGTTTGCCGCCGCCATTCTCGGCGGCATCGGCAGCATCCCCGGTGCGGTGCTCGGCGGCCTGATCATCGGGCTCGCCGAAGCTGGTGCCGTGCAATTGATCGGCGCCGAGTGGCGCGCCGCCGTCTCCTTCATCATCCTGATGGCGGTGCTGTTCGTGCGGCCAATCGGCGTGTTTGGTGTGAGGGAACGCTGATGGACCTGCTCGGCTACGGCGCCTTCTTCCTGACCACCGCGCTGATCTTCTCGCTGGTCACGCTGGGGCTCAATTTGCAGTGGGGCCTGACCGGCCTGTTCAATGTCGGCCTCGCCGGCTTCGTCGCCATAGGCGCCTACACCTCGGCACTGCTGACCACTCCCGACGACGCCGTGCGGCTGGGTGGCTTTGGCCTGCCTATCCTTGTCGGCTGGCTCGGCGCCATGGTCGTCGGCGGCATTGCCGCAGCGTTAACCGGCATGGCGACGCTGCGGCTCAGATCCGACTATCTGGCGATCACCACCTTCGGCGTCGCCGTGGTGGTGCAACTGGTCGCGCTCAACGCGCAGAAGCTGACCGGCGGACCGTTCGGCATCGGCTTCATCCCGCGTCCCTTCGGCAGCCTTGCCGAGACGCCGCTGCTGTTCAACCTGTCCAACCTTGCCGTCGTCTCGGTGGTGACGCTGATCGCCTATCTCGCCTTGGAACATCTGTCGCGAAGCCCGTGGGGACGTGTCTTGAAGGCGCTGCGCGAGGATGAGCGGGCGGCGATCTCGCTTGGCAAGAGCGCGCGTTTCTACCGCGTCCAGGCCTTTGCCGTCGGCGGCGCCATCATGGCACTGGCCGGTGCATTGCAGGCGCATTTCACCGGCTTCATCGCGCCGGACAATTATTTGCCGATCCTGACCTTCCAGGTGTGGGTGATGCTGATCGTCGGCGGCTCGGGCAGCAATCTCGGCGCCGTCATCGGCAGCGTCCTGGTGTGGGCGATATGGGCCGGATCGGGCACGCTGACCAGCATCCTCTTCCCACCGGAACAGCAGGCCCGCGCCGCCGCGCTGCAGATCGCTGCGATTGGCGTTATGCTCTGCGTCATCCTGCTGATCCGGCCGAACGGCCTGCTCGGCGACAGGCTGCGGCGGCCGCGGTTTGGCAAGCGGGCGAAGGTAGCGACGGCCAAGAGCATTTCCCCGTCATGAATGCCGCGGTTCGGCAGGAAGCGCATGGCGCTTCCCTCTGGCATGCCGTCAGTCGCGACCGCCGCGAGCGGCCAGCACTGCAAGGCGGGCTCGATGTCGACCTGGCCATCGTCGGCGGCGGCTTTTCCGGCCTTTCCACCGCGCTGCATGCCGCCGGCAAAGGCCTTTCCGTCGCCGTTCTCGAAGCGGAATTCATCGCCTGGGGCGCGACCGGCAGGAACGCCGGCTTCGTCGTGCCAAACTTCGCCAAGATGGATCCGGTCGACATACTGGCCCACCTCGGAGCGTCGCGCGGCGAAAGGCTGATCGATTTCGCCGCCGGCAGCGCCGACCTGGTCTTCCGCCTGATCCGGCAGCACGGCATCGACTGCGACGCAGTGCAGAACGGATGGATCCAGCCGGCGCATTCGCCTGCCGCCTTCGAGAAGGTCAAATCACGTGCCGGGCAATGGGCACAGCGTGGCCGACCGGCAGTCACATTGGATCGGCGGGAAATCGAAGCACTGACCGGCATGCCAGGCTATGTCGGCGGCTGGATGGACCGTTCTGGCGGCGTGCTCAATCCGGTCGCCTATGCGCACGGGCTTGCCGATGCGGCGGAGAAGGCCGGCACAAGGATTTTCGAGCAGACGCGCGTCACCTCGGTTAACCGCATAGCCGATGGCTGGATGTTGAAAACGCCGGCGGAATCGGTACACGCCGCAAAGGTGCTGATCGCCACCAACGCCTATGGCCGGTCCCTCAATCCGTCATTGCAGCGAACCTATTTTCCGCTCAAGGTTTTCCAGATAGCGACAGCGCCACTGCCGCGCGAAGTGCGCACGCGCCTCTTACCCGGTGGGCAAGGCGTCGGCGACACCAGACGCAATCTGTTCACCTTCCGCTTCGACGCCGAAAACCGGCTGATCAGCGGCGGCATGCATATTCTCGGCGCCGGTGCCGACACGCGCGTACCGCGGACGATCTGGCAACGGGCCGCCAGGCATCTCGACCTGCCCGACTTGCCGCCACTTGCCTATAGCTGGTCGGGAATGGCAGCGGTCGAACCGGATTTCCTGCCGCACCTGATCGACCTCGGGCCGGGCCTGATTGCCGGTCGTGCCTGTAACGGCCGCGGCATTGCCATGACGACGGCGATGGGCAAAGTGCTGGCCGATTGGGCCGCCGGAACCGATGCCCGTGATCTACCTCTCCCCTTCGCGCCGCCGACGCCGATCCCGTTCCATGCCGTGCTGCGGCATGCGCCCAACATGCTGCTCGGCTGGAGCATGCTGCGCGATCGGCTGGACAGGACGAGCTAGGCCGGCGGTTACTTAGCACCGTCAAGGTTTGCCGACAGTACGGCGGCCGCCGCGGCGATGTCCTCTTCTATGAAAATTCGCACAGCAGGACCATTGCGCTGCTCCAATGCGGCGACGATCTTGCGATGCGCATCGTTGGACTGCGGGATGTAGCGATCGGCCCGCATCAGCAGCTTGAGATACGGCCCGACCCGTCCCCAGAGGTCACGGATCATGTTCAAAAGGATCGGCGCGCCGGCGTGCTGGTAGATGGCGAAGTGGAAGGCCTCGTTCAGCGTCAGATAGGCCCTGGCGTCGCCGACCTCGATGGCGCGCTGCATGCCGGCGAGCGTCGCCTGTATGTCAGCCAGCCCGCTTTCGTTCATCCTGGTCGCTGCCATCTCGCCCGCCAGTCCCTCGACGGCAATGCGGATGCGCGTCAGCTCCTCGAAGGCCGGCGCTGAAAGCAACGGCACGATGACCGAGCGGTTGTTCTGCATCTCGAGCAGCCGCTCGGCGACCAGCCTTTGCAGCGCCTCGCGGATCGGTGTCGTCGAGATGCCGAACGTCTCGGCGAGCTTGCGGATGACCAGCGTCTGGCCCGGGCTGAAGCCGCCTGAAATCAACTCCTGCTTGAGGGCGCCATAGGCGCGGTCATTCAGGGTTTGATGTTCGAGCTTCAGCATGCGCGGCCTGCTCCGATCACCAGTTCGACAAAGCGCGGTCGAGCGTCTCGGCCAGTTGCTCGGCATTGCCCCTGGCAAACGGCAGTGGCGGCCTGATCTTCAGCACATTGCCGCGCGGACCGCAGGAAGAGATCAGCACGCCGTCCTCGCGCATGGCTTCGACGACCGCTGATGTCTTGGTGGCAGCCAGCGCCTCGTCGCCGTCCGCCGTCAGCTCGATGCCGAAATAGAGGCCGTTATGCCTGACGTCGGCGACGGCGCCATGCCGGCTCTGCAGGGCGCGCAGCAGCTCGGCCGTGTAGGCGCCGACATTGCGCGCATTCTCGATCAACCCCTCGCCTTCGATGACATCGAGAACGGCGAGGCCGACGGCGGCCGCGACCGGATTGCCGCCGAAAGTGTTGAAATAACCGGTGTTCGAGCCGAAGGAAGCGACAAGCTGTGGCCGCACGAGCACGGCTCCCATCGGGTGCCCATCGCCGATCGGCTTGCCCATGGTGACGATGTCGGGCTCGATGCCATAATTGGCGAAGCCCCACATGCCCTGGCCGAGCCTGCCGAAGCCGGACTGTACCTCATCGGCAATGACGATGCCGCCTGCCTTTTTGACGTGATCCGCCGCCTCGCGCATCACCGCCGCATCCGGAAAGAAAATGCCGTCGCTGGAAAAGGCGGAGTCGAGAAGCAGTGCGGCCGGCCGGATATCTTTTGTGCGCATGTCCTCGATGGCGGCGGCGACGTTCCTGGCGAAATCATGTGCGGCCCGGCCATGGTCTCGGAATGTGTCGGGCGCTGCCACGGTGCGATGGTGTGCGGGCACGCCCTTTGCCCCGACGGCGGCCGGCGACAGCTGCGCCGTCGCGATGGTGGCGCCGTGATAGGCGAAATCGGTGATGATCACGCCTGTGCCGCCACTGGAATGCTGGGCGATGCGGATGGCGAGATCGTTGGCTTCGCTTCCGGTGCAGGTGAACATGGCGTGGCCGAGATGGGCCGGAACGGTGCCTAGCAGTTTTTCCGCGTAGTCGAGGATGATCTCGCTGAGATAGCGCGTGTGGGTGTTGAGCGTTGCGGCCTGCCCCGAAAGCGCCTCTACGACGCGCGGATGGCAGTGCCCGACCGAGGCGACGTTGTTGTAGGCATCGAGGAATTTGCGGCCCTGCGCGTCGTAGAGCCAGACACCGCTGCCGCGCACCAGGTGGATCGGGTTGCGGTAGAAGGCGCGGTAGGTCGGCCCGAGCAGCCTTGCGCGGCGCTCGAGCAGCGCGCGTTCCAATGCCGCGTCGGCATTTGCGGGGTAAGGCGAGGACTGGGACACGAGCATCTACTCCGGATTGGAATTGTCGAGAAAATAGCGGCGGGCATCAGCGGACGACAGGCCATCCAGCCGTTCGAGCGAGGCCCAGACCTCGGTGGCGAGGCGCAGCACATAGTCGCGCTTGGCCGGGAAGCGTTCGGCCTGCCAACTGGCGATGTTGACGATGAGCGCAAGCCGGGCACGGATCAGTTCGAAAAGAATGCCGATCTCTTCGGCCTCCAATGGCTGCACCGATTGATAGCCGGCGACAAAGCGTGCTGCCGGCGCCAGCGGATGACCTTGCGCCGGCCAGCGGTAGACGGCGCCGATGGCGAGGTCGCAGATCAGCGGCGAATGGATCATGTCGCCGAAATCGAGGATGCCGCTCACCACCTCCGGCCGCGACGCATCCATCACAACATTGTAGGAATTCATGTCGTTGTGGACGATCTGGGCGCGCAGTTTCGGCATGACCGGCGCAGCATGCTCCTCGAAGGCGTCGACGACGCGTTCGACCATCGCCCGACGGCCAAGGTCGGTGATATGCGCCATCATCGGCCGTGTCTTGGCGACCTTGCGGATGTCCCAGAGCAGGTCGCTGCCGGCGGCCGGATGGAAGAAACCGCGCAGCGCCCGGCCGAGGCGGGCGAGGAAGATGCCGAGATTGCGATCCTGCGCTGCTGACGGGAGCGAGCGCGCAAGCAACTGGCCGGGCAGATAGGTGACCAGCCGAATGATGCGTGGCGCCGAGCCAGCGACGCTGACGGCGAACTGCGCTTCGCCCTCAAGGCTTTTGCGCACCGAGGGAACCGGCAAGGTCGGGTCGACCGCGAGGATGTGGTCGAGCGCCTTGTTCTGGAAATCGGTGAAGCCGGCCTCTTCCGCCGGATGGGAAATCTTCAGGACGAACTGGCCATCGCCATCGGTCTGGATATGGAAATTGTGGTCGCGTTCGCCAGGCAGCGGACGCGCGGTACCGGTGAGCCCGTAGTGCCGGCGCAGGATGGCGAGCGCGTCGGCGGTCGAGACATCAGGTGCGTCCTCGGCGAGTGTTTCGCCGAAAACATCGGGCACGGCCGCATTCATGGCCTAGCCTCGATAGGCTCGAGCCCGCACCAGTCGGCAATGAACAGCGCAATGGTCTGTGTGACCTTGCGCACCGAGTCGAGATCGACGGCCTCGTCATAGCCGTGCGGCATGCGGCAGATTGGGCCATAGACGATCGCCGGCGTGTCGGCATAAAGGCCGAAGAAGCGCGCATCTGTTGTCGCCGAGGTTACATGTTCCGTCAGCGGCTCGCCCCAGACGGCGGTGTGGCTGCGGCGCAGCACGGCTTCCATCTCGTCGGCGCCCTGCAAGACATAACCCTCGGCCATGAAGCCATTATAGGTCATCTTTGGCGGGCGGTTGGCCAGGAACGGATCGGTGCGCACCGCATCGGCGATACAGGCCTCAAGCTCGGCCCTGGCATCCTCCAACTTCTGGCCGGGATAGGTCGCGACGCGCATCTCGAAGAAACAGCGCGCCGGAACGCTCGATGTCCACTCGCCGCCTTCGATCTTGCCGAGGTTGAAACGGATCGGATGCGAGTGATCGTGGAAATGCGGGTCATCGACCTTGCGCGCGTTCCAGACGATTTCGAGCTGCTTCAGCGCCTGGATGATGACGAATGCCTTTTCGATGGCATTGGCGCCGGCCGAGAAAGCGCCGGACGCATGCTGCGGATCGCCGTCGACCTCGACCCGGAACCAGATCGGCCCGACCTGCGCCCTCATCAATCTCGGTTCCAGCGGTTCGGGAATGAAGGCGGCGTCGGCGCGGTAGCCGCGTTGCAGGCAGGCGAGCGCGCCATTGCCGGTGCACTCCTCCTCGACCACCGACTGCAGGTAAACGTTCGCGGCCGGCTGATAGCCAAGGCTGCGCAAGGCGGTCAGCGCATAGAGGCAGGCGGACAAGCCGGCCTTCATGTCGCCGGCGCCACGACCATGCATCCAGCCGTCTTCGATCGCCGGGTCGTAGGGATCCCTGCCCCAGCGGTCGAGCGGTCCTGTCGGCACGACGTCGATGTGACCGTTGAGGATCAGCGAGCGGCCGGTCGCGTTTCGCGGCGTGTGGGTGGCGACGACATTGAAGGCGTCGTCATAGGAAACCGCCACAGGCGAAAAGCCAGGCAGGTCGCGAATCGCGTCGACATCGACGCGCCACATGTCGACCGCATAGCCATCCGCCTCGTAGGCAGCAGCCATGAACGATTGGGCCGCGTGCTCCTCACCGCGCTGCGAAGGAAACCGCACGAGGTCTTGCAGAAACGCGACCTGTCGCACGAAGCCGTCATCGACCGCGCTGAGAATGGCCTCGTCCGCAATCCGCCCAGGCATCATATTTCACTTTCGTTTGGATGGTGTATCATATCTCATATGCCATTCCGGTGAAATGCAAGAGGCATACGCGCCAAACTTTCAGTCCAGGACTTGCCGTTCGATGCTGCCATGGTCTTGGGGAGTTGGCATCGGATGCAGCAAGCCGATACTGCTATCTCTGGAAGACATGACGAGGAATGCGTTGATCACCGAAGACACGATGCCGGCCGAAACCACCGATCTCGCCATTGGCTACCATCGCCTGCCGGCGGGCAAGCTTGCCAATGCGGTGACGTGGATGGAGGCGCGCTCGCCGCAGCCCGATCTCGCGCACCCCTTGGCCATGACACGGATCACGACGCCCGACTGCGCTTCCTACCGAGCCATCTTCCTCGAGATCGGCGCGCCCTGGCTGTGGGACCGCGTTTCCGAAATGTCCGATGCCGAAATCACCGAGCATTTCGCCGACCCGCGCCAGCATCTCTACTACGGCTACGATGAAAGTGGCACGCATCTCGGTATGGTCGAATTCTTCGTCGCCGACAGCAGCGAGATCGAGATCACCTATTTCGGCCTGTTCCCGTCCGTGACCGGCAGAGGTTTCGGCAAACGGCTGATGGCTGGTGCGCTGGACCTCGCATGGCGCCTCGATCCAAGCCGCATCTGGCTGCATACCAGCAGCTTCGATCATCACAGTGTCATCGGTTTCTACAGTGCCTGCGGGTTCGTGCCCTTCGCGACCGGGTTTGAGATCGTCGACGATCCTCGGATCAAAGGAACCTTGCCGCGCGATGCCGCACCGCAGATTCCGCTGATCGAAGCGGAGTGGAGCAATGGCAAAGGAGCCTCGCTCTCCCCGGAGAACCGACAGCTTGCGCGGACCTAGATGAGAACAGCTCCGCCATCCGTCAGCCAAGCGTCGCCGCAGCATCGCCGATGGGTGCGCCGCGAGACCATTCTGTCGACGCTGGAGCGCCATATCGACACGCGCATCGTGCTGTTCGCCGCGCCCGCCGGCTTCGGCAAATCGACGACGATGGCGCAATGGGCCGCGGAAGTCGCGCGCCACGGCCGGCTGACCGCATGGCTGTCCTGCGAGGCAACGGACAATGACGAGGGTGCCTTCCTGTCGCATCTGGTGGGCGCGCTGCGCCATCTGGTCCAGAGCCCGGCGGAACTCGACCTCGCCTTCCAGTCGAGCCCGATCCCGCAGCTCGATGTCGTGCTCGCAGCCCTTGTGGCGGGTCTTGCGGAGCGCGAGGCCGATATGACCTTGTTTTTCGACGACTACCACGCCATCGAGGCGCCGACGGTGAAGCGGTTCATGGAGCGCCTGACCCGGCAGGCACCGGCCAACGTCGCCTTCGTCATCGGCTCGCGCGGCCTTCCCGACCTGCAGCTTGGCAAGCTCAGGGTGCTTGGCGACGTTTTCGAAATCGGCCCTGACGATCTGCGTTTCGTTTCCTCCGAAGCCGAGGCGTTCTTCAACGAGAAACTGGGCCTAAGCGTCAGCAGCGGCACGGTGGAGACCTTGTGCTCGCGCACCGAAGGATGGGCCGCCGGCCTGCAACTGGCCTCCTTGTCGCTCAGCGCTGCGCATGCACCCGAAGCCGTCATCGGCAATTTCACCGGCGCCAATCGCAACGTCGCCGACTTCCTGATGGGCGAAGTGTTCCTGGAATTGCCGCCGTCGATCGCGAAGTTCCTGCTTTACAGCTCGATCTTCGAACGCTTCAGCGCCGAAGCCTGCCGGGCGGTGATGCGGGCAGCTGACGCCGAGGCGGCGATCACGGAGATCGAAACGCGCAACCTGTTCCTGGTGCCGCTCGACGAAGAGCGGCGCTGGTTCCGCTACCATCATCTGTTCCGCGATTTCCTCAGCCGGGAGATGGAACGGCGCGAACCGGAGATGATTGCGCCGCTGCACCTGGCGGCCGCCGAATGGTTCGGCGAGCGCAAGATACTGACCGAGGCGATCGGGCATGCGCTGGCCGCCGGCGACCAGGCACGCGCGGCGGTGTTCGTCGAGAATAACGCGCTCGACCTCATCGCACAGTGCCAGCTTCTCTATGTGCGCCAGTTGCTGGCGCTGCTGCCGAGGACGCTGATCGACCAGCGCATCCGGCTGCAGCTCGTTGTGCTGTGGCTGGCGGTGCACAGCAGCCAACCCGAGATCGCGCAGCAGACGCTCAGCAATGCCCGCAAGCTGGTAGAGAACGGCCCGGCTGACAGCAATGACCCGGGCACCATGACCGGCACGACGATCGAGGCCGAGCTGGTGGTCCTCGCCGCTGCCGTCCACAGCACGCTGGAGCAGTTCGATCAGGCGCGCGACACGGCACTTGCGGCCCTGCGCACCATCGCGCCCGATGCCTGGTTCATGGAGGGCGCGACCGCCAACGTCATCGGCTACAACCTGTATGCGCTGGGCGACCTCGAAGGCGCGCGCGCCGCGATCGATGCGGCGCGACGGGCGCATGAGCGAAGCGGCAGCCTGCTCGGCGTCACCATCGCCAATTGCTATATGGCCATCGTCGAGCGTTCGGCGGGCCGCCTGCCCGCCTCCGAGCGGCTGCTGCGCAACGCGATCATCGAGGCCAGGGCGCGGATCGGTGCGAACTCGTATGCCGAGGCCCTGGCCGGAACGCTGCTTGCCGAACTCGCCTACGAAACCAATGCGTCGGGCGAAGCGCTGACGCTGGTCGAGAATCTCGGACCGCTGATCGAGGGGGCCGCGGTCATCGTTTATCCCTTGGCCAGCGTGCCGACCTATGCCCGTGTGCTGCAGCTGACCGGCCGCACCGAAGCGGCATTGGATATGCTGGAGCGCGTGTATCAGCGCGTGCGCGGCACGGTGTATCGCCGCCTGGCATCGATGATCATGCATGACCGCATACGCGTGCTGCTCGACCAGAATCGCAATACCGAGGCGCGTGCGCTGCTGACCGAACACCGCGGCGACGAGACCGAGGCTTCGATGGTCATCACCACTGCCAACGAGTTTGAATTCTTCGCCGAGGGCCGCCTGCTGACGGCCGAGAAATCCTACGCCGATGCCGCGCGGGTTTTCGACGCGCTTCTGGAGCGCACGAGGGTCAGCGGGCGCATGCGCCGCCATATATTGGCGCTGATCCTGCGCGCCAAGGCAGCCAGCGCCGCCCATGACCAACGCGTGGCGGACCGTTATCTCCTCGAGGCACTTCGTCTTGCCCAGCCGTCAGGCTTCATCCGTTCCTTCGTCGACGAGGGACGGCCTGTTGTCGAAGGGTTGATGCGCCTACGTGCGGCCCAGGCCAAAACCGATCCCGCACTGTCGGCCTATGCGACGCGCATCATCGATGCCGCGCAGGCGATGCCCGTGGCGACGCGCAAGCTGGCCGGGCCGGCCGCCGAGAAGGAACAGCTCACCCAGCGCGAGGCCGAATTGCTGCGCTATCTCGCCGAGGGCATGTCCAATCGCGATATCGCCTTGGCATTGTCGGTGAGCGAAACCACGGTGAAATGGCATCTGAAGAACATTTTCGGCAAGCTGGCGGTGACCAACCGGGTCCAGGCGGTGCGCGCCGCGCAAGGGTCGCAGGCGCCCATACCCCTCCGAAAGGAGGGGCATAGATAACAGGCACAACCCCTCTTTCGGGTCGGGCCACATGATCGTTAGCCTGCTAGCGTCACCTGGTTTTCAGAGGACGCTGCGGATGGCGACAGGCTACGTTTTTCACGAACAGCTGATGTGGCATGACACCGGCTCCAGCGCCGACATGATGCCGCCCGGCCGCTTCGTGGAACCCGGCCGGCATCTGGAATCCCCTGGCTCGAAGCGCCGGCTGAACAACCTCATCCAGGTCAGCGGCCTGTCGCGGCATCTGGTGCCGATCATCCCCGAGCCGGTCTCGGTCGAAGACCTGCTGCGCGTGCACACGCAACGTCATGTCGACGATATCCGCATGCTCAGCGAGCGTGGCTCCGGTTTCGCCGGGCCACAGGCGCCGATCGGTCTCAACAGTTTCGACATCGCGCTGCTGTCGGCCGGAACCACCTATGCCGCCATGCGCGCGGTGCTGACCGGCCGGGTCGACAATGCCTATGCGTTGGCACGGCCGCCGGGACACCATGCCGAACCCGACCAGGCTATGGGCAACTGCCTGTTCTCCAACATCGGCGTCTCCGTGCGCCGGCTGCAGCAGGAAGGCCTGCTTGGCCGGGCCGCCGTGGTCGACTGGGATGTACACCATGGCAATGGCACCGAGACGGTGTTCTATTCCGACCCGTCGGTGCTGACCATTTCCGTGCATCAGGACAATCTCTACCCGACCGGGCGCGGCGCGCTGGCCGACAACGGGAAAGATGCCGGCGAAGGCTACAACATCAACATCCCGCTGCCGGCCGCCAGCGGCACCGGTGCCTATGAAGCGACTTTCGACCGCGTCGTCGCGCCGGCGCTGCGCGCCTACAGACCGGACCTCGTCATCGTCGCTTCCGGCTTCGATGCGTCGGGCTTCGATCCGCTCGGCCGCATGATGCTTAACAGCGAGTGTTTCCGGCGTCTTGCCGCGCGCATGGTGGCGCTGGCCGCCGAGACCTCGCAAGGACGCCTGATGATGACTCATGAAGGCGGCTACTCCGAAGGCTATGTGCCGTTCTGCGGCCATGCTGTTATCGAGACGCTGGCCAACCACCGCACCGAGGTGGTTGATCCGCTGTCGGACCATATCGACGAGTGGGCTGGGCAGGATCTGCAGCCGCATCAGGCCGCTGTGATCGATGCCGCCGAAAGCCTGCTCGCCGGCCTGCGCCAACGCCTCGCCAGCCCGGCCTGACGCGATGGATTTTCTAATCACCACGCTTCTCAACGCGCTGACGCTGATCAGCATCCTGATGCTGGTCGGGCTCGGGCTGGCGATCAGCTTCGGCCTGATGAACGTGACCAACCTCGCGCATGGCGAGTTCGTCACCGTCGGCGCCTTCGCGGTTTATTTCGTCCAGAGCATGGGCGGTTCTTTCTGGTTGGGCCTGGCCGCTGCGCCCATCGCCGGTGCGGTGGTGGGCTGCATCCTCGAATTCGCCATCATCCGCCATCTCTATTCCAGACCGGTCTCGACGGTGCTTGCCACCTGGGGCGTCAGCCTGATCCTGCAGCAAGGGCTGGAACTGACCTTCGGTCTCGGCGCCAAGCCGGTGACGCCGCCGATCGAGGGCACGCTCGACCTCGTCTTCACCGTCTATCCGGCCTACCGGCTGATCCTGATCGGCATCGCCATGCTGACCTTGCTCGGCGTCATCCTGCTGATCAGCCGGACGTCCTTCGGACTTGATATCCGCACCGTCATCCAGAACCGCGAAATGGCCGAGGGCGTCGGCATCAACACGCGGCGCACCTATGCCATCGCCTTCACCTTCGGCGCGGCAATTGCGGGTCTCGCCGGCGGGCTGGTCGCGCCGCTGGCGATCGTGCTGCCGCAGATGGGAGTGAACTACCTCGCCAACGCCTTCTTCGTCGTCATCGTCGGTGGCGTCGGCTCGATCGGCGGCCTCGTCGCCGGCAGTGTCTTCGTCGGCGGGCTGACCAGCATCCTCAACTACCAGATCTCGCCATCGCTGGCGCAGGCGATCGTGCTGCTGGCTGCCATCGTCGCTGTTCGGCTTAGGCCTAACGGCCTGCTCAACGGAGCATCGCGATGATCGCCCGTGACCGCAACTGGCTGCTGATCTTCGCCGTCTGCGTGGCACTCGCCGTGGTCTATCCGTTCGTTGCCGGCGGCTATCAACTAACGGTGATCCGCGATGCGCTGATCTTCGGCCTGTTCGCGGCAAGCCTCGACTTTTTCTGGGGCCGCACCGGAATCCTGTGTTTCGGTCACGCCGCCTTCTTCGGCATCGGCGGCTACATCATGGCGCTGGTCACGCTCAACGATGCCATTCCCTTCGCAAGCCTGCTCGGCATCATGGGTGCGGTGGCGGGTGCGGCTTTCGTAGCCGCCATCATCGGCTACTTCCTGTTCTTCGGCGGTATCCGCGGTAGTTATTTCACCATCGTCACGCTGGCGATGGGCGTCATCTGCCAGCAGGCCGCGGTTTCCTGGAGTTCGGTCACCGGCGGCGACAGCGGCCTGATCGGCATTCCGCCGATCGCATTCGATGTCGGCGGGCTGCATGTCGACCTCAGCCAGGACCTGTCCAGCTATATCCTTGTCGCTGCCACCGTCGCGGTGACCGTGCTGGCGCTGTGGTCGGTCAGCCGTGGCCGCTGGGGCACGGTGCTGACCGCCATCCAGGACAATGAAGTCCGGGCGGCAGCGCTCGGCCACAACGCGCCTTTGCGGCTGCTCGTGACCTTCGTCCTGTCAGCGGCGATCGCCGGACTTGCCGGCGCCCTCTATGTCTGCATGGCCGGGCTAGTGGCGCCCGATTTGTCCGGGCTGCTTCTGTCGACGGAGGTCATCGTCTGGGTGGCGGTCGGCGGGCGCGGCACGCTGCTTGGTCCCGTGCTGGGGGCCATCTTCATCCAGCGTGCGCAGCAGACGATCAGCAGCTTCAACCCGAGCCTGTGGCCGCTGCTGCTGGGCTGCGTCTTCGTCATCATCGTCTTCGTCCTGCCGGACGGCATCCTGTCGATCTACGCGCGGCTGAAAAGCCTGTTCAAAGGTCGGAGGCGCGCGCAATGAGCGATGTCCTGCTCCAGGCCGAAAATGTCGGCATCCGCTTTGGCGGGCTGCAGGCGCTGGAGGCCCTGAACCTCACCGTGCGCGACAAGGAGCTTTGCTGCATCATCGGGCCGAACGGGGCCGGCAAGAGCACCTTCCTCAATGTGCTGACCGGCACGCTGCGCCCAACCAGCGGCAGCGTGCGCTTCCTCGGCCACGACATTGCCGGCCTGCCGCTGCACCGCATCGCCCGACTCGGCATTGCCCGCAAGTTCCAGATTCCGTCCGTCTTCCCGAGCCTCTCGGTGGAAGACAATCTGAAGGTGGCACGGTGGGGTGCGCCCTCGCCTGTGCGTCCGGTTGGCGAATTGCTGGAACTGGTCGCGCTGACTAACCGTGCCGCAACGCTGGCCGGTGAACTCGCGCATGGCCAGAAGCAATGGCTGGAGATCGGCATGGCGCTGGCGATCGAGCCGCGGCTTCTGTTGCTGGACGAGCCGACCGCCGGCATGACGCCGCAGGAAACGCTGGCAACGGCGCAGATGCTGCTGCGGCTCAAGGGCGAATTCTCGATCGTGGCCGTCGAGCACGACATCCGCTTCGTGCGGGCGCTGAACTGCGAGACGCTGGTGCTGCATCAGGGACGCCGGCTGCGCAGCGGCCCTTTCCATGACATCGAGACCGACGAGATGGTCCGCGATGTCTATCTGGGGAGGCGCTGACCATGCTGCGGACGATCGCGGTCTCGGCCGGCTATGGCCTGCTTCCAGTGCTGAACGGCATCGACCTCAGTGTCGCGCCCGGCGAAGTCGTCGGCCTGCTCGGCCGCAACGGAGCGGGCAAGACAACGTTGCTGCGCGTCATCTCCGGTGCGCTGCGGGCAAGCGGCGGCGCGGTGGTTCTCGGTGACAAGGACCTCACCAACGCGCCGGCTTTCCGCCGCGCACGAGCGGGCATCGCGCATGTGCCGCAGGGCCGCGGCATCTTCAACCAGCTGACCGTGCGGCAAAACCTGGAAGTCGGCACCCGTGCCGCCAAGGACCGTGGCGACGGCGGCATTCCGGCTGACATCTTCGGCTATTTTCCGATTCTGCGCGAACGCGAAGCGCAGGTCGCCGGCACGCTTTCGGGCGGCCAGCAGCAGATGCTGGCGATCGGCCGCGCGCTCTGCGGCCTGCCGTCGGTGCTGCTGCTCGACGAGCCCTCGGAAGGCATTCAGCCGAACATCGTGCAGTCGATCGCCGAACTGGTGCCGCGCATTGCCCGCGAGCGCGGCATCGCGATCGTTCTGGTCGAGCAGAATCTCGACCTCGTTCTCAAGGCATCGGACCGCTGCCTGGTGATGGAGAAGGGCAGGATCGTCCACGAAGGCGCGCCGGAGGCGTTCGCCGACGAGACCCTGCTGAAGGACCTGTTGGCTTTGTAAGGCGTGCATGGGGCGCGTCTGGGAATGGAAGGGAACACAACAATGATAAGCAGAAGAACTGTTTTGAAATCGGGCGGCGCTGCCGCCGCCTTCGCCATGGTCGGCGCGCCGTCGATCCTGCGCGCCGCAGACACCGTCAAGGTAGGCCTGTCGATCCCGATCACCGGGCTGCAGGCGATCCTCGGCGAGACGCTGCTCAATTGCTACAAGCTCGCCGCCGCCGAACTCAACGCCGCCAACGGCATTGGCGGGCGGCAGGTCGAGCTCATCGTCGAGGACAACCAGACCACGACCAAGGGCTCTATCGACAAGGCGCGCAAGCTCATCAACGAAGACAAGGTCGACGTGATCATGGGTACGATCATTTCGCCCGAGCGCAGTGCGACGCTGTCGGTGACCTCGAAGGCCAAGAAGCTGTTCTTCTACCCGACCAATTTCGAGGGCGGCGAGTGCAACCGCTATTTCGTCGCCACCGGTCCGATCCCGATGCAACAGGTCGACCCGATGATGCCATGGGTGGCCGAGAATCTCGGCAAGACCATCTATGTCATGGCCTCGGACTATGCCTGGCCGCAGAAGATGACCGAGGCGATCACGGCGGCCTATGAAAAGGCCGGCGGCAAGATCATCGGCGCCGACTACTATCCGTTCGGCACCACCGATTTCGGACCGGCCTTCCAGAAGATCAAGTCGCTGAAGCCCGATGTCGTCTGGTCGATGGTGGTCGGCAACGACGCCGTCACCCAGCTCAAGCAATATCGCAGCTTCGACATCAAGCAACCGCTGATCGCGCCGCTTGACGAGGTCTTCAACAAGGACGCGCTGCCGCCGGGCGTGGCGGCCGGCACCTACGCGCCGCAGCCCTACTGGATGGCGCTCGACAACCCGGTCAACAAGAAGTTCATCTCAAGCTTCCGCGAAAAATTCGGCCAAGAGAAGATGGTCAATGGCATCGGCGAAGCCGGCTACAACGGCCTGCATCTCTATGCGCTGGCCGCCGGAAAAGCCGGATCGCTGAAGGACGACGACGTGCTGACGGCGCTGCCGTCGATCGAGTTCGACGCGCCGCAAGGCAAGATCCGTGTCGACGCCACCAACAACCACACGCTCTGCCATTCCTATGTCGGCAAGGCGGCGGCCGACGGCATCGGCTACGAGATCGCCAAGGATTTCGGCACCATCGCGCCGGTAACGCCCTACTGCAAGGTCTAGGAACCTCGGCTGCGCGGCGCATCGGACGTTGTCCATGCCGAACCATCCGGCTGCCTGACGGCGGCGTTGCCGCTGCCGTCAGCGCGCTTGAGTCGCCGGCAGCCGCTCGCGCAACTCGTCGACAAGCACCTTTATGTTTTCCGAATAGTCGATTGGCAAGACGACGAGATGCACGCCGCCGCCGGCGAAGGCCTGTTCCAACGCTGGCCGTAATTCGGCGATCGCGCCGACCCGTGTCCCCCTGGCGCCATAGGCCTCCGCATATTTCACGAAGTCGGGATTGCCGAAGGTCATGCCAAAATCCGGAAACTCGTCGACTGCCTGCTTCCAGCGGATCATGCCGTAGGCGTGGTCCTCGAGCAGCAGGACGACGAGGTTGAGCCTGAGCCTGACGGCGGTCTCCAGTTCCTGGCTGTTCATCATGAAGCCACCGTCGCCACAGATGGCCATGACACGGCGCTGTGGATAGAGCAGTGCCGCCATCATCCCCGACGGCAGGCCCGCGCCCATGGTGGCCAACGCATTGTCGAGCAACAGCGTGTTTGCCATGCGCGTCCGGTAGTTGCGTGCGAACCAGATTTTGTACATGCCATTGTCGAGGGCGAGGATCCCATCCGCCGGCATCACGGCGCGCACGTCATGCACGATGCGCTGCGGCGTGAAGCGATCCTCGGTAGCGCGTGCGGCGATCCGACTCAAAATACCTTCACGCAGCGGCAGCAGCGCCTGCGCATTGGGGATCTTGCCCTCGATGCGGTCGGCCAGCAACGCCAACGAAGGACCGAGGTCGCCGACAATCTCCGCTTGCGGGAAATAGACCTGCTCGACATCGGCTGTGAGATAGCCGACATGGATGACTTTGGGACCCTTGGCGCCCATAATGAAGGGCGGTTTCTCGATCGTGTCGTGGCCGATGGTGATGATCAGATCGGCCTGCTCTATGGCCTCGTGCACATAGTCGCGCTCCGAAAGTGCCGCCGTTCCCATGTAGAGCTCGGTTCCGCCAGGCACGGTGCCCTTGCCCATCTGCGTGGTGAAGTAGGGAATTTGCGTGCGCAACACAAACTGCGCGAGATCGGAGGTCGACCGCGGCCGCGACGCCGCCGCGCCGAACATCAACAGGGGACGCCTGGCCTCGATGATCATCCGGGCAGCGCGATCGAGCGCGACCGCACTGGCCAGGGGCAGTTCGACGGGATGCGCCGGTACCAGCGCGACCGGTTCGCACTCCGCCGCTGCAATGTCTTCCGGCAGCTCCAGATGCACGGGGCCTGGACGCTCTTCCTGGGCGACGCGAAAGGCCTCGCGCACCAGCGACGGGATCATCTTCGGCGAGACGATCTGGCGCGACAGCTTGGTCAGCGGCTTCATCGCCGCGACGATGTCGACGATCTGGAAGCGCGCCTGCCGGGATGACAGGATGCCCTTCTGGCCGGTGAGCATGATCATCGGCATCGCGCCGAGCAGCGCATAGGCCGAACCGGTCGAAAGATTGAGTGCGCCTGGGCCAAGCGTGGTGATGCACACACCTGGCTTGCCGGTGAGCCGGCCATAGGTAGCGGCCATGAAGGCGGCTGCCTGCTCGTGGCGGGTCAGGATCAGTTGGATCGAGGAGCGGCGTATGGATTCGACGATATCGAGATTTTCTTCGCCCGGAATGCCGAAAATCCGTTCGACCCCTTCGTTTTCGAGGGCCGCGACGAACAGATCCGAACCTTTGGTCATAAACCGTCACTCCCGCAATGCGCTCAATCCGCCGGCCACTTTCATATGACACTGGAACGCCACGCCTCAAAGCCGAAGCGTGCACTCTTTACCGGCTTTGCAGAAGAAACCCGAATTGTGTCCTTGTTGTCGACGGGTGGTGGCGGCGATGATCTTTACCGCCGCGCCAAGGGCAAGGAATATCGGCGCGATCTTACCAAGAGGCGGACGCTACGGTTACACCATCAACTTCGGCAAGGCGGCCGCCAGCGCGTCGACGGCAAGCCGCACCTTCAGCGGCAGATGTGGCGTCTTAAGCCAAAGCGCGTAGCAGTCGTAGAGATAGCGCGGCTCATCCGGCAGCAGCGCCACCAATGCGCCTGCCTGAATGCGGTCGCGGACCAGCCACCAGGGTAGCCAGGCTAGCCCCATATCGTCGGCGGCCGCGTCGGCGATGGCATCGAGGTCGTCGAGCCGCAGCCGGCCGGTTGGCGTGACCTCCTGCACGGGTTGCCCCTCCCGCGCAAACAGCCAGGGCTGAACGACCTGGCCAAGCCGGCGATAAACAATCGCTTGATGGCCGGCGAGATCCTCGATCCGTCGCGGCACGCCGTGGCGTTCCAAGTAGGCAGGCGCCGCGCAGACGACCATGCCCTGGCGGGCGACGCGGCGCGCGATCACGCCGGCCTTGTCGTCCAGCGTGCCCGTTCGGATCGCAAGGTCGTAGGCGTCCTCGGCGAGATCGGCGAAGCGGTCGCTGAGCGAGAGATCGAGTTCCAGCATCGGATATTGCCGGGCAAGCTTTAGCAGCACGGGAGTCACGCAATGGCGGCCGAAATGCGCCGGCATGGTGACACGCAGTTTTCCACGTGGCTCCGAAAACTGATCGATGGCGAGCGCATCGGCGGCATCGGCCTCGGCCAGCACAAGCCGGCAGCGTTCGTAATAGGCGCGGCCGAAATCGGTCAGGCTCTGCCGGCGCGTGGTTCGGTTGAGCAGCCGCACACCCAGCCGATCCTCGAGAAACCGGACATGCTTGCCGACCATTGGTCCGGAGAGATCAAGCGCGACCGCGGCGGCCGCGAACGAGCCGAGATCAACCGCCTTGACGAATACGGCCATGCTTTCGAGTCGATCCATATTCGAAACTCCAGGTTTCTACTGTTCTACCTCTACGCCCATTTATTCCCAACAAGCCTAGCTGCATAGCTCATTCAACCCAGATGATTTGGAGTAGCCCGAATGACACGCATGGTTCGCTTTCACCAGCATGGTGGCCCCGAGGTTCTGCGCATCGAGGATGTCGATCTTCCCCGACCAGGCCCGGGTGAAGTTCAAATCCGCGTCAAGGCGCTCGGCCTCAATCGCGCCGAGGCGCTGCTGCGCGCGGGTGCCTATATCCAGACGCCGACGCTGCCTTCCGGGCTTGGGCTCGAAGCATCGGGTGTCGTCGAGGCGGTGGGCGAAGGTGTGGAGGATTTCGGCCCAGGCGACAGTGTCAGCGTCATCCCGCCGCAATCGATGATCCGCTGGCCCGCCTATGGCGAGCTTGCCACCTATCCCGCCGGGCTTATCGTCAAGCATCCGCCATCGCTCGGCTGGCAGACGGCAGCGGCCGTCTGGACGCAATATCTCACCGCCTATGGCGCACTGATCGATATTGCCAAGCTGCACAAGGGAGACTGCGTCGTCATCACAGCGGCATCGAGCAGTGTCGGGCTTGCCGCGATCCAGATCGCCAACAAGGTCGGCGCGACCGCGATCGCGGTGACGCGAACATCGGCGAAGAAGCAGGCGCTGCTCGACGCCGGTGCGGCTGAAGTCGTGGTCCTGGAGAAGGAGGATCTGGCGGCGCGGCTGATTGAGATCGCAAGGCCTGAAGGCGTGCGCGTCGTGTTCGATGCAATCGGCGGGCCGATCTTTGAGCCGATGACGGCCGCCATGTCGAATGGCGGCATCCTCATCGAATATGGCGGCCTCAGCCCTGAGCCGACCCCGTTCCCTTTGCCGGCCGTCCTGGCTAAAACGCTGACGCTGCGGGGTTACCTCGTCCACGAGATCACCGGCAACCCGGTGAAGCTGGAGGCCGCCAAGGCGTTCATCCTCGAAGGCCTGCAGGACGGGACGCTCAGGCCGATCATCGACAGGACCTTTGCGTTCGACCAAATCGTCGAGGCGCATCGCTATCTGGAGTCGAACCAGCAGTTCGGCAAAATCGTGGTGACGATTTGAAATCGTGGTGACGATTTGAGTAGGGATGGCGAACAAATCATTCCCGCAGGCAATATCGCCCTTGAAGGCGCGGCGCGGCATTCCTAATTGTCCCGTGCGGGCCGGGCCCCTCTGACTATCGCTTTTGGCGATTGTGATGTCGGACCGCTTTAACGGGTCCGTTTTCCATTCTTTCGGTCAATCGGGCTCATTTCTTTTTCGGTTTGGAGCCCCGTATGACATCTTCTCTCCTTGGTATGACTTGCCCCTCCTGCCGCGTCGCTCTCGTGATGAGCGAACGCCAGGGTATCGAAATCGACTACTGTCCGCAGTGCCGCGGCGTCTGGCTTGATCGAGGAGAACTCGACAAGATCATCGAGCGTTCCGGCAGGGAAGCATCGCCCGCGCCACAGGCAAATCCGGCAGCATTTTCCCAACAGCAACATGGCCAGGGCCGCGATGACGATTATTCCCGCTCGCACGGCCACCGCTATCCGAAGCGGAAGAAATCATTCTTCGAAGAGTTGTTCGACTGACGGCATAACGTCCGGCATCCAGGCCGGCGTTTGCTGAAACTTCCGAAACGCATCGACAAAGGTTCATCTCCGATGATTTCCCGCACCAGCCGATTTGCCACCCTCTTTGCAGGGCTGTTACTTGCATTTTCCATGGTTGCGATGGATCACGCCGAGGCCCGTCGCGGCGGCAGTTTCGGTAGCCGTGGCATGCGTACGTTCCAATCGGCACCGCCGACCAGGACAGCGCCCGCGCCGACCGCTCCGGTCGAGCGTTCGATGACGCCCAACACTGGTGTGAACAACGCGGCCCGGCAGCCGCAGGCCGGCCCGCAGAGGCCTGGCTTCATGAGCGGCTTCGGTGGAACAATGATGCGCGGCCTCTTGCTTGGCGGCCTGATCGGCCTGCTCGTGGGCCAGGGCTTCGGCGGCCTGGCCGGCATGTTCGGCTTCCTGCTTCAGGCCCTGCTCATCGGTGGTGCGATCATGCTGGCTATCAGGTTCTTCCGCTCGCAATCGGCGCGTGGTCCTGCGCCGGCGCTCGCCGGTGCCGGCAATGGCCAGGCTTCGCGATTTGAGAACCGTGCAACTGGCCAGCAACAGACTGCAGGCTCCTTCACAATTCCCGGCTTTGGCGGCGGGTCGGGCGGAGGCTCTCCGGCCACCGGTTCTGACGAGATCACGCTGGCCCAGACCGATCTCGACGCATTCCAGCAGCTGCTGACCGATGTCCAGGAAGCATTCGGGCGTGAGGACCATGCCGCCCTGCGCCGGTCGACAACCCCAGAAATGGTGTCCTATCTGTCGGAAGAGCTGGCCGACAATGCCCACAAAGGTCTCAGGAACGAGGTGACGGACATTACTTTGCTGCAGGCCGACGTCGCGGAAAGCTGGCGCGAGGATGAGCGCGATTACGCCACGGCCGCATTGCGCTACGAATCTCGTGACGTGACGCGCGAACGGGCCAGCGGCAAGGTCGTCGAGGGCGACGATGACCATCCGACAGAGACGACCGAGCTGTGGACATTCGTGCGGGAGAACGGCTCGAGCTGGAAGCTGTCGGCAATACAACAGGCTTGATCCCCGGCCAGCCTTGCCCGAGGCTTCGATGCAGCAGTTGGCGACCAGCAGCTTGGTGCCGTCGCGAGTGATGGTGTTGTGCGCGGTTGATGCAGCCCAGCGAAGGCTGCTTGTTCAGGTAAGTCAGCGTGCTCGAACCGCGATCGAAGCTGTAGGCTGAGGCGGTTCCGTCGCGCCAGGTGAACACCTGCGAATTGGCATAGATGCGCGAGCCGTCCGGCGTCATCGACAGGGACGTCGGATTGTCGGCGTCTGCATGATTTCCTCCCCTGCCCATCGGCGCTTCGACGCGCGGGTGCAGCCAAATTTCGCCCGTTCACGCTTGCAACACAACCCCATATGTGAAAATACTATTTACAAAAGAAGATTGACGGGAGGAGACGTCTTGAATTTCGACGCCTCGATAGGCTTTCCGATTGATATGACGTGCCCCACGCAGGGCTGGCGGAGCCGGCCATGAGCGACCTCGCGCCCACCGTCGGCGTTGCCTCGACGCACCTCAAGAACATGCCGGCGGACCATGCCGCGCTGCCGGTGTGGAACGCAGAAAACTGGTTCTACGAAGATTGGCCAGTTGGGCAAAAAATCCGCTCGTTGCGACGCACCATGGCCGAAGGCGACAGCCATTTGTTCAACACGCTGGTGCTCGACATCCACCCCTATGTGCAGGACCAGATGTTTGCCGAGAGCGAAGGCATTTTCGGCAAGCGGCTGATCGCCGGCGCTTTCGTCTTTTCGGCGGGCCTGGGGTTGGTTGCCACCAACTGTATCAACGCCTTTTCCTATGGCTATGACAAGCTCCGCTTCATAAAGCCTGTCTTCATTGGCGACACGATCTATTCGATCCGCTCCAACCTCGACAAGAAGCCCCGCTACAAGGAGATGGGGCTGATCCGCGCTAGCTACGAGGTGTTCAAGGGCGAAGGCGAGCTCGTTCTCTATTGCGAGCATCTGCAGACGGTGAAGTACCGCAACCCGGCCGATTTTGTCGGCAAGACGGAGAAATAGAAATGCCGGCAGCAACCGAATTGCCGCTCGCCGGTCTCATCGTCGTCGACATGAGCCAGTTCCTGTCGGGACCCTACTGCTCGCTCAGGCTGCTCGACCTCGGCGCCCGCGTCATCAAGATCGAGCGTCCGGATGGCGGCGACCTGTCGCGCCGGCTCTATCTCAGCGATACCGAGATCGGCGGCGATTCAACGATCTTTCATGCCATAAACCGGGCCAAGGAAAGTCTTGCCATCGACCTCAAGAACGAGGCCGATCTCGAGGCACTGCGCGGCCTTCTGGCCAAGACCGATGTGCTGATCCAGAATTTCCGGCCGGGCGTCATCGAGCGGCTCGGCTTGGACTACGAAGCTGTCCGCAAGATCAACCCCCGGCTCGTCTATGCCTCGATCAGCGGGTATGGCGAGGACGGGCCATGGGTCAAGCGGCCCGGCCAGGACCTGCTGGCGCAGGCGCGTTCCGGCGTGATGTGGCTGAATGGCGACGAGGACCAGGGGCCGGTACCGTTCGGTCTTGCCATCGGCGACATGCTGGCCGGTGCCGCCTGCGCGCAAGGCATACTGGCCGCACTCGTGCGGCGCGGCATCACCGGCCAGGGCAGCCATATCGAAACCAGCCTCCTGGAAGCGCTGGTCGATTTCCAGTTCGAAGTGCTGACCACGCATCTCAATGACGGCCGCCGCTTGCCCAGGCGCTCCAGCTTCCGCAGTGCGCATGCCTATTTGTCGGCGCCTTACGGTGTCTACCCGGCCAAGGACGGCTACCTCGCCATCGCCATGACGCCGATCCCCAAGCTGGCCGATCTGCTGTCGCTCAGCGAACTCGCACCCTACCGCGACAAGCCGGCATCCTGGTTCACGGCGCGCGATGACATCAAGGCGATCATCGCGCAGAGGATCGCCACCAGGACCATTGACGAGTGGCTTGATATCCTGGAGCCGGCCGACATCTGGTGCGCCAGGGTGCTGACCTGGCCGGAGATGCTGGCGAGCGAGGGGTTTCGGTCGCTCGACATGCTGCAGACGGTGACGCGCGAGGACGACGTCTCGATCCTCACCACCAGTTCGCCGCTCCGGGTCGATGGCATCAGAGCCAAGGTCGATCGGGCGGCGCCCCGCATCGGCGAGCACAGTGCTGCAATCCGCGAGGAGTTCGGCCTGTGAGCGTGCCCACACTCAAGGGCATGACCTGGAGCCATCCACGCGGCTACGACCCGATGGTCGCCTGCTCATCGCTATGGAACCAGAAGACCGGCATCGCCATCGAATGGGACAAGCGCTCGCTGCAGGATTTCGAATCCTTCCCGGTCGAGGAACTCGCGCGCGCCTACGATTTGATCGTCATCGACCACCCGCATGTCGGCCAGATTACGGCTGAGCGCTGCCTCGAGCCGCTGGATGTCGCCGGCCGCGAGGCGGAGCGCGCAGCCCTTGCCTCGGGCAGCGTCGGCCAATCCTGCCCGAGCTACAATTGGCAAGGGCGGCAGTGGGCCTTCCCTGTCGATGCGGCCAGCCAAGTCCAGGCATGGCGGCCGGACGCGCTCGATGCGCCGCCGACACGCTGGAGCGAGGTGCTCGACCTCGCCCGGCAAGGCCGTGTGCTGCTGCCGCTGCGACCGCCCCACGTGCTGATGGTGTTCTACACGCTTGCCGGCAATCTCGGCCATTCCTGCGCCACCGATCCATCCCACGATCTCATCGACATCGAGGCCGGCAGCGACGTCTTCGAGGCGATGCGCGAGATTGCCGCGCTCGTCGATCCGGCGTGTTTCGAGATGGATCCTATTGCCGTCTCGGAGCGTATGACGGAAGCCGATTCCCGGATCGTTTGCGCGCCATTGATCTACGGCTATGTCTCCTATGCGATGGCTGGGTTTCGAACGCAACGGCTGGCCTTTGCTGATATCCCCGTCATCGGCGCCAGAGGTCCGATCGGTTCGGCACTTGGCGGCACAGGAATAGCAGTGTCCGCCTTTTCCAAGGCCAGAGATGCCGCCATCGATTTCGCCTACTGGGTCGCGAGCGGCGATGTCCAGCGCGGTCCTTACGCCGCCGCCGGCGGTCAGCCCGGTCATGCAGCCGCCTGGGAAGACCGGGCCGTCAATGAAGCGACCGGCAATTTCTATCGGGATACGCGCGCGACGCTGGAAGGCGCGTGGGTGCGGCCGCGCCATGACGGCTACATGGCGTTCCAGCAGGCGGCATCCGACCGCATCCTTTCCGGCATGACTTCCCGGCACAAAGGCGCCGAAGTCGTTGCCGATCTCAATCGCCTGTTTCGGGAAAGTATCCTGGCGCAGCCGGGCTAGCCGAGCCGCCAGAGTTTGCGGGCATTCCCGGACAACAGCCTGTCGCGTTCGGAGATGCTGCAGCCTGAGAGCAGCGCATGGGTCGCCGCGACCCAGGTCGACAGGCCGCCGCCAAGCGTGCAGACCGGCCAGTCGCTGCCCCAGACGACGCGGTCCCAGCCGAATGATTTGATGGTGTGCTCGACGTAAGGTCGCAGCGTCTCGGCCGTCCAGCTGCCGGCATCGGCATAGGCGACGACACCGGAAATCTTGGCCATGACATTCGGGCGGCGCGCGATCTCGCTCATGTGTTCGCGCCATGGATGTTCGCCATTGCCTTTGATGTCGGGGACGCCGCAATGGTCGAGGACGAACTGGACATCGGGCGCGAGGTCTGCAAGCGCGATCGCCTTGGGAATCTGGTGCGGCAGCACGACGAGATCGAAGGTCAGGCCGGTGCCGCCAAGCCGCTTGATGTTGTCCCGGAACAGCGCGCCTTCCGAGAGCTCGTCCGGCACGACATGGAGGACGCGGCGAAAGCCTTTCACGAACGGGTTCGCCCGCTGCCGTTCGAGATAGGCCGCGAAGTCCCCTTGCTCAGGACGGCATGACGCTATCACCCCCGTCAGCATGCTGCCGGGTTGCCGTGACAGCCCCTCGACACGAGCGGTCTCGGCCTCGATGTCGGCCGGATCGACATCGACCTCCATATGCAGCACGCGCCCGACGCCGACGCGGTGTGCCTCCACGGCGTATTCCTCATAGGAAAAATCGCGGTTGAGCGCCGGCACGCCGGTGAGCCAGGGATAGCGCAAGGCCGAACGGGCGATGAGATGCAGATGGGTGTCGACGATCATGGTGAGGCTCCTCCCTCCGGCTTTTCAAATCATCTCACGGAGGAATTCTTCATTCAAATAAGAATTCATGCCGATGAACCGACCGCAGAGCCGGCAAGGTGCGACAGCTTTTCACACGTTGCCAGCAGCAGTTCGATCGTCCTGGTGATGTCGGGCGCGGAAGGCGCGTTGACCACCGTGATGTAGGGAATCGACAGCGCCGCGATCGCCTTGCCGTCGGAACTGCGCACCGGCGCCGACAGGTTGAAGACGCCGGCGGTCTGCATCGAGGCCATCATCTCGTAACCACGATCGCGAATCTGGTCGAGCCGGGTGAAGAACTCGGCCGATTGCGCCGTCTTGTCGGTGCTGCGGACGTGCTCGGAAATCATCATCTGGCGCTCTTCCGGTGAGCGGAAGGCGAGCAGAACATGCCCCGAGCCGGTATCGAACAAGCTGATATGGGAGCCGACCCGGATCGATATGCCCCAGTAGTTCGGTGCTTCCTGCTGACCGATGACGACGGCAGAACCGCGATCAAAAACAACGAGTTGATTGGCTTGTTGCGAAGTCTCTGCGAGTTCGCGCATCAGCGGCGTGGCGTAGGAGACCAGCCGTCGCACCGGAGCGTGCAATTGCGCCAGGCCGAACAGCTTGAGCGTCAGCGAGTAACGATCGCCGTCAAGCCTTGTGACATAGCCGCGCCGCACCAGCCGGTCGAGCATGCGGTAGAATTCATTGGGACTGCGGTCGAGCTTCTTGGCGATTTCGGCTTGGGTCAGGCCGCCGTCGACGCCCGCCAGCAATTCGAGGATGTCGAGCCCCTTGTCGAGCGCCGGCGCGCGATAGCGCTCCTCTTCGCTGTCGTCCATGGCTCATCCCTCCAGTGAATTTCACCCTTCATATACGCAGAAACACGGCTGGCGGAAACAAATTTCGCCTTGACGTGCCAATGAATGTTTTGTTTGTATATGAATGTAGCACTTGTTGTCATCAGACGAGTTGCGGTCGCCGCCGAGGCGGCACCAAGGGAGGATACCAATGAACAGACTGCTTTCCGGCGTATCCGCCGGCGCATTGCTGCTTGCGTCAGGTGCAAGCGCGGCCCTTGCCGGCGACCTGCCCGGCGAGTTCGAAGGCGTGACCGTCGACGTGAAGCTGATCGGCGGCCAGCAATATGAAAAGCTCTATGAGCGCATTCCCGAATGGGAGAAGGCGACGGGCGCCAAGGTCAACATCCTGACCAAGAAGAACGGCTTCGACATCGACAAGGAGCTCAAGTCCGACATCGCTTCGGGCAGCACCAACTGGTGCGTCGGCTGGAACCATTCGTCTTTCGCGCCGCAATATACGGGCCTCTACACCGACCTCAGCAAATTGCTGCCCAAGGAAGAGATCGACGCTTTCGTGCCCTCGACGATCACGTCGGCAACCATCGACGGCAAGCTGGAGATGCTGCCGCGCGCTCAGTTCGACGTCTCGGCACTCTACTACCAGAAGAGCCTGTACGAAAACGCCGACAACAAGACCAAGTTCAAGGCTAAATACGGCTATGACCTGGTGCCGCCGGACACCTGGAAGGAAGTCACCGACCAGGCCGAATTCTTCTCCAACCCGCCCAATTTCTACGGCACGCAGTTTGCCGGCAAGGAAGAGGCGATCAACGGCCGCTTCTACGAGATGGTCGTCGCCGAGGGCGGCGAATATCTCGACAAGGACGGCAAGCCGGTCTTCAATTCCGAGGCCGGCATCCGCGCGCTCGACTGGTTCGTCAACCTCTACAAGGCCAAGGCGGTGCCTGCCGGAACCACCAACTATCTCTGGGACGATCTCGGCCAGGGCTTTGCCTCGGGCACCGTCGCCATCAACCTGGACTGGCCGGGCTGGGCCGGCTTCTTCAACGATTCGAAGTCGTCGAAGGTCGCCGGCAATGTCGGCGTCAAGGTTGCGCCGAAGGGCTCGTCGGGCAAGCGCACCGGCTGGTCCGGTTTCCATGGCTTCTCGGTGACCGAGAATTGCCCGAACAAGGAGGCCGCGGCCTCGCTGGTGTGGTGGCTGACCAACGAGGACAGCCAGAAGCTCGAGGCCGCAGCTGGCCCGCTGCCGACCCGCACCGCGGTCTGGGACTGGGACCTGAAGCAGGCCGAGAACGATCCTTACAAGAAGGAGGTTCTTACCGCCTTCCAGGAAGAGGCCACGCACGCCTTTGCCGTGCCGCAGACGCCTGAGTGGATCGAGATCTCGAACGCCGTCTATCCCGAACTGCAGGCGGCGATCCTCGGCGACAAGACCTCGAAGCAGGCACTGGATGAAGCCGCCGCCAAGGCGACGCAAATCCTCCAGGACGCCGGCAAGCTCTAGTAGCGGCTCCCAGGGCTGCCTCCCCCATCAGCAATGGGGGAGGCGATCGCGTTTCGCGGGATGCTAAGCGGTTTGCGCTAACGCATCCCCGGCCCACGCACCGCCGTCCAATGCAAACACCTCAAGGATTCCGATGAAGGGCTTCAAGCCATCCGCGCCATTCCTGCTGCTGCTGCCGGCGATGATCGTGCTGGCGGCGGTTGTCGTGGTGCCGCTGCTTCTGTCGCTCTATTCGAGCTTCACCCCGTTCCGCCTGACGCGACCTGAGACATTCTACGTCTTCATCGGCATCCGGAACTATCTTTCGATCCTGTCCAACACCGATTTCTGGTGGGCGTTCGGCCGCACGGTGCTGCTGCTGACCATCGCGCTCAATCTTGAAATGCTGCTCGGCCTCGGCCTCGCCATGCTGGTCGAGAAGGCGACGCGCGGCCAGCGCATCCTGCGCACGCTGATGATGTTCCCGATGATGTTCTCGCCGATCCTCGTCGGCTTCCAGTTCAAGTTCATGTTCAACGACAATATCGGCCTGGTGAACAATGCCTTGCAGTCGCTCGGCATCAGCAGGAATGCCATACCATGGCTGATCGAGGGCCATCTCGCCTTCATCGCCATTTCGATCGCCGAGATCTGGTCGTCGACAGCGATCTTCGCCATCCTGATCCTCGCCGGACTGCTCGCCATGCCCAAGGAGCCGATCGAGGCGGCGCGCGTCGACGGCTGCACGCCGTGGCAGACATTCCGCTATGTGACGTGGCCGTTCGTCATGCCCTTCGCCTACATCGCCATGACCATCCGCTCGCTCGACGTCGCGCGCGCCTATGACATCGTCAAGATCATGACCGATGGTGGACCGGCGGGCCGCACCGAGCTGCTGTGGACCCTGGTGGCCCGCACAGCCTACAGCGACGGTCGCATGGGCATGGCCAACGCCATGGCCTATTTTTCGATCCTGCTGTCGATCGCCTTCACCGTCTACTTCTTCAACAAGCTCGCCGCGGCGCGCACGCAGATCGGTGCGGAGTGGTGAGAATGGACGAGAATTCTTCCGCCCGCCTGAAGCGCCGGCTGCTCGGCGTCGTCTATCGCATCGGCCTGTTCCTGGCGATGCTGACCATCTGCCTGCCGGGCCTGTGGATCGTCATCTCGTCGCTGCGACCGACGGTCGAGATCATGGCCAAGCCGCCGGTGTGGATCCCGCAGGGGATTTCGTTCGACGCCTATGTCGCGATGTTCTCAGGCATCGGCAAGGGCGGCATTCCGGTCATCGAATATTTCCGCAACTCGTTGATCATCTCGGTGACTTCGACGGTGATTGCGGTGGCCATCGGCATGGCCGGTGGCTATGCCTTCGCGCGCTACCGCTTTCGCGGCAAATCAAGCGTCTTCCTCGGCCTGATGCTGACGCGCACGGTGCCGGGCATTGCGCTCTCGCTGCCGCTGTTCTTCCTCTATGTGCGGCTCGGCATCATCGACACGCATTTCGGACTGATCCTTGCCTATGTCGCGCTCAACGTGCCGTTCACGATCTGGCTGATCGACGGCTTCTTCCGCCAGGTGCCCAAGGACCTCGCGGAGGCGGCGCAGATCGACGGCTGCACGCGCTGGCAGGCTTTCTGGCAGGTCGAGTTCCCGCTCGCCGGACCGGGCATTGCGTCGGCCGCGATCTTTGCCTTCCTGACCTGCTGGAACGAGTTCGCGCTGGCCTCGCAGCTGACCCGCTCGGTCAGCGCCAAGACGCTGCCGGTCGGCCTGCTCGACTACACTGCCGAGTTCACCATCGACTGGCGCGGCATGTGCGCACTCGCCGTGGTGATGATCATTCCGGCGCTCACCCTCACCTACATCGTCCAGAAACACCTTGTCGGCGGCCTGACCTCCGGCGCGGTGAAAGGCTGATCCAATGGCAACCGTTTCCCTCTCCAAACTGACCAAGCGCTACGGCGCTATCGGGATCGTACACGGCATCGATCTCGATATCGCCGACCGCGAATTCATCGCGCTGGTCGGCCCTTCCGGCTGCGGCAAGTCGACGACGCTGCGCATGATCGCCGGGCTGGAAGAGATCAGCGCCGGCTCGATCGAGATCGGCGGGCGCGTGGTCAACGATTTGCCGCCACGCTCGCGCAACATCTCGATGGTGTTCCAATCCTACGCACTGTACCCACACATGACGGTGCGCGAGAATCTCGGCTTTTCCCTGAAGATCGCAGGTGCCGCCAAGGAAGACATGGAGCGCCGCGTCGCCGAGGCCTCGACCATCCTCGGCCTCGACACGCTGCTCGATCGCCGTCCGTCGCAACTGTCTGGCGGTCAGCGCCAGCGCGTCGCCATGGGCCGCGCCATCGTGCGCGATCCGGACGTCTTCCTGTTCGACGAGCCGCTTTCCAATCTCGACGCCAAGCTGCGCACGCAGATGCGCACCGAGATCAAGAAGCTTCATGCCAAGGTGCGATCGACGGTGATCTACGTCACCCATGACCAGGTCGAAGCGATGACGCTCGCCGACCGCATCGTCATTATGCGCGATGGCCATATCGAACAGGTCGGTACGCCCGATGAGGTTTTCCGGCGGCCGGCGACGCGCTTCGTTGCCGGCTTTATCGGCTCGCCGCCGATGAACCTGCACGAGGCCACGATCGATGGTGGCCAGCTGGTTTTCGCCAGCGGCGAAATGCTGCCGCTCCCCGGCCAGTTCAAGGCCAATGTCGCCACCGGCGACAAGGTCGTGTTCGGATTGCGGCCGGACGACATCTATCCGACCGGCCATGGCATCAGCTCCGGTGGCGCGGCCGACGTCCACCAGATCGAACTGCCGATCACGGTGACCGAACCACTCGGCAACGAGACGCTGGTGTTCGTCGAATTCAACGGTACGGACTGGGTGTCGCGCATGCTGAACCCGCGTCAGCTGCGGCCGGGCGAGCGCGTCGCCATGAGCCTCGACATGTCGCAGGCGCATCTGTTCGCCACTGAGACCGGAAAGACATTGCGGAGCTGACCGACATGGCAAGGATTGAGAAAGTCGACCTTTGCATGGTGGACCTTGTGCCCAAGGTCAAACGCACCGACGCCATCCAGAGTTTCGTCAGCCAGGAAACGCCTATCGTCACCATCACCGATTCCGACGGCGCGGTCGGCACCGGCTACAGCTACACGATCGGCACCGGCGGCTCGTCGGTGATGCGGTTGCTCTCGGACCATCTGGTGCCGCGCCTGATCGGCCGCGATCCCGACATGATCGAGGCGATCTGGCACGATCTCGAATTCGCCACCCATGCCACGACAATCGGCGCGATCACCGCCATCGCGATTGCGGCGATCGATACAGCACTTTGGGATCTCAGGGCGAAGAAGCAGGGCCTGCCGCTGTGGAAACTGGCCGGCGGCGCCAAGGATCGTTGTCCGCTCTACACCACCGAGGGCGGCTGGCTGCACATCGAGACGCAGGCGCTGGTCGACGACGCGCTGGCCGCCAAGGCGAAGGGTTTTCGCGGCTCGAAAGTGAAAATCGGCAGGCCGCACGGGTCGGAGGATCTTGCGCGCCTGTCGGCGGTGCGCAAGGCGGTCGGCGACGGTTACGAAATCATGACCGACGCCAATCAGGGGTTTTCGGTCGACGAAGCGATCCGGCGCGCGGCAAGGCTGCGTGAGCTCGACCTCGCCTGGATCGAGGAACCGCTGCCGGCGGACGACATCGACGGCCATGTGCGCTTGTCGAACTCGACGCCGACGCCAATCGCCATCGGCGAGTCGCTGTATTCGATCCGGCATTTTCGCGAATACATGCAGAAGGGCGCCTGCTCGATCGTGCAGGTCGATGTCGGCCGCATCGGCGGCATCACGCCCTGGCTCAAGATTGCGCATGCGGCGGAGGCCTTCGACATTCCGGTCTGCCCGCATTTCCTGATGGAACTTCATGTCAGCCTGACCTGCGCTGTTCAGAACGGCCGATATGTCGAGTACATTCCGCAACTCGACCAGTTGACCGGCAAGCGTATGCGCATCGAGGATGGGCAGGCGCTGGCGCCTGACGAACCGGGCATCGGCATCGACTGGGACTGGGACGCGGTCAAGGCCATGAGCATCGCCGAATTCACCACGGCGATCACCAAATAGGAGAACTGATATGCAGCGGATGGGGATGGTGCTGGGGTTGAAGCCGGAAAAGGTCGAGGAGTATGTCCGCCTCCATGCCGCCGTCTGGCCGGACGTGCTGACCATGATCTCGGCCTGCAACATCAATAACTACACGATCTACCTGAAGCGGCCGGAGAACCTGCTGTTCAGCACCTTCGAATATCACGGTACCGACTACGAGGCCGACATGGCCAAGATGGCGGCCGATCCGAAAACGCAGGAATGGTGGGCGGTCTGCATGCCATGCCAGGAGCCGCTGGCGACGCGCAAAGAGGGCGAGTGGTGGGCCGAGATGGATGAGGTCTTCCATCATGACTGAAGGCGGTTTCGACCCTGCCTTGCTCGTTCAATCCTGGCCAAAACCCTCAAAGCCTCGGCCAATCGTCACCTTCGGCGCCGGATCGATCGTCGGCGACGCGCATTTCCCGGCCTATCGGAAAGCCGGCTTTCCGGTCGCCGGCCTCTACGATCCGGATCATGCCCGAGCTGAAAAGCTGGCCAGCCAATGGGGCGTGACCGCATTCCGTTCGGTTGAGGAAGCGGCTGCTGTCGAGGGTGCCATCTTCGACCTCGCGACGCCGCCCTCTCGCCATGCCGATGTGCTGAAATCATTGCCGAACGGCGCGGTGGCGCTGATCCAGAAGCCTATGGGCAGCAACCTTGCCGAGGCGACCACGATCCTCGATATCTGCCGAGCCAGGAAGCTGCATGCGGCGGTGAACTTCCAATTGCGCTTCGCTCCGATGATGCTGGCGCTCAAGGACGCGATCGCCAAAGGCTGGCTCGGTGAGATCGTCGACTTCGACGCCTGGCTGGCGCTGGCGACGCCGTGGCAGCTGTGGGAGTTCCTGCTCAAGGCGCCGCGCGTCGAGATCGCCATGCATTCGATCCACTATCTCGACCTGATCCGGCAATTGCTCGGCAACCCCAGGGGCGTGCACGCCAAGACGCTCGGCCATCCCAACCATAGAGTGGCGCAGACGCGCACCAGCGCCATTCTCGACTATGGTGATACCGTGCGCTGCGCGCTGTCGATCAACCACGACCACAAGTTCGGACGCCGGCACCAAGCCTGCGAGTTCCGCATCTGCGGCACCGAAGGTGCTGCCTATCTCAAGCTCGGCCTGAACCTCGACTATCCCACAGGCGAACCGGATATTCTGGAGATCTATCCCAAGGGCGGAACCGGCTGGGTCGCGGTGCCTTTGGCCGGCGAGTGGTTTCCCGACGCCTTTGTCGGCCGCATGGCCAATGTCCAGCGTTTTGCTGCGGGAGAAGATGCTAAGCTGATCAGCCCGGTCGAGGACGCGTGGAGCACGATGGCGCTGGTCGAGGCGGCGTATCAATCGAGTGCGGCACCGGCAACGCCGATCGCGGAAAGACCCTGATGGAACAGATCCAGTATTTCGAGGACTACGAGATCGGCTCGTCGCGCCTGACCAGCGGCCGCACCATCACCGAGACCGATTTCGTCGTCCATGCCGGCCACACCGGCGACTTCTTCCCGCACCACATGGACGCCGAATACATGAAGACGACGCCGTTCGGCCAGCGCATCGCGCATGGCACGCTGGTGTTCTCGGTCGGCATCGGGCTGACGGCAAGCGTCGTCAATCCCGTCGCCTTTTCCTATGGCTATGACCGGCTGCGCTTCATCAAGCCGGTGTTCATCGGCGACACGATCCGCACGCGCACCACGATCACGACCAGGGAAGACGACCCCAAACGGCCGGGTTCAGGACGGGTGGTCGAGCGCTGCGAGGTGATCAACCAGCGAGGCGAAGTGGTGCTGGCGGCCGACCACATCTACATCGTCGAACGCAGGCCGGCGCAAGGCTGAAGCCATCGCACTACCTATGAGCCAGCCTAGGATTTTCGCGCTAGGCCATCTTCCACAATCGCGCTGACCAGCGTCTCGCTCCCTTCGCGAAGATGCTGCCGCAGAATGCTTATCGCGTTGCCCGCATCCCGCCGCCGGCAGGCGGCCAGCAGGTCGCGGTGTTCCGTCTGCGAGCGGCTGCGATAGTCCAGGTTCGACAGCAGGATGCGGACGTAGCGATCGGCCGCATTGTGGTGGCCCTCGATCAGGCCGAGCAATCGATGGTTGCCGCAAGCATCGTAGAGGGCCAGATGAAAAGCCCGGTTCAGCGTGCCCCATCGGCCGACATTGCGCTCCGCGTCGATCTGATCGAGCACCTGTTCCGCCTCGTCGAGCTTCGCGCCGGCAAGATTGGGAAGCGAAAGCCGCAGCGCCTCGCTTTCGAGCAATTCGCGCAGCGCGTAGATTTCACTGATCTCGGCGCTGTCCATCGGGGCGACCTGCGCGCCCTTTGTCGGGTGGATGGAAACAATGCCCTCGGCTTCCAGCTGGCGAAGCGCATCGCGAATGGGCATCCGGCTGAAGCCGAACTGTTCGGCCAACTCGTCCTGGCGCAGCGGAGTGCCTGCCTTGATGGTTCCATTGGCAATCGCTTCGCGCAGGACATTCGCGACCTGCTCGGCCACGGTCCGCGGCCCCCGCATCACGCTTTCCGCAAACCCTCGCAATCGGTGCTCCCGTCCATCTTGTGTCAACCTAGTGGAAAACCGCCTTTGTGGATATAAGTATGCCCGTATACGCACCGCTTTAGCGCCGGACGACTGGAAAAGTCGCTCACGGTCGAGACCGCCCGATCGCGTGCTGCCGGGCCACCCGTCTTCCGCGCCCATCTGCCCCAAGAGCGCTGCGCAGCAGCCCTTAGCCATGCAGTTATCAACGTTATGATAATCGACCGATCAGGTGAGGCAATCCTTTTGAAGGCAAACCGCATCAAGCATCACTGCCCGATCGAACGTGACCGCTGAGTGGTGAGAGCGGCAGTCATGACTGCACCGCATTTGCCATTATCAGATTGCCAAAGTCTGGTAGCGTGATTATACCAGTTGATAAGTTGACGACAGGCGATGCCGTCGAAATCAGGAGTAGTGACCAGATGACAACGATTGCACTGTTCGGTGCCGGCGGAAAAATGGGCTACCGCCTGTCGACCAATTTTCGCGGATCGCCCTATACGATACGCCATGTCGAGGTCAGCGATGCAGGCCGCGAACGGCTGAAGAGCGGATTGGGTTTCGATACGGTCAGCGCCGACGAGGCGCTCAAGGGCGTCGATGTGGTGATCTTGGCCGTTCCCGACACGCATATCGGCAAGGTGGCGGCCAGCATCGAGAGCAAGCTGGCGCCCGGAACGATGGTGGTGGTGCTCGACGCGGCAGCACCCTTCGCCGGCCATCTGCCGAAGCGGCCGGATCTCACCTATTTCGTCACCCATCCCTGCCATCCGCCGATCTTCAACGACGAGACCGACATGGCGGCGAAGAAGGACTATTTCGGCGGCGTCAAGGCCAAACAGCATATGGTCAGTGCCCTGATGCAAGGACCGGAAGAGGATTACGCCAAGGGCGAGGCGATCGCGAAGATCATCTGGGCGCCGGTCATGCGCTCGCACCGCGTCAGCGTCGAACAGATGGCGCTGCTAGAGCCCGGTCTTTCGGAGACGGTGTGCGCCTCGCTGCTGGTGGTGATGAAGGAAGCCGTCGACGAGGTGGTCGCACGCGGCGTCGACCAGCAAGCAGCACTCGACTTCCTGCTCGGCCATATGAATGTGCTCGGCGCCGTCATCTTCGGCGAGACCAAGGGCGTGTTCTCCGACGCCTGCAACAAGGCGATCGAGTTCGGCAAGCCGGTGCTGATGCGCGACGACTGGAAACGCGTGTTCGAGCCGGAAGAGATCGCCGCCAGCATTCAGCGCATCACCTGAGAGGGACGGGCGCTTGCCGCAGCGCCTCGATGCGTCGGCGTACGGATACCGACGCTCGGTTTTCGTAGCTCATCAGATACATATCACCTGAATTTGTGATTGACTCATCATACCAGTTGGCATAGCTGTTCATGGCTCGGATCGATAGGGTTTCGCAGGGAGTTCGAAGCCTGGGCGAGTGGAGGATGGCTGGGGAGCAACGATCCGCCTGGGGTAAGCCGGCAAACGGCTTTTCGGCCTCAGGCGATCCGCGGCCTGCGCTGCCTGCCGAGTTCGGATGCAGACAAAGCCATTGGCCTACAAGGCAATTTTTCAAACGGGAGGACTTCATGAAACTCACACGCAGAATGACGCTTGCGGCTTTCGCCGGCATGCTGGCGCTTGGCACGGCCGTGCCCGCCTACGCGGCGGATCTCATCGCCATCATTACGCCCTCGCACGACAATCCGTTCTTCAAGGCCGAAGCCGTCGGCGCCGAAGCCAAGGCCAAGGAACTCGGCTACGAGGCGCTGGTGCTGGTCCACGACGACGACGCCAACAAGCAGTCCGAGCTGATCGACACCGCAATCGGCCGCGGCGCCAAGGCGATCATCCTCGACAATGCCGGCGCCGACGCCACCGTCGCCGCCGTGCAGAAGGCCAAGGACGCAGGCATTCCGTCCTTCCTGATCGACCGCGAGATCAACGCCACCGGCGTCGCCGTGGCGCAGATCGTCTCCAACAACTACCAGGGCGCCCAGCTCGGCGCGCAGGAATTCGTCAAGCTGATGGGCGAGAAGGGCAATTTTGTCGAGCTGGTCGGCAAGGAATCCGACACCAATGCCGGCATTCGCTCCAAGGGTTATCACGACGTGATCGACGACTATCCGGACCTGAAGATGGTCGCCCAGCAGTCGGCCAACTGGAGCCAGACGGAAGCCTATTCCAAGATGGAATCGATCCTGCAGGCCAATCCCGACATCAAGGGCGTGATCTCCGGTAACGATACGATGGCGATGGGCGCCTATGCGGCACTTGCCGCGGCGAACCGCAAGGATGTCATCGTCGTCGGCTTCGATGGATCGAACGACGTGCGCGACTCCATCACCTCGGGAGGCATCAAGGCAACCGTGCTGCAGCCCGCCTTCGCGCAGGCGCAGATGGCGGTCGAGCAGGCCAACGACCTCATCAAGAACAAGAAGTCGCCGGCCAAGGAAAAGCAGCTGATGGACTGCGTTCTGGTCAATGGCGACAATGCCGCCAAGCTGGAGACCTTCGCGCTGACGAACTGAGCCAGCGTGATTACAGCGAGGGGCGAATTTCGGTTCGCCCCTCGCCGCCATTTTCCGTGGGCCGACCACGATGCTGAACAACAGGCCGCCATGCTGAACACCAAGCCGAACTGGCCGATCCTTGCCGTGATGATTGGCATCAGCCTGACCGGCTGCAAGATCCTGCCGACGAAATCGGGAGACGGCGGCAACGCTCCCGCCTTCAATCCGGACAAGGTGGTCGAGGAGATCTGGGCGGCAAAGGTCGTGCCCTATCTCCAGCAGAAAGCCGGACCGTTTGCGCAGGTTCACGCCCTGGCGACAACTGATGCGGCTGCTGCCGGCGCCAAGTATGGCAATCCCAACAAGCAATCAAACTCGCCATGGACCTTCGCGGTTCGCTTGGAAGGCAAGATCGTCGCGGCCAACACGCAATCGCGCGCGGCGACGGTCGACGTCGATGCCGACGGCGACGGCAAGGCCGATGCGCGGGTGCAGATCGGACCGGCGGTGCGCGGTACCGCGCTGCGCGACAGCCTGGACTTCATCCAGTTCAACGACTTCACCAACCAGATCGACTTCGCCCAGTTCGGCAAGGCATTCAACAGCCACGCCGACAAGACGGTGCTGTCCAAGCTGCCGCGCGAGGCGCTGGAGGGCCGCAGCGCCAAGGTGCTGGGCGCCTATACGCTGGGCAGTGGCCAGGACCTGCCGCTGGTGACGCCGGCGGAGGCAGAGATCGGGCCGAAGCCATGAGCGCGATCGCAGAGCGCGAGATTATTCTGAAGCTGGAGGACGTCTCCAAGGTCTATTCCGGCACCGTCGCGGTCAAGCGCGCCAATTTCGAGGTCCGCAAGGGCGCGGTCAATGTGCTGGTCGGCGAGAACGGCGCCGGTAAGTCGACGCTGATGAAGATCATCGCCGGTGTCGAACGGCCGACAGCCGGCCGCATCCTGCTGGAGGGCGAAGAGGTTTCCTTCTCATCATCAGGCGATGCGGTGAACCGCGGCATCGGCATGGTGTTCCAGGAGTTGAACCTTTTCGGCAACATGAGCGTCGCCGAGAACATTTTCGCCACTCGGGAGATCACCAACCGCTTCGGCAAGATCGACCGCAAGGAACAGGAAAACCGCGCTGCGGAATTTCTGGAACGCCTGCAAGCCGGCATCCGGCCCGACATGCTGGTCGAGGATCTGCGCATCGGCCAACAGCAACTGGTCGAGATTGCCAAGGCGGTCTCGCTCGACGCGCGCATCCTGATCATGGATGAGCCGACCTCGGCGTTGAGTGCTGCGGAGGTCGAGATCCTGTTCAAGGTGATCGCCGACCTCAAGGCGCGCGGCGTGGCGATCGTTTACATCTCGCACCGGCTGGAAGAGCTGATCCGCATCGGCGACTACATCACCGTGTTGCGCGACGGGCGCATCACCGGCCAGGAGGAGATGAAAAACGTCGACACGCAGTGGATCGTTCGTCAGATGATCGGCTCCGACGCCAAGGACTTCGCCAAGGCCGACGGCCATCTCCCGGGCGAGGAGATCTTCCGTGCCGAGGAGATCTGCCTGCCGCGCCCCACTGGCGGCCTTGCCGTCGACCATGTCTCGCTGTCGCTGCGCGCCGGCGAGATCCTCGGCATATACGGCCTGATGGGCGCCGGGCGCAGCGAACTGTTCGACTGTATCATGGGCCGCCACGGCCATTCGACGGGCGCGATCTTCATTGGCGGCAAACAGGTGAGGGAGCGTGACACGACGCGGCGCATACGGCGTGGGCTGGCACTGATCCCCGAGGACCGTCAGCGCGAAGGGCTGGTGTCGATCCTCTCGGTCGCCAGCAATTTGACGCTGGCCAGCCTGTCGCGATTTGCCCGCCTGTTCCATATTCGTGGCGCCGACGAGAGGCAGGCGGTGACACAGATGGTGCGGGAGCTGGCGATCAAGGTCGCCGACCCGGCGCAGGAAGTGTCGTCGCTGTCGGGCGGCAACCAGCAGAAGGTGGTGATCGGCAAGGCGCTGCTCACCGAACCCAAGGTGCTTTTGATGGACGAGCCCAGCCGAGGCATCGATGTCGGCGCCAAGGCAGACGTCTTCCGCACCATGCGCAAACTGTCCCGCGACGGTTTGGGGATTCTCTTTGCGACCTCCGATCTCGACGAGGTGATGGCATTGTCCGACCGCATCGCGGTGATGAGCAACGGAAAACTGACCGGCATGTTCGAACGCGCCGAGGCGACGGAGGCGGCGCTCGTGGCTGCATCGGCGCTTGGCCACGGACCGGCCCCACGCACGGAGAGCACCGCCCATGACTGACATCCCGGCCAAGGCGGCCGCTCCCTCCGCTTCCAGCGGTTCCGTGTTGTTGACGCTGATGAAGCTCAGGACCTTCATCGCGCTTATCGCTGTCCTGATCTTCTTCTCGATCGCGGCGCCGAATTTCCTGTCGACCGCCAATCTGATCCTGATGTCGAAGCATGTGGCACTGAACGCCTTCCTGGCGATGGGCATGACCTTCGTCATCATCACCGGCGGCATCGACTTGTCGGTCGGCTCGATCGTCGGCCTGTGCGGCATGGTGGCCGGCTATCTCGTGCTGAACGGCATCGACCTGCAGATCGGCTACACCATCTATTTCAACGTCTTCGAGATCGCGCTGATCACGCTTGCCGTCGGCATCCTGATCGGCGCCATCAACGGCTTGCTGATCACGAGGCTGAATGTCGCGCCGTTCATCGCCACGCTCGGCGTGCTCTATGTGGCGCGCGGCCTGGCGCTGCTGTCGTCGGATGGCCGCACCTTCCCCAACCTCGTCGGCAAGCCGGAGCTTGGCACCACCGGTTTCGGCTTCCTCGGCGCCGGCCGGCTGCTCGGCCTGCCGGTGGCGATCTGGATCCTGATCGTCGTCGCACTGGGAGCCGCCTATCTCGCCAAATACACGCCGCTCGGCCGCCACATCTTCGCCGTCGGCGGCAATGAACGGGCGTCGAGGATTTCGGGCGTCCGTGTCAACATGGTGAAGATGTTCGTCTACATGTTCTCCGGTTTTTGCGCGGCGATCGTCGGCCTGATCATCTCGTCCGAGCTGATGGCCTCGCATCCCGCGACGGGCGAGAGTTTCGAGCTCAACGCCATTGCGGCGGCAGTGCTCGGCGGCACCTCGATGTCGGGCGGCCGCGGCACCATCGGCGGCACCATTGTCGGCGCCTTCGTCATCGGCATTCTTTCGGACGGATTGGTGATGATGGGTGTGAGTTCGTTCTGGCAAATGGTGATCAAGGGTCTCGTCATCATCGTCGCCGTCGTCGTCGACCAGGCGCAGCGCCGGCTGCAGCAACGTGTCACCTTGATGCAGATGGCAAAGGCGGGCTGAGCATGGCGGAGTTGCGTGGAGCGCTGATCGGCTGCGGGTTCTTCGCCGTCAACCAGATGCATGCCTGGCGCGACATAGCAGGCGCCTCGATCGTCGCGATCTGCGACCGTGATCCGGAGCGGCTCAAGATCGTCGGCGATCAGTTCGGCATTGCCAAGCGCTATACCGATGCGGCGGAACTTTTTGCAGGCGAGAGCCTCAACTTCGTCGACATCGCGACCACCGCGCCCAGCCATCGTCCGCTTGTCGAAATGGCGGCCGCCCACCGCGTTCCGGTGATCTGCCAAAAGCCGTTCGCGCCGACGCTTGCCGACGCAAAGGCGATGGTCAGGGCATGCGCGCAAGCCGGTGTGCCACTGATGGTGCATGAGAATTTTCGCTGGCAGTCGCCGATCCAGGCGGTGCGCGCCGTGCTCGACAGCGGCGAGATCGGCACGCCTTTCTTCGGACGCATCTCCTTCCGCTCCGCCTACGATGTATTTTCCGGCCAGCCCTATCTGGCGACGGGAAAGCGCTTCATCATCGAGGATCTCGGCATCCACAGTCTCGACATTGCCCGTTTCCTGCTCGGCGACGTGTCTACCATCGCCACGCGAACGGCGCGCATCAACCCCGGTATTGCAGGCGAGGACGTCGCGACGATGCTGATGGATCACAACAGTGGCGCAACCTCCGTGGTCGACTGCAGCTACGCAACGAAGCTTGCCACCGAGCCGTTTCCCGAAACGCTCATCGAGATCGACGGTAGCGATGGCACGATCCGACTGGCGCAAGGATATCGGCTCACCGTCACCGGCAAGAGCGGCACGGCCGTGACCGACGTTTCGCCGCCGCTGCTGCCCTGGGCGTCGCGGCCCTGGCACAACATCCAGGAAAGCGTCGTCGCCATCCAGCGGCACTGGGTCGATTGCCTGACAAAGGGCGTGGAGCCGGCGACCTCGGGCGCGGACAATCTCAAAACGTTCGCGCTGGTCGAAGCTGCTTACGCCGGTGCCGCGAGCCGCGAGCCGGTGCAACTCGACGCCTTGCTGAAATGACGTCCGAAGACTTCCTGCTCTTCGGCACGCGTTCGGTCGAGGCCGAGCCGGTCAGGCTTAGCGCAGGTGCGCTCAGCGCCGACTTCGTCAACGGCAATCTGCGCACCATCCGTCATGGCGGCACCGAGGTGCTGCGCGCCATCGCCTATATCGTGCGCGACCGCGACTGGGGCACTTATGAGCCCACACTGACGGACCTCGTCATCGACCAGGACGCCGAGAGCTTCACGATCAGCTATTCCGCAACCTGCACCGGGTCGGACGGAAGCCGGCTCGGCTTTCGCGCCACGATCAAGGGCTCGGCCGACGGCGAGCTGGTCTTCGACGTCAACGCGCTGCCGGAAAGCGATTTCGAGACCAACCGCTGCGGCTTCTGCGTCCTGCATCCGATCGCCGGGCTGGCCGGCAGCCCGGTCACGGTCGAGCATACGGACGGCCACGTGGTGGCGACAAAGCTTCCCGAACTGATCGACCCCTGGCAGCCTTTCAAGGATATCCGCGCCATCACCCATCAGGTACGGCCTGGCGTCACTGCCGAATGCCGGATGGAAGGCGATACATTCGAGATGGAAGACCAGCGCAACTGGTCGGACGCGTCCTACAAGACCTATGTGCGGCCGCTGGCGCTACCATGGCCCTATATGCTGCCTGCCGGCCAACCCCTGCGCCAGACGATCAGCCTGCGCATCACGGATGAAGGCAAAGCGCCGGCGGCTGCCGTGGCCAGCGAACCGGTCTGTGTCGAACTCGGCGAGACCGGACCAAGGCTGCCGGATATCGGCGTGGTCATTTATCCCGAGGATGTCGAGACGGCGCTGGCAAACCTCTCCACGCTGACGACACTTGGCCCACAACAGCTGCTGTTTCACTACGACCCGACGCGTGGCCATGGGCTCGACGCCTTGCGTGCTTTCGCCCGGCTCGCAACCGCCTACGCAGCCGAAACGACCCTCGAATGCGTCGTTGCGTGCACCGGCGATCTAGACACCGAGCTGTCGGGCGTCGCCGGCCTGGTGCGCGAGACCGGGCTGAAACTTTCGGCTGTTGCCGTCTCGCCTTCGGTCGACCGGCAATCGACACCGCCGGGTAGCGCATGGCCTGAGTGTCCGCCGCTCGAAGGGGTCTATGCCGCAGCGCGGCGCGCCTTCCCCGATATCCGCCTCGGCGGCGGCATGTTCAGCTATTTCACCGAACTCAACCGCAAACGCGTGCCGGCAGACCAGCTCGATTTCGTCACCCACTGCACCTGTCCGATCGTGCACGCCGCCGACGATCTCAGCGTCATGCAATCGCTGGAGGCACTGCCTTTCATCACCCAGTCGGCGCGTGCAATCTTCGGGACAAGGCCCTACCGGATCGGCCCGTCGACGATTGTCATGCGGCAGAACCCCTATGGCGGCGCGACCAAGCCCAATCCGCAGGGACAGCGCGTCGCCATGGCCGATCGCGACCCGCGCCATGCCGGCCAGTTCGCGGCGGCATGGACGATCGGCTATGCCGCGCGTGTCGCGCCCGCCGGACTGGAGATGCTGACGCTCTCTAGTTTCACCGGACCGTTCGGCGTGCTCGCGTCATCCGGAGAACCCATCGCGGACGGATCGCCCCGCCCGCTCTTCCAGGCGATCAAGGGGCTTTGCGAACTGGCCGGCCTTGCGCATGTCGGGGCAAGGACGAGCGACGAGACCAAGGTGCTGGCGCTGGCCGGCCGCTCCGCCTCGGGCAAGACTGTCGCGTGGCTGGCGAACCTCACGGCGAACGACGTGCGGGTCGACATTTCCGCTTTCGGCCGAGACCATCTGGTGATGGCGCCTTATGCGACCACACGGCTCGGCTGACGTTACTTTTCGGAGTTCATCACGTAGAGCGCGCGCGAGCGTTCGAGATGCTTGATCATTGCCTTCTCGGCGCCATCGGCATCCTTCTTCTCGATGCGGCCGATGATCTCTTCGTGCTCGGTCAGCGTGAACTTTTCCTTGCCGGTCCAGATCAGCATTTCGGTGTGGTATTCCTTCAGCCAGCCGAGCATCGCCTCGCTGACGGCCACATAGATCGGGTTGCCGGAGATCGCGGCGATCTGTGTATGGAATTTCATGTCGGCGGAAATGAAGGCTTCGGAATCGCCGCGAAAGCCGCGCTGTTCGGCAACGGTGGCCCGCAGCCGCTGCACATCCTCGGCGGTGGCCTTTTCGGCAGCTTCCCTGACCATGCCGCGTTCGAAGAAGATGCGCGCGGTCTTCAGGTGCTCGAGCGTGTCCTTCGATGACGACAGGATGATCTTGGCGGCACCGTCGACCTGCTTGATGATCGACTTGGCGGTCAGCTGCAGTACCTTGGCGCGCTCGCCATGCGAGATCGCGACCAGGCCCATATTGCTCAGCGCCTGCATCGCCTCGCGGATCGCCGGCCTGCCGACCTCGAAGCGCTCCATCAGCTCGCGCTCCGACGGCATGTCGTCGCCCGGCATCAATTCGCCACTGGTGATCAGGCGCTTCAGCCGCAAGAAGACCTCGTCGGAAAGCTTGCGCCGGACAATCGGTTCCGAACGGTTCATCGTCGCGAATCACTCCCTTGACCCGGCCCTATCTAACATTGCCGCTACAATTCCCGGAAATTGTCGCCTGTCGAACCGCCTGCCGGATATGACTTGCAATACTTATGTACTCATTATACCAGATTTCGGACACTGGTGTACCTTTTTCGAACGCCTCGGCTGAGACAGCGGACCATGATCACCCTCACCTATCGCATCGAGACGCCTGGAAGCATCGAAGCCCTGGCGGCCAAGATCGCCAGCGACCAGTCGACCGGCACCTTCGTCGCGCTGCCCGGCGAGACCGAGGAACTGAAGGCCCGGGTGGCGGCGCGCGTGCTGGCGATCCGGCCCCTGGCCGATGCCGAGCGGCCGTCGCTTCCCGATGACGGCAACGGGCCGTTCAGACGCGCCGATGTCGATATCGCCTTTCCGTTCGATGCCATCGGTACCGATCTTTCGGCGCTGATGACGATTGCCATCGGCGGCACCTATTCGATCAAAGGCCTCACCGGGGTCCGCGTCATCGATATGAAGTTGCCGGAGGATTTTCGCGGCGCGCATCCCGGCCCGCAGTTCGGTGTCGCCGGCAGCCGCCGGATGACTGGTGTGACGAACCGTCCGATCATCGGCACGATCGTCAAGCCGGCTCTCGGGCTGCGACCGCACGAGACAGCGGCAATGGTGGCGGAACTGATCGCCGCCGGCGTCGATTTCATCAAGGACGACGAGAAGCTGATGAGCCCGGCCTACTCGCCCCTGTCGGAACGCGTGAAGGCGATCATGCCGCTCGTGCTCGACCATGAGCAGAAGACCGGCAGGAAGGTGATGTATGCCTTCGGTATCTCGCATGCCGACCCGGACGAGATGATGCGCAACCACGATCTGGTGGCGAAGTCCGGCGGCAATTGCGCTGTTATAAACATCAATTCGATTGGTTTCGGCGGCATGGCGTTCTTGAGAAAACGCTCCAGCCTGGTGCTGCACGCCCATCGCAACGGTTGGGACATCCTCACCCGCCACCCAGGCCTCGGTATGGACTTCAAGGTCTGGCAGCAGTTCTGGCGGCTGCTCGGCGTCGACCAGTTCCAGATCAACGGCATCCAATCGAAATACTGGGAGCCGGACGACTCCTTCGTCGAATCCTTCAAGGCCGTGACGACGCCGATCTTCTCACCTGAGGACTGCGTCCTGCCGGTCGCCGGCTCCGGCCAGTGGGGCGGCCAGGCACCCGAGACATATGCGCGGACTGGACGGACAGTCGATCTTCTTTATCTCTGCGGCGGCGGCATCGTCAGCCATCCGGACGGGCCGGGCGCTGGCGTGCGCGCCGTGCAGCAAGCCTGGCAGGCGGCGGTCGATGGCATTCCGCTGGCCGACTTCGCCCTGGACCATCCCGAACTGGCGCGGTCGATCGAAAAATTCGGCGATGGCAAGGCGGCCTGAGACGATGCAGGAGCTGCTTCTCAGCTATTATGGCGACGACCTGACCGGCTCGACCGACGTCATGGAGGCGCTCGAACTCGGCGGCGTGCCGACGGTGCTGTTCATGCGCCAGCCGGACGAGGCCCTGCTTTCACGGTTTGCTCGTTGCCGGGCGATCGGACTGGCCGGCACCAGCCGCAGCGAGACGCCGCGATGGATGGACACGCATCTGCGCGATGCTTTCGCCTGGCTGAAGACACTCAACGCCGAGATCTGCCACTACAAGGTGTGCTCGACCTTCGATTCCAGCCCGATGATCGGCAGCATCGGCCGGGCCATCGAGATCGGCCGGTCGGTGTTCGCGCAAGCCAGCGTTCCGCTGCTGGTCGGCGCGCCGCAGCTCAAGCGCTACACCGCCTTCGGCCATCTGTTCGCCGCCTATCGCGACCAATATTTCCGCATCGACCGCCACCCTGTGATGAGCCGCCACCCGACGACGCCGATGGCTGAGTCCGATCTGCTGATCCATCTGTCACGGCAAACGGCGCTGAGCTCTGGGCTTGTCGACCTTGCGACGCTGCAGTCGGCGTCGCGATCGGCAGCGTTCGATCACCTGACCGGAAACGGCACCGCCATCGTGCTTCTCGATGTCGACAATCTGGAAACGCAGGCTCTGGCCGGCAAGGAGATCTGGCGCGTTCGCAAGCCAGGCGGTTCCTTTGTCGTCGGCTCGTCCGGGGTCGAGTATGCGTTGCTGGCCGAATGGGTGTCGAATGACATCGTCAGCGCTGGACCAGGCTTCACACCGCCGGGTGCCGCCGACCGGATAGCCATTGTCTCGGGCAGTTGCTCCCCAACTACCGAACGGCAGATCCGACACGCCCTGAACGACGGTTTCGACGGTATCGAAATCGATCCGGTCGAACTGGTTTCGGAGGCTTCGCAGCAGGCGATCGCCCGCGTAACGGCAAGCGGCAGTGCCAGCCTACAATCCGGGCGCAGCGTCATCCTCTACACCGCGCTTGGTCCCACCGCCGACAGGGGCGCCGAAATCGACCGGCAGGAAGGCGCCCGCCACAGGCTTGGCCGCTGCCTCGGAGAAATCCTTCGCAGCCTGACGATCGAACAGAGTTTGCGGCGCGTGGTCATTGCCGGCGGCGACACATCGAGCCACGCCCTCGGCGAGATGGGTGTCGATGCGCTGACAATTCGCATGCCGCTGCCCGCTTCGCCGGGTTCTCCGCTCTGCGTTGCCCATTCTCGCGTCAAGGCGATCGACGGACTGGAGGTTGCGCTCAAGGGCGGCCAGGTCGGAACCGATCGCTATTTCTCAGCCATCCGCGACGGCCTGAGCGATTGAACCAACCAGCGCCCGGATTCAGGTGCCGCTACGCGAGAACACTTCGATACGCGAAATACGCCTTTGCCAGGTGGAAATCCCGGTAACACCCGGTACTATCTGCGAAAATACCGAAATCGGGAGGATGCCGGGTGCAGACCAAGAAGATCATCAACGATGGCAACCGCGCCGTCGACGAGATGCTGGAAGGCATCCTGGCAGCGCATCCCCGCCATCTCAAAGGCGTGGACGGCAGTCCACGCTCCATCATCGCCCGCGACGGACCGCGCCAGGGCAAGGTGGGCCTCGTTATTGGCGGCGGCTCGGGCCATGAGCCGAGCTTTCTCGGCTTCGTCGGCAAGGGGTTGGCTGACGCGGCGGCCATCGGCAATGTCTTTGCCTCGCCACCGCCAGATCCGATCCTCGAATGCGCCAAGGCGGTCAGCGGCGGCGCCGGTGTGCTGTTCATGTATGGCAACTATGCCGGCGACGTGATGAATTTCGACATGGCTGCCGAGATGGCAGCTATGGACGACATCGAGGTGCGCACGGTGCTGAGCACCGACGACGTCGCCTCGGCACCACGCGACCAGCGGCAAAAGAGGCGCGGCGTTGCCGGCAATTTCTTCATCTTCAAGGCGGCGGGTGCTGCCAGCGACCGGATGCTGTCGTTCGACGAATGCGAGCGTATCGCCGGCAAGGCCAATGACCACACCTTCACCATGGGCGTGGCGCTGTCGCCCTGTTCGCTACCGCAGACCCGCCGGCCGAATTTCGAGATCGGGCCGGACGAGATGGAAATCGGCATGGGCATCCATGGCGAACCGGGCATAGCGCGCGGCAAGCTGAAGACAGCCAACGAGATCACCGACGAGATGCTGGACAGGATCCTCGACGAGATGGCGCCTACGCGCGGCGACAAGGTCGCCTTGCTGGTCAACTCACTCGGCTCGACGCCGCTGATGGAACTCTACATCATGAACAGGCGGGTGAAGCAGAGGCTCGACGACATCGGTGTACCCATCCACGCGACCTGGGTCGGCAATTACTGCACCTCGCTCGAAATGGCCGGTGCCTCGATCACTCTGCATCAACTGGACAGCGAGTTGCAGACGATGCTGGACCACCCCTGCGACTGCGCGATGTTTCGCGCCGATTAAACCTGCTCCGCGGCAAGGACGAAGACATGACGACAATCGACACCGCCCGCCTTGTTGCGATGTTCGCAACAATCGCAACCGCCATGTCAGCGGACAGGGACAGGCTATGCGCGCTTGACGGGGTTATCGGCGATGCCGACCACGGTATTGCGATGGAGCTTGGATTTTCCGCAGCACGCGATGCGGTTGTCGCACTGGATGCCGGAGCCACGGATCCGACCACCTTGCTCAACACCGCGGCAAAATCGTTCCTGAATGCGGTCGGCGCCTCCTCGGGTCCGCTCTATGCGACCGCGTTCATGCGCGGCGCGGCGGCCGTCAAGGGCAGGGCAATGCTTGACGACGGGGACGTGGTCGCCCTGTTCCAGGCGATGGCCAAGGGCATTCAGGATCGCGGCAAGGCGGAACCTGGCGAAAAGACGATGATCGATGCATGGGCGCCAGCCGCCCAAGCGGCAGGCGAAACGCTGGCGTCCGGCAAGGATCTGGCGGGCAGCCTCGAGGCCGCAGCGCAGGCGGCAAAAGCAGGTGCGGAAGCGACCAAGTCGATGGTCGCCACCAAAGGCCGGGCATCGCGCCTTGGCGAGCGCTCGCTTGGCCATACGGACCCAGGCGCCGCATCCGCCGTGACCGTGATCGAGGCGATGCGGGACGCCCTGACCGACTGATCAGCAGCAACCCGCCCACATCTTTCAGCGCTTGGCGTCGAGCTTATCGACGGCCTGGACGTTCGCGGCAGAGGGGCCATTCGGATCGAACTCCGAGGCCAGCCATGCATCGGCGATCGATTTCGCCAATTCGGGACCGATGACGCGGGCACCCATGGTGATGATCTGGGCGTTGTTGGACTTGGCGGCGCGCTCGGCGGAATAGGTATCATGGGTCAATGCGGCGCGAATGCCCGGGACCTTGTTGGCGGAGATACTGACGCCGATGCCGGTGCCGCAAAACAGGATGGCCCGGTCGTAGTTGCCGTCGAGAATTTCGTGGCCGACCGAGGCGGCGATGTCGGCATAGAATCCGCTCTGGCTCAGGTCGACGACCTGCAGTTCGGGTTTGGTGGCGAGATGCTTGGCGATGACGTCGAGCAACGGCTTGCCGGCGCTATCGGCTCCAAGTGCGATCTTCATGATGATGAACTCCTTTGCTTCGTTGGCAGTCAGCGCGCGATGGCGGCCGACGCTCTCTTCAGAATGTCGATATAGCCTTCCGCTTGCCACGCCGAGCGTCCGATGAACAGGCCGTCGACATGCGGCTGGCCGATCAATTCGGCCGCGTTGCCGGGATTGACGCTGCCGCCGTAAAGTACAGGCGGGGCAGCCGGCAGTCGGTCAGCGGCAACCTTCTTGATCAGCGCCTGCTGCTTGTCGGCATAGTCGGCGCTTGCGGGGATGCCCTTTTCGCCGATCGCCCAGACAGGCTCGTAGGCAAAGAGGATTTCTGCGCTCAGTTGATCGCCACTCAACTCTTGCAGCGCGCCGAGAACCTGCGCCGTCAACACCGCCTCCGCGCGGCCGGATTCACGCTCGGCCAGCGTCTCGCCGACGCAGATCAGCGGCACGAAGCCGTGTCTGACAGCAGCCGCCGTTTTCAATCCCACAGTCGCGTCCGTTTCGCCGAAATGCTCGCGGCGCTCGCTATGGCCGAGTTCGATCACATCCAGCCCGCAGTCTTTCAACATCACTGGCGAAACCTCACCCGTCCAGGCACCCGCATCGGCCCAATGCATGTTCTGGGCGCCGACCTTTACGCGGGTGTCGGCAAGCGCCGCCTTGACCTGACGCGCGGCGGTGAACGGCGGAATGACGAAAGGCTGTATCGCCTGATCGAAGTCAGGCACGAAAGCCGCCAACGCATCGGCAAACTGCAACGCCTCGGCAAGCGTCTTGTTCATCTTCCAGCTCGTGCCGACCCAATATGGGGCCATTCGTTTTCTCCTTCGATACTTTTGCGGCCGAAGCCGGCTTTCGGGCGACGTATTCGCTCAGGCCCGGGGCTTGAGACTGTCGCGACCGCTGTCGATATGAGGCGCCCAGAAATCCACCGACTCGCGGATCATCTCGATAACCTGATGGTCGACTGGTTCCCTCTCCCTGAAGGAAAGCTCAAGGCAAATTTCGTTGTCGGTTCCACCGCCCTGCCTAACCGCGTCCAGCAGCTTCTGCGGCACTATGCGGCCATCCTTGTTGTAGGCGGCCGTGAACGGCCAGTGGCCGCCCTTGTTCATGGAGGACTGCTTGATGTGGATGATCGGCGATTGCAATGGAAACGCCTTGGCCCAAGCATAGGGATCGGTGTCGGCAGGGTTGGGTGAAGTGACGTCGCCATGGTCGATGTCGACCATCATCTTCATCGGTATGGGCAGCTTCGCCGCGTCGATCGCGCCTTGCAGCGTGGCGCAGCTTTCGATTGTGTGGCCGAACTCGCGGCCGACCGACATTGGCTCCCAGAACAGATAGGCGAGACCTGCTGCCTTGGCGTGTTCGGCCACCTCGCGCCAGCTTTCGAGTGCGATGTCGAGCAGTGCCGCCCGCCGTTGCGGATCGTCAAAGTCCTTGTAGGTGAAGATGGCGAACTGCGTGCCCATGCCCGATGCGCCAAGTTCGGCGGAAATGTCGGCGAAGGTCTTGAACCAGTCGACATAGTAGCGCCGGACATCCGCGTCCGGGTGGCCGAAATGATTGAGCCGGCCATAGGGTCCGGTCATGCCGGACGTGATCCTGACACCGGTCCGCGAAAGCGCGCTGTTGAACAGGCGCAGGAATTTGGCAATCGTCGCCGCCGGCCAGCCCGGGTTGACGAATTCATGCGTCAATTGCACGTCGCGGATGCCGATGCCGTAGGCAATGGCGTCGATCAGATCGTCCGGATCGGCGAAGCGGTTGACCAGCGGGTTGGTGTTGAGGGAAAGCGTGAAGGCCATCAGTCCGCCGTCGCCATTATGTTAGAGAACCAGTCTTCAAAGGTCTTCCGCTCGGCCGCATCGATGTGCAAGCCATGTTTGGTGCGCCGTTCCAGGATGTCGGCAGGAGTGCTTGCCCATTCGGTTTCGACCAGGAATCTTGCCTCCCGCTCATACAGATCGGGACCGAAGCGGCGGCCGAGATCCGCCTCGCTTTGCGCACCGGCAAGCAATTGTCTGGCCCGGGTGCCGTAGGTTCGAGCGTAGTGCTTCACCAGCGACGGGCTGAGCCACGAAAACTCGGCATGCAGATCGCTCAGGAACTGCTCGAAATCCGCATTGGGAAGGTCGCCTCCCGGCAAGGGAATTTTGGCCGTCCAGGCCTTCTTCATCGTCGGAAAGAACGGCTGTATCTTTTCCAGCGCATGTTCAGAGAGCTTGCGGAAGGTGGTGATCTTGCCGCCGAATACCGAAAGCAGCGGCGCGTTGCCATTGGAGGCGTCGAGTTCGAAAATATAGTCGCGCGTCACCGCGCTTGGATTGTCGGCATTGTCGTCATAGAGCGGACGCACGCCGGAGAAACTGTAGACCACGTCCTGTGGCGTCAGTTGCCGCTTGAAATAGCGATTGACCACCTTGATCAGATAATCGATCTCGCTGGCCTCGGCGGCCACTTCCTCGGGCCTGCCTTCGTAGGGAATGTCGGTCGTGCCGATCAGCGCCAGATCGTTCTCATACGGGTTGACGAAGATCACCCGCTTGTCGCTGTTCTGGATGAGATAGGCCTGCCGTCCCTCCCAGAATTTGGGCACGACGATATGGCTGCCTTTCACCAGACGAACATTGCGGGTGGAATTCTGCCCGGCGACGCGGCTGACAATGTCGTTGACCCATGGGCCTGCCGCGTTGATGAGCGCGCGCGCGCGGACTTTCGTGACGGCGCCCGTGCGGCCGTCCTGCATGTCGATCGACCACAGTCCGTCTTTACGGCGCGCCGCGACACAGGCTGTGCGCGTCAGCACCCTGGCGCCGCGCTGCCTGGCGTCGAGCGCGTTGAGCAGCACCAGGCGCGCATCGTCGACCCAGCAGTCGGAATATTCGAAACCGCGCCTGAATTCGCCCTTGATCGGTACCCCTTCCGGCGCCGTCCTCAGATCAAGCGTTCTTGTCCCCGGCAGCCGTTTGCGGCCGCCAAGGTGGTCGTAGAGAAACAGGCCGAGTCGGACCAGCCATGCCGGCCTGTCTTGCGGGCTGTGCGGAAGAACGAAGCGCATGGGCCAGATGATGTGCGGCGCCGCTTCGAGCAGGACCTCGCGTTCGATCAGCGCTTCGCGAACCAGCCTGAATTCATAATATTCGAGGTAGCGCAGGCCGCCATGCACGAGCTTGCCGGAGCGCGAGCTGGTGCCTTGCGCGAGATCGTCCTTTTCGCACAGGATAACGGACAGCCCGCGACCGGCCGCGTCGCGCGCTATGCCTGCCCCATTGACGCCGCCGCCAATCACGAAGAGATCGACGACATCTGTTGTGGTGCTCAAGATTTTGCTCCTGTGCGGTGCGCCATGCTCTTCCACACCGGCCGCAGCGCCCGGTGCGCCGCGACGAAGGAAGGGAAGAGCGCATCGTAGGTTTGCGAAAGCGCGTCATCATAGGCATCGCAATCCCCAAGAAGCGGTGTCACCCACTCGGCGGCGCAGTCTTCCATGGAGCCGTAGACGCCGAGGCCGACAGCGGCCATCATCGCGGCACCCGCAGCGCCGGCTTCCTGGCGGCTGCTGGTCCGCACCTGCGCCCGGGTAGCCGCCGCGATGATGCGACGCAGAGACGGGCTGCGTGCGGCGCCGCCCGACAGCCGGATCTCGCTCGGCACGGCGCCCATCGCCTGGTAGCAATCGCGCGCCGCAAAGGCCAATCCTTCAAGCACGGCGCGTGCCAGGTCGCCAAAGCCGTGCTTGACCGAAAGGCCGATAAAGCCCGCACGCGCATCAGGGTCGACGAACGGCCCTCTTTCGCCAGCGAGCGATATGTAAGGCTGGTAGATCAGCGATCCCGGCTCCGATCCTTCCACCCAAGCATCGAGGGCTTTCAACAGCTCGTCATGAGAAGGTTTGCCGCCAGCCGTGGCGAGCACGTCGCGCGCAAGGCCAAGCAGCCAGTCTATGTTGAGCGTCGCCGCCATGTTGGACTGCAATTGTGCAAAGGCGCCTGGAATAGGCATGGCGATCGTGTAGCCGGAGCCATTGTCGTTCAGCACGACATCGTCGGGAGTGGCGGCAAAGCGCGTGTGTATGCCGGTCGAGCCGATGACCGTGCAGCCGACATTGCCTGAGGGATCATAGAGGCCGGCTCCGAGAGCCGTCATGACCATATCCACGTAACCCAACACAACCGGCGTGCCTTCGAGCAACCCGGTCTCTCGTGCCGCCGGTCGCGACAGCGGATGATGATCGGTGGTGCCTTCGAGCATGGGCGGCAACAGGCGGCGATGTGTCGTCAGATCCAGGATGTCGAGGGCTTCGTCGGAATAGCTGCGCGAACGAAAATCGCCGAAGGTGAAGGTTCCCTCGGAGGGATCGGTGGCTCGTTCGCCCGTCATCTTGAAGTAGAGCCAATCCTTGCAATGCAGTGCGGTTGCCGCTCGCTCCAGCATGTCGGGATGGTTCTTTTTCATGAAGGCAAGCTGGGCACCCTGCTGGCAGGAATTAAGCCCGGTGCCGGTCAGCGCAAATCGCCTGCGATCCCGGGGATCGGCGCGCATCTCGTCGACCAGATGTCCGGCGCGGGCGTCGAGCCACAGCCAGGCGCGCGCGACAGGCAAGCCTTCGCCATCGATCAGCCAGGTTCCGTCGCCCTGCCCGGTGATGGCAACCGCCGCCGTTCGTTGCGCGAGGTCGGGGATTTTGGCCGCGAGATCGCGAACGGTCCGCGCCATGTCGTGCCAGGTCTGGTCGAGGTCCTGCTCGACGCCGCCACCTTCCAGCGTGACGAAGCTGTTGGGCACAGACGTCATGGCGAGCTGCCGTCCGGACAAATCGAAAGCAACCGATTTGATCACCGACGTTCCCGCGTCGATGCCGATCAGCAGGTCTTTCATGCCGTGAATTCCGTTTGGTTGCAAAGGCGGTTCACAAGGAGGGTCTCAAGCCGTAGAAGAGGCAGGGAGTGTCCGCAAGGACACCCCCTGCGCAGGTTTCATTCCGACAGCACGAAGGGTGCGGTGTACTTGTCGACATTGTCCTTGGTGATGAGAAGGCAATCGAACAGCTGCTTCTCTGTCGTCGCACCGGTGGCACCCGTCTTGATGAACGAGTCCGCCTGCTGCACGGCCTTGGCCGAGAAGATGGCGACCGGCTGAAGCACGGTATACTGCAGTTCGCCGGACTTGATCGCAGCAACCGCGTCCGGGGAACCGTCGAAGCCGCCGACCTTGATGCCGGCGAGCTTGCCGGCTTCCTTCAGCGCCGCAACCGCGCCGAGAGCCATTTCGTCATTGCCGCTGATCACGGCGATGATGTCGGGATTGGCCTGCAGCATGCTCTGCATCTTGTCGTGGCCCTGGGTACGATCCCAGTTGGCGACCTGCGAAGCGGCCTTTTCGAGATCCGGATACTGGCTCAGCACGGTCGCGTAACCGTTCGAGCGCGTCGCGGCATTGTTGTCCGACGGGGCGCCGAGCAGTTCGACATATTTGCCTTTTTCACCGACAGCCTGAACCCACTGCTGGGCACCGAGCGCAGCACCTTGCGCGTTGTTGGAGACGAGCTGTCCCTTGGCGAGGCCTTCCTGGTTGATCTCGGCGTTGACAAGGAAAACCGGGATGTTGGCTGCAATCGCCTTCTTCACCGCACCGACAGAGCCGTCGGCGTTGGCCGGGTCAAGAATGATCGCCACCGACTTGTTGGTGATGGCGGTGTCGATCAAATTGCTTTCCGTGTTGGTGTCGCCCTTGTGGGCGCCGACATTGGCCGTATAGCCGAGCTTCTCGGCCTCGGCCTTGGCGACGTTGCCCTCGGTAAGCCAGTAGGGGTTGGCCGGATCGTTGACGATGATCGAGATCAGGCCCGCAGCCGACGCGGCGGCCGTGAACCCCACGACCATCGCGGCGGCAAGCAGACTTTTCAGCATGGTTTTCATGTACATTCCTCCAATGATTACGCGGTGTTGCTGCCAGTTCACCTGGCAGTCTTCCCTTGGGCAGGATTGGCCGGTTCGGCCTTCCCCCGTTTCTGAGAAGTCGGTTGGCCACCTGTCGCGCTTGGGAGCTTGCTGCGGCGGCGATACTGAACGGCATTGAGGAGCACGGCGAGCACGATGACCGCGCCCGTGAATACTGTCTGCCAGTAGGATGAGATGCCGATGATCACCAGACCGTCGGACAGGAAGCCGATGACGAAGGCCCCGAGCAGGGTTCCGCGGATGTTGCCGCGGCCGCCGGTCAGTGCCGCGCCGCCGATGACGACGGCCGCGATGGCCGTCAGTTCGTAGGTGGTGCCCGCCGTCGGTCCTGCTGACGTGAGCTGCGAGGACAGGATCAGGCCGGCAATGGCGGCGCAGATGCCTGACAGCACATAGACGGAAATCTGCACCGTCTTGACCGGAACGCCGGACAGTTCAGCCGCGCGCTCGTTGCCGCCCGAGGCGTAGAGCCAGCGCCCGAAAGCGGTGCGGTTCAGGACGATGCTGCCGATCAGCGCGATGACCACGAGAACCACGACGCCGGTCGGCACGCCGAACAGGCGGTTGAAGCCAAGCGCATCGAAGCCGGTGTTTCCAAGCTCCGGCTTGCCGCCGAGATTGTTGTAGGTCAGACCGCTGGTCATCAGCAGCGCCAGGCCGCGTGCCATGTACATGACGCCGAGCGTCGCCACGAAGGCCGGAACCTTGAAGCGCGCGATCAGTACGCCGTTGATCAGCCCGACGACAGCGCCGAGCATGCAAGCCAGCACCGCGACCACCCAGACCGGCGGATAGAGAACGACGCCCAGCCAGGTCAGCGTCACCCCTTGCATCAGGAATCCGGCAACGACGCCGGCCAAACCCAGCGTCGACCCCACCGACAGGTCGATGCCGCCATTGAGGATGACAAGCAGCATGCCGATCGCGAGGATTCCGAAGATGGCGACATGCGAGGCCATGGTCAGGAAATTCGCCACCGAGAGGTAGTAGGGCGACAGGATCGAAAAGACGACGATGATGACGATCAGGGCAAAGAAAGCGCGGCCCTCGAGCAGCAGCTTGGCGAGATCGAAGCCTTCACCGCCCGCGCTTGGACTGGACTGTTCTCTGGCCTGGCTGACGTCGGTCATGATCTGGGCTCCGAAATTCCTGGTGATCAGGCGACCACGGCTTCGCCGGAGGCGGCCATGATCTGCTCTTTGGTGGCGTTGGCGCCGAATTCGGCTGAAATCCTGCCGCGGCGCATGACGACGATGCGGTGCGCAATGCTGAGGCATTCGTTGACCTCCGAGGTCGAGAAGACGACGGCAAGGCCCTGCGCGGCGCGTTCGCTCAGCAAGCGGAAGACCTCGGCCTTGGCGCCGACATCGATGCCGCGGCTCGGCTCGTCGAGAAGGATGACCTTGGGGTTGGTCGTCAGCATCTTGCCGATGACGACTTTCTGCTGATTGCCGCCAGACAGCGATCCGATCATGGCGTTGCCGCCAGCGGTCTTGACGGTCACCTTGCGGATCGAATCCTCGACCAGCTCTCGCTCTCTGGAACGGGACAGAAACAGCCCCTTGGCGAACGCTTCGATGCTGGCGAGCGAAAGATTGCGGCCGACGGTCATCGTCTGCACCAGCCCGTCGCGCTGGCGATCCTCGGGGACGAGCACAAGACCTCTGGAGATTCGCTGGGCAATGCTCAGCCCCGAGACGTCCTCGCCTTCCAGAAGCGCGCGGCCGCCCGCCATCGGCACCCGTCCGGCGACAGCTTCCAGCAATTCCGTGCGTCCGGCGCCCATCAGCCCATAGATGCAGACGATCTCGCCGGCCCTGACATCCAGCGACAGGTGATCGACGACGGAATAGCCTGAGCCCGAAGTGTCGACGACGCTGACATCCTCGATCGACAGGGCGACCTCGCCGAACGCATGACCGATCGGCGGCGAGCCGAGATCGAAGTTCTCGCCGACCATGTTGCGCACGATCCACTCGAGATCGATGTCCCTGGCTTCGGCCGTCGCGGTTATCGCGCCGTCGCGCAGGACAACGGCATAGTCGGTGATCTGCAGCGCCTCTTCGAGGTGATGCGAGATGTAGACGATGGAGACGCCGCGGCTGGTCAAATCGCGGATCACTTTGAACAGCACCTCCACCTCGGTTGCGCTGAGCGCGGAGGTCGGCTCGTCCATGATGAGGATACGGGAATCGACCGACAGCGCCCGCGCGATCTCGACGATCTGCTGTTGGCCGAGGCGCAGATCCTCGACCAGGGTCATCGGGTCGATGTCCTCTTCAAGGTCTGCCATCAGCGCGCGCGCCTGGCGCGATTCTTCGGCGAAGTCGAGGCCGGTCCTGGTGCGCAGTTCGCGGCCCATGAAGATGTTGTCGCGAACGCTGAGGTTGGGCGCCAGGCTCAGTTCCTGGTGGATGATCGAGATGCCACGATCGCGCGCGTCCGAGGACGAGGAAAAACTGACCAGGTTGCCGTCGAGCACGATGTCACCGGATGTCGGCGTGACCACGCCGGAGAGGACCTTCATCAGCGTCGACTTGCCGGCGCCATTCTCGCCGAACAGCGTGGTGACCTTGCCACGATGGATGTCGAAATTGACGCCCTTGAGCGCATGAACGCCGCCATACGACATGACGATGTTGCGCGCCGAAAGCACAGCGTCGCCATTCGCGGATCCGGTGTCGGCAGCCGCGCTCATTTGACCTCCAGCCTCACCGGAGTGACGAGCCAGCTTTTCGGATTGACCAGCTTGAACGCGCCGACCACCGATATGGTCTTGCCGGTCAAGGCGCTGGTGTCGACCTTGGTCAGCACTTCCTTCTTCATCTCGTTGTTCAGCGCCGAACCGACGTCCTGGTATTCGATCTGGTTGGTGAACTGGCCGAATGTGATCTTGCCGGTGGCGTCGCGCAGTTCCGTTCCGTTGATCGCCGGCCCCGTCTGCACGCGGATCATCAACGTATCCGGAACGCCCTCGACGGCGACCTTGTAGATGCCCGATTTTCCGTCGCCGACGACGCCGCTGAACTTGACCGAGATGACCGGTCCGACACCCGCAGGCACGCCGTATTCCTTTTCCGCCGTTGCCCTGTCCTTGGCGATCGCCGTCGCCACCGTCACCGCGTCGGCGGCACGCGCCTCGACATCGGCCTGCACCTTGGGAAATTCCGACTTGCCGTAGTCAGCGGCGGAGAAGACGGCACTGCGAACGTCGCCGGCGGAGCCGATCCTGACCACCTTGGTGTCGAGCGCCATGGCGCCGAGCAGGACGACGACAGCGGTGCCGGCAAGTGCCCGGCGCAGGCCGGGCGAAGCCTGCCGGGTCGATGCGGTGACGGCCTTCGCGCTCATGATGCAACCGCCAGCAAAGCAGATCTGCCGTTGTCACGCATTTGACGATCCTCCGTTCACCTGGCGCTTCGCAGCATTGGATTGGTTCTGTTCGACAAGGGCACGGGCGGTGGACTCGTCGGTGATCAGGCCGCTCAGATAATGGCTTTCGAGCACCGCTTTGATGGCGCGTACTTTCACCTTGCCGCCGGCGACGGCGACGATCCTGCGGCCCTTCAACTGGTCCCGCGGCAGCGCCAGGATTCTTTCCGACAGCGCCGTTTCCACCGGTCGCCCGTTGTCGTCGAAGAAGTGGGCGAGCAGCTCGCCGACGCCGCCATCGCGTTTGACCTCATCGATTTCGGAATGTTCGATCATGCCGGTAGCGACCAGCGAAGCTTCCCGCTCGGCGGTGCCTATGCCGACGAACATCAGGTCGGATCGGCTCGCGAGATCGAAGACATCGCTGATGCCGCGCTGGCCAAGCAACACCTCACGGTCCTCGGCGGTGTTGGCGACGAAAGGCACCGGCATCACATAGGCCTGCGCGCCGGTCCGCTCGGCCAGCCTATGCATGACGTCGTGCGGGTTGGCCGCGAATTTGCGCGTCACACCACCAAGCAGCGAGACGAAACGGATATGGGCGGCGGCGGTGCGCGTCAGATATTCGACGCTCGCCGCAAGGGTGCGGCCATGACCGACGCCGATCAGCATATCCTCGCCGCGATCGATCTCGCGCTTCAGAAACTGCGCGCCGGCGATGCCAAGTGCCTTCAGCGGCAACTCGTCCTGATCGAGATCGGGAACGACCTCACAATAATCGAGCCCGTAAGCATCGATCAGCTGCTGCTCGAGGTCGATGCATTCGCCGACGTCCCCGTCGATGATCACCCTCACCAAGCCATCCTGGGTAGCCCGTGTGATGAGCCGATGCGCCTTGAGGCTGGTCAGGCCAAGCCGCTTGGCCACCTGGGCCTGCGTGAGACCCCCGGCATAGTGAAGCCAGGCCGCGCGGGTGGCGAGGCTGGATTCATGGTCGCGGTAAGCGGTTCCGCCGAATTTCAAGCCATCTCCTCCCTGAGATGATATTATTATCTTTATGTGCAAAAATTTTCACATCCCTGCATCGCTGTCAATCCCTCGCCGGAGGCGCGCATATCCCGGCGGGAATTCACAGGCCTCGCCCCTTGCCGAAACGCCGGTCTGCCGGCGTTTCGGCAGGCAAAATCGACCTATTAGGAGGCAAGCATGTTATGCGACCATACTGTGGTGTTAATTTAACGTCAATCTGTGTTATCTCTTACTGAAACCAGCAGAACTGCACAGCTTTCCGCCATTCAATCTTTCATTAACTGTTTGTTTTTGATTAATAATATCTGCTCGCAGAAAAATCCCAATCTGTCTGTGAGTTGGGCGATTTGCGCATGCGGCCATCCATGGCAAACCGACTGGATTGCCTTGGGAACTTGGGAAAGAGCGTCGGCGACGAAGCGATCAGTCCAACCGCATCAGGTTCCGACCCTCGAGTTCCACAATTGCGGCTTCGACTTCCTCTGCAAGACGCCCGGCGCTCCAACCCAACGCCCGTCCGGCAATTGCGGCAATCTCCTGCAGGTCCCGGCCTGTCAGGGAACCGGCAATCGCCAGGGTGCTGCGGCGCATGACGATATCGGCCAGATGCTCGACGAATTCGTTGCGGACGATGTAGTCGATCTCCGATTTTCTGTAGCCGTCGGAGTCCGGCAGATGGCCCTTATGATCCAGTTCGTGCCCGGCAATCTCCAGGGCTCTGGTCCCATAGCGCGACAGCAATTGGTCGAGATGTCGTTCTTCGATGCCTGTTTGTGACCGCGCGCGAGCCAGCCAGTCCGCGCGTGCCGCCGCATCGACCGGGAAATCCCTGCCGCCGCCGATCGGCATGGCTTGCGTTGATACCTTGCGGCTGCGCTGCAGGCGGCCGAGCACGGTGTCGGCGACTTCCTCGGCAAAGCCACGAAAGGTCGTCCATTTGCCGCCGACCAGCGAAATGACCGCGAAAGGTCTGTTCCGGTCCGGCTCGGCGACCGGGGCCGAGTGATCGCGGCTAATCAAGCCGGGCAGCGATGCATCCGAGGCCGGCAGCGGCCTGATGCCGCTATAGGCATAGACGATCTGGTCGCGCTCGAACGCCATTCCCGGCAGCAGCGTACGTACACTGTCGAGCAGGTATTCGACTTCGTCAGGCTCGCAGCGTACCTCGTCGGGATTGTCGGCTTTGATGTCGGTGGAACCGACCAGCGCCAGGCCGAGATAGTCGTAGACAAGGCAGATACGGCCGTCATCGGCTTCAAAATACAGCATGCGCCCGGCAAGGCTTCTGACCAGTTCGTCATGCTTCAACAGGATGTGCGAGCCCTTGGTGCCGCCGATCATCTTCGACGGCGCACCTAGCAAATCGTTGACATCGTCAATCCATGGACCGGCGGCATTGACCACCAGCTTCGGCCGCACCGAAAAGACCGTGCCGTTTTCCGGCTGGAAGGTCAGCACGCCATTGGCTGACTTCACCAGCGCCGTGTAGTTCGCGCTGGCCGAGGCCGCGTTTGCCTGCAACCCATCGAGGATCAGTTCGAGCACCAGCCTTTCGGGGTGGCTTATCTTGGCGTCGTAATAGGTGCCGGTGGCGACGATCGAGGGGTTGAGCGCCGGCATCTCACCGAGCGCCTGCCGCCGCCCGACCATGCGGTGGCGCGGCATGACCTGGTTTTGCGAGCCATAGAAATCATAGATCATCAGACCGATCTTGATCAGGATGGCGCCGCGGCTGCGCGGCGCGCTGGTCGAGCCTAACAGCGTCCGCAGCGCCGCCAGCATGCCCTTGCTCCAGGAGAAGATCGGGATGACCGTCGGCAGCGGGCTGACATAGTGCGGCGCGTTCTTTAAAAGCAAATTGCGCTCAAGCGTCGACTGCGCCACCAGCCCGAACTCGCCGGTTTCGAGGTATTTCAAGCCACCATGAATGAGCCGCGATGGCGCAGCACTCGTGCCCGAGCCGAAATCCGCCTTGTCGACGATCAGGCAGCTGACGCCTTGCGCGCACAGATCGCGAAACAGCCCTGCTCCGTTGATGCCGGCGCCAAGAATGACGACATCGACCTCGCCGGTCCCGGCCATGGCAGCCAAACGCCCGGAGGGGTTTTCCGTATATGTTCCTTCGCTTGAGTTCATGGCGCTTTCGTCTTGACGATGCGCAGCTTTACGCCCGCCCGCTCGAGGGCTTGCGCCCGCGCATCGCCCAGGCCTTCCGTCGCCAGCACGACGTCGAAACTGGTCAGATCGTCGAAGACATGCAGTGCGATCCTGTCGAACTTGGCATGGTCGATCAGCAGGATGCGCTTGACAGATGCGGCCATCATCGCCTGCTTGACCCGCACGACATTGGGATCCTGGATGAAGGCCGTGGTTCCGGTGATGGCCGAAGCCGAACAGATCAGCACATTGGCGCGCAACTGCGCCACGGCGTTCTCGCAGACGATACCGATATAGGCATTGTAGGTGCCGTGGTACTGGCCGCCGAGACAGATGAAATCGATGTCGTCGACATTGGTCAGCAGCGCAGCCGTCGCCACGGAGTTGGTGATGACGGTCAGCGGTTTGACGTCGAGCAGCAGCGTCGCGACGGCGTTTGCCGTCGAGGAATCGTCCAGCATAACCACCTGGCCGGCCTCGACATAATCGAGTGCTGCTCGCGCCAGCGCGTCCTTCTCGGCCCGGTTGACCGTCACCCGGTAGCGAAAGGCGCTTTCATAGAGGCCGGAAGGCTGAACCGTCACCGCACCGTGCAGCTTGCGCAACACGCCCTGCTGCGCCAGCCGGTCGATGTGCCGGTGGATGGTCATGCGCGATACGCCGAAATGCTCGACCAGATCGTCGATGCGCACCTGGCCGAGCTTGATCACATAGTCGGCGATCTCTTCGCGTCGTTCGTCGGCCTTGATCATGCGCTTCCCCCAGTGTCTTGCCGTGTCAGCTTCTCGATCTCCGGCCAATGCGGTTCGAGCGCACCGGCTATGCGGCCATAGAGGGAAAAGCGCTCGTTGAACACGGCACTTGAGGCCGGCTCAGGCTCGTATTGGCGCGCCGTCATGCCGACCTGCCTGGCACCTTGTTGCGGTGTCGCGAAGATGCCCACCGCGGCACCGGCGCAAAGGGCAGCGCCAAAGGCCGCGGCCTCGTCGGTCGAGGTGATGGTGACCGGGGCATTCAGCACATCGGCGAACATTTGGACGAAGGCCGGATTGCGCGAGCCGCCGCCGGTCAGGCGGATCTCGCTGACAGCAAAGCCTTCGCGCAAGGCTTCGACATGGGTGCGATGATTGAAAGCAATGCCCTCCAGAACCGCCTTGAGCATATCGCCGCGATTGTGCCAGCCGTGCAGGCCGACAAAGCTACCGCTGGCAACATCGCCATAAGGAGAGCCGAACAGATAGGGATGAAACAGGATGGTCGAGGACTTCTTCAGCGCCGCGTCGATCTCTGCTGCCAGAAACTCGTGGATCGAGCCACCATCGACCGATGCCTTTTCCTGTTCCGAGCGGCAGAACGTGTCGAGAAACCAGTCGTAGTTCGCGGTCGAGGCCGGCGAGATCGCCATGTTGTTCCAGCGGCCTGCGTCAATGGCGTTGCGGCAAAGCCAGCGCGGGTCGACGCGCGGTTCCGAAGAGACGACTTCGTTGATGGAATAGGTTCCGGCGACGATGCTGAGCACGCCCTCCTCATGGCCGCCCATGCCAAGCGCCGAGGCGGTCACGTCATGCAGTCCGGATGCGACGGGTGTTCCCTCGCGAAGGCCAGTCATTTCGGCGGCCTCGGCGGTAACGTGGCCGACGATTTCGGCCGAATGCGCCATCGGCGGCAGCGCATGGAAGAGATCGTCCAGTCCGAAGATGCGCATCGCTTCCGGCGCGAAGGCTTGCGTGCGGAAATCCGTGAATGAGCTGCTGGCCTCGGTGCGGTCGGTACCGATGGTGCCCGACAGGCAAAAGCGCAGCCAGTCCTTGCAGGCCAATATGTGCCCGATGCGCGCATAACGGTCGGGTTCGTTCTTCCTGATCCAGGCCAGCAGCGCCGACGGCGCCGAGACATGCGGCGCCTGGCCGGTGCGCGCCAGCGCGTCTTCGAAGACCCGGTCCGCCGACCATCTTTCGACAATCTCGCCGGCGCGGCTGTCGAGCGACAGGATTCCAGGCCCCAGCGGCCGACGATCCTTGTCGAGCAAATAGAGACCGTCGCCATGTGCGGTCGCCGCCACCGCCTTGATGTCGTCGGCCGGCCGGCCGCACAATGCGATCGCCTCCCGGATGGCGTCGGCGGTCGCTTGCCAGAGACCGGCCATGTCGCGCTCCACCCAGCGCGCATGAGGCATCGACTGCGGCACCCGCCGACGCGCCACGGACAACTGCGTGCCATCGGCGTCGAAGATCACCGCCTTGGTGACCGTGAGACCGTTATCGATTCCGAGCAGACTGGGCATGGTCACCGCCTCTTTCAGTTACCGGCGATGCGCACTGCAAGGCAATCCTGCAGGCTGGGATAGGAGTGACAGACATGGCGACAATCAACGAGCAACGATGATAAAAGAGCGACGCAGCCGATGGCCAAACGAACCATATCGCCATGTTAAGTTAACGTCAATGCGTGAGACGTTTGTTGAAGACAGCTAAGAAATTTAGCATCCATCACGACAAAATTTACAAAACTCCTCTCAATCCATTGCATTTTTTGTCAAAAAAAACATCCCAATCTGAGTCGTTCATTCGCACAGCATGGGACGCGGAGACGACGTTCCCGCGAATGCCAAGAGGCAATCCGGACACCGCCTGGGTTTCCAGCCTCAGCGACTCCCATGCGCGCGCTCTTTCCGACTCTCGCAGCATGGCAAAGCGGTGCGCGCCCCGAATTGCGGATGGTACTCGAGGGCATAGCCGGTCGACCTGCAGGCCCTTCCGGCGCTGGACTTAGCGTATGTGCTGAATGCACCTTGACGCGATCATTCGACCGATGGGAATGGCCGAAGTCGCCGCCGGTGACGGAGCGTTTCCGACGTGCAAGCTGCGTGGCGTCTCCGCGAACAGGAAATCGTGCACGGCTTCGCCGGATGCCGTGACCGCCTGCGCACGGATGCCAGCCGGATAAGGCATCAGGTCAGCGAGGTCGAGCGTCGGACAGTATTTTCTGCACTCTTCCAGATAACCACGCTTCGAAAGCGAATTGGCAAGCTCGTGCGCCGCATGACGCCGATGCCGCATCACGAGCTTCCAGAATCCCGGAAAGCCTATCATGTCGGCCGCGTCGCGGGCATTGAAGGAGAATTTCCGATAGCCCTCCCGGGAGAGGCCGAGCACGGCGTTGGGACCGAGCGTCACCGATCCGTCGATCATGCGCGTGAGATGGATTCCGAGGAACGGCAGGTCGGGGTCCGGCACCGGATAGATCAGATGGCTGACAATCCCGTTGAGCCTTGGCGGCAGGCGGAAATACTCGCCCCGGAACGGCACGATCCTGTAGGAAATGTCCGCACCCGCCATGCGTGCCAACCGGTCGGACTGGAGTCCGGCGCAGCAGACGAGTTGACGCGCCTGCCAGGTCCCGCCCTTCGAACCGATCTCGACGGCAGAGCCGGTCTCCTTGATCCTATCCACCGTTTCGTCGAAATGGATGGTCGCGCCGGCTGCTTGCAGAAGCGACAGCATTTTCCGGCATATGTCCCGGTAGTCGACGATCGCCGTTTCCGGGCTAAGCAGCGCGCCGACGCCGGCAATTTGCGGCTCCAACTCCCTCAGTTCGGATTCTCCCACAGGCCGCAGATTGAGTCCGTTTGACGTGGCCCGCTCATGGAGTGCATCGGCGCGTTTCATTTCAAGCGCATTGGTTGCAACGACCAGCTTGCCGCACGTGTCGTAGCGTATCGCATGCTCGTCGCAGAATTCCTTGGTCGCGCGCGCTCCCTCTATACAAAGCCGCGCCTTGAGGCTGCCCGGCGCATAGTAGATGCCGGCATGGATCACGCCGCTATTGTGTCCTGTCTGGTGCTTGCCGACGGCATCTTCCTTCTCGAGCAGAAGCAGGCTGGCCTGCGGACGAAGCGCCAGCAGTTCCGTGGCCGTGGCAAGTCCGACGATGCCGCCGCCGATCACGCAGAAATCGTAGATCAATCAAAGCCTCCCGAGCTGCGCCCCGCCCATCGGCTGCCCGCCCCACAGGCTGCGGATCTCCTCGATGCAGTCAAGCCATATGTCGCGCAGGTTAAGATGGGATGCGGGGCGCCAATACGAAGTCGCTGACGTTCCAGCCGCTCGCCAGTGCGAGGTCGACGCGGCCATTTGACAGGCGCATCTCCGGATCCGCCAGCCCGGGCAGCGATACAGCCAATCACGTAGCTGTGGCAGAGAGGCCGGCCCGGTCTGCCGGGCCGGCCCTATCGTGTCAGAACGCCGGTTCGACCGAGTTGACGTTGTCCTTGGTGACGACGGTCAGCGGGATCGGCAGCCGGTCCTTGACCTCCTTGCCGTCGATGATCTCAGCCATCGTGTTGATTGCCAGGCGACCGTCTTCGACGGGCGACTGCACGATGGTCGAGTACATCTCATCGGTGCGGATCGATTCGAACGCGTCCTTCTGGCCGTTGATGCCGACGATCGGCGGTGCGGCCTTGGAGGGATTGGCCTCTTTCCATGCGTCGATGAAGCCGCGGGCCATGGTGTCGTCATTGGCGTAGACACCGCTGATCTGGTTGCCGAAGCGAGTAATCAGATCGCGGCTCACCACCAGGGCCTTTTGCTGATCGAAGTCGGCGTTGACTGTATCAAGCACCTTGATGTCGGCATTGGTTTCCTTGAGACGGTCGGTGAAGCCGCTGACGCGCCCGATCGTGGTGCCGTTGCCGGCCTGGCCGGCGATGATGACGACCGAGCCCTTGCCGCCCAGCGCCTTGCTCAGCGAGTCCGCCGCCAGCTTGCCTTCCTCGTAGACATCAGGCCCTGTGAACGACTTGATGAAGGGCTTGGCATCGTCGCCCATCGGCGAATTGATGAGGATCGCCGGAATGTTCGCCTGCTGCGCACGCGCCAGCCCCGGTATGTAGGCTTGCGGGTCGAGCGGCCACAGGATGATGCCGTCGACATGGCGCGCGACGCAGGTGTTGAGCTGCTCGGTACCCTTCTGAACGTCAAAATCCTGGCTGAGGCCCAGGATCTCGATACCTAGTTCCGCAGCGCGTGCCTGCAGCGCCTTGTTGGCCGGCGTCGCATAGGCATGCGAATCAGCCGCCGTCACGTAGCAAACCGTCTTGGCGCTGGCCCAGCCCGTCGATGCCAGCACAGCCGCCATAGCAGCAACCTGGAGCATGCTTTTCTTGCCAATCATGTGTTTCCTCCCAATCATATGTTTCCTCCTTGAGTGATTGGATTGTCGCGAACGAGCGCTGGGCGCGTGCCCGGAGCCCTCCCCTTGGTGGTAACGGCCCGATCGAGCACGACGAGCAGGATCAGGATAAGCCCCGACACGACCTGCTGGACGTATGCGGGAACGGACTGGAACTCCATCGCGATGGTCAGCGAACCGATCGTCAGCACGCCACCAAGCGTGCCGAGCGCGGATCCCTTACCGCCTTCAAGGCGAGTCCCGCCGACAACAACCGCGGCAATGACGGCGACCGTCAGTTCCGAGCCGAAGACGGGCGAACCGGTGTTGGTGACGAGGCTCTGGAGAACCCCCGCCAGGCCGGCGAGCGTGCCGGCAAAGACAAAGCCGAGGAAGACGATGCGGTCCGAGGCGATGCCGCTTTCCTTGGCGGCCGCCGGGTTGGACCCCACCGCAAAGACGTTGCGGCCCGGGATGGTGCGCGTCAGCCAGAAATGCAGCACCACGATCAGGACGATGAACAGCGCGCTGCGGGCGGTGAAGACGTCAAGATAGATCTTGGCCAACGCCAGGGAGAGCATGATGTCGGCGCCGGTCACCGGCTGGCTATTGGTGATCCAGTGCGCGAGCGAACGGAAGATCAGCATCGTCGCAAGCGTCAGCACGAGTGAATTCACCTTCAGGCCGACGACCAACATGCCGTTGATGGCGCCTGCCAAAGTGCCTACCAGGACGCCGACAATCGTGGCAGGCAGGATGCCGATTTCGCGCTGCAGGATGACCGATACGATGCCGGCCAGCGCAAACACCGCGCCACCGGAGAGGTCTATCTGGCCTGAAATCAACAGCACCGTCAGGCCGATGGCGATCAGGCCGATCGTCGCCGCCCGGTCGAGGCCTAGACCGAGGGTCGACGCGGAGAGATAGCCGGGGACCATCAGCGCGGAAACGATGAGTGTCAGGCCGAGGATGATGACGACGCGATGCTGCGAGGCGAGCGAAAGAAACCGCATCACGCCACCCCCCGCTTGCGCAGCGCTGCATCCATGCCGACGGCGCCGACGATCAGGCTGCCGAGCACGAAGCCCTGGATCGGCGTGCGCACGCCATCGAGCACCATGACGTTGGTCAGCAGCTGCACGAAGATGAGGCCGGCGATCGCCCGCGGCACGGAGCCGAAGCCGCCGACGATCGACACGCCGCCGACCACCACCGCGGTGATGGCGCTGAATTCGTAACCAGCGCCGATGAGCGGCCGCGCGCTTTGCAGCGTCAGCCCGAGCAGGCCGCCGCTGATACCGGAAGCCAGCGCCGTGATCACGAAGGCGCCGGCCTTCACGGCCTGCACCGGAACCGCACTTGCCTCGGCGGCGCCGTAATTCCCGCCGGTGGCGAGCGTCCATCTGCCCCAGAAGGAGCGAGACAGGACGAAATGCCCGACAAGGGCGATGACCAGGAAGATCAGCACCACGACCGGAATGCCGAACAGCCGGCCCTTCGCGAATTCGGCGGAAGCAGGATTGCTGCCATAGACAATGACCCCGCCGACAGCCGCCTGGACGATGCCCAGTCCGATCGTGCCGATGCCGAGCGTGGCAATGATGGGGTTGATGCCGGCATAGCCGACCAGGACCCCGTTGAGCAGGCCTATGAGGCCCGCGAGACCAACCGCCAGCACGAAGGCCGGCAGCGGCCCGATCATCGGCTGCAGCCCGAGCGACAGGATGGCGCCGCAGGCAATGGTGGCCGGCACCGACAGATCGGCCAGGCCGCCGACCACCAGCACGAAGGTCATGCCGACGACGACGATGCCAACGATCGACATCGAGGTCAGGACGTTGAGCAAATTGCCCGATGTGAAGAAGGCGGGGCTGACGAAGGAGCCGTAGAGCATCACGGCGAGGATGGCGAAGGCGAGCCCCGCCTTCGACAGGACGTCGACAAGCCTGCTGCCGCGCGTAAAGCGGTCGTTGCGGTTCACGCCGCTGATCTCTACGGCCGCTTCGGTCACGCCATTTCCTCCCCCGTCGCCAGCGCCATGATGCGTTCCTCGCTCAGCTCGCTGCGCAGGAGAGGCTCGGAGGCATACCCATCGCGCATCACCACCACGCGGTCGCAGACGCCGAGGATTTCGGGCAGTTCCGACGAGATCATCACGACCGCCATGCCGCTTGCGACGAGCTCGCCGATGATGTGGTGGATCTCGGCCTTGGCGCCTACGTCGACGCCGCGCGTCGGCTCGTCGAGGATCAGGGCCGAAGGCTTGGCGGCAAGCCATTTGGCGATGACCGCCTTCTGCTGATTGCCGCCCGACAGGAGGCTGATGCGCCGTTCGCCGTCGGGCGGTGAAATCGAAAACTGCTTCACAGCGTCTCCCGCAAGCGCGCGATCGGCGCTGCGGCTGATGCGCCCGAAACGGCTCAGGCGGCTCAATATGGGCAGGCTGATATTTTCCCGGATCGACATGCCAGGCACAATGCCGTCGCCCTTGCGATCCTCCGGAACATAGGCAATCCCTGCCCTGACTGCCTGGGATGGCGAATTGATCGAGACCTTGCATTCGTTGACGCTGACCGTGCCCTCGACAAGCCGCGACAGGCCGAAGATTGCGCGGGCGACCTCGGTGCGGCCAGCACCCACTAGCCCGGTCAACCCGAGTATCTCGCCGGCGCGTACATCGAAGCTGACATTGCGGAAGCGCGTTCCGTCGCTGATATGCTCGACACGCAGCACGGACTTGCCGATCGCGGCCGGACTTTTCGGGAAGACATTGCTGACTTCGCGACCGACCATCAGCCTGATCATGTGGGCGGCATTTATGCCCTCGATCGGACGCGTCTCGATCATTGAGCCGTCGCGCAGCACCGTCACCTCATCGGCGATTTCGAGCACCTCCTTCAGCCGGTGGCTGATGTAGATGATGGCGATGCCGTCGTCGCGCATCTTGCGCAGGATCCGGAACAGCGCCGCCGTCTCATGCTCGCTGAGGCTCGATGTCGGCTCGTCAAGGACGATGATCCTGGGTCGCGCCGCATAGGCCTTGGCGATCTCGACGAGCTGCTGCTGGCTGATCGACAGATTGCCGAGCCGTTCATGCGGGTTGATCGCCGCCCCGAGCTCGTCAAGGACGGCAGCGGCCGCCCCGACCATCTCGCGCTTGCGCAGAAAGGTCCATTTGCCGGGCATGCGGCCGAGATAGACGTTTTCGGCGACGGTCAGGTCGGGGACCAGATTGATTTCCTGATGCACCATGCGAATGCCGAGCGCCTGGGCGTCGGCTGGCCGGCGCATGCGCACCTCGGCGCCGCCGATTTTGATCGTGCCGCTGGTGGGCGCGTAGGATCCGTTGAGCACCTTCATGAGCGTCGATTTGCCAGCGCCGTTCTCACCCACGACGGCATGAACCGTGCCAAATTTCACGGCGAAATTGACGTTGGACAGAGCCTTCACGCCCGGGAAATTTTTGCTGATGCCTCGCATATCCAAGGCGCAATCGGCAGCGACAGTCATATCTGGCTAGGTTCCTCCCTGGCGATCGGCCGGCCGGTCGTCCTCGGTATTGGCCGTCAATATGTTAGTATAATAGTTACTTGAAACACGGTTCGGGACCCTCTTCGAACAGGCCTTGAAATGCCGGCGCTGTCGAACAAGCGGGCTCACTACAGACTTGCGGATTGAATTTTCTCACCGTCCACGCGGACTATTGCACTAATATAACAGTTCTGGCAAGCTGGATTCGGATGGCCATATGGACGCCAGATGTCGACCGTTCCCGACCCTTGCATCGGGGTGCATTCCAGTTGACGTTCTAATATAATCCGACCATTTCTGGTGAACGAAGAAACGGATTTGCAATGGACCTGGATCCTTCGACGCTCAATCGCGCCCTTCCGCTCCGCGATCAGATCTATCACAAGATCCGCAACCTGATCGTCGTCGGGCAGATGAAGCCGGGGGAAGTGATCAACGAGGTCGCCATCGCGGAGGCCCTGGGTGTGTCGCGCACCCCCGTGCGCGAAGCGGTCAAGCGCATCAGCGACGAGGGCCTGGTCAAGATCCTGGCGCAGACCGGCACCTATGTCGCTCCGATCAGTCGGGCCGACCTGGAAGAAGCCTATGTCATACGACGGGCACTGGAGATGGAAAGCGCCCGACGCGCGGCCGCCAAGTTCACGCCGGCAGCCAGCGAATTGCTGGAAGACAACATGGCGGCGCACCGGCTGGCCATATCGCGCGGTAGATATGCCACCGCGATACAACTCGACGATGTCTTTCATCGCACCATCGCGGAGATCTGCGACCTGCCGATGATCTGGAGAGCCGTCGACATCTCAAAGGCACAGATGGATCGCGGCCGCTATCTCGCCATTCCGAAGCCCGGCTATGGCGAACAGACGATCAAGCAGCATGAGGCCATTTTCGACGCGCTGAAGCGCCACGACGCCGAGGGCGCGGCGCAAGCGATGGAACATCATCTCGAGACGTCGTTCCGCAACACGCTCGAAGTCGCGGCCGACCTTCTCGACTGAAGCCCGGGAAGCAACCGGCATGCAACGAATGGGACTTTGTATCGGCGTGAAAGCCGCGGCGATCGCGGACTACAAGCGCGTCCACGCCGCCGTCTGGCCCGAAGTGCTCGACGTCATCAGTCGCGCCAACATCCGCAACTATTCGATCTTCCTGCGCGAACCGGAGAACCTTCAGTTCGCCTCCTGGGAGTATCACGGCAGCGACTTCGCCACGGACTCGGCGTTGATGGGCGAATCCCCGGCAATGCGCAAATGGTGGGAGCTGTGCGACCCCATGCAGACGCCGCTGCCGACGCGCGCCGACGGCGAATGGTGGGCGGCGATGGAACGGGTCTTCCACCTCGACTGACCCGGAGCTGCTGGCAAACGGCTTCTGCATCCCGATATGGGCCGCGCAAGGCCGAGTAGCAGAGCGGAACCACCGCTCGACCCGCCCGTTTACGACGAACCCAGCCTTGACCGCTGACATTCTATTATATTAGTATTCTAAATCGTTCCTACCTCTCGACATCCTGTCGCGGAGAGCTTCTTCAGAGTTTTGGTCATGGCGCGGTTCATCAAGCTTTCGGAGGCCGACAACATTCTTCTGGCGGTCGATCCGTTGAAGGTCGGCGACAAAGCCGGCGACGTGGCGGCCAGGGCACGCATACCGCGCGGGCACAAGATGGCCTTGCGCGACATCGGCTCTGACGATCCGATCGTGAAATACGGCCAGACAATCGGGTTTGCGCGGGAACCCATCGTCGCCGGCGACTGGGTTCACGAACACAATGTGTATTTGCGTAATTTCGAACGCGACTACGTCTTCGGCACAAATACCAGGCAAACCGAGATCGTTGCCGAGGCCGAGCGCGCCACCTTCATGGGCTACCGCCGGCCGAGCGGCAAGGTCGGCACGCGCAACTTCATCGCCGTCCTGACCTCGGTGAACTGCTCGGCGAGCGTCGCCCGCTTCATCGCCGACGCAGTCAACCGGTCCGCCATCCTGGGCGACTATCCAAATGTCGATGGCGTCATCGCGCTCGTCCACGGCACCGGCTGCGGCATCGACACCAAGGGTCCCGCCTATGACCTTTTGAAACGGACGCAGTGGGGCTTTGCCACCAACCCCAATATCGGCGGCGTGCTGATGGTCGGGCTCGGCTGTGAAGCGTTCCAGATCCCGCGCTGGATGCAGTCGTACAGCATCGAGGAAAGCACGACCTTCCGCACGATGACCATCCAGGAAACCGGCGGCACGCGAAAGACGGTCGAGGCCGGCGTTAAGGCGATCATCGACATGCTGCCTACAGTGAACGCCGCCGAAAGGACGCCGCAGCCGGCCTCAGAACTCGTGCTTGCGCTGCAATGTGGCGGATCGGACGGTTATTCCGGTATTAGCGCCAATCCGGCGCTGGGTGCTGCGGCGGACCTGCTTGTGGCGCAAGGCGGCACGGCCGTGCTCTCGGAAACGCCCGAGATCTATGGCGCCGAACATCTCCTCACCTTGCGCGCCGAGAGCCGCGCAGTGGGTGAAAGGCTGATCGAGCGCATCCGCTGGTGGGAGGATTATACCGCCAGGCACGACATGGAGATGAACAACAACCCCTCGCCCGGCAACAAGCTGGGCGGGCTGACGACCATTCTGGAGAAATCGCTCGGCGCCTCCGCCAAGGGCGGCACTACCAATCTGCGCGATGTGCTGGAATATGCCGAGCCGATCAACGAGCGCGGCCTCGTCTTCATGGACACGCCCGGCTACGACCCGGTCTCGGCCACCGGGCAGGTCGCCGGCGGCGCCAACATATTGTGCTTCACCACCGGTCGCGGTTCGGCCTTCGGCTGCAAGCCGACGCCCTCGATCAAGCTTGCTTCCAACAGCTTCATCTTCGAACAGATGCGCGAAGATATGGACATCAATTGCGGAGACATACTGGACGGCGTCACGCTGGCCGACAAGGGCGAGGAAATCTTCGCCGAGATCCTGCGCGTCGCATCCGGCGGGCGCACCAGGTCGGAAGCGCTTGGCTATGGCGACAACGAGTTCGTGCCATGGAGCCTTGGCGCGACCATGTAGCGATATCGCCCGCCCTGCACAGGTCGGCTTGTATTCCCGAAGTAGCTCAAACGGAAAGAACCGCTCGACATGAACAGGATCGATCTTGACGGCCAGCACGCTGTGGTAACCGGCGGCGCCCAAGGCCTCGGCTTTGCGATGGCCAGACGTTTCGTCGCGTCCGGCGCTACGGTGACCTTGTGGGATCTCGATGAGGCCCGCCTCGAAACCGCCCAGAAGGAACTGGGCAGCGCCGCCTCGACAGAAGTGGTGGATGTCGCCGAATGGGCGTCGGTGGACGCCGCGCGCACCAGGACCGAAGAACGAGCCGGCAAGATTTCCATTCTGGTCAATTCCGCCGGAATTGCCGGCCCGGCCGCCCCGCTCGACGTCTACGACGTCGAGACGTGGAAGAAGGTCCTCGACGTCAACGTGAACGGTACGTTCTACGTCAACCGCGCCGTGGTTCCCGGAATGAAGGAGCGCAATTACGGGCGGATCGTCAACATCGCCTCGGTCGCAGGCAAGGAGGGCAACCCCAACGCCTCTGCCTATTCAGCCTCGAAGGCGGCGGTCATCGGCTTGACCAAGTCGCTCGGCAAGGAGCTGGCGCAGTACGACATCGCCGTGAACTGCATCTCGCCGGCCACGGCACAGACGCGCATCCTCGAACAGCTGACGCCGGAGCACATCGAATATATGCGCTCGCGCATTCCGCGCGGCCGCTTGCTGGAGGTCGACGAGGCCGCCGCCATGGTTGCCTGGCTCGTCTCCAAGGAGAACAGCTTTACCACGGCCTCGACGTTCGATCTGTCGGGCGGGCGGACCACCTATTAGTCCTTCTGCCAGGAGAGTTCTTCCTGGTAGCCGTCCTCGTGATTGACGAGCGCCGCAATACCGTCGACGCCTTCGATCTGCAGCAACTCCATAGAAGCCGCCGAGTTCGAGCGTAGCGGCACCTGTCTCGAACGGCAGCGGGAACAATCTAAGCCGCGCATATGCGAGATCGGCCCTGGGCCGCGCAGGCGCATGGCTCCTCGACAATCTCCAGGCCGGTTTATTCCGGTTTCAGCGCACCCTGGCTCAGAAGCGGACAGGGAAATGTCCACTGATCGCGGACATTCTTCATTGGGCGCGCCATAGCGGGGGCTGGGCGCACTATCGCACGTCGAGAACGACGGAACCGACGCATCCGTTTGGGATGCGTCGGTTCCAAGGGCTACGCGTGGCGGATTTCCGTTCCCAGCACCTTGAGGCATTCGCGAATGAACGCCGCAAGCGCCGTCCAACCTTTGGCCGAAACCATCGTCCCATCCACAAAGGCGTCGGTGGGGGAAAGATCGATGTAGGTGCCACCGGCGAGCGTCACCTCCGGCTCGCAAGCCGCGAGCGCCGCCACCTTCTTGCCGCGGACGACGCCGTCGACCGCGATCAGAATCTGGACGCCGTGGCAAATCGTGAAGATCGGCTTTTTGGCCTCGTGGAAATGACGCACCATCGCCTGCACGCGCTTGTCGGTGCGGATGTATTCAGGGCCACGACCGCCGGCGCAGTAGACAGCGTCGTATTGGCTCAGTTGCTTCTCGGCGTCGGAGAACGTCTTGTTGATCAGCGCGTAGTGGCCAACCTTTTCGGTGTAGGTCTGATCGCCTTCGAAGTCGTGCAGCGAGGTCTTGATCAGATCTCCGGCGCTTTTGTCGGGGCACACGACATGAACCGTGTGACCGACCGCCTCCATCGCCTGCTGATAGACGAAGATTTCGTATTCCTCGGTGAATTCACCGGTCAGCATAAGTATCTTTTTGCCTGGCATGGCTTTTCCTCTCAGGTTTTGGCGAGGCAAGGCGCAACATCGCGCTTTGCGTTGGAAATCGGGGAATGGATGTCAGAAGGGCGAGTCCGGACGGCGATGCCTCGCGCCTTGAGGCCGAAGATGATGGCCATGGGCATAGCCTCGCGACCTCTATCGATACGAGCTGCAAAGGACATTGCGACCGCTACTCGAATGCAGGCAGGAGCCTGTCCCGCGAATTCTCGATATGCACACGCATCGCCTTTTCGGCTGCGTCCGGATCGCCTGCCGCGAAAGCCGAAAGGATCGCCTCATGCTCGTCAAGCGCCTCTTCGGTGACGCGTGAATGATACATCAGGCGGAAAATGTGGAAGTGCGTGTGCTGGTGGTTCAGCGTTTCGCGTATAAGGTCGTTGTGGGCGAACTGCATGATCTTGTCGTGGAAGATCGCATCCTGGCGCGCGAAGTTCGAATAGCGCAGGCGTTCGTCCCTGCCCTCTCGCCGGGCCATCACCCCTGCCGCCTCCTGCAGGACCGCGAGACCCGTCTCGTCCAGCACTGCCGTAGCCTTGGCCGCGGCAGCCGGCTCGAGCAACAGGCGCAATTCATAGAGTTCGTCGAACCTGCGCCGGGATATCTGCGGCGCGGCGCGATAGCCGATCAAATGGGTCTTCACCACCAAGCCTTCACCCTCCAGGCGTCCAAGCGCCTCGCGGATCGGCGTGTGCGAGACGTTGAAGTCCTTCACGAGGTTGTCGACGGTGATGCGCGATCCCGGCGCAATTTTAAGCGACATAAGCTGCTGGAAGATCGCCTCATAGACATCTCCGGCCAGGCCATTGGCGCGGGAAATCCGGCCCGTCGGCAGCGTGTCCTTGTCTGATGTAACGTCGGTGTTCTGCATCTTTGCCTCTTGACAGGTGCAACCACTAACATGATGCTCCGGCCAATTCAATCCTATATCCTATACGATTTTATAGAGGATATTTTATGAGAGTGGGTCGACCATGACATTGTTCGCAGCAATCCGATTGCCGCGCGAGATCCTGTTTGGCAAAGGACAGCGCCAGGTTCTGCCCGATGTCGCCGCCAGATATGGCCGACGCGCCTTCATCTGCACCGACGAGCGCTTCGCCGGAACGTCCGTGTTTGCCGAGATGATCGCCTCGCTGAAGGAAGCCTCGATCGAAGTCCTTGTTCACGACAGGACTTTGCCTGATGTGCCGCGCGACAGCGTTGCGGTCTGCGTTGCCGAGGCGAGCGGCTTCAGGCCCGACATGGTGATCGGCATCGGCGGCGGCAGCTGCCTGGACATGGCCAAATGCGCGGCGCTCCTGATCAGCCACGGAGGCAGGCTTCAGGACTACTATGGCGAGTTCAAGGTGCCTGGCCCTACCCTTCCCCTCATCGCCGTGCCGACCACAGCCGGCACCGGCTCCGAGGTTACGCCAGTGGCCGTCATCTCCGACCCGGAGCGGACGCTGAAGGTCGGGATCTCCAGCCCTCACCTCATCGCCGTTGTCGCTCTGTGCGATCCGGATCTGACCTTGACCTGCCCGCCGGGATTGACGGCCATCGCCGGCGCGGACGCCCTTACCCACGCGATCGAGGCTTTCACGGCGGCCAGACGCGGCACGGACCCGACCTTGCCGCAGAAGCATGTTTTCGTCGGCAAGAGTGGGCTGACCGACCATTTCGCGTTGTTGGCCATCAAGCTCCTGGGACGCAGTCTCGAGAAGGCCTTTCGGGACGGGTCGGATGAAGATGCGCGGGCCGATGTCATGATGGGGGCTCTGGCGGCCGGTTGTGCTTTCGGGACGGCAGGAACCGCGGCCGCCCATGCCGTTCAATACCCGGTCGGCGCGCTCACCCACACCGCGCATGGTCTGGGGGTCGCCACCATGCTTCCTTATGTGATGCGGTATAATCTTTCTGCCGCCACCAATGAGATCGCGGAGACGGGCGCCGCTCTCGGCCTGCCGCGGACGGGCAATCCGCCTGAGCAGGCAGCTGCAGCAACTATCAACGAGGTCGCCCGGTTGTTCGGCGCGATCGGCATTCCAAAAACCTTGGCCGAGCTCGGCCTTCCCGCGGACAAGGTAGACTGGACCGCCGAACAGGCGCTCGGCATCGACCGGCTGATTAAGAACAACCCGCGCAGTTTCGACATTGTCGCTATGCAGCGACTGGTCAAAGCGGCCTATGACGGCGACATGGACGCCGCCGCGACGTAACCACCAGAGGCAATCCAATGAACATCTCTTCCGGGCAATTCGACGAGGATCAAGATATGTTCGATTACGCACCATTCTCGCATGGTCTTTATATCGACGGACACTGGCGACCCTCGTCCGACGGCCGCGTGATTGAGGTAATCGACCCCTCGACCGAAGCCGTCATTGCGGCGGTTCCTGATGCCACGCTCGCCGATGCGGCTGCAGCGGTCGATGCCGCCGCGAAGGCGGCGGCGGGCTGGCGAGAGACGCCACCGCGCAAGCGCTCGGAGATTCTCAGGCGTTGCTTCGACCTGATGAGTGAGCGAGCAGAGGCCCTGGCCTTCCTGATCTCGCTGGAGAACGGCAAGGCGCTGCGCGATGCGCGCGGCGAGATCGCGTATGCCGCCGAATTCTTCCGCTGGAATGCCGAAGAAGCCGTCCGTATCAGCGGCGAGTTCGGCCTGGCGCCGTCCGGCGCCAACCGGATCATTGTCGACTACCAGCCCATCGGTATTTGCGTGCTCATCACGCCATGGAATTTCCCGGCCGCCATGGCAACGCGCAAAATCGCGCCGGCGCTCGCGGCCGGTTGCACCGTGATCTTGAAGCCCGCGAGCGAGACGCCGCTGACCGCCTATGCGCTCGCAGCGCTCTACGAGGAAGCCGGCGTGCCGCCCGGCGTCGTCAACGTTCTGACGACTTCGAAGCCAGGGCCGGTGACGGCGGCGATGCTGGCCGATCCACGCGTGCGAAAGCTATCATTCACCGGCTCGACCGGTATCGGCCGCCTGCTCCTGGCCGCGGCCGCGAAACACGTCATCTCCTGTTCCATGGAACTTGGCGGCAACGCACCGTTCATCGTCTTCGACGACGCCGACCTGGAAGCCGCGCTCGACGGCGCGATGGTTGCCAAGATGCGCAACGCCGGCGAAGCCTGCACAGCCGCCAATCGGCTCTACGTCCAGGCCGGCATCCATGATGCCTTTACGGAAGGGTTGAGCAACCGCATGGCTGCCCTCAATGTTGGCACCGGAACCGATCCGCAGACCGAGTGCGGTCCGATGATCACCAGGAAGGCCGTGGACAAGATCGACCGGCTCGTCAAGGACGCGGTCGCCCGAGGGGCCAAGATTCAGTGCGGCGGGGCGATCGCCGATGGCAAGGGTTACTTTTACCCGCCGACGGTGCTTCGCGACGTGCCGGCCGACGCTGTCATGGCCCACGAGGAAATCTTCGGTCCGGTGGCTCCCATCACGCGCTTCGACGACGAGGCGGAAGTGATCGCCAAGGCCAATGACACCGAATACGGTCTCGCCGCCTACATTTATACACGTGACCTCGCCAGGGGAATGCGAGTGGCATCTAAGATCGAGTCGGGCATGATCGCCCTCAACCGCGGCCTGATGTCGGATCCGGCGGCGCCATTCGGCGGAGTCAAGCAGAGCGGACTGGGCCGCGAGGGTGGTCAGAAGCACGGCGTTGCCGAGTTCCTGGAAGCGAAGTACATCGCCGTGACCATCTGAGCAGACGTCCATGCAAAAAGATCCGTTCCGCATTCGCGATCACGTGGCCAATTTCGATGAGATCGTCGCCGAGATCATCCGCCGCAGCGCGGAAACCAGGGCGAAAACCCGCATGCTGGCAAACGTCGGCTACGGTTCCGAACCCACCGAAACCGTCGACGTATTCTTTCCGGATGGCGATCGCGACCGCCTTCCGGTTCATATGTTCATCCACGGCGGCTACTGGAGAATGTTCTCCAAACGCGACTATTCCTACGTCGCCGACACGGTGACGCGCGCCGGAGCGATTGCGGTCATAGTCGACTATGCTCTGATGCCGGCCGTGAGGATGGCCACGATCATCGACCAGGTCCGTCGTGCCAAGCAGTGGGTACTCGACCGCATCGCGGACCATGGGGGCGACCCCGGCCGGCTGACCGTCAGCGGGCACTCCGCTGGTGCCCAGCTCGCAGCCATGCTGTTCAATGATCAGAGCCGATCCTCGGACATCAGAGGCGCGCTGCTCCTTGGTGGTTTGTACGAATTGAAACCTCTGCAAACTTCGTTCCTTGCCGCCGAGATCGCGATCACAGATGAAGAGGCCCGCCGGTTCTCGCCACTGACACACACCTTCGATCCGTCAATGAAGGTTGAGATCGCCATCGGAGGCGAGGAAACGCCGCCGTTTCTTAGCCAGGCCGAGGCATTCGCCGAGCATCTGAGAAAGCAGGGTCTGCATGTCTCCCGAACCGTTATCGCCGGTGCCGATCACATGAGCAGCGTTCGCGACCTTGGAAAGAGTGGAACCCACGCTGCGGATCGTTTGGCGAAACTTATCCAGGATAGCGGAGCCGTCGCACTCGGTCCGGAGGCAAAATCAGTACTATAGCGTGGGAGGACACTCGGGCGGTCAGCAACAGCGAGGTGAGAATGTGGATTCCCCTGCGGATCAAAGAGGCAGTGGAACTCGGCAGGCACCGGCGCCGAATCAAGCAAATCGATCGCGCCTGCGAGCCGCATTTGCTGAAGTCCTATAGGATTCCGGAAGAGCGGTCGGCGATGGGCGGGATATGGGCTAGACCGCTGAATGCTAAGCACCCGGCCATCTTAGTTCGCCGGCGCGCCTTAATGAGGGCCGGCTTCGGACACGGCAGCCGTCCGTGCAGGGTTCTGCTGCCAGAATGATCTGACGAGCACATCCTCGGCGCGGATCGCCTCATCGAATTGGGCCTGTCCAAGTTCTTGGACCAGCGTCGGTCGATCCCTGAGCAGCGAGACGCCTAAGGCAGCTTGGCCATTGGCGAGCGGCACGCCTAGCGCATCCAGAATGGTGGGAAATATGTCAATCGTGCCCGAAAGCCCGGTATAGGTTTTGGAAGGAATGCCATCGCCCGAGAGGGAGAAGAAATTTCGCCGTTCTAATTTGTTCAAGCGATCCGTGACCGTGCTCGGCGCGCTAAGGTGGTCGCTTTGCAAGGCCAGAACAGTGTTCCTCATCAGACCTTCGGCCTCGGCCTTGTCAATGAAGTCTGCGATGAGCATGTTCGTGCACTTCACGGCATGGAGAATATTGGGGGTCTGTGGAGGAAGTCCCGTCTTGCCGACACATTTGTCAGTCAGGTAGCCATCCATCGCATGCCCGCCACTGACGGCGATCGTCAGCGAGAAGGGTTTGCCGTCCCGCTGCGCGCGCCGTAGAATGTTGAAGCTCATGTCCAGAACTTCAGCATCGTCGGCGCCAAAAGTGTTGCCGCGCCCGGCGATGGCGGCCACCACCTCTGATCCCCCGAAAAGTGATGAGTAGCCATGAGTGGAATAGAAAGTCCCCTGACCGGTGAAGCCGAGCGGCCAACCGGTAATAAAGTTCTGCTGATAGCCACGTGCCTTCAGAACATCGCCCAAGCAGGTCAGGCCTGGGAGGAATTGCGAATTCTCCTCCAGATACTGGCGCGTTGTGAAGAACGATATCAGTAACGGCGTTCCACAGTTCGCAGCGACCATCCCTGAGATGGAGTTGTTGGTGTAGGCAAGTTGCACCATGTCGGTCGCCGAAACGCCACGCCTGTCGAATTCGAGCAGCGGGTCCATGACGTCGCCGAACTCCGCCTCATTCATGTAAGTGCGCTCGGCGCTCTCGATGAAAATATGAATGAGGTTCTTTGGCGCGACGGTCGCCGACGCTGCTCCAGCCTCCGACCTTGTCAAAGAGGTGATGTCGACGAATCGCTTGGATAGGAAATCATGCAGTGGGTTGGGGTGGATCGCAGCCGCGATCGGGCGTGTGAGCATCGGGTTGGCCGCCAGAAAGAGCGGCATCAAGGCGACGTCCAAGCTTCTAGTCAGCGTGCCACGCGCCTTCAGGGCGCCAAGGCCGAAAAGAACGACGGCAATGACAAGTATCGTGCTTCCGGTATTCATCGCATACTCAAGAACGACACTGGGCGTGAGAACTCCGGCGCCGAGATGCATGAACATCGCGCCCCAATCGAAGAAACCGAAAACACTTTCGAGGTAGACATAGACAAGGAAGAAGAGGCAGGGAACGAGCGATAGATAAGGCCTGAACCACCTGCCTCTTGACTGATCCGTCTTGGTCCCTTGTAGGCGATCCAGCAGGAGAAGCGCGATCAGAGCACCAAGGCCGATGGCCACCAGCAAGCCCTTCTCCTGAAAATAGACGAGCGACGCGAGCCAAGTGAGCGATCCCACTGTTGCGACGCTAACCAATGATCCAATTGACCAACAACGAATCGCATGGAATTTCCACATACTTTGCACCCGGACGGCGATTGCAAAGTGGATACCCAAGATCGCTTAAAACTGTACTAAGGCAATTCTAGGAAATTGCACATTTCTGATGACCAATTAATTGCAAGATCGCTAATATACGTCGCTCGAAAACTTTCGCTACCCGCCTTCGCCCTCTCGCAAGAGCACCGAACAACACCTCTCTCTCGAATTGCTGTCACGCTGCATTCCGGCGATAGCAAAAAGAATGACCCTCACCATCAGCCGACTGCGCTCTGCTAGCTTACAATCTGTCCGGCGCCAGCTTCTTCGAGGGCCTACTGCCGCTTGGGCGGCGAGACCGCGCCGCTGCCTGTGAATCGTAAAATTCCTCGAGCGCGTGAACTCTGCCCCATCGCAACGTGAACATGTGGAGACCACGATAGACGTATGACGGGTCGCCGCTAAGTAGCGTTGCGGTATCGTCCCACTGTGCAAACACGGTGGTATGCGAGAGCCGGAGTTGTAAGAAACAGCGCGGCCAGGAGCGAGGCGCTCAGGATTTTGCGGATCATTTCATTTGTCCTTTTTAGATTGCGTTCGACCTCTATATAGATTACGACTGCAATCTAAAAGGAGATGACGATGCGCGTAAGTCGCACTCAGGCTGCGGAAAACCGCGAGACCGTGATCAATGTGGCAAGCCGCCTCTTTCGAGAGCGTGGCTTTGACGGCATCGGCCTCAAGGATCTGATGAAGGGGGCCGGGCTGACCCAAGGCGCCTTTTACAAGCAATTCAAGTCAAAGGACGACCTGGCGGCGCAGGCATCCAGACGGGCGATGGAAAGCGCCGCCCACAAATGGCCGGCCGCGACTGCGGCAAACCCTGGGAAACCGCTCGACGGGGTTATCTCATTTTACCTCAGTATGGATCACCGCGGGGAAAAGATGGACGGCTGCCCGGTCGTTGCGCTCGGCTCGGATGCGGCCAGGCAAGGCGCCGAGGTGAAGGCGTCATTCGAGGCCGGGATCAAGGAGTACCTCGAGATGCTCGGCGGTTGGGTTGGCGAGGACGACAGCGAGAAGGCAAGCGACAAGGCGATGGCCGTTCTCTCGACAATGGTCGGCGCGGTCATGCTCTCGCGGGTCGTCAACGACCCCGACCTCGCGCAGGCTTTTCTGGATGCAGCGGCCGATCAGGTTCGCGAAACGGTCGCCATCTGAACGGTGCGGGGCAGCGCCGCCGGCACACCAAAATGATAGGAGAGCAGATGCGACGGATTGTCGTCACAGGCATGGGAGCGGTCACGCCCCTGGCCGCCAATGTCGAAGCGTCATGGTCACGCCTGCTTGCCGGTCGTTCGGGCATTCGTAGGCTTCCGGACGATGTGGTGGAAGAGCTGCCGGCAAAGATTGGCGGCGTGGTTCCCTCCTTGGAAGAAGATCCGGAGGCTGGTTTCGATCCCGATATCGTCCTGCCTGCAAAGGATCGGCGCAAGGTAGATCGGTTCATTCTCTTTGCGCTGGCCGCGGCAGAAGAGGCGCTTGCGCAGGCGCAATGGAAGCCTGCCCTGGAAACGGATCGCCTGCGCACGGCCACGATCATCGCTTCAGGGGTGGGCGGGTTCCCCGCCATCACCGAGGCGGTGCGCACGGTCGACCTGCGTGGCGTCCGCCGCTTGTCTCCCTTTACGGTGCCATCCTTCCTGGTGAACCTCGCGGCGGGCCACATCTCGATCCGTCATGGTTTCAAAGGTCCACTCGGCGCACCGGTGACGGCGTGCGCGGCGGGCATCCAGGCGATCGGCGACGCGGCCCGCCTTATCCGCGCAAACGAAGCCGACATCGCCGTTTGCGGCGGGACGGAAGCGTGCATGAACACCGTCAGTCTCGGTGGCTTCGCCGCGGCTCGCTCTCTTTCCACCGGCTTCAATGAGGCACCCGCGCAAGCCTCGCGCCCTTTCGACACATCGCGGGACGGCTTCGTCATGGGCGAAGGAGCCGGCGTGCTGGTCATAGAGGAATTGAGCCACGCATTGGCGCGCGGCGCGAAGCCGCTGGCTGAGCTCGTTGGCTACGGCACGACTGCGGATGCCCACCACGTCACCTCCGGTCCCGAGGACGGCGACGGGGCGCGCCGCGCCATGCAGATCGCGATTGACCAGGCAGGGATTTCGCCACGCGAGGTTCGTCATCTCAATGCGCATGCGACCTCCACGTCGATCGGTGACCTGGGCGAGATCGAAGCGATCAAGAGCGTGTTCGGGCGCGATTTCGCGATAGCTGTCAGTGCAACCAAATCGGCGACCGGACACCTGCTCGGAGCGGCCGGCGGGCTTGGTGCCATCTTCGCGATCCTGGCGCTCAGGGATCAGGTCGCCCCGCCGACCCTCAACCTGGGCATGGCCGATCCGGCCGGCGACGGAATCGACTTCGTCGCAAACGAGCCCCGGCCCATGGAGATGGAGTACGCGATCTGCAATGGCTTCGGCTTTGGCGGCGTGAATGCCAGCGCCTTGTTCAGACGCTGGAACCATCCGGTGGCCAAACGCGAGCGCCAGACGCAGTCATGACTGACGCCCTTTGCTCCGGCCTTTCCTGCATTTCCCAATCCGATCCAACGCAAAGAAGGATATGATTTCCATGAACAAGACCAATCCTGAGATCGCCCTGGTAACAGGGCATCTTCCGGCATCGGGCGGGCCGCCGCTGACGCCTTGCTAAGCGCTGGCTTTCGCGTATTCGCAACCAGTCGTCGCACGGCCTCCAATCAGCCCCACGGCTTTACCACGCTGACCTGCGACGTGACCGACGACGCGTGGGTCGCGAAAATGGTCGATGACGTTCTGGCCAAGGCCGGACGCGTCGACCTACTCGTCAACAATGCCGGCATGGCTCTGTTTGGCGGCGCGGAGGAGTCCTCGACCGCGCAGGCCAAGGCGCTGTTCGACGTGGAACGTCTTCGGCGATTTTAAAGCTAGAATCGCCGCAAAAATATTTTGAGGTTTCACCAACTATCGGGACCAATCGGGCGATTTTTTTGCAATTTGCTGTGTTCGACGGCGTGCTCAAGCCGTGTCAAAAAGTGCCGTCGCCGCCCCAGCTAAGGCATTAGCCGGAGGCCATAGCGATCGACAAGCAACTGGTGTTGCACATACCCTGCTGCAGGTGGTGTGTTGTGAGCGCTGGCATCCACTCGATTCTTGCTGAAATTCCGGCTAGCTTGGGCGGCAGATGGCTCAGTTCCGGTTGGTGAATCACAATCAGACCGCCCGTCAAGAGATTGATGGGCAGCACCTTTGGTCCCCCAAGACCGAGTGCAATGGCGCGCGAAATGAGTTCTATAACAATATGCGCCGTGCGACGCCCCGCGACCTTGTCCTTTCGTATGCAGATGAAGCAATTGGCTATATGGGCAGGATAGTGGAATTCGCCTTCACCGCTCCGAAACCAATGGAGTTCGGAGCGACCGGAGCTTATTGGAACCAAGAGGGATGACTTCTGCCGATTTTTTTGACACCGCTTTCCCCTTCGATCCATCCCACAGCCACAGGGAGTCTCGGCTCGCTCCCGCCGAGGCGATATTCGCCAATCCATCTAATTTCGGACTCTGGCAACCAGAAAGCCTATCTGACAGGCATTACAAATTGAAAATTGCGGCCTGATGTTTCAAACACAGGATGGTTTCGAAGCCGGCGGGTCGCTCACGGTCCTCACGGCGAGAATTTTAAGAGACGTTCAACAATGACCCAGCACGCAGAAAACGCTCGAATTCTCATGTACAGCCACGACACGTTCGGGCTCGGCCACTTGCAGCGCTGCCGGACGATCGCGCATTCGCTGGTCGAGGATTTCCGCGGGCTTCAGGTGCTTATCATTTCGGGTGCGACTATTGCTGGCGCCTTCGACTACCGCGCCCGTGTCGACTTCGTGAAGATCCCCAGCGTCATCAAGTTGCGCAACGGCGAGTACACCTCGCTGGAAAAAGATATCGATCTGCATGAGACGCTGAGGATGCGCCAGTCGATCATCCGCCACACAGCCGAGACCTTCCGGCCGGATATCTTCATCGTCGACAAGGAACCGCTCGGCCTGCGCGGTGAGATCGAGGACACACTTTCCTACCTCAAGACGCGGGGCACCACGCTGGTGCTTGGCCTGCGTGAGGTGATGGATGCGCCGCACCTACTCGAAGCAGAGTGGGCACGCAGGGATGTGATGCGCAAGATAGGTCTCTTCTACGACAAGGTCTGGGTCTATGGTCCGCCGGATTTCTACGATCCGTTGACCGGCCTGGATGTGCCGCCGGCTGTCAGGGCAAAAATGAAGTTCGTCGGTTTCCTGCAACGGAGCCTGCAGAAGAACGAGTTGCCCGGCCACCGGCCCGAGGGCGATTATATCCTCGTTACAACCGGTGGCGGGGGTGACGGCGCCGAATTGATTCACGACGTCATCGATGCCTATCAGCAGGATCCGCAATTGCAGCATAGGGCGCTGATCGTGCTTGGGCCTTACATGCCGGCGCGCAAGCGCAACAAGCTGCTCAAGAAGGGATCCAAGATCCCCTGTATCAAGATCATCGAGTTCGACAACCGAATGGAAGACCTGATTGCCGGGGCCAAGGCGGTTGTGGCGATGGGTGGTTACAACACCTATTGCGAGATCCTGTCTTTCGACAAGCCGGCGCTGATCGTGCCGCGCGTCAAGCCCCGCGAGGAACAACTGATCCGAGCACGACGCGCAGCCGAACTCGGGCTCATCGAGATGCTTTTGCCCGAGGAAGCCGAGGATTCCCGCCGGTTTGCCGGTGCACTGGAGGTGCTGCCGGACCGGCCCCGCCCATCGCAGAGCAATCCGCATCTGACGCTGGAAGGGCTGCCTCATATTTCCGAAATCGTCGCGGAACTGCTCGACCGGCGGGCCGGCCATCACCTTTCGGTCATTGAAGGAATCAACTGACTTGCAGCATCGCAAGATCGTCGTGATTCTGAAGGGCTATCCGCGGCTGTCGGAAACTTTTATCGCGCAGGAACTGCTCGGTCTGGAGCGTGCCGGGTTCGACCTGATACTCGTCGCGCTCAGGCGGCCGACCGACGCAAAACGTCATCCCGTGCATGACGAGATCAAAGCATCCGTCCATTATCTGCCGGAATATCTGCATGAAGAGCCGTTGCGCGTGGTTCGCTCGCTGTTTGCTTGTCTGCTGCGGCCGGGCTTCTGGCGCGCGCTCGGATCGCTGGCTGCCGATTTCCCCCGCGACTTTACGCGCAATCGCGCGCGCCGCTTCGGGCAAGCGCTCGTGCTGGCGGCCGAATGGCCAGAAGACGCGGGATGGTTGCATGCACATTTCGCACACACGCCGGCATCGGTGACGCGCTATGCCAGTCAGCTTCGTAGCCTGCCCTGGAGTTGCTCAGCCCATGCCAAGGACATCTGGACTTCGGCGGACTGGGATCTGGCAGGTAAGCTTTCCTCAGCTCGCTGGACGGTCACGTGCACGAAAGCCGGCTTCGACCGTCTGGAAAAACTCGCTAACGGCAACTCGCCTGTCTATCTGAGCTATCATGGGCTCGATCTTGATCGCTTCGGCACTTTCGGCGAGGCGCGAAAACAGCATGACGGCTCGGAGCCGGACGAGCCGGTCATCGTTCTGAGTGTCGGGCGTGCCGTCGAAAAGAAAGGTTACGATACCTTACTGGAAGCCCTTGCCCTCTTGCCTGGTGATTTGGCGTGGCGTTTCGAGCATATCGGCGGCGGCGAGGAACTGGAACGGCTCAAGGCGCTGGCGCAAAAGCTCGGACTGGATGGTCGCGTCTCTTGGAAAGGCGCGCTTGCGCAGGAGGAGGTGCTTGAGCACTACCGCCGCGCCGACATCTTCGCCCTGGCCTGCAGGATCACGGCAAATGGCGATCGGGATGGCCTGCCGAATGTTCTGGTGGAGGCGGCTAGCCAGCGGCTCGCCTGCGTATCGACCGATATTTCCGGCGTGCCGGAGCTTATATTGGCGGATGAAACTGGGCTGATGGTTCCGACGGAAGACCCAATTGCCCTGGCACAGGCACTGGAGCGTCTGATCCGTGATCCCGTGCTGCGCGGCCGCCTCGGCGATGCCGCAGAGCGGCACGTGCGCGGCAATTTCGATCATATGGCGAGCATTGGACAGCTCAAGGAACTGTTCGAGCGCGAGTGGCGGGCCGCCAATTGAAGCGGCTGCGCGCCTTCCTCTATGTCCAGCACCTGCTCGGTATCGGCCATCTCGCGCGCACCAGCCGCGTCGCGGCGGCTCTGGTCGATGACGGGTTTGACGTCACCATCGTGACCGGCGGAGCGCCGGTCGCGGGGTTTCCGGGACCGGGGGTAAAATCTGTAACCCTGCCACCTGTCACCTCCGGTGATGAAGGATTTTCCGGACTTGTCGACCTCCAGGGCAAACCCATCGACGATGATTTCAAGGAACGGCGTTCAGAGATGCTGCTCCAGGCCTTCCGGGATTGCAGGCCTGATATCGTCATTGTCGAGGCGTTTCCATTTGGACGCCGGCAGATGCGCTTCGAACTCTTGCCGCTGATCGAGGCAATCGACGCGACGTCGCCCAGACCGCTGCTGGCGACGTCCGTCCGTGATATCCTTCAGGAGCGCGTCAAGCCGGGCCGAAACGAGGAAACGGTTGATCTTGTCAACAGGCATTTCGACCTTGTTATGGTCCACGGCGACCCGGCTTTCGCAACCATCGACAAGACATTTCCACTGGCTGGGGCGATCAGGGCCAAGGTCACCTACACAGGGCTCGTTGCCGCGCTGCCATCGCCCGCGGCCTCTGAGCGCTTCGACGTCCTAGTGTCGGTTGGCGGCGGAGCTGCCGGAAAGAGCCTTGTCAGCTCCACCATCGCAGCGGCGCGGAATGCCAACAACGGTTGGAAATGGTGTTTGATCACCGGCCCAAACCTGCCGAAAGACGAGTTTGACGCGATCCAACGCGATGCCACGCCGGGCCTGTCCATCTTCCGGTTCCGCGAGGATTTCGCCAGCCTGCTGACCGGCGCCCGTCTGTCGGTCTCGCAGGCGGGTTACAACACGGTCTGCGATGTCCTGCGCGCGGGTTGTCGCTCCCTGCTCGTCCCATTTGCAGCCGGCGGGGAAACAGAACAAACGGTTCGTGCCCTAATGCTCGAAGAACTCGGTCTTGCAACGGTGCTGGTGGAAAAGGATCTGACGCCTGAAGGTTTGGCGCAAGCGATCGAAGGGGCGCTTGCGGCACCGACGCCATCCGCGCATCGTCTCGATCTGGAAGGCGCGCGTCACTCGACGCAAATCCTGCGCGAGCGGTATCGAACATGGTCCCTGAAAATGGGACCCGGTTTCAAAAGCTTATGATCAAACAGGCGATGGATCTTGAGCGCGTCGCATCCGGGGAGATTCGCGCGACGCGCTTCAAACAGTTCCAATCAGCATGAAGCGCGTATAATTTTTTGTCGGCAGTTCGCCGGAGAACCGCACCTCCCGCAGCGACGCCATTGCTTCGAAGGCTGCCAGTGAAGCCACGCAGTTGATGTGCGTCGGCTCGCTGAAATAATCGTTCGACTGCAGCAGAACATTCGCGCCCCGCGGAAGCAGAGCAAGCCAGGCGCGCAGATCGGCTATGTGTTCGCAGCTCGTATTGACCGTCAGGTCGGGCCGCCCGGCCGCATAGTCGAGTGCGTACATATCAGCCGTCAGCGCCCGGAACCGGTCGCCGGCTTCCCGGTTGAGGGTCCGGGCGACCGGCGCGACTTCGGGATCGATGTCGATGCTATCGAGCGCCGCGATGTCGAAGCGGGCGTCGTTGAAAAGCATTGCCGGCAATACGCCGTACCAACCACCCAGAACCCATATGCGCGCGAAACGGCCGCCGCAGCTTTCGAACAGCTTGTCGAGCGCCCACATCTTGCAGGCGACCTGCTTGTGGTTGAAGGCGTTGGCGATATCGGCCGTCGGATGCTTGGCGATGACGCGCGCCAGCCCTGCCACGAGAGGATGGTTGACATAGGCAGCAATTCCCCGCGTGAGATCCAGGGCTTGCTCGTGCCAGTCCATGCCGGCATTGCGTGGTTGCGTGACATCCATCATATTCGTCTTGTATGGTGGGATTTCGGGCGACACAACGTAATCTTGCCCCCCGCAACGCCGTTTGATCCGCGGATGTGATTATGCTGCTAGCCGCTTCGCCATTGCCCGGTGCCGGAGAGAGCCGGTTTCGTCTGTCCGGACCATCGGCGTCCTCCGTGCACTGCAGCTTCGAGCTTGTCGTTGGCGACGAAGAAATCCCCGATACGCCATGCGCCAGCAGCTGCTTTTCCATCCCGCATCCTTCCAACTGAAGGGTGCACAGTCGCATATGGAACCCAGCCTAGCCCGCTATATCTGGAAGCACACCAAGAAGCAGCAGCTCTGGATATTGATGATCGTCGTGCTTTCGATGATCCCGTATTTTATGTCCTTCGACCTGCCGAAGCTGATCGTCAACGGCCCTATCCAAGGCAGGGGCTTCGAGCAACCGGGCGCGACGCAGCCATTCATGAGGCTGCACTATAACCTGCCGTTCATTGGCGAGGTCCTGTTCTTCTCCGGTTTTCAGCTTGGCCGCAAGGCGACGCTGTTTGCCCTGAGCCTTGTGTTCCTCTTGCTGGTCGTCATCAACGGCCTGTTCAAACTCTACATCAACACCTACAAGGGCCGTCTCGGCGAACGCATGTTGCGGCGTATCCGCTTCGATCTGGTCGATCGTGTGCTGCGGTTTCCGCCAGTTTACTTCAAGCGGGTGAAATCCGCCGAAGTGGCGACCATGGTGAAGGACGAGGTGGAGCCGCTGGGCGGCTTTATCGGCGACGCCTTCCTGCAGCCGGTACTGCTCGGCGGCCAGGCGCTGACGGCCATGCTGTTCATCATGGTCCAGAACATCTGGCTCGGAATGATAGCGGTCGTGATCGTGGTAATCCAAATCGTGCTCATCCCGCGAATGCGGCGGCGGCTGATCGTGCTCGGGCGCCAACGGCAATTGACGGCGCGCGCACTTTCGGGCCGGGTTGGCGAAATCGTCGACGGCATCGGCGCGGTTCACGTCCACGACACATCAAACTATGAGCGCGCCGACATAGCCGCCCGGCTCGGGCTCATCTTCAAGATCCGCTTCGATCTTTACCAATGGAAATTCATGGTAAAGTTCCTCAACAATTTTCTCGCGCAGGTCACGCCCTTTCTGTTCTACATGGTCGGCGGGTACCTGGTCATCCAGGGTCGGCTGGACGTCGGCCAGCTCGTGGCCGTGATCGGCGCCTACAAGGATCTGCCCGGACCGATGAAGGAACTGATCGACTGGGACCAGGATCGGCAGGATGTCCAGGTCAAATATCAGCAGGTCGTTGAACAGTTCACCGTGGAGGGTCTCATCGCACCTAGAATCGGGGCGTTGACGATCGACGATCCCGATCCGATGACCAACCCTCTGTCGGCGATCGGTCTGTCCATAACAGACGATGGCGGTGCAATGCTTCTCAACCGTATCTCCCTCCAGGTCAAGCCGGGTGAGACGGTGGCGCTGGTCAGTACCGCAACAGGTGGAGCGGAAGCACTTGCTGAAGCCTTCGCGCGGCTGAACTGGCCGGACAGCGGAAGGATCGCTTCGGGCGCCGATGACCTGCTTGAACTCCCCGAAGCAGTGACCGGCCGGCGGATGTCCTATGCCTCGTCGGATGTTTTCCTGTTCCAGGCAAGCCTCCGCGATAACCTGCTCTACGGGTTAAAGCATGCGCCGCTGACATCGGTGACTTATGACGGTGCCGCGGCAGACCAGCACCGCTGGAACATCGACGAGGCGCGCCGGTCGGGCAATCCGGATCTTGATATCCGCAGCGACTGGATCAACTATGCTTCCGCCGGCGCCACCGGGCCGCACGACCTCTTTGAAGCGGTGCGTCGGGTGCTCGACGCGGTTGTTCTGTCGCGCGACATTCTGGATCTCGGCTTGCGCTCTTCGGCCGACCTGACGCGTCACACGGAGCTTGCCAGGCGGATCGTCGAGCTGCGTGCGGCGCTGCGAACCCGGCTTGAACAGGAGGGGCTGAGCGGACTGGTGGTTCCTTTCGAACCGGGTGCCTACAACAAGGAAGCGACGATCGGCCAAAACCTGCTCTTCGGCGCTGCCGCCGGCCCCGAACTGGCCGACAGGGTCCTTGCGGCCAACCCCTATTTTGCCTCTGTGCTGAAGCAAGCCGGCCTCGACCGCACCCTCTACGGAATGGGCATGGAGATTGCCGAACAGGCGATCGAGCTGTTTGCCGACCTGCCGCCCGATCACCAGTTCTTCCAGCAGCTCGCCTTCATGAGCGCCGAGGAGATACCCGCCTACGAAACCTTGCTGCAACGGCTCAAGAACCGACCCTACGAGGCGGTTTCGGAGAACGACCGCGCCATGATCGTTAGCTTGAGCTTCGCCTATATCGAGCCCCGGCACCGCTTCGGTCTGCTGAGCGACGAGCTGATGAGCAAGATCGTCGCTGCACGCAACCGGTTCTATGAAAACCTGCCGCCTGAGCTGCAAAATGCGATCGAACGGTATGATCCTGCCAAATACATTGCCGCGGCCACCGTCATGGATAATGTCTTGTTCGGGCGTGTGGGCAATAATCATCCCGACGCGCCGGACCGCATACGCTCCATCCTCTACGACATTCTCGACGAACTGGGGCTTTATGGCGAACTTTTGAATGTCGGCCTGGATTTCAACGTCGGCGCCGGCGGCAGACGACTGACCGGTGGACAGCGACAGAAGCTCGATGTTGCCCGAGCCCTGCTCAAGCGTCCTGATTTTCTCATTCTCAACCGGCCGCTGTCGGCGCTCGACCAACGCATGCAGGATAAGGTGCTGCGAAACGTACTCCAGGAAGCCAGGCGCGACGGCCATTCGCCGGCAATTGTGTGGGTCGTAACGAACCCGGCAATGGCGGAGATGTTCGATCGCGTTATCGTCTTCGACTCAGGTCAATTGGTGGAAGACGGAACACACGAGACACTTTTGGCAGAGAACGGTATCTTCAAGGAACTGGTGTCGTAGAGCGACGACGTCTCGTCATCCCGGAGACGGAATTGATTCCATCTGGGCGTCCGTTGCTCTAGTCTGGCAAACGCGAATTTTGAGGTTTGCGACAATGCTGCTCAAGGATGAAGTTGGAATGCTGCAACGCGTTCCCTTGTTTTCTGGGATCGAGTTGACAAAGCTCAAGCTGCTTGCGTTCACATCCGATCGCGTGAGCTACAGCGCCGGCCAGATCCTTTTCCGGCAGGGCGACGAGGGAGATGCCGCCTATGTCATCCTTTCAGGCAGGGCAGATATTCTGGTCGATTCCGACAGCGGACCGATAAAAGTTGCCGAAATGGTGCCAAATTCGATTGTTGGCGAGATCGCCATACTGTGCAACAGCTCCCGCACTGCCACCGTCAGAGCGGCAAGTCCGCTGGAAGTCTTGAGAATCCGCAAGGATCATTTCCTGAGGCTTATGAAGGAGTCCCCGGAAATGACTATCGAGATATTGCGGGTTCTTGCCGATCGCCTAAGCCATACGACTGCGGATCTAATCGACGCACGAAGCGCCAAATAGCGAATGACGTGCGGTCGATCCTCGCCGTCGTGATAGCACTGGGCTCTTGCTGAGAAGGTCACCGGAGGAAGCCTGTCTCGCCTCTTGTTTGACGCAATTCCGGACGGAAAACCGGTTCACACTTTTCCTGGAATTGCTCTAGCAGCCGTTGTTTGGCTACGATGAGCGACGGGACTGCGAAGGGGCTACCATGGACGACGACGTTTTCCTGGTCAGGTTTTGGGGTGTGCGCGGCAGCATTCCGGTGTCTGGGCCAGAATTCTCTCGCTATGGCGGCAACACAAGCTGCATTGAGATGCGATGCGGTAAGCATACGCTTCTGTTCGACGCGGGCTCTGGCCTACAGCCTGCCGGCGGGGCGCTTCGGACGTCGGGCGTGACCGATTTCGACCTACTTTTCACTCATTGCCACTACGATCACATCATCGGGCTGCCGTTTTTTGTGCCGATCTATGACCGGAGCGTCAAGGTTACGCTTTGGTCCGGACATCTTGCAGGACGTATGACGACCCGGCAGATGATCGATGAGTTCATGCGGCCGCCGTGGTTTCCGGTGAAACTGGAGGTCTGCAAGGCAAGCCTCGACTGCCGCGATTTCGTCGCCGGAGACGTGCTTCGGCCGCGCGAAGGGGTGGTGGTCCGAACCGGCAGTCTTGTCCATCCGGGCGGCTGCATCGGTTACCGGGTCGAATGGGGCGGCCGTATCGTGGCGGTGATCACAGACACTGAGCACGAGCCCGACAAACTCGATCAGGCGGTGCTCGGCCTGATCGAAGATGCCGACCTCGTCATCTACGACTGCACCTACACCGAGGAGGAAATGGAACGCCGCCGCGGTAACGGCCACTCGACATGGCAACAGGGCGTCAAGCTCTGTGAGGCGGCCGGTGCGCGAGGGCTCGCGTTGTTTCACCATGATCCGTCACGCACCGACGATGAGCTGGACGGGATCGAGAAACTGGCCAAAGATAGGTTTGCCGGCGCTTTTGCCGCGCGCGATGGCCAGACGCTCGAATTTCCAGTCCCACCGCACAAAAAGCGCTGAGCTATTTTCCTCTATCCGCGCGGCGCCCGATCAATGTCCTGATCGGAAGCCATGCGCAGGATTCAGTCCGCGCAGTGACTGCGAACAGCCGTTCGAGGAAAAGCCAGGCCGATTCATCATGTACAAGATGGTGGGTGAGCAGGCCTACCGGTTCGCCGTCGAATGCATGCTGCAAGTGCGCGATGATAGCCTGGACCAACAGGCCATGATCGCGGCAGCCGCGCGTGCCATGCCAATCCATGATGTCGACATTGCTGTTGATGATCGCCAGTGAAGCCGGCTTCGGCGGTCCATAGACTGACAATGCCGCAAATCCTATCGATCCAAGGTCGGATACCAAGCCAGCGTCGATCCTGTTCCAGGGGGGCACCAGCATCGAAACGGTCCGCGCGCCGTGCAGTTCGGTTACGTGCGACAGCCCGCGAGCCAGATCACCGAGCACTGCCTCGCGTGGCCGATGCGCGCCGAGTTCCTGCTTTTTCTGGCCCTCGGGCGCATGATTTCGGTGCATCCAGCCATGGATGGCGACCGTGGCATGCGGCGCGTCATCAAGCCGGACGACAAGCTTCTCATCAGTCAGGGCCGGAATGACGGCCAGAGTGACCGGAACCGCGAATTCCCTGGTGAGGTCGAGCAGCCGATCAAGTGCGGGCGTCGGATCCACGGCGTCGTCATCGCGCAGCCAGAACTCTGCCTTACGACCCGCCCGTTGCCGGCGTGCCAGTTCTTCCACCAAGGGCTGCCAGATCTGATCGGATGTCATGAAACCGAGACCTTCGGAAGAAGTTCGGCCAGACGCGCCGCTGCGACGCCGAGGGAACGTTCTTCGAGTATGAAGCGTCTGGCTTCCGCGGCCATGATGGTTCTTTCGTCGTTACGGGTCAGAAGCCTTTCAATTGCAGAAGCGAACGCCGCCACATCGCTCGGCGGGGTGAGAAACCCGGTCTGACCATCGCGCACGACCTCCGGCACACCGGCGATGTCCTGAGCCACCACCGGAAGGCCGGCGGCCTGTGCTTCAAGATAAGCAACGCCATAGGCCTCGCCGTAACCCGGCCAGACGTAAATTCCCCCACCGTAGAGGACATCCGGCACGGCGGCCGGCTCAATCGCGCCAAGCCATTCGATACGGTCGGCGGGAAAGCCGGCGAATTGCGCCTTGACCTCGGCATGGGCAGGCCCGTCGCCGACGACCGACAGGGTCCAGGGCAGATGGCCGATCAGGCCGAGCGCTTGGGCCAGCATGCGATAGCTTTCGATTTTGTCGCCCGGGCGCATCATGGCAACGGTAACGAGGCGCGTCGGACAACCTCGTGCCGGCATCTCCCGGAATACCGATGTGTCGATGAAGGGCGAAAGCATACCAAGAACGGCGTCGGGAATCGCATTTGTCAGTCCCTGACGATCCCTTTGCGTGAAGCAGATGTTCAGGGCCGCCTGTTCGACGGCTCGCACAACCAACGCTTGCGTATCGGCCCACAAACCGGCGTTGCGCCGCCTCGAATAGGAGGCTTCCGCTGTCACATAGGGAATAGCAAAGGCCGACGCCATCTCGGGTCCGATCAGGTCGGGCGCTTTGTAATAGGGATGATAGCAGAACCAGAGATCGGGCCTGCCGTCACGATCCCAAAGCCTCGTCAGCCGCGCGGCTTCCTCTCGGGCCTCGATCTTAAGCGCATCGAAACTTTTCGGCTCCGGTTCGCGTAGATAGAAGCGCAATTCGGATGCCAGTTCGACGCTATGCCCGCCATGCCCCAGCGCCTTGACCAGCGTGCGTGCCATCTGGCGGTCGCCGGAGGCAACGGGATGATTGGGTGACTTCAGCGGCGCGTAGAAGGCAATTCGCATTACCGGACCCTATCATCGGAAAGCACGCGCAAGTCAATTTCGAAGCATGATCGACTTCACCTTCAAGCAGTGGAATGTGCTATCTGATGCTCATGGAAACAGCTGTCCCATCCGACCCGTTTGTCGCTTCTCTGCCGGTCTTCGCAAAGTTCGAAAGCGTTGCCGATATCGACAACTATCGCCCCCTCCCCGATGGTTGGGCGCTGGCCACCGCCGACATCATCGGCTCGACCAAGGCGATCGAGGCTGGGCGCTATAAAACCGTCAATATGGCCGGCGCCAGCGTCATTTCGGCGCTGCTCAATGCGCTGGGTCGGCAAGATCTTCCCTTTGTCTTCGGCGGCGACGGCGCGCTCGTGGCGTTTCCCGGCTCGGCGTTGGAGATCACCCGCAACGCGCTGGCGGCTGTCCAGAGATGGGTGGCGGAAGAACTGGACCTGACCTTGCGTGCCGCAATCGTGCCGATAAAGGATATAAGAGCACAAGGCCTCGACGTTCGCGTGGCAAGGTTCCAAGCCTCCGATGCGGTCTTCTATGCCATGTTCGCCGGCGGTGGCGGCAGTTGGGCGGAAACCGAGATGAAAGCGGGGCGCTACCGCATCGATCCTGCGCCGGCCGGCGCGCGGCCGGACCTGACCGGCCTCTCCTGCCGCTGGAACCCGATCGAAACCCGGCATGGCGAAATCGTCTCGATCATAGCCATACCGGGGGCGTCGCGCGACTTGCGCGCTTTTCAGTTTCTGGCTTCCGACATCATCGCTCTTGCCGGCCGGCAGGAACGCGATGGCCACCCGGTGCCGGTGAACGGACCGGACTATAGTTTGCTGCCCGCCGGCCTCGATATCGAGGCGCGCGCCACGGCGCCGGCAGGACGGCGGTGGCTGTCGAAGCTGTGGATAGTGTTCCTGATGACGCTTACGGCCGTCACCGATAGATATGGCTGGACGATCGGCAGTTTCGATCCGAAAATCTACAAACGCGACGTGGCCAGCAATTCGGATTTCCGGAAATTCGACGACGGCTTGAAGATGACCATCGACGTTGACGCCGATGTGTTGCAACGGATCGAGAACCGGCTGAAACAGGCGGAAGAGGCGGGCATCTGCAACTATGGCCTGCACCGCCAGAAATCGGCCTTGATGACATGCCTCGTCGCCTCACCGCTGCAGCGCGATCACGTTCATTTCATAGATGGCGCCGCCGGCGGCTATGCGATGGCTGCCGCAAGCTTGAAGGCGAAGTTGCCGGTCTGATGACGGCTTGCGAGAATTCATTTTCCGCAATATGCCTCGGCCATGGTTCTTGGGACCATGGCGGGCCACGCCGTGAGAGCGGCTAGCCTTATCCGAATTGACGGGAAAGCAGATTTTTGGACGCTTCACGATCGGCATATGACCGTCTGCTGAACCGGATCTCGACGCGCGCCGCGCAAGTCGGCGTGATCGGATTGGGCTATGTCGGGTTGCCGCTGGCAATTGCGGTCGCACGCGCCGGCTTCCCGGTTTCCGGCTTCGACATCGAAGTCCAGAAGGTCGAGAGCCTGAACAACGGCCAATCCTACATTGAGGCGGTGACGTCGACAGCCCTTGCCGGCCACGTGGCGAGCGGACGGTTCCGCGCCACTGCGGATTTTGCCGAACTGTCCGTCTGCGATATCATCATCATCTGCGTTCCGACACCGCTGACGAAAAACCGTGAGCCGGACCTCTCCTTTGTCAGGAACACGACTGACACCATCGCAAAGCATCTGCGTCTCGGCCACCTCATCGTGCTGGAATCTACCACCTATCCCGGCACCACCGACGACGTGATCAAGCCCATACTGGAAGAAACCGGCTTGCAGTCGAAGATAGACTTCTTCCTGGGCTTCTCGCCCGAACGCGAGGATCCCGGCAACCGCAACTTTGAAGTCGCGACGATCCCCAAGGTCGTGGCAGGCGACGGCATTGAAGCGGCGACGCTCGTGCAGGCTTTCTACCAGGGCGTGGTCAAGACCGTCGTTCCAGTTTCCACCACGGCGACCGCCGAGGCAGTCAAGCTGACGGAAAACATCTTCCGCTCGGTCAACATAGCCCTCGTCAACGAGTTGAAGGTCGTGCTCGGCGCGATGGGCATCGACATCTGGGAGGTAATCGAGGCGGCAAAGAGCAAGCCCTTCGGCTACATGCCTTTCTATCCTGGCCCCGGACTTGGCGGGCACTGCGTTCCGATCGATCCCTTCTACCTGACGTGGAAGGCGCGCGAATACGAACTGCCGACCCGCTTCATCGAGTTGGCGGCAGAGATCAACACCGCCATGCCGCGTCACGTGGTCGATGAACTGGCGAAGGCGCTGGACAGGCGTTGCGGCAAGGCGCTCAGCCGCTCGCGCATTCTCGTCATCGGGCTCGCCTATAAGAAGAATGTGCCCGACATCCGCGAAAGCCCCTCATTGCGGCTCATTGAACTCATCGAGGAATGGGGCGGCAAGGTGGAATTCCATGATCCGCATGTTACCGAGATCCCGACCACACGGGAGCATATGGCGATCAAGGGACGACGCTCGGTCGAATTGACCGAGGCGGCGTTGAAGGATTTCGATGCTGTCGTCGTTGCAACCGACCATGACGCGATCGACTATCAGACGATCGCCGATCACGCCCTTCTGATCGTAGACACACGCAATGTTTTTGGCCGCCTCGGGCTGGCCCGGGAGACGGTGGTGAAGGCCTGATGGGTCCGGTGCCGGCGATTTTTTTCCCGATGCCAGGATCGGGATTGCACTCCGCCAGCAGTTTCTCCACCTAATGCCACAGGAGTTGGATGCAGTTACACTTCGTCACTTTTGCCGCCGAATCCGGCCTCGTTGACTTCGGGGCATCTTTGGGTCGCTGGCGGACTGTGTTATGGCGGATCAAAGGATAATGGCTCCGTCTTCGACGGGTTTCGAGATGGTATGAGCACAGCGCAAGCAGAAATTTCCACCATTCTCATGGATAAGGTTGCCGATTGGCTGACTCAGTCAGCGCTGGCGGGCAACGACCTGGAGACATTGGTAAAGGGCTTTTGTGAACGGCTGGCTGCTGCCGGCCTGCCGCTGAAGCGGGTGCATTTGAGCTTTTCGATGCTTCATCCGCTTTATGACGCGCTTGGCTTCACTTGGCTTCGCGGCCAGGGCATGGAAGTGGAAGGCTTCCGCAAAGAGGACGGCGTTCATTCCGACAGATTCCTGACCAGCCCATACTACCATCTGCTCAGCAACAAGCTCGACCATCTGCGGCGCCGGCTCGACCCTTCGGTCCCGTCGGAATTTCCTGTTTTCGATGAACTCGGGCGTATGGGCGTGACCGATTACATGGCTTTCGTCCATCCCTTCAGCGGCAATACCAGTCAGGGCATGATAGGGTCCTGGTCCACCGACAGTGCTTCAGGTTTCAGCGACAGCATGATTTCGGCGCTGCTGCGTATCCAAAACCATCTGGCTATCGCAGCCAAAATGGCGGTGCTCACCAAGCTGGCCGACAACATGATGACCACTTATCTTGGTGGCGACGCCGGCAGGCGCGTGCTGGACGGTCAGATCAAGCGCGGCGAGGGCGACACAATCCGGGCCGCACTGGTCATGGCCGATATGCGCGGGTCGACAAGGCTTGCCGAAACTTCCGGCCGCGAAATCTACATCGATACGCTGAACCAGTTTTTCGATGCCATTGCGGCACCCTTCAATCGCAAAGGCGGGCAGATCATGAGTTTCCTGGGGGATGGCTTCATTGCAGTCTACCCTTGCGAAAGGCACCGCTCGCAGTCCGAAATTGCCTGCCAGTCTGCTCTTGCGGCAGCACACAAGGCGAGCGCGCGCATGATGGAGCTCAATCTGCGCAGAAAAGAGCAGGGATTGGGCGATATAAAATTTGGTATCGGCCTGCATGTCGGCAACGTGATGTTCGGCAATGTCGGGCTTACCGACCGGCTCACATTCTCTGTCTTCGGCTCGGCTGTAAACGAGGTCCAGCGCCTTCAGACCCTGACCAAGAAATATCCGCACAGCGTTCTCGCCAGCAAGGACTTCGCCAGCTATTGCGGCGCCGACACCTGGCTGACAATCGGCAACGAGGAACTGGCGGGGATCAAGCAGAAGCTGACGGTGCTTTCACCCGATCTATCGGGGGCTCTCGCACTCGATGAGGACGGCACGCTGGAACCGATTTACGACCGAATATCCGACGCCGAGCAGGTCATGCTGCTTCACCGCGATGCCGCGCGGCTTTCGCCCGGCGCCCCGAGGAAGCTCCAGTAACCGCCACGATCTGATCCCAACGCCTTGGTACGCGGTCCGGTCGCCGGCTCCGTCGGGACTCGTTCGCAGGGCTCCGAACTCAGCTTAACAAAAGACCTGACGACAGCCAGTTCGGCGGTGTCGGCAGCTTTTGTGCCGGGCAGCCTTTCTCATGATAGGAATTTTTTCTTGACTCGCTGCCGTCAGCTATGGTACGTATTTGCCTATGGTGCTGATTTGCGCCAGTGACCCGCCGCACAGGCGGGTTTTTCGTTGATGCTCCGTCAGCCAACGCGCCGGCGAAGGCTCCGAAGGAAACCGTTAACCCGAGTTCATTGCCCTGGACTCGTTCGAATCCAAGTTGCTCTAGGCTGGCAATGCGTTAGTCTCGCCTTCTGGTCTGCCGCCCGGCAGGCCGCCAGGAGTGGGGCTGGTTTGAGAATGAATTCGGGCGTTGATCTGCTGCGGATCGAGGATGTTGGCATCTCTTTTGCCATTATCGGGGGACCGTTGCATGCCGTCAGGCGTGCAAATCTTCGAGTCTTGCCCGGCAAGGTTACCGCGCTTGTGGGCGAGTCCGGTTCCGGAAAATCGGTTCTCAGCCAGGCAGTGATGGGCATTTTGCCGAGGACAGCCCATGTTCGCGGCCGTATCCTGTTTTCCGATCCTGAAAGACCCGGCACGACGCAGGATATCCTGCAGATGCCGCGTGACGGACCCGAAATCCGAGCGTTGAGAGGCAGCCGCATCGGCAAGATCTTTCAGGAGCCGATGACATCGCTGTCGCCGCTGCACACGATCGGCAACCAGGTCAGCGAATCCCTGCAGATTCATACACCCATGGCTCGGGCGGAACGCAAGGCGCGAACCGAGGAAATGCTCGGTCTTGTCGGCTTTCCCAATCCCAAGCGCGCCTATGACATGTATCCGTTTGAACTTTCGGGAGGATTGCGTCAGCGCGCCATGATCGCCATGGCGCTTATCTGCCGGCCCGCTTTGTTGATCGCCGACGAGCCGACGACGGCGTTGGACGTCACCATCCAGGCACAAATCCTGCAATTGCTGCGCGAACTTCAGACCAAGCTGAACATGGCGATGCTGCTAATCACGCACGACCTCGGCGTGGTCGCCAATGTCGCCGACGAGGTGGTGGTCATCTACCATGGCGAGATCATGGAAGCGGGACCTGTCGAGGCGATATTCCGCCGGCCAGGGCACCCTTACCTGAAGGGTCTGATGGCAGCCGTTCCGCATTTCGACCTGAAGCCTGGCGAAAGGCTAAAGGCGCTCCGCGAGGTGCCGGTGAATGTCGAAAACCTGCTCGGCAAGCAGACGGCGCCGGCATCGAAGGGGCCGGACGACGTCCTGCTGTCGGTCAGGGATCTGAAAAAGGTCTACACCACCCGCAAGTCCGGATGGTTCGGCGGGAGCCATCAAACCTCTGTTCGCGCCGTGGACGGCGTGAGCTTCGACATCAGGCGGGGTGAGTGCCTGGGTCTGGTCGGGGAAAGCGGCTGCGGCAAAACCACCGTCAGCAAGATCCTCATGCGGGCCGTCACCCCTAGCGGCGGCTCCGTGGTCTTCAACGGCCGCGAAGGACCGATCAACGTCCTGGCAGCCGAGGGAGAAGCCCTGCGGTTGCTGCGCGCGAAAATCCAGATGGTCTTCCAGGATCCGGTATCGTCGCTCTCACCTCGCATGACCGTGGAGAACATCTTGAGCGAGCCGCTGGAAATCCATCAGCGTGGCAGTGCCGCGTCCCGGCTCGCCACGGTCAAGAGCCTGATGCAGGCAATCGGGCTCGATCCGCGCTTCATCAAGCGCTATCCGCACAGTTTCTCGGGCGGGCAGCGTCAGCGTATCGGCATCGCGCGCGCGTTGGCCCTGGGGCCTGAACTCCTGATCTGCGACGAGCCGGTTTCGGCGCTCGATGTCTCTGTCCAGGCGCAGATCCTGAACCTTCTGAAGGACCTGCAAAAGGAACTGGGCCTGACCTACCTGTTCATATCCCACAATTTGGCGGTGGTGGACTACATGGCGGATCGCATCGCGGTGATGTGCGGCGGGCGTATCGTCGAGCTGGCGCCGCGCGAAATTCTGCTCAGGAAACCGATCCACCCCTACACGCGCTCGCTGCTCGCCGCGGTACCCTTCCCCGATCTCGACCGGCCGATGGATTTCAAGACGCTGAAGCTCGGCGGCGCTTCCGACACCAGCGCATGGGGACCGCAATTCCGCGAAGAAGGCGACGAGGATATGCTGTCGCCGCTCGATCTTGGCGGTGGCCACCTCGTGCTGGCCCGGCGCTCGGCCGATGTCAGCGAGTTACGCCATTGATCAGCCGGCGCACCGTCCTTGGCCTCATGGCTTCGGCATTTCTGCCAGGCACGTCGCGCGCCGGCGATCTGGAGCCGGAATTTCTTCGGCCGCAGCTGACGGCCAGGGCGCTGCCGGCACTCGCCGAACGCCTGCCCAAGAACCCGCGCGCATTGAATCTCGCTGCGATGGGCCGCCAGCCCGGCCAATATGGCGGCACGCTGCGTACGATCATCGGCAGCCAGAAAGATATCCGGATGATGACGATCTATGGATATGCTCGCCTGGTCGGCTATGACGAAAAGCTTAATATGCAACCCGACATCCTCGAAAGTTTCGACGTAGCGGATGATCGCGTCTTCACGTTCAAGATACGGGAAGGGCATAAGTGGTCTGACGGCAGCCTGCTGACGCCAGAGGATTTTCGCTATTGCTGGGAAGATGTCTGGCTGAACGATGAGCTTTCGCAAGGCGGGCTCGCCCCGGCCCTGCTGGCGGACGGCAAGCCGCCACGTTTCGAGATCGTCGATCCGTTGACGGTCCGCTATAGTTGGGATGCGCCCAATCCCGACTTCCTGCCCAAGCTTGCTGCTGCTTCGCCGACATCGCTTGTTTTGCCGGCCGCCTATCTCAAGCAGTTCCACAAGAAATACCAGGACCCATTCCGGCTCGCCGGCCTGATGAAGGAGAACCGGACCCTGAAATGGACGCTGCTGCATATCCGCATGTCCAGGCAGTATCGTCCGGAGAATCCGAATCTGCCGACGCTCGATCCCTGGCAGAACCGAACCAAGCCGCCGGCCGAGCAGTTCATCTTCGAGCGCAACCCGTTCTTTCATCGAATAGACGAGAACGGCCGGCAACTGCCCTATGTCGACCGGTTTGTCCTGAATGTCAGCTCGTCGGCGATCATTTCCGCCAAGACCGGTGCGGGCGAGAGCGACCTGCAAGGCATGGGAATCGACTTCAGCGATTACGCCTTCCTGAAGGACGCGGAGAAGCGCTACCCGGTGAAGATGCATCTGTGGAAACGCACACAGGGTTCGCGGCTGGCGCTGTTGCCCAATCTGAATTGCGCCGACCCGGTGTGGCGTGGCCTTTTTCGTGACGTGCGTGTGCGCCGCGCGCTTTCGCTCGCCGTGGACAGGCGCGAGATCAACATGGCCGTGTTCTACGGATTGGCGCAGGAAAGCGCCGATACGGTCCTGCCGGAGAGCCCGCTCTACCGGGCGGAATTCGCGAAAGCCTGGGTCGCCCATGATCCTGATCAGGCCAATGCCCTGCTCGACGAGGCCGGGCTTCAGGCGCGTGGCGATGACGGCGTGCGGATGCTTCCCGATGGACGCCCGGCGCAGATCATCGTGGAAACGGCCGGCGAAAGCACGCTGGAGACCGACGCACTCGAACTCATCACCGATCACTGGCGCAAGATCGGCATCGCCCTGTTCATCCGGACTTCGCAGCGCGACATCTTCCGCAGCCGCGCGCTTGGCGGCCAGATCATGATGTCGATGTGGTCGGGCATCGACAATGGTGTGCCGACCGCCGACATGAACCCGTACCAGCTGGCCCCCACCATCGACGACCAACTGCAATGGCCGCTCTGGGGCGCTCACTATCTGTCCCATGGCAAGATGGGTGAGGCGCCCGATCTTCCTGAAGTGGTCGAGTTGATGGCTTTGCTCAAGCGCTGGAACGCATCGACCGAAGCCACGGAGCGCGCCGAAATCTGGAATTCAATGCTGTCGATCTACACCGATCAGGTGTTCTCGATCGGCACGGTGAACGGAACGTATCAGCCGATTCTGGTGTCCTCGCGGCTGCGCAATCTGCCTGACAAGGCACTCTACGGCTATGACCCGACCGCCTTTTTCGGTGTCTACATGCCGGATACATTCTGGCTTGGAGAGACCTGAGCGTGCTTCGATATCTTGTCTGGCGCATCGCCGTGATGGTTCCAACGCTGCTGGTCATATCGGCGCTGGTGTTCACGATCATCGAACTTCCGCCAGGCGACTATTTCGACAGCTATGTCGCCGAACTTCGGGCCCAGGGCGAAGCGGTGGATTCCGATCGCATCCAGATGATGCGCAAGGAATATGGTTTCGACAAGCCGCCGGTCATTCGCTACTTCTACTGGGTCGGCGGGATGCTACACGGCGATTTCGGCTATTCCTTCGAATATGAGCTGCCGGTTCGCGACGTCGTCGGGGACCGAATGTGGCTGACCGTGCTGGTTTCCTTCGTCACGATCATATTCACCTGGCTCATCGCCTTTCCGATCGGCATGTACTCCGCCACGCATCAATACAGCTGGGGCGATTACGGCCTGACTTTCTTCGGCCTTCTCGGCCTTGCCATTCCGAATTTCATGTTGGCGCTGATCCTGATGTATTTCGCCAATATCTGGTTCGGCACGTCCATCGGCCATCTCATGGACCAGCAATATCTCGGCGAGCCGATGAGCTGGGCCAAGGCGAAGTCGATCCTCGCCCATCTCTGGATCCCGGTCCTGATCATCGGCACCGGGGGCACGGCAAGCATGATCCGGCGGCTGCGCGCCAATCTGCTCGATGAGCTGCACAAGCAATATGTGGTGACCGCGCGCGCCAAAGGCCTTCATCCGTTCAAGGCACTGGTCAAATATCCGCTGCGTATGGCGCTCAATTTCTTCATTTCCGATATCGGCTCTATCCTGCCGGCCATCATCTCCGGCGCCGAAATCACGGCGATCGTGCTGTCCTTGGAAACGACCGGGCCGATGCTGATCAAGGCGCTGCAAAGCCAGGATATGTATCTGGCCGGCTCGTTCCTGATGTTCCTCGCCTTCCTGACGGTTATCGGCGTGCTGATTTCCGACCTGGCGCTGGCGCTGCTTGATCCACGAATTCGTTTGCAGGGCGGCAGCACCAAATGAACACGCAATCGCCGCTGCCCGCTCCGGGCGCTCCACTGCAACACTACGTTTCCATCGCACCCTTTGACCTGCAGTCGGTCGAAGCGATGACGCCCGAACAGTCGAAGGTCTTTCAGGCGTCGCAGTTGCGGCTGATGTGGTGGAAATTCCGAAAGCACCGGCTTGCGCTTGCATCCGGCATATTCCTGGCGGTGCTGTATTTCGGGATACTGATCTGCGAGTTCCTGGCGCCCTACAATCTGCACTCGCGCAACATGGACTACATCTATTCGCCGCCGCAAAAGGTGCACCTGTTCCACAATGGCGAGTTCGTCGGGCCGTTCGTCTATGGCCGCCAGATGATGCTGGATATGGACACGCTCAAGCGGAACTACATCGACAAACAGGACGATGTTCAGCGGCTCCGTTTCTTCTGCAAGGGCGACAGCTACCGGTTCTGGGGCCTGATCGAAGGTGACAGGCATTTTGTCTGCCCTGCCGAAAACGGTCAGCTCTTTCTGGCCGGCACCGACAGGCTGGGGCGCGACGTGCTCTCGCGCATGATCTATGGCGCACGCATTTCACTGACAATCGGCCTGGTCGGCATCAGTTTCAGCTTCCTGCTCGGCATTGTCATCGGCGGACTGGCCGGCTATCACGGTGGTATCTTCGACCTGATCGTTCAGCGAATAATCGAAGTTCTGCAATCGATTCCCAGCATTCCGCTGTGGCTGGCCCTGGCGGCGATCATGCCGATAACCTGGAGTCCGATCCTGATCTATTTCGGCATCACTGTCATCCTCGGCCTGCTCGATTGGACCGGACTGGCGCGGGCCGTGCGTTCCAAACTTCTAGCCTTGCGCGAGGAGGATTACGTTCTGGCCGCGCAATTGATGGGCGCCAGGAGCAGCCGCATCATCAGGCGGCATCTCATTCCCGGCTTCATGTCGCATCTGATCGCGACGGCGACACTCTCCATTCCCGGCATGATCCTGGGCGAGACGGCACTGAGCTTCCTCGGGCTCGGTCTGAGGGCGCCGATAACCAGTTGGGGCATCCTGCTCACCGAGGCGCGCAGCGTCAGCGTGATCGCGTTCTATCCATGGCTGCTTTTGCCGATGCTCCCCGTCATCCTCGTCATCATGGCGTTCAACTTCCTCGGCGACGGCTTGCGGGACGCCGCAGACCCCTACAAGTGAGATCGCTATTCCGCAGCACGCCGTGCCGCCTGTTCCACCCGGTATGATCCCTTGCCGGCCGCCTGTACGGTTGTTGCAGTGTTCATCGTCCGCCTCTATATGTGCCGACACGCAATCGAGCTTAGCACGTCGCCTTCGGAATTCCCCCGTGAACAGTTCTTGTCGCGGGCATTGCCGATCTCTTGAGTTGGTTCAGGACACACAAAAGCATATGAGTCGCCTCGAGAATTTCATCAGCAGAATGACCGCACAGCGTGACATTCTCGATCAAGTCTGCGCCGAGGTGGCGAAGATGGAGGGGCTTGTGCTCGAGCTCGGCCTCGGCAATGGCCGGACGTTCCACCATCTGCGCGAGCGCCTGCCCGGGCGTCGGATCGTGGTGTTCGACCGCGAAGTTGGCGCCCACGCCAGTTCAATTCCCGAAGCTGAAAACCTCGTGCTCGGCGAAATACGCGAGACGGCCCGCAAGTTCATTGGCATCGAAGCCGCCCTTGTTCATGCCGACATCGGCACCGGCTATGATGATCGCGATGCAGTGACCGCTACCTGGCTTCCCGATCTGATTGCGAGCCTGCTTCGCGTCGGCGGCTTCGCGGTCAGTGGCACGCCGCTCGATCACCCGCTGCTGGAACGCCTCCCGGCGCCGACTTCGGAGCCCGCCGATCGTTATTTCCTCTGCAAGCGCGTGTGAGCGGCCGACAATTCCCAGAGAAGCGCTACGCGCTTTCCCGGGAAAACCGGTTCACACTTTTCCTGGAATTGCTCTGGACGATCCAATTCCTCAGGGGATCGTATACACCGCTATCTCCCGCTCAATGCCGCGCAGCGAGACTTCATGGGGCACGGGCGTCAGCGCATTCCTGCGCAACAGATCGGCGGTGAGATTGTCGTCGACCACCGCACGAGTGGCGAAGATCGCCTGCGCGTTGGCAAGGTTCTGGACTCGCGAAGCAATGTTGACCGTCTGGCCGAAATAGTCCTGTCGCTCGTTCATGGACACGGCGATGCAAGGGCCGGCATGGACTCCGATCTTGAGCAGCAGATCCTCGCGCCCGCTTTTGTCATTGAGCGCACGCATGGCGTCCCGCATCCTTAGGGCAGCAGCAATCGCACGATCAGGCGTCGCGAATGTCGCCATCACCGCATCACCGATCGTCTTCACCACCGCGCCTGCCTCAGCCGCAACGATCTCGTGCAGGACCTGGAAATGCACACGCACGAGATCGAAGGCTGAAAGGTCGCCCACCCGCTCGTAAAGCGCTGTCGATCCGCGCAGGTCGGTGAACAGGAAGGTTAGGCTGGTGATCTTCAGGCGCTGGTTGATGTCGAGCGTATCCGTGCGATAGAGATCGCGGAACGTCTGGTTGGTGAGCAGGCGCTTGGCGGTCAGGAAGGGCCGGCGTTTGCCCAAGAGATCATGCAATGCCTGGCCGGCGATGAAGACCGCCGGCAGCACGCGGGTGTCGGTCCTGTTTTCCAGCGAAATGCGCAACGGACCGGGTTGCATCTCCAGTGTCTGGTTCTGGACATGGTCGCGGTCGAAGACCAAAGACAGGCTTCGGCGCTCTTTTGTTGGTTCGCCCTTCGCGTCGATGAACTGCGCTGAATGGGTGACCGGCTCGAAGACGATGATGAACTCGGACGGAAGCTGTATGGGCAGAACCGCCTTTTCCCCGGGCTCAAGCTCGATATCCTCCAGCGAAAACGTCTCTATCTTTTTCGCCAAATCCTCTTCCGGCAGATCGATGCCGGAGCCCCAGTAGATCTGGCGAAAATATTCCACCAACGGCAGTTCGTGTGGATTGTGGGCGGCAATCCTGCGCACGCGGGGACTGACGGTGAATGTCACCTCGACCATCTCGTCGAGGGTCGGCGAATAGCCTTCGGAGCACAGCGCGCAGGTGTATTCGTCCTTCTGCAGCGTTTTCAGCGTGGCGTTGGTGTCGAGCACGCCGCCACAGCCGGGGCACAGAACATTCCAGGAAATGTCGAAGATGCCCACCCGCGCCGCGTGGAGAAAGGCGCTTATGGCGCGTTCCTCGTCGAGGCCATGCTTGCTGGCGAAAGCTGGCGCATTGATGCGGCAAAGTTCGCGGTCCTTGCCGTCCGCGATGGTTCGCTTGATCGCGTCGATTGCCTGCGGATCGACATCGGTCGATTGCCGCAGAAGCGAGAATAGATCCTGAGCTTCGTTCATCGTGCAGGCTCCGGAAAATGCCCCTCGAGGCGTGTTGACCGGATCGGTCTTTGGTCCGAGTGCTCCATCTTACTTCGAAATGGACCGTACGGCCATTCGAATGGATAAGCCTGGCGACAAGTTCGATTTCCATTCGGCGGATTTTCACCGGCCGCAAGCGGCACTATGATGGCCTATGGGGTACTCATCTTGGGGACTTTCTCCATGCCGACATCCGACAACCCACCATTTCCCGCGGTCCTGCGTCTTTTCTCCGTAGTGGTCATCATCGTCCTGATCGTAGGCGCCGGCCTGTTTTTCGCGCCCGTGCTGGTCAAGCCGCGCTGGCCTTGGGCCGTCACGCCGTTCAATGCCCGCTTCCTCGGCGGCTTCTATACCGCCGAAATGGCCGTGATGGCGGCGCTGCTGTTCTGGAATCGCTGGTCGCCGGGCAGGCTCGTGCTCGTCATGGCCTTCATCTTCACCGTCATCGTGTCGGCGGCTTCGTTCGTCAATCTCGGCTATTTCAACTTCGGGCGCAAAGCGCCCTGGCTCTGGTTTTTGGTCTATCTGGGCTCGGTCGCGGTATCCGGGATGTTCCTGTGGCGAGCCAGGACCCGTCCTTCTGCAAAAGGCGTGACCTTAAACCCAGCATGGCGCGGCTACATGCCGGCGGAATCGGCGATCCTTGGCCTTTATGGCGTCGGCCTGTTGCTGTTTCCCCTGACATTCAGCAGCTTCTGGCCATGGCCGGTCGATGCCTTCCACGCTCAGGTCTACAGCGCCATCTTCCTCGCCGGTGCGGGCGGCATATATGTCGTCTGGCGAAGCGCGCCGCGCGAGGAACTGCTGATACTCGGCCTGGCCCAGTTTCTGGTTGGCCTGCTTGCCATACTTGGACTCGGCATCACCGACGCTGCGGTGCACCGGATCGACTGGACGGCCACCGGGACATTGTGCTGGCTCTCCCTTTTCGGCTGGATCGGCATCAGCGGCCTCTTCAAACTCTACGCTGCCTCACGATTTAGCCCGCAATCGGCATCATAGTCTGCTGAGACGGCTGGATTTTCAGGCGACGTCCGGTGCATCGTGCCGGGCCGATTGCCTTCGCCGGGAAAGCCATGACCAACACGACCTCGCCATCGTCCGAGAAAATCCAGCCACAGCTCCGGGCCGTCCGGCCAAGCGATGCGGAGGCGCTTTGCGCGATCTTCAACATGCCGGGCTTTCGCTGGGGCACGCTCAGGATGCCCTTCGAGATGGTGGAGCAGGTGGAGCGGCGCATCGCCAAGTCCGGCCAGGAAACCACCTGGATCGTTGCCGAGGTGGACGGCAAGATCGTCGGCCATGGCAACCTGGTCGTGCAGGGTTCGCCGCGCCGCTCGCATATCGGCGAGATCAATATCGGCCTCGACGATGCCTTTGTCGGCAAAGGTATCGGCGCTGCCATACTTGGCGCGCTGCTTGACGTAGCCGACAATTGGCGCGCCCTGAAGCGGGTCGAATTGACCGTCTATGCCGACAACGAACCGGCCGTCCGTCTCTACAAAAACCACGGCTTCGAGGTCGAAGGCCGGCATGTGAAGGCCGGTTTTACTGACGGGCAGTACCACGACCTCCTGAGCATGGCCCGGCTGCGGTTCTGATGACCGCCGCCTTCGATCCAACCCCTGCGCCTCCGGTAGAAATTCTGGCTGTGCTGTCGCTGCTCTGCCCGGAAGTCGTGCGTGATATCGAGCAGAACTGGAATGCACCGGTTTCCGACTACGCCCGCCATCTGTGGCGGCCGGTGGCAAGGCCTGCATCGGATCCGGCGATCGCTGCCCGCTCGATCTTGCGCGAAGTCCTGCATCAGCGCCTCGGTGCGATCATGCAGCCTGAAGAGATCGGCAAGGCGCTCGAAGAGTTCGAGCACAGACCGGTGATTCAGTCCGGGCTGCACTGCCTGCTTTTGATGGACCGGATCACCTTCGATGCCCTCCTGTTTGCCTGGCTCGGCGCGGTCGAAAACGGGCTGTCGGCCTTCGTTGGCTTCATGGGAACGACGATGACCATGGAGACAGTTGGCCGGGAGGGGCCGGGATGGCTCGATGTCGGCGACGACAAGGTCAACCTGTTTGGCATGGGGCGCCACAAACTGTGCCGCAAAAGCGCCTGCGCGGCCGGTCCCGTCTCCCTCAACAAGCGCGCGCTCGAAGCAGTGGGCGATGAAACGGATGCCAACCGCTGGCTGGGCACACTGCTTGCCAGTCAGGACAAGGTGTTTGGAACCGCCGCCGATGCGCTGACCGCCCTCAACGAGGATCTGGTCGCCAATTGGGATCGTTCCGGCATGGCCCTGCCGGTTTTCATCGATGATCGGCTCGCCGCTTCTGCCATGGCGCGGCATCTGGAATATGACGGCAGCCTTCTTTCCAAGTTGCTCATCGAACCCGCAAGACGCCAGCGTCTCGAACATGCCTTGCAAGAGGCCGCATCGAGCCCATTCGGCAGATTCCTGCCCAATGCCACGGACTATTTCTGGGGCATCCGCGAGGAGCGCGTGCGCAAGCTCGTCCTCGAGAACGGGCACCTGATCGAACCTGACAGGCCGCATGGTCTTTCCATCCCGTTCGACCGTCCGCATCTCAGGCACGCGCTGCTGGACGGCGTGCTGCTGCCGGACTTGTTCCTGACGTTCCTCGTCCTTGCCATATTGCCGCGCGTGCGGGTTGTGGGCGGCCTGAGACAGATTGGTTATGTAGCGCTTTTCCACTCGATCCTGCTGGCTGCGCTGGATGAAAGCGCGCCGGAAGAGCGCGATCTGGCTGCGGAGCTGCAGGTTCGGGAAAATGCCTGGGGCATGCGGGTCATCGATGAAAAGATCTCGGTCCGCGAGCAGCTTGCCGGCTTGCCGGAAGGGGCGCTCTTCCCGGAGTTGCTCCGGCAATACCGTTTGCGGACATTTGCCGAGACGACCGACGACCTGAAACTGGTTCGCGAAAACGCCCGATGGCGCAAGATTGGCCGGGCCTTGGGCGTCTGATCACCCAGTCATTGCGTCACACCAGCCTTCCGGAGGCCTTCAACCATGGGTTCGAAATCGGCAGGGTTCTTGTAAGGCAAGACTTTGCGACGGTATTCCAGCGAAAAGTCGGGATTGACGCGAAGCAGATCCTGCCATACCGCGCGGGCCTCCTCAAAACGGCTGAGATGGCCGTAGCTGGCGGCCAGAAGCGCGCGCGAGACGTCGGTGAAAGCGTTGCGAGCCAGCCGTTGCTTCAAGAGGTCAACGGCCTCTTCGTACCTTCCCAGTTGAAAAAACGCCAAAGCCTGGAAGTGCAGAACCACATCTGGAAAATACGGGTTCAAGGTCTTTGCCCGGGCAAAACTCTCTAGCGCCTCCTCGGATCTGCCCGAATAGTACAGCGCCTCGCCGAGGCAGGCATGCGCTTCGGAGAAGTTCGGATTGAGGACGATCGCGCGCTTGGCCTCGTCGATGGCCCCATCATGCCGTCGTGTGTACAGGTTGATCGTCGCCAGTGCCCAGTGCGCCCAGGGATCGTTGTCATCCAGCGTTACCGCTCGCGTTGCGGCCTCTTCCGCTTGCGCCATCGACTCCGGCGGCGGCGTACCCCACCGGTTCAGGTAATCAATTCCGTGCGCGAGGGCGAGGAAAGCGTAAGCAGAGGCAAAGTTCGGATCCAGTTCGGTGGCACGTTGCAAGAGATCGCGAGCTGCGACGTTCGTCTCCTTCGTCAGCCGGTGCCACAGTTCCCGGCCGCGCAGGAAATAGTCATAGGCCTCCGTGTTGCGCGGGTGCTCGGGCGCCAACCGCTGACGGTCATCCTCAGTCAGATTGAGCGCCAGCGCACCGACGATCTGCTGCGTCACGTCGTCCTGCACGGCGAATATGTCGGTCAGGTCGCGATCGAACCGCTCTGCCCACAGATGACCGCCCGTGGTTGCATCGATAAGCTGCGCGGTGATGCGCACCCTGTTGCCCGACTTGCGTACACTACCCTCAAGCACATGCCGCACGCCGAGCTTGGTGCCCACCTCCTGCACATGGCCCTTGAAGGTGAACGACGAATTGCGGGCGATGACGAAGAGCTGCGACAGTTTGGACAGCGCCGTGATGATGTCTTCGGAGATGCCGTCGGCGAAGTAGTCCTGTTCGGCATCACCACTCATGTTGGCGAACGGCAGCACGGCGATCGACAGCTTCGGCGGCGCCGCGGCCGGCCGGCTCGTCGCGGTTTCGGCGGTCGCGGCCGCCTTGGCCCCGGCGCTGCCGACCTGCAGCGAATAGACCCGGATCGGCTCGGCGATGTTCTTGAGCTGCTTGCTGCCGAGATCGCTGACCGAGAGGTCGAGCCTCGTCTTGACCTGGCGATAGGCATCCTCGGACAGGCAGATGGCGCCGGGCGCCGCGACCCCCTCCAGACGCGAGGCGATGTTGACGCCGTCGCCCATCAGGTCGCCGTCGCTTTCTTCGACCACATCCCCCAGATGGATACCGATCCTGAACTCGATGCGACGGTCCTGCGGCACGCCGGCATTGCGCTCAACCATACCATGCTGAATCTCAACGGCGCAGCGCACGGCATCGACCACACTGCGAAACTCAACCAGCGCCCCATCGCCGGTGCGCTTGATCACCCGCCCGTTATGCACGGCGATGGTCGGATCGATCAGGTCGCTGCGCAGCGCGCGCAACCTCGCCAAAGTACGATCTTCGTCCGCGCTCGCGAGCCGGCTGTATCCGACCACATCCGCAGCCAAGATTGCGGCTAGCTTACGAGTCTCGCTCATGGGCCGTCTCCTCATCCCCACGATAGCAGTACGGGCGGCGTCGGACATCCCACTCCTTGCGTCCATTAGGAGGGGTCGTTGTGGACCAAGCCCTACGACCTGGGCTTGTGACAAAGCCGACCCAGCGCATCTCGAAGTGCAGTGGCGGCATCGCCACGCTCGTCAGGGGACATCAGCTCCGGTTCAAGTTCCAGCCTGAAGTGCGGCAGCTCGGTTCGAACGGCACGACGAGCGGCCGCCAGATTGGCCTTCAGATCGATGACGCGGTAGGTGGCGACGGGATAGGCGATCCCCTTGACCTGGACGTGCCCCAGCTCCTCACAGTCGATTGAATCCTTCACTTGCGCAAACGTCTCGTAGGAAATGAGGATGGCCCCCGGCGGCGCCTCCTGCTCCAGGCGCGAGGCGAGATTCACGGCGCCGCCGATTATCGTGTAGTCCATTCGGTCCTCGCTGCCGAAGTTACCGACGGTGCAGTAGTCGGTATGGATGCCGATGCGACAGCGCAGCGGTGTTTCGATCCCCATGTCCCGCCAGACTTCGGCAAGCTCGCTAATCCGCTTTTGCATTGCAAGTGCCATCTGCGCGCAAGCCAGCGCGTCCTCCTTGACGCCGCGAGTCTCGGGATCGCCGAAAAACATCAGGATCGCGTCGCCGACATATTTGTCGATCGTCGCGCCGTGATCCGAAGCAATTTTCGACATTTCCGTCAGATAGTGATTGAGGAGTTGGGTGAGATCCTCGGATTCCATTTTGTCAGTGGTCTCGGTAAAGTCCGCGATATCGGAGAAGCATATTGTCAGTTTCTTCCGCTGGCTGGCGATCCTGACCTCCTGGCGGCCGGTGAATATCGAGCGATACACTTGGGGCGCCAGATACTTCGCCAGCTTGCTGGAAAGCGCCTCAAGAACCACGGATTTCTCGGCAAGGTTCTCCTCTCTTTGCTTCAGCTCAGTGATGTCCGAATAGACGGCGACCGTGCCACCGGCGCTGATCCGCCGCTCGCTGATCATGACCCATCGCCCGTCCCCTCGCCGCTGCACCCAAGGTTCACCAGGGTTGCGGTGCCGCGAGAGGCGCTCGGCCACCCACTCGTCGACCCGCCCCTCGGCGTCCCTGATGTAGCCGCGCTCAGCGGATCGGCGAATGATTTGCTCGAATGTCGTACCGGGCGTCAGTTCGGTCTCCAGACCGGTGTAGAGCAATTCGCGGTAGCGGCTGTTGCTGAGGACGAGCCGATCCCCCCCGTCGTACAGAGCGAATCCTTCGGAGATGCTTTCGATGGCATCGATGAGCCGCTGACGAGCTTCCGCTACGTCGCGCAGGTTCTTTTCCTCGACCTCGACAGCAGTATCCCGGAAGAGTCCCAGCGCTTCGGCCATGCGCCCGATTTCGTCGCTGCCCGCGGCTGGCAGCGGCGCACGAAGGTTGCCCCCCGCAATCGCGAGCATGCCCTGGCTCACGGCCCCCAGTCGGGCGAGGAGGTTGCGGTCGACATAGAGCCAGACAACCAGAACCGAACTCAGGAGGCTGAGGAAGGCGGAGCCGAGCACAACCGCGGTGCCGTAGCGCTGGACGAGCGCGGCTTCGCGACCGGACGCAGCGATCTCCTGGTCTGCCGTGGCGACCAGGCGATCGACGCCAGCCGTGAGATTGCGCGACAGTCGATTGTTCTCGGTCAGAAGCCTTTCGCCCTGTGCCAGGACAGCAAACTCGTCCTCCCGCGCCTTGGGAATGCTGTCCTCGCCGTCGGTCAAACCCTTGAATTCGTCGACACGCTGCCGGAAGCGGGTCCGCAGCTTTTCGTCGATCTCCGTGGAAACCTTTTCAAGAGCAGTGAGCGAACGGCGTAGCGGAAAAAGGATCAACGCCAGGTCGCCCGGCGTCGGCGCGTTCGCGACCTTCACCAGCGCGTCGTTGACCGCCGAGATCTCCAGCTGCGCCTTCTGCTGGGGGATGTAGGCCGCAATCGCCTGGACCAGGTCGGCCATCGCCGCTGCGCGTCGATCGGGCGACAGCGACGTATCGGCCGCGACCGCCCGCCATTGCGGGAGCCTGGAATCCATCACGAGGATGCCGGTGGCGACAAGGCGCTGGCTTCCGGTCGTCGTCGCGGCGAGGCGGTTCAGGAGCGCCTCCTTACGGGCGACCACGTCGAGCCGGGCGACAACAAGAGAGTCGAGCTCCTTCAGGTTGCGCCTCAGAACAATCGCGGCTTCCTCGATCTCGGCCAAAGGCACTGTGCCCAACGTGGCATCCCGGAGGTCCGTGCGCAGGGCCTCAAGGCGGGACATCTCGAGCGCGATGGCAGCCGAGACCTCGCTGTGCTGAGCCCTGCTTGTCGCTGCCAGCACCGATGGCGCGGCAGCAGCGACCCGTTCGGCCTGGCGCGACAGCTGGAGGGAGGCGAGCGCCGACGGCACTCGATCCGTGGTAATTCGGTCGACGACGTCGCCAACCTGGAGGAAGGCATAAAGCGCTGCAGCGGTTGCCAGCACCGCAAGGGCGCTGATCCCGAAAAAGGCGAGCAACAGCCGGCCGCGTATGCCGAGGCGTTCAAGCATCTCGGCGAGTCGGAACAGTCCGGCCACACTGGTCTGCATCAGACTAGACATCTCAGCCGGCACGCCGGCGATCAACGAACCCTATTCAACCGGCACGTACTCTCCACCGCGCCAGACGTACCAAACCCAGCTCTGCTTCGTGAGGTCGCCCTTGTCGTCGAAATCGACCCGACCGACGACGGTGTCGAATTCCTGTTCGTGCAGTGCCGCAATGACGGCCTTCGGCTCCAGCGAACCTGCCTTCGAGACTGCCTGGGCCCAGACCTGGACCGCGCAGTAGCTCAACAGCGTGTAGCCCGCGGGTTCGAAGTTCTCCGCACGGAACTGCTCAACGACCGCGGCCGCTTCGGGGCTTCGCCTCGGGTCCGCCGGGAACGTGAAGAGAGTCCCTTCCCCCGCGGGGCCGGCGATCAGGGCAAATTCCTCGGTCGCCAAAGTATCTCCGGATATGAGCTGAACCGTGTAGCCACTGTCGTGTGCAGCGCGAGCAATCAGCGCAACCTCGGCATGATACCCACCTACATATAAGGCGGAGACGCCGGCGGTCTGCAACTCAGCGACCTCGGCCGAATAGTCGTCCTTCCCGGGAATGTATGCGTCATAAACGGCCTCAGTCACACCCCGCTTGTTCAGCTGCTTCCTGGTCTCGTCGGCGAGACCCTTCCCATAGGTCGAGTTGTCGTGGAGGATCGCAATCTTCTTGTTGCCCCAGCGATCGGCAAGGTAGTTGCCGGCGATGAAACCTTGTGCGTCGTCGCGGCCAATGGTGCGAAAGACATTGGCACGGCCCTGTTCGGTCAGCTGCGGGTTGGTCGAGCCTGGGGATATCTCAACGACGCCCGCCTCCTCGTACACTTTTGATGCGGGGATCGAGGCCCCGGAGCAATAATGCCCGACGACGAGCACGACCCCGTCAGCCACCAGCTTCTTGGCGGCCGCCACGGCTTGCTCGGGATCGCAGAAGTCGTCGACCGGGATGAGCCTCACCTTCTGGCCGAGTACCCCGCCCGCCGTGTTGACGTCGGCCACTGCCATCTCCGCGCCGCGCTGTCCCTGCTCGCCGATCCAGGCGAGCCGTCCCGTCATCGCAGCCGAGACGCCAACCAGCACCTCCGCCCGCGCGGAACTGAACACGGCCGCGAGAACTAAGATCGCTATGGCGATGATGCGGTGCATGGATGCAGCCCCTTAACTGTAGCTTACGCCAATCCCGTCAGAGCCGACAGCCCCCTTCGGCAAGCGCGACTATCTCGGCTGCTATTGCGGCGCACGCCCAATTTGGCGAAGCGATCATACACTGGAATGGCGTGTTATAACTTCGTTCGCTGAGGTCGGAATCGCGCGCCAAATCCGGACGTTGCCATTGACCGGAGTGAGCGTCGTGAGTGGGTCAAACTCATCGTACGCCTTCCGCGAACGACCGTCCGCAAAGGGTCGAATGTTCTCATTCGCATCGGATGATTCGATTGCCTGAGCCGATTGGTGCTATACTGACGAGCCGGCCAACGCCGCAACCTCTGTTCAAGAAATATGACCAAAGTAACCGCTCTACCTGACCAGATCGATTTTAACGTGGCCGCCGATGAGACCTTGCTCGAGGCGGCTCTCAGATCGGGCGTGCCGTTCGCCCATGCCTGCGGCGGCCGGGCGAAATGCTCGACATGCCGCGTCTGGGTACTCGATGGCCTGGAGGCCTGCCCGGACCGGAATTCCGATGAGACTTCGATGGCGGACCGGTTGAGATTGGCGGATGAAGTTAGGCTGGCCTGTCAGCTCAGGCCGGAAGGCGAGCTTCGCGTCCGACGCCTGGTGCTGGACGAAACCGATATGATGATCACCAGCCAACTTGGCGGTGCTGCCGCGACGCGTTGCGGCGAAGCAAAGCATGTTGCGGTCTTCTTCAGTGACATTGTCGATTTCACGGCGCTGTCTGAGCGGCTTTCGCCCTACGACGTGATGTATCTGCTCAATCGCTACTTCGCCCAGGTCGGCGACATCATCGAGCAGAATGGCGGTTTCGTCGACAAACTCATCGGCGATGGGCTCATGGCAATATTCGGCATCGACGACCAGCCCGACGCTCCGCTCCGCGCCGTGAACGCCGCGCTCCAGACCCTCGCCACAGTCGATCGTCTGAAGCCGTTCTTTAGCTCGATGTATGGCATCGATTTCGATATTCGTATCGGCCTCAACTACGGCGAAGCCGTCATCGGCACATTGGGTTTCGCCGGACACGAGCGTCTCACGGCAATCGGCGACGTGGTGAATCTGGCCAGCCGGGTCGAGGCGGCCAACAAAGATGCTGGTACGCGCTTGCTGATATCCGAGGCCCTCCGCGACCAGATCGCCGAAAAGGTGGAAATCGCCGACTTCGTCAGGGTGCGTCTTCGCGGTACCGGCGAGCGCACAAGCCTGTTCGAAATCGTCAGGCTGAAGCCCGAAATTGACGCCGAGCTGAATGCCAGACGGCCTCGCGAAACCATCCGTCAAGGCGGCAGGAAGTGGATTCGCGCTTTTGCCGAAGACGAGCTTCAGCCCTACGAACGCCGGATTCTTGATTTTGAAGATTACGATATCGTCGTCGTTCGCGGATCCGACAACTATTGCGCGTTCAACAATGCCTGCCCGCATCTTCATCTGCCGCTCTACGAACGCCGAAGTTCCGCTCAGGCCGAAGTGCTGAAGCTCCCACACACGGAGAGCACGATCACCGCAGATCTTGGGCTGGTCTGCCGCTGGCATCAGAGTTGTTTCGACCTGCTTACCGGCGAAATCAGGGAGTGGGCGAAGTTGGAGCACGATGGTACCAGGGCGGGCCTTGAATATTTGGGTGACATTTCGAAAAACCGCGCAAAGCTGATCGTATATCCTTGCCGAAAGCAGGACGGGTTTGTGTGGATCGGGCTGGAGTGAAGCGACGTTCCGATATCAGTTTTCCGTCGCGATCTCATATTATCGGACCTTCGCAATCGTGAGACTGAACGGCAGCATCGGTCAAACTTCACCGTACGCCTCTGCGACGAGCGTCCGCAACGGGGTTGAATGGTGGCGTTCGTCGGGTCGGTGGGAACGAGCAAGTAGCGCCAACTGCCGAGGCTCAGCGCCAGACAATGAGCGTCTTGTTTTGGGCGGAGCAGTAAGTCCGCTTGTGGCGCCGCCGCAGACCCCCACCGATCGCCCATTTGCGCTGCCGCTTGCCGGTCGACGGCTATCGGTTCATCCTAGTGTATACTCTGGCCGTGAAGTGCGCAGGAGATCACGCCGTCACGGCCCTTAGTGAGGTCTGGTTCGATGGACTGCTCAGGCTGCGGCTTCAAGGTTGAGGGCGGTTACGCTTTCTGTCCGAGGTGTGGCAGGCGCCAGCCCGTGCCATGCGCCAGTTGCGGCTACCTCTGCGCACCTGATTTCGAGTTCTGTCCGAAATGTGGGGCAAGCGTCGGTACGCCCGCAAAAGCCGTCGAACGGCCTGCTCCGACACCAAGCCGGACCATTGTGCCGCCTTCTCGAACTCCGTCGCTGCTTGCGAACATCGAACGCGAAGATGGGCTGCATCCCGTTTCTGACGCCGATCGACGGACGGTAACGGTCTTGTTCGCCGACCTTTGCGGCTTCACGACACTGAGCGAGCAGCTCGACCCCGAGGTCATGCAAGCGCTGCAGAACGAACTGTTCAAGGAATTGACTGCGGCCGTGCGAAACTTTGGTGGTTTCGTCGACAAATTCATCGGCGATGCACTGCTCGCTTTGTTTGGTGCGCCGGTCGCGCATGAGGACGATCCGGAACGTGCGCTTCGCGCCGCCCTCGACATGATCGCCCGGACGGCGCGGCTCGGCGAACGCGCGCCCCGCTCCGGCTCACCTCTGTTACTCCACATCGGCATAAATACGGGTCCGGTCGTCACTGGCGGATTGGGCATCGGCACCGCCAAATCCTATTCAGTGACCGGTGACACAGTGAATACGGCGCAACGCCTGCAATCGCTGGCCGCACCGGGTGAGGTGCTGGTAGGCGAACTCACTCACAGGCTGACCCGGCATGCCTTCTCTTACGAGTCGCTGGGTGATGTCGTGCTTCGCGGCAAGGCTGGCGGTGTGCTCGTCCATCGACTGGATGCACCGCTTACGGCGCCGCGCGCAGCGCGTGGGCTCGAGGCGCTCGGCCTCAGCGCGCCGATGATAGGTCGTGCTGCGGAACTCAATAGAATGCTGGCGAGCCTTGACCAGGCGTGCGGCGGCTCGGCCCAACTTGTCCGCCTCGTCGGAGAAGCCGGTATCGGGAAATCGCGGCTGGTCAAGGAGTTCGTCGCCCGTGTCGGCGACGAGGATCGTTTTCGCAACGTCGCCGTGCGACAGGCCACCTGCTCACCGCTGGGCGAACAATCATTCGGCGCCTTGGGTGCAGTGGTGCGCAGCGCTGCCGGGATGATGCAAAACGACAATGGGGACGAAATGCGGGGGAAGCTCGCAGGTTTGCTTGCCGATCTCGGCCTGGAGGGCGAGGAGGCGAAGCGGCTGATGCCTTTGCTCTACCATGTGCTTGGCCTTGGCGACCCTGATGCCACCTTGCAGCATGTCGAGCCCGAGCAGCTGCGGCGGCAAATTCTCTATGCAGTCCGCACAATCATCGAACGGCGCCTTGCGTTGTCGCCGTTGTTGATTGTCGTCGAAGACCTGCACTGGGCCGACGCGGTGTCTCTCGAGGCACTCCGTTTCGTGATGGACAGGTTGGAACGCACGCGGTTGATGTTGCTGGTCACGCATCGTCCGGCGCCGGACAACGACCAGCTTGACTCAAGTCGGGTCAGTCACACAGCGCTCAGGCTTTCGCCGCTCAACAGTGATGACGGACGCAGCCTGCTGGCGGCGCTTTTCGGCGAGAGCTGGATAAATTCTGCAGGAGGGCTTCTCGACCAGATCCTGGAGCGCGCGGGCGGCAACCCCCTTTTTGTAGAGGAGATCGTTCGCGGCCTTATCGATCGCGGTGTGCTGATACGCGAGGGCCAGCGATGGCGGACCGTGGCAGGCGAAGTCGCAACCGGCATTCCCGCCACTATCCAGGCAATGTTGCTTGCGCGCGTCGACCGGCTGCCACAAGAGGTGCGCCGGTTGGCCCAGGAAGCCGCGGTAATCGGCCCGCGCTTCGATGCCACACTTCTGAAAACCGTGACGAACGACCCCGGCCGCGTAGAGGCAGGGTGCGAACTGCTTTGCGATGCGGAAATCATCGAGGAAGTTGCCGGATCTGGCTCGGTCTCGTCGCAAAGCTACCGCTTTACGCAAACATTGCTGCAGGACGTGATCTACCAGAATCTGCTCCTGCAGCGCCGGACCGAAATCCACGGGCGGATTGGTGCTGCCTTGGAGCAACTGTGCGGCGACAAGCCGGAACGGCTCGAGGATTTGACCGTGCTCGGTCATCATTTCGCACAGAGCGCCGAGCGGGAGAAGGGCGCGCATTATCTGCAGGCGGCAGGCGATCGCGCTCGCATGATATACGCCAACGACGACGCCCTTCGTTTCTACGAGCGAGCACTGACTGCGTTGGGCGCGACCGGGCAACCACCGCTCAAACTGGCAATTGCAGAGCGCATTGCCGATTTGAGCGGCTCGGCAGGCCGCCGCGAGATCGCGCACCACCACTATGAGACGGTGTTGCAGGCATACCGCGAGTCGGCAAATCGCGTCGCGTCGGCGCGAGTTTTGCGTAAGATCGGTCGGCTGCTCTGGGACGTCGGCAAGCGGGACAAGGCGGAATCCCGCTATGCTGAAGCGGCAGCGCTCCTCGATGGAGCGGATGCCCCGATCGAGCAGGCGCATCTCTGGCAAGAACGTGGCCGACAGGCGTTCCGGAGCGGAGATCACGCTCTTGCGGCAAAATGGGCAGACGCGGCGCTGGATTGCGTACGCACTCTGACAACGGAGCATGTCTCCGAGGTAGGGCGTGATGCCACTCTTGTGACCGCCGAGGCACTCAATACAAAGGCTGTCGCGCTGGCTCGCCTTGGGCGAAACCGTGAAGCCGTGCGCCAGGTTGAGCAAAGCATTGAATTGGCCGAAGCCGCCGGTCTGCTGGGCGCGGCCTGCCGCGGCTACACCAATCTCGGCGTGCTTTATACGACCATCGATCCGGCACAGGCGATGGAGGTCTGTCGGCGCGGTCTTGAAGTGGCGCGCCATATTGGTGATTTGGGTTTCCAGGCGCGCCTCCTGGCCAATCTGGCGGTCGCTTGTTGTACTTTCACGGATCGCTGTCCAACGGAGGGCGTGCCTGCTGCCGAGAAGGCCATCGAGATCGACCGGGCGCTTGACCAGCGCGAGCACCTGCCGGTGCCGTTGATTGTGCTTGGGCAGATCCACCAGTGCAACGGCCGTCCGGAACTGGCGGTTGGCTTGTTCCACGAAGCATTGGACGTAGCCTGCGAAACGGGCGAACCCCAACTGCTGTTTCCGTGCTATGATGGTCTTGCAACGCTTAATCTTGACCTCGACAATCTGGCCGAGGCCGAACGCTACTTTTCCCTGGCGCAGGGTATATGCGCCCAGCACGGGCTCGACCCGGAAGCGCTTGTGGTGCTGCCTTTTCTCGATTAGCCGGGTGGGAGGTTGCAAATGTCCGCGCATAGTGACGTGGTACCGCTTCAACCGGGCGACCGTGCGCCGAGCTTGGTACTCGACGCCATTACCCAGGAAGGCAAGATCGCGCTTGACGACTTTCGCGGACAAAAACCGGTGCTGATCGGCCTGTTTCGAGGTCTGCATTGTGCGTTTTGCCGGCGCCATATCGCCGCCCAGGCGCGGCTTGATCCGGAGCTGCGCGAAAAGGGCGTCGGGAGCCTGACGGTGGTCAACACGCCGATCGAACGGGCGCGTCTCTATTTCCGCTACCACCCGATGCCGAATCTGCTTGCTGCCTCCGACCCTGAACGCGCTTCACATCGTGCTTTTGGACTGCCCAATCTCGAATTCACCCAAAACGAGACGAACTGGCCGTACAAGGTCTCGATGGCAGCGGCAAAGGATATGCGGGTCGACATGCCAGGGGAGTTGCCCGGTCCTATGGATCCTTTTGCCGCCAGCGAAATCCTCAACAACAAGGACCATTACGAACTGACCGAAGCCGACGAGCAGATGATGGCAACCGGACACGGACAACTGATCGGTCAGTTCCTGCTGGACCGGCAGGGGATCGTCCGCTGGAGCTTCACGGAGGTTCCAGAGGGTGGACGATACATGTTTGGGGCGCCAAACCCGCAGGAGCTGATGTCAGCCGTGTCCCAAGTCGCCCAATGAGGGTCACCGTTGGGTCAAACCTTCGCGTCGATGGTTTGCGGCTTGAGATGCAATGGGCTCAGGGTCGGCACCGCCATGCGGCAAATCAGGCCGGGAGCCGCCACATTCGCACACGACCTGCACCCCGCAATTCCGTTTCCTCGAGTGGGTCGCAAGCAAATTTTGGTCCGAGCAGTTGGCGCGTTGCATCGGAAATACGGATTTCATCGGGCTCTGCGGACGTTTGAATACGTGAGGCGAGATTGACGGTCTCGCCCCACAGGTCATAGGCGAACCGCCTTTTGCCTATGACGCCAGCGACGATCGGCCCCGAGTGAATTCCAATTCTCAGTCTTATCGGTTCTCCCGCGAAGCGTTCGCGCTTGACCGCCTTGCGCAGTTCAACTGCATAGTGCGCGAGGGCTCGTGCATGATCGGATCGTGCGGTGGGCAGGCCAGCGACCACCATCACACAATCGCCGATTGTCTTGATCTTTTCACAGCCGTGTCGTTCCGAGAGCCGATCCGCCGCCTTGAAGAAGTAATTCAAGATTGCGAGCGTCGTCACGGCTCCGACGCTGCGCGCTCTTTCGGTAAAGCCGACGATGTCGGCAAAAAGCACACTCACCTCTGCGTGGTTGTCGGCAATTTTTTTGTGCGCTTTCAACCGCTCTGCGATCGACGCCGGAAGAATGTTGAGGAGCAGGGATTCGGCGCGTTGGTATTCACGCGACAATCCCTCCTGGCTCTTCCTCAACGCCTCGTTCGTCGATTGTAATTTCTCGTTGAGTTGACGCTCCCTCTCCTGCAGGAGCGTCATTTCATAAGCCTTCTGCTGAAGCCGCTGCTTGTTGTCGCGTTCGGCAGTGGCGTCAAGAAAGAGCAGCCACACGCAGTCGTCGTCGGCAAAAAGATGAAGGTCCGCGACGCGCCCGCTGGGCAGTTCGATCATGGCCATATGATATGGAAGCTCCGGGCAAGGCAGCAAACCTTCCATGAATTCAAGCTGATGGCTAACAGGCTCACCGATGCGAAGGGACGAGAGCCCGTAATGTTTGACGTTACCGCCCTTCGCCGCTATGCAAAGCTGGGCGTCAATTTTCACATATGCGATAGAGTGCTCGTTGTAGAAGAAATCATAAATCCAGTTTCCGACTTCTCTTGGCAATCTATGCATGGTCTATTTGGCAACCATCGAAGCAAGTTGACGAAATGCATCATCGACATGCTCACCCGTAAGCGCACTTGTTAGATAGATTTGCCATCCAAGTTGCCTCAGTTCGTCAATCTCACTATCCGGTATTACCCACCGATCCGCCAGATCGGATTTGTTGAACAGCAATACAAACGGCATAGCGCCGAATTCGGCCTCGACCCGCTCGCGTAGCGTGAGCGCTGCGGCAAGAGTAGCGGCGCGGGTTCCATCAACGACAAGCACGAGCCCGGTCGCACCTCGCACATGGCTGACGCGGAATGAGCCGATATCGTCTTCGCCGGCCAAATCCCACAAAATCAGATCCACGGTTTTGTCCGGGAGTGCGACACTCTTCTTGTCGATTTTCACTCCCACCGTGGTCAAGTAGGTTTCTGAAAAGATGCTTTGCACAAACCTGCGGACCAGGCTCGTTTTTCCGACAGAGAACCCGCCCAGCATACAGATCTTTTTTTGCAACATCTTGGGCTCCGCCCTAGTCCAGGTTTACCGTAACCGAAACCCGGCGATTGGTGGAGCTACCAGTTTGACTATTTTCAGGCACCGCCGGTTCAAAGGTGCCCGCGCCTCGAACCAGCAGCAATTCCGGAGCGACGCCGCGCTTGTTGAGAAGCGCACGAACTGTCTCGGCGCGGGCGGCGCTGATCGACGCGTTGGCCGTCTCACGGCCCGTGGTGTCCGAATGGCCGGTTAACATGAACCGCGCTGTTACGCCCGACTTGCGGGCACTTTGGGCGAATTCCTTTATTTGATCCGCCAACCTGTCGAGAACCGGCGTCTGCTCTGGTCCCGGCACAACTTTGCCGGAAGAGAAGAAAATATCGGTCGTCTGGATGGCCTCTCTCAAATGATTGAGTTCTGCAAGGTTCAGCTCACGCAACTGCGAGACATCCAGAACCACTCCGTCCGCCGAAAGCTGTTCGGCGGCGGCCTGCGCCCGGTTGATCCAGGCGGCCGGAGCCTCGCCCACGACAACGATGCGACCCTGGATGATTGAAAGCTGAACCGATTTCGGCGGGGTGAGCGACGCCGTCAGTCGCTTCACCACGAACTTCGGATCAAGGCTTTGATAGAATTGCCACTGTGAATGGACGCGAGCAGGATCAACCTCCGTTCCGGACAGCAGAGCTTGCGGGTCGGCGGCAAGCGGGTCCCTCAGGCCGGAAATGTAGAAATGTCCGCCCCTCGCCGTTTGTTGGGCGACGATGATCCCCGATTGGGCCTCAAGTCGCGACACATAATATTGCCAGTGCTCCGCTGCGCGCGCTTCGGGGCTCACATCACGAACCTTGGAGATGTCGAATTCCGGTCCACCTGCCGAAAGCTGTCGGGCCGCCGCGCGCGCCCGATCTATCCAGGTGTCGGGAGCCTCACCCTCGGCAACGATGCGATCATTGACGATCGAAAGCCGTACTGTATCGGGCGGATACAGCGACGCTGTCAGCCGCTTCAACACGAACTCCGGCTCAAGGCTCTGATAGAATTGCCACTGCGAATGAACCCTGGCGGGATCGACCTGCGTTCCAGACAACAGCGACTGCGGGTCGGCGCCAAGCGGGTCTCTCAGGCCGGCAATATAGAATTGGCCGTCGTGTATCTTTTGTTCTGCAACGATGATGCCCGGCTGGGTCCCCAGCCGCGACACATAGGCCTGCCAGCGCTCCGCCTCGAGTACTTCGGGGCTTACGTCACGAACCCTGGAGATATCGAAGACCGGCCCGCCTACCGAAAGCTGCTGGGCCGCCGCGCGCGCCCGATCTATCCAGGTGTCGGGAGCCTCACCCTCGGCAACGATGCGATCATTGTCGATCGACAGTCGTACTGAATCCGGCGGAGCCAGCGACGCCGTCAGCCGCTTCAGCACGAACTCCGGTTCAAGGCTCTGATAAAATTGCCACTGCGAATGAACCTGGGCGGGATCGACCTGCGTTCCAGACAACAGCGACTGGGGGTCGGCGGCAAGCGGGTCTCTCAGGCCGGCAATATAGAATTGGCCATCGCGTACCTGTTGTTCGGCAACGATGATGCCCGGGTGGGCCTCCAGTCGCGACACGTAAGCCTGCCAGCGCGACACGTAAGCTTGCCAGCGCTGCGCTGATTGCCAGGAAAGAAAGAACCAACCGCCTGCCAGAATCGATAGCAGCAGGGCCGCAGTCACCACCAGCCACGGAAATCCCTGGTTCGATTCCTCCTGCTTCAGCTCGACGCATGTCTGCAACTGCGCCTCTACGCCAGCCAGCTGCGAACTGTCGCCTTCAAACTGCTCTAAAGCCTCTGAGGATTCCTCATGGATACGAAGCAATACATCGCGAATTATTTCATGTAATTCCTCTGGCGGATTTCCTCGGATCACCGAAACCAAGGTCGCAAACGGCCCAACTTCCGACCAGAGGCGAAGGTCGCCAAAACGAATAGTGTCGAGGCTGCTCTGCTCCTTCTCGTTAAATGAGTCTTTTACGAAATCCTGAATTGCACTAAGCATCGAAGAAATGAGTTGAGGATCTTCGCTCGTTGCATTGTCGGCAGTTACATGCGCTATCAAAAGCCCGGAATTTCGGTTAATGAGAAAGGCATGCTCTATGCGGTAGACAAGGGAATGCTTAAGGACAACTTCCGAGAAGCTGGCACCGGTTCTCCAGGATTCGAATCTCCACTTGAGCCCATGCCAGGTAAATATGTGTCTTAACGTTTCATTTAGCGACTGAAAGGTCTGGTCGATCCTTTCCCCGATCGACTTGCGAATTGCCGGCAGAAACACCGGGTATAAAATATCCGTCAGCGTGCGCGGGCTCTTCTGGATGGACCGTTGCACAGCCCTTTCGACAGCTGGCGCAAGGGCCTCACCGAGTTGCGCATGAGGCGCTCGTGCGGCCGCACTGGGAAGAACGCCACCCACGGCTGCCGCAAGCTGCTCCGGTTCGTCCAGCAGATGCGTAACGCGTGAAAGCTCTGAAATCTCGCGGCTAACCAGCAACTGGCGCAGCGTTTCCATGCGAGGATCGGCGGATGGAACTCCGTCGAAACGCGCACGATAGTCCGGATCAACGTTCCGGGCAATTTCGATCAAAAGACGAGCCAGAGCCTCGCGATCAATCTCTGTATCGTTCGAGGCTGTTCTTTGTGGAAGGCTGATTGGGTCGACGGTTGACGTCAAGGTCCCATCAACTCACTTTCCAGCTACGTTCCGAGTTGCTCTTGCTGCCGACGGGATCCTGATTCAGGCATTTTGCAACCTCGACAAACAGGCCGGCCAAAAGGTTTCGGTCGGTCTTGACGTTGCTGAGATCGGCAAACATTTTCTCTATCAGCATCTGAACGCCTTCATTCTTCTGCTTGATTTCCTCACGCAGCAAATGATCGTTTCGATTTATCCGGTCCGAAACGTCGCGCTCAAGCGCGCTCAATTGATCCGACAACGCGCGCACTTGCTTTTCAAGTGCCTGGTTTTGCTCGCGAAGATTCCGATCAATCTCCTTGTCGGCATCGGCTCGTGAATCTTTTTCGCTCCGCAATTGCGCCGCAAGCGAATCGACCTGCTTCTTTGCATTTGACTCGTACATTTCAAGATTGCGCTTGGCTTCGGATTCGACATCCTTGAAGCGCTGCAACACCCGTTCTTCAAGCTTGGAAAAACGGCGATCATAGTCCTGCATCTGGTTGCCGAACAGCAGATCACGTATCTTGTCGACACCTACGGCGTCGCCGGCGCCCCCGTTCTCGCGAGCCTGGGCCGCCATGAAGTTCAGCCCGTTTCCTTCTGCGTTGCCCATCAGATTTGCGTCCGCCTTATTTGCGGAAGAAGCGGTACTCGAAGTACTCGAAGATTCCTTAGCCATCCTTATGCCCCTTTATTTGAACACCTGCCACAGTGCAGAAACCCATAAACAGGCAAACATGTCAGCAAAATACCCGGCCCGCAAGCCGGACTTTTGGCCTATGCGGATTTCGTGCGTCCCTTTTACATCTCTTGGACTAGCGGCAAAAGCACGAGGCCCGATTGGTGTCGCTCTCGAACCTCTTTGTGATAGCAGCCATAACCGCTAATCTAATCGACCATTGGACGCAATCTACGATCGAAATGAGTAATACAATGTCAGGATACAGCTACTGGAGCGAAATTAAGTAACGTAGTTTTCATTAGAAACATCTAAAATAACTAATCCGGCGTCCAGCATACTGTCTCTCGTCCGGCTGTATACTGAGACCATCAGCTTCCTATGCGGGCTCAACAGTAGAAGGGGGGTCTTCTTTCGCATGAAGAATGGCTGTTCTAGGATGCACCTGGGAACCGAGGCGTTTCGGTCGATAGGAGGGGAGCAATAGTCCCAATAGCTGCAGTCATTCACACCAAAGCTTCCGTGGGCTTGCTTTATTGCGCGCCCGATTGCAAAGGATGTCAGTTTGCCATAGCTAGGTGCCAGGGACCGCAGCTTGTGGTCATGGCGCCGATTTCGGGGATCGACATGAGTATGCGGCATGCTCGGCTTTGACGTGTATCTGCGACAGCTGGCGCCCAAGCTCGGCGGCACGGATGCGAATGCTACGCCAGGCTTCCAACATCGGTAGCGCGACAGGAGCAAGCTCGCACTGCAGCCAAATGGCGGCGTCGCGACGGCTCGGAAGAGTTCGCAGGAGACTGTTTGGACGCAGCGTCCTCGACGACCGTTTCCTTTGTCAGGAAATCGCCGGCTATGTCTCGGGACTCTTGTTCTACCTTCGAACCAGACGCGGGTAAGACGGCGTGGCGCATAATCCCTTGGTTTCAATCGTGGTTCCTGCGCACAACGCGGAGGCAACGCTGGCGCGCGCACTCGATTGCCTTCTCGATCAGGAAATAGTGGAATGGGAGGCGATCGTTGTCGACGACGCCTCCACGGATCGCACCCCCGCGATCATCGCCGATTATGTGGAGCGCGATGCCCGCTTTCGAACGTTGAGCTCCTGCGCGCACAGCGCCGCCGGCGCGCGCAACAGCGGGATTTCGACAGCGCGCGGGCACTGGCTCATGTTTCTGGATGCGGACGATTGGGTGGATGCCGGCTTCCTTGCGAAAATGCTGGCCGCGCTGAAAACCGCTCCCGATGCGGTGGCCGCCTATTGCGGTTCTCAGCGCGTGATGCCCGATGGCGAACTTATCCCGTCGAGCATCTCACCAGAGGTTGCGAGCCAGCCCTTTGAAACATTCGCCCGCCGATGTGCCATCGCCACTCACGCGCTGCTGGTCGACCGGGAGACAATCGTCGAGTTGGGCGGTTTCGATGTGTCGCTGCGCACCTGCGAGGACTGGGATCTGTGGCAGCGCCTCGCACGTCTAGGCAAAAATTGGGTGATGGTCGACGAGCCGCTCGCTTTCTATCGGGTCAGCCCCAACGCGCTCTCCCGCAATTCGACGCAGATGCTGGCAGACGCGGAAATCGTCATCGCCCGCGGCTTTTCTCCTGATCCCAGGGTCAAACACCCGGCATCGGCTCATGCCAATGGAGCGATCGAGGCGAACGGCGGCACCGCTTCCGAAGCACTCGCGTGGCTTGCGTTGTGGAACGCCGCGTCGGATTGCGGCAGCGGCTCGGCCTCGATCAAACCGCAGTCCCTGCGCGCGCTCCCGGCAGGACGCAAGTGGGCGCGTGAGATCGCCAAGGTGGCCTTCGATGGCCTGATGGTAGGAAGCCTATCGGTGCCAGCGCAATTGGCTGCCAGGTGGGACAGGTTCGGCGGCGCCCTCACCGAATTGATGATCGAACTCGGCAAGGTCTGGGGCGATCCGGTCGCGGGTCGTCGCGTTCAGTATCACCTTGAGCAAATGCTTCTCGATGCCGACGATCTTGCCGCGCCGCGCAGGCTGGCGCGGACACTCGGAATTCGCGTCGACGCTCGAAATCCGACCTCGATCGAACTGCCGCAAGGTGTCGATCAAATCTATGCCTACCTGATGATGGATGGCCAGATCGAAGCTGTCGTGCAGTTCGGCGTACTCGGGGCGGTGACAAGTGATCATTGGATTGAATTGATCCTTGATGTCGTGCCCGCTGAGCGGCTTAGCCCTGCAGCTGAGGCATTGTCAGCCACAGCCGAACGCGGACCCGACCCGGACAGCCATTTCGGCAAACTCGCGCAATTGGCCGCGCAAGCGCGGGAGCTGGTCCGGTCGAGCGCCGAACCAGCGGAGCCTCCTGCGGCGCCGCGCCGCGCACGACCCAGGCACGACAAGGATCGCACGTCGTTCTGGAATGGCTATTTCGCGACCGAGGATCCCTGGAATTACGGTTCGTCCTATGAGCAGGAAAAATACGAGCGGCAGCTCGAGATCCTGCCTGCCGGTCCCATCGGACGGGCGCTTGAGCTAGCCTGCGCGGAGGGCCACTTCACGCGGCAGCTGGCGCCGCGAGTGGGCCATCTGACAGCAACCGACATCTCCGCCATAGCCGTGGAGCGGGCCCGCGCGCGATGCAGCGATCAGCCGAATATTGAATTCGGCGTACTGGATTTCTCCGCCGACACGCTGCCGGGTAACATGGATCTGATCTTCTGTTCGGAAGTGCTCTACTACCTGGATGATCTCGCCGAGTTGCGGCGCATCGCCAAAAAATTCGCCGAGGCGTTGGCGCCGGGCGGCAGTTTCATCAGCGCACACGCATTCGTGCTGCGTGACAATGTTGAAAGGACGGGCTTCGACTGGAACACATTCGGTGCACAAGCGATCGCAGAGACGCTGGCGGCGACCGAAGGTCTCGTGCTCGAGCAATCGATCCAGACCGAGCTCTATCGCATAGACCGCTTCCGCCGCCTGTCACCGGACGATGTGGTGGCGGAACCGATGATAGATCATGTGCCGATCCGCGCGCCCATCGGAATCGGGGTCGCGCGAAATATCGTCTGGGGCGGCGCGCGGGCCTTGCGCCGCGACGTCGCGCGTAGCGAGCGGCGGCAGCGTATTCCTGTCCTCATGTATCACAGCGTCGCCGATGAAGGTCCGGCTGCGCTCGCCCGTTTTCGGCTCACGCCCGCCGCATTCGCCAGCCAGATGGCATGGCTTCGCGCCAATGGCTTTCACGCGATCATGTCCGACCAACTGGAACGGTCCATCGCCAACCGTCAGCCTTTCGCTGGCCGCCCGGTGCTCATCACCTTCGACGACGGGTTCCAGAACTTTGCCGACCATGCCTGGCCGATCTTGCGCGCGAACGACCTGACCGCGGAAGTGTTCCTGGTGACGGATCTGGTGGGTGAAAGTGCAAAGTGGGACGCCGTCAGCGGTCCGCCGACGCGGCTTATGGACGCCGGAACGGTGCGACGTCTCGCCGCCGAAGGTGCGTTCTTCGGAAGCCATCTGGCGACGCATCGCGCGATCGATGGTCTGTCGAGCTCTGACCTGGCCGCCGAGCTCCTGCGCTCTCGTATGTTCATCGAACGGTGGACCGGTCGGCCAATCTCGGCGTTCGCGGCACCCTTCTCTGTCACCGACCGACGGCTTGGCAGGCTGGCCAAGGAGTCCGGCTATCGGATCGGCTTCGGCGGCAGACACGGGCCGGCGGACCTCAATTGCGATCCCATCGACCTTCCGCGCATCGAGATTCGCGGGGATCGCTCGCTCGATGACTTTGTCGCCACCGTCGAGGCCGTGCTCGATTGAACGGTGAACTTTGTCAGTGTCATTATTCCCGCTCACAATGCGCAAGATCGACGAGACGCTTCGCAGGGTGACCTCGCGGTCCTATGGAGCGCTCGATATATTGTTGTTGACGACGGCTCACGCGACCAGACTGCGGCGATCGCCCGATGTCACGCCGAGATCGGAATGCCCCTCCCCCAGGGCTCCGAACTCAGGTTAACAAAAGACCTGTCGGCAGCTTTTGTGCCGGCAGCTTTTCATGATAGGAATTTTTTCTTGACTCCGTGAACTCAGCTATGGTACATATTTGTCCATGGCGCTGATTTGCACCAGTGACCCGCCGCAGAGGCGGGTTTTTCGTTTAATACTCTCGTCAGCCAACGCGCCGGCGAAGGCTCCGAAGGAACCCATTAACGAGTTCGTGGCCCTGACCCGCCCCGGCGGCTAAATAAACACTGCCAAGTACCCGGCGCCAACGGTCTGGCTGGGAAAATGACGTCTTGCCCCGCAACATCGGTTTCTTCAAGGTAAGGCAACAACGGACATAAATGTCGTTGCTCGCCTATTTGACCGGAAGGTTAACAGCACGATGCCACTCATGATTCGACAATTGCGAGCCAGGAACCTGGCGCGCCCGGCACGACGTCTCCGACATCTGAATGCGATGTTTGTCCTGGTTGCCAGGCCGCTCGTCTTTGGGATCGCGCTCCTGTTGGCTGGTCAGGCACAGGCGCAGGCGCCCGTCCCGCCTGAAAGGGTCAAACAGCTATTCGAGCTTCTCGACGATCCATCAGTGAAGTCCTGGGTGGCCGAACAACGAAATCAGAATGCTGGGTCAACGGGAGCGCCTGCCGAGGCAGGAGCGTCGCCGACCGACGCATCGTCCGGCGCCGGGGCCGCAGCGGGACAGATGAATACGATGGCGTCCTCGACGCTCGATCGGATCAGGCATCATATCGAAAGAATCGTGCGAACTTTGCCCTTGCTGCCGGGCCAGTTCGCGCGCGTTCGGGCAGAGACGATGGAGGATATGTCCAGCAGGGGGTCTGCCGGCGTATTTATGCTGATTGCGATGTTCATCGCTGCCGGCCTGGCGCTCACTTGGGCAACGTACAAAATCACCCGTCCATTTCGTCTTTGGGTTATCGCACAATCGAAGGATACGCCCGTTGGGCGAGCCAAGAAGATTGGCGGTCGCACGCTTTATTCCACCATGCTGATCGTCTCGTTCGCACTGGGCAGCGCCGGCGCGTTTATGTTGTTCGACTGGCCAATGCTTATCCGCGAGCTTGTACTGACATTTCTGGTGGCGGCAGTCGTTACATGGGGTGTGCGCATGTACGTCATGGCCATGCTCGTCCCTTCCTTCATGAACGTCGAGAACGCCGTCGAGGTGCGTGCTTTGCCGATCACCAACGAAGCGGCCGACCATTGGTCCTATTGGCTACCCCGGATCGTCGGCGTCTTCGCCTTCTTCGGCGCCGCGTTTATCCTCTTGCCCGGTCTCGGCATCGATCAGGACGGAATGATGGTCCTGTCACTGGGCGCCGATTTCGTACTGCTGTTGCTCTTGCTGCTTGCCGTTTGGCGTCGGCCAAGAACGCAGCGAGACGGTGTGCGCCACAGCGGTCACACGGAAGCGACATGGCTGTTGACTGCTTATTTCGTCGTTCTGTTCCTGCAGCGCATCGCCGGCCTTTATACAATCTTCTGGTTTACCTTCGCCGCATTCTTCCTGCCTTTGGCGATCGTGCTGGCGCAGCGCGGGGTCAATTTCATCCTGCGGCCGGGTTCGGAAGAAGCTGGCCGGCCCACGATCCCTGCGGTGACGATCGCTGTCATCGATCGCGGAATCCGAATGATTTTCATCCTGGCGGCAGCTTATTTTCTCGCGCGTGTCTGGGGCCTGGACATGCAGTCCATGCAAGGCAGCGATACGACGACCATGTTCATATTGCGCGGCCTGATCAATGTCATCGTCATTGCCCTCGCAGCCGATTTCGGCTGGTCGATCATCAAAGCTTTGATCGAACGAAAGCTGGGCATCGAAACACCGCACCCTGTGATCAGCGAGGAGGACGTCCCGACGCTCGATCCTCAACAGGCGCGGCTACACACGCTCTTGCCCATTCTCCAGAACATTCTGCTCGCATCGATCATCGTGATGGCGGTGCTGATGATGCTGGCCTCGCTGGGTATCCAGATCGGCCCGCTCATCGCCGGCGCTGGCGTCGTCGGCGTCGCGGTGGGCTTTGGGGCACAAACCATCGTCAAGGACATCATTTCGGGCGTGTTTTTTCTGCTCGACGATGCGTTTCGTGTCGGCGAGTATATTTCCTCGGGCAGTTACAAGGGTACCGTGGAAAGCTTTTCGCTGCGCTCGGTGAAGTTGCGCCACCATCGTGGTCCGCTGTTCACGATACCTTTCGGTGAACTCGGGGCAGTCCAGAATCAGAGCCGTGACTGGGTTACCGACAAGTTCAACATCACCGTCGGCTATGACACCGATATCGAATTCGCTCGCAAGCTGATCAAGCGTATCGGCCTCGAACTGGCGGAAGATCCTGAGTTCAAACACTGGGTGATCGAACCGATCAAGATGCAGGGCGTACAGGAGTTCGGCGAGTACGGCATCGTATTGAGGGTCAAGGTCACAACCCGACCGGGAGGTGCCTTCAGTATGAAAGGCAAATTCTATCTACGGCTGCGCCAAGCCTTCAAGGAGCAGGGTATCGAACTCCCATTCCCGACCGTCCACGTCCAGGGGCTAGAGAACCCACATGGGGCAGAGAATGCGCCGTTGGAGATCACACCCGAGCTAAAAATGGCCGTGGCCCAGTCGCACACCAATCGGCGCAGAAAAAGAGTTAGCACGACGGAATAGGAAAGCTGTGACACCTGCCGGTGGCAGCGGGGCTTTCCGCAGGTTTTGCTTGTGAAGCGCTATGATTTCGTGCCGACCTTCGGCTACGCTATGCCTGACTGAAAGGGACAAATCGACTTAGCAATCAAAACCGTAGTGCTGGTCCATGGGGCGTTTGCAGACGGCTCCCGTTAGGCAAAGGTCATTCCGCTTCTGATGAAGCGCGGTCTCAAGGCGATCGCGGTTCAGAACCCGCTGAGTTCGCTGGCCGACGACGTGACGGCGACGCATCGCGTCATCGGAATGCAGGAGGGACCGGTCCTTCTTGTCGGCGTCTCCAGCCTGCCAAAAGGACCGTCAGCGATGGTGAAGCCCGTCGCCGTCGGTAGTGTGGCCCTCGCGCCGGTTGCGATACGGCGCGCCATTCGCGGATTGAACGATGCCGCTTCAAGCGATCGCAGCTCGGCTTCCGACCGGATTACGGCAAGCGACCTGCCGGGCGTCAGTCGGGCGATATGGACAGCCCCGCGAGAAGCGGGGCGTACGCGGCGAGCCTGCGGGAAACGAACTCCGTGAAGAGCCGCACGCGCTTCGTCTTGCGTGTCTCCCCCTGTGTGAGAAGCCAGAGCGTTCCGTACATGTGCAGGTCGGTGCCCGGCACCCTCACCAGTAGGGGGTCGGCATCTCCGACGAAGCACGGCAGTGTCGTGATCCCGAGCCCTTGCCGTACAGCAACGATCTGCGCCTCGGCGTCCGTGGTCCTGAATGGCCCCCCCGTGGTGCGAACCTCACCCTCGCTGGCCCAATCCGGAATTCCATGAATGCTTATGACGATCCACCGGATGGGATCAGACGCGCCCGCACGCCACGCGGCTAGTCGGTCGCGAGACATGTAGACGTTGCCGAACAGCTCCGGTCCCTTCAGACCGTGAAGATTGAGCGGCAGGGTTTTGCGGTCGTAGACGACGCGGATCGCCACGTCGGCCTCTCGATTGGTCAGATTTGCCAACTCGCCGGACGACAAGATTTCCATCTCGATGTCCGGATGCAGACGCGCGAAATCCGCGAAGTCCGGCATGAGCAGGTGTGTCGCGAGGGACGGTGCCAGCGTCACCCGCAGAAGCCCGCGCACGCTCTGGTCGCGACCGAAGACGCGCGTCTCCAGCTGGTGCGACGACGCTTCCATCTGGTTCGCGAGCTCGAGGACCTCCTCGCCCGCAGCCGTCAGGCGGTAGCCCGAAGGCAGCTTTTCGAACATCTGCGCCCCGAGGCGGTCCTCGAGCTGGGCGATGCGTCGTAGCACGGTTGAATGATTCACCCCGAGGTGCGCGGCGGCAGCCCGCACCGAGCCTCCGCGTGCGACGGCAAGAAAGTAGCGAACGTCATCCCAGTCGATCATGGTGCAATCCGGCACCGCGAGGTGCGCCTTCCAAAGCCGACATCTAACACATCGAACCGTATTTCGTCTGTGGGCAGCACGAGTGGTCATCATAGCCTAATGCAGACAAACAAACGCCAATTCCGAACGGCGGACGCCAATCGTCGCGGCTGGCTTCGGTCGTCCAGCCGGATCGATTTCGCACCACCGATGTGCGCGTTTCCGCACTCAACGCCTGAAGCCGGCAGACCTATTTCGAGGCTCTCGGGGGCCGGGGAATCAATACCAACACGGATCGGAGAAACATTATGAGCTACGCAATTGTAGGATTCGGTAAGATAGGCCAGGCCCTCGCCCACGCCTTCGCCCGTAAAAACATCAACGTGACCGTCGCGAGCCGCCGGCCGCCGGAGGCGTTGGCGCCGCAGGCTCGGGCGATTGGACCCACGGTCATTGCCAAGTCGCTGCGGGAAGCACTCGAGGCCGACACGATCATCTTGGCGGTTCCTTTCGGGGAGCATCGCGAGGTTGCGAAAGCCCTGCCGAGCTGGAAAGGCAAGACGGTCATCGACGCGATGAACGCGTTTCCTGTCCCTGAAGAGCTGGACGGCCTCCCGTCCTCGGCCTTCGTTGCGAAGTCGTTCACCGGCGCCAAGTTCGTGAAAGGCTTCAATCACCTGATTGCAGCCACCCTGGCTACCGATCCGGTCGTCGAGGGCGGCCACCGGGTCGTCTTTCTGTCGAGCGACGACGAGGACGCGACCGCTCCCGTGGCGGCCTTGGCCAAACAACTCGGGTTCGCACCCGTCAAGCTGGGAAAGCTCAACGAGGGTGGCGCGCTGGTGCACGCACGCGGCCGCGCTTGGGGCCAGCTCATCTTCCAGGATTTGTTCAAGAAGGAGCAGTAGTCGATCTACGACCGTGTGATCGACGCCGAGAACTGGTCGCGCGCGCTAACTTCTTCGAGCAGCGTGCGACCGAATATTTGAAGGCCACAAAGTCGCGAAGGTTGGGGTGGGCCTGGCGGCGTATGGGCGCCGTTCGAAGAGCCGGGGAGACGCCCGACAGAGCGGCAGATCTGCGGGTCGCCTAGAATCTATCGACTGCTATCGATGACCTAGCGGCCAACCGTTATTCAGGACATTTGCCAAAAATGTCTGCAGCAATGGGGCCGGGAACAGTGGGGTCCGCCTGTCGTCAAGGAAGAACAATAGCGAACCTTCAACCTCCAAGGTCCGATGTCGCGACTTGACCTAAGCCGATCAGCCGAGCGACAGTCCCTTCGTCTGGTGTCTCAGCACAAGGCCGACCGCGCCCAGCAATGCATCGTTCTCGGTGTGCTTGCCAACGATTATCCGCGTTCGCAGGGCCGGAGCGATATCGCGGGATTTGATGAGGGTGTGGCGTTCATAGGACGCGATCAGCGGCGTCAACAGAATGTCGCCCGCCAACGCCATCTGGCCGCCGATGATGATGAGCGGCGGATTGAGCACCGAGCCGATCAAGCCGAGACCCCGGCCGGCGATCTCGGCGGTATCCTCGATCATCCGCAACACCCTGACGTCGCCCTCCTTGGCCATCATGATGACATCGTCCATGGTGACCTGCCGCCGCACAACACGCGAAATCTGTTCCAGTGGCCGGGCAAAACTTGCATAGAGCTCCAGGCATCCGCGATTGCCGCACCGACAAAGATCGCCGCCGGGATCGATGCTGATATGCCCGAATTCGCCGGCGCCGCCGGCGATGCCCGTCACCAGCCGGCCATGCTGGACAATGGCGCCACCGACCCCCAGATCGATCTTGAACAGCACGAAATCGTCATGGCCGATTGCCGCACCCCACATCAGTTCCGCAATGGCCGAGCAGTTGCTCTCGTTGTCGGCGAAGATCGGCTGCTCCAGGACGGGTCCGAACACATCTCGTATGTTGACGCCGGCCCATGTTGGAACAATGCTCGCGCGCAGGACCACTCCATCGCTGCTGACAGGACCAGAGACCGAAATCCCAACCCCCAGGAGCCCCGCCACCGGCAGACCATTTTCCTCGTAAGATTGGGCAATTGCCGATTTGGCCATCTGGGCCGCCTGTTGCGGTTGGTAGTCCAGTGTCATGGGGATAGTTTGTTCGGTAATGACGGAATGTGAGACATCCGCAACGATCAGCCGGATCTGCTGAAGTCCCAGGTGAATTCCGACGCAGGTACCCGCTGTCGGATTGAGCGTCACGGCCGCGGCTGGCCTGCCAATAGCTCTGATCCCCTCGCGACTGGTCGGGGTTTCGATCACCATGCCCGATTTTCTCAGGCCATTGAGCGCGGTTGAGACCGTGGAGCGCGCCAGACCGGTGACGCGTGTGATCTGCGACGCCGAGAGGGCGCCGCGCTCACTCAGGCAGCGCACAATCATGCTCTCCGGCGATGCGGACGGCCTGTCGATCAGCCAGGTTCTAAGCGAAGGTTTTGTCATAGACCAACATAAACACCGTTGACTGATAGCTCCAATATGTCATCTTGGAAAGAACGCGAGATTAGCGCATCTCGCCGGCGGCGGCTTCAAACCGCGGCCATAAGCGGTCGATACGAACCGTGCAACACCATATGGGAGTGAAACTATGAAATGCGTCATGACCGCCCTCGCGGCCGCTGTTGCGTGCACCTTTGTCGCCGGGGCAGCCTTCGCCGAGCCCAAGACGAACCTGCTGCACCAATGGGCGACTGGATCGGACGCCCAGGCGATCGCCAAGCTCGGCGAGATGTTCACCGCCAAGGGCGGCAAATGGGAACAAACCTCGATCGCCGGTCACACGGCCAATACGCTGGCCAAGCTGCGTGCCGACGTGATCGCCGGCAATGCCCCGCCCGCCGTGCAGCTGAAAGGTCCGGAAATCGCCGAGTGGAACGAGACCGGCATGACCGCTGATCTCGACGAGTTAGCGGCCTCGGAAGGATGGGAGAAAGTGGTCGCGCCGGAATTGCTTCCGGTGATGAAGCCGACCGGCAAATGGGTCGCCGCCCCCATGAACATCCACCGCATCAACTGGTTGTGGGCCTCGCCGAAAGTCGTGCAGGCCGCCGGCGTGACGGAAATGCCCAAGACCTGGGCCGAGTTCAATGCAGCCTGCGACAAGATCGTCGCCTCCGGCAAGATCTGCATCTCGCATTCGACCGCCGACTGGACGGATTCCACGGTGTTCGAGGTCGTGCTCTACGGCCAGGACATCGATCTCTATCGCAAGGCCTTCGTCGAAGGCGATGTCGAATCCATGCGCAGCCCGGGGATGGTCAAGGCCTTCAAGCAGATGCGCCTGATGACGACCAAGTACATGGATCCGGGCATGGTTGGCCGCGACTGGGATTCGATGTCGGCGCTCGTGGGCAAGGGCGACGCGGCTTTCCACATCATGGGCGACTGGACAATCGGCCTGCTGACCGCCGCCGGCTTTAACGAAGGCACCGACTATGTCTGCGCCCAGGCGCCGACCGATTGGGGCAAACCCGGCTTCATCCTCAACTCGGACTCGGTCGTGTTCTTCAAGCAAAAGGACCAGGATTACATCGACGGCCAGAAGCTGCTTGCCAGCCTGATCCTGTCGCCCGACTTCCAGACGGTCTTCAATCAGGCCAAGGGCTCGATCCCAGCACGCCTGGATATCGATCTGTCAAAGGGCTTCAATCCATGCCAGCAGCTCTCGCAGAAGGATCTGCAGGCTTCGATCAAAGAGGGCACTCTGGTCCGCTCTATGGCGCACAACATGACCATCCCGCAGAAGATGCGCGGCGCGATCATGGACTCCATTACCGAGTTCGTAGCGACGCCCGACATGTCAGCCGAGGACGGCGCCAATGCGATGGCCGACGCGGCCGAAGCACAGAAGTAGACGGGAACGGCCGGGCGCAATTTCTATCCGAACCCGGCCATCCTCCATCCCAGTTCCGCGCCGCAAATGTCAAATCACGACCTGATCCTATCGACCCCGGCGCCCGCCCGCCCCTGGCGCGAGCGGCTGGGCTCCGCGATGCCCTTGCTGGTGCTCGGCCCCTCGCTTGTGGCGAGCTTCGTCTACGTTTTCGTGTTCACCGGCTGGACGCTCTACATCTCGCTCTCCAACTCCTCGCTGCTCCCGACCTACGGCTTCGTCGGCCTGGACAACTACGCGTCGCTCTGGGCGAACCGGCGCTGGAACATCGCTTACAATAACCTCTTTCTCTTCAGCGGTTTCTACATCGTCGGCTCGATGGCGGTTGGACTGCTGCTGGCGATCCTGATCGACCAGCGTGTGCGCGGAGAAGCGGTCTGGCGCACGATCTTCCTCTATCCGCTGGCCGTCTCCTTCATCGTCACCGGTACGGTCTGGAGTTGGCTCTACAATCCGACCGACGGTATCCAGGCGATGGTGCGCGGATTGGGCTGGACGAATTTCAGTTTCGCACTCGCCAGCGACCGACACTATGCGATCTATGCGGTGATCATCACCGGTGTCTGGCAGTCCTCGGGCTTTGCCATGGCGCTCTTCCTGGCGGGTCTGCGCTCGGTGGATTCGGACCTCGTCAGGGCCGCGCAGATCGACGGCGCATCGACCTTTCGCATCTATCGCAAAGTGCTTCTGCCAACGATTGCGCCGATCTTCCTGGCGGTCGCCGTCATCCAGATCCAGTTCGCCATCAAGACCTTCGACCTCGTGGCGGCCCTGACGAAAGGCGGCCCGGGGATCTCGACCACCTTCCCCGCCATCTACGTCTATGACCTGATGTTCCAACGCGGCCAGATCGGCGAAGGTGCCGCGGCCGCCATCATGATGCTTGCCGCTCTTGCCGTGGTGCTGGTGCCCTACTCGTTCTGGGTGGTCTGGCGCCGGCGCAAGGAGGCCGGCCATGGCTGACGTCTCACTGGATCAGTCGCTCGACCATCACGCCGCCACGGTTGCGGCGCGCCGGCATTTCCTCACCCGCTTCGTCATCTACGGGCTGCTGGTTGTCTTCGCGGCGATCTACCTGATCCCGTTGCTGGTCGTGGTGCTGAATTCATTCCGCGACCAGCAGGAAATCGCGCGCAACGGCTTGATCTCGCTGCCACGCAGCTTTCGTCTCGAAGCCTGGGGCCAGGCCTGGAGCAGCTATTGCATCGGCGGCACCTGCGAAGGCATGCAACGCAACTTCTACAACTCTTTGAAAATGACGATCCCGGCGACGATCATCTCGACGGCGGTCGGCGCGATGAACGGTTACATCCTGTCGAAATGGCGCTTCAGGGGTTCGGAAGCGCTGTTCACCTGCATGCTGCTCGGCGTCTTCATTCCGGGCCAGATTTCGTTGATGCCGTGGGCGTTCATCCTCGGCAATCTCGGCCTCAGCAATTCGACCTACGGGCTCATCCTCATCCACGTCATCCAGGGCATTTCGTTCACCACCCTGTTCTGCCGCAACTACTATGTCAGCATTCCCGACGATCTCATCAAGGCGGCGCGCATCGACGGCGCGGGCTTCTGGCGCATCTTCCGCAAGATCATTCTGCCGCTCTCCTCACCGATCCTGATCGTCACGGTGATCTGGCAGTTCACCGGCATCTGGAACGAATATCTGTTCGGTGTCGTCTTCACCTCCGGGCAACAACAGCCGATCACGGCCGCGCTCGTCGCGCTGACGGCGAGCGGCACGAATGTACGCGCCTACGATGTCATGAGCGCCGCCGTGCTGATCGGCGCGCTGCCGCCGCTGCTGATCTATCTCTTCGGCGGCAAGTATTTCGTCCGCGGCCTGACCCAGGGCGCGATCAAGTGAGGCGCGATCAAGTGAGCGGAGCCCATCTCATGTCGCCGATCGTCCCGTCCGCCAAGAAGGGCATTGCATGTCGACATTGACCATCCGATCCCTGCGCAAGAACTTCGGCGCGGTCGAGGTGCTGAAGGGTATCGATCTCGAGGCGCAGAACGGCGAGTTCATCGCGCTGGTCGGACCGTCCGGCTGCGGCAAGTCCACACTGCTGGCGATGATCGCCGGGCTGGAAAGCGTAACCTCCGGCGAGATCCGCATCGACGGAAGGCTGGTCAATTCGGTGGCGCCGAAGGACCGCGACATCGCCATGGTGTTCCAGTCCTACGCGCTTTACCCGACGATGACGGTGCGCGAGAACATCACCTTCGGCATGGAAAGCCGCCGCGTGCCGAAACTGCAGCAGGACGAGGCCGTTAAGCGGGTCGCGGCTTTCCTGCAGATCGAACCGTTGCTTGGGCGCAAGCCCGGACAGCTCTCGGGCGGCCAGCGCCAGCGCGTCGCGATGGGCCGGGCGCTGGTGCGTGATCCCAAACTGTTCCTGTTCGACGAGCCGCTCTCCAATCTCGACGCCAAGCTGCGCGTCGACATGCGTACCGAAATCAAGAAGCTGCATCACCGCGTCGGCAAGACGACGGTCTACGTCACCCACGACCAGGTCGAGGCGATGACGCTGGCGTCGCGCATCGCTGTCATGCATCAGGGTTCGGTTCAGCAATTCGATGAGCCGGCGACGATCTACAACCGTCCCGCCAACATGTTCGTCGCCGGCTTCATGGGGTCGCCGGCAATGAACTTCCTGCCGGCCGAACTGAGCCAGGAAGGCGGCCGCCCCGCAGTCGCCTTCCAGACCGCCGACGGCAACACGGCCAGCCTGCCGATCGTCCAGGCGCTTGCGTCCGACACGCCGCGACAGCTCATTCTCGGCATCCGGCCCGAGCACATCTACCGGTTCGATCCCGATCTTGCCCGCCGCAAGCCAGGCATCGCGCAAATCGATGCGGTGGTCGAACTGGTCGAGCCGACAGGCGCGGAGACCATGGCGGTTCTGCGCCTGGGCGGCAAGGAGATCACCGGTCGTTTCGACCCCGACGGCACGCCGCTTATGGGTGAGACGGTGACGCTCGGCATCGACATGGCGCGTGCTTGCCTGTTCGACCCGACGACCCAACGCCTGATCTGAAAGAGCTTTCGCCTTGTCCTTTGCCATCTATCCGAGCCTGTCCGAGCGTGTCGTGCTGATCACCGGCGGCGCGTCGGGCATCGGCGCCGACACGGTCCGCGCCTTCGCCGCCAATGGCGCACGCGTCGCGTTTCTCGATCTGCAGCAGGAGGCCGGCGAGGCGCTCGCACTCGAACTCGCCGGCACGGCGCCGCACGCACCGCTGTTCATGCCCTGCGACGTGACCGATGTTGCTGCCCTCCAGGCCACGATCGGCTCGGTGCGCGACCGCCTCGGGCCTGTCGCGGTGCTGGTCAACAACGCCGCCGACGACAATCGCCTCTCAGTCGCTGACGTGACGCAGGAATACTGGGACCACGCCCAGGACGTGAACCTCAGGCACCACTTCTTTGCCGCCCAGGCCGTGCATCCGCACATGAAGGAATTGGGCTTTGGTTCGATCGTCAATTTTTCCTCGATCGCCTGGCGTTTCGGCGCGGCTGACATAGCGCCCTATGCGACGGCCAAGGCTGGCGTGGTCGGGCTGACATTCGCGCTGGCGCGGGCGTTCGGGTCCGACAACATCCGCGTCAACGCCATCGAGCCGGGCGCCGTCATCACCGACCGGCAACGGCAGCTTTGGTACAAGACGCAGGCGTCGGTCGACCAGGTCGTGCAGCGCCAGCTGATCCGCCAAGTTCTGCTGGGCGAGGAGATCGCGCGCACGGTGCTGTTCCTCGCCGCCGACGACAGCCGCATGATCACCAAGCAGTCGATCACAGTGGATGCCGGCCTGCGATGACCGCAAAACCCTATCCAAAGGATGGCTTCATGCTCGAGGTCGGCCTGAACCCCTACGGTCTGACCTATCATCTCGGTCTGCAGGGCCGCGGCACGCCACGCGCCAATCCCCAGCCTGCGGGGCTCGAAGGTTTCATCACGCTGGCGACCGAACTCGGTGCGCTTGTGCTGGAGATCTGGGTGCCGTGGCTGAGCGAGCTTTCCGACGACGCGGTGATCGCGCTGCGCGAGCGGCTCGCCGGCCTTGGCATGACACCGGTCGTCAGCGGCGGCCTTCTGGTCGGCGAACCGCTCGACGACGCATTTCGGGCCGCACGCCTGCTTGAGGCCAAGATCATCCGAACGGCGCTGACGCCGGTTCTGTGTGGCGACCGCAACGCCGCCGGCGACAAATGGAGCGAGTATGCCGGCCTCATTCGCGCGCGATTGAGGCAATGGGGCGCCCGCGCGTCAGCCGAAGGCTATGTCCTTGCGATCGAAAACCACCAGGATTTTACCAGCCAGGAACTGGTCGATTTCTGCGCGCTTGGCGGCGAAAGCGTCGGCATCACCTTCGACACCGGCAACACATTCCCGGTCGGCGAAGCGCCGCTCGATTTTGTCAGGCGGATCGCACCTCATGTCCGCCATGTCCATCTCAAGGACTACCGCGTGCAATTCACCAGCGAAGGCTACCGGCTGATCCGCTGTGCCATCGGCGATGGCGCGGTGCCGTTTGCCGAGCTGTTCGCCATTCTTGGCCAACACCACGATCGCATGACCGCCGTTCTCGAACCGGGCGCCCTGGAGGCGCGGCATGTCCGGTATCTCAGCGACGACTGGTGGCGCGGCTACCCCGAGAAGACGGCGCGCGAATTTGCCGCCTGCCTGGCGGCAGCCCAGCGCAACCGGCTGCCCGACGATGCCGACACCCGCACCCCCTGGGAGCGCGAAGACGACGGTTCGCTGGTTTCCTATGAGCTCGACATGATCCGGCGCAGCGCCGCCAACATGCGCAACCTTGGTTTGATGGAGAATATCTGATGACGACACGTGAACTCGATGGATTGACCGCCTTCGTCACCGGCTCCGGCCGTGGCCTCGGTCGGGTGATGGCCGAGCGCCTGGCGGAACTCGGCGCCAATGTCGCGATCCACGACATGGACGAAACAGCGCCGGCCAAATATGGCGAGTTCGCCAATCTCGGCGAAGTGGTCGAGCGCTTGAAGCGGCATGGGACGAAGGTGACGTCGGTGACCGGCAACATTGGCGACCAGAAAGCGGTGGCCGAGATGAAGCGCAAGATCGAGGCGGATCTCGGCGACGTGCATGTGCTGGTCAATTGTGCCGGCGGCGACATCGGCGCCAAGGGCGGCAAGCCGAACCCGAACAACGCACTCGACATCGAACTGGACGACATACGCGTGCTCACCGAGAACAATCTGATCGGCACGATGCTGGTCTGCCAGGCCTTCGTGCCGCCGATGAAGCGGCGCGGCGGCGGCTCCGTCATCAACATCGCCTCGGCGGCGGCACATCTCGGCTGCTCGCCGGAGGTCGTCTATTCCACGTTGAAGGCCGCGGTCGTGCATTACACGCGCTGCCTCGCCAAGGAACTGATCGACGACGGCGTGCGCATCAACGCGGTCAGCCCCGGCGCAACCAAGACGGCACGCTTCCAGGCGACCCGCGTGGTCGATCCGGAGCGGATGGATTCAGCTAAGAAATCGCTGAATCGCTATGCGGAGCCGGAAGAGATCGCCGAGGCGGTGGCCTTTCTCGCCGGTCCGCGCGCGCGTTTCATCAACGGGCAGGTCATCCGCGTCGACGGCGGTTTCACCATCTTTCCAGGTTGAATGGCCGCCGTTTGGCGATATCCGCTTTGGTTATGGAGGCGACCGCATGAATGACTGATATTGGGCGCAAGGGAGACACTCCTTTGTGCACGATATACTACGCTGGGGTACTCCTGCCCTCCAAAGCGACTTTACATCATCCTGAATCTAGCCGCACATCGAACCCGCGAAACAGAGATGGAGAACGCGAGCTCGATGCGAGTGAAATTCGAACAGAATGACAACAACGTAACGGCAAAAAATCACCGCCGAAACTACGCTATTGCCGCGGTTTGTTCCGTCACTCCCACTCGATTGTTCAAACAGCATATAACCCATTGAAATCACTGCCAAATACTCTTCGGCATGGCGCAAACTCCGACATGAAGACCGTCAAAAAAGTTACGCTTTTGATTTTAAAGGGAAAATCGCCAAAAAAATATTTCGAGATTTCACCGACCATCGAGACCAATCGGCGATTTTTCCACCTTGTGGCGTTCGATGGCGCGTCCAAACCGTCTCGAAAGTACCGTCACCGCTCCAACTGCGGCCGCTCTTCGTTGCAAAAATTAATAGTCATTGTGGGTCCAGAGCATCGTCGCAAGTCCAAAACCCGCCCATTTGCACGCCCCTATGCGCCAAGCTGGCTCCTAGACGCGCACCGGCTTGTGCATCCACGTCGGTGATCAGCATATGGCCCGGCGACACCGTGATCGAGATCGCGAGTTCGGCACGCGCAAGAGCGTCTTGAGCGGTCAGGCTGCTGGCCCAGAATACAGGGACCTCCCCTTCCCTGATTTCGACCGCATCGCCCCAGTCGGGAGCCATTAAATCTCGTATCCCGATGGTCGCCGGCTCCCCGACATGGATGGGGGAGCCGTGCGCATGCGGAAAACCTGCGGTCAGGGCGCGAACCTTGTCGACGTCGCAATGTCTTATCGGACGCATGGAGACGACCATTTCGCCACCAAACGGTCCGACCTGGAACGTCTCGATCCTGGTTCTAAACTTGGGGGAAGTCTTTCCGAAGCCGAAGCGACGGAGCTTCACGCCCTTTTCGGCAAGTGCCGCCTCGACGGTAAGCGAACTGCCGAGCGCAAAAGCGGCGAAATCATCCCGCCACAGGTCGATGATGTCGGTTTTCCGACGGATCATCTCCCCGAAGCAATAGATGTTATACTGGGGTGCATCGGTGCGAATATCGATATCGCCCAAGGCTGGGAGCAATGGGCTGCCGGCACGGCTGACGCCCACCAAAGGACAGGGTTTCGGATTGCGGACGCAAAACCGATGGAAATCCCCGGCAAAACTGCGGGGCACAATCACAATATTGGCCTGCAGCTTGCCGCGCGCAAGCCCTCCCGTATGCCCTTCATAGGCGCCCATTCTAACCAGTCTGCGCAGCCTATCTGCATCGACCAGTCGCAAATTGTCATAGAACAATGAAATGGTCTGGCGAGCCATGGCTTCCGGGCATATGTATGTTCAGAGACACGTCGAGAGCGCGTAAGATCATTGACGGGTTGCCCGCTTGTCAAATTATCAGAATCTTCCCTCGTCGATAAATTGTATTTATTGGTCGACCAACGGAGGCTTCTGTTATTATTAGGACCTGCTCATAGATATTTGTACTCATTGACAGCTGCGGCAGCCGATTGCTTCTATCTGTCGGCCTGCTTCGTGTAGGAAGCTGAGGTCCCGGTTCATATAGAAGAGCAGGAAAGCCGCGTAGAGGACAAGGACGAGGCTGAACACCAGCGTCTTGACGACCAGCGAGAGGGCAAAAACATTCAGGTGCGGCGAGGCGCGCGCCAGGAAAGCCAGCACAATGTCGGACAGGAGCATGCTGATGACGACCGGGAACACAAGGGTCAGCGCCATCACCAGGATGCGATTGAGCAGACCGAGAAATATCCCAGCGGCATCCTTGCTGAACACAGGCAGAAGCTGGTCGATCGGCCAGAGGCCATAGCTGTCATAGAGGCTGGTCAGGGAAAGCTGCAGGCCACCAGCCGCCAGATAGATCGTGACCATGATGACGGCCAGCAAAGTGCCGGTGGCACTCGTCTCATGGGTCATCATCGGATCGATCAGGGTCCCCATCGTGGAACCGCGCTGCAGGTCCAGGATATCGCCCGCGGCCTCCGCCGCCCAGAACGGTATGCCCATTGCCAGCCCGAGCGTCACCCCGACAACGACCTCCTTCAGCATGTACAGCACGATCATCGTCGTCGTGATATCGGTGTTCGTCAGCTTGGTCACGATCATCGGAAAAACCGGAACCGCCAGTGCCAGGGCCACGCCGTTACGCAGAAGCCCGGATAGCGGCACACGCGAAAAGAGCGGCATCAGGAGCATGAAACCGGTCAGGCGTGCGAGCGCGAAAGCGCCTGCCAGAAGATAGAACTGCAGCTCCTTGACAGATGCGAAGATTGGTTCGACCGGCATCCGCCCGCCTCAGCGCGTGACGACGGGGAATTCGTCCAGCGCCGTCGAGGCCTGCTCCGCGATCTGCTGGCCAAGCAGCGGACCGAAGACCATGATGACCAGCAGGATCACGACGAGCTTGATCGTCTGCGGCAGCGACTGGTCCTGAATCTGCGTCAGCGCCTGGGCAAGGCCGACAAGGATGCCGACGGCAAGCGCCGCGACGATCGCCGGACTGGACGCGAGCAGCACCGTCAGAAGCGCGCTCTGGACCTTCGCCAGGATGAAGTCATTGTTCATGCAAATCCCCCAGCGGCGTCAGCCGTAACTCAGGATGAGGCCATGCATCAGCCGCGACCAGCCATCAATGGCGACGAAAAGGAACAGTTTCAGCGGGATCGAGATGAGAACCGGCGAGACCATGATCATGCCGAGCGTCATCAGGACATTCGCGACAACGATATCGATGATGAGGAAAGGGAGATAAAGCAGGAAGCCGATCTCGAAGGCACGGGTAAGCTCGGATGCGACAAAGGCCGGAACAAGGATCGAGAGATCGTCGTCCTTGAGGTTCTGCCGCGCTTGTTCCGGCCACAGGCGAGTGGTGCCGTCGAGAAAGAACTGCCGCTCTTGCGGCTGGGTGAATTTCATAAGATGCCGCTGCAATGGTTCCCGGACCAGTTGCGCCGCCCTGGCGAGGTCGTCCGTCGTCTGGAACTGAACCTGCCCTTCCTGAAGCCGGCCCGACATCTCGCTCAGCATCGGCGTGGTGACGTAGACCGTAAGCACGAGCGCTATGCCGTAAAGCACCAGATTGGGCGGCATCTGCTGGACGCCAAGCGCGTTGCGGATGAGAAACAGCACGACCGAAATTTTCAAGAAGCCCGTCATCGTGACGACTGCCAGCGGCAGCAACCCGACGAAGCCGACAGCGATCAGAATCCCAAGCAGGTTGGGCGAATTCTCAAGCATTGTCGAACATGCGGACGATCCGCACGCCCAGGTTTTCCCCAATCCGCACGATCTCGCCACGACCGACACGCTTGCTGTTGGCGATGATGTCGACGGTCTCCTCCGTTACATCGGTGAGTGCAACGATAGCGCCGGGCGCAAGCTGTCTTACGTCCCCAAGAGGCATTGCCGTGCGGCCGATCTCGAAGGCAAGCGCGACCGGCAACTCGTCCAGAGTCGACTCTTCCAATGTCTGGCCGGCTGGCGGCGGCGTGTTCTGGTTCATGGTCCACTCCCAATTCGATCCGGCGATTGCAGTCGGCGCGGCAAGCAATTGCGGCCCACCGGCAGTCAAGGTCACCGGCGCATAAAGGCGCTCGGCAATGATGAGTGCCGCCGTGCGTTCTTCCTCCGCATCCCTGAAAAGCACCACATCGCCAGGCTGCAGGCTTTGAAGCTCGCCAAGGGTGATCGTCAGCGCGCCGCGCCGAAGGCAGACCGGCAGCGGGAATTCGGCCGGGATCGGCGGCCTCGCTTTGCCGATCTCGTCGAGAAAGCGGCCGATCCGAACCGCCAGGCCGGCGTCCGTCGTGTTCAACACGCAGTCTATCGTTTCGTCGTTGCCGGCCATGACAAAAGCGAGGGGGATTTGCTCCGAAACCGTATCTCTTCGTTCAACCGAGGTGAGCGCGATCCTCTCACCCAGCTTGCCCTCAATCCTTTCGAGGTCCTCTTCGAATGCGGATTCCAGCAGCAGTGCGGCGTGAGTGGGCGCCAGTCGTTTCATGTCGACCAGCTCGTCCGCCTTGGCGAAGGCTCGTTCGACCACAGAAAGCGGCAGGCGCAATCTGGCGACCTTGCCTGCGACCGTGAACGCAATCGTGCACAGCCGCTGGTCCGCAGGGTTCGCCGCCGGCCAGACGGCAGCAATCGTCATTGCCTTCCCCGCGATGGTGATCTGCGCTGGAGCGCGGCGGCGGTAGAAGGCGTTCAATGCCCCGACTTCCGCGGCCGCGACGGATTCCAGTGTCAGCCGTTCGCCGACGCCCGGCAGTCCGGCTGAGCGTTTCACCGGTTTTCCGCGCGCTTTCGTTTTTGCCGACGCCAGGGCCTGAGGCATTACACTTCCATATCCACGATCACGGATGGGCTATCGTTCTGTTGGCAAGCGCAGCGGATCGCGTTCCTCTTCCTCGACAAGCTCGGAAAGAGCGAGGCGACGGCGCGCGCTGCGTTTGGTCAGATGCTCCAATAGTCCATCCAGCTTCGTCACCGCCTTCAGGCTCGCACGATGATCATTGCGGGCTGCCGACAACTCCTCTTTCCGTCGCTCCTCGGCGGCGCCGGCAATCTTCTCGTTTTCGCGCAACTGCTCGGTTTTTCTGGCGGCGATTTCGAACCGTCCCTGAAGCCGATGGAGGCTGGCAGCCTTTACCGGCTGCCCAACCAGCGAACCGAACGCTGCCTCTTCTGCGTCAACCGTGCGCCGGAGGTGTTCGGTGACCGCAGCGGCTGCCGCCTGAACCTCCTTCGCGGCCCGATGGGCAGCGGCGTGCCTTCTGATCACGCCTTCCTTGGCGCGTTCTTCCCGACGGCGTCTGAGGTCGCCCAATCGAGCGATCATGTCACGATCTTTCATTGACGATTTCCCGCATGAGTTGGCGCGTCTTCTCGATGCTCTCGTGTGTAGCGGACGCCTGACTCAGAAAGGCGTTGATGGCATCGATCTTCGCCACCGCCTCGTCCGCCACGGCATCGCTTCCCTTTTCGTATTCACCGACCCGCAGGAGAAGTTCGATGTCGGCGTAGCGGGCAAGCAACTCACGCAGGCGGCTGGCGTCAGACCGATGGGCCGGCGGTACAACCGCATCCATGAGGCGGCTTCGGCTGCGCAGGACGTCGATGGCCGGGAAATGGTTCCGCTGCGCGAGTTCGTTCGACAGGAAGACGTGGCCATCGAGGAGCGCCTGAATTTCCTCGGCGACAGGATCCAGCGTGCCGTCGCCTTCCAAGAGAACGCTGTAGAGGCTTGTGATGGAACCGACGCGGCCGGGGCCTGAGCGCTCGAGCAGGCGGGGCAAGACCGCGAACAGCGAAGATGGAAAGCCGCGACGCGTCGGTGGCTCGCCCGAGGCCAGGCCAATCTCGCGCTGCGCACGGGCAAACCGCGTTATGTTGTCCATCGCAAGCAGCACATGCTTACCCTGGTCGCGAAAATATTCGGCAATGCTGGTCGCCACGTAGGCGGCCTTGACGCGCTCGATGGCAGGCCGGTCGGAGGTCGCGACGACGACGATTGCCCGCTGCCGCCCTTCCGGTCCAAGCTGATGTTCGAGGAACTCACGCACTTCACGTCCGCGCTCTCCGACAAGGGCGACCACGGCAACATCGGCATCGGTGCCTCTGACGATGTCGGAAAGCAGGATCGACTTGCCGACGCCAGGTTCGCCGAAGATGCCGACGCGCTGCCCGCGCGCGCAGGTGAGCAACCCGTCGAGGACGCGGATTCCGAGCTGGATCGGCTCGGAAATCAAGCTGCGCTCCAGCGGAGATGGCGGATAGGCATTGACCGGATAGCTGCCGGTAATGTCATCCTGCGAAAGCGGCTTGCCGTCCAAGGGCTCGCCGAGCGCGCTGATCACCCGGCCGAGAAGCCCGGGACCGACGGGCACACGCTGGTCCTTTCCGGTCGCGATGACCTCCGTCAGGCTTGAAAGACCGCTCAGATCGCCAAGCGGAACAAGGATCGCCATTTCGTCCATGAGGCCGACGACTTCCGCCTTGGTCGTCTTGCCGGTCCTGGGGTCTACCAGTTCGCATATCTCGCCGATCCGGGCCTCCTCGACGGTCGCATGGATGACCGTGCCGGTGACCCGCCGTACACGCCCTTTCTTAGGCCGGCTGGCATCGTTGCGGAGGGCGGAGCGCAGGTTCGGAATGAGAGACGCCAGACGGCTTTCGATATCAACAGCGGGCTCTGTCATGGAACCTCCGCCTTTGACGCAATCGCGGCAGCTATGGCTTGGAGCTGCGCGTCGATGCTCGCATCGACGACGGCAAAGTCGGTCGAAACGATGCAGGCGCCGGTTGCCAATGCGTCATCCGCGTCGATCTCGACGGTCATGCCCAGATCACTCTCGCGCAAGACAGCGTCCAGCTCATCGCGAACCCTGTCGACGGAATCGGGATGAATTCGGAGTTTCAGATATTTGGCGCGGCGAATTTCAATCACAGCCTGCCTTGCCGCCTTCGCGACAAGCGTGCTGACGTCGAATTCTCCAAGCATTCGCCTGACGACATCGAGGGCCAGGCTGATGACTTCGGCTTCCAGCCCGCCAAAATAGCGATCCACTTTGACCGCTGTCTCGCTCATCAACCGCGTGGCGTCCGCATCGCCTTGCGCCTTGCCGTCTTCATAGCCCTGTGCATATTCAGCCGCATAGGCTCGCCGCGCGGCGTCACGCAACTGCTGCGCATCGCGCCTTGCTTCGTCGAGAAAGGCATGCCCATCCTGCAGCGCGCGCACCTCGGCGGCACGCAGGATCCGGGCGTAAGGGCGCCTCGGCACAGCATCGGTCGCTTTGCCTAGTTCGACCATCGCGTCTAGCTCATCGCTCGTCGAACAATCGCGGGACCGGTCTCGGCAAATGGTCCGGCTACCGCCTGGTCGACAAGCTCGTGCGGCACCAACTTGAGGCGCACCCGCATGCTCGTGTCGCCAGGCATCGCCTGACACCAGGCGCCAAGGCAACTCAGGCCGTCGGCATAGACGCGACCGTAGATGTCTTCCAGGGGCTCCAACCGCTGCATCGGACCAGCTAGATCGCGGTTGGCGACCGCGAAAGCGCAGAGATCCGCGCCAAGCGCTGCCTGCCACGCGGCCGCTTCGCGTCCAACAATGACAGCGGCCAGACTGCCGGCCCAGTAGATCGCGCCGGCGCGAAGCACAAGTTCCTCCAACTCCTCGCCAGAGGACAAGGCGATCGCTCGATCGACCTCGTCGGCAAGCTCTTCGACTGCTGAAGACAGCCTATGACGCTCGACCAGAAGCTCCGACAATCGCTCATGCAAGCGTTGCGATTGCAGCATGCGCTCGCAGGCAGCCTCGCCGATCGTGCCGTCAAAGCATTCCGCGAGCCTTGCCGCATCCACATAGGATGCGGGGTTGGACACGAATGCCTGCCATTCCGGGCTGACGGTTTGCTTCGAGCCGGTCTGGGTCATGTCTTCTTCACGGGCATTGCCGAAGCATCGAGCGCATAGACACCGGGCTGTCTGTACCACTGCACGTAGGCCAGCCGGGCAGCCAGCGCGAGTATGGCCGCCGCCATGCCGTAAAACAGCCCCATCGCGGCGGCGACGCTGTCCGGATGCATCCAGAGGCCGAGGAAGGTCGTGAAGCCCGCCTCGCCGGTTCCCTGCTCGGGGGCTGTCGCGGCCACCGGAATGAGGGTGACGGAAACATTGTCATAGGTCAGTCCGGCGACGCCCTTGGACACCAGCATCTTGACCTGCGGGATCAGCTCATTCATCGGAACGGACGCTCGATGCCGGATGAAGACGGAGGCGGACGACGGCACCAGTTGCTGTCTCAGCGGATCGTTTTCGGGCAAGACGAGATGAACACGCGCGGAGAGCACACCATCGATATCCGAGATCGTCTGCGACAGCTCCTGGCTCAGGCCATAGATCATCGTCGCCCGCTCTTCCGCCGGCGAGGATACAATCCCGCCTCTCTTGAACACCTCACCGAGCGTCTGGAATTCCTGTTTGGGCAAGCCCGATTCGTCGAGAATCGCCATGGCTTCGGCGAAGCGGCCCTTGTCCACGGAAACCGTCATCTTGCCGTCCTTGCCGGTCTCGCGTTGCGCCGGAATCCCGTGGCGCACCAGCGTAGCCACGATCTCGTTGGCCTGCCGCTGGCTGAGGTTGGAATACAGCTCCACTGAGCACGCCTGCAGCACGAGCATACCCATGACGACGAGCGCAATGCGCCACCGGGCGGCGCATCGATCCAATAGCGTTGACCGCCACGGCAAGGTTAGCGTTGGCACGAAACACTCCGCGGCTTTCACTGTTGTTTGATCAGCGTGCTGGTGGATGAGGTGACGGCGGTCACGCTGCTCGTTACCACCTCGAGATTGGCGGCTGCCCACATCACCGAAATGGACCGTTCGAGAAGTTGCTCGGCATTCTTCGCCGGGGAATTTTCGCCTTCCTCGCCTGAGGGAGCCGTCTTGCCGGCGTCATCCTGCACCTTGGCTGCATCGGCGTTCACCGGGGCGTTCGCCTGGCCAAGGGCTTTCTGGACCTGTTGCATGGTTCCGTCCAACGACCGGACGGCGGAACCGAAAAATGCCGACGGATCCGTGAACGTCCCGCCCCCCGCCTTCTCGGCCTCGGCCAGATAGTCGAACAGTTGGCGTTCGACGATCGGCTCTGTCCTTTCCGGTTTGGAGGATTGCCCAGCCATTGCCTGATTGGCGCCGGACGATGCCTGTGCCACCTGCTGGCCTGCCCGTGTGGCAACATCACCACGCTCAGGCGTGTTGACCTTCGCGGCGTCGTGCTTTTCCTGCTTGGCACCAACCATTCGATTGCCAGGCTGGGCTGCGGAGCCAGCGGTGATCTGCTGTTGCGAGCTTATGCTGGTGGTCAAGTTTGCAAGCGTAGCCTCCAGGGCTCCAATCGGTGCGATCTGCATGAACCTGCCTCCCGTTCCCTAGTTCTTCTCGGAGGGGACATCATACGCCTCCACCTGCCTTCCGCGGAAAACGCGGACCGAGACAACTTTGCCCGGCTCCTGCTTCGTGCCCGTAGCGGCAGGAACTCCGAGCGTTTTCCTGACCAGTTCGATGTAGGAGGGTGGCCCTGATACCGAGACGACATCATCCTGCTTGGAAACCTTGACCGGAAACCTCGGATCGATGACGCCCAGCCGCGAAAGCCGATCTTCCGCGCCGGCAGCCGTGTTGGCGTCAAGCGGGATCATTTCCGTCTGGATTTCGGCTTCGGTCGCGACGTTCATGACAATGCCATCGAAATACCAGACCAGCCCGTAGCGATTGCAAATCTCTTCCAGAAACTCGCGCGCCGTTCCCACCGGCATGCCGGCGCTCAAGCGCCCCTTCACAAGCTTGCTGACACGCATCGGCACCCGCATGTTGCGGCCAAGCTCGACCAGCGCGTCCGTCACCGACTGGTCGACCGTGATGTATTTGTAAGGGCCAGGCGGCCACCGCGGTTCGGCAGCGTACGCGTGCTGCGCGCCAAGGCCGAGCGCCATGGCGAGGCCGCAGGCGACAACGGCGGCCCTAGCTCCCGACAACCAGTCAGCATGGCGGATACTGTGTCCCGTCAACTTTGGTCCTATCGCAAGCGTCACACGGGTGATGACCCGCGTTGCTCGCTTCATGGTTTGCCCGCCGGTTCCACTCTATCGCGCAGATGGCAAAAAAGGAAGTCCAATCGGACTTTGCATTATCATTCCGTTCCAAATGTTGCGAACGATCCGCAAAGCGATATGGTGCGCGCTGGAATCATTCAGGGATCAGTCTCAAGTGGCGGCAAGCAGGATCTCGCTGGCGAAGTTGGATGGTCCTGGGAGCAGGATTGCGATCAGATCGCGTCCCATCGGGAGATTGGGTGCGTCGTTTCTGCTCGCCATGTTGGCTGCCGCCATGGTGCCCTCGCAGGTCCTATCGAACAGCGGCTATGACCCCAGAAACTGGGCATACGATCGGTCTCCCCTTCGGATCCCGACCGGACTTCGGATGCAGACATTCGGCCCGGCTGGTCGGCAATCCCAAGGGCGACCGTGGCTTTCGGCGAGGCTCAACCGAAGGGATCGATCGTGATCGACACCAAGGAGCGGCGCCTGTACTACATCCTTGGCGACGGGAAGGCGCTGCGCTACGCAGTGGGCGTTGGCAACGAAGGGCTGGAGTGGTCCGGCCGCGACACGATTTCGAGCAAGAAGGACTGGCCAGATTGGCGGCCGCCGGCCGAAATGCGATCCAGGGAAGCATCAAAGGGCCGCTTGCTGCCCGCGCATGTCGCGGGAGGGCCTAACAACCCATTGGGCGCGCGTGCACTGTATATTGGAAACACGCTTTATCGCGTCCATGGTACCAATCAGCCTTGGACCGTCGGACAGGCTAATTCTTCCGGCTGCATTCGCATGACCAATGAAGACGTTATCGACCTATATGACCGCGTAAAGATAGGCGCCCAGATTATTGTCCGGCATTGAATCGTGATCCCTTTCAACATCAAGCAGCTCGAAACCTTTCTCCTGGTGGCGACCTTCGGGAGCTTTCGAAAGGCGGCGGAACGCCTGAACACGACGCAGCCGGCGGTCTCCACGCGAATTGCCGGCCTGGAAGAGGCGCTGGGTGCCAAGCTGTTCGAGCGGCAGAGCAGCACCGTCAGGCTGACCGCCGAGGGACAAAGGCTGCTGCCACCTGCTCAACGGGTTCTGCGCGTGGCGGAACGGCTGCAGCTGGCGGCCAACTCTCTTTCAGAGACGGCAGGGGTGCTTCGGCTCGGGATTGCCGAATCCATCGTGCACACGTGGCTTCCGGATTTTCTCAGGGAATTGCAGGCAAACTATCCGCTCGTCGATACGGATATCGTCGTCGATGCGACGACGACCCTTCGCAATGAACTCATGTCCCACCGGCTCGATCTTGCAGTGCTGATGGGCCCCATTCTGGAATACAGCATCGAGAATATCGAGCTACCAACCTTTCCACTGGTCTGGGTCTGCTCGCCGCACTTGAAATTGCCCAACCGACGCAAGCTGATGCTGAAAGACCTGATGCAGTTTCCAATCATCAGCTATGCGCGCAGCACGAGACCCTATAGCGAGCTTCACCGCAAGCTGACTGGCGAGTTGGAGGAGACGCCGCGTATCTTTCCGGCCAATTCCCTTGCCGCTTCCATCAAGATGACACTCAGCGGTATCGGCATAGCCTCTCTGCCGGAGGAAGTCGTCCAGGAGTACACCGCAAGCGGCCAACTGCGCATTGTCGACTGCGAATGGCACCCGTCCGACCTGCAGTTCACCGCCTCCTACTCTTCCGAACCATCCAATCCGATGGCGGAGCGGGCGGCAAAGCTGGCCGCCTGTGTCGCACACGCATATGCCGCCAGAACCGGCCAGGCGCAGCATGCCGGCGAACGCTAAAAAACGCGACCCGCTTTAGGATTCCGCCGTTCGTTTCTCAGCCGACCGATACGGCAGGCAGATAGATGCGGTCGCCCGAGAAGATCATATCCGGGCTCAGGATGTGATCCATGTTGAGCACCACCGTCTCGGTCACATCCGTTGAGTGGGTCTTGGCGATCAGGCGAATAGAGTCGCCGTTCTTGACCTCGACCCACTGATAGCCGTCTTTCTCCAATGTTGGATTCGTGCGGCCCTCGGGATTGCTGCTGCCCTCGGGATGAACCTCGACATAGTCGCCGGAAACCCAACCGCTGTGCATTTTTCCATCCGGTCCGAAACCTTCGACGGGCATCCAGGCTTCTCCAGAAGGGTCGGTCGAAGGCTTTGCGGTCTGTTCGACGAACGTGCCCGGTGGCAGAACCGTTGCCACCGTCGAATTCCCGTCAGGCTGGGTCCGCAAATTCAGGCCGTCATCCCCCAGTACGACAAGTTGCGGAAACGTCTCGGGCGGATTTTGTGTCCCACCTGGAACGTCTGAAGGGTCATCGGGTTGCTGGGACGAGGCATCGTCATCCGGTTTTTTCGAGTCGGGTGTAGGGGTCGGCTTCGCGCCCTCCCAAGGCTTCGCGAGCAGGGAGTCCAGCGAGAAAAGAAGCATTCCAACGCCGAAGGTGATGCCCAGCGTCCACCGATCCCATGCAGCCCATTTTTTGCCGGATTTTTCCGCCGCCGCGATATCAGCATCGGTTCGCGGCACCGATCGGCGATTCATCCGGTCCGTCCTTATGGCCGACGCCCAGAATTCCGCGCAGCCGAACGTGAACATGGTCCCGGCGACTGTTGCGATCGGCGCCGGCCATGAGTGCACCGTATAAACGGCGCAGCCAAGCACATAGCCGGGTCCAGCCAGATATTCGGCCAGGTTTCGGATCACCGGTCTGCCGCTGAACGACTGCAGCATAGACTTCGTGCCATAGACGATGTTGCCGAGCGTGAACGTGCTGTTGACGACAAGATCCTTACCCTGGATCATCCCGGTCGCGGCACCTGGCGCTGCGGCAATGAATGTGGCTCCGCCGAGTGCGTTGAGGAATCGCCCGAACGGCTTGTGACCTGCGGTTGCGTTGGGGAAGAGCGCTTGCGCGCCGAAAACGAACCCTCGCGCGCCAAATGCCACCGCTCCGGCGGTGGCGGTCCAGGTTGGCGGCAACGAACTCCACAAAATGTAGGAGGTGGTCGACATACCGCCAAAGGTGGCGAGTGCCTGAGCGTTTTCCCGCATCCTGGCATGGCTGAGGGCCAGATCGACGCTGGTGGCCTGATCCGGCGTCATCGCCTTTTTATGGGTCGCCCGATAGGTCGTCAGTTGCAGCACGGAAAGCGCATTCGTCTGATCCGTCGACATCCAGGCAAACTGCGTGGGTGTGAACTTGCGCAACTGGCCAGGACTCAGCTCGCCAAGCTGCTTTGGCGTCAGAGCCGCTATCTGCTGCTTGGTCAGCGCCTCGATCTGATGAATGGTCAGGGCACCCAGTTGCCCACGCGTTAGCGCCGAGATGTGGTCCGGCGACAGCTTTGCCGTTGTCACGGGATCGCGTGCCGCGACCAGGTCGGGATTCAACGCCGCGAACTGCGGCGCATCGAGATGGCCCAACTGGGCAGGTCTCATGGCGGCGAACTGTTCCGACGCAAAGGCGTTGCGCTGCTCATCGCTGAGCTTGGCAATCTGGTCCGGCGTCAGCTTGCGCACCTGCTCGATGGTCAAGGCAGCAAGCTGCTCGGGTGAGAACGCAGCGACCTGATCCGGTCTCAAGCCGCTGATGCGGCCAGGGGCAACGGCCTGCAATCTGCTTGGCTTGATCGCCTGGAGTTGTTCGGGGCTGAGCGCCCGCAACTGCTTCGGCCGAAGCGCCGCAAGTTGATCAAGCGTCAGCTGCCCGACCTGCTCGGGGCTCAGTGCAGCAACCTGCTCTGGCGTCAGCTTGGCGATGTGCTCCGGCTTGATGGCGAGCAACTGCGCGCCGGTCAGCTTCGAAATCTGGTCGGTGGAGAGCGCCCTGACTTCCGGCCCCAGGCTTCCCGGCACGTGGCCGTCGGAAGCACCGCGTATCCACGGCAGCACGACGGCTTCGCCGGTGTCGGGGTCGAACACCAGTATGTGCGTCTTGTCCGCCAGCTCCGGTGCATCGGCTGGCGCGCGAGGGCCGTCGGAAGGCGGCACATAAACTTGTTCCGGGCCCCTCGGCTCGGTGCCCAACATTGTCGCGGTGATCACCTTGCCGCTCTCGTCCTCGAGCCGCAGGGTTCGGCCCGGACCGGTTCCGGCCGTTGCGGATTGGAGTTGCGGTGCTGCCGTGGCGGGTTTGTTGTGTCCAAAGATGTTGCCGACAATTCCCGCATCGTCGAGCGCCCGCTGCAAATCCGCGGAAGGCGGCGCATCGAGGAAAACCCAGCGCGGCTGATAGCCCGGGTTCTCGTTCCGCAGCGCCACATCCTTGTTGATCTGCTCCTGCAATTTCGGCGTGAGCGGCACTTCGCGCATCTGCGCGACACCGTTGATCGTCGTCCAGCGATGATAGGTCTTGACCTCGATCGCCTCGATCACGCCGTCGCTCTTGAAGACAGGCGAATCCACGTATCGCCCACCCACGCCCGAGACGGGATGCGCCCCACCCGGGTTGGCATCGACCGGGAAATGCGCTTCTCCAAGCGACCCATTGAGTTCGCGCGTATAAATCTCGCCGGCCTGCCATTTCTCGGGCTGCCGCATGTTGCGGACCTGTTGCAGCGAATAGATCGTTGGAGGCGCCGCCTCGATTGCCTTCCTGGCTGGCGTTGCCACCGGCGGCTCGGTCTCGCCCTCCGGTCGTCCCTGACTGCCCGGCACATGGTCTTCGGAGGCGCCGCGCATCCATGGCAGGACGTACGCTTCGCCCGTCTCGGGGTCGCGGAACAGAATATGCGATTTGTGCATCAACTCCGGCTCGTCGCCGCGCGCTGGTGGTCCGTCGGCCGGCGGCACGTAGACATTCTCCGCGCTCTTTGGCAGCGGTCCATAACGGGTGGCCGTCACGGATTGCCCGTGCTCGTCCCTTATCTGGATCGGGCCGTTTCGGCGGCTGCCCACCTGCGAGGAAAGGAGGGTCAGCACACCATCGGCAACGTTCTGGCGCATGAAGCGGCCATCGACGATCGATGGGCCGAATTCCGTCCGGAATTGCTCGATCGCCGCGCGCTGGTCGGGCCTTGCGTTCTTTTCCAGTTCGCCGAGGAACTGCTCCAAAGAGGCCTTGCCGCCCTTCGGAATGCCTGTCGCCGCGCCGTCGTGCGACGACTCCACCGCGTGGGCGAGCCAAGCCGGGATCGTCAGTTCCTCATTTTGCCCGTCGGCGCGATTGAAGGTCAGCGTCGCGGTTTCGTTCCTGGCGATCGAAGGCGCGATGCTGGCCGCCTTTGACTTGTACTGGATTCTCACCTCGGCGCTGAATGTCAACGCACCTGCAGGCAGAGGATGCGTCGACAGTGAAAGCGTGTAGCGCGTGGCCGGGGTGCCATCCGAACCGTAGAGGTTCTTATAGATGTTGCCGGCGCTCGGCATGTAGCGGGACTGCGGCGATCCGTCGGGTTGGAAGCGCGCCGGAAGCCAAGATTGTACCGTCGATTTCACCTTGTAGGTCGCGGACGTCACCATCCGGTCGGGATTGAAACCCCGCATGCCGGGCAACGCGTTGCGATCGTTGAAGATGACGTCGACCAGCATCGCCTCGGGGTTTACAACGCGAGCCTTCTCGCCGGTCAGCAAAACGATGTCCGCGGTGGGCGCCTTGCCCGGTATGGCCGACAGCCGCAACCCGCTCAGTGTCGGCTCATCGACAAGAGAAACCGTGTTCGACGGATCGATCTGACCAGACTTGACGAGGTCACGGATCGAGCGGATGCCATCGCCCCGGCCGATCGCCACGATGAGTTCGGATGCCTTCGCCGGATCCTTGACCGCGAACTGGATCTTCAGGCTTGTCGAGCCGAGAGCGGACTGGATTTGGTCGAATGCCGGCGTCGACACGACGTCGCCCGGCTGGAGCGTGTCCTTGACGGGCAGTTCCGGGCGCTTCTCGAAGCCGATGCGCGGCATCTGGTCCACAGCCGCGACGTGATTGGCCACGATCGGCAGGCGTATGCCGGCCTTGGTCTCGGTCATGACACGGTCGAACGGAAGCGCGCCTTGCAGCTGGACGTGGCCGGAACTGTTTTCCGCCGGCACGCCAAAGAAGTCATGCTGACCAGGTGCGAGCGTGACCTCTTCGCCTTGGAGCACAGGCGTGTAGGCCATCTCGATCACGGTGCCTTCGCCATCCGGCGTCATCCCGACGATGGCGGCATCCACTGGCTTGGCGTCATAGCCGGTCGCATCGCTGAATATCGCCTTGCTCGCCGCCGTCGACAGATCGCTGCTGCGGACCGGGAAGGCCGTCTGGTTGGACACCGGCCATACTCCGGCCTGGAGGCTTGTGATGTTCCTGTATTCGCGTGCCCGGTAGGATACGACGCCCTGGGTGCCGAGCGCGTCCTTGAACGGCGTCAGGCTGCGTTGGCTGACGCTGTCGACGATCGACCATCCGATCATGCCGAAATCGGTCTTGGTTCCGACACCGAAGCCGACGGCCGCAATTGTCGGCGAGCCGATCCCGAATGCATCGCCGGTGTTCAGCCGGGCCCGGAAGGTGACGCCGACGCGGAAGTCCGGCAGGATGTCGCGAAGTGGCGTGCGCGGTATCTGGACACCGTCCGGGCCATAGCGCTCGGCCATTTCGCGGCTGGAATAATAACCCTTCTCCTGCTCGTAGCGGGTCACAAGCTGTTCGACGGTCAAGCCGTCGAGATAGGCCGAGGGCGTCCTCGGATCCTTGCCGCTGGTGTAGACATACTCGCTCGTGTCGTGTCCGGGCGTGCCGGCAAAGCTGCGTGTCTCCGGGTCCCAGACGAGGCGCACCGTTCCGTCTTGTCCTGTCGGCTTGCCAGGTACGATGATGGGATCGCCATCGGCGGGATGGGCAGTACCAGGCGGGGTCGACCCCTGAGGATCGTGGCCCGGCTGCATTGTCGAACCATCGCCGCTGCCGTCATCGGCCTTGATCACGTCTCCAGGTATCACCGGATGGCTGGGGTCGTGGAAGACCTGCTTCCCGGTCGGCCTGTAAATGCCATCGGCACCGATCTCATAGACATTCATTGGGCGCCCCGAGGAACCGGGCTCCGGCGCCGGCGGCAATTGCCGCGGTCCGTTGCCGCCAGGCGGCTGCTGGTGCGGTCCGTCGCTGCCCGGTGGCGGACTGGCGTCCGGACCATTGGAGTTCGCCTGCGTGCCCGTTCCCGGCCGCAACGTACGCAGGCCGTGGATGCCGAGGCCGGTACCGGTGACGCCGGTGCCAAGACCCGTAAGCGCATTGGCAAGCTGGAGACCATTCATCTGGTCTCCGTTGACGGCAAGATCGTAGGCAGAGGTCGCCAGTAAGGGTGCGCCGACAATCACCGAGCCGACATCTATTCCCCACGCCGCCTTGTTCAGGCCGGCGGTCGATTGCATGTAGTTGCGGGTTTCGAGTGCTAGGGAAGAGCCAGACCGTGTTGCGCCTATGCTGCCGCGGAAGGCCTGGAGCGCGGTCATTTCCTTTCCCGCCATGCCAATGGTGCGCAGGCCGCTGGATGCCATGGGCAGAACCGTGGTCGCCGCGCTGGCGATGTTCATCAGTGACTCAGTATCGTCCCACTCGCCGCCATGTTCCAGATGGTTGACCTGGTTTATGACCGCTCGGGTTCCGAGATAGGCAGCACCCGTATAGGCCAGCGGGGCCGCGATCGGTGCGGCCGGCGTGAACGACAGGATGGTGGCGATGCCGGTCCCGACGCCAACCAGCGGATCGACGACCTTGTCCCAGACCGAGACGTTGCGCGCCTTCACCACTTCAAGCGCGATCTTGCCGTCGTCTCCCGCCTTCATCTCCAGTCCTTTGGGAACGACGAGCTTGCCGTTCTCACCAAACTGGCTGTTGTTGTCCTGGAAATCGCCGAGGTCGTCGAACTTCTTGCCGGTTGCGTCGACATAGCGAGTGTTGCCGTCTCCGTCGCGCACGGCAAAGAGCGTGACCTGCTGCGTCCCGACCTCGTCGTCGACATAGAAGATCGGTACGCTGCGCACATACGGATCGTCGCCGCCAATATCGCGGATCTCATGCGTCACATTCTCGATCGCCTCGCGGCCATCATCGGTCGAAGAATTCAGGCCGAACGTCCTGGCGACCGTGTGATCGAGGGTCGTACCAGGTTGTTCCCGGAACTCGTTGTCGTAGCCGCTGTCGAGCAGTTGCTGGAACTTCGGCTGATAGATGCCGTCGAGCGTCTGCTGCTGATGTTCGTCCAGATAGGTCTTGTCCACCGTGCTGTTGCGGTCGGCCAAGAGCGAGGGATCGCTGAGCCGAAGCTCATGGTAATCGCTGAACCCTTGCACCACTCCGCGCAGATCCTCGGCCTGTGCTATCTGAGCTCTTGTCGCATCAAGCTTGAGCTTGGAGACCGCCAGTTCGGGGTCGACCCAGCGGCCACCATGATCGTCATCGTGTGTGTCCAGGTCGATCCAGATTGCCTTGCCGCCCTGGGTCAGCGCATCGATCCCTATCTGGTTGTATTTCTGGGCAACCTCCGGCGCCACCTTGATCGTCTGTCCGCCGACATAGATTTCGACCGGCGGCACGCCATCGGGCAGCGTCCCTTGGGGCGCATCGACCGCGCCAGGCCCGTGTTGCGTCAGCGCATTGTTGAAGTTGGTCTGCAGGCTCGTCAGCTTCGTTTTCAGGTCGGTGATGCTGTTGCCGAGCTGCTTGTCTAGGACATCGTTCAGATTCTTTGCCGCTTGCGCCTCGCCGGCCTTCGCGGTTTCCAGGCCGTTGGCGGTGCACACCTTCTCCGTCGAACCGCTCAGAAGCTGTTGCCAGTCCTTGTTGAGCTGGCGGTCCCGGTATTCGTCCCTGACGTTCTTGTCGTTCAGACTGTAGGTGAGCTGCTGCTCTGTCGTTCCTTTGTCGAAATGGTTGACGACCCAGAGCTGGCCATCACGGACTTCGAGCGTCGAGGTCTTGTAGTGACCCAGGTAGTCGCCGCTATACCGGTTGTATTCCTCGTTCGGGTCGAACTTCTGCTCGCCAAGATACTGGATAAGCAGCTTTTGCTCGAGATCCGTCTGCTGCGCGCCGACCTGTGCGGCAGTGGTATGAGCATCGAAGTAGTTCTGATAAGCCTGCGCCAGTTCGAGCTGACTGCCTGCTGTCGTCTGCAGCGCCTTCAGGTCCTTGTATTCCTTCGAGTCCGTGGGGACGCCGTCCAGTTCGGCCTTGCCCACCAGGAAATCGATGGTGAGCTTGTCCCCCTTGCTTAGATGCAGGCCGACCTCGGAAAACAGCTTGTCGACGGCCGCATGCTCGGCGACACCCTGAGCGTGTTCCGTATACCGGTTCGGGCTGTTGACAGGGCCGACGGCTGTTGCATTGGGATCACCCAGCGGCGTCAGCTTGCTCTGCCCGGCGATGGCATCTTTGAGGACGCGTGCGGCATACTCATATTCGCCACGGGCATCCTGAGCGTTCTGCAGCAAGGTGTTGGCCTTGGTCAGGCGCTCCCGCGCGTCGGCAAGCGTGCCCTCCGGCTTCTGCGCGGTCCATTGCAGGCCGTGCGGTGCCAGTGCCTTGTTTATGATGGTCTGCGCGCCATCGATGGCATCCTTGTAGGCGGGATCGAGCATATCTACGTTGAACTGCTCCTGCTGCTGGCCGGCCAGGGCTCGCGTCTCGGTGATGCGCGACAGTGCGATGTTCTCGTCAATGATGGCCTGGGCAACCTGGGGATCGACCCAGGTCCAGACGCCGTCGATCTTCATCGGTGTCCACTTGCCGCCGGAAGGTGCGTTGCCCTGCGGCGGATCGCCGAACGGATCGACAACCCTGTTTTCTCCGTCCAGCTTGGGCTTGGCGGCCGTGCCCAGACCGTATTTGTCGATCAGGGCCTGTTTGTCTTGTCCGGCCTTCTCCGCTGCATCGATGAGGCTGGGCAAGGCCTCACCGGCCAACAGTCCCTCGACGAAGGTCTTCACAACCTGGCCTTCCCTGGCCTCCTCGGGATTGCTGCTGTTGGGGTTCACCGCCAGCAGCGTCGTGGCCAGGGCCGCCTGCGTGCTTCCCGCCTCGATCTTCAGGTCGGTGCCGGTGGTGTTGTTGTGCAGCGTCATGCCATCGGGCCTGGTGGTCAGCGTATAGCCATTGAAGGTGACCTCGACGGTCGTGCGCGTACCGTTTTCGATGGTGATCTTCTCGCCCGTATGGATGACGTCCGGGTTGCGGGGCGAACTGAAAAGCTCCGGATTCGTCCGTCTGAGATCATCCAGCGTCACACCATATTGCTGCGCAATCAGGGTCAGGTTGTCGCTCGGCTTGACCTGGTACTCGACGGGCTTGCCGCCGTTGATCTTCTCGGTGGTGGTCGTCGTCACTCGGCCGTCCTTGTCGGTGACGATCTTGGTTTCGGTTCCTGTTTTCGGATCGACGATCGTGGTGGTGGTTTCGCCCGTCTTGGTGTTGCGCACACTGTTGCGGGTCTTGCCGTTGCCATCGACGGATTGCGAGCTTTCCTTGCCGTCGGCCGTGGTGACGACGGTGCGTTCGTCGTGCTGATAGTCGTGCGAGTAGACCGTCTTCTCGCCAGTGTGCGCATCGACGATTTCGACCGACTGCACGTCGCTATTGCTGCTTGTCTTGACCTGATAGCCGGCGGCCTGCAGTTCGGCCATCACCTGATCGCTGGTGAGACCATTCTCCTGCGCGATCTGCTTGATGCTTTTCCCGTCGGCCAGACCTTGCTTGATGTTCTGCGTGCTGTTCCCACCCGGATCCTGGCGGTAAGCCAATATGGTTCTCTGGCTGTCCGGGCCGGTGACGGTGGTGACAGGAAGGGAAGGACCGGCGCCGGGCGTGACCGTTTCCACTGAAGCACCGTTGGGCAATGACGTCCGCTCGGTAACGGTGCCCGTGCCAAGGTCGTCTTCATACCGCGTCGTGATAGCGCCGGTGTCGGGATTGTAGCTGCTGGTTTCCTTGCGCCCGAGTCCATCCCGGACCGGCGTGGTGGTCGCAGTGCCGTTGGGTTGCTCCACGCTCGTATAGTAGCTGTCGTGTTGATAGTCGTAATATTGCGTGACGGTGCGGCCGCTGGCATCCGTGATTTTCGTCGTCTGCACGTCGCTGTTCGGGTCGGTGGTCGACACCGTCATCCCTCCAGATCGGAGCGCGGCAATGACCTGGTCGCGCGTCATGCCGCGGGCGGACGCAATCTGGTCGATGCTCTTGCCGCCGGTGACGTCGTTGACGATGTTGCGGGCAGTCGTAGCTTCCGCAGCGTGGTCCTCGGGCTTGCTTCCGTCAAGTTTCGCCGGCATCAGCGTGGATGCCGCGAGATCAGTCCGCACATAGAGCGCCGGCGTCACCGTGCCGTTGCCGGATGTGCTGGGGCTGGCGTTCCAAGCCGGCGCTGCAGGAGCCGCAACCGACGGCGGCTGAAGGGAGCTCAGCTGCGTGTTCACCTGCGTCAGTTCCTGGCGGGCCTGCGCCGCCCAGTCGCGCTCGCCCATCCGGTTGGCGAGCCTGATCTGCTCCCGGAGTTTTGCCGCCTGCGCCTCCAGCCGCGCTATCTGCTCGGCGTTTGCCGTAGCATTGACCTTTTGCGGCTGGACAGGTGGCTTATTGAGCGTTATCGGGCGAACCATCTGGACGACCTCCGGAAATCACTGTCGCCGGCAGCCTGGCCGGCGCGCCCACCCGATCGCAGCCTTTCAGATGCTATCGAGGGGGCTTCCAATAAATGCCGAAAGCGGCAAGCTGCTCTTCCGACTGTTTTACCCGTTCCGCGGCATCCGTTTCGGACCGCATCGCCGTCAGCGCCGCCAGAAGCTCGACGGCGGCGAACGCCGGCGCCATGCTTCGGAAGAACGACTGCGAATTCGACGTGACGATGATCGTCTCCTGCGCAATCCGCGCCAGCGGAGACACGCTGCTGTCGGTGATTGCCACCACGCCGACGCCCTGTCTGGCCGCCTGGCGCGCCACGTCGATGGTCGTGCGTTCATAAGGCGCCATGCCCACAGCCAGAAGCACGTCGCCACGTCCTGCGTGCTGGAGTGCATCCAGGCTCTGTGCGGCCATCTCGCCGACAAGCGTCACCTTGCGATCACCGCCGGCCAGAAACGACATGATTTGAACGAAATGGCTGGCGACCGGATAGGCGGAACGCGAGCCGAGACCGAAAAGATCGCGTGATCTTGCAAGCAGGTCGGCGGCGGCAATGAATTGAATGGCATTGCCATATTCACCAAGACTTGAAATCTGGGCCGCAAGTGCGTCGGCAACGACGCCGGCCGTCGAATATCCCGGATCGCCACGCTGCTCGATCCCCTGTCGCGCCGGCTCCCCGGCGGTCGTCTCACGCAGCGCGCGCGCATAGAGGCTGCGCATATCCTCGTAGCCCTCAAGCCCAATCCATCGCGCCAGCCGCATCATGGTGCTGTGCGAAACGCCGGCCTGGTGCGCCTGCTCGCGCATCGACATCAGCGCGACATCCTTGGGATGATCCAGCACGAAACGTGCGGCGACCCGCAACTGCGGCGGCATATTCTCGAATCGTTCGACCAGCAGCTCCGCCAAAGGACCTTTTTCCATTCCAAAATACCCCATTCGCCCCACTTCGCAGGCTACTCCTTGAACATCGCCAATGCAACAGTTGGAATTTGAATGGTTCAAATATTCCAAATGGACTTTCATTTTCGATCACGCTGCCCTAAGTTGCGTTGGCAACGTGCCGGACCGCTGGTGCAGGTCCGGGCTTGCAACTCGGATAGTCCCTCAAAGGAGACAATGATGGCTGCTACCCCTCCCATTACCTCCGGCTCCACAGGATCGCCGGAACAGAACCTGGACAAGATGATCAAGCATCAGGAGCGCATGTTTGGGCTGGAGATCACGAAAGAGATCGCGAAATCCCAACATGACATGCTGATGAGCACTGCCAAGACGCTCGGCGAGTCGGCCCAAAAGGCCTGAGCCAGCGGATTCTCGAACCCATACGCCGCCGCAAGCAACCGGCGGCGTACCGCACGGCAGAAACCTTTCAACGCCGTCGCCTGGCTGCATTTGAATCGTCATCGGCGGTGAATCGTCATCGGCGGGAGATGAAGTGGCATGACCGCTAGCCCTATCGGCAGATATCTGGATGCGGCGCGAGCGCGCCGGTTGCGATCGATTATCGCTTCCTCCCCGGCAGCCCGACATTCCACCGCGCTCAGCGTAACCCACGGATTTCACGCCGGCGCCGAAATCAATCTGGTCGAGCCGGTCTATACGATCGGCTCCAGTACGGAAGCGGACGTGGTCCTCAGAGATGCAGGCATCGCGCCGATCCATGCAAGGCTGCGCCGCCAGGGCAGCCAATTTGAAATCGAAGCCGTCGGCGGCGATGTCGCACTTGCCACAGGTGAGACCATCCGCGAGGGACATGGCAGCCGCTGCAGACTGCCGCTGACCATAAGTGTCGGTGACGCCCGTATCAGGCTGGTCAACCCGGAACGCCCACCCAATCGGTGGGCTATCTCCAATCGCCCTCTCCCGGTTGCAGGCAGCGTTCTCCTTGCCGTGTTCGCCGTTTCCGTCGCTGCGAACGGGTTCTCTTTCGCCAAGCCCGATATTGACCAGAAGCTGGCCTCCCAAGACGGCGAACCGGTCAGGATGGCCTTCGCCGGCGAGGCACGGCAAGAAGTCCTGGACGATTCATCGCCGGCGCAAATTCAGAATGCCGCCGACGCGGAAAGCCTGCTCAAGCAGCATCTCGAGCAATCCGGCATAAGCACATTGACCGTTCAGCGATCATCGGGACGCCTCGTGGTCTCGGGGATGATCCCGAATGACAAAAGTGGTGTCTGGACGGAAACGCAGTCTTGGTTCGACCAGGCGTTCGGCGCGCACATCACCCTCGTCTCCAACGTCATGATCGGCAACGCGGAGCAGCCTCCGCGCCTGACGCTGCAGGCAATCTGGTATGGCGAGCGGCCATACGTCATCGCAACCGACGGTGCACGTTACCACGAAGGTGCATTTACGAATGACGGCTGGACGATAAAGCACATCGGCGAGACGGAACTCCTCCTGACCAAGGGCGGCGCCACGGTCGCGCTGAAATATCCGTGAATCGCCGGCTTGAAGGGCCGCGGTTCGACACGGCAAGGGTCGACACACCCGGCCGCGAAGTCCGACAGGCCGAAAGCGTGCGCGGTCAATCGATCAACCGGCGGCGGATGAATGGCGTCGACAAGGCCGCAAACCGCGCCCAGGAGACGAAGTCGGTCGCTGGCACGGAAAAGCCGGAAACCGCGGAATTCCAGCCCTCTCCAGGTGCCGCCGGCGAATCGCTCGATGAGATACTCGTCAACTTCGTCATGCCCAGTATTCCCGAGCCAGCCATCCTGCGCCGCTCCGTGCCGATCCTTCAGCATTTTGTAACGCACATGGTCCCCGATCTTGAGGGCGGCGAGCAACTCAAGACACTCGCCAGAACGCTGATGGAGGATGAAATCGAGCGTCATCGCGACCTGCTTGGTCGCGTGCAGGAAGGAATCGAAATCTGACCGACCCGCATGACACGGTGCATCTGCTGCATGTCCTGGGCTATCTCTACGGGTGTCATGGGCAGGCAAAGCGGGGCGCGGCGTACCTGCTTATCGCCGCGCAGCTCGCGCCGGGAAATGCCGGTGTGCTCAGGACATTGGCGCACCTGCTCATCCTCGATGGCGAGGCGGAAAAGGCGCTTGCTACGATTGCCAGGCTGGAGACCTTGGACGGAATGGACCACCCGGCGCTGGCATTGCTGAAGAGCCGCGCCTTGCTCGTGGCCGGGCGTAAGACCGAGGCGCGCAGTGCCTTGCTGAGCTTCCTGTCGCAACGAGGTGTTGAATGACCATGTCGGAGCGACTTCTGCAATTCCTGGCCAGGCTGTCACGCCGCAGCGATCTGGTCATTGCCCTCCTGCTGCTCGTCGCAGTGGTGATGATGCTCATTCCCCTGCCGACATTCCTCGTCGACATTCTCATCACCGCAAATATCGCCATCAGCGTGCTTATCCTGCTGGCTTCGTTTTACGTTTCTCATCCGCTGCAGTTCTCGTCGCTGCCGTCGGTCATCCTCATCGCCACGCTGTTCCGGCTGGCCATCACGATCACGACCACGCGACTGATCCTGCTCCAGGCCGACGCGGGCGAGATCATTACCGCCTTCGGCACCTTCGTCGTCGGCGGCAGTATCGCGGTGGGCCTGGTCATCTTCCTGATCATCACCGTCGCGCAATTCATCGTTGTTGCACGGGGTGCCGAACGCGTCGCCGAAGTGGCCGCGCGCTTCACGCTTGATGCGCTGCCGGGCAAGCAGATGAGCATCGATGCCGAGTTGCGCAATGGCGACATCGACCAGGTGGAGGCACGCCGTCTGCGCCAGCAGCTGGAGCGCGAGAGCCAGCTGTTCGGCGCGATGGACGGCGCCATGAAATTCGTCAAGGGCGACGTCATCGCCGGGATCGTGATCATTCTGGTCAACCTTGTCGGTGGTTTCGCCGTCGGAACGCTGCAGCACGATATGTCCCTGGGGGACGCGGCTGCCACCTACTCGCTTCTCACCGTGGGTGACGGACTGGTGGCGCAGATACCGGCACTGCTCGTCGCCGTGGCCGCCGGTACGATGGTGACGCGCGTCGGCAGCGCCGACGGAACGGGCGATCTTGGCCAGCAAATAACCAGCCAGCTCCTGCGGGATTCCCGAGCGCTCGCGCTGGCTGCGGTGATCATGGTCGGCCTTGCCATGGTGCCGGGCTTCCCCTTTATCGTGTTCCTGATGCTTGGTGCCTGCTTCGCAGCGGGCGCCTATGCAGTCAATCGGCGCACAGCCCAGGAATCCGAGACCAAGGACATCGGCCAGCTGCCCGAACAGTCGGGGAATTCCGCCTCGCTTTCAGCAATCCCCACCGGAACACTGCCTCCTTCCTATCGCGTCGTGGTCCGCTTCGGAACCGAGCTAGGACGCTCAATCCCGGAGCCCGAGTTTGCCACGCTCGCCGACGGCGTGCGCCGCGAACTCTTCGGCGATCTCGGTGTCGACGTTCCGGCTATCGGCACGCAGGTCGACGAGATGCTTTCACCACGAAGCATCCGCATCGATCTGGAAGGAGCGCCCATCCTGGATGCCGAAATTCCAGCCGACCGCGTTCTTGTCGAAGCGGACGCAACGCATCTCGATCTGCTCGAAGTGACCTACGAAAAAGGTCCTTCGGTTGCCGGTCAGCGCAAATTCGTGTGGGTCGATGACAGCGACATATCGGTGCTGAAGGAGGCCGGCTTCGCCTTCTCCACGCCGGCCGAGACAGCGGCCACATGGACCGGAAATTCACTTCGGCTGTATGCCGGCCACTTCGTCGGGATTCAGGAGACACGCAGGCTACTGTCCGACATGGAGCCGGATTATGCAGAGCTGGTCAGACAGGCACAGGAGACCGTGCCGCTGCAGAAGATCGCGGAAGTGCTTCGCCGGCTCGTCGGCGAAAACGTGCCGATCCGCAATCTGCGCCTGATCCTCGAAGCCCTGATCGAATGGGGCCAGCGCGAACAGGACGTCGTCCTGCTGACGGAATATGTCCGCACATCCCTGAAACGCCAGATCAGCTTCCGTTCCGCCGGCCGCAACAACATCATCGCCGCCTATGTCCTGCGGCGATCGGCCGAAGATATCCTGCGAAACGCTGTGCAAAGCACGTCGACCGGGACATTCCTAAATCTTTCGGACGATGATGCGCAGGCCCTGGTCACCGAAATCGAGCGAGCGCTGGGGCAGGACGCCACCGATGCCGCGCCGGTGGTGCTCGCCGCGATGGATGTGCGGCGCCATATGCGCAGCCTGCTCATGCACAATGGCATCGAGCTTCCGGTTCTGTCCTTCCAGGAACTCGCGCAAGAATTCAACGTCCAGCCGCTGGCCACGATCGCCGGCCGCTCGGGCACGGCCGGCGCGCGCAGTGTCTCCCAGTCACTGCCATCGGCTCAGCCGAAGGCCGGGCAAGAGGCAACCTCATGACGCCAGCCGGACGGACGGGGACTTTGGGGATTCAGGAGAGGAACGGCATGACAATCCACGATACCGCAGCAGGCGTTCGACCAGCCGCTGTCGCCAGGCGGACGGATTTGCGCCGGCTCGCTATCGCGACGGTTGGTGTCTTGCTGGCAAGCCCGCCCCCACCTTACACAGGGCACCGGCCCACTGGAACCACGACAGTGCGATAAGATTGCAACATGGCCGAAGAAGCTGAGGAAAAGAAACTACCGGCGTCCGACAAGAAGCTTCGTGACGCCCGCCGCAAAGGCCAGGTTTCGCAGAGCCGCGACCTGGTCTCCGGCTTCACGCTTTTCGCGGCGCTCGCGTATCTCTATTTTTCCTGGCCGATGCTGTTCAGGCGCTTTTCGGAGCTCGTGCAGACCGTGACGGTGCCCGGCGGCTCGTTCGGCGAGGTCAGCCTACGGGCCATCCGCCATTCGTTCTCGCTGCTGATGTTTGCCACATTTCCGCTGGTCGGCATCGTTGTCGTTTTCACCGTGGCCTTCGGCACGCTTGGGACATTCGGACCGGTCTTCTCGTTTGAGCAGCTCAAGCCGCAATTCGATCACATAAACCCGGCGAAGGGCCTTCAGAAAATCCTGTCGCTGCGCAACGTCATCGAGTTCACCAAGGGCCTGATCAAGGTGGTGTTGCTGGCAAGCCTGTTCGTATTCATCTTGGCCGAATGGCTGCAGCCGCTCTTCGATGCGCCAGGCTGCGGTCAGTCATGCCTGGAGCCGATCATCAAGGCCGTGCTGACACCCCTTGGAGCTACCGCGGCCCTGGCCTTTGTCGTTATCGGCTTGATTGATGTTCCCATTCAGCGCTGGCTGTTCCTGCGCGACATGCGCATGACGACGACCGAATACAAGCGCGAGCACAAGGATCTCGAAGGAGACCCACTGATCCGTCAAGAGCAGCAGCGACAGCGGCGCGAAGCGGTGACGCGCCCTACGAAGCTAGGTGTGAAAAACGCGGTTATCGTCTTCGTATCCGGCGACCGCGCCGTGGCGTTGCGCTACGTCAAGGGCGAAACGCCCTTGCCGACGGTCGTCGGCAAGGGCCAAGGCCGCGTGGCCGACGAGATAATGGCTCAAGCGCGCCAGGCAGGTATCCCCATGGTCGAGGATGCGGCAGCCGCCGAGACACTCTTCGAGCACACAAACACCGGATCTTATATCGGCCAGCAGTTGTTTTCGCCGGTCGTTCGCCATCTCGTCCGGCATGGGCTCACCTGAGGCAAGGATCGCGCAAAAGTGCCCGGCAAAATCCGCTCTTCCCTAGGCGTGTATGACGATCACTCATCGCCTTGCGATCGCATGCTCGATGCGAAGCGTTACGGCCGACGTGCGGCGCAAAGCAGCCATTCAGGTTCCCGCTGCCCTTCGCCGATGAGACCTGACCGCCTCCAGCAGTTCGCGCTCGCCGGTGTGAGCATTTCGAAAAATGGCCACGACCATTTCCGCCAAGATTTCGGCGTCGGGGTCCAAGGGGTCGAGATTCTCATCCGCGCAGACCTGATCGAACACGCGTTCGCAAATCGCCAGATCGTGAGGGCACATGCAGGTGCTATTGGAGCGCTGACGCAGCATCTTTGCGAACCTTTCAAGGCCCGCCGCCCGTGCTTGCAGCGGGCCTTTGCTGATGAACCGCAGAGGCGATGGACTGTTCAAGTGACAATATCGTCGGTAGTGTATTGGAAGCGGTCTACTCGCCGCCTGATGATTGCTGTGTTAAGAGACCCAAGATCTGCGCGCACTCACGAGCTTTATACTGCCCAGCAATCATGAGTTGGCGGTAATCGTGCCATTTGTGTTCCGGGACATGGAAGCCGCGCCGAAATTCCGCCGCCTCTTTCGGAGTTCGAGTACAACCGATTTTGCTGGCGGTAACCTTCAAACTCGCCAATGAGCATCCGATCTTCTCCGCAATAACTTTCAGTGGCTCGTTGTTGCCGTATCCTTCAAGAATTATTTTGCGACGAGCTTCGCTGTTGAGCTTTGTGTTCATTTCGGCGACCTCCTCAACTACGATTTCAAGATGCCCGATTCTATATGCACCAGGCTGAAGAGTGTCGTTAGCGTCGCATCCAGAAACTTATCTCGGCATGCATTTCTTACTGTAATCCAGCGTGATCGCCGTTTTAGTCGGCTTGAGTTCCGCCGGTCTTGCCAGATGCCCGAGCTACACCACATGATTGCGAGGGTCATGGGCATACCGGAATCGGATATGGCACCACGCGATGGACGCTAAAAGGCAAGGCAAGGCCCCTGCGAGGCAGTCGCTGGACCATGATCGACGTCGTTGGCCGCGCGACGCTCAACCCCACAATGAGGCTGCTCCGTCGCTCGCGCCTGCGCTCGAACCTCTGCCCTTTTCAACGCTCGACCTGGCGCGGCGGGATCAATTCGCCGCTTGGCAAGCGCATATGGCGCCGCTTGTCGAGGTCAGGTTGCCGGATGACGAATCGCTGGACGATGGCTTTCCCGCCGACCACACGACCTGGAACCTCGGCGGCATGCTGATCGTTCAACAGCACGCACCGGCACATAGTTACATCCGTTCCGCCGCGAAGCTTCGGTCCAGCGCGATCGATCACTGGTATTTCGTCTTGCCGCATACCGGCCAGTCGTGGACCGAGGTCGATCGCCGCGTTGCGGAAGGCCAGCCAGGCAAATTGGAGATCAGATCGCTTGGCTACCCGTTTCGCGGGAGGACAACGGATTCCGAAAGTCTCTTTCTCTATCTGCCGCGTGATTTGTTCTCTGATGCGGCGGCAAACCTCGACGCAAGGAACAATTCAATTCTGTCCGGCAACTTCGCCAACCTTCTGGTCGACTACATCAACAGCATCGAAGCAAGCCTGCGCAGTCTCACGGCTGATGATCTGCCCCGCATCGTACACGCAACACGCAGCATGATCATTGCCTGCCTCGCACCTCCGGCGGAACATGCCGCGGCTGCCGAACAATTGGCGAGTGTCGCGCTGATGGAGCGGGCGCGTCGATACGTCCAAAACAATCTGGATGCGGCTCATCTGACGCCGGATTCGATGTGCCGGGCGCTCGGCGTCTCGCGCTCCCGTCTCTATCAGTTGTTCGAACCGAGCGGTGGTGTTCTGCATTACATACAAAGTCGTCGCCTTCTGGCAGCCCATATTGCGCTTAGCGATCCGGCGGACAGGCGGCGCATCGTTGAAATCGCTGAAGCCTTCGGGTTCAGTTCAGCGGCTAATTTCAGCCGGGCATTCAGCAAGGAATTCGGTTACAGCCCCCGCGAAGGCCGCAGCACTGTTGTGTTGCCGCGCCCCGCCCACTCTGTCTCGCTTGCTGAACACGAGAAGGCCTCTTCCTTTGAAGGTTGGCTCAAAGCGCTCGGAAGCTGAGGTCGGGATGGGGTGATGTTTTGAGATGCGGTGGGCTCCCGCCTGATGGACCACAATATTTCGAATCGCGTCCACCATTCCATCAATCATATAGCTGAATTCCGCCATTTTCCGATTCATTAACGAACCGTGACTGTTCATCACTATCGATAAGTTGCCGCCAATTGCGGCGGAACATACGTGCGAACTGCGCCGCAAGCGGCATTTGTTAAGATTGCGAGTTGAAAGTTTGCCAAGCTTGACAGTTATGCTATTTCTGGACTGGGGGACGTGGATTCGCACCGCCTAGGGAGGTGGCTCTTGCACCCAGAGGCATCAAGCGTCGGCACAGGGAGCGAGGGGTCCTCCTCAAGCGATGTTCCACGTCCCGGCGAAGGGCTTCTCTCTGACCTTTTGGCGAACACGACCGAACTTTTGTCGTTCTATGACCGCGACTTCCAACTGACGCACTACGCAGCCAGGCTCAAAGGCGTGTACGGAGCCGCGGTGGTGCCGGGCGCCGCCGTCTGGGAGATCTACCCGAGCTTCCTCGATGCGAGGTTTCGCGACGAATTTCTTCGTGTGTTCCAGGGCGGCTCCCCGGCAAGCATCGACTTGTCGCGATCATCGGGCGAGGCGCCCCGATCCCTTCTCGTCTTCGGCACTGCGGATGGTGTGGGTATCATCGAATCAAGGGGGCATGGTGAGCGGAGCGTAGCGGAGGAACAAGAGCATGTAGTTCTCCTCCATCAGGCGACGCACGACGTGCTGACCGGACTGCAGAATCGGCGGCGATTCGGCGAGCGGCTGCAGCAGGCGCTGGCGGCCCTCGGCGAACCCAAGCCGAAAGCCGCCCTGTTACAAATCGACCTCGACGATTTCAAAGCGGTTAACGACACGCTCGGTCATGGAGCAGGCGACACGCTTCTTCAGCTCGCGGCAGGTCGAATCCGCGACGCGCTGCAGGACGGCGAATCCGCGTACCGATATGCCGGCGATGAGTTCGCCGTCATCCAATTGGGAAAGGAACAGCCCGCGGAAGCCGAGCGCCTCGCCGAATCGCTGGTCGATGCGTTCAAGGAGCCGTTCGTCATCGACGGCATTCCCGTCTTCGTCGGCTCGAGTATCGGAATTGCTTTCGGGCCGGAGCACGGGACCGATGGCGAGCAGCTGATGAAAGCTGCTGACATTGCTCTCTACGCAGCCAAGAGGGATGGACGCGGTTGCGCTCGAACGTTCAACCGTCCGATGATGCTCTTGCTCGAGCAGCGCGAGAATCTGAGGCGCAGCCTTCGAACCGCGCTGGAGCGGGGCGAGCTTTATCTGGAGTACCAGCCGCTCATTCGGTCTCCCGCGTCGGTGATCGGTTTCGAAGCGCTACTGCGGTGGCGGCACTCCGAGATCGGAATCATTCCTCCCAGTGTGTTCATACCGATCGCCGAGGCCGACGGTCTGATGGACGAGATTGGACGATGGGTGCTCGAGGAAGCCTGTCGCCAGGCCTTGACGTGGCCCTCCTCGCTGACGGTCGCAGTGAACCTGTCGCCAGCTCAGTTCCTTAGCGGTTCGCTGACGGACACAGTCGCGCAGATCATCGATGCCGTCGGAATCCGGGCCGAGCGACTTGAACTCGAGATAACCGAGACCGTTCTTCTAGAGAAGACGATCGACAATATCGACACGTTAAATACCCTGAATGTCTTAGGCATACGAATATCGCTCGACGATTTCGGAACATACTATTCATCGTTAAGCTACCTTAAGAACTTTCCCTTCGACACGTTGAAGATAGATCAGTACTTCATTGCGGACCTGGCGACCGATCTCAAAAGCCAGACGATCGTGCGATCGATCATAAATCTGGCGCACGGCCTGGGAATAAGCGTCACCGCCGAGGGGGTCGAGACCTCAGCCCAGGCGCGGTGGCTGATCAAGGAGAATTGCGATTGCCTGCAAGGTAATTTCCTGGGACGACCGCTCGGAGCCGAGGCAACCAGCAATTTCATCGGACGGTCCCCGCTTAGGATGGTACGAGCGATGGAGGAATCAAATCGGGCGGTTTAGCGCCTTGCACCCTTTGTTAACGGTGAAGTGGAGATTTGTAGAAGCGATCGAGGCAGATACCGCGCAATTCGTCGAGTCGGTGCGAGAATGGCTCTCACGGGGCGCGGTGAAATTTTTCGTCGCGGAGGCCATCACCGTGCGAGGGCTCAATACTGATGGAACAAGGGAGGATGCCGATGGGACCTGTTCATCATGAGCTGGCTGGCGAGCCGACTTTTGCGCCCATGATTCAGATCGACATGGAAATCAAAGCTTTCGTTTCCGCCTGGAAACACTGCGATTATGTCTCGACCTACATGGCCCGGATGATCAGTCAAAACAGATCGGACTCGGTCCGGCATTCAAATCTCTTTTCCTCTGCCTTTAACGAATTGCTGGAAGTCGCGTTTCGTACCCGCCATGCCGATGGCGAACTGGCATGCAGGGTGTCTCGCCATGGCGCGACGGACAGGATCGAGCTGACATTCCCCTGCGTGCCGGAGGAGCGCCAATTCTACGAAGAAGCCGTGTCGCAAGTCGCAGGAACAGAGGCCAGGCAGCGGTACCTTAATTCGGTGTCAGGGGATCTCGCGCCTAGTCGGGAGGTCGTACTCCTGGAACTGGCTGTCGACTACAACGCCACACTCAGAGTCGAGGAAGCCGACGGCGATGCGATCAGGCTCGTCGTGGATCTTCCGCTTGAGGGCCAGCAACATTGAGCCCTTACGACGTTCTCCCACGCTTCAAGGCGCAATACGACGCCAACAACCAGGAGTTCTCCATATCCGGGGTGATCCGGCCTCAGGCGATCGATGAGCTTGGACCCGGCATCGCGTTGCTTCGTGACGCGATCGGCCGCGTGCGGGGCGTTCTCTATGTCAATATCAGACGCCTGACGCAGATGAACAACGCCGCGTTTCACGCCTTTTCGAGGATCATCATCGACGCCTGCCGCGCTCGGCCCGATCTCAAATTCGTCATCGTCACGTCAAGCGTCGTCGGATGGACCTCGCGAAAATTCGGTCGCTTGAGCGCAATCGCGCCGAACATCACGGTCCAGGAGTATGACAGCGAATTCTATCCGGGCCAGAGCTTTCTCGAGGAGGGTGGGTTCGTACCTATCCTGCGCTCACAAACGAAGATGACCTGGCGCCACGAGCGCGCAATCTTGCCGCGACACGGCATGAGGCAGGGGGTCGTCATGGCCGACATCTGTTGCGGGATCGGCGATTTCGCCGTGCTCGTGCAGAAAGAGTTCCAGCCATCGCGGATCGTCGCCCTGGACCATTCCATATCGAGCCTGAACTATGCTCGACAGGTGATGCGGGAGTTCGATATCCGGGGCATCGAATATACCTATGGCGATGCGTCGGAGATGCTGCTCGACGAAGCGCAGTTCGACCTGGTGACCTGCCGGCATTCCCTTCAGATCTTCAATCGGCCTGAACTCATCCTCAAGGAACTCTACCGTATATGCAAGCCGGGCGGGCGGGTCTACATCACCAACGAGAAGAATTCGCATTGCCTCGGCGAGCCTCGCGCCGAAAGCATTCGTTGGACCTACAACGAGGTGGCGAAGCTGTTCGGGCATTTCGAGATGGACGTCGAGCTTGGACCCAAGAGCCGGCGGTATCTGATGGAAGCCGGATTCGAAGACATACGAGTCGAGACCTTCATGGTCACTAACCTGGACGGCGATCCGCAGGATTTCGCGGATGTCATTGCGGCCTGGGCGGATGTTTATGCGGGCGAGATGGCGACCAGACGCGGCGATGGACCGGAGTTCGTCGCAAGGTTCCGGCAGGGCTTCCAGGACCACATTTTCGCTGCGCTCCACCCCAAGGGTTATGCGGGTTGGCCGATCTGGGTCGCATCGGGGCGACGCCCGCAATGAAAGCCGACAACGAGCCTGCACCGCGCTTCGGCCTGCGCTCTTTTCGAGCGAAATTCGTATTGGTCGTTGGCGGCGCCGTACTGTTCGACCTCTTGCTGAGCGGTGGTTTGGCGCTTTGGAACGTTCAGAAGCTGTCGCGCGATGCCACATCCGAGGTCGGTGAGGGGCTGACGACCGCAAACCAGGAATACATTCGGTCCTATGCCCAATCGACGGCGTTGAGCGTCGACCTGTTGCTCGACCGGGTTCATGGCGATGTCAAGGCGCTGGCCGGCGTGCTGCAGGCCCAGATCGATGATCCAAGCAGGCAGCAACAGGTCGGAGCGACGCTTTCGCATGAGGCGCCCGGCTCCGTGAAGGTCGTCTATGACGCGCGGGGCGATTGGGCGCAGAATCTGCCGGGTGCGCCTTCGGTGGTAAGCGTTTGGGGCTACCTGCTGGGTGCCGATCATACTCCGCTGCCGGACGTTCAGAAGGAAATAGAAGACAGTACGGTGATCGATCTCATCGCGCCGACGCTCATGGCCAGCGGGTCGTCCAAATTGCAAATGTACTATATTGGCCCAAAAGAACGGCCGATCTTCAGGACGGTTCCCTATACGGACCAGGCACAGACCTTCGACAAGCTTTATCCGGGCCACAACAAGGCGGAGTTCTGGGAGTTCTTCTTTCCGGGTATCTATGGTTCATGGCAGCAATGGGCCGGGGATCCAGCCTCTCGCCCCGTCCCTAACGACATTACCCAGACTGCGCCTTACACCGATGCAATCACGGGAAAGCTGATTGTCAGCTTTTTCCAGCCGCTGTGGACGCACGATCGCACCGGCATCGCCGGTACGGCGGGGGCAGACATCACTCTCGACCAGCTCGCGGAAGTCGTCGAACGTGTGAAAATCGCTGAAACCGGGTTCGGCTTCCTCACGATGTCGACTGGCAACGTGGTGGCGATCAATCCGTCGGGCCAGGCGATCATCGGCCTGACTTCATCAAGCGATGCGGGCACGCAAGGTGTCACCGGCCTGGAGAGGTCCCTGCGGGCAAGTGTGCAGCCGGCAATCGTGTCGCTGCCACTCGACCAGAACAATGATGGCGTCATTCAGCATATCATGCTCGACAGCAAGGGCGAGCGCGTACCCTACATCGTCGTCCTCAAGAGATTGAAGCCGACCAATCTGTGGAGTTCGGGACCGATCAAGTCCGAAACGATGTCGGTCGGGATCGTCGTTCCCGAACGGGAGATCTATGCGTCCCTGTTCGCCGCGCAGGAGAGTATTTCGCGTGCAACCAATCGTATCCTGCTCTTTCAGATTGGTGCGATCATCGTTTCGCTTCTGATCGTTTTCGCGGCCGTGCTCGGAATTTCGAAGCGGATCACCGCGGGCCTCAGGGCGCTTGCCAGCGCCGCCCAGCGGCTCCAGACCAAGGACTATTCAGTCCGCGTGAGCATTCCAACGCGCGACGAGGTTGGAGCGGCAGGGATCGCTTTCAACCGCATGGCCGAGCAGATCAGCTTTCACACGGAAAACCTCGAGCAACTCGTCGACGAACGAACCAGGGAGCTCGGAGACGCCAACCAGCAGATATCCGCACTCAACGAAAAGCTGCAGGACGAGAACGTCCGCCTCGGTGCCGAACTGGCGGTTGCCAGGCAGATCCAGTTGATGGTCCTGCCGAAACAATTCGAACTCGAATCGATTCCGGGGCTGGAGATCGCAGCCTACATGCGGCCGGCCGACGAGGTCGGCGGTGACTACTACGACGTCCTGCAGAACGGCTCACGGGTCAAGATCGGCATCGGCGACGTGACCGGTCATGGTCTCGAGAGTGGCGTGCTGATGCTGATGGTCCAATCCGTTGCACGCGCGTTGCAGGAGACCAACGAGAGCGATCCGCACCAGTTTCTGGACCGGCTGAACAGAGCGATCTACAAGAACATCGAGCGGACGAACACCGGCAAGCATCTCTCGCTGGCCTTTCTTGACTTCGAGGATGAGCGGGTAACGCTATCCGGCCAGCATGAGGACGTTCTCGTCGTGCGCGCGGACGGGGAAGTCGAACGCATCGATACGATTGATCTGGGCCTGCCGGTTGGCCTGGAGAATGACATCTCGAAGTTCATCGACACGCGTGACATCCTGTTCGAGAGTGGCGACGTGATCGTGCTGCACACCGATGGTGTGACCGAGGCGGAGGATCAGGACAAAAGGCTATTCGGGTTCGAGCGCCTCTGCCGGAGCGCAAAAAACCGTCACGGCGGCAGCGCCGAGGAAATCAAGACTGGGATCATCGAGGATCTGATGGCCCATATCGGAGTCCAGAAGATCCTCGACGACATCACTCTCGTGATCATAAGGCACACATAGTAATGACGACGCTGTTCGGGACCCCTGACATTGCAATCGGGATGAAGGAGAGCGTCAGTCGCGTGCGGCTGTTTGACGGACCTCTCGACTTGAGCTGGCGTCATTGTGCCACGACCTCGGACTTCATCGCCGATCTTTTCGCGTTGCGCTTCCGGTCGTCCCGCAATGACTACATGGAAGTGCGGCACAGCATCGGATATCTGGTCAACGAGCTTATCGAGAACGCCGTCAAGTTTCGCGCACCGGGTGAGATCGTGATCGAGGCGTCAATGGATTCGGAGTGCTTCAAGCTCAAGGTGTCGAATGACGTCGAGGGTGAAAATGCGTCTGAGTTCCAAAGTCTCCTGACGGACATCACGGTTGGCGACCCCAAAGACCTGCTGATACAGCGAATTGAAGCGAATGCCGCGAACCCCGACGTGTCAGGCTCCGGACTCGGATTGCTGACGTTGATGAGCGACTATGGCGCACGCTTGGCCTGGATATTCAGCTCCGCCGACGAAGGCGATCGGATTTGCCTGGAGACATATGCCTCCATTCCTATCTCGCAAATTCACAACTAGTGAAACGAAGCAAGGCTATGGAAATCAAGACAGATGACTACCGCGTGTGGATTGAAGGAAGCGATATTTTTTTCGACGGTGCCATGCGACTTCCCAGTTCCGAAGCCGGTGCGCCGATCACGGCTTTGGCGACCAGCGTTCTTGCCTCAAATCCCGCTTCCATTACGCTCAATTTGAAGGACCTGCACTTTCTCAACTCTTCCGGCATCAATCTGCTGGCGAAATTTACCATCGAGGTGCGCAAGCATCCCGATGTTCGACTCGTCGTGCGTGGAACGCCCGACATACCCTGGCAATCGAAATCATTGCCGAATCTGAAGAAGCTGCATCCCGCTCTGGTGCTTTTGATGGACTGACCAGATCGCCCGGAATTGGCCAAAGGACTGCATGGGCCGGCGGCAATCGTAGATGGGATAGGCCAGTCGGTGGTGGGGCAAGAACGCCGCACGGGGCGGGATATGTACGCCAGGATAAGTATTTGGATGCGAAGCTAACGACAATCCGGCCTCGTGCGCAGATGCTCGCAATTGCTCGGCGGGGGCTCGGCACAGGCGGCAGGCGTCCAGGTTGGGGGGATGCCGGGCTGCCTGTGCCGGTCAGCCGCCGCTGGCGCGGTCAAAGGTGGCGTCATTGAGTAAGCGTTCCAAGGTCAACGGCGGCCGGCTGGAATTTATTCCGCCGCAGATCCCGACTCGGGTCGAGCGGCCGCCCGAAGATGAGGGATGGGTTCACGAGGTCAAACTTGACGGCTACCGAACGCAGATCATCATCGATAAGGGCGGCGTGCGTCTTTACAGCAAGAACGGCCGTGACTGGACCACGAAATACTGGCCCATAGCGCTGGCTGTCGAACTGCCATGCCGGGCTGCCATTATCGACGGCGAGGTCATTGTGCCAGGCGAGCAAGGCCCTCCCGATTGCCCCGCGCTGGAAGCCGCGATCTGGAACGAACCAAGCCGGCTGGTGTTCGTCGCGTTCGACATCCTCCATCTCGATGGTCGCAATCTAGCCTCCTTGCCCCTGCTGCAGCGCAAGCAGGCACTGTGGCAACTGGTTGAGCACGGCCTCGGCAAGATCCAGTACAGCGAGCATTTCGAGGGCAGTGCGCTAGCGATCTTCCGCGCCATTGAGAAGCTCGAGAGCGTCATCTCGAAGCGCGCCGACAGCGGCTACCGGAGCGGGCCGTCGAACACATGGCTGAAGGCCAGATATGTCGAGGAAGCCGATTTCTGAGCATCGACGACCGCTTCGGGACCTCAGCGTTGGCAGCAGCAATGTCTGCATTGGTAGGCGGTCAAGTCGGCCTCAATGGCCGACGTGCGGCGCGAAGCAGACCCGCCTTTGTGCACGCCGTTCTACGCTGTAGCCCTCTCCTTTTTTGAAGGGTCTTTACTTCATAGGGGACGTGGGCGCAAATCGGAGATGGAGATGCCAGTTCAGCGGAAGTGAGATACGGACACGAAAACAATTTATGACAGCGAAAGTCGCCACCGAAACTACGCTAACGCCGCCGCTTGTCCCGAGCAAGCCCAGCCGATCCGGGCGAGCGACTTCGGCATCACGCACTTCGCTCTCTACACCGACGACATCGACGCATCGGTCGAACGCTTCGAGAAGGCTGGGGGCACGCCCCTCACCGCGCCACGCGCTATTCCCTATGCAACCGAGAAAGGTCTTGGAAACAAGGTCTGCTATTGCCGCATGCCCTGGGGCACGACGATGGAGATCATCACCACTCCGGACCGCATGGCCTATCATGACCAGACTGATCTGCGCAGGTGGCAGGACGAGGACTGAGCAGGGCGCGAAAAGGGATCCGCATCAGTTAAGTCGCGGCGATGCTGACGCTGTCGGACGGTTCAACGAGTGCGCAGCCGCGACGGCTGTCGTGACGGATCGACCGCGCCGGCGGTCAGCCCATCCGGGTGAGCCTAACCTTCGTCAGCGCGCGTCTCATGCCGTAGGCGTCCCGCCGTGAACGACTTCCGCGCGGCCGGACCGACATTCAGCGCGGAAGTCATTCCACCATGGACACGTTAGTTCCCGCCGGTTAACCGCTTCCCGCGATCCGGCGCGATTTCAGATGGCCGAGAAGCCGCCGTCGACATTCAACTCCATCCCATTCACGAAGCTCGAATCGTCTGAAGCAAGAAACAGCGCGACCGCCGCAATTTCCTCAGGACGGCCCATCTTTCCCCGCGGGATCAGGGATTCGAACATCTGCTTCGCTTCCTCGGTGAGAACCTGGTCCTGCATCGGTGTGGCGATCGGCCCTGGGTGCAGCACGTTCACCCTGATGTTCCTGCCCTTGAGTTCGTTGAGCCACCCGCGTGCGAATGCGTGCAGCGTCGCCTTGCTCGCCGCATAGACGCTGTAGCCAGGAAAACCTTTGATCGAAGCAACCGACCCGGTCATGAAGATCGATCCGCCATCGTTGAACAGCGGTAACGCCTTCTGAACCGTAAACAGCGTGCCGCGTGCATTCAGGTTGAAGGCCGCATCGAAATGCTGCTCGGTGATCTCGCCCAGTGGGGCGGCTTCGCCCATGCCGGCGCTCGCATACAGGACGTCGATCTTGCCTTTTTCCCGCTTGACTGTATCGAACAGGCGGTCGAGGTCGTCGAGATTGGACGCGTCGCCGCGCACGCCGGTCACGTTGCGGCCAATCAGCTTCACGGCCTCGTCGAGCGCCTCCTGCTTCCGGCCCGTGATGAAAACATAGGCGCCTTCTTCAACGAACCGCTTGGCGCTCGCCAACGCCAAGCCGCTCGATCCACCCGTGATGACTGCAACCTTACCGTCAAGCTTTCCCATGACTTCTCCTTATCGTCGTGTTGGACAGCGCCTGTTGCCATTTACCCACATGCGCTGTATTGAGTGGATCACTGATCCATTTTGGCAATCGGATCGCCGATCCACATATATGGATCACCGATCCATTTATCAAGGCAGTCCATGCGAGCCGACGCAGAAAAAAATCGCAGCCAAGTTCTCACGGTCGCGCGTGACGTCGTCACCGAGCATGGTACCGACGCGTCGATGCGCGATATTGCCCGCCGTGCCGGCGTCGGCTTGGCCACACTGCTTCGTCATTTCCCGACGCGAGAAGCCCTGTTCGAAGCGTTGCTGTGTACCAATCTGGACGCACTGACGCAGAAGGCAGACGAACTCGAAGCGTCGACTTCGGCTGACAAAGCACTTCTCTCCTGGTTTCGAGAATTGGTGGCATTCACCCAAAGCTATAGGGGCGTTGTCGCCATGATGGCGGCCGCCCACACGAACCCGGACTCCGCTCTTTATGCTTCATGCGCAGCGGTGCACGCAGCAGGCGCGCGACTACTGCTCCATGCTCAGGGCGAGGGAACGGCGCGCGCCGATATGAGTGGGGACGACCTGTTCGCCCTGATAACGGCTCTCGGCTGGGCGGTCGACCAACCCTCATTCGCGCCACGGGCCGATCACCTCCTTCACATCGTCGCGAGCGGCATCCTGACAAATCCGTCGAGCAACGATGCCAAGAAGGCAGCGTATTGAATCAGATCAGCAATCGGATGATCGAAGTTATTTTTCGGAATCATCCCGGATGGGCGTGAACGTCGCGATGTGGGCACAAAGGAGACCCTCCTTTGTGCACGATATACTACGCTAGGGTATGCCCCGAACAGTTCAGACAAAAATCCACTTGCCAGAGAGGCCATTAGGCCAATCTTCAACTCTCCCGCATCTCCGCGCTTTAATAAGGCCATTTCATTGACGGCTTGGCGAAGATGTTCGGCGCTGATGGCTGCTTCGCGGATGAAGCGCTCTCCTGCAAGGGTCGGCGGGCTCCGATCCTACTGCGCTCAAACAACGGTAAGCCAAGCGTTCGTTCGAGTAGAGTCCTCGAGCGCTGAAGCTAGAGCGCGGCTTCGAGAGCCGACGGCACGAATGCTTGCATCCAAACGAAAAATCGTCGTTACGGCTTAAACCTTCCTCCTTTTGAGAAAGGCGACCAGCGCCTCATTCACTGCCTCAGACGCCTCGAGCTGAGGCCAGTGCCCGACGCCCTCAAGTGGTAGGAACCCCTGGAGGTTTGGCACGGCCGGCTTGAGATCTTCCTCGTTCAAAGCTCGCATCTTAACCATGCTGTCTGCTGTGCCATACGCAAAGAAGGCTGGCTGTCGGATCTTCGCCCCGGCAAATGCTTTTGCTTGGTCGAAATAGGGTTGCATGCCGCGATAGATATTCAGTGGACCGTGGAAGCCATCACGCTGGAAGCCTGCGATCATCGTCTCGGCGTCCTCGCGGTCAGCGAAGGGCGGGATGCCGATCGGGGATGGCCGGTGCATATCTTTGCTTGGGTCCATCGGACCCCATGCTTCGGAAGCATCGGGCAACCCCGACATCCAATAGAGAGCGCCCGAGAAAGTCGTGGCCGCATCCGCCCACTCCTGGTCGGCCTCCGGCTTCATGTGGCGGAACATATAAAAGGCTCCCTCCTTGCCGGCGGCCTTCAGCATTTCGAGCATGCTGGGCCCCGCACCCGGTAGCACCGGAGGGACACTGAGGCCGAAGACCGCGTCAAACAGATCCGGACGCATCACCGCCGCGTTCCAACTCACCGTCGCACCGAAGTCGTGGCCGACCAGGGTCGCGCGCTCGATCCCGAGTTTCGCGAGGATGCCGACAAGGTCTCCTACATGGTAGAGAACCGTGTAAAGCGCGGCGTCTTCAGGCTTGGAGCTATCGCCGTAGCCACGCGTATCGAACGATATCGCACGGTAACCCGCGGCCGCGACTGCCGCCATCTGCCGGCGCCAGCCCCGCCATCCGTCAGGAAAGCCGTGAACGAACAGCACAGCCGGGCCATCGCCTTCCTCAACAACGTTCAGCTTGACGCCATTGGTTTCTACAAAGGTCTGCTTCAGCGATCTATTCCGATCCACGAAAGTCATCTTTCATACTCCATTTGAATTGTGAAATTGACGCACGCGATGCGGCGACCGATGAGATCGATTTGTGATGTACACAGCTCGATAATAGTTCGCGTGTGATCGAGATGGTGTTCTGGTTACTTTGAAGTTCTGTCATCCGTCTCGGAGTCATTCGCAGACTAACCGCTGCCTGACTCCGAGAATTGCTGTCAGCACCGGATCGAGTTACTTCCCTGCGAACTGGATCTTCGGGATGGGCTCGTGTTTGCGCACAGCCGCGACCGCAATGGCCATTCCCTCTGCGCCATCCTTGGTGTCGAGGATGCCAGCGCCGAGGCGGGTGGAGATTATGTCGGCAGCCGCAACGCCGCCGGTAGCCCAGGTGTGGATGAGCGTGCGCGCCTTGCCGTACGCCAGGGTCGGCCCTGTCGCGAGATGCCGCACGAGTTCGTCGGAGATCTCCTCCAACTTGCCGTCAGGCGCTGAATGGGTTGCGATACCCAGATCGACTGCGATCTTTCCGAAAATTGGCTCCGAAAGCAGGACGAAGCGAGTAGCGAGTGTTTTGCCGACTCGATCGGCGAGCCGCTGCACCCCGCCTGCCATTGGAATGCAGCCGACCGACACTTCCGGGAGGACGAGCATCGCCGACTCTGCGACGACCAGGAAATCGAACGCCAGGAGCAGTTCGAAACCGCCGCCCAAGGCCATCCCTGCTACCGAAGCAACCGTGGGGACGGGCAGTTCCTCGATGAGACGGATCGAAGCCAGGATGTCGGCCGCAAACGCTTCGAGAAATTTCGAGCCCTTGTCACCGATGGCGCCCAGATCGTCTGCTACGGCGATGTTGCCGGACGCGGACGTCAAGTGAAGGATGCGGATGTCGTTTGCATATGCCTGGCGAACAGCGGCCCGCAGCGACGAGGGAAAGTCGGACCCTGGCTCGCTGTCTGCATCACCGAGCAAGATCAGTTTGCCCACCGCACCGTGTTGCTCGAAGCGGAACGAACTCATGTTTTACCTCCTAGTTTGCTGACTATCTAGCCAGGCAGGCCTAACGCCTGCTACAAAATGGCCCATGTCTCACGTCGCGATTGGCGGATGACCAAAGCTGATTATGTTATGTATGTTACAGAATGGAGTGCTGTCAATGGCCCGCCCCCGCGCGTTCGAAGAAAGCGAAGTGCTAGATCGCGCGGCGGACGTCTTCGGTCGCCGGGGCTACGACGGCTCAACCATGGCGGAACTGACGGCCGCAATGGGCTTGAACTCTCCCAGCATCTACGCGGCTTTCGGAAGCAAGCGCGGGCTTTTCGACGCTGTTCTCGGCCGCTGTAGTGGGCGCGAGGACGAGCACTGGGAGTGGGCGCTCACAGCCCCCAAGGCCGAAGAAGTCGTCAAGCGCTTGCTGACGACCTCGCCAGCGCAGGAGTCCAGCCGCATACTCGTTCATGCGGGCTTGGCGATGGGCAGTGAGAATGCCGACATTCCCGCTGCCCTGCTTCATCGCCGCCAATCGGCAGAACTGAAACTGCGAGACCGGTTCGAAGAGGCGAAACGGAGTGGCGAACTCCCTGTGGACGCTGATGCCTCAGGGCTGGCGAGCTATGTGACGTCGGTTCTCGGCGGCCTCGCCATGAAAGCCGCCGGCGGCGCGCCACATGACGACTTGCGAGAGGGTGCCGAACAGGCGATGGCGGCCTGGCGGGCGATCAGCGACGTTGCGGCCGCCGCGAGCGCTTCAACGAGGGGGGCGGCACCGGCAGGCGAGTTAGGCCGCGACCCGCGAAGGTTCAGCGCCGACACAGCGCTCGATGCTGCCATGAAGGTCTTTTGGACCAAGGGTTTCGCGGGCGCATCGTTGAATGATCTCACTGAGGCGATGGGAATCACTCGACCCAGTCTCTACGCCGCATTCGGCAACAAAGAAGCATTGTTTTTCAAGGCCCTCGACCTCTATCAGTCACTTCGTAAAGACTACCTAACTGAAGCGCTCCAAGCTCCGACGGCGCGAGGCGTTTTCGAAGCGCTGCTCAGGGGAGCGCTACGCGATCAACAGGCAGAGGGGCAACCGCGCGGCTGCCTGATGGTTCTTAACGCAATGCAAGGTGATGAGGCGCAGCCCATTCGCAACGAAGTCCTCAGGCGCCAGGCCATCGGGCGCGACTTGCTCGCGGCCCGGTTTGAGCGGGCCAAACGCGACGGCGACCTGTTGCCGACCGTCAATGTCGAAGGTCTCGTGCGCTTTGTCCAATCCCTGATGCACGGCATCCTCATGCAGGGAGGCGCTGGCGCAAGCCAAAGTGAGCTTGAGGCGCTGGTTGAGAGCAGCTTGGCCATGTGGACTGCATCTGCCGATTTATCGGTCAGTAAAGATTAGGCGCAGCTAATCTGTCAAGATCTTTACCGATCGGTAGTTTGTCCTTCGCTATCGGGGGCCTGTCGGGGTTGGAGCCATCGCGGAGGCCACAATTCCCGAAGCGAACACTCGCTGCGCTCACGATTTCCGTGAACCAAGCACGCGCGAGGCGACTAGTTCAACAACAACGTAACCGTCCTATCTGTACGCCATAGCCCGCTAATTCCCGATTGGTCGTCGTGAGGGCTTCCACCTTTCGTGATCTATTGTTCTCTATGACTGGATCTCAGGACTAACTGCGTCCATCACGGGCGCCGAATAGATTACAGACGGCGAAGCCGTCCTAACGACATCGCATGGGCTTGATGTTACGATTCCTCGGACCATGGGCGCCATGCTCCGAGGCTTCGTACCAGGGATCGACATCCGGCTGGGATTAGCGCGAAGCTGACGAGCATCCCAAGACTGCTCTCAGGCCTACTGCATAGATCCCAACCAACCGCGCCGTCTTCTTTCGGAGCTTGCCTTCTCCCGCTGGCAAGAGGCATTCGATGAGCGCTCGCCACCGTTCAGGCCGCTATCTGATCTTCGCGCGCGTCATAGCTGCGTTGGCAGTTCTGAATCACGTCAATGTTCTCGACGGTCCAATCGAACAGGGTCGAAAACGGCCCTTGCAGCGATCGCCCAAGGTGCGCGTGCACCATCGAGAGTATCGGGGCGGGCAACGAGAACGATGACGCCCGCCGCATCATGTCGCCAATTATCTGATCCGCTTCTATCGGTGAATCGTTCTCGATGTCGCGCAGCATCGAGGTCGTGATGGTCGACCCCGCGTGGGTGACATAGGCCCCAACCTTCGCGACCTCACCATCGTCAAGCGAATGCCCCGCAGCGGTCGCCACCGAAACACATTCGTCGACAAGCTGGTTCTCCAGCGACGCGGCGCCGGCCGATACGCCCGGATAGGCCTGAATCACTCCCACTCGATTGATTTTAGCCTAGCTAAGTCATTGATCTAGCTGGGCTTTTTCTTGTTTGCGGCACCGAAAGCTGCCGCACGGCCCGTTAAAAAGATACGCTTTTGATTTTAAAAGGAAAATTGCAACAAAAAAATATATTGAGGTTTCGCCACCTATCGGGCCCAATCGGCCAACTTTTCCCACTTCGTGGCGTTCGACGGCGCCATCGCCGATCTCAAAAAGTACCGTCACCGCACCAGATAGACGCACTTTCACCGCAAGATTAACTGTCATAGACGACCCGGACGATGGCATCGCAGCGGACGACCTAAATCGCACAGCTGCTGTCACCCTCCTACGCAATGCGACCCATGGGGCGAATGTCCGATCTGAGGCCGGCAGCGGAATGGCGGCTTTTGGTGTCCGAAGAACGGTAGCGGACGTTCCGCCCGGTGAGACCAAGGTCAGAACCTGACCGATGCAAACCTTTGTGTCGATCACTCGGAACGGCTGCAAGTAAACTTGAAGCGACCGTTCGCAATCGTGCAAACGGTCTCCACTGACATCGAGGCGCTGACGTGACGTTTGGCGGAGTAAGTTTTGCGCTCGCAACCAACTCAAATTGGGCGTATCGTCGCATATCGTCGGTTGCTAATGCATGAGCTCGGCGACTGAGAGCGCAAGACTCCCGCATCAGACTGGACGCGCTAGAATCGACGGCTACTCGTCGCGCCCACGAGACCATCTGCCTCTGTCGAAACCTCTTTTGCCCGGTTCCGGCCGCAAATTGCCCTTTGCAGTTCGGAAAGGAGCGTTCCGATGCAGATTATCCAGAACCGCCGCGGCTTCTTGGCCGGCGCAGCGGCAGCCGGCGCCTCAGGCCTCCTCGGCGCCCCGAAGCCAGCCTGGGCGGAGCCGCCGCCCGAGGTTACCCGCATCCGCACCTCGGTTTATCCTAAGGTTTCCGACTGTGTGACGCCGTTCTACGCAGCTGAAGAATTGTTGCGTGCCGAAGGCTTCACCGAGGTCGAATTCGTCCAACCGGCCAGTGACGCCGAAGGGCTGAGATTGGTGGCGGACGGCCAAGTCGATATCGAATCCTATGACGCTCCGATAATCCTGCAGCTGATCGAGAGCGGAACGCCACTGAAGGTCCTCGCCGGCTTGCATGTCGGTTGCATCGAGTTGTTGGCCGGTCTGCACGTCACAAGTGTGAAAGACCTGCGCGGCAGACGGGTGGGCATCAACCAGCTGAACGGCTTGGGGCATGTCCTCCTCAGGTTGATGGCCGCTAATGTCGGAGTCGACACTGACAGAGACATCGAATGGGTTGAGACTTCCAATGCGCTGGAACTGCTCGCAGAAGGCAAGATCGACGCGTTTCTCGCGACACCGCCCGATCCGCTGATCGCACGCGATCGCAAGATCGGCCACCCGATCCTGGTGACGGCGACCGACCGCCCGTGGTCGCAATATTTCTGCTGTTTGATCTATGGCAGCGCCGATTTCGTCAGCCAGTACCCGGTGGCGGCGAAACGGGCGCTGCGCGCCCTACTCAAGTCTGTGGACCTCTGCGTCTCCGATCCTCAGGCGGCAGCCAGGCGTTCGGTCGAGAAGGGTTTCGCCAGCAGCTACGACTACGCCCTACGTACCCTTGCCGAGGCGCGTTATGGTGTGTGGCGCGAGTACGACCCAGCCGATACGTTGACCTTCTATGCCCTCCGCATGAAGGAGTTGGGCATGATCACCACGAGTCCCAACGAAGTCCTTGCCGCAAACACGGATTGGCGTTTCGTCGACGAGCTGAAGCGGGAGCTGAAGACGTAGGCATCGCCAATACGCCAAAGGGAAGAACCGTCCGATGCAAATCATCCAGAACCGCCGCCGTTTCCTTGCCGGCGCTGTGTCAGCCGGCGCCGCGGGCCTTATCGGCACCTCGACGCAAGCCTGGGCTGAGCCGCTGCCGGAGACCACCTCGGTCCGCCTACCCCGGTACATCGGCGGGGCCTATTGTTGGGCAGGCCTGTACCTCGCCGGAGAGATGCTGCGCGCCGAGGGGGTCACCGATGTCCGCTATGTGCAAGGCGACAGGAAGGTTGATCATTCGACGTGGATCGCAAACGGCGAGACGGACTTCAGTGTGAATTACGTCCCGATTCATCTGGCGTCGATCGATGCAGGCGTGCCGATCAGGGTGCTAACCGGCCTGCACTCCGGGTGCCTCGAACTGATCGCCAACGACAACGTCAAACAAATTTCGGACTTGCGGGGACGGCGGGTCGGGGTCTTTACGCTCGATTCGCCGCAATACGTGTTGGTCTCTCTGATGGCCGCCTATGTTGGGCTCGATCCGGTCAACGACATCGAATGGGTCATCGAAGAACAGAATTTTGCGGAAGGCTTCGTGGCAGGAAAATACGATGCATTCCTCGGCCAACCACCCCGAACGCAGGAACTCCGGTCCAGAAGAGTGGGCCATACGATCCTGAACTCAACCACCGACCCGCCGTGGTCGCAGCACTTCTGCTGCATGATTTCTGCGACTGCGGATTATGTCGACAGATATCCGGTAGCGACTAAGCGCGTCCTGCGGTCCATCCTCAAGGGCGCCGACCTCTGTGCCTCAGATCCGTCATGGAGCGCAGCGCAGCTAGTCGATCGAGGGTTCGTCCCCAGCTACGAACTCGCGCTGCAAACGCTTAGCGACATCCGGTACGACAGATGGCGGGATTACGATGCCGAAGCCTCCATGCGCTTTTACGCGTTGCGCATGCACGAAACGCGCATGATCAAGTCGAGCCCGCAAGAGATAATCGCCACTGGATCGGATTGGCGCTTTCTCAATCAACTGAAGCGCGAGTTGAAGACGTAGGCAATCGCCAACAGGCCGTGCGCCCTATCAAGGGAAGGAGAGGCTATGCAGATCATCCAGAACCGCCGCCGTTTCCTAGCCGGCGCTGCGTCAGCCGGCGCCGCGAGCCTAGTTGGGGTCCGCCAATCGCTCCCCTCTGAGCCACCACCTGAGACGACGCGGATCCGGCTCATCCGGATTCCCAGCATCTGTCAGGCCCCCCAGTATGTAGCCGAAGAACTGCTGCGCAGCGAAGGGTTCACCGAGGTGCACTACCTCCAAAAGAGGGGGACCGCAGACATCGCGCCGGCTCTCGCCTCCGGTGAAGCCGACCTCAGTGCGCATTTCGCGGCCCCGCTCCTTCTCCATCTGGAGGCTGGGGATCCGATCGTCATCCTGGCTGGTCTCCACGTCGGCTGCTTTGAGCTGTTCGGGACCGATCGCGTCCAAGCAATCCGCGACCTCAAGGGGAAGACCGTGGCCGTGCCGTCGCTGGATTCCAGCCGATACGTCTTTCTCGCCAGTATGACGGCTTATGTGGGCCTGGACCTCCATAAGGACATACACTTCGTCACGCATCCGGGCCCCGAGTCCATCCGGCTCCTAAGTGAGGGGAAGATCGACGCCTATCTGGGCTTTCCCCCCGAACCGCAGGAGATGCGGGAGCAGCAGATCGGCCATGTAGTGATTAGCAGCACCGTGGACCGGCCCTGGTCGCAATACTTCTGCTGCATGCTGGCTGGGAACCGGGAGTTCGTCCGCACGAATCCGGTGGCCACCAAACGCGCCCTCCGCGCCATCTTGAAAGCGGCCGATTTCTGCACCAGCGGGCCCGAGCAGTCCGCCCAGTTCTTGGTGGAGCAGGGCTATACTAAGCGCTATGACCATGCCCTCCAGGTCTTGAAGGCGATCCCCTACGGTTGGCGTGAGTATAGCGCTGAGGACACCCTGCGCTTCTACGCCTTGCGCCTCCGCGAGGTCGGGATGCTCAAGAGCACCCCCGGTAAGCTCCTGGCACAGGGCACCGACTGGCGTTTCCTCAACGAACTGAAGAACGAGTTGAAGACGTAGGCAATCGCCAACACGCCGTGCGCCCTATCGAGGGAAGGAGAGGCTTATGCAGATCATCCAGAACCGCCGCCGTTTCCTAGCCGGCGCTGCGTCAGCCGGCGCCGCAAGCCTCATTGGGGTCCGGCAATCGCTCCCCGCGGAGCCACCGCCGGAAACGACGGGCGTCCGCCTTGCAAAGATCAGGGGCATCTGCATCGCGCCTCAATATGTTGCCGAGGAGCTGTTGCATGCGGAGGGCTTCACTGAAGTTCGCTATGTAATGACTGAGACAGCCGCGGGGCAATCTGACGCGGTCGCGAGTGGCCAGGTGGACTTTACATTGAATTTCGCCGCGCCGCTTGTGGTGACTATGGATGCAGGGGGTCCGATCGCTGTGCTGGCCGGGGTGCACCCTGGCTGCTTTGAGCTATTCGGAAACGAGAGTATCAGCGGGATTAGAGACCTGAAGGGCAAGAGTGTCGGCGTCCAAGCCTTGGGCTCGAGTCCGCATGTATTTTTGACGGGCATGGCGGCCTATGTCGGCCTGGATCCAGTCAAGGACATAAATTGGGTCACCAGCCCGACCATCAAACCAATGACGCTCTTTAAGCGGGGAGAAATCGATGCGTTTCTCGGCTTTCCGCCCGAGCCCCAGGAACTGCGCGCCCAAAACATCGGCCACGTAGTAGTCAACAGCGCCGTCGATCGTCCCTGGTCGCAGTACTTTTGCTGCATGCTGGCCGGCAACGCCGACTTCGTTCACAACAACCCGATCGCGACCAAGCGCGTCGTCCGCGCCATTCTGAAAGCCGCGGACCTTTGCGTCGCTGAGCCACAGCGTGTCGCACGACAGATCGTCGATGACGGATTCACGGCTAACTATGACTATGCACTGCAGACGATGACCGACGTGCCTTACAACAAGTGGCGAGAATACGATCCGGAAGACACGATCCGGTTTTACGCCCTGCGACTTCAAGAGGCCGGCATGATCAGGTCGAGTCCCCAGAAGATCATCGCAGACGGTACCGATTGGCGGTTCCTCCACGAGCTAAAGCGAGAGCTGAAGACGTAGACCTATCGCCGACGCGCGGTGCCTTTTTCAAGGGAAGGAGAGAGTCGTGCAGATTGTCCACAACCGTCGCCGTTTCCTCACAGGCCTGTCTGCGCTCGCAGCCGCGGGATTTGCGAAGGGCCACAACGCGGCCGCTGCCGAAGCGGCACCTGAAACCACGATCGCCCGCTTTGCGGCGGCGCCTGGTATCTGCATCGCTCCGCAGTACGTCGCCGAGGATCTGATCCGCGCAGAGGGGTTGTCAGATTTCGGCTTCGTGGCCGCCGAGGCCGGCATCGCCCAGACGGAGATGCTGGCGCGCGGCGACATCGACTTCGGCATTGACTTTGCCACGGCCCTAATCATTCCGGTCGACACTGGCGCCCCGATCAAGGTGATCTCCGGAGTGCATGTCGGTTGCTACGAGTTGTTCGGACGTGAGGACATAAATGGCATCACGGATCTCAAGGGCCGCAAAGTCGGCGTCGGCGGCAATCTATCGTCGGATCCGCATATCTTCGTCAGTGCCATGGCAACCTATGTCGGCCTCGATCCGCAACGCGACATCGAATGGATCGTCGGCGAGGCAAAGCCGGCAGACCTCTTCGCCGAGGGCAAGGTCGACGCCTTCCTGGCTTTTCCGCCTGAGGCTCAAGACCTCCGCGCCCGCAAGGTCGGCCACGTCATCCTCGACAGTTCCAAGGACCGGCCGTGGTCGCAATATTACTGCTGCATGCTGGCGGTCAACGCCGCGTATGCCGAGAAAAATCCAGCTGCCACCAAGCGCGTCATCCGGGCCATCATCAAATCGGCCGACATCTGCGCGGCCGAACCGGAACGGGTGGCTCGCCTCCTGGTGGATGGCGGACACACCGAACAATACGACTACGCCGTGCAGTCGCTCCGCGAGGTCCCATACGCCAATTGGCGCGACTTCGATCCCGAGGACACGATGAGGTTCTTCTCGCTGCGGCTGCATGAAGCCGGGATTGTCAAGTCGAGCCCAAACGAGATCATCGCGAAAGGCACGGACTGGCACCTTTTCAACGAGGTCAAGCGTGAGATGAAAATCTGAACCTGCTTTGTCCTGGGAGGAAGCGTGACATGCGGATCATTCAGAACCGACGCCGTTTCCTGGCCGGCCTGACGGCTGCCGGCGCCGCAAGCCTCGTCGGCGCTCCAACTCGAGTTCTTGCCGAGCCACCGCCGGAGACCACGCGCATTCGCTTGGCCAAGATCCCTGGCGTTTGCATCGCGCCGCAATACGTAGCCGAGGAACTGCTTCACGCGGAAGGCTTCGACGAGATCGAATATGTAGAGTCCGAGCCGGGGACCGCGACTACGGCAAACACGGCTAGCGGGAATGTCAACTTCAGCTTGAACTTTATCACGTCGTCGATCGTGGCTATCGACCAGGGCAAGGCACTGACCCTGTTGAGTGGCGTCCATCCCGGCTGCTTCGAGCTTTTCGTCCGGCCGGGGATCGATAGCCTCCGTGACCTGAGGGGCAAGAGAATCGGCGTACAGGCGCTGGGGTCGAGCCCGTATTTGTTCCTTGCCAGCATGGCAGCTTACGTCGGGATCGACCCGCTGCGCGATATCAACTGGGTAAGCGACCCCCAAGTGCGGGCGAAGGAGCTGTACGCAAGCGGCGAAGTCGACGCCTTCCTCGGCTTCCCGCCGGAGCCGCAAGAGCTTCGAGCCAGGGGCATTGGCCGCGTGCTCATAAACAGCACGCTGGATCAACCGTGGGCGGCATACTTCTGCTGCCTGCTTGCCGGCAACGCGGATTTCGTGCGCGAGCATCCGGTTGCCTCCAAGCGCGTTCTGCGCGCCATCCTCAAGGCGGCGGACTTGTGCGCGGGGCAGCCCGACGTTGCGGCGAGGCGGCTGGTCGAACGGAACTTCACCGCCAACTACGACTATGCCTTGGGGGCGCTTACCGAGGTGCCATACCGGAAGTGGCGCGAGTACGATTCAGAGGACACCGTTCGTTTCTATTCGCTGCGACTTCAAAAGGCAGGCATGATCAGGTCAACGCCGCAGACGATCATCGCCAACGGCACGGACTGGCGCTTCCTCAACGAACTCAAACGCGAGTTGAAGACATGAGTTGCTGGCCGGCATGCGCACTGGTGCTGGCGTTGATGGCCGGGCCGGCACACGCGCACGACGCGCCGCACGACGAGCGCCTGCCGACGATCGGACAGGCGCCGGACTTTACCTTGCTATCGCAGGACAATGTGCGCGTGTCGCTGCACGACTTTCGCGGCAAGGTGGTCGCCGTCTCATTCATCTATACGTACTGTACCGACGTATGCCCGATGCTGACCGCCCATATGGCGAGCGTGCAGGAAAAGTTGGGTAGTGCGTTCGGACCCCAAATCGCCTTCGTTTCGATCACCGTCGACCCGGAGCGCGATACGCCCGATGTCTTGAAGGAATATGCGCAGAATTTTGGCGCCGATCTGAAGGGCTGGTCGTTTCTTACCGGTGATCCGGCGGTCGTCCATGAGGTGGGACGGAAATACGGGGTCATCGCGAAGAAGGCGGCGAACGGAGAGGTTGACCATACCTTGTTGACGTCGCTCGTAGACCCCAATGGCATCTTGCGAGTACAGTATCTTGGCGTCCGGTTCGACTTGGAGGAGTTCCGGGATGACCTTGTCAGCCTCTTGGACGAATCCAAATAGCATAACGAACCGGCTCGTTGGCTGGGTTGCCCGGCTGCCGGCTCGCGTCCAGACCAAGCTCTTGATCGCGTTCCTGTCGATCGTCGGCCTGCTGATCGTGCTCGGGGCCGTCGGGTTGCAGGTGCTGAGTGGGGTCAACGATCAGACCAACGAGCTGATCAAGCTGCAGCGCAGGATCGCGGCCTACCGCCAGGTACAGCACGATACGACCACCCAGCTCTACAGCATCTCCACCGCCCTGTTGCTTCAGGACGACCGGATGCTGGATGCTGCGCTGCGCCAGCTCAATCAGTTCGGCTACGACCTCGACCGCATGGAGTTCGTCGCCAAAGCCGAGGTGGAAGTGCTTGGTCAGGTCAGGCAAGAGTACGAACGGCTGACAGCTGGGGTGACGCACGTGGCGGAGCTCGTCCACGCCGGCCGCACTGAGGAGGCGCGCAAGGTTCAGCTTGATGAAATCATACCGTCGGCTGATCGCCTCGAGCGGCTGACAAACCAGCTGGTCAACATGGCCGAAGCCGACATGGTGGCGGCCATCGAAACGACCGAGGGTGCGTACGGCACGTCCAGACTGATCGTGGTCTCGTTTGCGGTGGGCAGCATCCTGCTGGCGTTGGGGCTCGGCTACATCATCTCCTGGTCGTTGATCGAACCGGTCAAGAAGATCGAAGCGCGTCTCAGCCAGATAGCGGCCGGCGACTTCGCCCAACAGGTTGCCGTCGCCAATCGCGACGAACTTGGAGTGCTTGCCGCCAACGTCAACCAGACCTCCGACCAGCTGGGGCGCCTGTATCAGGAGATTGAGACGCGCACCCAACAGCTCGACGAAGCCCTTCAGCAGCAGACAGCCACTGCAGACGTTCTGAAGGTCATCAGCCGCTCTACCTTCGATCTGCAGGTGGTGCTCGATACGTTGGTGGAATCGGCTGTCAGGCTCTGCCGTGCCGACAAGGGTGGTATCGTGCAGTTGCTGGATGGCGTATTCCGCTATGTGTCGACGCATGGCTACCCGCCCAGTTTCCGTGCTTATGTCGACGCCAATCCAGTTCCAGCGCTTGCCGCAGGCCGAGGCTCCGCCGTAGGGCGCGTAATCGAAGAACGGCGGATCGTACAAATCGAAGACGTGACCGCTGATCCGGACTACCGCGTTGCCTTGATCGCTGAGGCAGGCGGATTCCGCACCGTCCTCGCTGCCCCGCTCATGCGGGAAGGTGATCTCGTTGGCGTATTCGTCATGACGAGGGTTGAGCCGCAACCTTTCAATCCCAAGGAGATCGCACTTGTCGAGACATTCGCCGACCAGGCCGTGATCGCCATCGAGAATGCGCGGCTCTTCGAGGCGGTGCAGTCACGGACGCGCGAGCTTGCCGCGTCTGTTGGTGAACTCGAGGCTCTTGGTGAGGTGAGCAAGGCGGTCAATTCGACGCTGGATCTCGACACGGTGCTGAAAACGATCGTCGCCAAAGCGGTCCAGTTGTCGGAGACGGATGCTGGCACGATCTACGTGTTCAGCAGCACGCGGCAGCAATTCCGTCCGCGCGCAAACTTCGGTATGAGCGATGAGCTTATCGCCGCAGTCTCACACCAGACGATCGGGCTGGCCGATATGGGGATCGGCGACGCGCCTGGACGGTGCATGCCGGTACAGTTTCCCGACCTCAGCAAGGAGACTTCCTCCTTCCTTGTAAGAAAGACGATCGTCGACGCCGGATATCGCGGTATCCTGATCGTTCCGCTGCTGAGGCCCAACAAGATCGTTGGTGCACTGGTCGTCAGGCGCCACAAGCCAGGTGACTTCCATGAGCAAGTTGTCCACCTGATGGAGACTTTCGCAGCCCAATCGGTGCTCGCGATCCAGAATGCCAAGCTGTTCCGCGAGATCGAGGAGAAAGGCCGGGAGCTGGAGGCAGCTAGCCGCCACAAGTCCCAATTCCTGGCGAATATGAGCCACGAGCTCAGGACACCGCTCAATTCGGTCTTGGGCTTCACAGAACTGCTGGTCGACGGCATCTACGGCGAACTCCCGGACAAGGCAAAGACGACCGTCGCGCGCGTGCAGGCAAACGGCCGTCACCTCCTAGGGCTCATCAATGACGTTCTCGACCTTTCCAAGATCGAAGCCGGCCAGCTCACGCTCGCGATCGAGGACTACTCCGTCGCGCAGATTGTTCGATCGACCGTTACGGCTGTCGAGCCGCTGGCACGAGCGAAGGGTCTTGAGCTTTCAACGACTATTGCCGAGAACCTTCCAATCGGCCGCGGGGACGAACGCCGTTTAACGCAGGTTCTGTTGAATCTTGCAGGCAATGCCGTGAAGTTCACCGAAACGGGTGCGGTCGACATTCTTGCCGATGCGGTCGACGGGCACTTCGAGATCACCGTCCGAGACACCGGTCCCGGCATCGCGTCCAAGGACCAGGCTCTCATCTTCGAAGAATTCCAGCAGGTCGACAACAGCAGCACCAGGCAGAAGGGTGGCACAGGTCTTGGCTTGGCGATCTCGAAGCGCATCGTCGAAATGCATGGCGGAACCATAGACGTCGAGTCCGTGATCGGGTCAGGGTCGACATTCCGTTTCAAAGTACCAATCCGGGTGAATAAGGATGTGAGGGCCGCATGAGCAAACGAATCCTGATGGTGGAAGACACCGAGGACAACCGCCAGATCATCCGCGATCTCATTGCCACCACCGAATACGAACTGATTGAGGCGTCGGACGGTGCCGCCGGCATAGCGGCAGCCGCAGCGCACAGGCCAGACCTGATCCTTATGGACATCCAGCTCCCGGTGATCGACGGGTACGAAGCGACCCGCCGCATCAAGGCCGACCCGGCGCTCCGGCACATTCCGATTATCGCCGTCACCTCCTACGCGTTGTCGGGCGACGAGGCGAAAGCCCTTGCTGCCGGGTGCGATGGTTACATTGCCAAGCCTTTCAGTCCTCGCCAACTGCTTTCCGAAATTCGCGGGTTCCTTTCTTGAGGGAGGTAGCGCCTTGCACGATCCGCCTCGCATTCTCGCGGTCGACGATACTCCGGAAAACCTCGAGATCCTGCGCATGCGCCTTGAGGCGAATGGCTATGAAGTTGCAACCGCCGCCGATGGTGAAGAGGGGCTTGCGAGAGCCCGCGAACTCACGCCGGATCTGATCCTGCTCGACATCATGATGCCGAAGCTCGACGGCATTAGTGTGGTACGCATGCTCAAGCACGATCAATCGCTGCGATCGATCCCCGTTATTCTAGTCACCGCGAAGGCCGACACGCGCGACGTGGTCGAGGGGCTGGACGCCGGTGGCGACGACTATCTGACAAAGCCCTTCGAGCACAGGGCGCTGTTGGCGCGGGTGCGCTCGATGCTGCGTCAGAAGGCGCTTCACGACACTGTCGCGAGCCAAGCCAAACGCCTTGAGGACCAAGCCGCGCAACTTTCCGACTGGAACCGCTCACTCGAGCAAACCGTGGCTGAGCAGGTGACGGAGCTCGAGCGAATGGCGCGGCTCAGGCGGTTCCTGCCCGAACAGGTCGCCGACCTCATCGTTGCGGCGGGTAATGGAGATGCGCTCTTGCAGAGCCACCGCCGCGAGGTGACCGTTGTCTTTTGCGATTTGCGCGGGTTTACGGCCTTCGCAGAGACCGCCGAACCCGAAGAGGTCATGACAGTTCTTGCCGAGTATCATTCCTGTCTTGGCGAACAAATTGTCCGCCACGAGGGGACTCTCGAGCGGTTCGTTGGCGACGGTATCGTCGTGGTTTTCAACGATCCACTGCCATGCGCCGACCACAGCGAGAGAGCTGTCTCAATGGCTGCAGCGATGCGCGACGCGATTGACGAGCATTCAGAGCGATGGCGCAAGCGGGACTATTTGCTTGGCTTTGGGATCGGCATTGCCAGGGGCCACGCAACCATCGGGCGCATCGGTTTTGATCAGCGCTCGGACTATGCCGTCATCGGCACCGTGTCGAACCATGCCGCCCGATTGTGCGAGGAGGCCAAATCCCGTCAGATTCTCGTTAGCCAACGGGTCGTCGGAGCCGTCGAGTCACTGGTCGAATCCGTCCCTGTTGGCGAACTGACGCTGAAGGGTTTTCGCCGCCCGATGCCTGCCTATGAAATCGTGCGGTGGATCGGTCCGCCAAGCTAGCGTTAGACGCACTCCGGTCTTCGAACGATACGGTCCAACCGTCGGCACACCAGCCGATCTCGAAATCGCCGCAACGGGGGAAAGGCGGTCGTTCCGCGAGTAACAACCAATGGCAGCACTGGCGCACCCTCGATCTCCAGCGCAATCACCGGCGAGGTCTGCTTTCAGGCGGCAGCAAGGCTAATCTCTACGTCCGACATAAGGCGCATTGCAGACACGCCTTTTGCACGCCGTTCTACGCCACAGCGCTCTCGCCATTCGAAAGCACTTTACCTGATCCGGACTGTGGTCGCAGATCCTGTCTGGCAGATTGGAGATGGAGATTCCCAGTCGAGTAGAAGTCGGGCGATTCTTGCACTTTACGGCGTTCGACGACGCGCCTCAGCCTGTCTCGAAAAGTACCGTCACTGCACCAACATCCTCAATTCGGCCCGCGTCCTGAACTGAACTACCCGAGTGTCTGACTGGCGAGGGCAAAGGTCATCGGAGTGGTAGCGCCGCCGACGGCAAAATCGGAGAGGCGTTTGCCCATCGACATGGTGAGCACCGTATCGAAAACCGGCATTCCGCTGTGCGACAGAAAGGCGGCGAACTCGCCATTGTCCATGTGGGTGTCGATGCGCAGGAAAGACCCCGAATGGTCGGCCACGTGCGGCCGCACGATCGCCACGGCGTCGGCGTCGCTTTCCGCCACGACCGGCCCCACGACATGGCCCCGCCCGAACGGCCGACAGAGCGCGAACGCGTTCAACCTGTCACCCTTGAAAAGACCATAGCCGGCCGAGTGCGCGAAAAGCCTTTCGATGAGCGCCGCCCGCCTCACGCCAAATCCTGCCGCGTCGAGCGCGATTGCCGCGGGAATATCCTTTGCGTCCAAAGTCCGGACATCGCCTCGAATATCGGCCGGCCCAGCCATCGTCTGCATCCGGGCGATGCCTTGGCATTGATAGACGGTCTTCTCGGACTGGAAGTCGAGCGAGAGATAGAGCCGCCTTGCCGCGCGCGTCGCATTGAGGCGCAGATCGCGCCCGGCGACCTTGTCGAAGACCCGCTTCATCAGCCATTGCGCCGCCCCCAGCGCCTGCAGGCGCGGCGAGGTGATGACCATCCCGACGGTGGCGAATTCGGCCCCATGCCTGAACCACATGGCCGAGCCGAGAACGCGCCCGATCTCGTCCAGCACCACGAAACCCTCCCCCACGTCTCGCAGGAATTGCCAGTCTTCGGCCCGATGCGGCCAGTTCACCGACAGCGAGAGCGCGTGCAACCGGTCCAGTTCGACGTCGTCGATGCTGCTGACGCGCATCGAGAAGGCATCGATTTTCAAGCTTTCGGACGGCTTCAATTCCATGCCTCTGAAAGACTGCGGCAATAGAAGGGCCACACAATTACGACCCCTGCCCCTGCCAACGCTAACCGATCGAACCAATATGATCTGTTCGAAAGCCACGCGCCAACGCAAGATTCAACTGAAACACTTCCGCTTTCGGCACGCAATCGCGAAGGAACGCGGACATCCTTGACCGTATCGGCCCGGCCAACCGGAACGCCAAACTCCCAAATGCCCAAACCCAGATACCTTGAGGGCTGGAATGGACGTCTTCGACATCCTCGACCGTCTCGTCGCTTTTCCATCGGTGGCCGGCAAGCCGAACGGCGACATTGCCAGCTGGATCGAGGCCTATCTCGCGGAACAAGGTGCGAAGGTCACCCTGCTCCCAGGGCCGGAAGGCGACCGGTCCAATCTTTTCGCGACGATCGGTCCTGCCGATGTCCCAGGCTATATTCTCTCGGGCCACATGGACGTCGTTCCAGCCGGCGAGCCGCAGTGGAGTTCGCCGCCTTTCGCGCTGCGCCGGGACGGCGAACGGCTCTATGGACGCGGCACCACCGATATGAAGGGGTTCCTTGCCGCCGCGCTGGCGACGATGCCTGCGTTGGCGCGGCTGCGCCTCGCCAGGCCGATCCATCTTGCCTTCTCCTACGATGAAGAGATCGGCTGCCGCGGCGTGCCGCATCTCATCGCCCGGCTTCCCGAACTCTGCGCGAAGCCGCTCGGCGTCATCGTCGGCGAACCGAGCGGCATGCGCGCCGTGCGCGGCCACAAGGGCAAGGCGGCCGCCCTCATCACCATCAAAGGACGCTCCGGCCACTCCTCACGGCCCGACCTCGGGCTCAACGCCATCCATGCGATGTCCGAGGCGCTAAGCGCTGCAGTCAGCGAAGCCGAGCGGCTGACACATGGCCCGTTCGATCCAACCTTCGAGCCGGCCTATTCGTCGCTGCAGGCCGGCGTGATTGCTGGCGGACATCAGGTCAACATCATTCCCGACAGCTCCACGCTGGACCTGGAGGCGCGCGCCATACCGGGCGTCGACCCGGCGAGCCTGCTTGCGCCGGTCAAGGCGCGGGCCGAGGCCCTTGCCGCTAAAGGATATCTTGTCGAGTGGACGCCGATGAGCGCCTATCCGGCGCTGTCGCTGCCGCAGGACGCCGCGCTGGCGGCGCTGCTGGGCGACCTGACGGGCGAAGCGCCGCTCGCCGCCGTCAGCTATGGCACGGAGGCCGGGCTCTACCAGGCTGCCGGCCTGGATGCGATCATCTGCGGTCCCGGCGATATCGGCCGCGCCCACAAGCCGGACGAATATATTCTCGCCAGCGAACTCACCGCCTGCCAGCGTATGATCGAAGCGCTGGCTGCGCGTTGCGCGGCTTGAAGGGGAACCGGATGACATTCCTGTTCAATTCCGATGCGCGGCGCGCTGCAGTATTTGCAGGTGCCTTTGCCCGGGACTTGCCAGACGTTGCCTTCGCCAACGATGCCGCAACGGTCGATCCGGACGCCGTGCGCTATCTCATCACCTGGACCGTGCCGGATAATCTCGCCCGCTACAGGAACCTGGAGATCCTGTTTTCGATTGGCGCGGGCGTCGACCAGTTCCGCTTCGATGCGGTGCCCGCGACGGTGAAGATCGTGCGCATGGTCGAAGAAGGCATCGTGCGCATGATGCAGGAATATGTGACGCTGGCCGTGCTCGCCCTGCACCGCAACCTGCCCGCCTATCTGGCGCAGCAGCGGGCCGGCGAATGGCTGGATATCCCGCAGATCCAGGCCGGGTCGCGCAGGATCGGCGTGCTTGGCCTAGGACAACTCGGCCAGGCGGTCCTCGACCGGCTGAAACCTTTCGGATTTCCGCTTGCCGGCTGGAGCCGTTCTCCGCGCCAGATCGACGGCGTGACATGCCGTCATGGCGAGGCTGGGCTGGAGGCGATGCTGGCCGCCAGCGACATATTGATCTGCCTGCTGCCGCTGACCGAAGACACGCGCGGTTTCCTCAATGCCGAGCTGTTCGCCAAACTACCTCGGGGCGCGGCCCTTGTTCACACGGGCCGGGGGCCGCAGCTCGACCATCAAGCGCTTGTCGCCGCGCTCGACAGCGGTCACCTTTCAGCGGCGATGGTCGACGTGACCGATCCCGAACCGCTACCCGCGAGCCACCCGTTCTGGCCGCATCCGAAGATCATCCTCAGCCCGCATGTCGCCAGCGTCACCCAGCCCGCGACCGCGGCACACGCCGTCATCGACAACATCCGGCGCCACCGCGCCGGTCTCGAGCCGATCGGGCTCGTCGATCGGTCGCGCGGCTACTAAGTGCAGGTCGCCCAGAAGTGTGCAGCGGTTCTGTGAGAACGACTTGCATCAAATTCAAGCTCCAACCAGAAAGGCGTTTCCCTTGTCCCTGCTCAAGACCGTCGACACCAACCCAGCCTTTTCGCCGCGCGAATCCAAGGCACTGCCAGAACGGCTGATTGCCGGCGACCCCGCCTTCAAGACCTGGGCGCAGGACGTTGCAAAGGAGGACCTCGTCCATACCGGCGTCTGGGAAGCGACGCCTGGCGAGACGCGCTCGATCAAGGGCGAGACGTTCGAGTTCTGCCACATACTTTCCGGGGTGATCGAGATCACGCCAGACACCGGCGAGGCGGTGACCTATCGCGCCGGCGACAGCTTCGTCATGAAACCCGGCTTCACCGGCGTCTGGAAGACCATCGAAACGGTGCGCAAGATCTACGTGACCGTCGGATAGCGAGGCACATCCTCGCGTGGAAGATATTGCCGTATCTCACGCCTGGCACGCAACATTCGTCGGTGGCGCAACGCCGAACAGCGCATGCTGCGTGCCGCCACGCGCTAGGCTCCAGCCGGTGCCGCAGAGTGGTTGTCGATGAGCCTGACCTTCGATCCCGATACAATTCCCCTCCCCGTCGGCCATTTCATCGGCGGGGAACTGATCCCGGTCGAGGGCGGGATCGAGATGCGACGCCCGTCGGACGGCAAGTCCTATACTGACTGCCCCGTGGCCAGCCCTGACTTGGTCGAGCGAGCCGTGGACAGCGCCAAGGCGACGCTGAAGGCCAGCAACTGGGGTGGCGTCCGGCCACGCGAACGCACCAGGGTGCTCCAGGCCTGGGCCGACCTGATCGAGGCGGATGCCGCGACGCTGGCCCAGATCGAAGCGCTGAGTTCGACGCGGCCGGTCGGCCAGCTGGTCGCCGGCGACATCGCCATCACCGCCGAACAGATACGCTTCTTCGCCGAATTCGCCGACAAGGAAGGCAGCGAGCTCGCGCCGACCGACGACGCCAGTCTCGGCATGATCATGAGCGAGCCCTATGGTGTCGTCGGCGCGATCACGCCCTGGAATTTTCCCATTTCGATGGCCGGCTGGAAGCTCGGCCCGGCGCTGGCCGCCGGCAACGCCGTTGTGCTGAAACCTTCCGAGATGACGCCTTTCTCGGCCATCTACCTGGCGCAGCTCGCCGTCAGAGCCGGCCTGCCGGCAGGGCTGATCAACGTGGTGCTGGGCGATGGGCCAACCACCGGCACGGCGCTGACCGGTCATCCCGAGATCGCCAAGGTCTCTTTCACCGGCTCGACCCGCGCCGGCTCGGCGATCATGGAGAATGTCGCCCGCACCGGCGTCAAGCCGATGACGCTGGAACTCGGCGGCAAGAGCCCGCAGCTTGTCTTTGCCGATGCCGATCTCGACAAGGCCGCATCCGCGATCGCCGGCAGCGTCACCTTCAATGCCGGCCAGGCCTGCGTGGCCGGCACGCGCCTGATCGTCGAGAAAAGCGTCGCCGACAGGCTGGCGGCGGCTATCCTGGAAAAGATGAAGGCGGCCCGGCCCGGCCCGACCTGGGACGCCACGACGCAGTATTCACCCATCATCTCGGAAAGGCAGCGGGCGCGCATCGACAGCATCGTGCGCGCCGCGGTCGCGGCCGGCGGCGAATGCCTAACCGGCGGCGCCGTGATGGACAGCCCAGGCTATTTCTACGAGCCGACGCTGATCGCGAATGTCGACCAGGCCAATCCTGCAATCGTGGAAGAAATCTTCGGCCCGGTCCTGACCATCCAGACCTTCGGGAGCGAGGAGGAGGCGCTGGCGCTGTCCAGCCATCCCACCTACGGGTTGGCTTCCGGCCTGTTCACGTCAGACCTGTCCCGCACCATCCGTTTCGCGCGCAAGCTCGAAGCCGGCACCGTCTGGGTCAACCGCTACAGCCGCTCGCGCGACCATATCCTGCCAACCGGGGGTTACAAGCGCTCCGGTATCGGCAAGGACCTCGGCCGCGAAGCCTATCTCGCCAATCGCAGGACCAAGAGCGTCCTGATCAGCCTCTAGAGAGATGTCGATGAAGTCCTATTCGATCGCCCTGATCCCCGGTGACGGCATCGGCCCTGATGTGACCGCCGCCGCCTGGTCCGTGCTGCAGACGGCAGCCAAACAAGCCGGCTTTGCCTTGGCCGGAACCGAATTTCCCTGGTCCTGCAAATTCTACCGGGATACCGGACGGATGATGCCGGAAGACGGTATCGAAACCTTGCGTGGTTTCGATACCATTCTTCTCGGCGCTGTCGGCTGGCCGGCGGAAGTACCGGATTCGGTCTCGCTGCACGGCCTGCTGCTGCCGATCCGCAAGGCATTCGTGCAATACGCCAACATCCGGCCGCACCGGCTGCTTCCTGGCGTGACGGGGCCGTTGCGAGCCGAGGGCTTCGACATATTGTGCATCCGCGAGAACACCGAGGGCGAATATTCGGGCGCCGGCGGGCGCGTGCATCAAGGTACGCTTGACGAAGTGGCGGTGGAGACCTCGATCTTCACCCGCGCCGGCGTCGAGCGCATCTTGCGCTTCGGCTTCGAACAGGCGCGGGAGCGGCGCGGCAAGCTGGCATCCGTCACCAAGTCGAACGCCCAGAAATATTCGATGGTGTTCTGGGATGAGATCACGCGCAACCTGGCCGCGGAGTATCCCGATGTCACCGTAACCAGCTATCACGTCGACGCGCTCGCCGCGCGCATGATCATGGCGCCAGAGACCCTCGACGTGGTCGTCGCCTCAAACCTGTTCGGCGACATACTGACCGACATCGGCGCGGCGATACAGGGCGGGCTCGGCTATGCCGCTTCCGCCAACATCAATCCCGACCGCTCGGCGCCGTCGATGTTCGAGCCGGTGCATGGCTCGGCGCCCGACATAGCGCATCTCGGCATCGCCAACCCGATCGCCACAATATGGTCCGGCGCGATGATGCTGGAACATCTCGGCGAGATAGCCGCCGCCGGCCGCGTCATGAAAGCCGTCGAAGCGACCACCGCGCGCGGCATTGGCACCACTCCCGGCAAAGACAGAACGGAGCCCATCACGGCCGCCGTCGTCGCCGCGCTCACCTGATTGCAAGGTTGTTTCCGATGAAAAGCCTGAAAGACAAAAGTCTGTTTCGCGAAGCCGGCCTGATCGGCGGCAAGTGGGTTGCCACCGGCTCCGGCAAGACGGTCGATGTCCTCGACCCGGCGACCCAATCGGCAATCGGCACAGTGCCCGACATGGCCGGCGCGGAGACACGTGGGGCCATCGAAGCCGCGGCTTCCGCCTATCGGGACTGGCGCAAGAAGACCAACGCCGAGCGCGCGGCGCTGCTCGAGGCATGGCATGGCTTGATGCTGGCGCATCTCGACGATCTGGCGCTGATCCTGACCACCGAACAGGGCAAGCCGCTGGACGAGGCCAAGGGCGAGATTCGCTACGGCGCCTCCTTCGTCAAGTGGTTCGCGGAGGAAGCGCGCCGCATCAACGGCCATACCATCCCCTCGCCCACCACGGACCGCCGCATCATCGTGCTGAAGGAACCGGTAGGCGTCTGCGGCATCATCACGCCGTGGAACTTTCCCAATGCAATGATCACCCGCAAGGTCGCCCCGGCGCTGGCCGCCGGCTGCACGGTGGTGATCAAGCCCTCCGAGTTCACGCCCTATTCGGCGCTGGCGCTCGGCGTGCTCGCCGAACGGGCGGGCATTCCCGCCGGCGTCATCAACATCGTCACCGGCATGCCAACGGAAATCGGCAACGAGATCATGGCCAACGAGATGGTGCGCAAGATCTCCTTCACCGGCTCGACGCGGGTCGGCTCGCTGCTGATGCGCGGGGCGGCCGACAGCGTGAAGCGGCTCAGCCTCGAGCTCGGCGGCAACGCCCCCTTCATCGTCTTCGACGACGCCGATCTCGATCTCGCCGTCGAGGGCGCGCTCATCTCGAAATTCCGCAATGGCGGCCAGACCTGTGTCTGCGCCAACCGCATCCTCGTTCAGGCCGGCGTCTATGATGCGTTCGCGGCAAAACTCACCGCGCGCGTCAACGCCATGACGGTTGGACCCGGCACGCAGCCCGGCGTCGCCATCGGACCGATGATCAACATGGCGGCGGTCGAGAAGATCAACCGCCACATCGAGGACGCGCTAGCCAAGGGTGCCGAGATCATCACTGAGAGACCGGCGCTGCCGGAGGGTCCGCAATATGTCGCGCCGCTGGTGCTGGCCGGCGCCACGCATGAGATGCAGCTCGCCAGCGAGGAAACCTTCGGCCCCGTCGCGCCGCTTTTCCGCTTCGAAACGGAAGAGGAAGCGATCGCGCTGGCCAATGGCACGCCCTACGGGCTCGCCTCCTACTTCTACACCGAAAACCTGAAACGCGCCTGGCGGATCGGCGAGGCGCTGGAGTTCGGCATGGTGGGCTTGAACACCGGTTCGGTCTCGATCGAGGTTGCCCCCTTCGGCGGCGTCAAGCAGTCAGGCCTAGGGCGCGAGGGAGCGCAGGCCGGCATCGAGGAATATCTCGAGATGAAGAGTTTTCACATGGGAATAGGCAGTAGGAATTAGGCAAATAGGCAACAGGAAGACACCACCCTACCGCCTACCGCCTACCGCCTACCGCCTACCGCCTACCGCCTACCGCCTTATTGAATCCGGTCGAGCGCCTTGTAGTAGAGGCCAACCATCGGCAGGAACCAGGGCTTGCCGGAATAGCCGGGGATGGCAGGCCACTCGAGCCCCTTCAGCGGATTGCGATCCTCGCGGCCGAGCATGGCATCGGCTATGATCATGCCGAGATGCGTGGAAAGCTGGGCGCCATGGCCGGAATAGCCCATCGCGTACCAGACCCCGTCATGGTAGCCGGCGCGCGGGAAGCGGTCCTTGGTCATGTCGACCAGCCCGCCCCAGCAATAGTCGATCTCGACCTTGGCGAGCTGCGGAAAGATCGCGGCCAGGCTCGCCTGCAATATCTGGCCGCTCCTGGCGTCGGAACGCTGATCAGACGTCGCCGAGAAGCGTGCGCGGCCGCCGAAGATCAGGCGATTGTCGGGCGAGAGCCGGAAGTAGTTGCCGATGTTCATCGAGTTCACGCAGGTCCGGTTGCCCGGCATGGTGGCGGCGATCTCGGTGTCGCTCAGCGGCCGCGTGGCGATGATGAAGCTGCCGACCGAAATGATCCTGCGGCGGAAATAGCCGAAGTTTGGCGTCGTGTACGCGCCGGTCGCCACCAGCATATTGTCGGCGCTGATCTTGCCTCGCGAGGTCGTCAACTCATGCCTGACGCCAACCTGCTTGCGGTCCGTGACCCCAGTGTTCTCGTGAATGACCGCGCCATGGCGGGCGGCCGCCGTGGCGAGACCCGCGACATAGCGGCCCATATGCATCATGGCGCTCTTCTTCGACAGCATCGCGCCATGGAAGGGCGAACCGATCTCCGACTTGAGATCGGCCGCCGACAGCAGCGCCGTGTCCGGATCCACCTCGGCATGGATGGCTTCGAAGTTGCGGGCGATCGATTCAAAGTGCTGCGGCTTGGAAGCGAGTTTGAGCTTGCCGGCGCGGCGGAAATTGCAGTCGATGGCTTCCTCGCCGACCAGCGCCTCGATGGTGTCGACGGAATCGTCCAGCGCCCGGTAGATTGCGATTGCGCGCTCCTTGCCAAGTTCCGCCTTGGCCGAGAGATAGCTGTGGGCGAGGCCGTTGTTGAGGTGACCGCCATTGCGGCCGGACGCCCCCCAGCCCACCCGCTCCGCCTCCAGCACGACGACCTTGGCGCCGGCCTTGGCCAGCCGGTGCGCGGCGGCAAGGCCGGTGAAGCCGCCGCCGACGATGGCGACATCGTAGTGCCCTTCGACAGGGCCTGGCGCCCCGCCGGAGAACGCGCGCGCTGTGTCGTGCCAGTAGGAGACCAGTTTCATTGGCAACCCGCCTTTAGACTCTTTGTTTTGACGCAATTCCGGACGGAAAACCGTTTCACACTTTCCTGGAATTGCTCTAGAGACCGACCACGCCCGGAAGGCCCGATATGTCTGAGATCTCGACATAGCCATAATACGGGTTGGCCGGCTCGTGGCCGCGATTGACCCAGACCTTGTTCTTGATGCCGAGATCGTGCGCCGACATCAGGTCGTAGCGGAACGAGGACGAGCAATGAAGAATGTCCTCCGGGCCGCAGCCCAGCATGTCGAGCATGTATTCGAACCCTTTGAAGCGGGGCTTGTAGGACTGTGCCTGCTCGGCCGTATAGACCGCATGGAAAGGCGCGCCGAGCTTCTCGACATTGGACATGATCTGCGCATCCATGGCGTTTGACAGGATGACCAGCGGAATTTCCTTGGCGACCTTGGCCAGGCCGGCCGGAACGTCCGCATGGGGTCCCCAGGTCGGGACACGCTCATAGACCATTTTGGCATCGTCGGGGCTGAAGGCGACGCCGTTGCGCTTGCAGGCTCGCTCAAGTGAATTGTAGACGACGTCGGCATAAGGCTTCCAGTCACCCATGATCTCGTCGAGCCGATAGGCCGCGAAGTTCTTGATAAATTCCTGCATGCGCGGTTCGTCGAGCCTGCTGCCGTAGAGATCGCGCGCCGCTTCCGCCATCTGGAAATTGGTCAATGTGCCGTAGCAGTCGAAGGTGATGTATTTGGGCCTGAAGGAAGCCATAGCAGTCGATCTCCGTGGATGCACACAAGCGATGGGATGCACTTCATCATAGGCGGGCAGGCGCCGAGCCAGCTAACCGAAATGGCCCTTCCGAAAGCAGAAAGTTCCGTATCCGCCGTCCGGTTTGGCACGCTGTAGCATGTTGACGACCAATCGGAGCGCCGTCCTCGACCCGAAACGCGTCCGCAGCCGGTGGCGCCAGCACAAGATGCGGCGCACGCCTCGCGCTACGGCGAAAGATACCGCCGAAGCCGATGCCTTCAGACGATCTGCGGCGCGATGATGGTCGAGACTTGTATGAAGACAGAAGGACGCCTCATGCAGCAGGACGAGATCGAAATCCGAGACTTCGGACCGGACCATATCGAGGGCGCCGTGGCGCTTTCTCGTAAGGAGAACTGGCCGCATCGCCCGCAGGACTGGCAGATGGCGCTGCAGCTCTCTAGCGGCGTGGTTGCGCTCGGCGATCAAGGCCAGGTCACAGGAACCATCCTGGTGACGCCCTATGGCGACGATTGCGCGATGATCAATATGGTGATCGTCGACAGGAATGTACGGGGCAAGGGGCTCGGGCGCCGACTGATGGAACAGGCCTTCGCGCTTGCCGAGAACCGCCCGCTGCGGCTTGTTGCGACCACGGACGGCATGCCCCTTTATGAGAAACTGGGCTTTGTACCCTCCGGCACCGTCGTGCAGCATCAAGGTAGCGTCGCAGCGCTTGGCGCTCCCTTCAGCGTGGAGGCTGCAGGCGCGAACGACCTGCCGGACATCAAGGCCATGGACCGAGACGCCTATGGCGCCGACCGCGAAACCCTGATCGATGTGCTGGCCGAGCGCGGGCAATTCGCGGTCATCCGCCGCAATGGCGACATCGAGGCCTATGCCGCGATCCGTCCGTTCGGACGCGGCGAGGTGATCGGCCCGGTCATCGCCGGAAACATCGACGACGCCAAGGGCTTGATCAGCTTCTTCGCCGCGTCGCGCGCCGGCGCCTACCTGCGTCTCGACACCGACAGCAGGACCGGCCTCGCCGATTGGCTCACGGAAATCGGCCTCGCCCATGTCGGTGGCGGCGTGACCATGGACCGTCCGTCCAGGCAGGACGCGGCACAGGCCCGGCCAAAAGTTTACGCACTCGCCAACCAGGCGCTCGGCTAAAGCCGGAGGATATCAATGCTCGCCAACTCCCTGATCGAACTCGACCGTGCCCATCTCATTCATCCGGTCTCTTCCTATCGCGGCCATGAGGCGCTCGGCGTACGGGTGCTGAAATCGGCGAAGGGCGCGACCGTGACCGATGCGTCCGGCAAGCAGCTCGTCGATGGTTTTGCCGGGCTGTGGTGCGTCAATGCCGGTTATGGCCACGACAGCATCGTCGAGGCCGCTGCCCGGCAGATGCGTGAGCTTCCCTATGCGACCGCCTATTTCGACCTCGGCTCGGAGCCGGCCATCCGGCTCGCTTCGGAGCTCGCCGAGCGCGCCCCCGGCGATCTCAACCACGTCTATTTCACGCTCGGCGGATCGGACGCTATCGACAGCACGATCCGTTTCGTGCGCTACTACTGGAACGCCAAAGGCGAGCCGCAGCGCGACCAGTTCATTTCGATCGAGCAGGGCTATCACGGGTCATCAGTGGTCGGCGCGGGCCTGACTGCGCTCCCCGCCTTTCACGCCGGTTTCGGTATTCCCTTCGAATGGCAGCACAAGATCCCCTCGCCCTATCCCTACCGCAACCCGGTTGGCGAGGACGGGGACGCGATCATCGCCGGGTCGCTTGCCGCGCTGAAGGCCAAGATCGAGGCGATCGGGCCGGAGCGGGTCGCCGCCTTCTATGCCGAGCCGATCCAGGGCTCGGGCGGCGTCATCGTGCCGCCGAAGGGCTGGATCAAGGCGATAAGGGAACTCTGCCGGTCGTACGGCATCCTGTTCATCGCCGACGAGGTGATCACCGGATTCGGCCGAACCGGCCCCCTGTTTGCCTGCACGGAAGAGGACATCGTTCCCGATTTCATGACGACAGCGAAAGGCCTGACCTCGGGCTACGTTCCGATGGGCGCCGTGTTCATGGCCGATCATGTCTATGACGTCATCGCGGATGGCGCCGGCAACGCCGCGGTAGGCCATGGCTACACCTATTCAGCCCATCCCGTCAGCGCCGCCGTCGCGCTTGAAGTGCTGAAGCTCTATGAAAACGGCCTGCTGGAAAACGGCATCAAGGCGGGCGCCCGCCTGATGGCGGGATTGGCGGAGCTGAGCGACCATCCTCTGGTCGGCGACGTGCGCGGTCGCGGCATGCTTGCCGCGGTCGAACTGGTGACCGACAAGCAGAAGAAGACACCGCTTCCCGTCTCGGCGATCCCGGCGCGGCGGGTCTTCGACAGGGCCTGGGACAACGGCCTGATCATCCGTGCCTTTGCGCATGGGGTTCTCGGCTACGCCCCGCCGCTCTGCTGCACGGACGGCGATATCGATGCGATCATCGAGCGCACGCGCCGAACGCTCGACCAGACGCTGGCCGATCCAGATGTCCGCCAGGCCATGGCATGAAAGGCGGCGATTTCTTCGCATCTCGAAATATCGCCGGGGCGGACGATTTCGCAATTTTGTGCCGCAGTCCCGCGCCTTTTCGGCGAATCCAGCGCGGGGGAAGTGCCAGACTACAGTTAAGACAAGGCCAGAAAGCCCATATTTCCGGGCACTCTAAACAGGCCGACGCCCCGGACAGCACGGAATTTTGTTCTGTTCAGCACATGCATTTCGGCCGCGCGAAAAGGAGAGCCAGTTTTGGCCAGGGGCTTTAGCGAATTCAAATACATGACCTTCGATGTGGTCGGCACGCTGATCGACTTCGAAGGCGGCATAACGGGCTGCCTGGCTGGCATTGCCGCCGAGGCCGGCGTGGTGATCGACGGCGAACAGGCGTTGGTGCTTTACCGGCAGGCCCGCTACATGCCGGATGCGGGCCTGTTCCCCGACGATCTGGTACGTGTCTACAAGGTCATCGCGCCGCGGCTCGGCCTGCCGGCCGATGAGAAATACGGCATCCGCCTGCGGGATTCGGCCAGTGTCTGGAAAGGCTTTCCCGACAGCGCGGCGGCAATGGCCGACCTTGCGAAGTCGCACAGGCTGATCGCCATGACCAATGCCCGGCGCTGGGCGCTCGACCATTTCGAAAAGCAGCTCGGCTCGCCTTTTTTCGCCACCTTCACGGCAGACGATACAGGCACCGAGAAACCGGACCCGGCTTTCTTCCAGAAGATGTTCGACTTCGTGGCTGCCCGAGGCGACAGCAAGGACGATATCCTGCACGTCGCGCAAAGCCAGTACCACGACATCGGCATATCCCGGGCGCTTGGCATGACCAATTGCTGGATCGAGCGCCGTCACGCCCAGAAGGGCTATGGCGGCACGATCGAGCCCGAACGCTTCACCGAGCCGGACTACCACTTCACCTCGATGGCAGCCCTGGCGGCGGCCGTGCGGGAAAGCCTGAAGGAACGAACCTGAGCCAGGCCGGAAAGCGCGCGGCAAGACGAGCATCCGGAAAGAGAAACCAACAGAAAGGGGAATGACATGACCGACAAGATCACGAACTGGACCAGCGCAGACGATGCCATGGTCGAAAACGCCATCCGGCGGGGCGCGAGCCGCCGCGAACTCCTCAAGATGCTGCTGGCCGGCGGCGCCGCATTTGCCGCGAGCAGCATGGTGCTTGGCCGCGCCACCAATGCCGTCGCCGCCACGCCGGTTTCCGGCGGAACGTTCAAGGCGGCCGGCTGGTCGTCCTCGACCGCCGATACGCTCGATCCGGCAAAGGCGTCGCTCTCCACCGACTATGTTCGCTGCTGCTCGCTCTACAACCGCCTGACCTTCCTCGACAAGGACGGCGTCACCCAGATGGAGCTGGCTGAAAGCTTCGACAGCAAGGACGCCAAGACCTGGACGGTGAAGCTGCGCAAGGGTGTCACCTTCCACGACGGCAAGGACCTCACCGCCGACGACGTCGTCTTCTCGATGAAGCGTCATCTGGATCCGACGGTCGGCTCCAAGGTCGCCAAGATCGCCGCGCAGATGACCGGCTTCAAGGCGGTCGACAAATCGACGGTCGAAATCACGCTCGCCGATCCGAATGCCGACCTTCCGACCATTCTGGCGCTGCATCACTTCATGATCGTCCAGGACGGCACCACGGACTTCTCCAAGGGCAATGGCACCGGCGCCTTCGTGCTGCAGACGTTCGAGCCGGGCGTGCGCTCGGTGGTCACCAAGAACAAGAATTACTGGAAGTCGGGCAAGCCCCATCTCGACTCCTTCGAATTCATCGCCATCAGCGACGACAGCGCCCGCGTGAACGCCCTGCTTTCCGGCGACATCAATTTTGCCGCCTCGATCAATCCGCGCTCCATGAAGCTGCTCGACAGCCAGCAGGGCTTCGAGCTGTCGAAGACGACCTCGGGCAACTACACGGACCTCAACATCCGGCTCGACATGGATCCGGGCAAGAAGGCCGACTTCGTGGCCGGCATGAAATATCTCGTCAACCGCGAGCAGATCGTCAAATCGGCATTGCGCGGCCTCGGCGAAGTCGGCAACGACCAGCCCGTCTCGCCGGCGAACGTTTTCCATAACCCCGACGTAAAGCCAAAGGCCTTCGACCCGGACAAGGCGAAGTTCCACTTCCAGAAGGTCGGCCTGCTCGGCCAGTCCATCCCGGTGGTTGCGTCCGATGCCGCGACCTCGTCGATCGACATGGCTGTCATCATCCAGGCCGCCGGTGCGGAAATCGGCATGAAGCTCGACGTCCAACGCGTCCCGTCGGACGGCTACTGGGACAATTACTGGCTCAAGGCGCCAATCCATTTCGGCAACATCAATCCGCGCCCGACGCCGGACATTCTGTTCTCGCTGCTCTACGCCTCCAACGCGCCCTGGAACGAAAGCCAGTACAAGTCCCCGAAGTTCGACAAGCTGCTCGTCGAGGCGCGCGGCCTGCTCGACCAGGCCAAGCGCAAGGAGATATACGGCCAGATGCAGTCCATGGTCTCCGAGGAGGCCGGCACCATCATCCCCGCTTACATTTCCAACGTCGATGCGCTTTCCAGCAAGGTGAAGGGTTTGGAAGCGAACCCGCTCGGTGGCATGATGGGCTACGCAATGGCGGAATACCTCTGGCTCGAAGCCTGAGAGGCGCCTGCCGGAGGCGGCTCGGCCGGCCTCTGGCACTGCCATGCGCGAGATCAACCGGCCGCACGCGGCAGCAGGGAGCGCTTCCATGAAATCCGGGATCCTCAACCTCGTGCTGAAGCGGCTGGCGACCACCGTCGTCACCCTTCTGATCGTCCTGTTCGCAGTGTTCTTCGCCACGAGCATGCTGCCCGGCGACACGGCGTCGATCCTGCTTGGCCAGGCGGCGACCCCCGAGGCGGTCGCCGGCCTGCGCGAGGCCATGCATCTCAACGACCCGGCGATCCTGCGCTTCCTGCGCTGGCTTTTCGGCCTGCTTCACGGCGACCTCGGCACCTCCTATGCCAACGAGATGCCGGTCGCCAAGCTGATCGGCGGGCGCTTCGTCAACACTATGGAGCTCGCCGGCATCACCACGCTGCTCTCGGTGCCACTGGCGCTAACGCTCGGCATCACTGCCGCGATGCTGCGCGGTTCCATCTACGACCGCACCGTCACCATTCTTTCGATCGGCATCATCTCGGTGCCGGAGTTCATGGTCGCGACGCTGGCGGTGCTGGTGTTCGCCGTCTATCTCAGATGGCTGCCGGCGCTATCCTCGGTCAATGAGGCGCATTCGCTGACCGACCTCGTGCGCATCTATGCGATGCCGGTCATCACGCTCACTTTCGTCATTTCCGCCCAGATGATCCGCATGACCCGCGCCGCGGTGATCGAAACGCTTTCGACGCCGTATGTCGAGATGGCGCTCCTCAAGGGCGCGTCGCGCAGCCGCATGGTGCTGAAGCACGCGCTGCCCAACGCGCTTGGCCCTATCGTCAACGCGGTGGCGCTGTCGCTGTCCTATCTGGTCGGCGGCGTCATCATCGTCGAGACGATCTTCAACTATCCGGGCATCGCCAAGCTGATGGTCGATGCGGTCGCGACCCGAGACCTGCCGCTCATCCAGAGCTGCGCGATGATCTTCTGTCTCGGCTATCTCCTGCTCATCACCGCCGCCGACATCATCGCCATCATGTCCAACCCGAGGCTCAGATGACGATGACGCGCGCGGCAGCCTCCGGACGGTCCTTCCTGGGCCACAGCTACAATCTCGTGGGCGTGATCGCCTCGCTGGTCATCCTGGCGTGGACGCTGATAGCGATCTTCGCGCCATACATCATTCCCCATTCGATCGGCGACATCGTCGACGACGATTATTTCGGTCCGATGCGCCAGGGACTGTGGCTCGGCTCGGACTATCTGGGTCGCGACATGCTTTCGCGCGTGCTGATGGGCGCCCGCTACACCGTCGGCATATCGCTCGCCGCCGTCGCAATCTCCTGCTTCTCCGGTGTGGTGCTGGGGATGATAGCGGCCGTCACCGGCGGCTGGCTCGACACCTGCCTCAGCCGCTTCCTCGACGCCATGAACTCCATCCCGAGCAAGCTGTTCGGCCTCGTGGTCGTCGCCGCGGTCGGCTCGTCGATCCCGGTGCTGATCCTGACGCTTGCCGTCATCTACATTCCGGGCGCCTACCGCTTCGCGCGAGCGCTGGCCGTCAACATCAACACCATGGACTTCATGACCGTTGCCCGCGTGCGCGGCGAAAGCACCATCTACCTCATCGGCTCCGAAATCCTGCCCAACATCATCCGCCCGGTGCTGGCCGATTTCGGCCTGCGCTTCGTCTTCATCGTGCTCCTGCTGTCCGGCCTGTCCTTCCTCGGGCTCGGCCTGCAACCGCCGCTCGCCGACTGGGGCGCGCTGGTGCGCGAGAACATCGGCGGCCTGCCTTTCGCGGCCCCTGCCGTCATCGTGCCCTCGCTGGCGATCGCCAGCCTCACCATCAGCGTCAACCTGCTGATCGACAATTTGCCGAAGAAGATCAGGGACCGGGACGCATGAGCAATCTCGTCGAGGTCAGGAACCTGAGGATCGAGGCAACCACCGATGCCGGGCGCGTCGTCGACATCATCAAGGGTGTCAGCCTCGACATCGCCGATGGCGAGATCATCGCGCTGATCGGCGAGAGCGGCTCCGGCAAGACGACGGTGGCGCTCTCGCTCATGGGCCATGCGCGGCCCGGCTGCCGGATCACCGGCGGCGCGATCAATGTCAACGGCAAGGACATGGCGGCACTTTCCGAGAAGGAACGGGCGAAGCTGCGCGGCACCGACATTGCCTATGTCCCGCAAAGTGCCGCCGCCTCCTTCAACCCCGCATCCACCATCATGGAGCAGGTGATCGAGGTCACGCGGATCCACAAACTGATGCCGCCGGAACAGGCGCGCAAACGTGCGGTCGAGCTGTTCCGGGCCTTGTCGCTGCCGGACCCGGATGGGATCGGCGCGCGCTATCCGCACCAGGTTTCAGGCGGGCAATTGCAGCGGTTGTCGGCAGCCATGGCGCTGATCGGCGATCCCAAGCTCGTCATCTTCGACGAGCCGACCACGGCGCTCGACGTGACGACGCAGATCGACGTGTTGAAGGCCTTCAAGTCGGTCATGCGGGCGGGCGGCATCGCCGGCGTCTACGTGTCCCACGACCTCGCGGTCGTCGCCCAGATCGCCGATCGCATCGTCGTGCTGAAGGGCGGCGAAGTGCAGGAGACAGGGACGACCGCTCAGATTCTTTCGGGTGCCCAGCACCCCTATACGCGCGAGTTGCTGGCCGCCTTCGAGCCGAAACCACGGCAAGCCCAAGCGGAGGCTTCGGCCAACCAGTTGCTGCGCATTGACAATGTGACCGCTGGCTATGGCGCGGTGCGGGAGGATGGACTGCCGCTTATCCGCGCGGTCAATTCCGTCAGCCTGGTGGTGGAGAAGGGACGCAATCTCGGCGTCATTGGCGAATCCGGTTGCGGAAAATCGACGCTGGCGCGGGTCATCGCCGGCATCCATCCGGCGGCGGCCGGCGACATCGTCTTCGACGGCAAGGAACTGCAGCGCGCGGCTGGCAATCGCAGCCAGGACCAGCTGCGCGAAATGCAGATCGTGTTCCAGTATGCCGACACCGCCCTCAATCCGGCCAAGCCGGTGGAGGACATCATCGCCCGGCCGCTGGCCTTCTATCACCGGCTCGACAGGCAGGCGCGCTCGAAGCGCGTCGATGAACTGCTCGACATGGTGCGCCTGCCCAAGACGCTGCGCTATCGTCATCCATCCGAACTGTCAGGCGGCCAGAAGCAGCGCGTGAACTTCGCGCGCGCCCTGGCGGCCAACCCCAAGCTCATCATATGCGACGAAATCACCTCGGCACTCGACACGGTGGTAGCGTCCGCGGTGATCGAACTGCTCAAGGAGCTGCAGCGCGAGCTGGGGCTCTCCTACATCTTCATCAGTCACGACCTGTCCGTCGTCGAGGCCATCTGCGACGACATCATGGTGATGTACAACGGCGAGAGGGTGGAGCAGATCACGCCCGACAAGGTAAACGCTGCCACCCACCCCTATTCCAAGCTGCTGTTCTCCTCGGTGCCGAAACTCGATCCGACCTGGCTCGACGGCCTCGTCCGCGACCCCGAGCTCGTCAGCCAGTACGGCCACCGCTGACCAGGCCGTAGACCTCGCAAACAGGGCCTACCTCGGAAACAGGCTGGGCAGCGGCATGTGCGCCTTGACGATGGGCGACTTCAGCACGACGAAGCTGAAATACTTGTCGATGCCGATATCCATGTCGGTCAGCCGCTCCATGATCGTCTGATACTCGCCGATGCCGGAGGTGACGAATTTCATCAGATAGTCGTAGCCGCCCGAGACAAGATGGCATTCGATGACCTGTTCGATCTTCTCAACGACGGCGAGAAAGCGGGCGAAATCCACCTGGCGATGGTTCTTCAAGGTGATTTCGGTGAACACGGTCAGCGTCTGGCCGAGCTTGCCAATATTGATCTGCGCCGAATAGCCCTCGATGTAGCCCTCCGACTGCAGCCTCTTGACCCGCATCAGGCAGGGGCTCGGCGACAGATGCACCAGCTCGGCCAGCTCCACATTGGTGATGCGGCCGTTCTTCTGCAGTTCGTGAAGAATCTTGATATCGATCCGATCCAGTTTCACGATTTGCCTCCGGAGAAGAGTACCGCAGCACAAAATGCTGCCTTGCTGGTGATCGTCGAGACTACCACAGCTCGCGGGCCTGTCCATCCGAGCGGATACCGCATTGAAGCGCACGGACTCGCGATTTCAATGCCACTGCCGGAATAAAATTCTGCGTCGGCGACAACTGCAGCAGCGGCTGCCTGCCCGACGCGATAGACTGGCGCTTCAAGGCAGAGAGAACCATGCGCGCACCGCTGCAGCAAATCGAAACGTCCGGCGAACTGCCGCAATCCGCTGATGTGGTGGTGATCGGCGCCGGCATCGTCGGGGTCTTCGCGGCCTATTATCTGGCCCGGCGCGGGCTGAAGGTCGCGCTCGTCGAAAAGGGACGCATCGGCGCCGAGCAGTCGAGCAGGAACTGGGGATGGTGCCGCCAGCAGAACCGCGACGCCCGCGAGCTGCCGATGGCAACGCGAAGCCTCGACCTGTGGGACAGTTTTGCGGCGGAGACCGGCGAAGACACCGGTTTTCGCCGCTGCGGGCTGCTCTATCTCAGCAATGACGAGGCGGAACTTGCCGGCTGGGCGCGATGGCGTGACTTCGCCAGGACGGCCGGCGTCACCACGCACATGCTCGACAGCGCCGAGGCCAGCGAGCGGGGCCGCGCCACGGGCCGCACCTGGAAGGGGGGCGTCTTCTCGCCAACGGACGGAACCGCCGACCCGTCGCGGGCGGCACCCGCGGTCGCCCGCGCCATCGTCAAGCTCGGCGGCACGGTGCACCAGAATTGCGCCGCGCGCGGCATCGAGACAGAGGGCGGACGCCTGAGCGGCGTGGTCACGGAAAGCGGCACGATCCGGACCAAGGCCGCGGTGATGGCCGGCGGCGCCTGGGCCTCTTCCTTTTGCCACCAGTTCGGTTTCCGCTTCCCGCAGGCGTCGGTCCGCTCCTCGATCCTGTCCGTCTCGCCCGGTGCGGAGGGGCTGCCGGATGCGCTGCACACCGCGAAGATTTCGGCCACCCGCCGCGGCGATGGCGGCTATACGCTTGCGATCAGCGGACGCGGACGCGTCGACGTGACGCCGCAGCAGCTGCGCTTCTCGTCGCAGTTCGTGCCCATGTTCCTGAAGCGGTGGCGAAGCCTTGGCCCCGGCGGCTTGCAAGGCATGCGTTCGGGCCATGAAACGCTGCGGCGCTGGCGGCTCGACTGGCCAACGCCGATGGAGCGGATGCGCATCCTCGATCCGGTTCCGGATCAATCGACCATTCGCCTGACCCATGCCCGCGCGCTCGAGCTGCTGCCGGCACTGCGCCAGACGAGGATCAGCGCGGCCTGGGCCGGCTACATCGACAGCACACCGGACGGCGTCCCCGCCATCGGCGAGATCCACAGCGTTCCGGGCTTCTTCCTCGCCGCCGGATTTTCGGGGCATGGCTTCGGCATCGGGCCAGGCGCCGGGCACCTCGTCGCCGATCTGGTGACCGGTTCGGAACCGATCGTCGATGCGACATCTTATGATCCGCGACGGTTCGAGGGTTCGGCCTGGGGCAAGGTCGCCGATTTCTGAGATGTCATGCATGCCGACATCCGGGCGCGGCTTTGGCAATCGCATCAGTCCTCTCGGAGAAAGGCGCCGATAGGCGCTGGCCGCACAGGGGCTTGCCCGCGAAACCGGCCGACGGCGTCGGGCTCGCAGCCGGCTTGGGCGGCGACGAGTTCGACGGCGGCCAATTGGCAATAGCGCCCCTGGCAGCGCCCCATGCCGACGCGAGACAGCGACTTCACCCGGTTGGCCTCGCTGCCGCCGAAATCCGTGCCCTCGCGCACGGCTGCGGCAGTCACGCTCTCGCAGCGGCAGACGATCGCCTCGTCTGGGAGCGCCCGCACCATCGCGGCGGGCCAGGGAAAGGCGCGAGCCAGACCACGGGCAAAACGTTCGACCCGCGCGAGCTTGCGCAGGTCGGCGCCGGCGGACGGCGGCTGATAGCCGAGATCGGCGAGACACGCCGCCGCCGCCAGGCGCCCCGCGACCTCGGCGCCATCCGCCCCGAGCAGACGGACCCCGTCGCCCGCAAGGTAGACACCGTTACCGGCCCGGCCCATTTCGTCGGTCTTCGGCAGCCATTGCTGCCATTGCTCGTCGTAGGTGAAAGTGCATCCCGCCAGGTCGGCGAGATGTGTCTCAGCCCGGAGGTGCCAGCCCATGCCGACCATGTCGCAAGGAGTCTGCTGCTGCCGGCCGCCGGCATCGCGCCAATGCAAGGCAACGACACCATGCTCATCCGCCTCGATACGCTCCAGCGTCACGCCGGCATGATAGCGACGGCCGAGCCGCGCCCGCAGAGCCAGGCCACGCAGCGCGACCACCGGCCTGGCCGCAAGTCCCGAGAATCCGCCCATCTGCTGGCGCCAGGATGAAGTATCCAGCACCGCCGCCACGTCCGCCCCAGCCTTTACAAGTTGGGCGCCAACCAGCGTCAGCAAAGGCCCCGATCCGATCAGCACGATCCGCCGCCCCAGCGCCACGCCCTGCGCCTTTAGCCCGATCTGCGCCGCGCCAAGGCTGTAGACGCCGGCATTCTGCCAGCCGGGGACCGGCGCGACGCGGTCGGACGCGCCGGTGGCAAGGATCAGCCGGTCATAGCTGATCACCTGCACGCCGCTCTCCCCCAGTACGTGCAGCCGGCCTCCATGCACGGCGATGACCGAGCTGCCCGCGCAATGGGTGAGCAGTCCTTGTTCGACCAGCCGGTCGAACAGCGCATGCAGCGCGCGCGCCTTCGCCGCTTCCGACCCGTAGAGTTGCTCAGGCGTGCGGACGAACCCGGCAGGCGGACGGCGATAGATCTGCCCGCCCGCGCGATGCCCTTCGTCGATCACTATCGGATGCAGCCTGGCCTCGACCAGCATGGCCGCGGCCCTTATGCCGGCGGGACCGGCGCCGACGATCACGATCCGTCGCGGTGAGACCTCGCTCACGGCCAGTTCTCCGGCGCTGTCGTGCACAGCCGCATGCCTTCGGTGACCGGCGTCGAACATGCCCGCAAACGCGGGCCTTCCTCCTGCCATATCCAGCAATCCTGGCAGGCGCCCATCAGGCAGAAACCGGCGCGCGGCTCCGGGCCAAACTCGGAGCGCCGCAAGGCATGTCCCGACGCCAGCATGGCTGTCAGTACGGTATCGCCAGCCAAAGCGGAACGCATCAGCCCATCGAGAACGAACTGCACCTCCGCCCGGTCGCGCTCGGCCAGCCGGACGATGCGGCCGGCAGTGTTCATTCCGCCGCCTCTTGCAGGGAGCGAGGACGCGGCAATTCGGGGAAGCGTTCGCAGACTGAATCGAACGCTGCCTGAACGCCTTCCGGCCCGGAGCGCCCTTTCATGCGGCGGAAGATTTCCGTCTTGGCGAAAAAGCGCCAGTGGATCGGCAAGGCCTCCAGAACCGCATGAAGCCGATCATAGGCCGCCGGCGTCCACTGCGCCTCGTAACCGTCGCGTTCCGAGCCGAAATGGAAGTGGCCCGCGGCCGGCTTGTGCCCTGCGCGCAGCCGCTCCGTCGCATGCTCGTCGACCTTGCCGCCGCCGATCACGACGCCATAGTCACGCTCGGCCGCAGCCGTCGAGAGATAGCCGCGGCGCACATCCTGCGCGACCCGCCAGGGCTCGCGCTGAAGCGGATCGCCGCGCCCGCCGCCGCCGGCGGAGCGGATCTCCAGAACGTCGCCAGGCTGCAGGACCGCCGTATCGATGTTGCCCAGCCGCCGCTCGTGCCCGGTTCCCGGGTTGACGACCATGTCGGACAGGCCAGCCGCCTTGCCGCCGAGCACGCCCCACGGGCGGAAGAAGCTGCGGTCGCGGTTGCGCGCCGTGATCCGCGAGTCCGGCGCGAAGACGCGAAACGCCATCTCCGTCGCCAGCCCGCCGCGCCAGCGGCCGGCGCCGCCGCTGTCCCTGGCAAGGCCGTATTTGACGAACTCGACCGGCGTCTCGGTCTCGGTGATCTCGATCGGCGTGTTCTTGAGGTAGGCGGCATCGGCGCCCGAGCCGTTGGTGCCATCGCGATACGGCATCGCGCCGCCACCGCCGACAACGGGGTTCACTGCCGCGATGACGCTTCGGCTGGTGCGTTCGTCGGTGGTCATGACGTTGACGATGCAGTTGTTTCCGGCCGGCGCCGCCGGCAGCCGCTCCGGCACCGCCTGCGAAAAAGCGCCGAAGATGACAGAGCGCAACCGGGCGCAGGTGAGCGAGCGCATGCCGACGGCGGCGGGGTGCACCGGGTTCAGCACCGAACCCTCAGGAGTGATGCAGGTGAACGGCCGGGTGAGACCGGTGTTGAGCAGGATTTTCGGATTGAGTGTGTAGAGCACGTAATAGACGCCGACGAGCAGCATGGTGTGGCGCGGGTCGCCGCCCGAGGGCACGTTGAGCGAAGAGCCGAGCTGCGGATCGGAACCGGTGAAGTCGAGCACGGCCTCGTCACCCTTGATCATCAGCTTCAGCTTCAGCCGGCAGGGATTGGCCTCGATCGAATCCTCGTCGGCATAGTCGGCGAACTCCCAGGTGCCGTCGGGCATGGCGCGCAGCACGTCGCGCGCCTGCGCCTCGGCATGGTCGAGAAGCGCTGCTACGCCTTCGACGAAGCCGCCCTTGCCGAACTTCCTGACCATCGCCTGGATCTTGCGCTCGCCGGTGTTGAGCGCGCCGACCAGCGCCTTGATGTCGCCGATGTTGAGATCCGGCTTGCGCACATTGGTGCTCATGATGCGTAGGATCATCTCGTCGAAGACGCCCTCATTGACGAGCTTCATGGGAGGAAAACGGATGCCCTCCTGATGGATTTCGGTCAGCGCGCGGCTGAGTGAAGCCGGCACCGCGCCGCCCATATCGGTGTTGTGGATATGGCCTCCGGTCCAGGCGACGATTTCGCCGTCGACGAACACCGGCTTCCACAGATGCGTGTCCGGTGCGTGGGTGGCGACATAGCCGGAATAGGGATCGTTGGTGAAGGCAACGTCTCCCGGCCGGTAGTAGTCGACCATGGCAATGGCGCGGCGATAGGAAAGCCCGGGATACCAAGTGGCGCCGAGTTCCATCGGGACGGCGAAGGTTGCCCCCGAACGGTCCATCAGCATCACCGTGAAATCCTGCGTCTCCTTGACGAAGGCCGAGTGCGCGGTGCGGTGCAGCGTGTGGGCCATGTTCTCGGCCGCCGCGCGGGCATGGTTGGCCAGAACCTGAAGGTTTGTGCGGTCAAACATGGCGTCACTCCGCGAAGGTCAGATGAAGATTGAGGTGGCGGTCGACGCGCGCCTGCGCGCCGCCTGGAATGGCGAAGGTCGTGTCTTCCTGCACCACCACGGCAGGGCCGTCGAAGGTGCTGCCGGGTACGAGGGTCTGTCGGTCATGGAGATCGACGGTTTCGACGCCAAGTCCCGTATAGACCGGAAGCCGGCGTGCCGGGCTGGCCGCAACGTCGATCTCTTCGGCCTCGGGAAAGGAGAGCAGCGGCCCCGCGCCTATCGCCGAGAGCCTGATGTTCACAAGCTCGATCGCGCCCTCGGCGTCATGGAAATCGTAGAGCTGCTCATGGGTGCGGTGAAACGCCTGTTCGATTGCCTCTGCGTCTCCGTCGTCCAGCCACTGCGGCGACAGCACGACCTCGATCTCATAGCTCTGCCCGAGATAGCGCATGTCGCAGGAGAGATTGAGCTCGGCGGCCGCATCGTGGCCTTGCGCCGCAAGCCAGTCGCGGCCCTCCTGCGCCAGCGCCGCGAAGGCGTCGCGGATAACGGGAAGCGACGCGGCCGACAGGGGGCTGAAGATGGTGCGGATGAAATCGCCGCGCAGATCCGCCACCAGTCCGCCGAGCGCCGACACAACGCCAGGGCGGCGTGGCGCCATGACGCGCTTCATGCCGAGTTCGCGGGCAAGGAAGGCGCCGAGCATCGGGCCGCCGCCGCCGAACGGCATCAGTGTGAAATCGCGCAGGTCGACGCCGGCGCGCGAGGCAAGTTTCTCGACCTCGACGAACATTTCCGACACGGCAATGTCGAGGATCGCCTGCGCGGTCTGCTCGATCGAGCGGCCAAGCCGCGCCGCGAGTTCGCCGACCGCGCGCTGCGCCAGCCCGATGTCGATGCGGAGCTGGCCATAGGCCATCTCGCTGTGACCGAGCCATCCGCACACCACCATGGCGTCGGTCACCGTCGCCCTGTCGCCGTTTCGGCCGTAGCAGGCTGGTCCCGGTGTCGAACCGGCCGATTCAGGTCCGACGCGCAGAACGCCTTGCGCATCGACACTGGCGATCGAGCCGCCGCCGACGCCGATTGAGCTGACCGAGACGGACGGGATATGGAGCGGAAATTCGCCGATCAGTTCGCCGGTGCCGAATTGCGGCGCGCCGTCGATGATGAGCGCGAAGTCGGCCGAGGTGCCGCCAATGTCGAGCGTAAGGATCCTGTCCTCGCCGGCCTGACGCGCCAGCCAGGAAGCGCCGATGACGCCGGAAGCCGTTCCCGAAAGCAACATGTTGACGCAGGCGTGCTTGCCTTCGGCGGCGTTCATCAGCCCGCCATTCGATTTGGTCAGCATCGGGCGGGCCGGCACGCCCCGCCCCTTCAACCTGTCTTCCAGCGCTGTCAGGTAGCCCGAGACGCGCGGATGGACATAGCCGTTCAAAATGGCGGTGGAACTGCGCTCATATTCGCGGATGACCGGCCAGACCTCGGCCGAAGTGAAGACGAAGAGGTTCGGCGCCAAAGCCGCAATCGCCGCCTTAATGGAAGCCTCCTGCGCGGTATTGCGCCAGGCATGGAGGAAGGACACGATGATGCCCTGCGCCCCGTTCGCTTTCGCCGCTGCGACCGCGCTTTCCACCACCGCCATATCGGGCGCCTGCGTCTCACTGCCATCGGCGCGCATGCGGGCCGGAATGCCGAAGACCATGTCGCGCGAGATTAGCGGATCCGGCCGCGAGCAGAACAGCGAATACATGTCCGGCATGCGAAGCCGGGCGAGTTCGATGACATCCTCGAAGCCGGCATTGGTGAACAGCGCCAGCGGCGGGCCCCTGCGCTGGATGATCGTATTGATGCCGACGGTGGTGCCGTGCACGAAGCGCGTCATGCGAGAGGGGTCGAAGCCTTCGCGTTCGGCCAGCAAAGTGAGGCCCGTCATCAGCTCGGCGCCCGGATCCTCAGGCGTCGTCAGCACCTTCAGCGAGGCGACACGTCCGGAGTTTGCTTCGAGCGCGCAGAAATCGATGAACGTCCCACCGATATCGACGCCGACCTTCCAGTCGGCCCCGTTCCGCGCCTCATCCGCCGCGATGACACCATCCATGATGCGTCCCTTCCTGTCTGCCCACCAAAGCTGGCATGACAGGCTGGCGCGGTCCAAGACGGATGACGTGCGAAGATATAAGTCTTGCTTATGCTTTGGCGCGATGGTCGCCAAGGACGGCGGCACAGGCCGCGCGGATTTCGTCGCGCATCATCTCGTCGGCGCGTGAAAGGGCCCGCGTCCGCGAGGTCAGAAGCGCGATCGGAAATTCCGGCCCTCCCGCCAGCGGCATGGCCGCAAGCCCAGCGAACTGATGCCAGGGCAGCAGCGCGTCGACCAGGCCGATGCCAAGACCGGCCTGGACGAACCCGACGGCGGAGATGGAGACGTCGATCTCGAGCGACGGCGAAAGCGTGACACCCTGCGCGCGGGCGGCGTGGGCCAGTTCGTCGGCAGGGCGGGTGTTGCCGCGATAGGATATCAGTTCCTCCCCGGCGAGATCGGCGAGTGTCAGCTCGGCTTTGTCTCGCAGCGCATGCCCTTCGGGCAGCAGGCAGGCGAAGCCTATGTTGCCGAGCACCTCCGCCTCGATATCGGGCGGCAGGCGGTCGTCAAGGGCGACGCCAAGGCTGGCATCGCCGGCGCGCAGCATGTCGACGATCGCAGCGATCGGCGCGCTGTGGGAACGCAGCAGAATATCGGGATGCAGGGCCCGGAACGCGGTGAAGGCGCGCGGCAAGATCGCCATGGCCGGCGGCGGCGAGGCCGCCACCCGCACCAGCCCGGTCCGGCCGAGCCGGAGGTCGGTGGTCTTGCGGCGCAGACCGTCGAGCCCAGCCGACAGCCGCTCGGCATCGGGGAATATTTCGAGCGCCTCCGGGGTCGGCCGCAAGCGACCCTTCACCCGCTCGAATAGGGTAAAGCCGAGTTCGTCCTCGGCGTGGAGCAATATCTGGCTGAGCGCCGGTTGGGAAATGTTGAGCATCCGCGCCGCGGCGGTCACGGTGCCGGCGCGCATGACGGCGATGAACACTTCGAGTTGCCGGGCCCGCATGGCTACTCCATAGGTAAAGCTTATGGCTTCTGTCCAAACCCATCTTTGACGCAATAACGCAGCGCGGACAATATCAGCTTAGGGATCGATTGCTTTTCGCAAGAGGGCGCCATGGATGTGATCGTGCTGGGCGGCGGCCTAATGGGAACGGCTTCGGCCTATTTCCTCGCCCGGCGCGGCGCGCGCGTGACGCTGATCGAGCGCAACCGGATCGGCAGCGGGGCAACGGTCGCCTCGTTCGGCAACATCCGGCGCACGGGCCGACATCTGTCCCAGCTTCCGCTTGCCCATCGCTCGCTCAGGCTTTGGGGCGAGGCCGAAAAAATGCTCGGCCGCGATGTCGAATTCCGCGCCACCGGTCATATCCGGCTGATCTTCGACGAACCCAGTCTCCTCGACATGCGCGCCTATGCCGAGGCGGCGAGGCCCTGGGGGCTCGCTTTGGAGGAACTCGGCCCCGGCGATATCCGGTCCCGCTTCCCGGGCCTCGATCCCAATGCCATCGCAGCCTCGTTCTCACCGCAGGATGGCAGCGGCAATCCGAGGCTGATCGCGCCGGCCTTTGCCGACGCTGCTCGCAGACTGGGCGCGAAAATCGTCGATGGCGCGGAGGTTCAGGCGATCGGCCACGCCGGCTCCAGCTTCGTCGTCACCTCATCAAAAGGCGCATTCGCCGCCGAGTGCCTGCTCAACACCGCCGGCGCCTGGGGCGCGCGCATTGCCGCGCAGTTCGGCGAAGCGGTTCCGCTTGACGCGCGCGGCCCGCAGATGGGCGTGACCGAGCCGCTGCCATATCGGATTCTGCCGGTGGTCGGCATCTGGACGCGCGACAAGAAACACGGCGCCTATCTGCGCCAGGTCGAGCGCGGCAACATCGTGTTCGGCGGAGCGGCCGAAAGAGTAGAGGTGGATCTCGATCCGGGTCATGCGGCCGCTGACCCGACATGCCTGCCCACGCAGTTGCGCGCCGTCGCGCGGCTGCTGCCGGCAATCGCGCAAGCGACGGTCATCCGCACCTGGTCCGGCTGCGAGGGCTATGTCAGGGACATGCTGCCGGTCATGGGTCGTTCGGCAACGACGCCGGGCCTGTTCCATGCCTTCGGCTTCAGCGGACATGGCTTCCAGCTCGGCCCGGGCGTCGGCGACGCCATGGCCGAGCTCATCACGACCGGCCGCTGCGAGACGCCGCTGGATGATTTCAGGATCAACCGCTTCAGCCGAGAAGCTTGAAACAAAACGATCGCGCTTGGCCTCCTTGAGGCCACAGGCAATGACCGCTTTTTGGGAAACACCCGAACTCACTGCTGCGACCGAGACGAGGCGCAAAGCAGACACGCCTTTACGCACGCTGTTCTACGCCACAGCGCTCGCGCCGTTCGAAAGCACTTTACTTGATCCGGGAGGTGGGCTGGGATCGCGTCTGCCAGATCGGAGATGGAGATTTACACTCGAGAAGGAGGCAGAAATGGACACGAAGGCAATTCATAGGGGCGGCGAAAATCACCGCCGAAACTACGCTATTGCCGCCGATTGTACCCCTCACTCCCACTCGATTACTCAAACATAATATAACCCATTGAAATTACTGTCAAATATTTATTGTAGACTCGAAAAGTCCGACACCAGAACCGTCAAAAAACTACGCTTTTGATTTTAAAGGAAAATTCGCCAGAAAAAATATTTGAAGGTTTCACCAACTATCGGGACCAATCGGACGATTTTTTCACTTTGCGGCGGTCAACAGCGTGCCCAAAGTCGTCTCAAAAAGTACCGTCACCACTGCATTTTTTCGTTGCAAAATCAATGGTTATCGCAGGCCCGGTGGGCCAAAATTAGAAAGTTTCCTGTATCGTTCCGTATTGTCTTGCGATTGATCCCGACATCAGATTTCGACACGCTAGCGCGAAACACTATCGGCTTGTGGCGACGTCATTTCCCTATCAAGCCATGCCATCGGTCTACCCCGCCGCCAAAGCTGTCACTTCACGGCGGAACGGCAGCGCATCACCGATATCGTCTTCGTCCAGTTCGCGCGCGAAGCGGTGTCCGGCATAGGTCGCCCAGGCGATCGGACCTGGCGCCTCGGCATCGCCTATGACCTTGATCGAGCGAATGCCATTGTCGGCCCATTCGTTGCGCCGCGCTTTCAGGTCGCGCCAGACCTGGTCGTCCTGTTGGCGCGACGTTACCAGCACCACGGCGTTGGCGGCAATGTCGCGTTCGGCACCGGTGTAGCCGCAGGCGGTGGCAACGCCTCCCGGCACGACGCGCGTCACGGTCCGGTTCAGCACGATCTCGACGCCGAGCGCGGCCAGCCGGCGATGGATGGCGCCTTGCTCCAGCGTGTTGCGGGTCCAGTCGGACACATAGGCGGATGGCGTCACCAGCGTCACCTTCGCGCCTCGGCGCGTCATAAGCTCTGCCAGAACGCCGCCCATGTAATAGTGGTCGTCGTCGAACAACACGACTTTGCCGGTCGGAACATTTCCGCCCATCAGGTCGTCCGGGGTATAGAGCGGCATGGCTGGGTCCACCGGCATCGGCACGACATGCGCGCGCGCCACGCCGTCGCGGCGCCATGTCGAGCCAGTGGAGATGGCGATGTTTTGAAAGCCGAAGGCGAGGATGTCCTCAGCCGACAATCGGCTTTCGAAGTAGACGTCGACATTGGACATCTGGCTAATCTGATACTGGCGATAGTCGCGAACTCGGCCCCATGCGGAGAGACCGGGCAAGAGACACTCGCGCGCCACGCGACCGCCAAGTTCGGTGCCGGCTTCGGCGAGGGCCACCTGATAGCCGCGCAGGCCGAGCGCGCGGGCAGCTTCCAGTCCGGCGGGACCGGCGCCGACGATCAGCACGCTGTCGCTGTCGCCCTTGGCCTGCATGCGTTCAGGATGCCAGCCCTTGCGCCACTCCTCCATGAAGGTCGGATTCTGCGTGCAGCGCGAGATCGACATGGTCATGTCGCCGGTGATGCAGATGTTGCAGCCGATGCACTCGCGAATGTCCTCGATCCGCCCCTCTTCAACCTTCTTCGGCAGGAAGGGATCGGCGATGGACGGGCGCGCACAGCCGATGAAATCGAGCGTACCGGACTTGATCATCTTCACCATCACATCCGCCGAGGTGAAGCGACCGACGCCGACGACCGGCTTCGAGGTCAGTTTTTTGATGCCGGACACCAGGCTCTCCTGTGCGCCCTCCTCCTTGAATCGCGACGGCCCGGAGCAGTCTTCCCAGGCGCCATGCGCCAGATCCCACAGGTCGGGCAGATCGGCATGCATCTCGATCATGTCGCGCACTTCGGAATTGGCAAAACCAAGCTCGCCGATCATCTCGTCCAGTGACAGCCGCAGCGTCAGGCCGCAGGTGTCGCCGATGGCGTCGCGACCCTCTTCGATCAGCTCGCGCATCAGCCGCGAGCGGTTTTCCAGCGAGCCGCCATATTCGTCACTGCGCTGATTGGTGGCGGTGGACAGGAAGTGCTGGATGATGCCGAAGCCATGCGCGCCGTAGAGGCACACCAGATCGAAGCCCGCCAACTTGGCACGTTTGAAGGCATTGCGGTGCCAGCGGCGCAGGTCGCGGATATCCTGTTTGTCCATTGCGCGCGCTTGAACCGGATCGTTGGTAAAGGTCCGGATCGGCAACGCCGACGGACCGCGCGGCACTTCCTTGGTGTAGAGGTTGGGACCGTTGATACCGGAATAGGCCAGCTGGATGCCGGCCAGCGCGCCATGCTGGTGCATGGCCTTGGCCATTTTGGCGAGCGCCGGGATATCGGCGTCGTCCCACAGCCTGAGCTCGATGAAGGGCGTGATCTCCGACGTGTGGTGCATCTCGGTCTGCTCGGTGAAGATGACGCCCCAGCCGCCTTCCGACTTGATGCGCCGCATCTCGGCCGCTGCGGAAGGATCGCGGTAGCCGCCGCCATTGCAATGCGGAACCTGATAGAAGCGGTTCTTGGCGGTCACCGGACCGATCTTCACAGGCTCGAACAGAATGTCGTAGCGTGGATCACGCATGGTGCTTCCTTCCTGCCAGCGTCGCATCGCGGCATGCGCGGTGATGGTTTCAAACCTTGACGCAAGCCGGTCTGCCCGGTGGGCAGATGCCGTGAACCTACTCATAAGTTGCGGCGCGTGCCGGAAAACTACAGATTTCTTCTGTGTCGATTAGGACGCGCCTAATCCGCCCCCGCCGTCTGGATTAGCATCCGGTGAATCCCGGCTGAGCCAAATGCGACTTCAGCGCCGCGGCCACGCGATGCTAGATAGCGCGCACGGCCAATGAGACATACAACGCATGGACAGCATCCGAATCCTTGAAAAGCTGATCGCATTCCCGACGGTGAGCCGCGTTTCGAACCTCGACCTCATCGGCTACGTGACGGAGTTACTGGCGGCACAGGGCATTGCATGCCAGATCATCCGCAGCGCGGACGGCCATAAGGCGAACCTTTTCGCCACCATCGGGCCGGCCGACGCTCCCGGCGTCATGCTGTCCGGCCATACTGATGTCGTCCCCATCGACGGCCAGGACTGGACGCTGCCGCCTTTCGAGATGAGCGCGCGCGACAGCAAGCTTTACGGCCGCGGCGCGGCCGACATGAAGGGTTTCGTGGCCTGCGCGCTTGCCGCGTGCCTCAAGGCCTCGAAAATGAGCCTGCAAACGCCCTTGCATCTGGCGCTTTCCTACGACGAAGAGGTCGGCTGCATAGGCGTGCACAGCCTGATCGACATGCTGCAGGCTGCGCCGCACCGGCCATTGCTGTGCATCGTCGGCGAGCCGACCAGCATGCAGGTTGCGACCGGCCACAAGGGCAAGCTTGCGGCGCGCGCCATCTGCAGGGGACGCGAAGGCCATTCGGCGCTGGCCCCCTTGGCACTCAATGCCATTCATCTGGGCTGCGACTTCGTCTCCGCACTGCGCCAAGAACAGGATTGGCTGGCGCGGGATGGCGTACGCGACGGCGACTACGACATTCCCTACACGACTGTCCACGTTGGCAAGATGAATGCCGGCGTGGCGCTCAACATCGTGCCGAACCTCTGCCAGCTCGACTTCGAGATCCGCAATGTCGCGGCCGACAATCCCGACCAAATCCTCGATGGGTTACGCGCGGCGGCAGCGCGCATTGCTGCTGCGGCTTCAACGATCGCGCCAGAGGCGGCCATCGACATCGATATCACCAACACCTATCCAGGGCTGGACACGCCGGCGAACTCGCAGGCCGTAGCCTTCGTCAAATCGTTAACCGGCGCCAACGATACCATCAAGGTTGCCTTCGGCACCGAAGGCGGATTGTTCAGCCGCGACCTCGGCACGCCGACCATCGTGTGCGGACCGGGCTCGATGGCGCAAGGGCATAGACCGGACGAATTCGTCAGCGTCGAACAGATGCGCCGCTGCGACGACATGCTGGACAATCTGCTGCGGCGCCTTGCCGGTCACCGGCTTCAGACTGCCTGATAGGCCGTCGCGGGATCTCTTCGTTTTGACGCAATTCCTGTGGGAAAACCGTTCCACACTTTTCCTGGAATTGCTCTATTCCACGACCCGCCCGCTGCCGAACACGCCCTGTTCGACGACGAAACGGCGGCAATGATCGATGAATGCCTGCACCGTCTGGGTGCGGTGCTCGGCGTTGGGCAATGCGACCCCCATGGTCAGAGGCCGCAAATCCCCCTCCAGAGGCACGAAGACCAGCGGCTTGCCGTCTGGCGCCAGCGTGTTGAGCGGCCGCATGTTGGCGATGCCATAGCCGAAGCCGTTCGCAACCATCGAACGCATTACCGCGATGTCGCCGGTGCGCTCGGCAATGTTCGGCCGGATCCCCCGCGAATGAAAGGCCGAGAGGAAATATTCGCGGCTATATGGCAGGTCGAGCAACACCATCGGCTCGTCGGCCAGCTCTTCCGGCGTGATGGAAGCCTTGCCGGCGAAGCGGTGCCCCTGTGGCAGCATGACATAGGCCGGCACCAGCATCAGCGGTTCGAACGTCGTGTCCTGCGACAGTTCTAGATCGTAGGTCAGCGCCGCGTCGATTTCGCCACGTTGCAACATTTCGAGCAGCTGACCCTGGTTGCGTTCGAACTGCCTGAACCGCACCTCGGGATAGGCGCGCTCGAACTTCATGCGCAGGGTCGGCATGACGATCTGCGCGAAGGTCAGCAGGCATCCGACCGCCAGCGGCCCCCGCACCTTCTCGGCGATGTCGCCGGCAATATCGTGCAGGGCGTCGGCGTCGGCTAGCAGCCTGGCGGCCTCCTTGAGGAAAACGCGCCCGCCGGCCGTGAGCGACAGGCCATGCGAATGCTTGCGCACAAAAAGCTGGACGCCGAATTCGGCCTCGAGCTGCGCGATGGACGCCGAGATCGAAGGCGGCGAAACATTGACCTGCTCGGCCGCCTTGGTAATGGAGCCGGCTTCGCCGACGGCGACGAAATATTCCAGTTGTCTCAGGGTGAAGCGTAGCGGCATGGGCTTCTATGTTGCCGGTTTGCGCGCCGCGATCAAGCGCCCGCGCGGCTTCAGTATTTGATCCATGTCGTTTTCAGCGCGGTGTACTTGTCCAGCGCATGCAGCGACAGGTCGCGGCCAAAGCCCGATTGCTTGACACCGCCGAACGGCGTCATCGGGCTCAGCGCATCGACCGTGTTGACGGAAACCGTGCCGGCGCGCAGCCGTCCGGCAACGCGATGCGCGCGCGAAAGACTGTCGGTCCACAGCGATGCCGCCAGCCCGTACGGGCTGTCATTGGCGATGCGGATAGCCTGCTCTTCATCGTCGAACGCAATGACCGAAAGCACCGGCCCGAATATCTCATTCCTGGCAATCGGGTCGTCATGGGCAACATTGTCGAAGATGGTCGGCTGTATGAAGCTGCCTCGGCCGTTGACGGTGACACGATCACCGCCGGCAACCAGGCGCGCGGTCTTCTTGCCGGCCTCGACGAACCGCATGACGTTGGCGGCGTGGCGGGCATCGACCATGGCGCCCATTTTCGACGCCGGGTCGAGCGGATCGCCAGGCTGGGTGGCCGCTGCGCGCTCAGCCAGTTTCTCCACGAAGGCCTCCTTGATGGAGCGTTGCACAAGCAGGCGCGAATTGGCTGAACACACCTCGCCCTGGTTAAAGAAGATGCCGAACGCCGCCATGTCGGCTGCCGCATCGAGATCGCCGCAATCGGCGAAGACAAGGTTCGGGCTTTTGCCACCTGTTTCGAGCCAGACCTGCTTCATGTTCGACTGGCCCGAATACTGCAGGAACATTTTGCCGACCGAGGTCGATCCGGTGAAGGCAAGGCAATCCACATCCATGTGGCGGCCGAGCGCCTGGCCGGCCGTCTCGCCAAGGCCAGGCACGACATTGAGCACACCGGCGGGCAGGCCCGCCTCCATGGCAAGTTCCGCCAGCCGGAGGGCCGAGAAAGGCGACTGCTCGGCGGGCTTCAGCACTACCGAATTGCCCGCCGCCAGCGCGGGCGCGCATTTCCATGTGGCCATGTCGAGCGGAAAATTCCACGGCACCACGGCACCGATGACGCCGAGCGGCTCGCGCCGCACCAGCACCAGATTGCTCGCGCCGGTCGGCGCGATCTCGTCGTAGATCTTGTCGATGGCCTCGCCATACCACTGGAAGATCGCCGCCGAACCCGGGACGTCGACGGTCGCCGCATCCGTGACCAACTTGCCCATGTCGAGCGACTCGAGCAGGGCAAGCTCCTGCAGATTTTCGCGCAGCAGCCGCGCCAGCCGCAGCAGCACCTCCTTGCGGTGCGCCGGGCTGGTGCGTGACCAGACACCGGCCTCGAAACTGCGGCGCGCCGCGGTGACTGCCAGATCGATATCTTCCTCGCCGCAGGACGCCACCTCGGCCAGCTTTTCACCGGTGGCCGGATTTATACTGGCGAAAGTTCGGCCCGAACGCGCGGCAACCGTCTTGCCGTCGATGAACGCCTTGTCGCGAAAACGGATCGCGGACGCCTTGCCGATCCAGTCCTTGTGACTGAGCTCGCTCATGCGGATGCCTCCCCCTGTATGCCGGCTACTTGCGTCCTGGCTACTCGTCGCCCGGCACGCCGTAGCTCGGCGCGTCGGACGGATTGATCGCGCGGGTGACATAGGCATCGAGCTGCGGCTTGTAGCGATCCCACAAGGCCGCCAGTTCCTCGATCGGGCAGTTGTCGGTCCAGTCGCAGCGCAGGTCCGCGACGGGCCAGGCGACCTCGCGCACCAGCTTCATTCCAGCCGAATGCACCGGACCCGCCTCGCCACCCGCCTTCAGCGCAGCGCGCATGGTCGCGATCAGGCGGTCGCCGAGATGCCCTTCCGAGGCCAAGAAGGCCTCGACCATGGCTTGCGGCACGCCGTCATGGGCCAGCATATTGCCGCCGCAGGCGACATTGTCCGCGCGCGCCTCCGCCCAGATGCCGAGCGCCCTGGGCCCGGAATGGCTCGCTGTGGTCCCGGCGGCATCGACCGCCAGTACCTGCCGATACTCGCTGTAGGCGCCGGTGCGCTTCAGGATAGCGACCGCCTCGGCGGCCGAAGCGCCGCGCGTCAGCAGTTCGAGCCCCCTTGTGCCGAGCGTCGGATCGGTGACGTTCTGGCTGGCGACCGCGCCCGCGCCGGCCTGCGCATGGGCGCAGCGCGCCGCCACCGCCGGAGAGGAGGACGACACCGCGACGCCGAACATACCGGTGCGGCTGCATCGCGCGACAATTGAAAACGTCATCAGCCTCAGTCCGGTATTACGGCGGTGCCGTCGATCTCGACCAGCCAGTCCGGCCGTGCCAGGGCCTGCACGACGAGGCCGGTCGAAACCGGATGGACGCCTTTGATATACTCGCCCATGGTGCGGTAGACCGCCTCGCGATGGCGCACGTCGGTGATGTAGACGACCACCTTGACCAGATGCTCCATGGTGCCGCCGCATTCTTCGATGAGCTGCCTGATGTTCTGCATCACCTTGTGCGTCTGCTCGACCGGATCGTGGCTGTCGATATTCTTGGCGGTGTCGAGATCCTGAGGACACTGGCCACGCAGATAGACGGTTCTGCCGCCCCGCGTGACGACCGCCTGGCACAGATCATTGTCGAGTTTCTGCTCGGGATAGGTGTCCTTGGTGTTGAACTTGCGGATTCTCGTATGCGCCATCCTGGTCTCCATAAGGTCGGTCTCGCAGCTGTAGTCAGCGTCGGTCAGGCATCCACTGTCTCGCGCCGTGCTGCAGCATGGTAGGCCAGATATTTGCGCTGCGTCGCAATACGGTCCGCGACATGCTTGGCATCATGCCAGACACCCCAGATGAAACTCGACCCTCTTCGCGACTGCCAAGGCAAGCCCAGAAAATAGAGTCCAGGCTCGACCGAGACGCCGCGCTGATGCCTTGGCCGACCCTTCTCGTCAAAAGCATCGACCTTCAACCAGCTGTAGTCGACGGCAAAGCCTGTCGCCCAGATGATCGCCGCTATCCCGGCTTCAGCCAAATCGAGTTCAAGAAGCGGATTGGTCAGGCATTCCGGATCCGGGTCGATCCGCCGGGCTGTGGGCTCCTCCGGAAGGTCGAGACCGTTGCGCGCGACATAGGCGTCGGCCTCGTCCAGCAGTGACATCAGGTTGGCGTCACCGCGGGCAATGTTTTTTGCCAGATCGGGCGCGAAGGTCAGCACGCCGTCCAGATATGTCTTGGTCATGCCGACCAGGGTAAGCCCCTGCGCGGCCAGCCGACGGAAATCAATCGTTTCGCCACCACGCGCGCCGCTCACCGCAATCGTGACATGTTCCGTGCCGGGTCCCGGGGTCTCGAGGTCCCATTTGCCGAGAACACCAAGCCACCAGCAGAAATCGCGCCCGCGATAGGCACGCGGCGGGCGGTCGTGCGCGCCGACCGAGAGGTAGACGCGCCGCCCCGAGCGCTGAAGCTCATCGGCGATCTGCACACCTGACGATCCCGCTCCCACCACCAGCACCGCGCCCTTTGGCAATTGTCCCGGGTTGCGGTACGCGCTGGAATGAATCTGCGGAATGCCGGCATCGCCGGGGACAAGAGCGGGGATGACGGGGACCTGGAAAGGTCCGGTCGCCGCGACGATGCTGCTGGCCTCAATCACCCCGTCCGACGTCTCGACGCGGAATCCGAACCGCCCGACATTTCTCTGCGCGAGCTTGACCTCGACGCCGCAGCGGATCGGCGCATTGATCTGCCTTGCATAGGCGGCGAAATAGTCGGCCACCTCCTCCTTGGAGGGAAAGCCGTCGGGACCCGCCACCGGAAATTCCATGCCCGGGAAACGGTCATGCCAGGCCGGGCCGTTGGCAACGAGCGAGTCCCACCGCTGCGAGCGCCAGCGCTCGGCGATCCGGCCACGCTCGAGAACGAGATGCGGCACGCCGCATTTGCTCAGATGCTCAGACATAGCCACCCCCGCCTGGCCACCGCCGACGACAAGCGTGTCTATTTTTTCCACCGACATTTCTGCGTCCTTTCCCCCCAAGAGTTTCTGCGGATGCGAGGAGGTCAGATCGCTGGTGTACTGGAGGGACTGATTAGCGAAAATTACGATTTCACGTGGCAGTGGTTAGCTTGTCCCTAAATGCCAGGAGACACTGGCCAAAGCGAGACTACGACAGCATCGCCCTCGCCGCTTTTTCGCCGATCATCATGGACGGCGCGTTGGTGTTGCCGCCGATCAGCGTCGGCATGATCGAGGCGTCCGCCACGCGTAGATTGTCGAAGCCGCGCACCTTGAGGCCACCGGGATCGACCACCGCCATGGTATCGTTACCCATCTTGGCCGTGCCGACCGGATGATAGACGGTGAGCGCCTCGGCACGCAGATAGGCGAGGATCTCGTCGTCGGTGACGACATCGGGTCCGGGCAGGATTTCCGGTCCACGAATATCGGCAAACACCGGCGAAGCCAGGATCGAGCGCGCCAGCTTGATGCCCTCGACAAGGGTCAGAGCATCCTGCCCGTCGCTGAAGAAGCGGTGATCGATCAGCACATTACGTCGGGTGCCGTCACGCTGAAGCGTGATCTCGCCGACACTTCCGGGCCTCAGCACGCAGGTGTGCACGGCATAGCCGTGGCCATATTCGACGAGCCGGCCGCGATGGCTGCGATAGCCCGGAACAAAGTGGAATTGGATATCGGGAATATCGCCGGCATATTTCGTCTTGGCGAAGCCGCCGGCCTCGACGTAGTTGGTCGTCAGCATGCCCTTGCGCCGGACGAAATACTGAAAGGGCGCCACCAGCATCGCCGGCAGATTGGCGAGCGACAGACCGAGCGTCCTGGTGCTGTTCGACCGCACCGTGATCATGCCGTCGACATGGTCGCGCAAATTCTTGCCGACGCCCGGCACGTTCATGACCGGTTCTACCCCCGCCGCCTTCAGTTCGTCGGCCGGGCCGATGCCGGAAGCAAGCAGGATGCGCGGCGACCCGATCGCGCCTGCGCTGAGGACAACTTCGGCGCGGCATGTCAGCCTTTGGGCTGATCCGTCCTTGATCACATTGACGCCGATGACGCGCCCGCTTTCGATTGCCAGATCGAGCACCTCCACGCCTGACAGGATCTGGAGGTTCGAGCGGCCTCGAACTGGACGGACGAAGGCTGAATAGGCCGAGAAGCGCTGGCCCTTGTCCTGGGTGACATTGTAAATGCCGAGGCCGAGTTGGCCATCACCGTTGAAGTCGCGGTTTTCGGGCAGGCCGATGTTCCGGCCCGCCTCTACCCAGAGGCTGGATACGGCGTTGGGATCACGCGGATTGTCGACCAGCAACTCGCCCTCGAAGCCATGATAGGCCGGGTTCTGCGACAGGAGGTTCCGCTCCAATCTCTTGAAGACCGGCAGGACATCGGCGTAGGACCACCCCGCGCAGCCAAGCGCTGCCCACTCGTCGTAGTCCTGCGCGGCGCCACGAATGTATACCATGGAATTGATCGAACTCGACCCGCCGAGAAGCTTGCCTCGGTTGACCGGAATGCGGCGGTTGTTGAGCCGCGGCTGCGGCACGCCCTTGTAGCCGTAATCGAAAGTCGGATTGCCGTAGAGCGAGAGAATGCCGGCCGGCACGCGCACCCTTGTACGGTCGTCGCTGCCGCCGGCCTCGATCAGGCAGACGCGGTTAGCGGGGTTCGCGCTCAGCCTGTTGGCAAGGACACAACCGGCCGAGCCCGCGCCGATGACGATATAGTCGAATTCCGCCGCCTCGATGCTCATGCCATGCCTGTTTCGTGATCCACCCCGAAGACCGCCGATATTGCCTAGTGCTCGTCGTCTTCGTCGTTCTTTAAGAGCTCGAGGATTTCTCGCTTCATGGCGATGAAGTTGGGCTCCATGACCAGATCCATGCTGCGCGGGCGCGAGAAGCCGATGCGGATTTCCTTCTTGATCTGGCCGGGCCGGCCCGACATGACGAGCACCCGGTCCGCCAGCAGGATCGCCTCGTCAATGTCGTGGGTGACGAACAGGACGGTTTTCTTGGAATGGTCCCAGATCTTGAGCAAAAGCTTCTGCATTGAGTGGCGGGTCTGGCTGTCGAGCGCACCGAAGGGTTCGTCCATCAGCAGCACCTGCGGATCGTTGGCAAGCGCACGCGCAATCGCCACGCGCTGCTTCATGCCGCCCGACAGCTGCGAGGGATAATGGTTGGCGAATTTCGCCAGGCCGACCTCGTTGAGAAAATGCTCGACGATGGCCCGGCGCTCGGCCGTCGACATGCCTTTCCGCTTCGGGCCGTATTCGACGTTTTGCGCCACCGTCAGCCAGGGGAACAGCGTATAGGCCTGAAACACCATGCCGCGATCCGGACCCGGCTCGGTGACCGGCTTGCCGCCGACGGCAATCGTGCCGCCGGTGCGCTCCTCGAGTCCGGCGATGAGATAGAGAAGGCTCGACTTGCCGCAGCCGGATGGGCCGACGATCACACAGAACTCATTGGGCGCGACATGGAACGAGATGCCGTCCAGCGCCAGCACGGCGTTGTCGCCCGTGCCGTAGCGCAGCGCCACATTGTCAACGCCGATGTCGGCGCTCTTCGGTTTCGTCGCGAGTGTCAGGGCGTCCATTTCAGCAAATCCTCAATTGGCCCAGGGAGCGACGAGGCGGCGGATGCCCCGGAACAATTGGTCGGTGCAAAGACCAAGGATGCCGATCATGGCGATGGCCATGAAGATGACGTCGACCTGGAAGCCACGCATCGCCTTGAGCGAGATGTAGCCAAGTCCGCTGCGGGCGGCGACGAGTTCGGCGACGACGAGATAGGTCCAAGCCCAGCCCATGGTGACGCGCAGCACGTCGAGCACGTTGGGAAGCGTGGCCGGAAAGACGATGTGGAAGACGGTGTCGCTGCGTTTCGTGCCAAGCGTATAGGCTGCGTTGACGAGGTCGCGCTGGACGCTGCGAGCGCTGTCGGCGATCATCACCAGCTGCTGGAAGAAGATGCCGAAGATGATGACGGCCACGCGCTGCTCGATGCCGATGCCGATCCACAGGATGAACAGTGGTACGAAGGACGTCACCGGTAGATAGCGGATGAAATTGACGAGCGGATCGAGCGCCGCCTGGACGATGCGGTAGGTGCCCATCGTCAAGCCGAGCGGCACCGCCACGATGCTCGAAATGACGAAACCGATCAGCACCACCTGGACGCTGGCGAGCACGTGCTCCCACAAGGAGCCGTCAAGCGCCATCCTGATGGTGGTGGACAAGACGGATTCCGGGCGCGGCAGGAACATTTCCTTGACCGCTCCGGAATAGGTAAGAGCGAACCAGCCGCCGATGACCGCGCACCAGACCAGGACGCTGAGCGTGATGGCGAGAGGGCGCGACACGGCCTGAAACGGCGTGGCGACAGCTTTCCAGGCGGATCGACCGGGCTGATTTTTATCCACGCTCGTGGTCACGATATGGCTGATGGGAGACGTTGCATTCGGTGCCAGTGTCACAGGGGAACCCTTTGGGCTGGATAGACCGCAGGCGATAGGCTCGGCCTGCGGTCCAGCGAACTCACTTTGCGAGGCCAGATCACTTTGCCAGGAAGGACGGATCGACGAGGTCGTCGTATTTGATGTCCATCTTGAGCTTGCCGAAGCCGCCCCAGACATCGCCACCGAGCTTGATCAGCTTGCCGGCTTCACCACTCTCGTCACCGGCGAAAAATTGCGCATTGCGCTCCTTGCCGTAGAAGTTCACGCCCGCGGCGGAAGAGGCGAAGTCCTTCGGATCCTTCAGCCAGCCGCCGACGCCCTTGGCCATTACTTCATAAGCCTTCGCAGGATTTTCCTTGATGAACTCGTTAGCCTTGTAGAGGCCCTTCACAAGCGCCTCGACATCCCCGGGGTTCTTCGTGATGTAGTCGCAGTTCAGCGCCACCACATCGACGATCAAGCCGGGCGTCTTCGAGGAATCGATCAGCACCTGTCCCTTGTTTTCCTTCTTGGCCAGCGTCAGATGCGGTTCCCAGGTGACGGCGACAGGAATGCGGTCGGCCATGAAGGCGGCGGCGGCATCATCCGCCGTCATGTTGGTGACCTTCACGTCGGCCTGAGTGAGACCAGCCTGCTTGAGCAGTATGTTGAACCAAAACTGGGACACCGAACCCTCGTTCAGCCCGACCTCCATGCCCTTGAGATCGGCGACGCTCTTGACGCTGCTCGGCGCTAGAACGCCGTCGCCGCCATGGCTGTCGTCCAGGGCATAGACCGATTTGAAGCAGACATCCTTCGAGCGGTACTTCATGATTTCGTCGATGGTCGAAGCGCTGCCGTCGAGCTCGCCGGCGGCGACGGCCGCCATGTACATTGATGCTTCCTCGATGACTTCGAGCGAGACATCGAGGCCGCCTTCCTTGAAGTAGCCCATGTCGCGCGCAAGGAAGAGCGGGCCGTATCCGACCCAGGTCGTCATGCCCAGCTTCAAGCTGCCGGCTTCGGCGTGGAGGCTCACCGAAAGGGCGCTGAGGGCAATGCCGGCCGCAATCGCGGCACGGCGAAACTTCGAGATTATTGTTGTCATCACGTTCCCCTGTCTTTTTCTGAGGTCAGGCGCTGTCTGCACCAAAACAACCCGCTTCGGACGCATCGCCGAAGGCTGCCGCCTGACGTTCTTTTTGTTCTCTTTCAGCCGGCGGATGGAGCAAAGCACGCTGTGTGCAATGCACAAATAATGATTTTCGATAATTCTGCTTAGGCTGGGCCTAACCAAGCCGGCGCTGCCGCGTCTGCGCCATCAGACTTTGGCGCGAGACGGCTGACGATCCCGATGACCTGTGCTTAGCCGCTCCGTGCGGGCGCGATGACCTAAGAGTGGCACTCGCCGATTTGCACGCCATTCTACGCCGCAGCCCTATGCCACTGCGATGGCGCTTTACATCCATCGCCATGTGCGTTTCAGATGGTCGGGCTGTTTAAAGGAAGCATGAATCAACGACGAGTGGCGCCGCGTGGTCGCAAACGGAGGTCGAATAGTCCGCCGCAATGACTCTATTGCCGCCTTTTCCCCTACTCCCACTCGATTGTTCAAATAGCATATAACCCATTGAACTTACTATCAAATATATTTTAAGCCGCGAAAAGTCCGACACGAGAATCGTCAAAAATTACGCTGTTGATTTTAAAGGGAAAATCGACGCGAAAAATATCTTGAGGTTTCACCAACTATCGAGACCAATCGGACGAATCTTGCACTTTGCAGCATTCGACGGCGCACCCAAGCGGTCTCGAAAAGTACCGTCACTCCTCTCGAAACGCCCGATCGATTTGGTCGGCCAACGGTTTCACCAGATAGGACAGCATGCTCCGGCTGCCTGTTGAAAAGAACACTTCGACCGGCATGCCGGGTGCCAGGGTTAGGCGTTTCAGTTTCGTCAAATCGAAACGTGGAATGCCAATACGGTATAGAAACCTGCACCGCTTCGTTCGTCCAGGCTGAGGTCCGCTGCGATCTCGTTGACTTTGCCATTCAGTTCCGGCGTCACGCGTTGGTTGAAGGCCGAAAACTTCAAGCCTGCTTCCTGACCAAGCTTAAGTTGATGAGAATACGCAAGGCGTTACCCCCCTTCCATGCGGCGATGGTCCAGACGGTCTTGGTCTTGCTTGGCCCGCACCGTGCTAGGCGATCGCATGATGGCAGCGCACCAAACTGCCGCCGACAGGGTGGGATTCAGGTGCGGCAGTCCGGCAGATATCTGTGGCCAGCGGACAGCGCGGATTGTAAGCGCAGCCAGGCGGCGGATCGATTGGGCTCGGCAGGTCGACTGTCGCCTGCATGCGGTCGCGGTTCGGGCGATCGAGATTGGGCACGGTATCGAGCAGGAAGCGCGTATAAGGATGTTGCGGCCGTTCGAAGATTTCATCGGTTGCGGCTTCCTCCACGATCCGGCCGAGATACATGACGGCGACACGGTCCGACACGTGGCGCACGGCCGCCAGATTGTGGCTGATGAACAAGTAGGTGAGGCCAAGTTCGCGCTGTAGGTCTTTGAGCAGATTGAGTATCTGCGCCTGCACCGACACATCGAGAGCCGAGGTCGGCTCGTCACAGACCAGAAACTCCGGTTCGGCCGCCAATGCCCGAGCGATCGAGATGCGCTGGCGTTGGCCGCCGGAGAATTCGTGCGGATACCGGTTGGAATCCTGCCCGGAGAGACCGACCGTCTCTAGCAATTGCCTGACGCGTGCCTGCGTCTCCACGCCCGAGGGGCGCAACGCCATTTGTTTGATTGGCTCGGCGATGATGGCGCCGACGCGCCAACGCGGATTGAGGCTGGCGAAGGGATCCTGAAAGATCATCTGGGTGCGCACGAAGCCATCGCGCCCGCTGCCGTCGGCAAAAGAAAGCGTGCCGCGCGTTGGCTGGTACAGCCCGACCACCATGCGCGCCAGCGTCGACTTCCCACAGCCGGATTCGCCGACGATCGAAAACGTCGTGCCGCGCGGGATGACGAAACTCAAGCCATCGACTGCCTTCAGCGTTCGTTGCGGCTTGCGCATCACAGTGCGGTCGAACCACGACGGCGAAACGTCGAAGAAGCAGGCGACGTCATCGACGCGCAGCGTCGGCTTGGCGTGCGCGTTTGTCATGCTGCCTCCACGGCATTGCCGGCGGCGAGGTTCCAACAGGCTGCCAAGCCCGAACCATTCGTTAGCAAGGGCGGCAAAGTGCTGCGGCAGCGCGTATCCGCCAGGACGCAGCGCGGATGGAAAGCACAACCAGCCGGCATGGAATTCAGACGCGGCATCGCGCCGTCAATCTGAACCAGGCGTTCGTGACTTGTCACCAGACTCGGGATCGAGCCGATCAATCCGCGCGTGTAGGGATGTTGCGGCCGGCGGATGATGTCGTCGACAGGCCCGATTTCGACGATGCGGCCGGCATACATCACCGCCACCCGGTCGGCGGTTTCGGCGATCACGCCCATGTCATGGGTGACCAGCATCACCGCCGTCCCCCTGTCGCGGCAGATGCGTTTCAGGAGCGCGGTGATCTGTGCCTGGATCGAGACATCCAGCGCCGTCGTCGGCTCATCGGCGACGACAAGATCCGGCTCGCCGGCGAGCGCCAGTGCGATCACCACGCGCTGCCGCATGCCGCCCGAAAACTGGTGCGGATATTGCTGGAGCCGCAATTCCGCTGAAGGGATGCCGACCTCGTTCAGCAGATCGATTGCGCGCATCGCCGCCTCGGCTCGTGACAATGGCAGATGGCAGCGTATCGTCTCGATCAACTGATCGCCGACGGTGAGCAGCGGGTTGAGCGAGGTTAGCGGGTCCTGGAAGATCGCGCCGATGGTGCTGCCACGCAGCGCCATCATGTCGCGTTTCGGCAGATTGTCGATGCGGCGGCCACGGATGCGGATTTCGCCGCCGGCGATACGGCCCGGCGGTTCCAGCAGGCCGATGACGGCAGCACCGGTCAACGACTTTCCTGCGCCGGATTCGCCGACGATGCCGAGGATTTCGCCGCGCTCGACAGTGACGGACACGCCACGGATCGCCGTCAGCACGCCACGGCGCGTCGGGAACTCCACGACTAGATCGCGAATGTCGAGCACCGGCCCGGTGTCCGGCCTGTCGTTGGGAAGCGGCGCGGCTCGCATCTCTCTACTCCGTCGCGAAAAGTGCCGCGCCATTGCGGGCAACAACTTTGCCGCGCTTCATGACCAGCGGCCGGGTTCGACGCGAAACCACGGCCTCGGCCAGCGTCTCGCCTTCGACCAGGACAAGGTCGGCCACGTCTCCGATGCCGAGCCCGTAGCCTTCAAGCCCCATCACGGCGGCACCACCCGTCGTGACCACTTCGACAGCGCGGCGAAGATCCGCGTCGCGGTCGAGGTCGTTGCGCATGCCAAGGAAAATAGCTCGCTCCAGCATGTCGGCATTGCCATAGGGGCTCCAGCAGTCGCGGATGCCATCGGAGCCGGAACAGACCGTTATGCCGGCGTCGAGCGTGCGGATCAGCGGCGGGCATGGATAGCCGGCCGGCCCGGTGGTCATGATGGCGATGCCGGCTTCGGCCAGTTGTTCAAGCAGCCTGCCAACGGCAAGGTAATCATTATGGCCAAGGCAGAAGGCGTGGCTCACCGTCACCTTGCCGCTCATCGCGTGGGCGCGTGTCCGGTCGATGATGAGCCGTATCGAGAATGCGCCGAGTTCGCCAAGCTCATGCAGATGGATGTCGATCGGCTTGCCGTGCTTTTCCGCAAGACCGAAAACCACGTCGAGATGATTTTTCGGGTCGAGGTCCATCGAGCAGGGATCGAGACCGCCAACGACTTCGGCGCCGAGTGACAGTGCCTCGTCCATCAGTTCCTTGGTGCCTTGCCGGATCAGCATACCGGACTGTGGGAAGGCAACGATCTCGAGGTCGATGACATCGGCGTATTTTTCGCGCGTTGCCATCACGCCGAGCACGCCCTTCAGGCCATGTTCGGTGTCGATGTCGACATGGCTGCGGATATGGGTCGTGCCATGTGCGACCGACAACGCCACCTGCCTTGCCGACTGACGCGCCGGGTCGAGCCCGAGCCGGCTCTTCGAATCGCGCTCGTTGGTGATCTTCTCGACCAGAGTCGAGCCGACATCGTTCGGATTCCACGCCATGCCGTAAAGCGTCTTGTCGAGATGGGTGTGCGTCTCGACGAAGCCCGGCAGCAGGATGGCGCCAGCGCCATCGATGACTTTTGCGTCGTTCCAGACCGTTGCCGATCCGAACTTCGTGATGCGGCCGGCGGCGATCGTCACGTCGGTTGCCGCGCCACCCCAGGGCCGCACATTCTTCACGATGATGGTTTCGGTCATGGTAGGGCCTTTCAGCGAAGTTTCGGATTGAGGGCGTCGCGCAGCCAGTCGCCGAGCAGGTTGACGGCAAGGATGATCAGGCTGAGCTGCAGCGCCGGGAAAAGCACCACCCACCAGCTTCCCGAGAAGAAGTACTGATTGCCGATGCGGATAAGCGTGCCGAGGGAGGGCTGCGTGACTGGCATGCCAACGCCCAGAAAGGACAGGGTCGCCTCGGCGAGGATGGCAAGGCCGAGATTGAGCGTCGCCGTCACCAGCACCGCCGTCATCACGTTTGGCAAGATGTGCGAGACCATGATCTTGCTGGAAGGCAACTGGAGGATACGGGCGGCAAGCACGTATTCCTTTCGCGCCTCCACCATTGTTGAGGCCCGCACGATGCGGGCATACTGCACCCATGATGTGATGGCGATCGAGGTGGTCAAGATGACCGGCGTGAAGGCATCGCGCAGCGAAACGGGCAGCAGCTGGCGAAAGATCGCGCTCACCAAGATGGCAACGAGCAGTGTCGGGATCGACAGGACGAGATCGCCGACGCGCATCAGGAAATTGTCGAGGCGGCCGCCGATATAGCCGGAGGTGAGCCCAACGGTGATGCCGATAAGCACCGAGACAATGACGCTGGCGAAACCGATCATCAGCGAGATTCGCGAGCCGTAGAGGATGGCGGAAAAGATGTCGCGTCCTTGCACGTCGGTGCCGAGCAGATAGGGAGCTTCGCCGTCGGCCAACCAGATCGGCGGCAGTTCGGCCTTGTCGAGATAGAGCTGCGTCAGGTCGTAGGGGTTTTGCGGCGACAGCAGCGGCGCGGCAATCGCGGTCAGCGCAATGACCAGAAGCACCAGCGCCGAGATGACCGCCGATGGCGTGCGGAAGAATCCGTGGGCAAGATCGCCATCCAGAAAAGCCCTCAGGCGCGCAAATCGTGGCGCGTCGGGCGTTTTCGTGGTCTGCGTTTCAACGGACATGGCCACCCCCTCCGCTTCCCGCCTGCCGCAAGCGCGGATCGACGGCGAGATAGACGAAATCGACAATCGTGTTCAGCGTGATGAAGATGACGGAGACGATCATCAGATAGGCTGCCATCACCGGAATATCGATGAACATGACGGCCTGCACGAACAGCAGCCCCATGCCCGGCCACTGAAAAACGGTTTCCGTCACCAGTGCGAAGGCGATCAGATCGCCGATCATCATGCCAGTCATGGTGACCACCGGCATCATGCAGTTCTTCAGCGCATGGCGGAAATGCACACTGCGGTCGGGCAGGCCGCGCGCCCGGGCGAACTTGATGTAGTCGGTCCGCAGGACCTCAAGCATTTCGGCCGTCACGAGCCGCATGACGAACGAGATCTGGAAGAGCGCCAGCGAGATGCTCGGCATGATCAGCGCGAGCCGTCCCGACGGCGTCAGCAATCCGGTCGACCAGGTGCCGAACTGAACAACTTCGCCCCGGCCGAAGGCGGGCAACCAGCCAAGCTGGACCGAAAAGATCAGGATAAGCACGATGCCGATGACAAAGGCCGGCACCGAGATGCCGATCATCGAGACCATGCGGGCCATGCGGGCCGCCAGGTTCTTTGGATTGATCGCGGCAAATACCCCAAGCGGAATGCCGATGAGGAGCGCAAGCACGGTCGACACCATAACCAGTTCGAAGGTTGCCGGGAAGCGCTCGGCGATCAGCGACATCACCTCTCGCTGGTTGCGAAAGGATACGCCGAAATCACCGTGCAGCGCGCGAACGACAAAGGTGAAAAACTGCATGATGACCGGCTGGTCAAGGCCGAGCCGGATACGCAACGCATCGCGATCGCCTTGCGTCGCCTGGGAGTTCAGCATCAGTTGCACCGGGTCACCCAGGAACTGGAAGATCATGAAGGCGATGAAAGCGACCACAAGCATGACCAAGGCCGCATTGCCGATGCGCTTGACGATGATGGCGAGCATGACTGCCGTCTCCTGACGTGGTTTGGGCAAACTCCGGGCACAGCCCGGAGTTTCTCTATGCACGATCCATGCCGGATGCCCGGCGAGGAGCTTCAGGTCACTTCATCATGGTCAGCCAGAAGCGCGGCTTGTTGTCGGTGAGCTGAACGATGCTCTCGATCTTCGGACCGATCGCCCATGCCATTGGCTGCTGGTGCAGCGGCAGGAAAGCGATGTCGTCCTTGACCTTCGTCAGGGCTTGCGTCTGGAATCCGAGGCGCTTTTCACGATCCAGTTCCTTGCCGGCGCTGTCGATCAGCGCATCGACCTCGGGGTAATTCCACCCACCCCAGTTGAACACGCCCGAAGTGCCGACTTTGGAGTGGACGACCTGCACGAGGATCGAGAAACTGTCGATCATCGGCTCGTTGGCCCAGCCGAGAATGCCGACATCGAATTTGCCGCTCTCGAATTTTGCCGTCTGCAGGCTGGTCGGCGCGACGTCGAGGTTGGCCTTCAGGCCGATGCGGGCCCACATCGACGAGACCGCCTGGCAGATCTCCTCCTCATTGACGTAACCGTCGTTCTCGCAGACGAACGAGAAGGAGAAGCCGTTCGGATAACCGGCATCAGTCAGCAGTTTCTTGGCGGCATCCGGATCGTAGGGCAGACGCGAGTCCAGCGCGTCGACATAACCCGGGATGGCCGGAGCGATCAGCGAGCCGGTGTTGCGGGACAGTCCGCGCATCACTTTCTTCTGCAAGGCATCGATGTCGATCGACTGGTACATGGCCTGCCGGACCTTGATGTCGTTCATCGGATTCTTGTCCGTGATATCCGAGGCGATCGTCTTGTCGGTTCGATTGAAGAGGAAGAACACGGTCCGCAACTCATTGCTCGCCAGCACCTTGATGTCAGGCGATGCCTGCAGGCGAGGAATGTCCTGCAGCGGCGCGGAGTTGGTGAAGTCGATTTCGCCCGACAGAAGGGCAGCCACCCGTGTCGCCGAAGACGCGATCGGGGTGAAGATGATCTTGTCGATGTTGTGCTTCGGCTTGTCCCACCAGTCCTTGTTGACCTCGAACACGGTCTCAGCGTCCGGCTTGCGCGATACGATCTTGAAGGGACCGGTGCCGTTTGCATGAGATGTCGCATATCCCTCGACACCCTTACCGACATCCGTCGGCGCCTCGGCGTGGTTGGCAACCAGCCACTCCTTGTCGAAGATGACGATGTTGGTGAGATCGTTCAGCAGCAGTGGATAGTTCGGCGTCGTGTTGATCTCGACCGCATGGTCGTCGATCTTGGTCGCACCCCTGTAGGCAGGCAGGTTGCCGCGCAGTGGTGAGGCTGGATCGCTGACACGGGTCAGCGAGGCTATCACGTCGTCGGCGGTGAACGGCGCGCCGTTGTGGAATTTCACCCCCTCGCGCAGGTGAAAGCGCCAGACCGTCGGCGACACGACTTCCCATGACGTGGCGAGCGCCGGCGCGATCTGTAGCTTCTCGTCGTAGCGCACCAGCCCTTCGTAGACGTGGTTCAGCACGGCAATGGTGAACGTGTCACCATACGAATAGGGGTCGAGCGAAACCACGTCGCGCTGCGCACCCCATTTCAGCACGTTTTCGGCGGCTGCCGACAAGGTCGTCAGCGTCAGCGCCACCACCGCGGCCACCGAAGTCCTCAAAAGCGATTTCATGCGAGCCTCTCCATTTTGATCCAGAACTTTTCTGTTCACGAATTCCATTGATGCCGATCTGCTTGGCGGTTCCCTCGATTGCACTCGCTTTAGGCAGCTCGTGATTATTTATTATGCAATCTGTATCCACTTGATTTACAATAGTGTATACTGTTTAATGACGCAAGAGAAAACATTCTGGGCTCGCTTCTGTCCTGACATCGAGAAAACCATGATTGACACCCGCTCATGCCAAGTTGATAAATCGGCCCGCCATGACCATTCAGAAACCCCTGCCAACCAAGCGCCCAACCCGTGCCGGCAATCTTGCGGACGGAGTCTATCAAGCGCTGCGGCGCGCGATCATCGAGCAGGCGTTGGCGCCCGGAACGAAGCTTCCCGAGGATTCGGTCGGCGAGAGTTTTGGGGTCAGCCGTACGGTGGTGCGCAGCGTTCTTGGCCGGCTGACGGTCGAAGGCCTTGTTTCGCAGCAGCCGAACAAGCGCGCGACCGTGGCCTCGCCGAGCATCAGCGAAGGGCGCGGGGTCTTTCAAGTAAGACGCGGCCTGGAGCGGACGGTGATCGAAACGCTGGCGGGTCGCTTGACCTCGGCGCAGACGGAAACATTGCGCGCCCATGTCACGGCCGAGGAGCGGGCGCAGGGCCGCGACGGACCGGAATCGATCCGGTTGGCCGGCGAGTTCCACACCTTGCTGGCGGACATGACCGGCAACGAACTCCTCATCCGCTATGTGGCGGAAGTGACCTCGCGCTGCTCGCTGATACTGGCGCTTTATGGCCGGCCGCATTCGTCGGAGTGCGCGGTCAACGAACATCAGATGATCATCGACGCACTGGTACGCGGCGACGAAGCAACTGCCGTGAGCATCATGGACGAACAGTTGATGGCGGTGGCAACCCGCGGTCTGCTCGACCTCAAGCCGGTGCGCGAGCGCGACCTGAAGGATCTCCTTTCCGACTACCGGGCGGCGGCGAAATAGACAAAGCGCCCGGCGCGCTTGCCAGTGTGTTGCGCATCCACGCCGGACCGCCGGGCTTCGATGCTGCCGCCACTCGCTCCCCGTGCCGCGAGAATCGCCATGACTGCTGAGACGACGTTCGATTTCACGAGCCTCACGGAACGCGAGAAATACAAGATCCTCATCGGTGCCGTGGTGCCGCGACCGATCGCGCTGGTAACCACCGTCGACGCCGAAGGGCGCATCAATGCCGCACCTGTGAGTTTCTTCAATTGCCTTTCCGCCGAACCGGCAATCCTCGCGCTTGGCGTCGAAAACCACGACGACATGTCCTTCAAGGACACAGCGTGGAACGTCAGGACGACTGGCGTCTTCACGGTCAACATCGTATCGAGCGCCATGCTGGACGCCATGAACGTCTGTGCCGTGCCGTTCGCCCCCAATGTCGACGAACTCGCCGAGGCAGGACTGACGGCCATTGCCGGAACGAAAATCGCAGCACCGCGCATCGCCGAATCGCCGGCCGCGTTCGAGTGCCGGCGGCACATGACGCTAGGCCTCGGGAACTCGCGCGAAATCATACTCGGTGAAGTCGTTGCGGCCCACATCCGCTCCGACATCATCAACCAACGTCTGCATATCGATCCGGCGGGCCTCGACGCCATCGGTCGCATGGGCGGACACGGCTATTCCCTGTCGCGGGAGACCTTCGACCTTCCAACCATGAGCGTCGCGCAATGGGAAGAGCGCAAACGCATGCCCGGGGCCGCCGAACGAGACGAATGAGGAGAGCGCAGCCATGACTTCGGCCAGCAAGCGTACGTTGATGACCGCCGACTGGGTGGTAGGCCATGAGGACGGCCGCCACACACTGCTGCCGGGAGGGCAAGTTGTCTACGAAGGCGGAACGATCCTGTTCGTCGGCCACGATTTTCCAGGCGAGATCAACGAGCGCGTGGACTGTGGGCAGGCGCTGATCGCGCCGGGCTTCATCGATCTCGACGCGCTGTCGGACCTCGATACGACGATCCTCTCATTCGACAACCATCCGGCCTGGGCCAAAGGCCGAGTCTGGCCGAAAACCTACATGGATGCCGGCCCTTACGAGATGTACTCGCCGGACGAGCTGGTTTTCCAAAAGCGCCACGCCTTCGCGCGACTTATACGAAACGGAGTCACGACCGCGCTGCCGATCGCTTCGCTCTACTACCGCCAATGGGGCGAGACGGTGGAGGAGTTCGAGGGCGCGGCGAGCGCGGCAGCAGACCTTGGACTGCGCGTCTACCTCGGCCCCGCCTACCGCACCGGCAATCCCTTCATCGTCGACGAAGGCAAGATCGAGCTTTTCTCCGACGAGCCGCGTGGCCTTGCAGGCCTGGATGACGCGATCGCCTTCTGCGAGCGGATAGAAGGCCGGCACGGAGACCTTGTCCGCACCATGCTTGCGCCCGACCGCATCGAGACTTGCACCGCCAAGCTTCTGCGGCGCACCGCAGCCGCCGGCCGCGATCTGGGCGTGCCTGTCCGGCTGCATTGCTGCCAGGGCGGCTTCGAGCGCGAGACCGTGCGCCGCCTGCACGGCATGAGTTCGATCGAGTGGCTGCAAAGCTTCGATTTCCTGACCGAGAAAACACTGCTGCCGCATGGCACGTTCGTCAGCCCATCGCGTTTCGTGGCCGAACCAGGCCGCGACCTCGATATCATCGCGCAAGCCGGCTCAGTCATCGTGCATTGCCCGCTGGTCGCGGCGCGTTTCGGCGATGGTCTTGAAAGCTTCAAGTCATACCGCCAGCGCGGCCTTCGCATCGGACTTGGCACCGACACGTCCCCACCGGACATGCTCCTCAACATGCAGACAGGCCTGATGATCTGCCGCTTCGTCGAAGGCGAGGCGCAGGCCTGCCGGGCCGAGGACTATTTCGATGTCGCCACACTGGGCGGCGCGGATGCGCTTGGGCGCGCCGATCTCGGTCGGCTTGCACCCGGCTGCCGTGCCGACATGGTGGTATGGGATCTCTCCAATCCCGATCTCGGCCAAGTGATCGATCCCATTCAGACTTTGATGATTTCAGGCTCAGGGCGCGATGCGCGAACGGTGGTCATCGACGGCCGGACGGTGATGCATGACCGCAAGATTCCAACCATGGATTACACCGCCGAGGCGCTTCGTGCGCAGCGTCAGTTCAACAGGCTGATGGCGAAGTATCCGGAGCGGACGCTCGGCAATCCCCCGGCCAACGAAATCTTCTCGTCCGCATACCGGGTGATCCCGAGGTCACCTTGAGGTTTGTGGCAAAGGCGAGCGGCTTTGATATAATTCTGCCATTACGAAAACGGTGCGCCTGACCATCGACGCGCGCCGCATCCCCCTACAGTTCCATGGCCGCGAAATAGTTCCGCAAGGCGGCTGCGATGTCCGGAACGATCTGTTGGACAACCGCTTTGCCCTTTTCAACCGATGCGCCGGCGGCCGAACTCAACACACCATGCGGGGGGATTGGCCGCAGATCAAAGGGATAGACGTCGAAAGGCGGGAACTCGGCCGGCTTGTCGTCAGGGATCTTGTCGACGCGCACGAGGTCGGGGCGCAGATGCAGCATCACTGACGTCTCCATCACAGCGGCATGCTCAAGCGCCCAGCTGATCAGGCCATCGGGAAAGAGCACTGCTTCGGTCGCCTTGGAGATGAATTCCCAATATGGAAGCTTGACCACGATGAGGTCGTTGACGCCTTCCCGCCGCTGGTCGGTCAGGGCGAGGTCAGCCGCCTCGGTGATGAACCACTGGTTTTCCATATGGCCGTCGAACAAGACGATCCTGCGGGCGCCGTGCCTTGCGAATTCATTGACAAGATCGCGCAGCAGCGCGACCAGCGTTGCGGCATTGAGGCTGATCGTGCCGGGGAAATGGTTGCCTCCGCCGGTCTTTGGCTGCGACTTGTAGCCATAAGAAATCGGCGGCGCAACAATGCCGCCGAGTTCGGGGGCGACCAGCAGCGCGATCCCCTCCGGTAGGATGACGTCGGTCGACAGCGGCAGATGCGGGCCGTGCTGCTCGGTAGAGCCGATCGGCACGAAGATGATGGGATTGTCGTCCTTTACCCGCTGGTCGAACTCCAACCAGGTCATCTCGGCGAGGCGAATTCGTTGCGTCATCCTCGCCTCACGCATCGGATGCCCAGCGGTTGATGCCAATGTCCATTCCGTAGCAGCGCTGGATGACCTTGGTGAAGGCAGGCTCCAACTCATGGTTCGCCGCTTCGACGCCCGCTGTATATTCGATAAATTCAGGCATCATGGCGCGCAGTTCCGCCAGCAGCGCCTTCTCGTCGACTTTGGTCAGCTTGCCGTTCTCGACCACCATCTCGCCATTGACGAAGACTTTCTCGATCGACGAACCCTCCTCGCAATAGACAAGGTGGTTGCGGACATCGTTGAGGGGCGTGAAATTGGCTGTTTGCATGTCGAGGATCAGGAGATCGGCCTTCTTGCCGGGCTCCAGCGAACCGATCTCGTCCTGCAGCAGTGCGGTGCGCGCGCCGCCGATCGTCCCGGCATGAAGCACTTCGGAGGCCGTCAACCAGCGGCTCCAGTCCGGATTGTTGACCTTGTGCATGAGCCCGGCTGCCTTCATCACGTCGAAGATGCGTGGCGTGTCGTTCGAGCATATGCCGTCGGAGCCCAGGCCAATGTTGACGCCGGCCGTCAGCAGCTTGCGCACCGGCGCCGAGCCGGCGCCGAGCTTCTGGTTGGATATGGCGTTGTGAGCCACCGAGACGCCGGCGCGGCCCAAGCGCTCGATATCGTCGTCGTTCACCCAGATCGAATGGGCAATCGTCGTCCACGGATTCAGGAGGCCGAGGTCATCCATGTAGGCCGTCAGCGACTTGCCGTGGAACTCGGGGCCGGTCACGCCCTGGACCTTGGTCTCGACGATATGGGTGTGGAATGGTACGCCCCACTCCCTGGCAAGGTCGTTCGCCGCGAGCATCAGATCGACGGTACAGCGTTGCGGCGCCGATGGCGCGAGCATGGTGCGAATGCGGCCGGCACGGCCGTGAAAGCGGCCGTGGACCTGCTTCACATAGGCGATGTAATCCGCCGTCGTCATCGGTATGATGCCGTCGATCTCCTGCTGCAGGTGGTGCGGCACGTATTCCCTGGTGAAGGGGATTGTGTCGAGGAAGTTGCGGTTGACCACATGCGCCGAGACGGTGGCGCGGATACCGCAATCGACATAGGCGTCGATCACGGAATCCATCAGCTCCATTTCCGAACGCGGGCTCTCGTAGAGGTCGTCTGTGATGCAGGTGACGCCGTATTTCAGCGATTCCATCGCAACCAGCATTGAGCGCAAATAGACCAGCCGCGATGAGAGCCGTTTGGCGGCCCGGATCGGGTAGGAATAGAGCATCCACACCTCGAGCGGCATGTTGTCATAGCGGCCTTTGAACAGAGCCTCGTTGGTATGAAGATGCGCGTTTACGAGGCCAGGCATGACCAGTTTTCCGGAGCCGTCGATCACTTCCGCTCCGGGTGGCGGCTGAAGCGAAGATCCGATAGCGGCGATGCGATCCGCTTCGATCAACAGATCGCCGGCAAAAGGCTCCGCCCCTGCCGCGCCACCCATGGCAAGCATGGTCGCGCCCTTGATGAAGGTGCTCATTCTTGTCTCCAATGCACTGTTTGGCGATCGAAAATGGTCAATCCTGGCGCCTCGCACGCAGCCGGCGGCGCGCCTCGTCGAAGAACAACTGCGCGGGTAGCGAGCGCATTGCCTGCGGACGCGCGACGAGATGCACGGGATAGGAGGGCAAAGGCCCATAAGAAAGAAGCGGCCACAGCGTGCGCTGATTGACCTCCTCCATGACCGTCAGAGACGGCAGAAAACCGATACCCGTGCCGGTCAGGATCAGCCGCTTCAGTTCACCGAGGTCCTCGGAACCGCCGCGGGTCAACGTGCCCAGGCCGAACTGCAACCGGAAATTGGTCATTTCGACCGGCTCGTCGCGACCCGTCAAAAAGAAATACTCGTTGGCCAGGGCGCCTGGATCATCGAACCGACCGCCGTAGAGCGGATGAAGCGGGCTGCAATAGAGCTGCTGCACCTCGTGGAACACCGGCTGGTAGGTCAGCGACGGGTCGAGGATCTGGACGTAGGTCACTGCCAAATCGGCATCGCCGTTCTGGACGGCGTCGAGCGCACTGCGCCAGGGCGCGAGGTCGACCGTGATCTCGAGATGCCGATGGCGGCGCATGATCGCAGTCAGTATCTCGTCAAAATCGCGGCTGCGAGTGCTCGACATCATCGAAATGCGCAGCATGCCCCTGACTGTCCCGGCCGCCTGGGTCAACAGGTCGGGCGCATGGCGCATCAGCTCCACCATTTCGCTGGCGATGCGGAAGATGATCTCGCCTTCTTCCGTAACCGCAAAGCCGCCGGGTCCACGCTCGCACAGGGCGACGCCGAGCTGATCCTCAAGCCTGGCCAACGCCTGGCTGGTCGCCGGTTGCTGTCGGTTCATGGCGCGCGCCGCGGCCGTTACGCCACCGTTCTGGACGATCTCGTAGAACACCCGCATGAGGTTCCAATCGAGCCGTCGCCACAAGAGATTTTGCCGCACCATATTGCCGCCCGCCATTGCCGGGGCATCGATCCTTACCGGTTGAAGCGGCTCTTGCAAGACAGGCTGCATCACCATGCCGCGGCTCGTCGCGCCGTTCACGCCGGCACGGAGCGGCGGCCGGGCGAGGACGCCCGGATGACCATCGGAATGACCAGCAGTTCGGCACCGGCGAGAAGCAGGCCGGAGAACACGAAGATGATGCTGGCGATGGCGTTCAGCGACGGATCGGCTGAAGCCGCGAGATAGGTGTAGATGGTCACCGGCAAGGTCGGCTGGAACCCCGAGACGAACCAGGCGATGACGAACTCGTCAAAGGAGAAGGTGAAGGCCAGCAGCCAACCGCCGGCGATGCCGCTCGCCGCGCAGGGCAGCACGACCTTCCAAAGCGTCTGCCATTCGGTGGCTCCGAGATTCCACGAGGCCTCCTCCAGCGAGGCGGGCAACTGGCTGAGGCGCAGCTGGATGATCGCCATCGCAGCCGGCGTCGTCAGTGCGACATGGGCGATGATGACGCTCAACAACTGTCCTTCCAGATGCAAGCGGGACAGGAGGCCAAGGAAACCAATGCCGAGGATAAGCGGTGGGATGAGGATCGGAAGCACGATGACGACCGCCAACGTGGAGCGCCCGGGAAAGACGAAGCGGTTCACGGCGTAGGCAGCGCAAAAGCCTATGATCGACGCTGCCGTCGCCGCGATCGGCGACACGATGAGGCTATTCGACAAGGCGGAAAGCAGCATGTCGTCGCTGAACAGTTTCTCGTACCAACGCAGCGACCAACCCTGGCCGGGTATCGAGGCGTATTGATTCTTCTGGAAGGAGAAGACCAGCAAGGTGATGATCGGCAGAAACAGAAAGACGAAGGCGACGCCGAGATAGACGCGGCCGAGCAGCGTCAGCAGTGGACGCCCGTCGGGGTTGCTCCGTCGGAGGACGACGACTTCCGCCATGGTCAGCTGATGCTCCGCTGGGCGGCTTCGGAGCCTTTCATGCCGGCCATCAAGATGAAGACGAGGATCAGCACCATGATGATGGCGAGAACGCAGACGCGCGGCAGATTGGTTGAGCCCGAATAGTCGCTCATGATCACGTTGGCGAAGAGCGGAACCGATCCGACCAGCGACCGTCCGGCACCCCCGCCGAGGATCGAACCGGAAAGCACGTCGCCGAAGGCGATGATGCTGGCGAAGCAGAAGGACAAGACAATTCCGACCCGGCTGAGCGGCAGGATGACGGTGCGAAAAGTCGTCCAGCGTGTCGCGCCCAGATTTCGGGCCGCCTCGATCAGGTCGCGATCTATGCTCTTCACGGTGACGAACAGAATGACAATGATCACCGGGGCCGAATAGTGCAGCAGCCCTATGCGCGTGGCGGTCTGCGTGTTGAGGACGGCCAATTGCCAGTCGATCCCCATCGCGGACAGCGCCGTGTTGATGATGCCGCGCTTGGCCAGCAGGATCTGCCAGGCAAACACGCGCAGGATGTAGCTCGTCCAGAAAGGGGCGACGGCAAGCAGCAGTGCCAGCCGATGCAGGCGCGATGGCAGCGTGTAGACGAGTGCAAGCACGAAGGCTCCGCAGAGCGCCACGCACAGCGCCGCGGTCGTTGCCGCGACGTAGAGCGATTGCAAAATCGCAATGCTGTAGTTGGAATTGCCGAACATCTGCTGGCCGACACTGATATAGTTTTCCAGCGTAAACGCCGGCACCACCCGGAAATTCTCCACCTTCCACAACGAGAGCGCGATCAGAAAGATCAGCGGACCGATGAAAAACACCAGCGAATAGAAGGTGGGCAGCGCCAGCATCGCGATCATTAGCCGATTGGTCCGGCCGCGCGGCTTCTTGCTGTTGGTCAACGGTACCGTGCTCGCCTCCGAGACGATATCGGCCATGGTCTAGCCTCCCATCCGCACATAGGATTTCGTGCCGGGAATGTTCTGCGAACTCGGCAAGATACGCGGCCCGACCAGAACGCAATCCTCGGGCGACCAGTAGACGTCGATGGTCGAGCCAGGGCCGGGGGTCGAACCGCTGAAGGGATCCGGCGCGATCATGCGCAGGGCAGTGCCATCCTCCAGCCTCAGATGCTGCACGATCTGCGACCCGGTGAACTCGGTGTCGGTGACCACAGCCGTGACCTGATTCTCGTTCGCGACGCCGGTGGCATGGCCGCGGACTTTGCTGGCCTGGATGACCAGCGTCACCGTCGCCTTGGGTGCAGGCCGATAGCCGTGGGCAAGGCGCTCGTCCGGCAACGCGACGAAGAACCGCCCTGCGCCGCAGTCGACCGACACGACATTTCCGTCGACGGAAGCGATCCTGCCTTCGAGAAGATTGTTGGAGCCAACGAATTCCGCGGCGAAACGGGTGCGCGGCCACAGATATATCTCGCGCGGCGCGCCAATCTGCTCAATGCGACCGCGATTCATGACGACCACGCGGTCGGCGGTCGAGAAGGCCTCGCTCTGGTTGTGGGTAATGTAGACGAAGGCGATTCCGAGCGTCTGCTGCAGCCGCTTCAGCTCGCTCTGCATATGAACGCGCAGGTTGGCGTCCAGAGCGCTGAGCGGCTCGTCGAGCAGCAGGATGTCCGGCTCCGTCACCAGCGCCCGCGCGATGGCCACGCGCTGCCGCTGCCCTCCAGAAAGTACCGTCACCCTGTGATCGAGGAACTCGGTCAGCCGCACCATCTCGGCGATTGCCGCAACCTTGGCGTCGATCACCCTGCGTTCGAGCTTCTGCAGCTTTAGGCCGAACTCGATGTTGTTGCGCACATTGAGATGCGGAAACAATGCGTAGTTCTGCCAGACCAGCCGCATGTTGCGCCTGTGCACCGGGATCTGGTCGATGCGTTTGCCGCGCGATAAAAGCGTGCCGCTGTCGGCGGTCTCCAACCCTGCAAGGATGCGCAAGAGTGTCGTCTTGCCACAGCCGCTCGGGCCCATGATCGCGAGGAATTCACCACGCTCCACCGTGAAGCTCACCTCGTCAAGCGCGGTCATCCCGTTGAAGCTCTTCGCAATCGCCCTGATCTCGATATCAGGAAGCTCCACCGGTCGATCCGGCGTATCGGTCGTCGCCAAGCTCTCGTAATCCAATGATTTCGTCCAGATGTTCATCGTGATGGACAGGGCGCGGGGCAGCGCATCAACGCCGCCCCACCCCGCCTATGCCGTCAGGCGGATTTGAAGGCATTGAAAATCGCCTGCCAATCGGCTTCGGGTTGCTTGACGGGCAGGCCGCGCGGCGCCGTCAGCTCGATATAGGATTCGACGAGCAGTTTTCCGGGCGCCTTGGGATCTGGGATATACTTCATGATCTTCTTCTGGTCGTCATCCCAATAATCGACGACCTTCATGTTCGGCGCCCGTGCCTTGAACCCCTTCGTGTAGACCAGCTTGGCCTGGATGTCGGGCCGGCTCATATACTCGATCCACTTCAGAGCGAGCTCCTGGTTCGAGCTGTCGGCGCACAGGCATGCCGCTTCGCTCCAGCGGATAGATCCTTCTTTCGGCACCGACGACTTGAAGTTGTCGTAGCCGGCCACCGTCATCTCGATGTCCATATCGCCATAAGGCGTGACGATCGCATCTTCGCTGAGCAGCGCCGTCACCAGACCCTGGTTCTGCGGCGCAAAGGAAACGATCTGCGGCCGCAGCTTGGTCAGCCACTCCTTGACCTTGCCGAGTTGGTCGGCGGTGATGTCGTAGGGCGCCTGGTTGTTGGGGAACACCGCGAGGCTCGCATTGCTCATGTTCGGCAAATACCAGTCGAACATGACGACCTTGTTCTTGAACTTCGGCATCAAGAGATTGCTCCAGCTCGATGCCTCCTCATCACTCACGAACTTCGTGTTGTAGGAGATGCCATAGAACGAGAACCGCGTGCCAATGCCCCAGGTTGTGGCCGCGTCGCCAGTGCGCAGCGGCGCAAAGTCCTGGTAGGCCGGATGGAAATCCGCAAGATGTTTGAAATCCGCCTTCTTCAGCGGCACCACAGCGTTCTGAGCGACGAATTTCTGGACATATTCGGCGTCGCTGATGATGGCGTCGAAGGTTCCTTTCGGCGATTGGGCGTAGAACTGCATCATCTGCTCGCCGCCGATGTAGTTCTTGAACTCGACCTTTACGCCGTTCTCCTCCTCGAATTGCCCGACGACGGGTTTTTCGTCGTAGCCGGGCCATGCCAGCACCCTGAGCGTGCCGGCGGCCTTGGCCTTGTTGACGATGGTCAGGTTGCTCCAGGACACGGCGGCGGCGGCAGCTGCCGTCGTTGCCAGGAACTTGCGTCTCGACAGGCCGGAACCCGCGGTCGACTTCTCTCCCGATCCCGCACTTTCCAGGGGCGTGGCATCGGATTCATGATCGGATTTCATTGCCATTGTGCTCTCCATACTGAGATTGCTTGAGCGCGACAGTCACTTCTCGATTGTGCGATGCAAGTTGAATGCCAATTCTGTGAAATCCTTCGGCGCTCCCCTTCGTTCTTTGAACCAGTCTTTTTTATGAAATTCGATGCTTATTTAGCGAGACGAGGTCGAAATCTCGTTCATTATTTACAACTTTTTAGTAACAACCATCGCCTTCCGCTTGTGCACGAAAGCACTGGTCGTTTTTTAGTCAATTCACAATTTCCGTTCTGCCTATTCTTTTGTCGTCTCCTCGCTCGCTGTGCTGTCGACCGATCGGCGTCGCTAAAGACTGGGGTAGGTCGGCTGGTCGAAAAAATCCTCGCCAGGCGTGTATGCGTTTTCCGGCGCGATCGGCTTGTGCGGCTCGCCTTCATTGGCGGAATCGAATGTCAGCTCGATCTGGACACCGCTCGGGTCGTAGACGAACAGTTGCCAGAGCGTTGTGTTCGGGATGATGTATTCGCGCCAGGGCAATCCGTATTTCTTGAAACGCGCGCGGTACCCCTCATGCCCGATTGCAGTGAAAGATACGTGGTCGATGGTGCCGGTGCCGTAGGGCGACACGCCGGTAGGGCCCATCCCCGCGCCGCCCGCCCAGATATGGATGATCTGCTCACCGACCGGCGAAGAGCAGGCGAGCCACGCACCCGGGTTGCCGAATGCCGGCCGCGGCGCCTCGCGCAGGCCGATGACCTCCTTGTAGAACTTCAGCGTCAGGGGGAGGTCGTTGGTCTTCACGAGGACATGGAACAGGCCGGTCACGCCACAGACGTCGCTCATTTCGTCTCCTCAATGTTTGTCATCGCGCCGCTCGTCGGCACGATGTTCTGATTCACACAAAGCCGATTCCCAGGGTCGAAGCGTGCCTTGATCGTGGCGAGCCGGTCGAAATTGACCCCGAACGCTTCACGCACCCGCGACTGCCCTTCATCACCAAGAAAATTCGAGTAGGATCGGCTCTGGACAAAGGGCGCCATTGCCGCCCAACTCTCCCTTGCCCAGCCGACGTTGGCGCCGTCTCGTTCCGGATCGTCCCAGACCGACATGATGTTGATCAGATATTCGCTATCGCGGTGCGGAAAGGCGGTCGCCTCCGGCGGAACACGCGATGCCGCACCGCCATAGCGCTCGATGTTCAGGATCGCGTCCCTGGCGGGCAATTCGGCGGCGCAGGTGATCGCCATGTCGATGGCTTCGTCGCTGAGCCCCGACAGAAAGGACGACTTCCAGTAAGCCCGGCGGCCGGCATATTGCGAGCCATCGAGCGATTTCTGGAAGTCGGTATAGGGCCGGCTGGCGACAAGATCGGCCAGCGGCGTACCGCAACGCCTCAGCCGCTCCATCCACCCTGCCCCGTCTTCTGCCGGACCAGCGTAGAGCGTAGTCAGGACGATAGCCCTTTCACCGTCCGGCAGAGTGCCGAACGTCATGTAGGCAGCGAGTTCGTCGGGCGCTGTAGCCATGACATCGCGATAGCGCCGCAGCATGTCGCGGGTGCTGGCGCGTGCAAAGGCGATCGTGCCGCACAGAACGTTCGGACCCAGGTGATGGAGGCGGTAGCGGAACCGCGTCACCACGCCGAAATTGCCGCCGCCACCTCGCAACGCCCAGTAGAGTTCGGCGTTTTCTTCCGGTGAAGCGCGGAGAACGCGCCCGTCGACGCATACGACTTCCGCTTCGATAAGATTGTCGCAGCTGAGGCCGTGCTTGCGTGTGAGCCAGCCGAAGCCGCCGCCCAGCGTCAGTCCGGCGATGCCCGTATGCGATATCAGGCCGCCCGTGGTGGCCAGCCCATGGCGCTGCGTTGCGGCATCGAACCCGCCCCACTGCGTACCGCCCCCGGCGTCGGCTATGGAATTGGAGGGATCCACCGTGACGGTTGCCATCGGCGAAAGGTCGATGACGATGCCTCCGTCGACGACACCATGGCCAGCGACACTGTGGCCCCCGCCCCGGACGGCAACCGGCACGTCGACCTCTGCCGCAAAATCGAGCGCGGCCCGCACGTCCTCGTTGCCGGTGCAGCGCAGAACGGCCAGTGGCCGCCGATCGATCATACCGTTCCAGACACGGCGCGCTGCCTCGTAGCGCGGATCTCCGGGCAGGATCGCGCGCTCGCCGAAGCACCGGGCCAAGGCCGCTGTCGACCGGCTTCCGACGGCCGTCCGAGCCTCTCGAAGATTTGCTGCGACGGCGCTCACCATGCTGCCACCGCCCCATCGCTGCGCGGATCGGCTGCGCCTTCCAGGAGTCCGTCCGCATGGAGCACGATCGCTCCGGCGTGACCCATCAGGTCGCTATGGGATTCAATCAGTTCCACGTCGTGGCCGGCGGTGCGCAATTCATCGACGGCCTGCGGCGAAAACCCGTCTTCCAGCTTCAATGAAGCGCCTTCATCGGCCCAGCGCCGCCCGAGCAGCCAACGCGGGGCGCTCACCGCCTCCTGCAAACCTTGGCCGAACATCGCATAGCGCGAGAAGATCGCAGCCAGCGTCTGCGGCTGGCCATCGCCGCCCATCGTGCCGTAAACCAGGCGACGCCCGTCCTCGAATTGAGCGAAGGCGGGGTTGAGAGTGTGAAACGGAAGCCTCCGGGGCTCAAGCGCTCGCGGACCGATTCCATCCAGGCGAAACGAGACGCCGCGGTTTTGCCAAAGGATGCCAGTCTGCGGCAGGACCACGCCCGAGCCGAAATCATAGTAGATGCTTTGGATGTAGCTGACGGCACGGCCCTCGCCGTCGATCGCGCCGAGCCAGACCGTATCGCCCTTGGCCGGATATGTTTCCCATGGCTGCGCCTTGCGGGCATCGATCCTGGTCGCCAGGGAGTCGAGATAGGCCCGATCGAGCAGGGCGGCAGGTTTGATTTGCATGCTTTCCGGATCGCCGATGCGGTTGCGGTGGGAGAAGGCAAGCTTGGTCGCTTCGACGGCCGCATGGATATGGGCAAATCCATCGGCTTGCGGAATCTCCAGACGCTGCATCAACGCCAGGATCATCAACGATGCCAGCCCTTGCGTCGGCGGCTGGTGATTGAACACCCTGACGCCCGGCAGATCGACGGAAAGCAGATCGCAGGCAGCACCGGAGTGATCGGCGAGATCGCCGGCAGTCAGGGGTGAGCCCACTGTCGAAAGGTCGGCTGCGATCTCCGTTGCCAGCCGGCCCTGGTAGAAGTCGGCGAGCCCATGGCGCGCAAGCCCCCGAAAAGTCTCGCCGAGAGCAGGGTACTTGATCTTCTCACCTTGCCTCGGGCATTGACCGCTCGTCAGGAAAGCCGACGCGAAGCCCGGCACGTCGACCAGTTCATCATAGCCCTCCCGTGTAAGCGCTTCCTGGCTGCGTGTGACGAACGCGCCGTTCTCGGCATGGAAAATCGCGTCCTCGAGCAGTGGTTCGAGATCAGCGCGTTCGCCCCATTCCTCGTTAACCTCAAGCGCGCGCCGCCAGCCGTCCACCGTACCGGCGACGGTATTCGCCGCAAGCGGCCCGCGAGCCGGGATCGACGAGAGGCCGCGGCGTTCGTAGAGGTTCGTGTCGACGGCTTGGCCGCTGCGCCCCGCTGCCTGGATGCCGAACGGCTCGCGCCCAGGTTCGCTGATCAGCCAGAACCCGTCGCCGCCGAGCCCGGACATATGGGGATAGACCACCGCCAGCGTTGCCGCCGCTGCTACCACCGCGGCGATCGCCGACCTGCCGGCCCGCAGCTGCGCCAGGCCGGATTGGCTGGCCAGATGATGGGGCGTGGTCACCATGCCGCGGGTGGCGCGCGGCGTCTTCACCACGCCCACGTTCCTTTGGCGAGAGATTCTCTTGTCGCCACTTCGCTCACCCGATGTCCGCGGCCGGCGCATGGGTGGGATGGCGCGCCTCCTGACCGAAAGAGGATAGCCCAAGGCTCCGTTCCGGTAGCTTCAACTCACCGCTGTCGCGACGTTCACGCAGATATTTGAACGTCAGCACGGTCTGCGCGAAAAGATGCTCGCCGGCGACAATCTCATCGAAGGCCGCGGGGCGCTCGGGCGTGACGAACTGCGGCAGCGGCCGCACCAACGCGGCATAGTCGCAGGCGAAGAACAGCGGGAATGAGTAGCGTTCTTCCTTCACGGCACGCACACGATGCGACGTCGCGACAAACAGTCCGTTGGACAGCACCTCCAGCATGTCGCCGATGTTGACGACCAACGCACCCGGGACAGGCGGAACGTCGATCCATTCACCGCTGCCGTTCATCGCTTCCAGCCCCGCCGCGGTCGGCAGCAGCAGCGTAAAGAGTTCATAGTCCGTATGCGCGCCTATGCCCGGAGCGTCCTGGCGGCCGGCGTGAAAGGGATAGTGGATAAGGCGCAACTGCGAGGTTGGCTTGGTCACCAAGTGATCGAGCGCGGTCGGCTCCAGCCCCACGGCCTCCGAGAAGCCGCGCAGCAGCCGACGGCCAAGCTGGAAGGCGGCGGCATAATAGGCCATTACGGCCTCGCGGAAGCCTGGCAGATTTTCCGGCCACTGGTTCGGACCCAGCAACGGGTTGCCGGCGAGATAGTCCGGATCGTCGTTCGGCAAATCCTGCGCAAGGTCGAAGGCTTCCTTGCGATCCGGAGTCTTGCCGGCGAACACTTCTTCGCCTTCGGGCACATAGCCGCGGTGATTGCGGGAATTGCCGATATAGATCTTCATCTTTTCCGGAAGCGACAGGTCGAACAGTCCTTTCGCCGCCGCGATGAGTTCCGACGAGACGGCCTCGGGAATGCCGTGACCGGAAACATAAAGGAACCCGATGCTGCTGGCGATCTCCCTCAGCTTGGCGACGGTCGCCGCATGGGCTGCGGGATCGCTCCCCCCAAGGGCCGACACGTCGACGACAGGAATTTTTGTGAACGCCTTCATCGCATTGCCACTCCGCCACTGACCTTGCCGATGGCGGGCGTACCCCTCCCGCAGTCGTCCAACTGCGTGACCTGCCATCGCACCCGCTGCTCGTTCTCACCGACGGCGGACAACCACACGCTTGTGCCTCCAAGATCGGCAAATTCGATATTTGGACAGGCGACCGGTCCAGGCCCTACCGTGGACAGAACGAGATTGACGCCTCCCGGTTCGAGTTCGAACAGGCTGAACTCGGCTTGGCCACGTTCTCCTGAGCGCGCGTGAAACAGGAAGGTTCCGACCTTGAGCATGTAAGCCTGCCGACCTCGTTCATCATCGAGCGCAACCGCGAAATCGCCGGCCGCGGCTTCTACAATCCTGGTCCACTGTTCGGAGTAGGCTATATGGACGCCCTCCTCCCAGAGATCACCATCGATCCAGTTCAGCCGGCCTTCATCGGGAGGACCCTCGACGTGGTTGAGCCGCAAGACAGGCTCCCAGCGGAAAGTGCCGTTGCTGTCGATCAGTTCGCCGGCAAAGGCATCCATGGTGGGCGAACCGCCCTCTCGGAACGCGCCTGCCAGCGCCGAAGCTCGCCGGTGCTCACGTATGTCGGCGCAGAGCCGTGCGCCTTGAACCCAGTAGACGATGCTCTCTCGATCTTCATTGCCCTTCTCATCCGCCAGCAGAGCCCGCTTCCACACGCCGGCGAGGTCCCCGCGGGAGATGATCGTGGCGGTTTTGGCCGGGTGCTGCACCGATATTTTGTCCATAAAGGCGAGGCTATTTCAGGTTCAGGATCGGTCAAAATGCAAAATCCACATGCGTATCATTGACGAGATCAATGCAGAGGGCGCCGGATTTGGCATGTCAGTTGCAACGTGTGGAAAGGAACTCGATCAAGAAACGCTATTGATCCCCGGAGAACCCTTGATGTCCCCAGAAGAACTCATGGCCGAAGCAATCGCGATCAGCCGGCAGGCCGTCTCGAACCCCGCCCATCGCCCGTTCGCAGCCTTCATCGTCAAGGACGGCGAGATCGTCGGCAAAGGCCTGAACGACACGCCATCCAGCCACGATCCAACCGCGCATGGGGAGGTGCTGGCGATCCGCGACGCCACTAAACGGCTGAGCACGCAGGATCTTTCGGGATGTGAGATCTACACGACTTGCGAGCCATGCTCGCTGTGCGTGGCTGCCATCTGGTGGGCCGGGCTCGACAAGATGTACTATGCGGCGACGTTGAAGGATTGCGCCGAGATCGGCATCGGCGTCAGCGGACTGGTTGAGGAAATCGCCAAGCCGGTGAATGCCCGGAAAATGAAGGCGGAGCAGATTTTGGGCGATGAATCCCGCGCCGTGCTCAAGGAATGGGCGAAGTCGCCCGGCTTCTTAGAATTCTGATGTGCGTCTTTTGATCTTGGAGCCGGATTTTCGGACTCTGTTGTGAAGACGTGATCTGGTTTCGAATGGGCCAAGCAGATCAGCCGCCTCAAAAGACTTCAGACGTGCCGGTAAGCCGGCGCGGAATTCCCGGCGTCTGCATGTCGCCAATCTGTGTCCTCAACCGCCATGCAACAGAGAATAGTCAAAGTCGCTCGGCGCGGGCCTTCATCAGTTGATAAAGCAAGGTGCGAAAGCTGCGAAATGCCAGTAGCCACTTCTGTCTCATCACTTTTCATCCCTGTTGAAGGCAACGCGCTTCGCGGACTGATTTCAGACGAGCTGCTCGGCCATGACCACCCCGACCATCGAAGTGGCGACACCGGCGGTGCGTATGGCTCCCGGCCAACCGTCGAGTTTGGTGGCGGACAACACGCCCATCGCATGCAGGACCGAGGTGGCGACGACGAAACCGACGGCATAAGCGAAGCCACCCGCGTTTTCGGGAATCTCAAGGCCGTGGGCGTTTCCATGGAACAATCCGAACAAGGCCGTCAGCGACATGGCGACGGCCAGCGGCAAAGGCTTCGCCAGACCGACCATCGCCCCAAACACCACGAGCGATAGGGCGATGCCGGTCTCAAGGGAGGGCAACCCGACGCCGATGACTCCCAACAAGGCTCCAGCGACCATGGCGGAGACGAAGAACAACGGAACGAGAAGAACGGCGCGCCCGCCGGTTCTCGCGGCGATCACGCCGACAGCTACCATCGCGAGCAGATGGTCGATGCCGAAGAGAGGATGCTCGACGCCGGCCAGGAAGCTATGGACGTGATCGCCGCCCGGATGAGCGAATGCCAGCGAGGGCGTCAAGACGGCCAAGGCCGAAAGGATGGTGGTGCCAAGTCTTGGGAGCGTTTTCATGGTTGGGCCTGTCCGATGAATGAGGTTGGCGAATGAGTTCAATGTCCGGGAACGGCGAATTGCGAGGCGGCGGAACGGTCGGCAAGGGCGCGCGCCGCGGCGAAGCCGAGATGTTTTTGCTGGGTGCCATCGTGATAGATGAAAGCAAGGCGGCGGCGGTGCGACGTCAGGCGCGCCGGCAACGGATGATAGGCGACGCCGGCACCTCCGACGAGCGGCATGACAGCACCGACATCGACCAGATCCTCGGTCTCGACCCGCAGCAGATGCAGCCGCACGCCATCTTCCATCTCGCCGACAAAAGGTATGCCGGCAAGACGCAGAAAGCTCGACGGGTCCGGCGCCCGCGCAAATCCTTCCAGGAAGGCCGTTTCGACAAGATCGAGATCGACCGACGCGGGGTTGACGGGCGGCTCCTGGGCCTGGTCATTCGGCAGATGCGGCGTCTGCCATTGCAGCGGCTTGCCCGCTGGGCCGTTGTGGCCGAGAGGATGATGGTCGTGGTGACTACTGGGCCCATGATGATGGCCCTCGCCATGGCCGTGATGTTGATGATCGTCGTGCATGGTCAAAAACTCACCGGTTTGTCGATGATGGATTTATGCTTGCCGAGATTGCCGTGGGCGACCATCGAGCCGAGCGCCTCGACGACGACACGTACGCCGAACAGCGCCGTGATGTCGGATGTGTCGTAGGGCGGCGAGACCTCGACCACCTCCAGCCCGCAGATGCCGGGCGCCGTCACCAGGCCAAGCAGCTTCAGCGCTTCGCGCGGCAGGAAGCCGCCCGGCTCCGGCCAGCCCGTGCCGGGCACGAAACCGCAATCGAGACTGTCGACGTCGAACGAGATGTAGACCGCATCGGTATCTTTCCATGCGAGTTCGAGCGCGATCTCCGCCGCTTTCTCGAGGCCCATCTGCTCGATGTCGGCAATGGTGAGCACGTTGGTGCCGCGCTTCCTTGCCTCGGCGACGCCGTAGCGGGGAACCTGCCAGCCGCCGATGCCGAGTTGCACGAGATTGGTCGCCGAGACGTTCGGCAGATTTGTCGCCCAGTACCAGGGTGTGGTGTGCATGCGCTCGTCGAGATCCTTTTCCTGGATGTCGATATGGCGGTCGAAATGAATGATGCCGATGCGCTTGGAGGTCACGTCGGCGATGCCGCGCACGCAAGGAAAGCCTATCGAATGGTCGCCACCCAGCATGATCGGCAGCGCGCCGGACGAGGCGACATGGCTGACGCCCTTGGTGATCTGGTCAAAACTCTTTTCGAGGTTGGCCGGAATGGTGAAGACGTCGCCGGCGTCGCAAAGCGTCATCTGTTCGCGCAAGTCGACGCCGAGCTCGTAATTGTAAGGCGTGTAGAGCGCCGAGATGCGGCGAATGCCTTGCGGCCCGAAACGGGTTCCCGGCCGGTAAGTGGTGCCGCTGTCGAAGGGGATGCCAATGACGGCCGCATCGTATTTGCCGACATCGCGGACGTTTTCGACATAGGGCGCTTTCAGAAAGGTGTTGATGCCGGCGAAATGCGGCAGCTCGCCGCGTGCGAAAGTCGGGATCGATTTGTCGACGATCGAATCCGATCCCGGCAGGCCCATGTCGAGCGCCCATTGCTGCTCCTTGCGCCAGCCGCTTTCCGGCAGCTTCCCCTCGGCCTCGATCGACTTCCAGCCCTGTGTGCCGCGGGCATCAAAATCAGGATGGTGCAAATGTCGCGCCGGTTCCCGGGCGACCAGGCCCGCACGGCGATAACTGCGTTCTGGAATGTCCATGTGCATGAAAAACCTCCGTTACGACGCCGTCGTCGCAATTGCGCTGTCCAGCCGGGTCGTCCCGACCATCGCAGCCACTTTGGCCACGTCTTGTGAGGAAGCCCGGTTCTTGCGGTCGAGCTTCAGATCGTAGGTGATCGTCGCGCCATAGGCGGACGGGAACTGGGGATCGTGGCGCACCTTGTCGAAGACCAGTACGCGTGTGCCGAGCTTGAAGGCTTCGCCGATATCGTGGGTGACCATGACCACGGTCATGCCGTGCTCGGTCCATAGCTCGGTCAGCAGTTCATGCATCTCGACGCGGATGCCGGGATCGAGCGCACCGAACGGCTCGTCGAGAAGCAATATTTGCGGCCGGCCGAGCAAGGTCTGCGCAATCGCCAGCCGCTGCTGCATGCCGCCCGAGAGCGAGGCGGGATAGAGGTCGCGCGCATGGGCAAGGCCAACCCGCTCCAGCATGGCCTCGGCCTCTTGCCTGGCGCTTCTGCGCCTGGCGCCAAAGACGCGGCCAAACGGCCCGCCCGAGCGAAAGTCTTCGACCAGCAGCAGGTTCTGGATGGCGGTCAAATGCGGAAACACCGAATAGCGCTGGAAGACGATGCCGCGCTGCGGCGTCGGCTCGGGCACGATCGGACCGTCGCCGACGATGACCACACCGCCGCTCTGCTGCTCCTGGCCGAGCAGGATGCGCAGGAACGTCGATTTTCCGCAGCCGCTGGCGCCGACCAACGACAGGAATTCGCCGGCCTCAACGGTGACGTTGACCCGCTCGAGAACACGGGCATCGCCATAGCTCTTTTCCAGCCCACGAACGACGACGCGGCTCATTTGGCCTCCACCGGATGCGCCCAGGGAGAAACCGCTTGGGAAAGCCGCACCAGCAGCCAGTCGGTGATGACGGCCAGTGTTGTGATCCAGGCGACATAGGGAAGAATGACGTCCATCGACAGATAGCGGCGGACGAGGAAGATGCGGTAGCCCAGACCTTCGGTCGAGGCGATGGCTTCGGCGGCGATCAGGAACAACCAGGCCGGTCCAAGCGCCAGTCGCACGCAGTTGATGAGGCGCGGCATGACCTGGGGCAGCACCAGCCGCAGCACCATGGTCCAGCTGTTGCCGCCAAGCGTCTGTGCCTTGGCCACAAGTTCGGTCGGCAACTCCATCACGCGGGTGGTAATGTCGCGCACCATGACCGGGGCGACGCCAAGGGCGATCAGCGTGATCTTGGCCGTTTCTCCCAAGCCGAGTGTGATGAACAGGATTGGCAATAGCGCCAGCGGCGGGATGACACAGATAACGGTAATGAAGGGAAGCAAGAAAGCCTGCACGCGCGGAATGAAGCCGATAGCGATGCCAAGCGAAAGCGCGACAAGCGTTGCCACACCCACGCCTGAGAACAGCCTGACGAGACTGGCATAGGTGTCCACCCACAGGATGAGGTCGCCTGAGCGCTTGTCCGGAATCGTGGCAAGGTCCAGGAAGGCCGACCACATCTGTGCCGGCGAGGGCAGCAGCTTGTCGGCAGGGTTGGCGGCCAGCCTTTTGCCCGACGCGATCAGATAGGTGGCCGCTACGACCAGAAATGGCAAAACGCCGAGAAACAAGGCGCCACCTCGGGAGACCCTTGCGTTGATGAGGCGTAGCCGCACTTTCGGCCGTGTCAGGCCGGCACGCGCGATTTCCTGGCCCGCGTGCTGTCCGGCATTCACCGCACCGATTCCTCTGGCCAACATATCGCGAAAGCCTCAGAGCGTTCCAGCCGCAGCCTGGGCCATGAAGGCCGGATCAAACCGCAGTTTGACGTTCTTGGCGTCGCCCAGGGTCGAGCCGTTGGGGAAACTCATGCCGATCACGTCGACGCTTGGCGCATTGGTGCCGAGAATGCCGTGGGCGAACAGGAAGTTGCGAACGATATCCATCGTCTTCGGCAATTCGGTGCCCTTGGTGAAATCGACGGCCTTGGCCGGCTCGAAGAACATCGCCGTCGACGCAAGCTGCGCGTCGAAGCCGGCAAGATCGGTGCCCGACGCCTTGGCCATTTCTTCCTTGGCCGCCTTGCCCTCGGGCGAACCCGAGGTCATCAGCGCCATCGCTTCGTACCACGCGCCGACCAACGCCTTGCCCAATGCCGGATTGTCCTTCAGCGTCTCGGTGTTGACGACCATCATGTCGATGATCTCGCCAGGGATTTGCGTCGAATCAAAAACCTTATGGGCACCGGGTATGGCGACGATTTCCGACACCATAGGGTTCCATGTGACAACGGACGTGACGTCGCCGGTGCCGTAGGCAGCGACCATGTCGGCATCGGAGGTGTTGACCACCGTGATGTCCTTCTCGGCAAGCCCGACCGTCTCGAGCGCACGCGCCAGCAGGTAGTGGGAGACCGAGAGCTCCACGAGATTGACCTTCTGGCCGGCGATGTCCTTGAGTGCGGCCTTGTCCTTGAGGATGACGGCGTCGTTGCCGTTGGAGAAGTCGCCGATGATCAGCGCCGTCGTGTCGATGCCGCCGCCGGCCGGAATGGACAGCGCGTCCATATTGGTCATTGCGCAAGCGTCGAAGCCACCGGCAGTGTACTGGTTGATGCTTTCGACATAGTCGTTGATGCGGGTGATCTCGACATTGATGCCGTATTTTTCCGCCCATTTCTTCATGATGCCGCTGTCGGAAAGGTAGCCCCAGGGCATCCATCCGACATAGATCGACCAACAGATCTTGAAGTCTTTCTTGGGCGCCGCCTGCGCGGCCGGGATGAAGGGAAGGCTGAGTGACGCGGCTAGGATGATTGCGGCCAGCTTGCGAAGCATTGCGTACCCCTGTTTGCGATCCGGATTGCGTCCGGACTTTTGTTGGGGTTCACGGAGCGCGCATCCGGGAGAGGTTCGCGCCAGCAAACCCGTGCAGGGTTCTCCCGGGATTTTGGCCCGCCGTGTTCCGCCGGATGCCTCAATGCATCCTGGGCGGTCGCATCTCTTGGACCAGCACCGCCCTAATCGCGATCGGAACCCTAGACGCTCTGCACGTAGAACAACAAGCAAGCTGCGTGCCAGGTTCGAATGGCGCGGTTTGCACGACATTTTCACGTGCGCCGCCGCGTCGATGATAAAAAAATCATCGCAGCGCCTGGAGATTGGGCAGCCGTGGTCGCACATCGGCCGATGTCGCCTGCAGGTGTCTTAGCCAGATATGACGGCGGTCGAAGTCACAGTTTGCCGTTCAGAATTGTCTATTGCTCTCCAGATTTAAGCTGAGCTGCGAGAGTCGTTTCGGCGCTCGTACAAAAAGCTTGAGCGCATCGTTGCCGCACGACATGACACGAAGCGTGGTCTCGATCCGGGAAAGGCGAATGCTGCCAACGCCGTTAGTAACGGCAGCGCAGTTCTGGAGGAGATAGCATAGCGCTAGGTGTTTGATCCCTGGCTTTGATGGGGCATCCTTGTCCTCCATACCCGCTCCACAAGCATCGCACCTAAGGAGTCCCGCCAGCAAGTGCTGTGGTCCGCGCTGATGGCCTGGATGGGAAATCGCTCGCGCTTTCTTCCTTGCTTGTGCCGCATCGAACAATTCAACCGAAACAATGGAAAGATCGGGAACTGCAAGGCCACGAACGACCCCAAATCATTCCCACTCGATTGTTTTTAGCCTAGCTAAGTCATTGATCTAGCTGGTCTTTTTCTTGTCCGTAACCCGCAATGCCGGCCAATGGGACGTCAAAAACTTATGGTGTTGATTTTAAAGGAAAATCTTCAAAGCATTTTTTTTCGTGGTTTCAGCATCAATCGGGATCAATCGCCCCTTTTCGACTTTTTTTCGAACCAGCGTGCACCTCGCCGCCAGAATGAAAAAAGTACCGTCACCTCTCTTGCGAGTATTTTCGCCGATTGCGTCATCGGGCACCAACACCACAACGCAGGGAGGCATGTGCTCAACGAACAACACGCCGTCTTGACGGGGCGCGAGAACAAAGCGAAAACATTCAAAGTGGGTTTGGGGAGACGACGATTGCCCATGCATATTGCGAACGATCCGGCGATTCTATTTCGTCACGTGAGCGCCGAAAAGGCCGCATTCTACCGTGCCGGGGAGGTGCTGCGGCACCTACCAGGAAAAGGCATGACGCGTGCGCAACTCGCCGCGGACGTGCTGGGCGACGCCCATGCGCTTGACAACGGTCGCGGGGCTGCGGCACTCGTGCTGGCGGTCTGGCGCCAATCCGCCCCTGACGCCGCAGCCTCTATCGCCGGCGAGGACGAGGAGACGGTGCCGAAATCGGGAGACAACGTTCCGGGACCGGTCGCCGACGGCGAGCGGATACGCGACACATGGGCCAGGGCAGGCGTCCTGGTCAACGAGTTAGCCCGCCCCGCCCTCTTCCTGAACCTACCGACAAACCGAACCGAAAGCCATCGTTGGCCTGCGGGAGAACCGGCCTTTGCATCGCTGCGATCGTTGCTGCGCTCACCGCCCCGGTGGGATGTAGCGGGCCGCGACGTGTACGTGTACGAAAATCCCAATCTGCTCGCCATCGCGGCAGACCGATGGGGAGCTGACTGCGCCCCGCTAGTCTGTACCGATGGGATGCCAGCCGCCGCGCAACGATGCCTTCTGGCTCAACTCGCACTGGGGGGCGCGCGGCTCCGCTATCACGGCGATTTCGACTGGCCCGGATTGCGGATCGGCAACCAAGTTATGCGAGAACATCGGGCGGAGCCATGGCGCTTTGGCACCGTCGACTATATTGCCGCCGTGCGGACGGCACCGAGCCTAGCACACCCGCTTGAAGGAAAGGTGGCCGAAGCATCATGGGACGGAGCCCTGACGCTTGCGATGCGTGAGCATCGCGTGGCCATAGCCGAAGAGGCCCTTGCCGCCTCGTTGTTGCAAGATCTCGATGATCGATGAGACTGCCTTCTTCGGGGAAGGACGCTTTTTTAGCGCGATAAGCGCGATCTCTAACCGGCCCCCATCCCAGGCAGAGGCAGATCGTATCGCGTGACGACGGCGATGCCGTCCTCGATCTCTATTTCAATAATCTCATTTATGAGAAACTCTTCCGGTCCAAGGTCTCCGAGAAGACTATCCAAGAGCTCCCTCTGTTTGTCGGGGGCAACCTGAGGGACAACGATGATCAGCCCGGCGTGAACCGGTTCTCTGGCATAAAGTTTTCTGAAGTCCTTGGCATTGTTTGTAACAAAGGTGAAATCCCCTTCGATAATGCGCGGCATCAGGCCCCAGTCCGTTTCGCCGCTCAGCCCGATCCAGTTGACGTGGCTTGCTTCATGTCCGCGTCCCTGCGCTACCGCAACGAGGGACGTGTGCAAGCACTCATCAATAAGAAATCTCACGCGGTCACACGCGTCTACCCGACTGGCTGGGGTCGCCTTTCAAGACCATGCGCTTCGACGACTTTATTTTCACGCCCCTCTCAGAAAGCTTCTTGGGTCGCCCGCGCGTCGGGTGAGCAGCACCCCAGATTCTAGCAAGCTCGATCATCCGAGACGTTAGCTTGGGATATCCCTCGAGAACCTCCGCTTCGCCCGTGCCTTGCGCCAGCATCGTCGTGATCATCCGCACAGGAATGCGGGTTCCTTTGAAGACCGGCTCCCCGCCCATAACTCCCTTAACGCGACCGATTGCAGTCTCCGCTTCGTCGAGATCGACGATGCGGGCCTTCAGCTGTTTGCGCGCTTCGGCAACATCGATTATCAGCAAGTCATCAGCCCTCACTGTCTTGGCAGTCGGGGCAGCTTTGATTTCCTCGAACAGCCGGCGGCGGCGATCAGCCGGGAGTGTCGCGCCCACGCCATACCAGAGCTTGAGTCGCAGCAAATCGTCACCGGTCAGCGCCCGTCGGACGGTCCCGCCGGCGCGTCGGACAGCGCCTGTCACAGTATCGACAATGCGTTTGTCGATCGCGTTGTGAACCGCTTTGATGCCAATCCCGCTCACGGCGGCTGCCTCTGCGGGGGTGTAAATGCGAGCATGCGTGCCCATAATTGTTCTCCTTGCAAAGAACAATATAGTCTCGCAACCCGGCATCGTAAAGACGCCTGCCCGCATCCGTGGCCATGAGATCTGGTGGGAGCGCGAGCTAAAGGCACTTCGGCACCGCCAACTTCAAACTGTCATATGGCGCGCAACAGACCCGCCTTCATGCACGCCGTTCTACGATACAGGTCTCGCCCCGTTTAAAAGGGCTTTACTCCATCCATTACCTGGACGCAGATCGGACTTGCCAGATTGGATATGGAGAACGCCGGCTCGGCGGGAAGTGAGATGCGGATACGAGAACAATCATTCGACGGCGGAGATCGCCGTCATAGTTACGCTATCGGCGCCGATTGTACCCGTCACTCCCGCTCGATTGTTCAAATCGCCCATAGCGTATTGAAATTCCTCCGAAATTTTTTCTGCGGCCAAACAGATTCCGACGATGGGTCCGTCAAAAAGTTACACTTTTGATTTTAAAGGGAAAATCATCGCAAAAAATATTTTCTGGTTTCGCGAGCTATCGGCATCATTCGGCGAATGAAGCACGTGGATGCGGACGGCGCCCCGTTCGATCTCCGTCTGCAAAGTACCGTCATCAAACGAATCCAATCAGAAAACGGATATTTGCTCCAACGAAGTGCTGCTCGCGTTGCGAACGGCCTAAACGAATTTTGCCGAGCCGTCGATGACGAGTCCGGAATACCCCGTAGAACCTTCGAACAGGAAGGACCCTGTGAAGATTGGGAAAACAGAGCCTTCGACGGAATATGTATGGCGTCCGACCTCCTCAACTTCGAGGCATTCGCCGCTCGGTTGCCAAAGCTTGGTCTGCGTCATGCCGACAGAGTTGGCTAGGACGAGATATGCAGCCAGAGATCCAGAACCACACGAAGTTTCCATGATGCTCGTGCGGGTCGCGAGCACGTGGACTAGTGGCGAAATCAGGAACGACCCGTTGAAAGGCGATATCGCAATCATCCCGATTGCTTCAAATTCGAGATGATGATGACACGCCATGTTTGCGAGCCGTCGCCTGAGTTCAACTTTTGATAACGGTTTGGGGGTGAAGACTATGTGATGCCGGATACCCGGCAGATCGACGGTATAAACATCATCTGCAATCGACACGACAGGTACGCAATCCAGCTGAACCTTCGATATTGTTATGCCTTCTTCGCTCCGGACAGTTACCAGGATTGGGGTATCAACACCGCTTGTTTCAATAGAGAAATTGCCAGCCGTGAGTTGTCTTTGCGAGGCGAGGAAGCCTCCGTAGCAACGCAGGGCATTGATACATAGTTCGCCACCCATCATCACCATCCGGCCATCCGGCCCTTCTCGCTGCGGCTTTTCGATGAAGCCAACCTGATCGACCCCGCCCAGTCCTTTGTTGTTCAGGATGTTTCTTGCTACCTCGGGATAATTGCCCCCATGAATCCCGCCCGATACATTGTCGACGAGCACCGTTGGATTGCCTCCGGCGTCAAACTTGTGAAGCGTAAAACCGTTCATCATTTCGCTGCAGGCTGAACGCTTTTCCCGCTCCAAAGCAGGATCCCGGAATAGCATTCGTCTCCTTGCGGCGGGACGTGCATAGATGTTGAAATGCAGGAACTCTCCCTCATTGTAGACGAACCAAAGTCTGCCGTGAGAAATGACGTGCCGTACCCCTCCAGAGCGATCGACCGAGCGGTCCGAAGCCAGTTGGCGTCTTAGGAAGCCATCCCGTTACCCTCGATGAATCTAGACCGGTCATTGAGCACCTCGATTTGCCGTACGAGCATGAAGATCAAATCTCGCCCGACCGATATTTTTTGAAACGGCAGCTTCCGTAGACCTCGCGGCTGTATGATTCCTCTGGGGCCTCGCCCGGTATTTTCGCATTGCGAGACAGTCTGTTTACAACATGCTACTGCAACAGAACCTACCCCAAAGGGGGTATGTACCCCGGCAATCCTCTGTTCGAAAGTAGTCCTCAGGAGAGCGAGGGGTATGAAGGGCATTTGGCCAACGTCAGATCGATTCTACGTGGGTCGCTCTATCGCGCATAGATTCATCGGGAGCGGACAATGAAACGCGCAGTGAACCATGGCGCGGTAAACGCGGTTGGCTACACTGTCCCCTGGAGTGCCAAGGCGGGCCAGCAGGTCAACCTCAGTTTGTCTTGCGATCGGCCGATAAAGAACACGCGGATTTGCCGGCTCGATAGGCCGATTACCGAGTTTCCGGCTTGGCCGATCGAAGCGACAGGGGAAACAGTCGAGCATCAGCAGTTCGATCAGGGCTCGTTCCTGCGCGTGCCGGCCGACGAACTCGCCAAGGCGCGATCTGTCCACGCTATTCGTTTCGAACTGTTCCTCACCCGCAATTCGGGCGCGCGCACAATCCTGGAAGCGGGCGCGCTCAGACTATGCCTGCGCGACGGCGCGTTTGTCCTGGAAATCGCCGACAAGGTTCTGCTTGCCCAAGGCCATGCGCCGACCGGTACCTGGCTGACTGTCGGGCTTGACCGGCAAGGCGAGGCATTGTCCTTGAGCATCAAATCCCACGACCTCCTCGCGCCATGCGAGCTCGACTGGTGTTTCGCAAACCATATCTGGCCTTTGCAAGGGGCGAGCATTCATCTCGGCGCACGCGCGTCGCGAAACGAGCCGACGCTCAATGCGAAATTCGCGGCCATCCGGCTGGACACACCGCAAGGGACCGTCGCCTGGAACTTCCCGACCTTGTTGCCGACGGAGCCGATCCTGTGGTCGGACGGGACAGATCCGCTGCGCCTCGATGTGGTCAATCAGCCGGCTTTCTGCATGACATCGCAGCGCTGGGATGGATCGAGCTTCGATCCTCGGCTGGTGCCGGCGCATTACGATGCCATCCATTGCCATGATGACGATGTCGGTGCGCTCCAGTGGCCTGTCTCGCATCGCGTGACGGTCCCTGAAAACGCGCGCCCAGGCGTCTACGCGTTCCAAGTAGAATGGGACGGCGGCCATGAGCGCGTAGTATTCTTCGTCAGCTCTTCGCAGGCTTCATCGCCGCTGTTGTATCTCGTCCCGACTGCTACCTATCTTGCCTATGCCGACGAGTATCTTCCTGACCATCTCTACGAATGGAAATGCGACGATCGCGGACATCGCTTCGCGATCGCCAACAATCTGAAGTCGCTGTACGACTACCATTCCGATCTTAGCGGCGTGTCGATCTGCTCTTACAAGAAGCCAAAGGTTACCGTCCGGGACGACTACGACTATCCCCTCTGCGGCTGTCCGCATAACCTTCCAGTCGATCTGCACTTCCTCAGATTCTGCCATGAAAATGGTATCGCGTTCGACGTCGTCACGGATCATGATTTGCATGAACGCGGCATCGACGGACTGCATGGCTATCGCGCGGTCGTGACCGGCAGTCATCCCGAATATATGTCGATCGAGATGGAACAGGCGCTGCGGCGGTTCGTCACCGAAGGCGGCAGCATCGCCTATCTTGGTGGCAATGGCTTTGCTGGCGTCGTCGCCTTCAAGGACGATCTGATGGAACTGCGCCGCTCACCGCTGGAGGCCGGGCGCACATGGGACGGTCCGATCGCGGAACAGTCGCTTTCAATCACCAACGAGCCCGGAGGCCATCTCCGGTCCCGCGGCCGTGGTGAATTCTCGCTGATCGGTGGCGCAATCTCGCTGATGGGCTTCGACGGCGCGCGTCCTTTCACGCGCACGGACGAAAGCTACCAGGCAGGATGCGCCTGGCTGTTCGAGGGTGTTGAAAATTCGACCTTCGGATCGGATGGCATCGTGCTGGGTGCGGCTGCCGGCTACGAAGTGGATGCCACAAGTCCAGCCCTCGGCACCTCACCGGACACCATCATCATCGCGCGCGCGATGGATTTCCCCGGCGGCTTTTTTCAGGATCCAGCACGCTGGTATGAGGGCGGAGATCCTGAACGCACCAGCCGTCGCTGCGCGGAAATGACCTTACGCAATCTCGCCGCGGGCGGTCTCATCTTCTCGGCAAGTTCGGTCGCCTGGTGCGGCGCGCTGCCGGCCGGCGGCCGCATGAACGACGTGGGAAGAATTACGCTCAATCTGCTCAATCGCCTCTCGGCTCCACACAAGGAGAAATCAACTCCGGAACCGGGAAAATCAACCTCAAGAGGAGAACCGCAATGCTAAAGAGACTGGTGCTTGCAATAGCCTTGGTGGCGGCGACCGCTACCGCCGCCTGCGCCGATACGGTCAAGCTCGGACTGCAGCCCTGGTTGGGTTACGGCCCGCTTTGGGTCGCCAAGGAGAAGGGCTTCTTCGAGAAGAATGGTGTCGACGTGGCATTGACCACGTTCAACTGGGACCAAGACATGACAGCCGCGCTTGCCAGCGACAATCTTGACGTCATCGCCGGCGCCACCAATGGGATGATCTCCAACTTTAACCGGGGCGTCGATCAGAAAGGCTTCCTGGTGATGGACGTGTCCTTCGAGGCGGATGCAGTCCTGGCCGCAAAGGGCATCGGCTCGATCACCGACCTGAAGGGCAAGAAGGTGGCTTTCGAAAGTGGCTCGACCAGCGACCTTCTGATCAACTATGCGCTCAAACAAAATGGCATGACCATCGCCGATATCGAGCATGTGCCGATGGGCGCCTCGGAGGCGGGGTTGGCCTTGATCGCCGGGCACGTCGACGCGGCGGTCACCTATGAGCCCTACATCTCCACCGCGCTCACCCAGGATAGCAACTACAAGGTGATTTTCACGGCCGCGAAAAAGCCCGGGCTGATCAGCGACCTGCTCAGCGGCTCATCCGTATGGATCAAGGCACATCCGAAAGACGTGCAGGGCCTCATTCGCTCCTGGGACGACGCCATCAACTTCATCCGGGCCAATCCGGCGGAAGGCGGCGCGCTGATTGCCAAGGCCGTCGGCAGCCCGATGAAAGAGTTCGAGCCGGCATTCAAGGGGGTACGCCTCTACAACGTGGCCGAGAACAAGGAAATTCTCAAAGGCGATTTCCAGGCGACCATTCAGGAGATCGGCGAGATCATGCAGGCGACCACCCCCGACAAGATCAAGAAGCTTCCAGCCGCCAGTGACATATTGGCGCTCGATGAGCTCAACGCGGTTGCGAAATAGCCATGAATTGGCGGCGCTCGCAAAGAGCGCCGCAAGCCTGATCCGATGGAGTTCCAATGAACAATCACGTGCATCAGCCTGAAGCCATCCCTACGCGGCACAAGCCGAAGCGGGATCTGCTCGAGCTAAGGCAAGAGATACCGAGCAGTATCTTTTCGGCGGCAGGCTTCGTGGTGCCGGCTTTGCTGCTGTTTTCTTGGTGGCTGGTTACCGAGCTCGGTTTCGTGCGCCCGCTCTTTCTCCCAAGCCCCCAGGCCGTCGTGATGGAAGGATGGCGTCAACTTTCGGAAGGCGTCCTCGTTGCCGATGCATCCATCAGCATATACCGCATCGTTGTCGGCTGGTTGGCTGCGACGATTGTCGCTGTGCCGATCGGCATCCTGATGGGCAACTATCGCATCATAGAAGGTTCGCTCGAACCCCTGATTTCGACGGTGCGCTACATGCCCGTCGTGGCGTTGATTCCGCTGTCGATCCTGTGGACCGGAATCGGTGATGCGCAGAAAATTCTGATCCTGTTCCTCGGCACCTTCTTTCAGCAGTCGCTGATGATCATGGACAATGTCAAGAACATCGACATGAACCTGATCCGCGCCGGCCAGACGCTGGGGTTCAGCAACAGCGAGATACTTCGCCGCATCATCCTGCCGGCAGCCTCGCCAGGCATATGGGACACCTTCCGCATAACCATCGGCTGGACCTGGACCTACCTAGTTGTCGCCGAATTGGTGGCGGCCAGCGAAGGGCTGGGACGGCGCATCATGGACGCGCAACGCTACCTAGCGACAGATACGATTTTGTTTGGCACTCTGTTCATCGGACTTCTGGGGCTGCTGACGGACTATGTGTTCAAGAAAAGTGGCCAATCGCTGTTCCGCTGGAACAGCCAAACTCGGTGAACGACCAGTGAACCAGACCCTCATCAAACCGAAGGTCGCCATCGACAGCGTCGGCAAGACCTTCCGGGTGAATGCCATGCCGCTGGTTGCGATCGAGCGCATCGACATCAATATCCGTGAGAACGAGTTCGTCTCGATTGTCGGCACCTCGGGGTGCGGAAAATCGACGCTCCTCAATATGGTTGGCGGGCTCGATGAACCGACGTCCGGAGAGATCAGGATCGACGGCGTTCCGGTTGCCGGGCCGGGACGCAACCGTGGTTTCGTTTTTCAGTCGTACAGCCTTTTCGAGTGGATGACGGTGCAGACCAACATCCGCTTCGCCCTGGAAAAGAGCACCATGGCGAAGGCCGAGAAGACCGAACTGGTGGCGCACTTCATACAGGCCGTCGGGCTGTCCGGCTTCGAGAACGCCTATCCCAGGCAGCTTTCCGGCGGCATGCGGCAACGCGTGGCGATCGCACGGGCTCTCGTCTACAAGCCGTCGATTCTGCTGATGGACGAGCCGTTCGGCGCGCTCGATGCCCAGACGCGCGGCATGATGCAGGAACTGCTGTTAAAAGTCTGGGAAGACCATAAGGTGACGGTGCTCTTTGTTACGCACGATGTGGATGAAGCGATCTTCCTTGCCGATCGGGTGATCGTGCTCGCCAGCCGTCCGGGCCGGGTCAAGAAGGACATGGACATCAAACTGGGGCGGCCGCGATCTTTCGACATCGTCACCGATGCGGCCTTCACCGCATACAAGCGCGAGATATTCGCGGACATCCGCGAAGAAACGCTGAGGGTCATGGCAATGGAACGGGCTTGAGCTCAGATAGGGCTGTTGTGAACGCTGAACTGAACACTCTTGCATGCGCCATCGAGGCTATCGGCAAGGCGGATTTTTATGAGCGGATCTGCAGCTATCTGCGCGAGTGCATGCCGTATGACAATGTCATTGCGATTACCTATCAGGGCTCGTCACTTCCCGTGGTGCACCATCGCTGCGCAAGGGGTCCCAATGTGTTCAGACACTTGGAGACGACATATCTCACAGGCGCATATGTTCTGGATCCGATCTACCAATATCATCTGAGAAGAGAGAGGTCGGGGATCTTCCGGCTGCTGGATGTCGCGCCCGACCAATTCAAGAGAAGCCACTACTATGAGTGGTATTACGGCTTGATCGGAATCACCGATGAAATCTCGGTCGTGCAGACGGTAGGAGACGACACCACGATCACCGTCTCGATGGGCAAGGATCGGTCGTCGGCGCAAATGTTCTCTTGGTTGGACGAAAGGCGGTTACGACGACACGAAGCCGTCATCATGACGTTGCTGAAAGCGCATTGGGCCAGCGGCGCCGATCCCCTTTCTCGTCAGCCTCGCGGTCTGACAATCACCGACGGTCTCATCGCCGCGATGCGGGACCGGCACAGCCTGACGCTCAGCCGGCGACAGGCGGAAGTCGCGCTTCTCATCCTGCAAGGCCATTCCTCGGTTTCCATCGGCCTGAATCTCAGCATCAGTCCGCAGACGGTCAAGGTCTATCGCAAGCAACTCTACCACAAGTGCAATTTGTCATCTCAGGCAGAGCTCTTCGCGCTGACCATGCCTATTCTGCAGCAAATCTCGATGCTGCCCACCGGCAAACAGCGATCCTCCGTGACCAGAGCGGGATGAGGCCCGATTGCGGCATCGCGGTTTCTCGCGCCCGAACACGCGATCAGCGCCCCGTTGAGTTGATGCTATCCCGAAATACAACGGAAGGGCGGCTTAGTTCACAATGAATTCCTGTCGGTAGCTCTGGAACCTTTCTCTCTCTTCATCCAGATCGAGACCGAAATCCGTCAATTTGTACCGGTGCTTGCCGAACATATCGGCCGGATGCGATTTCATGTAGTCTTTCATCCTTTCAGCTGCGGCAGTGGAAAGCGTGCGCCCGCAATGAGTGTATATCAGCCCAATCATGCGAACGGGATCGTCCATGAATTCGCGATAGGGTATGTCCAGAAACGGATTTCGCCCTTCGAGCTTGTTCCTGAGATCCATCGTCTTTGCCAGTCCAAGCGCAAAATATTCCGCCCATTCATGGCCTATTTCGCGGGGGTCTTGAACGTCGCTAACGGCGCGCCTGAGACTGTGGACAAGGCTTGCATAGGACGCGACCGAATCGACAGGATCCCTGTGAAGCTGAACTAAGTGTGCATCCGGATAGACTTCGAGCAACGCGTCCAGCTTCCACAGATGCTGCGGCGATTTCAGCACCCACTGCACGCCACGCTTTCTGCTTTGCAGCCGTTGCAACTGCTGCTTGTGCGAACGATACACGTCCGCGAAGCTCGAGCGATCCAGCCATTTCTGGAATTTCGGCAATTTGTAACACACATGAAAATGCATGCTTTTGAAATCGTTATTCATAAAGGCTACGCACTCGTCCGGGAACAGCGCACCGATACGGTGTATTTTCTTGAAATCCGGGATGATCTTGTCAATTTGCAGAAATTCATTCTCGGTCTGAGAGATAGTCTCTTCTTCCCGTTGCGGCTCATGGCCTGATCCCGCCGTGAGCCGCGTTGTCTCCCACGTCAACGGGACCCGGTTCTCGATGTCTTGTGCCAACAATTCATGCAGTATGCTCGTGCCGGATCGAGGCAGTCCAAGGATAAACAAGGGTCTTTCGATATCTTCATCCGCCAGAGTTGGGTTTGTCTTCCATTCGTTCACCAGCACGAGGCGATTTGACAACAAGCGGATCACTTCATCATGGAAAATATCAATTCCCGTGGCGTTCAGGCCGGCCTCGTGCTGGGCCGAATAAAGCAACCGCTCCAGTGCTTCCTCGAAGGAGGGCTCCCCGTAGTCCGTCAGCCCGGCCAGCAACGCTGCCCGGTGCAACATCTCGGCCTTGTCAAACATGATCGACCTCCCGCGCCGGGTCAGGCTTGCAGGGGAACCGCTGGATCACCGCAACCGATACGAAGCCGCTATCCAGCGCTGTGCATTCACATCGATCATGGCATGCCGCGCTCGCAACGCGCTCCGCCACGACGCTGACACGCCACTCCTTGGCGTGCACCTTTTCCAGCGAAAAGATGCTTCGCGAGCCATGGTCGGCCGGCAAGGTCTGCGCGATTCCCTTCAGACCGGTTTCGCCCGATGCAGGGATGTTGATGTTGACCAAAACGCCCTTGCCGGCGATTGACCGCTCCATAACGTCCTTGACCAGTCCTGTGGCAATCCTGGCCAGCTCTTCGGGGTTCGCACCGGGTTCGGCGCAGGAAATCGCGATCCCCGCAAGCCCCGCCAATGCCGCCTCCCTGGCGGCGGCGACGGTCCCCGAATACCAGGTGTCGGATCCTATGTTGAGGCCGCGGTTGACGCCTGCGGCAACCGCATCGAACGTGCCGAATTCCGGCAGGTTGAGGCCCAATGCCACGCAGTCCGCCGGAAATCCGTCGAGAACGAAACAGTCTTCGCCGATCAGTTGGAGCCGCTGGTTGGAACCCACCGAAGCCGAATGCCCGGTCAGGCTGCAATCATCGCGCGGAATGATCGCCACGACGTCGAACACCGTTCTCATGGCCTGGATGAACGGCAAGACCAGACCGGATCCGATACCGTCGTCATTCGTCACCAATATACGACTTCGCTTTGCCATTCGTTCCCAACCCGGTTTGCTATACAGCCAGAGCCACACAGAGAATCCATGACCGGCAATGGCTACAATCGTGTCGATCCGCCGTCGCAAAGGATGTCCTCGCCAAGGATGTACCTGGCGTCGAACGATGCAAGAAATGCAATGACCTTCGCAACATCGTCCGGATCACCGATGAATCCCATCGGCAACTCGCTGGCGACGAATTCGGCTTCATCGTAGTGGTCCAGCACGACTTCCTGCAGCATCGCTGTCCTGATGGAGCCGGGCGTCACCCCATTCACTCGAATACCCCGGCTGGAAAGTGTACTTGCCAGAGAGCGGGTCAAATTCAGAACCGCTGCCTTGCTTGCCCCATAGACTGTGGCGAGCTCCCAACCGGTGTAGCTTAGGTTTGATCCGACAAGCACGACAGAGCTGCCAGGGTTCAGATATGGCAGGGCCTTCTGTACGGAAAAGAAAGCGCCTTTCACATTGGCATTCATGATCCTGTCGAATTCGGCCTCTGTGACCTTTTCGAATTCCGTTCGTTGGCCGACGCCGGCGTTCGCCACCAGAACATCGAAGGTTCCATAATGTGCGTTGATTCCGGCAAAGAGCGCCTCAAGCTCGAACACGTTCGTCACGTCGCATTTCAGCGCCACGATGTTGGGAACTTGCCCCAGGGCCGCCAATGCGTCGTTCAGGCGCTCGAGCGAACGACCGGTTATGACGACATGGGCTCCCTCGGCGGCAAATCTGCTTGCGGTAGCCAGGCCGATGCCACGGCTGCCGCCGGTGATGACAACGCGCTTTCCCTCAAATCGGCTCATGTCCCCACCCCTGCTTGCGACGCTCGTGGTTGTCAGGCCCTGCCCTGCGGCGAACCGAGATAGGCGGACAGGCGAGATGCCAGCGCCATCATCGTCAACGCAGAATGTTTTTCCGGAAGTGACGGCAGGACACTGCCATCACAGATGAAGAGATTGCGATGGTCGAATGAACGCAGGTTCGCATCGACGACGCCGGCGACGGGATCAGATGACATCCTGCACGTGCCCGCATAGTGGATGGAATCGCCTGGCCCGCCAGGGTAGCTGCCGAGAAACACGCCGCCGACAGCGCGAACCATCTGGCGCCCTTGCGTCTCGATGGCGCCAATCACCGCGCGATCGCGTTGCGTCCAGTTGTAGAACACCCGGGGCTGCCCGTCGCAAATCTCCACCCGGTTGTCGAAATGCGATTCGGCAGGGCCGAACAGAAACATCAGTGACGACCCGAAGGTGATCCTCTCGGCAAGCCGGCGTGAAAGGAGTTTGGGCAGGTTCCTTTTGAACAGCGGCACCAGATGAGGATTGCCGTGGTAGATGTCGGCCAGGTATCGCGTCTCTACGCCATCGTCCCCGGAGGTTTGCGCCGGAACAAGCAAGTGGTTGCCGTAGCCGAAATAGGTTTCCTTGCGGGTAAAAAGAAACCTTGGATGGAGAGCGACAAACACGACGTTCGGGTTGTCCATTAAATGACGCCCTACCAGCCCACTGCTGTTCGCAAGGCCAGTGGAATGCTCCGCTGTGTGGGAGGACAAGAGTATCTTGGCGTTCTCGATAGCCCCCGCGCACAGGACATACCGCCTTGCGGTAACGGTCGTATGGGTTGCCTTCGCCCTGTCGAAGCAGCGAAGGCCGGTTATCTTGCCATCGGCACCGCACGTGATCGACTGGACGACGGTGTTTGCCTTCAGCCGATAGTTCGGCGCATCGACAATCTCAGGCAGCAGCCGGCTGCTGAACTTGTAGATACTGTTTGAATAGCATCCGTTCTGGCACATTCCGCATCGCCTGCAGCGGTTGTGCCTGGACGGGCGTGTTTCGACAGCTTTGCGATTGGCGGTGACGCGGGACCAGAGGCCTGGTTTCGCCTTCAGGCTTTTGTAGATATGGCGATCCAGACGGTTCAAGGGCAGCGGCTCGATAAAAACCCCATCCGGCAGATCCGCATTGCCCTCAGGCGCTCCCGTCACGCCGATCAGCCCCTCAACATCAGCATAATAGGGCTCGAGATCGTCATAGGTGATCGGCCAAGGCGGAGCATGCGTCGAATGGCCAGGCCCCGAAAAGTCGTAGTCGGAAAAGCGCAGGGAAACGCCACCCCAGAGATTTTGCAGGCCACCGACCCGGAGTATCTGATGCTGCGCAAAGCCGTCCGCCGGTGAGACGGGCGTATCGGCAAACAACCGCGAGGCCTGCGCGTTGAAGGGGTTGAACTGATCGGCTTGCTCGGCCTCCTGGGGCTCGTCAGTCCTGAAGTAGGAGTCCGGGACCACATCGCCGGCATCGACGGACATGGTGGCCAGTCCGAGCCTGGCCAAGCGATACGCCAATATGCCGCCAGCAGCGCCGGTGCCGACAATACAGACGTCAACGTCCACGGCGACCGTCTCCAACGCAAAGCTGAAGACCTGCGCTACGCATCGTCGGCGACCTGATGGACGTCGTCCGAGTCATACTTCGGCACGCAAAAAGATACGAGGTGGACGCTCCCCGGTCCGTTGTTGGTGAATGTGTGCGGCGTGCCCCGACGAATCTCCACATACCCGCCCGCAGGCAATTCGACCGGCTGGCGCCCTACCGTGCCAAGCAGCTTGCCACGAATGACGAACAGGAATTCATCCGTTCGCTTGTGCACGATCGTAACCTCCTTGGCGTTCGCTTCGACGACAATAAAATCGACTGAATACTCCTTGGCGTCGGTAAGCATCTCCATCGAGATGCCGACATCCAGCTGCTTCAGTCTCGCGACGTCGGGTTCATTTGAACAAATGCCTGATCTCACTGATGACAGAGGTAACGGCCCCATAGTCGTCTCCAAAAAGATAGCGCCTCATTATGTCTTCGCGTTCTATGAAGCTTTCGGCTTTTCCGGTGCTGTAGACGACAGCATCACTCTCGATCAGATCTCGAAAACACCAAAGATCCTGATCCTGATCGCGTCCCGACCAGGGACCGCCGGGAATGATCAACCCGGCAAACAGCTGCCGGCCGAGATTGTCTCGAGTGTGTTCCATGGCCACCATCGTGAGCATGGAGACCGTGTTGCTATCGCCGATGCATTTCAGGACAAAGTCCAGCGTCCGCCCTGTGTAAATGACGTCGTCGACAATCAATATGCTCTTGTTGGCTATCCTCTCGAGTTCGACATAATCGCCCGAACTCATGGCCATGCCGAACTCGAAGCTATCGAGGGACTGGTCCTCGAACACCCGCCTTATCTTCAGCTCGCGGACCCGACCCGCCGTAAGCGACCGCTTTACCCTGTTGTATAAGGACAGGCCCTTGCCGCCGAGGCAGATAACCTCGTCATAATGCGCGGAACTCAGGGCGTTCTCGAAATTGATCCGGCACAGCTGGTAATCGATTACGCTGACTTCGGGCGACTTCATGTAGCGTGACACCTGTGAGAAGGCACGGCGAACCTGCTCTATCTCGCTCTTGTTCGCCCTGTCCTCGATTGCGAATTCGGCATCGTTGAAAAAGAACACGCGTCTTGGATATTGCTGCATCAGGCAAGCAACTCCTTTACCGATTTTTCACACGCCTCGAGCGTCTTGGCGACAGCGCTGTCGTCGTGGGCCGACGACAGGAACCAGGACCCTATCCAGTTTTGATAGAGCTGCGGATGGCTCAAATCCCCCTCTGAAATCAACACATGGTTGTCGCGCATGCGCGCCACGAACCGGCGGTAAAGCGGATAGTCCGTGGCCATCGCCGCGTGATAGCTATCGATATCGTTCGCGGATGTGAAATAGACCTGGAAGAACCCGGGGACAGATTGCACATGGCACGGCAGTCCGGAGCGCAACATTATGGTTCGGATGCCGTCGATCAGCTGGCCTTGCGCGCGCTCGACAAGCTCATAGGTTTCTCCCCGCTCCAGCTCCGAAAGCACTTCCAGGCAGGAAAGTGCCGACAGCACGTTTCCATCATAGGTGGAGGCGTGAAATACCTTGCCTTCCGACAGCGGCGCGAAATGTTCCTTCATTCCCAACAGAACGCCGAACGGCAGACCGCCGCTGATCGCCTTCGAGTACACCACCATGTCCGCATAGACCCGGTAGAGGCCTTGCGCCCCATGCAGCCCAACGCGAAACCCGGTGATGCATTCATCGAAAATCGAGAGGCAGCCATATCGGCTGGCTTGGCTTACGATAGCCTCGAGAAAACCCTCCTTGGCAGGGATTGTCCCGGAGTGGGCAAGGATGGGTTCGCATATGACGCAAGCGATCTGGTCGCCATACTGCTCAAAGGCCTCATTCAAGGCATCGAGATTGTTCCATTCGATCGATATGCTGTTTGCATTGGCTTCCTCGGCCAACCCTGCGGAATACTGGACAGGGACAAACCCGGCGATCTCTTCGGAATACCAGCCGTGATAGTGCCCATGGAAACGAAGTATCTTCTTTCGCCCCGTATGCGCACGCGCAACACGGACTCCAAGATGCACGGCTTCCGATCCGGAATTTGTAAAGCGCAAGCATTCTTTTTTGGCGATTTTCAGGAGTTTGCCTGCCAGAACACCCTGAACAGCATGCGGATTGTCGCCGACATTCGTCGGCGTCGATACATCGCCCAGGCTTTTGAACAAGGACGCAATACTGCGAAACCCTCTCAATTGGGTGAGGTTTCCGAGAATGTAGTCCACGTATAGTGTGCTGTCCTCGGCCTCTATGGTGGCGCCGACGGCATTGGCCACCACCACATTTGTGTGGCCGTAACGGCCAGACAGTCGATCGTTGATGAGCTCAATGCTGCGTTCCATCGCAAACCCCTTCCGTTAAGCGGTGTTGCCACCATCGATGAATATTGATTGTCCGGTCATGTAGCTGTTGTCGGGACTGAGGAGCCACGCGGCGGCCTTGGCAACTTCGTCGGCATGCCCCAGCCGGCGAAGCGGTATGCCTTGCGTGGTTCTTTCCAGAAACCCCTCAACCTCATCGACAAACTTCCTTGTGATTCCGGCGTCTATCGCACCGGGACAAATGGCGTTGATGAGGATGTTGGACTGGGCAACCTCCAGGGCGGCAGCTCTCGTCATCCCGATGATTGCGTGTTTGCTGGCCACGTAGGAAGAAACGTTTACGGCGCCGCGCGCGCCGAACTCGGAAGCCGTGTTGAGGATCCTGCCGCCGCCGGTTTTGCACATCGCGGCAATCTCGTGTTTGACGAGATGATAGGTTCCAAGAACATTCAGCTCCAAAGCATTTCGCCATTCGACCGGATTGCTGTCGGCAAGGGTCGCGCGTTCGCCAAGTATGCCAGCGTTGTTCACCGCCGCGGTGATGTCTATCTCTTGCGCCTCTATTTCCGAAAACAGCCTGGCGACAGACTCCATTTCCCTGATATCGACATGAATAGCCATGCATCTGCATTCTGGGCAGGCTGCGGCAATCTCGTCACGGACGCTGCGCACGCCTTCGACGTCAATGTCTGCCAGGACGATAACATCAAATTGATGAGCCATGTGCAAAACCATCGCCTTGCCAATACCGCCTGCGCAGCCAACCACCAGCAATGCCGACATGAAAACAGACCTTCAGTAAAAATAACAGGGTTCCGGCTTAATATTAGGATCTACGCATACTTCTATCAGATGATTTCCCTTGATTTTTAGTAATCTCTTATATTCTACGTCAAATTCATCAATGGTTTTGACACGCGTTGCGGGAACCCCTAATGATTCAGAGTACTCGCAATAATCTATGTCCGGCATATCCGACGCGATATAGCGCCCGTTCAGATAATCGCGCTGATAGTGCTTTTGTGTTCCAAGTATTCCATTGTTGAAAACGATCCAGAGGACATCCGATCGATACTTGGCAGCGGTGGCAATTTCATTGCCGTTCATCATGAATCCACCATCCCCGCAGATGGATACGATCTTGTTGCCCGGCAGTGCCAGACTGACCCCGACAGCGGCGGCGACAGCATGCCCCATGGTGCCCAGACCGGCGTTGATGACGTAGCTGCCGACCTTTTCCCTCTGGATCAGATACATCGACCAGGCCCCGTTCTCGCCGACGTCGGATATGATCGGCACATCCTGCGGCGTCAGACGGGATATCGCTTTGACCAGGGCGATCGGATTGACCAAATCGGACCGCACATGCTCCTGGGTGTGTTGGATCGTCGCGTAGAATCCTGCATCATTTTTGAGCGTGGCCACCAGGGCTTTGGCCTCGGGGAACTGCGTTTGCTCGCGGTCCATGGAAAGACAGCGTTCAAACGCCGTCAGAAAATCCTTCGCATCACCGAGGAAACTGTGCTTGCCGCTGTAGTTTCGATGAAGCTCTCCCTCATCGATGTCGACCCGCAGCAGAATCTGCTCGTTTCTGATCCGCCATCCATAGGATGACAGCTCCTGAAAGGTCGTGCCGAACGCCAGGATGGCGTCGCAAGGTCCCAGCAGATATTCTTTTGCCGCGGGCTGTCCCCAAATCCCGCAGCTTCCAAGGGACAGTTCACTGTCTTCCGGCAGAGTGCCTTTCGCCAGAGTGGTGGTTACGAACGGAATGCCGAGGCCTTCCGCAATGCGCTTCACCTCGTCGCGCGCGCCGCTGGCATTGACGCCCTGGCCGACAAGGATGACCGGAAACTTCGCGCGGGAGAGATCAGCCACCAATGCTTGGAACGGCCATTTTTCAAGTCTGGCCGAAGCGTCCTCCGAGACCGGCGGCTTCGCTGAGCTGCGATAGGCACCGGGCGCGATCTCTTGGTGCAAAATGTCTGTCGGAAACTCGATGTAGACAGGCCCTGGGCGTCCGGCGAACATCTCCTCGATGGACGCGGTCAGCACCGGCACGATATCGTCGGCTGTTTGCGCCCGCGTCGCCTTTTTGGTGATGCGGCGGAATATCTCCAGTTGATCGGGCGAACGTCCGTGCCCGGTCGCCTCCTGAATGGCATATTTGCCGATCGATTTCGTCTGGGCCTGCCCGCCCAGCACCAGGACAGGCACGGAATCGTAATAGGACGCCGCGACACCCGTAACCATATTGAGCAAACCAGGTCCTGAAATGCCAAGACAGCAGCTCCGGCCACGCGCCCGCGCATAGCCGTCCGCCATGAACGCTGCACCTTGCTCGTTCTGGCTGGCGACAATTCGTATCTTGTCCGCGGCGCGATAGATTGCGTCATATATCGGCAGAACGCGCCGGCCCGGGACACCGAACACCTGGTGGAAGCCATTCTGCGTAAGGACATCCACAATCAGTTCTGCGCCCGTCATCGTTCTCACTGTCTCTCTAATTGCAATTGTCATTGTCTCAGACCCTAGGTTGGCATGTCTGCTTTCAACGGAGCACGCTCTCGCAGCGGAGAAACTGCGTTGGCGTGCGCATCGAACCCTTCGTAGGAAGCGAAGCGATGCGCGTGCGGAGCCATCTCGGCATATCCGGCAGCGGTGATATGGCCGATTGAAGTTGCCTTCTGGAAATCATGCACGCTTAGGCCGGAGCCGTATCGCGCAGCCCCCCCTGTCGGCAGCACGGCATTTGGCCCCATCAGGTAGTTGGCTATCGACCCCGGCGCATGCTCGCCAAGAAGTATTTCTGCGGCATTTCGTATGTGTCCGAGATGCTCGAACGGCGTCTTGGAATGTATCTGGAGATGCTCGGGCGCATAGTCATTGATGAAGTCGTAGGCCTGCTGGCGGTCCCGGGTCAGCACGATGCCCCCACGAGCTCCGCTCAGTACATCGCGCGAGTACTCCACCCGTCGCATGCCCATCTCCTTCCAGAACTCCGGAATGACTGCGCGGGCGGCTTCGGCAATCTCCCGCGACCAGGTGATGAGGAACGCGGAGGAGTCCGATCCGTGCTCCGATTCGATCAACAGATCCAGCGCGGCAAGACGCGGATCGGCAGTGGCGTCGGCCATGACGATGCTCTCGCTCGGCCCCGCCGAAACCCGCGAACCGATCTTGCCATGCAGGAGATGCTTGGCCGCCGCCACCCATGGGCTGCCGGGCCCCTCGAACTTGCAGCAACGCGGTACGGTCTGGGTTCCAAACGCGGCCGCAGCAACGGCGACCGCGCCGCCAGCCTTATAGACCCGCTCTATCCCCGCCAGCCTCGCGGCAACCAACGTTGCCGCGTCAATCTTGCCGTCCGGTCCGACCGGCGTCAGAATGATCGGCATCGGCACACGCGCCACCGTCGCCGGAATGGCCGTCATCAGCGTCGCCGAAGGGAACGAGCCCTTTCCGCGAGGAGAATAGAGCGCAACGCTGTCCACCGGGGTGTACCGTTCGCCCACAAGAACACCCGGTTTGATTTCCTTCATCCAGATTTCAGCGGGCAACTGCGCCTCATGATAACGGCGGATATTGTCTGCGGCATATTCGAGCGTGCCGATCATCTCTCGATCGAGCATAGAGAACGCCTCGTCGAAATCCGCGCGCCTGGCTTCCACGCCGCTTCCCGTGATGTCAGCCTTGTCGAATTCCCGCGCGAACCGCACCAGCGCGGCATCTCCGTCGCGCGCGACAGCTTCGATGATCGGTGCCGCCCCCGCGACAAAATGCGAGAGGTCACTCTCCACCCGCGCCAGCAATTGTTCTCTTTGCGTTTCGGAGAGCCGGTCGAGTTCATGCAATGCGATGTCGTTGATGGACAGGGGACCGGCAAGCATCAGATTGTCTTTTCCTTATGTCAGATTCGCGTGACGGGGCAGGTACCGTCGACTGCTACTACCGGCTACTACCGTCATCGTTTTCCTGACGAAGATCAGTCAGGACTTTCTGAATTCAGGATAAACTATTTCCAATTTCACAAATTCACAATATATACGTTAAGAAAACTCAAGTATTTTAAAGCATCGTTATGGCGCTCATACAATTACCCCTTCGCCTGTTTCAAATAGCCTACGTCCGACTGGTTGAGGGGTACATACCCCCAATGGGGTATTGCTGCGATGGCTCTTTCTCTGATGATCTTTGGATTAGGGATGACTTAAATGGCAGCGTGGGCTTCCGCTCGGCTGGCGTCCCATCCCGTGTCGATGATGACCTTCGACATTCATCGTTGCGATCAATGCCGCACCCGCGAGCCAGGCCATACCCCAACAGGGGTATACCCTTGGGGCATCCCGCAGTTTCATTTGCTTCTTGGAGGGCCAACCTCTGCGGGCAGGGAAACCTACCGGCACCCATCAACCTTCAGCGACGGTTTGTTCTGATGAAGACGCTTGTGGTCTTTGGCAACGCCCCCGTACTCATCGACATAATCCGGAGCCTCGGCTTTTCGCTTGTCCAATTATTGCCGCCGTCCGAAGGTCGCGATTTTTGTTATCAAGATGCGCACATGGTCTTCATCACCGACTATGTGAACAGCATGGAATTTCTTGGCATTCTAAAATGCATAGCCAAGGACACCCCGTTGTCGGGCGTTCTTTCTTTCTCGGAATATGGGCTCCTGCCAGCTGCGCTCACTGCCGAAGAGTTTGGTCTTAGGTATGCTCCGGTCTCAGCCGTGAACATAAGCCGAAACAAGGCGGAGATGCGTAACCTCCTGAAGGAGAAACTTGGACATGGCATCCGCTTTTCGCAGGTGACGAACCGCGATGAAGCAAAAGCCTTTTTGGCCGATGTCGGCGGGGCAGCAATCGTCAAACCAATCGGAGGTTTTGCGAGTGAAGGCGTCAGAGCCATTCGCGACCAGGCAGATCTGGATACCCTCTCGTCAGCAGCATTTCCCGTACTCATGGAAGAGATCGTCGAAGGGATCGAGCTGTCCCTCGATTTCATCGGTACGGATGACGGATTGATCCCCCTCGGTGTGAATGAAGAGGTCAATGGCGGAGTGCGGTATCACAACCCATACGTTGAGGCGCAGCATGTCTATCCGGCGCGGATCAGTGCCGAGGTTCGTGATGAAGCAATCGAGTTTGTTCGGCAGACATTGAAGGCAATCGGACTGGACTACGGGCCGTCCCACACCGAGGTGTTGATGACCAAAACCGGGCCTGTGCTGATTGAAACACACTCCCGTTTCGCCGGAGATTTCATCACGGAGCTTTTCGAGCGATCGACTGGATGCAATCTTCTCGAAAACTATGTCCGCTGGGCTGCGGGCGAAACCATTCAAATCGACGCATCGCCGAAACGGGCGGCGTCGATACACTACTTCACAGCGTCCCCTGGAATCGTAAAGAACATCAAAGGAAGCTTCCGGTTCAGGAGCCATCCCAACGTGATTCGCATCGACTTGCCGTTGGAAATTGGCAGCGTGGTGAAGCAAGTCGGCAGTTCGTTTGACCGCTACGGCTATATTTTGGTTTCAGCATCTACCAATGTCGAGGCTGCCGAAATAGCCCAGCAAATTGTGGGATCCATCACTATCGAAACGGCGGCGCCCCATTGAAGTTTACAGCTGCGCCGTCAGGACGCCAGCCGGTTTTTCGTAGCCAGGCCGAGCCGATGGCGTTGCATCCAGCGATAGAGCAGCAATGCGGCGACGATGGCGAGCCCGCAGCACAATCCGGCCCAGATGCCTTTGCCGGCAAAGCCGAAACGAAAAGCCAGCAGAACGCCAAATGGCAGCCCGATGCACCAGTAACCGATCGCGGCGTAGAGCATCGGGACTTTGGTGTCTTGCAGCCCTCTCAACATGCCGGCTCCGACCGCCTGGGCGCCGTCCGCCACCTGGAACAGCGCGGCAAAGGCAAGGAAGGACACGGCGAAGGCGACCACCGCAGCATTGGCCGGATCGTCCGTGTCGAAAAACACGCCGATCAGCAATTCCGGCCAGGCCAGCATGACCAGCGCCATCAAGGTCATGAACGAAACACCCATGACGAAGGCAGTCCAGCCCGACCGGCCGATGCCCTCGGCGTCGCCGGCGCCGAACGCCAGACCGACGCGTACGGTCGCCGCTTGCGCGAGGCCGAGCGGGATCACGAAAGTAATTGAAGCAATCTGGAGGACGATCGCGTGGGCGGCCAGCTGCGCCGGCTCGATCAGGCCCATCAGGAAGGCAGCGGCGTTGAAGATCGTCACCTCGAAGGCGAGCATGGCGGAAATCGGCGCACCAAGCTTCACCAGCGCGACCAAGCGCGGCCAATCCGCCCGCCAGAAACGGCCGAAAAGCCGGTGGCGCCGGAACGTCCTATGCGACACGATCACCATCCCCATGCCGGCGAACATGAACAGGCTGGCGAGGCTGGTGGCGACGCCCGATCCGACGATGCCAAGCGCCGGAAAACCGAGATCGCCTGATATCAGCAGCCAATTGCCGAGCGCGTTGAGCGTCACCGCAAGCGCCGTGATGAACAGCGCCCAGCCAGGCCGCTCCAGTGCCGAGACGAACGAGCGCAGCACAACATAGCCATAGAAGGGCAGCACCGCCCATTGCAGGCAGCGCACATAGGCGCCGGCCTGAGCGGCGAGAGCTGGCTGCTGCCCCATGGCCAGCAGTAAGGTCTCGGCGTTCCAGAGGAATATCCAGATTGGCAGTGTGACCAGGGCCGCCAGCCACAGTCCTTGCCGCACCGTGCGGCGCACATCTCGCACCGAATGCTTCTTGCGCCCAAGCTCGACCGCCATCATCGGCGATGTGGCGTAGACCAGCCCCAGCCCGAAGATCAGTGCCATGAAGTAGATGTTGGAGCCTAGCGCGGCGGCCGCCAGGGCGTCGCCGCCGAGACGGCCGATAAAGATGACATCGGTCGCGGTCATCGCCGTCTGCGCCAGATTGGTCAACATCATCGGCCAGGCCAACGCAAGCATCGCGCGGGCTTCGCCGCGCCAGGCAGGTCGGGATGCCGGAATGCCGGTTGCGGTCGCGGACATTTTTATCTTTCCGACATCCAGCCCATCGCCAGCCTAACCCTTCACTGGATGCTCGATCGCGTGACGGCCGAAATCGGGCGCATCGATTTCCTGGCCGGCCTCGATGATCGAGCGGCGCACGGCGCGGGTGCGGGTGAACAGGTCGAACAGTTTTTCGCCGTCGGCCCAGCGGATCGCCCGCTGCAGCGAGGCGAGATCTTCCGAGAACCGCCCCAACATTTCGAGAATGGCGTCCCTGTTGTGCAAGCAGACGTCGCGCCACATGGTCGGGTCGGAAGCAGCAAGGCGGGTGAAGTCGCGAAAGCCGGAAGCCGAGTATTTGATTGCTTCTGACTGCAGATCGTCGGCGGTGCCGACGATATTGTAGGCGATGATGTGTGGCAGATGCGAGACTATGGCCAGTGTCATGTCGTGATGCTGAGGGTCCATCGTATCGATGTTGGAGCCGCAGCGGCGCCAGAATTCCGAAAGCTTTTCCAACGCCGCCGGATCGGTGCCGGGCAGCGGCGTGAAGATGCACCAACGGTTTTCGAACAGGTCGGCGAAACCGGCATCCGGTCCCGATTTTTCGGTGCCCGCCAACGGATGGCCTGGAATGAAGTGTACCCCAGCCGGCACATGTGGCTGCATCTGGGCGATGACCGACGCCTTGGTCGAGCCGACATCGGTCAGGATGGCGCCAGGCTTCAGCGCCGGTGCGATTTCGGCGGCAACTTCGCCTGACGAGCCGACCGGCACCGACACGATGACCAGGTCGGCATCGCGGACGGCCTCTTTCACATCCGTGGTGTAGGAGGAGCCGAGGCCGAGCTCCCTCGCCCGCGCCAGCGTCGTTTGGCTGCGCGTCGAGATGGCGACGTGACGGGCCAGACCCTCGCGGCGAATGACGCGGGCCAGCGACGAGCCGATCAGGCCGATGCCAACCAGCGCAATCTTTTCGAACGGGGATATGGACTTCAGCATTTGAGGAATTCGGTGCGCGCGGCAGCAACCCCGCGCTTGCCCTGATCCGCGCGCACGGTCATGCCTTGGGAAAGCACGAACATGCCGCTGGCCCAGACGCCGCCGACACCGATCTTCGAACAGGTACAGCTCACGACCGCTCCCGATAGATACTATCAGCGATGGAGCGATCCGCGTGGAATCGCACCGACCTCGGGCACCCCCAATACCCCTCGTTCTCCTGAAGACAACTTTCGAACAGCGGAACCCCGGGGTACATACCCCCTTTGGGGTAGGTCCTGGTGCAATTTTGGTGTTGTCGCAAAAGTGGACGTTACTCGCTTGTTCAAAAGGCTTGGGAATTGCTCCGCGCTGAGGGGCCGCGCTGTCGAATTTGCGTTCGATTGACGTTGGCCATGACGCTCAGTCTGACGACCCGTCGGTACTCTGGCTTCACAACACGGCAGGCGACGGCGTACTCTGCTTTTACAATATGCCTGCCGAGAAACGAAAGGCCTTGTGACTATGACGATTTCTCCGTTTCTCAATGCCCTCGGGTGCGAAGGTCCCCCAGCCGACCGAGCGAAAGACATGGACCTGTATGGGTGGCTAATCGGAAGCTGGGAAATGGACACTCTCCGCCACCTCGACGACGGCACAATCCAGAAGTGGACTGGAGAAATCCATTTCGGCTGGGTGCTCGAAGGTCGCGCGATTCAGGACATCTGGATCAGGCCCAGGCGCCCTGCACCGTCCACTATGTATGGTACGACTTTGCGCATCTTCGATCCTGGGATCGATGGCTGGCATATCATCTGGGCTGATCCACTCAACCAAGATTACTCGCGCCAGATCGGGCGGGCCGCGGGTAAGGACATTGTCCAGATCGGCGATGACTCGCGCGGTCTGAAAACGCGATGGCGTTTCACTGAGATCACTGCCAACAGCTTCCATTGGATCGGCGACGAAAGACCTTCCGAGAGCGACCCTTGGGTAATCACATATGAACATTTAGCCCGCCGAACAAATCGCTGAATCACGTAGAGGACCGTAAGGACCGCTGCTCTAAGTGCGTCTTGATCGCACGCCCGTTGACGATACCAGGTGCTGTCTCTCCCGACAGGCTCGGTTGCCGATTGCCACAAATCGAAGACGAGCACCATTGCCGGTTAGCCGCTTGGAGCGGTCGAAGCCGGATCAAATAGGCCGTTCGTCAGCTCATTGACGAAAACGGTTCGCTGCATCGCCCTTGAGTGAGTGGATGATTTTTCAAACACGCTCGTTCCTCCTGACCGAAATTGCTGCCGACGCTAGTTGAGCCTCGGCTTTGTCCAAGCCGCGATTTGGTCTTTGGGGAGTATCGCCGATGTGTCCGGAAACGGCATTTTCGTAACGCAGTGTAGCAAGCTGGCATGGGGCGCTCAGCACGCGGATGCGGGCTCGCTGCAGTGGTCCCCGTGCAGTCTTTCCACGACTGGGTTGGATGGGTGTGCAGAGAAGCGGTGGCGTTCTCCTGTTCTCGGCGGCTAGAGCATCATGGCGAGGTGTCAAACCACTACCTTGCATAAACAGGTAGCATGTTATATACAGGCCTTGAAATCAGGACTTGCCATGATCGACTCGATCCAGGTGCAGTTGCGAAAAGGCGCGCTCGAGCTGTGCGTCCTGGCCGTGCTGTCGCGCGGCGAAAGCTATGGCTACGAGATCGCCAGCACGCTGGTGGCCGCGGTCAACATGGGAGAAGGCACGATCTATCCGCTGATGCGCCGCATGCAGAATGATGGGCTTGTCGCCACCCGCATCGTCGAATCGAGCAGCGGCCCGCCACGCAAATATTACCGGCTTACGCCGCTTGGCGAGAGGGCCTTCGACGCTCACCGCCGCGACTGGCGCTCGCTCACGGGCGCTGTCGACCAACTTCTCAGGGATTTGCCATGACCAGTGATGATTTCTTGCAAAGATTGAGAACCGGTCTCGCCGGCCTGCCGCCGCAGGAGATCGACGATATTGTCGGCGACTACGCGGCTTATTTCGCCGATGCCTCGGGCCGCAGTGAAGCTGAGGTTTCAGCTGCCCTGGGCGATCCGGCCAGGCTCGCGCGCGAACTGCAGGCCGAAGCCGGTCTGCGTCGTTTCGAATCGCACGGCAGCGTCTCCAACATGTTGTCGGCGACGCTGGCGCTTGCCGGCCTTGCCTTCGTCGACCTCGTCTTCCTGCTGCCGCTGCTTCTGACCGCTGTCATCCTTGGCATCGGCCTTGGCATCACGCTTGTCGCCGTCGGCGCACTGGGCATCAAGATCATCATCACCACGCTTTTGTTCGATCAAGGCGGCGCGCTGACGGTGACGCTCGGCCGTGTCTTCATCGGCGCCGGACTGGTCAGCTTTTTCATTGGCGGCGGCGCCTTGCTGTTGCTGGGCCAAGGCGCCGGCTTACGGGTTCTCGGGCGCTATGCCCGAATGCATTCGCGCCTGACGCAATCGGATCGCAGCCGCGCCTGAGCGCTCTCGTCATCACGTTGAAGGAAACCAGATCATGAGTGGAAAACTGGCATTCGCAGCTACGGCTGGACTGGCTGGTGCCGCCGTCTTCCTGGCGGTGGGCGTAGGGCTTGCCGGGCCTGATTGGATCAATGCCGGCGGTTCGTGGATCGGCGGGCAATCCACCTGCGGCGCGCTAACCTCCACGAAGAAAGAGGTCACCCTGCCCTTCGACGCCAATGACAGTTTTGCCGTCGCTTTGCCGGCTTCGGTCCGTTATCAGCCAGGAGACAAGGCGGAGGCTGTCATCAGCGGCGAAGCGGTTCTTGTCGATCATCTGCGGATGCAAGGGAGCCAACTCAGCCTCGACTGCGAGCCGGGCTGGTTCCCGTCCAGGCTCGATGTCACCGTGTCGGGGCCAGCGATCACAGACTGGAAAGTGAGCGGCAGTGGCGACCTTGCGCTGGAAGAGATCAATCAGCCCAGGCTACGGCTGAACATTCGTGGCAGCGGCAGCGTCACCGCCAGCGGCACCGCCCAGACGCTCGACCTTGAGATTTCCGGCTCGGGCACCGGCCGGCTCAGAAACCTGATCGCCCAGTCGGCGCGGATCGACATTCGCGGTAGCGGCGATGCGGCGGTGACCGCGCAGGCGGATGCCGATGTCTCGATCTCCGGCAGCGGTGATGTCGATCTCTACGGCCACCCGACCATGCGGCGTTCGCAGGTCAGAGGCAGCGGCAGCATCACGCAGGTGCCGTAGTCCCCCCGCAACAATGCCTTGGCAGGTCACCGGAACAACAGGGCTTTAATCTAGACTGGTGACACGCTGGATGGCGCGGAGAGGCCGCTCTACTCAAATGCTCGGATCGGGGTTTCAGCAGCTATCGAGAACAATCGGACGTTTTTTGAAGTTTTGTGGCTTCCGCAGACTGTCTCCGCCTGCACCAAAAGTACCGTCACCACCGCCAAAATCAAATAGGCCGGCACGGACCGTGACTGGAGGAACACACGCCAGCTACATTTCGGCTGGTTCTATTGCTGAGGAATCCTAAAACCCGAGTTCCTGGTCGGGTTGGGACAGCGGTCTGTGATTTTCGTTGCACAGAATATCCGATGATACCCCAAAATTGCGATCGCTAGGATCATCAGATATCCAGCATCAAAGAAACGGAGGGGTTGTCGGCACGGAACATGCAGGCCATGAGCGACTGGTTGTCGGCTTGTTGGCTCGGGGTCTTCAGAACGTCGCGATGGTCCACCTGGTCTGCCGAAGCCGCCAGCGACGAGATTGGTGCCTTCATCGATGCCGGTTTCAATCAGATGCCGGTTTCAATCAACTGTACTCCATTTCCCGGCGGATCCGTTTCAGCAGTTCCTGCGCCGTGAAGAGATCGAGATGGGCGCCGCCGGAATTCTTGAACAGTGTGATTTCGCGATCGAATTTTCGGGCAGGCAGCGAACCGCTGCACAATTCGAAAAGGTCGGCCTGAATGTCCGACCACGTCATCAGGCCGCTTTCGACAGGCTGCAGGAAATCGCCGCAATCGCGGCACAAGTCGCGTGTGTCCGTGAAGAGGGTCGCCCGTCGGATGACGTCGTCATCGGCCTCGCGCATACTTGGTTGCCAACCGCCGACAAGATCGACATGGCAGCCCTCCTTCAGTAGCGCTCCCCGAATGAGCGGCTCGGTCGCCATGGTGGCGCTGGACACGACATCCGCCAAAGGCAGGATCGCTTCGAGATGATCGACCGCCTCGACCACCACGCCGTCGATCCGGGTTGCCGCCGCCAGGCGTTGCGCCTTCGCGCCGGTTCGATTCCATATCCACACGGTCCGGATCGATGGCCTGACACTGATGATCGCTTCGATGACGTGAGGAATGAGAGCTCCCGCTCCCACCACCAGCAAAGTGGCGGCATCGGCTCTGGCAAGCAGGTCAACCCCGAGCGCCGAGTCGGCCGCAGTCTTCCGCAATGTCAGGGCCGTGCCGTCCGCAACGAGGACCGGCGCGCCTGTCACCCCGTCAAAAGCGACATAGAGGCCTTGATTGGAAGGTCGAGGCGGCGTTGCCTTCGGATTGTCAGGAAAAATGGTGATGAGCTTCACTCCGAGCATTTTCCCCTTTTTCCAGGCGGGTAGCGTCATTAGGCCACGCTGCGCCAGGCTGCTGTCCGGCTCTGCCATGAACAGTTCGCCGGAGCCCGGCATTTCATGCCGGTGCGCGTCGCGAAGAGCCGCCACGAGCCCCGGATAATCGAGAAGGCGATGGACGTCGTGACCGTTGATCATATGCATGGCAGGCCTACTCCGAAATCGCGCGCAACGTGCGCCTTGTAACGCTCCACCTGATAGCCGACCTCCGCGGTCGACCATCCCAGGATGTCGCTGACCACTTCGGCGACCGCTTCCGCGATATCCAGCCCATACCTTCCGACCAGCCGAAAGGAACCCTGCGGAACATGAGATCGTCGAGATTGAGCACATGTTCATGCTCGGCGGCAAAGCGCAGATCCGCCAGCCGGACAGTTTCTCCCCCCGACGAAAGCGTCTGGCTTTCCTTGTCTGGCGGAAAGGTGCGGGCAGCATAGGAGATTGGCCGGGAAGAGTTCGTCGGCCTGATATGCCGGCGCAGCGCGTCGGTGATGCTGACCCCGGCCTGGCGGTGGGTCATCAGCAGTCCACCAGTGTAGATGAAGTAGCCCGGAGCTCCCGCGCCCGCCATATCGTGCAGGAGCACGGCCTCGCAGCCGTCGGGATGGCTGGGGCGGGCTGTTCTCGGCCGCACTCCCGCCCAACTATAGAGGACATCCTCGCGCGAAAGCGGAATGCCTGGGAAAACCGAATTGAAGTCCCGGACAAGGCCGAGAATGGTGTCCTCGTCCGCGCTGAAGCCAGCAGGATCAGGATCATGCGGTTGATCTCTCGGACCGAAATAGTGCAGGTCGCGCCAAGGAATTAGATAGAAGGGATCGCCGTTTTCAAGCGCCGTCTCGAAAGCCAGGCCTTGAAACTCCAGAGGCAGGCGAACCGCGACGTTGGTTCCCTTGAGACCCTGATTGACACGGGGCAGAGACAAGCGGGATGCGCCAGCCACCTGATCGACCCAAGCGCCGGCGGCGTTCAGGACAATTTTCGCGTGCAATGCTTCGGCCAGCCCCGTTCGCAGATCTAAGATATCCACACGCCAGCTTGCGTCCGGGCATTTGCCGATCGACGTTACCCGCGTGTAGTTCCGGACGGTCGCCCCGAGGTCATGGGCATTCAGCACAGTGTCGACGCAGATCCGCTCGGGCCAGTCGAACTGGTATTCGGTAAAGCGGACAAGCCCGGCGAGTTTTTCGCTATCGCGCAGGTGGTTGAGCGCGGGTGTCGAGATGATCCGGTCCGTGGACAGGATCTCGAAATCCAGAGGCGCCCCGCCTCTGTCCATCATCTCCAGCAGTCGAAATCCCAGCCGCGCCTTCCACGGCGGAATTCCTTCATGCCGGTAGAGCGGCATATGAAAGCGGATCGCCCTGACACGCTCGGGCGTCGTGGTGACGAAGCGGGAGCGGTCCCGCATCGCCCGCCGTGCCAGTTCCAGATGCTCAAAGGCCATGCGGGGGTGGCGAAGAAAATTCCAGATGGACCGTCCCGGCGAGAAATATGTCAGTCCGCAATGCTGCAGCCTGCTTGACCGGCTTGAGGTGCCGCTGGCGAAATCCGACTGCTCGAGCAAGACGGTGGAAAATCCCGCCGCGGCCAGATGGTTGGCCGCACTCGCCCCGGTAATGCCGCTGCCGATGATCGCGACATCGAAAAGCATTGGATGTTTCCTTGTCCGCTACAGAACCATGCAGAGACGAAGGGCATCGTAAATGGCCGCGTGGACATTCCGGCTGGCCACCGCGTCGCCGATCCTGTGCAACTCAAATTTCGCCTCGGATTCTCGAAGCGGCTGACCGACCCCGGCTAGCAACGCGTCCAGATCGGTCACGCCCTGATTGCTGGATTTTTCCTTCAGGTCGTGGAACACTTCGTCCAGCGGTGTCGTGCCTCGTTCGACGACAATCTGCGATGCGCGCATGTCGAGAAGATCGCCGGTCAGTTCATGACGGAAGGTTGCGGTCAGGGAATTGGAATTGTCGCGACTGACCTTGATCAGATGATGATCCAGCGTGACGGCGATATCGCGCTTCTTGAACTGCTTGCGGTAAACCGCTCTCGTTGAATATTCGATTTCCTGGGCAAGGCTGTCGTCGATCGTGACAAGGTGGACGGAGCGCCCATGCTCGGCGAGGTGAAGAGCCGTCGATATGCCTTCGTGGCGTCCGGTACCATCATAAAGAATGACGTCACCGGAGTGCCCGGCCATCGTGCTCAGGACATCCCATATGCTCTGACAATGCTCCGCGCCATCGAGCCAGTCCGTGTCCGGCAGCCCGCCGGTGGCAACGATGACGACGTCGGGATTTTCGGCGAGCACATCGTCTGTTTCGGCATACGTGTCGCACCGCACATCGACCTTGAGCCGCTCAAGTTCGCTGACGCGCCAGTCGATGATGCCGACGAGATCCCGTCGCGAACTGACCCGGCAGGCGAGCAGCAATTGCCCGCCCGGCTGGCTGCCGGCCTCGAAAAGAACGACATCATGTCCGCGTTCGGCGCAGACCCGGGCGGCTTCCAGTCCTGCCGGGCCGCCGCCGACGACCACGACCCGACGCTTCTTGGCTGCCGTTTCGATGATCTGCGGCAATATCGTCTCACGGCCGGATGCCGGATTGTGAATACAGTTGACCTTCTTGTGCATGCAGTAGGATGCACCGACGCAGGGACGAATCCGCTCTTCCTCGCCGCGCATTAGTTTGTTGACGATCTGCGGGTCGGCCATGTGGGCGCGCGTCATCGCTACCATGTCGAGCAGGCCCTCGCGGATCGCATAGCGGGCGGTCGCAATGTCGGTTATGCGCGCCGCATGAAAGACCGGCAGCCGCGTGTGCTGGCGGAAAGCCCCGACCTGCGACAGGAAGGGGGCAAGTGGCTGCGACATGCCCGGCATGTTCTGCTCGGCCAGCGCAATGACGGTATCCATCCTGCCGAAGATGCAGTTGAAAACGTCCACCAGACCTTCCCGCTCGAAAATCCGGGCGATCTCGAGGCAGTCCTCGAACGAGAGGCCGTCCTTGTCCGCCTCGTCGATGATGAAGCGCATGCTGAGGATCATGCCGTCGCCAAGCCGCCGCCTGATTTCCTCATGCACCATGAGGCCGAAGCGAACGCGGTTCTCGACCGAGCCGCCGAACCGGTCCGTACGAAAATTGGTGCGGGGCGAAAAGAACTGGCCGATCAGATGACCGCCGGTCAGCGTCTCCACCCCGTCGAGGCCGCCCTCCCGGCATCGCCCGGCGGCGACGCCGTAGGCTTTGACGATCCGCCTGATATCGTGCTCGTCCATTTCCCTGGAGAAAGCGCGATGCTGCGTTTCGCGGGAGCGGGACGGCGCGACCGCCGGCAGCCAGTTGAGGGTCGTCGCATCGGCGCGGCGGCCGAGATGCGAAATCTGGCACATCAGCGCTGCTCCGTGCGCGTGAATGCGTCGGGAGAAATTCTGGAAATGCGGGATGATCTCGTCTGTCGCCAGATTGAGCTGCCCGCCGCCACCCCAGCTTGAATCGACGTCCACCATGGACGAGCCGCCGAACATGGTCAGCGCCAGACCGCCCTTGGCCTTTTCCTCATGATATCGTTGGTATCGCTCCAGCGGCAGCCCGCCATCGTCCATGAAGGACGCATGGCTGGTGCTCATAATGCGATTGCGCAACCTCAGTGTCTTGATCTGAAGCGGCTGCAGCAACGGATCCTTGCTTGGCGGAGAAACGCTTGGCGAAGAAACAGCCGGCTCGGACCCAGGGGGCGATTGAATCGAAACCATCGGCTTTTTCCACGAGATGACACAGACGGACATGCATGGCGAATGGCCACGCGGGAGAGGAGCGACCTACGCCTACCAGCGGTTTTCCGCCCGTATCTCCTCCTGTGTGCGCACGATGCTGTCGCGCAGGATGGCGATCATCCGGTCGATCTGCTCCCGCGTGATGATCAGCGCCGGTGACAGCACGCACATATTGCCGATCGGACGCACGATGAGGCCGCCCTCGTAGCAATGACGATCGACCCGCAGCGACACTTCCTTGTCGAAGTCGGTAGCGGCTTCCGACGTGGGGTCCGTCACGCATTCGACGCAGGCAACCAGCCCGGTGCCACGTACATCGCCGACCAGCGGCAATTCGCCGAGCGTGCGGATCTGCTCCTGGAAATAGGGCGCGATTTCGCGCACATGGGCCAGCAGGTCGTTTTTCTCGATGACGTCGATGTTGGCGAGCGCCGCCGCGCAGCTGACGGGATGGCCGCTGTAGGTGTAGCCGTTTGTATAGAAGCTTCCCCTGGCATTTTCTCCGCTGACGCGGCCAAGCACGGCCTCGGAAATGACAAACCCGCCGAGTGGTACATAACCTGATGTCACGCCCTTGGCGAAGGTGATGATGTCCGGGACGATGTCGAAGACTTCTTCCGACGCGAACCAATGGCCGCACCGGCCGAACCCGGTCACCACTTCATCCGAGATGTAGAGGATGTCGTGCTTGCGGCAAATATCGAGAATCCGGCGGTGATAGCCCTTCGGCGGGATGAGGATGCCGCCGGACGCCAGGAGCGGTTCGGCGAGAAAGGCGCCGACATTATCGGCACCCAGGGCCGCGATCCTGTTCTCGAACTCGGCGACGAGGAAATCGAGGAAATCCGCTTCACTCATGCCCCGCGGACGCCGGAAAACATTTGGCGCCGAAATGAAGGAAACATTGTCCAGTGCTAGGTCGAAATTGGGTCTGTTGCCAGCCCTACCCGAGCAGGCCGCCGTCAGATGCGTGCTGCCGTGGTAACCGTCGATCCGGCAGATGATTGCCTTCTTCGTTGGGCGTCCCAGCACGTTGTTGTAGAACTGCACGAAACGCAGAGCGGAATCGACCGCGGACGAGCCGCCGGTGGTGAAGAATACATGGTTGAGATCGCCGGGCGCGAATTCGGCGATGCGGCGTGCGAGTTCCGCTGCCGGGCCATTGATCGAATACCAGGGGGAATTGTAGCAAAGCCGCAGCGCCTGTGCGGAAATCGCGTCGGCAATTGGCTGGGAGTTATAGCCAACCTGCGTGCACCACATGCCGCCGGGACCATCGATCAGCGTGCGGCCCTGGCTGTCCGAAATGTAGATGCCGTCGGCGGATGTAAAGAGCGGCCGGCCTCCCGATGTCCCGAGCTTGGCCATTTCCTCGGCTGGGCTTATCAGATGGCGATGCGCCGCATCTTCCAGTTCGGCGACGTTCCATTGCGATCCGATCTCGGCATACATCATGTCTCTCCTGCGCGATATTCCTGGGCCGGCCGCCGAAGCGATCTGCCTTGCTTCGTCCCTTGATTGCCGCTGCAAGGCGGCGTCTTAAGCCCGGACGGGCGCCGCCTGTTCGGGCTTGCCGAAATCGTCCGGGAAAAATGCCCCCAGAAACGTCAGGCACACCTGTCTGGACCGCTCCCGCATTTGCGGGCTGTTCTCGCCGGTCACATGGCTGAAGACCCAGCAGCCATCGGTAATGGAATAGAGGCCTCGCGCGACGGCGTTCGCGTCGATCGAGAGCTTTCGCTCCGCGGCCAGCGCCGCGACCAGCGTGACGATGGTTTCAAGTGAGCGATGCTTGAGTTCGCTGCAGCGCTTCTTGTAGGCCGGCACCCGTGACGCTTCCGCCCAGAACGCCATCCAGACAGCCAGATGCTTGCTTTTCGCCACCCTTGGATCGAAATCCACGTCGACAAGGACGCGTAGTCTTTCGGCCGGCGATGCCGATGCCGACGTCATCGCATCGAGCCAGATCTTCTCGTAATTGCTCGCCAGCAAATCCAGCACGGCAAGCAGCAGGCGCTCCTTCGTCTTGAAATGGAACGCGATGACCCCGTAGCTGCATCCCGCTTCATCGGCGATGTCGTTCACCGTGATGCCCGACAGCCCCCGGCGCGCCACGACGTTCAGTGCCGCATCCAGAAGCTGCTGTTGGCGCGGTGAATTTTGCGGCATATGTTCCATATTTTTTTTCGCCATAAAATTTTCTATTCCCGCAACAGACTGCAGTCAATGATCTTTTTTGAAATACAAATTTGATTGATCAATCAGATTCTTATTGACCGATCAATTAAATGAAATGATACTGCCCACAATCCCGAGGCTGGAGGTGGTGAGGTTTCCAGCCTTCAGGGTCGACGCAGGATTTCCAGAACCGCTGACATGCGGCCCGTCTGCGCGGCTCGGACTATCGATACGGATCGGCTCCGCGCGATCACCGCGCGGCGGCTTGCCCGGGCCAATTTATGAGGAGCTCAGTTTTCGCCGGCTTCCAGGCAAGCCGTGCCGTCGCATCTGAATTGTCAAAGAAAAAAGGGGAATGACATGAAGAAAGAACAGGATCCTCTGAGAGGTGATATCCGCGCCGATCTGGCGTCGACGCGCCGTCAATTCATGGGCGGCGTTGGTGCCCTGGTGCTTGGCGTATCGCTCTTGCCGCTGGGTATTCGCGCCGCGCAGGCTGCGCCCAAGCAAGGCGGTTCGGTTCGGTTCGCCATCAACGACGGTGCGCAGACGGATTCCTACGATCCAGCCACATGGCAAAGCTCATTTACCCAGGTGGTCTTCGGTGGCACGCTTTGCAATGCCTTGACGGAGCTGGATGCAAATGGCGTGGCGGTTCCGGATCTCGCGGAAAGCTTTGCGGCTTCGGCAGACCTCAAGGTCTGGACATTCAAGCTGCGGCCGAACCTGAAATTTCACGATGGCGCACCGGTAACCGCCAATGACGTGATCGAATCCTACCGCCATCACATGGGGCCAAAATCCAGTTCCGCCGCAAAGGCGCTTGTCGACGCTATCGTCGACGTCAAGGGCGACGGCGACGGCGCGGTCGTCTTCACCCTGAGCGGCGGCAATGCCGATTTCCCCTACCTCGTCTCCGATTGCCATCTGGTGGTGATGCCGGCAAAGGCCGGCGGCGGACTGGACTGGGAAAGGGGCGTGGCGACAGGCCCCTACATCATCGAGGATTCGCAGCCGGGTATCGCGGTCAAGATGAAGCGCAATCCGCATTACCACAAGCCGGGCCAACCTTACTTCGATGCCATTGAATTCGTGAATATCATAGACGTCGCCGCGCGCACGAATGCGCTTCTGACGGGTGAGATCGACTATATGGTCGATGCCGATATCAAGACGCTGACGATGCTGGAACAGAATGCGGACATCGAGATTTCGAAAGTCAGCGGCTTGCGGCACTTCTCCTTCAGCATGAACACGACTGTCGCGCCATTCGACAATCCGGACGTTCGCCGAGCGCTCAAATACGCGGTCGATCGGGAGGACATCGTCAAGAAGGCGTTTCTCGGCAACGCCAAGGTGGCAAACGACAATCCCATTGCACCGCAGATCGCCTTTGCCGTTAATCCGGAGCCGGTCCACAGCTACAACATCGAGAAGGCGAAGGAGTATCTAGCCAAGGCCGGCCTGACCAGCGTTGCGGTGAACCTCTCGGTTGCTGAAACCGCCTTCCCGAACGCGATCGACGCCGCGCTGCTGTTCAAGGAACATGCGGCCAAAGCGGGCATAGAGATCAATGTCGTGCGCGAGGCCGACGACGGCTACTGGGACAATGTCTGGCAACACAAGCCCTTTGTCGGTGTCGACTGGCTGGGCAAGCCGACCTGCGATTCCCTGTTTACGACCGCCTATGCGGGCGGCGCGCCCTGGAACGATACGGCCTGGAAGAACCAGCGTTTCGACGAGCTTCTGGTGCTTGGCAGGGCGGAGCCGGACAAGGCGAAGCGGCAGGAAATATACGCCGAGATGCAGCAGATCCTGCACGATGACGGGGGTGCCATCGTCATCGCCTACGCCCTGTTCATTGATGCGATCTCCAAGAAAATTGCCCATGGGCCGATCGGCAACATGTTGCAGTGTGACAATTTCAGGATGGCCGAACGCTGGTGGCTGGCCTGAAGCCGCGGGCTCAAGGCGCCTCAGTCATCGGTCGGTCACCGCGCTTGCAGCGGTGACCGATGGCTCCACCGGAAGACCGTCCATTGCGTAAAGAAATCATATCCAATCCTCTGTTCAGAACCATCTTCACGCGTCTCGGGTTGGGTTTCGTGACGCTCTTTGCGGTGTCGCTGATCATCTTTGCCGCGATCGCGGTCCTGCCCGGCGACTTCGCGAAAGCCACGCTGGGACGGGCCGCGACGCCCGAAACAGTGGCGAATTTCCAAAAATCGCTGGGTCTCGACCGGCCCGTGGCGGAGCGCTATCTGAAGTGGATCGGTGGCGCGGTCACCGGCGACCTCGGGCTTTCGTTTTCGTCGGGAAGTGGAACCCCGCGCACCGTCGGCAGCATCATCGGTCCTCGCCTCAAGAACACGCTCTTCCTTGCCGGCATCACTGCCCTCGTCGCCATTCCCATCGCCCTACTTCTGGGGATCATTGCCGCGATCCGGCGCAACAGTTGGCTCGACAGGATCCTTAACGCAGTCACACTTGCCAGCATTTCCTTTCCGGAATTCTTCGTCGCCTACGTGCTGATGCTGCTGCTGGCGGTCAAGCTACCGCTTTTCTATTCGCTGGCCCGCGTCACTCCGAGTATGGGGAGCATCGAAGTCCTCGAGCGCATCGCCTTGCCGGTCCTCACACTCAGCTTCGGCATCATTGCCCATATGATGCGAATGACCCGCGCCGCCATCATCGGCCTTCTTTCCCACCCCTACATCGAAATGGCGAAGCTCAAGGGTGTGCCACCATGGCGCGTCATTCTGCGGCACGCCTTGCCCAATGCATGGGCGCCGATTGTGGCGGTCATCGCCTTCAATCTTGCCTATCTCATCGTCGGCGTCGTCGTGGTCGAGGTGGTCTTCGTCTATCCCGGCATCGGCCAGGCCATGGTCGATGCGGTGCGTTCACGCGACATTCCGGTGGTGCAGGGTTGCGCGCTCATCTTCGCCGCTTCCTACATCCTTCTCAATCTTCTGGCCGACGTCATCGCCATCGCCACCAATCCCCGCCTGGCGCACCCGAGATGAGAAATGCGATGCGCCCATCCGATACAAACCTGCCAGCCCGCGCGGTCCGATACCGGCGATCACGAACGGGTCTGGTCTGGGCCGGCCTCAGAAGGGCATCGCTGACCACATGGCTGGGCCTGTGCGTCATTCTTCTCTATGCAATTCTCGCGCTTTTCGCGCCGTTGATCGCCCCCTACGGCGAAGCGGATGTGGTTTCCAGCCAGCCATTCGCGGCCTGGAACTCCACGTTTCTCTTCGGCACCGACCAGCTTGGTCGCGACGTCATGAGCCGCATCATCTATGGCGCCCGAAATTCCGTCGGCATCGCCTTCATAACGACGACCATTGCCTTTCTGCTTGGCGGTACCCTTGGGATATTGTCGGCGATTTCGCCGTCGTGGCTCGACCACGTCCTGTCAGGCGTGGCGGACATGCTGATGGCGATCCCTCAGCTGATCTTTGCGCTTATCCTCCTGGCGCTCTTTGGCTCATCGATCCCGAGCATCGTGATGATCATCGCCGTTTTGAACTCCACGCAGATCTTCCGGCTGGCGAGATCGTCGGCTCGCAACGTCGCGGTGATGGAATTCATCGAAGTCGCCAGTCTCCGCGGTGAAAGGACACTGTGGATCATAGTGCGGGAAATACTGCCCAATATCATGCCCACGCTGATCGCCGAATTCGGCCTGCGCTTCTGCTTCGTGTTCCTCACGATCTCGGCACTGTCATTTCTGGGATTGGGGATACAGCCGCCGTCGGCGGACTGGGGCACGATGGTCAGGGAAAGCGCCACCTTCATCAGCTATGGCAACATCACGCCGCTTCTGCCTGCCGCCGCCATTGCACTGTTGACGGTCAGCATCAATTTCGTCGTCGATTGGTTCCTCGATATTGCAAGCGGATTGCGTGATGATCAGTAACCGCGCCGCGTCTCACAACAGGCAGAATGGCGAACTCCTGCTGGATATTCGCAATCTCACCATCGAAGCCGAAGGCAGTGACGGCTGGCAACCGATCGTGAAGGACATAAGCCTTCATCTCAGGCGTGGCGAAGTGCTTGGCATTATTGGGGAGTCGGGTGCGGGCAAGTCGACCCTGGGGCTTGCGGCACTAGGCTTCACCAGGCCGGGCTGCCATTTTTCTGGAGGGTCGGTCACCTTCGACGGTCGCGATCTTCTCAAGGAGAGCGAAGAACGCAGGCGGCAACTTCGAGGCACCAGGATCGCTTATGTGGCCCAGAGTGCGGCGGCATCCTTCAATCCCGCTCACCGGCTCATCGAGCAGACAATCGAATGCGTGATGATGCGGGGCCTTGCGTCTCGCGGCGCCGCTGTCCAGAGTGCCACGGATCTGTTCGCGCAGATGCAACTGCCGGACCCCGAGACGATAGGCGACCGGTTTCCCCATCAGGTGTCGGGCGGTCAGTTGCAGCGGGCCATGACGGCGATGGCAATGACTTGCAAACCGGACCTGATCGTCTTCGACGAGCCGACGACGGCGCTTGACGTGACGACGCAGGTTGAGGTTCTGGCGTCCATCCGCAAGATCGTTGAAGAACATCACACAGCAGCTCTCTACATCACCCACGATCTCGCTGTCGTCGCCCAGATGGCTCACCGGATCATGGTCTTGCGTCATGGCGAACTCGTTGAGCATGCGAGCACCCAACAGATGCTTTCGGAGCCGGAGCAGACCTATACACGCTCACTCTGGGCGGTGCGCACGCTCGAAAAGCCGGAAGAGCCACCGGCCGAAACCATCCTCAGTGTCAGCAACGTCGACGCCCACTACGGGGACTTCAAGGCGCTAGACGACATCTCCATCGAGGTGCCGCGAGGCAGGACGGTTGCCGTGGTTGGCGAATCCGGATCCGGGAAATCGACGCTCGCACGCGTCATCTCCGGCTTATTGCCCTCGGCGGCGGGCGCCGTCAGCCTGAACGGCGTCAGGCTTGCCCCCTCGCTGAAGCAGCGCAGCCGCGATCAGCTCCGGCGTATTCAGATGATCTATCAATCCGCCGATACCGCGCTCAACCCCCGGCAGACGGTCATGGACCTTGTGGGACGCCCTCTCTCGTTCCACTTCGGCCTCAAGGGCCGTATGCAGGAACGGCGTGTCGCCGAACTGCTCGATATGGTGGAGTTGAGCGACCGCCACATCGTCAGCTTTCCATCCGAACTGTCGGGCGGGCAGAAGCAGCGGGTTGCCATTGCAAGGGCGATTGCCGCGGACCCGGATGTCTTTATCTGTGACGAGATCACATCCGCGCTCGACCAACTGGTCCAGGAGCAAATCCTCAAGCTTCTTCTCAATCTCCAGAAAGAGATGAACAAGACCTACCTGTTCATCACGCACGACATAGCCACCGTGAACGCAATAGCCGATCAGGTCGTCGTGATGTGCCGAGGAGGCATTGTGCAGCAAGGGGCGAAAAGGGCTGTCATGTCGTCTCCGGATCACCCCTACACCAAATTGCTGCTGTCGGCCGTGCCGCAAATGGATCCGGGTTGGCTCGATACCGCAATCCAGAACGGCAGACTGGCAAAACAGAACATCGAATAAGTGCCGACACGGCTCTCGAGTGCAAAAGTGGAAATTCAACAAATGGTGGTGGCAAGCATGAAAAATTTCTCGAGCATACTCCTGTCGATCGGTATCTTTCTCGTTTCTCAATCTGGAAACCAGGCTCTTGCGCAAGACGCCGAGTGGAAAGAGATCCGGATCGCGACGGAAGGCGCTTATCCGCCTTTCAACTTTGTCGATGCGGCGGGCAAGCTGCAAGGGCTGGATGTCGATATCGCGATGGCGCTTTGCGAGGAAATGAAAGCCAAGTGCACCGTGGTGGCGCAGGACTGGGACGGGATCATACCGGGGCTCCTGGCACGGAAATTCGATGCCATCGTCGCCTCGATGTCGATCACGCAAGAGCGCTTGAAGGTGATCGATTTCTCGAAGAAATATTACAGTTCGAAACTGTCGATCCTGACCAAGGCCGATAGCCAGCTCGCGGATATCAAACCCGAGAGTTTCGAAGGCAAGACCATAGGTGCCCAATCATCGACCCCCCAGGCCGAATATGCGCAGGAAATCTACGGCAAGCATGGCGCGACGGTAAAACTCTATCCGTCCCAGACCGAGGCCGACATGGACCTGTCGAACGGTCGCCTCGACGCAATTGTCGCGGATAAATTCTATCTGGCTGCCTGGATGGAAAGTACCGGTGCGGGCTGCTGCAAATTGCTTGGAGATCTCGCCGAAGGGCGGACAGAAATCGGTGTCGGCCTTCGCAAGGAGGATGTTGCGCTGAAGGAAAAGTTCGATGCCGCAATGGAGGCCATCATCGCAAATGGCGTCTACAAGAAAACCGTGGCCAGGTATTTCAATTTCGATATCTATTGAGAGATCGGCAGGACATCTGAAAAACTATCAAAGCCGCCCTGTCTTGGGCGGCCTTGTTGTCTGGCGCGACCTCTTTTGCCAAAACCCGAGGGCTTGTCGAAGAGGCTGACGGCATTCCCTGGATCGCGGAAAACGTAGTCAGTTTCGCCTGCGTCCCCGCAATCATACGCTCTTTCCCCCTTTTAGCGCCGCAATAATTCCAGACCGCATATTATTCGACTTTGAGTCTAATATTTCGCATGGCGGCCGGCATATGGGGCGAAGAATTCCGGGTCTTGGCATGCGAAAACTGAGCACCGTGGCAAACAATAGCCCTTGGTCGACCCAGCTATGACCAGCCGATTTGCACGCCGCAGTACGCCTTAGCCCTCTGCGAGGCTGAACGGGATTTACTTCTGAAGCAACGACGTATCAGATCTACCAAACGGTCAGGAAGGAGCGCAGGAAACGATCAAAGGCATCTGGCGCGAATGAAAAACGGACGTCGAAAGGGCTGCCGGAGCTCTGCTATTGCCACCGGTCCCCCTACTCCCACTCGATTGTTTCAACTCATGACAACTGATTGACTTTGAAAGGCAATTTATTTTCGTTGAGCATAGATACCGTCGAACATACCGTCAAGAATCTGGGCTTTTGATTTCATTAGCGAATTTTCGCTGTTCGCGATGCCTGAGCTCTCGCGGACTATCGATAGGACTGGTCGATTTTTCTTCTTGTCGGGCCTGCGCAAATCCGTTTTCACAGTAGCCAAAAATACCGCCATCTTTATCAGTGATTGCTTCAGCGATTCATCACGATGGCTCACGTGTATAGACGTCTCGCGGCCGCTGCAGATTCGAATCACGGACACGCAACCACCGATGCCGACATTCGCTGACCGTGCCGATTGGACAACGTTGGGCCTCATCGTTGCGCTGGATGCCGTTGCCCCGCCTGCAATGAAGTTGAACCCCAGTGACGGCAAAAAGGACCCCATGGCGGCGACAATTCGGTTTCGGAGAACGTTTATCGTCCACCCGCCGCGCAAGCATCGCGGTGGCGCTGACTACGGCGCGTCGAGATAGTCAAAACGCAGGTTCGGACCATCTGTATGAGGTGCCGTTTGCCTTCCTCGACCTATCCAGAAATAGCCCTCGCCATCGCTGCCACGGGCAAATCGCTGGCTGCGGCGGATCCTGACGCCGCTGCGCGGAATCTGCGCTTCGTCGAGGCGCCACGATTCCCCCACGACGACACTGCGGTATTGCGGGTTGGCAAGACTGGCGCCTTCGACGGTGCGCGCTCGCCGCAGATAGATCTCGCCATTGGCGGCCGACAGGTTGGTGAACCGGGCGACATAGGGAATTCGCCAGGGTGCAACATCGGAGCGCAACCTGAAGACAGGCCTCGGGTCCTCGGGCCGTTCTGGCGAGGGGACGCTGTCCCGCTCGCCGTTGCGGACCTGTGTTCCGTCTGCCAGCGTCACCAGGCGCTCGCTCGCCCAGACCAGGTTTGCCTCCTCGTCACGCGAGAACAGCACTTCCTCGACCTCATCGTTATCGAGAACCTCGATGGCGATATTGGGAACGTACAGCAAGTCGCCGGTGGTGCGCCCATCGGCTTGCGTGAGCGAGAACATCGACCACTCCGCATTGCCGTCGCTGATGCTCGGGCCGATTTCGGTGACCACGCCGAAGCCATCGACCACGCTCAGTTCGGTGATCTGGCGGACGGTGCCCGCCGTCTGCGGCAAGGGCGCCACATACCAGTTGTTGACGTCGATGAAGAAGAACTCCGGCAGCAGCATCGACAGCGAATTCGGTTCCGGATCCTTCGCCTGCTCGAAATAGGCATCGCCATCCTCGAACCGCCACCAGCGCGGATGTGGCGCCCCGCGAAACGACAAGGTGGACGGAACCATGCGGGTTTCCGTTTCCGGCGGAGGGTCGTCCAACGTGCTGGACGCGAGGTCGAAATGGTACCAGTCGAGGTTGCGCCCGCCGTAACCCTTGGCCTCGAGGCCGAAGGCCTTGCCCTTGACGGAGAAATCATACAGCAACGCCTCGCTTCGCCACAGCGGCGAACCGCCTTCGTCGTCCTCCTGCTCGACGACGAAGTCCATCGGCATGTCCGCGGGAATGGCGACCTCCTCGTTGCCGCGAACCAGCCTATCGACGGGGAATTCCCGCCAGACGATCGACAGATGGCTGGCGCTGCCGCCGTTCTCGGCCTCGAACTCGCCGGTCTGCCATTGCCTGGCGAGGAACCACAGCGGATCTTTGACGCGCGCCGCAAGTGCATCCTGGATGTTGGCGCTGGTGTCGATGCCGGTCAGCTGCTGGCTTGTGAAAAATGCTGCCATGACTATTCCTTCACCTTGCCGAAGCCGGTGACCTCGTTGAAGCCGGTGCCTTCGATGCCGACCTCGGCATTCGTTTCCATGGACAGGAAGGCGACATCGGCACCGATGGTGCCAAGTGCGCTGATGAAAAGGTAGTCGCGGGACGGGATACGCGGTTCTGGCGGGCTTCCAGGGACGGTGATGAACGGAACCTGATTGGCGGCCCTTAACAGCGGCCCGGCGAGCGGGCGCTGCTGCGCCGACAATGCGCGCATCTTCATCAGCCTGATGGTCTCTGCCACCATGCCGGCGGCGTTTTGCGGTGACCATTCTCCCATGCCGGGGCCGGAGGGTTCGCACAGGAGAATAGCCTGCGGCGCCTCGCTCTGCGGAGAATCATAGTTGATCGCGACACCAGCCTGCTGCATGCGGCTCGGACGGCGCTCGGACCATTCATCGATGACAAGTCCGACAAAGGTGTCGGCAACGACCGGATCCGTTGTGCTGATCAGATTGCAGAAGAGCCTGGCTCGTGGTGCGATGCCTTCGTCCGGCCGAGGGTCGGCGTCAGGGTCGTCGGCGCCGGTGGCGGCGTCGGTGTTTGCCCATGCCAGCCAGGCATCGTCGGCAAAGACTTCGGATGCGGCGCGCATCCGGGCACGTACGGGAATCCAGTCAGTCAGTGCTGCCGCCACCGGCGTCGGTGCCGCCAGCAGCGGCGTCGTTTCCGCCGACCGCGGGAACGGCGGCAGGATGCGAAGCGCGTCGCCATCGAGGGCCCCGGAAAGCGCTGCCGCCAAGCCATTGCGGATGGCGCGGGCCGCCGCGGCGTTCGCAGGAGGAGCCGGTGGAGGCAGGGCGGCAGTCAGGCCGGCTGCCTTGGTCTGCAGTCTCACGACCAGCGCGGCAAGCGTTCGCTCCAACTCGTCGGGATCGTCCGCGATCTCGGTCGTCGTGGAAAAGCGCAGCGCCGCGGGCTCCCCGTATCGCGATACTTTCAGCAGGGCGGCGTCGAGGGCGGCGTGATACGTTTCCAACCCGGCAAGCAGCAGCGAGATCTGGGAAGCATCGGCGCCAAGGTCGCGCTGACGCCGCAGCTCGCGCGCAGATGCCACCGTCGCTCCCAGCGCATCGCGAAGCGGCACGAGGTCGGCCTGGATGCGCACGGCGAGCATGGATGCACGCCCGGCGAGGACATCCCCGGATGCCCTGGCCAGATCGCGATCTGCATCGTCTGTCAAAGGTTTTGCGGGAGACGCCGCGGCCGATAAATCGCTTGGTTCGAGCGCCCGGCTCTTGCCGGCGATGCGGCGCAGCACCGCCGCCGATGCCAACAGCTGCGCAGGCGGCGCGCCACCCGTGGCGAGGTCGAGCGTCAAGGGTCGCTGGCCGTTCATGTAGGCGACGATGCCGCGATCCGGCAGTGGCCCCAGATCGGCCACAATGGCCGGATCGCCGCCGCGCCAATCCAGAGCGAAGCGATGCCTGGCCCGCAAGACGATCTCGCTCTCGCCACCGACGACCAGGTCGATGGCTTGCAGGCCCAGATCGGCGACAAGGGCGTAGTCGCGCACGAAAGGCTGCCCATCCGTGTCGACGATGACACGCACCTTCGACTGTGCAAGGCCGGAACTCAGCCTGTCTTCGGCGAAGCGGGCGAGTACCGGTTCGGCAATGGCGCGCGGTGCGTCGGTCGCGGCAGGGTCCGCCGGCGTCAGCAGTGTCGCAACGCGGTGGCTCGAGGCGTGGCCATTGCGCTGGGTGCGCAGCACGCTCGGCAGTCCGGGAATGGTATCGCCCGAGAGGACCTGCAGCCATGCGTTCGCGGCGTCGGCGAGCCCAAGCCCGCGCAGATGCACCGCCTCGGCCATGACGATGTCGGCCAACGCGTCGAAATGCTCCCTGAGCGTCGCCTGCAGCTTGACAAGAGGACCGATCACGCCCGGCGGTCCCATGCCGATGGTGAGCTGTCGCGCAATGAACGCCATGCCGTCGAAGAGACGTATCTCCAAACCGCTGTCATCGCGCGGATCGCGAAGCGGGAAGGCATTCCTCAGCCACTGGATGAGTGTATCCTGCTTGCCGTCATGGAGCAGGCGCTCGCCGAGATAGCCGAGCGCTTCGCCGGGCGAGATGCCGGCCTGCAGCATGTCGAGGAGATCAAGGCCCTGTCGAACGCTGGCCGAGTCCAGCCCGATGGCGAAGGCACCGCCATGGCGCAGATTGGCCGAGCGCAGGAGCGCCGCCGTCCTGGCCTGATCCATGCTGGGCGCCTGGATGAAGCCGTCGGTACCGCCTGTGACGCTTTCGGGACGCAGTTTGCTCAGCATGCCGAAATAGCCGCCGGATAACCCGACAAGTCCCGCCCGCCGCCGCTTTGCGAGGCGGCGATAGGCGATGCCGGTAGCCCAGGCATCCATGCGATGCTGGAAGAGATCGATCGTTTCCATCATCAGGGTTTCGAGCTTGGCTATGCCGTCCGGTTCGGCTGCGATCTCCTGCAGGCGCCGCAAGCCGGCGAGGAACTGCGCGGAGGTGCGTTGCAGAATTCCGGCAATGCCCGCAAAGCGGTTGGGCACACGCGACGCCAGCGCGCTCAGCGAAATATCGCCGAACCGACCCTTGATATTCTCCAGCATCTCGAGCTCGATGCCGGTCAGAACCGAGCGGATTGTCGGCTTGATCTCGGCGCGAGGGTTCTCGGCGTTGATGACCTTGAACAGCGTGCATTTGGTGAGGCTGAGCCGTGCCAGGCGATAGAGCAAAGGATAGCTCTTGTCATCCGCGGTCGGATCGGCGAGGGCAAAAATGGAGCTGTTCTCCAATTCAGCCAGATACTCGGCGGCCAGGTGCTTCTGGCTGTCCACGTAGGCGCAGCCGAGAGCCTTGGCATTCGCCTGGCCGACGGTGGAGACTTCGATGCGGCGCGACACGGGGTTTTGCTTGAGGATGGCCTCCAGCTTCTCGGACGCCTGCGGATCGCCGGGTTGCAGAACCGGCACCAGCGCGTCCGCCGACCGTTGTGACTGGTTGATGATGAGCGAAGCGAAGTCGCGGATGAATTTCTCGATGCGCCTGGCGTTGACACCGTCGCTTGCGAGAGGTTCGAGAGCCGCCGTCGAGATGACCGGCAGGACGCCGAACGGGTTCTTTCCGAAGCGGACGGGAGGCAAGGCGCCGCGCGCCGCGATGGCCTCGGCGAACACCTCGACGACCTCCTCCTCATCGATATCCTGAATGCTCGCCGTGCGCGCAACCGCCGTATCGATCAAAGCGGGGCCGATGACGCGCAGCATCGCCCTGGCGTCCTCGAAGGCCAGATCGGCACTGCCGGGCGCACGCGACACCGTCGCCAGATCGATGCCCGCGGCTTCGGAAAACAGTTCGGCCGCCTGTTGCAGCGGCGTTGAAAGCGCGCCGCCCTCGACCGCCACGGCATCTCTCAGGAACGCGGCGAGATCGGCGCGGGGGGACTTGTAGGGCGAGGGCTGATTGGGGGCGTTGTTCGTGGCGGTATCCTGAGGGAGGAAGGCGAAGTCGCCGCTCGCGACCCGGTCCTCGATCAACGCCTTGAGTTCGGCCGCCGCATCCTTGTCGGTCAAACCGACGGCGATGATCCAGGAAGCCGCCAGCGCCTTGTCGACCGACGCCTTGTCGCTTATGCGCACGCCCATCCCACTCTTGACGGCGACGCCGAAGTCGCTCAGCCAACCCTTGTCCTGCAGGCCGGCGACGGTGTAACTGATCGCCTTGTCGATCGCGCCGCCCCTGGCGATCTCGGTGAGCTTGCCGGTGGCATCCATGGCAAACAATGCCACCGCCGACGGCAGCATGGCCGGCTTGCCCAGCGCCTCCTGATAGCCGGGGTCGCCGCCGCCTGGATTGCGGAGCAGGAAAAGCGCGCGCTCGGGCGCGATTTCGCGCGAGAGTGCCTGCCACGCACTGATCACGGCCGGGTCGTCGATCGCCGTCCACGGCTGGCCACCGGATGCGTCGGCAAAGCGCTTCAGCGATTGAAGTTCAGTCTCGGTGGCGGGTGCGATGCCGCGACGCGCGAAACTGTCGTCCGGAAACCAGCGGAACCAGATTTCCTGGCGGGTCTGGAGAATGAGGTTCCCCGGGGAGAGCGTCCAATTGTCCCCGGCGCGCCGCCGGCGTCTGAGCGCTTTCAGCCGAAGCCGAGCGGGACGGCGCGAGTCGGAGATCTGAGCGTCGGCGTCGTCGGCCAAGAGCGCCCTGGTATTGGCCGACAGGCCTATCGGAACCAGTTGCTGGACGACCCTGTATTCCAGCCGCATCGGCAGCAGCATCAGCGGCTTCGGCATCGAGAGGTCGCGGAACAGCGCCTCCAGCAGCGCCAGGTCGAGTATGACATCGGAGCCATGCGGATGATCGCCGCGGGCAAACTGCCGGCCGATCACAACGTCATTGACGTCGCCGGCAACGCTTGCCGGCGTGCCGCCACCCAATTTCTCGATCCGCCGCGCGGACTCGCCGAGTATCTTCGCCGTATTGGTTCTCTTGCGCGGCGGTCGTGCCATCAGAGCACCCTTTTCGCAGGCAGGACGGCGGCGATCGGCTTTTGCCAGAAGCTGCGCGCAAGCCGGCCGGAATCGCGCGGATTCCAATAGTTCGGCGCCTCGGCGACAGGCGGTGCGGCAGCGCTGAAGTCTATGTAGGAGGCCTGGTCGAGCCTGACATGCGACCACGACAGCTCGTCCCATTTCGCCGGCACGGCGGGGGCCGGATGTCCGGTGACCAGGTGTGCCGGGAGATATGCCTTTGCCGCGTCGCGTCCGAGCGCCGCTATCGGAAAGTCGAGCGCCGCCGTCTGGAACCTGAAGCGGTCGCGCCGCACCTGGGCGCTGCCTATGTCCAGTCCGAAGCGCACCTTGCCGGGCGCCTCGTAGATGACGAAGAAGAATTTCGCCTTGTCGGCGAGCACCGTGTCGCGCGCGACGTCGAAGCCGAAATAGGCAAGATCGCGGGTCAGAAGCCCGCCGAAGACAGGTGGGCTGTCGATGCCCTGGCCATGTTTGTAGGTCGACGTCTGGGCGTGGTTCGCCACCACCAGCACCTCGCCGAAGCGGCGGATCAGATCGCCCTTGATCAGCAGGACGAGGGCTTCCTTGCGGTCGATGTCGCCGACCGCGTAGTTGGATCCAAGCGGAGCGGTCCAACCGTGAATGGGCGGAATGTCGTCGCCCTTCGGATCCCCCGGCGGCCGCTTGCGGTTCCAGAAGCGGGAGAAGATCGTGCCGCGCATGTCAGTGGGAAATTCGCGCCAGCGCAGCTCGTTGTTCATCTCATGATTGGCACCGAGCAGGAATGCCTCGACGAAGGCGCGGTTCTCCTTCACCACGGATACCGTGTTGTTGGGCATCGAATCCGTAGCGCGCAGGATCGAGCGCAGGGAGAATTCCTTCAACGGTTCGACCAGCGGATTGGAGATCACCGGCGCGCGCATGATCTGGTCGAGCTTGGTCGACTCGGCCGCGGCAATTCCAACGATTCGGCGCGCCGCCTTGAGCGATGGCAGAAGTGTGAATAACGAGCCGACGGTGGTCTTCACGTCTTCCGGATAGACGATATTGACCGGTATGCCGCGGATCGGCGGAACGGGCGGATCACCGTCGAACTCGCCGCCCATCAGGCGGATGAGCGCCGTCCGTGTCCGGCCGTCGATGCCCAGCCGGGCGATGGCGGTGAGCGACGCCTGCACACGCTGCTGTGTCGGGTTCTTCCGCGTCCCGGGCAAGGCAGGCATCGGGATCAGCCGCGGCTCGCGCGGCTTCCCGGCAGCGCCCGCCCGCACGCCGCGCTTGGCAGCGGTTCTGCGCAGCGCACGCGATGCGAACGAGGTCGGCACACCGGCTTCCGAAAAGGCGAAGGCGACCGACCTGCCGGGCGTCATCGGCGCGACGGCATGCACCGATTCCGAAAGGGCGACGATCGTCTCCGGTGCGAGGTGCTCGATATGCCGCCGATTGAAAACCTGGGAGAGCTGCTGGGCCAGACGCAATCGCGCCAGCGCCTGGTTGGTGGCAACGACCTCCGCATATTGATCCCAACAGAGCGCCGCGTATTTTTCCTGATTGCGGCGCACGGTCTCGGCGCCGAGACCGGCGGCATGGCGGAATTTGAGGTCGAGGTTGACGCGGTCGACAACTTGCCCGTTCGCCGCCTGCGCGGCATCGAGCGTGGTCTGCTTGCGGAAGCGCCAGCCATAGGGCGGCATGGCGATCAACGGGTCCTCCTTGTTCGGCCCGTCCGCGCCGGCACCGACGAGTTCGCCGGCGATCTCCGCCTCCAGCGTCTTCTTCAACAGCGGATGAAGCACCGGGTCGGTGTTGAAGGCCTGCACCGACAGATCCGGGCGCATCAGCGCATCCTGCACCTGGAACGTCGCGTTCGGATTCGCGTAGCCCTGATAGTAGCCAGGCGACCCGGCAAAGGCCTCGACCGGTGTCGCAACCGGACTTTCGGCGTCGATCCGGTAAGGCTTGAGCTTGCGGACCAGCAATTCGAAATCGGAAAGCACCGAGGTGGTGAACCGCGACTGGTGATAGATCGGCAGTTCCAGACCGGCCTGGGTATCGCCAGCCCATGCGGGCTTGTCGAAGGGCTGCGCCTTCTCGATGCGACCAAGGCCGGCGAGGCGTCCCGCCTCCGTCGTGGGAACCAGGAACAGCGTGTATGCCGTGCTCGGTTCGAGCTTGCGCGGCGCCATCAAACGCGAGAAATGCAGGTCCGGCCGCGTCGCGATAAGGCCAGGCAGGTCGTTCGACTGTTGCTCTAGAGGATGGGCAAGGTGGACATGGGCGAAGGCCCAGCTCTGGCCAAGATTGGGCAGGGATTTGACCGGATCCAGCAAGCGCAGCACCGGCAACGGCGCGCTTCCCTGGGCGCGGAACTCGAACTCGTCGGATTTCAAGGCGATCGCGGCAAGCCATGGCAGCCGCCGGCCGGCCGGATCGGTCCGCAAGGTGAACCGCCAGGGGAAATCCGCATCGACGAACTCCACGAACGGGAAGTAGTTCGGCTCGAACTGCGGCGCACCGGACGCCGGTTCGACGCGGGCGATCATCCGCGCATCGATGCCGACAATGTCGCCGGCTCCCAGGACCTCGGCGCTGACAGCGACGCGCTCGCCGGCGGCGACCACGCCATCGGCGATGACATCCAGGCCGAAGGCGACGCGGCGGCGTGCGCTGCCCGCAGACGGCTGGCCGGCCAGCGCGGCGAGTTCGGAAAGGGCATCCGGCAGCAGCGAAAACCAGCTCATCTCAGAGACCCATCATGTAGTCGGCCACGACCGGGTTGCGTAGTCCGGCCGCTGCGGCCGTTCCGAACTGCGCGAAGCTTGCAGCCGATGCGGCGCCCGCCTCGGCGAAGCCGAATTTCGCTTCCTTCACGGATGGCGAATCCGGCCGGGGCTTCGATTTCGCGTCGAGCGGCGAAACGAAGGTGGCGTGGTTCGCGGTCATCCACCGGGAGAGATCGCCGGCAACTATCTTGGTGAAGGCAAAGAGCTCGGAAGCCAGAATGTCCCGCTCGTCGCCGATCATGACCAGTTCGTATCCGTATTCCGAGGTGATCGCTTTGCTCGTATCGATGCGCAGGCGCGCGCCGCCAGCTATCTCGAAGCCACTCTTCAGGCGCTCGTAGGCTGGCTCTCTCAGGCGATCCGCCTCGCTGATGTTCCAGAAATGACCATGGACGAACTCTATCTCGGCAGCTTCGGTGGCTACCGCCGGATCTCCCGGAAGCGCTTGCGGGTAGGCGGCAAGATCGAAGCTTCGCGCCGACCCGGCAATCTGCGTTTCTCCGAGCTTCTCGATACGCATCCCGAGCGGCATCGCCTTCTGGCTGAAGCGCAGGCCGCCCACGGGGCTCACCGGCCGGACCAGTTCGTCCTTGCCGGGACGCACGAAGCGGACACCATCGCTGAGGTCGGCGGCCGGGATGGCCTCGAGGGCGGGCGCCGCGGCGATGGCGTCGCGCAAGACAGCGACGGGGTCGGCGACAAGCGGGGGCAGCTGGCGCTTGTCGCCCCATTCGTGGCTGACGCCGAAATCGACGTCGATGCCGAAGATGGTAACCCACACCTTGCCGTCGATGCGGAAGTTGTTGGGTCCCGTCAGCCTGAGGTCGAAGCCGAGGCCCGCCACCACGTCGCCGTCGACCAGAAGGGAGAGCGAGCCGCCGAGCTGCACGTCGAAGGCGAAAGGATTGAAGTAGATCAGAGCGTGGAAATAGGCATGTCCTTCGGCAGCCACGCGTCCGACAAACAGTATCTTCGGACCCTTGGCATAGAGGTCGGCGCCGGCGCCGAACTGCAGCGAGTTCAGTGTCAGCGCCTGGTAGGCCCAGAGGCTTATGCGCGGGTTGTTGGTGCCGAAGTTGATCGACATCCGCCTAAGGTCGGGAAGATTGGCGGGCTTCGGGTAGCGCGGATGCAATCCGCCGAACGAAATGATGTGGTTGATGCGCGGCGCCCAACCGGTTCGCACGGCGACATCGCCGGACACGCCCCAGAGCAGGATGTATGAATTCTGCAACGTCGCATCGAACGAGATGGTGCCGGCACCGAAGTCGATCTCGCCGAAGAACGCCACTTCGAGCGAGACGAGCGGCGCATCACGGGTTGGAAGCTTCGAGCCGACCGCTCCCAGGATCAGCAGCCTTACCTCGCTGCCGATCTCCAGCACGATGCCAAGCTTGCCTTCGATGAGCGGTGGCTGGCTGAAGGCGATCTTCGCCATCGGCCCGAAAAGGTACTGGCCCTCGCGCGGCGGGAAGATCGCCGCCATGTTGTCCAGGATCGTCGATGCGTTGGCGATCGGATCGTTGGGAAACAGGATGGTGTCGAGATTGCCGGCGTAGAGAACCTCGCGCAGCGCGTCGGTATTGGCGGTGCGATTGATGCCGATGAGGCCGCCAAGCCCGGTGAGGAAGAAGCCGAAGCCAAGCGGGAAGACAAAGTCGCCGAAGATCGAAGCGACGAAGGAGAAGCCCTTTTGCCCTCCCGGCAGCCTGGTGTTGAGGACGGCAAATGCCGACACGCCGAATGTGGCAAGCTTGAGCGCCAGGGCTCCGCGGTATTCGTTGTCGCCCACCGACAGGAAGCCGCCGCCGCTTATTGGCGGCGCGTCGAGCACAACCGCATAGCCGGTGGGGAGCTTCAAGCCGAAGACGATGTCGAATTTCCCCAATGCGCCGTGGTCGCTGGGGACAAGCGTGGCGGTGAGGCCAAGGCCTTCCACATAGGCGAAGAGCGGTCCGAGCTTCGCATCGGCGGTGACCGACAGCGACGTCTTGAAAGCGTCCTTCCAGTCCAGCCCGATGCCGATCTCGTGCAAATGGAAGGGGCCGATCTGCTTGTCGAGGGGGATGGTCACCTGCACGCCCGTGCCGCCCTCGAAGTAGATGCCGCGACCGCTGCGCCAACCTATCAGAAGATCGCCTGCATCGACCTCGATCGGGCCGCCAAGCAGAAAGCCAAGGAATCCATCTTTCGAAGCATCGACGACGACGTGGAGCGCCTTGACGCCGGCTGCCGCGAAGAATTCGGCGCCGGCATTGGAAACGCCGCCACCTACGGAGATGGCGGCGGAATCTATCTCGATCCTGGTCGAACCGGGGTCGCCTATTAGGATAATCTTGTTGCCGCCGGGTCCGGGTTTGACGACGATCTCGGCACCGAACTCGCCGTTGAAGGCCGCAGCGCCGACACCGATCTGATGATCGGCTCCGCTTGGTCGGAACGAGAAGACGATGCCGCCGGTAGCGCCCACGGCGCCGCTCAATTTCAGGTCGACGGTGGGGGCGAGCGGAATGGTCTGGGCGATCTGTCCTTCCGTGTACGGACCGATGGCGAGCCCGGCGTCAGTCTTCCTCGTTGCAGGCGTCTTGCCGGAGACAGGAAAGAGCGCAAGGCCGAATTCGACAGCGGCCTCCATGCCGGTCAGTTGAGCGGCGGGTACGCCGTGAGTCCGCACAATCGGCGCCAGCGCGACGTGGGGCTTTACGGCCGCGTCGATGATGTCCGGCATGAACACGAGCGCTTGCTCGCGCGTCATGTCGCGAAGGTCGGCCACGCCGCCGAGATAATCGAAGAGATTCGCGAGCCTCCGTATGAAGACGTCGCTGCGGAAATCGACGCCCCAGCCATAGGCCTGCTTGGCCCACTCATCGGGATGATCAAACAGCAAGCCGATGCGATCCCAGCGGTAGCTGGTGGCGACGTAGGCGAGGCCGCGCGATCGTTGCGCGCCAGTTTCCGGTATGAACTCCGTACCAACGACATCGAGCAGCGAGAGGCCATGCAGTGCCAGGGGAACACGCTGCGTCAGGTAATCGGTCAGCAGGAGATCGAAGAGCTCTTCCGGAAAGCTCTGTAGCTGCTGCGCAAAGGCTTGCGCGGTCATGCCTTGGGGCACCGCGCCGTTGAACGCCTGATGGAAGGTGCGGATGCCCTGGAACAATGGAAGGGCAGCATCACCGATCGCGACGACGTCCTGCGCCCGCAGCCCGTTTGCCACCGCACTCTTGATGGTGCCGCCCAGTTGCACGACGCTGTGGCCCATCGGGCGCAACTGACCGGCGGCCGCCACCATGTCCGGCCCGGCCAGACCGTAGCCAAAGCGCCGTGCGAACACAGCGAGGTTTTGCGGACTTGCGACCGCAACCGTAATCGGGCCGAAGAACCTTCTCAGTTCTACGAAGAAAGTACTGATCACTCCACTCATGGCAGTTCCATGTATTGGAGATAAGGTGGCGTTAAGGTAGCATAGCCACTTCCCTTTTCAAGCAGCTGAAGCTATCTTTACATTGATCCTGGAAAGTTTCGGTCAGGCCGAAAGCAGAATTTCCTCGTACCGGAGGAGTTGCGCCATGCCTTTCGTCCAGTTCCGCGTCCATCCAAGCGTCGGCTGTGCTCGCTTCGGCGGCAGCGTCGAGGCCTATCATCTCGCGTGCGAGTTCCCGATGTTTCTCCAGGAGCAGTTCCCTGATCTGCGGTTCAAGCCGAGGCCGCGCACCCATCCGCGCAGCTTCTTTGGGACTGGCGTCGCGGCTGACGCAGCGGCCAGCGCTCCTGGGACGCTTGCAACATTCGAGATATTCAATCCGCCTGCGCTAGGGTTCGCGAACAAGTTCAAGGACGCCGCGGGGGATATCTTTCCGCAGGCGGCGCGCTTCCGGGTTTTCGCCTATGTCTACGCTGATGACGTTTCGGGGCACCCGGTTCAGGTATTTGAAATCACACCGGACCTCGCCACGATCCAGTGGAAGGTGAACATTGCCAACAAGAAGTCCGTGATCGGTGCCGCCGACCCTTCGCCCAATACGACTAACGCGCCGGTCGAACTGGATACGGCCAGCGCTGCCCTGGAATGCAAACGCATGCGGCCCGTGCCGGGGCGTCCGAACCTTGCCTATCTGATGATCGAACGCGACGAGGCCGACAAAGCCAGGGTGACCAACCGGCTGCATGTCATCGGCAACGAAGGCGAGATCCAGGGCACGACCGCTCTCCATGGCCTCTGGTCGAACGAGTGGTCGGACGCCGCCGGGGACGGATCGGTAGAGGCAGTGGTCGCTCCTGTCGGCGGCGGCGCGCCGCTACGCCAGAAGGCCGGCGGCGGGGCGGTCGCGGATTTCAAGTATCTGAGCTACGACACTCCGGCCGACCAACCAGGCTCAGCCGCGACCGTTACCGCCATGCCCGGATGGGTGATCGTCGGATGTCCCGACTATGCTCCCGACATAGGCCATTTCGTCTCGCTGTGGGACACCGCGTTCGCGCGTGCATCGTTCGGGTTGGACCAGGGCGGCGTCGTTGCCGAGCAACCCGGCAAGCACAAGCAGATTATCAACAAGAGTGAGACAGAGGTTTACAAGCGCACCGACTACTATGTGCACATTCATCCTCAGCTATGCCTGTTCGACGACGTGAAGTCGGTCAGCGGCGAGGCATTCGGCCAGCCCGAGCATAGTTTTCCATCGGTCAAGGACAGGGCGCACAACAAGCCACCGGATGAACCCACGACCGTTTCCGATCCCTCCGTGACCGAGAAAGCGGCGATAGCCAAGGGGATCGACGCGGGCGGCCCCAAGATCGACGCCCACACAAACTGGGCACAGTATGCCGATCCGAACAAGTTCCGGGGAGATCCCCACAAGCCAATCAAGGAGTGGCTCAAGATCGCCATCTTCAACCGGCTTCGCAAACCCCAGACCCTGTATCTGAAGTCTCGCAATTTCCTGACTGTCCTGCCGGGGACAACCGTCTCAACTCTCGAAAATGGAATGTTTCCCCGCAAGCTCGGGCGTCGCCTCGACTACGACGGCGGTCCGGACCAGGGAAAGGTGTATAACTTTCCGGACTATGGGTACCACGAGGGCGATCTGCTGCATTTCCACGGCCACCCGGATTTCGGACATCTCTGCGGTGGCGACGTTGCACCCAGTGCGAAGCCCGGTCTCACACCATACGAGGAAACGGTCGTGCCGCTCATGGATGACATGTACTGGCCGGCGACCGCTGCAGACATGCCCCTGTTGCGCGAACTTGCCTACACGCAGATACAGTACAATCACTTCCAGACGTGGCAGGCAGAGCCGGAGCCGCGGTTCACGGCTATCTATCCACTCATCGCGACGTCCGACTTCCATCTGGCAGTGGCGGCGCTGCCGAACGCGAACCACGAGCAGTATTTCGACATGATGCTGCGGGCGGAATCCATGTTCGTCCCTTCGCTGATCGATATGGCATGCCTGGGCGCGATGCTCGGCGGATCCTTCCTCCCGGGCATCGAGGTAGGCCGCGAAGCGGGGGTGTACACGAGTTGGACGCTTTTCCACGGCGCCACCGATTTCTTCCCCGATGTCCGGTTCAAGAAATCCAATGTCGCCGCCCCCCACACCGTCGGTACCCTGACGAAGGATCTCGCAGTGCCGTGGTCTGAGGACTTCGCCGCCTGTGAAGAAGAATTCTGGCCAACCTCGCGTCCGGGCATCATTGCCGATGGCGCGATACGCAGGCGCTGGCTGCCGGATGAAAACGACATGCAACATGTGCTTCATCATGTGCCGGACAGGATCGAGTATGTGAAGACATACTGGAGGGAACTGGGTTTCATCCGCCGGGACGGTGCAAATCAGCTTGTCGAGACCGAGCAGAAGTGGCGCGCGACGCCTCCGTGACCGAATTCGACCAGATCGTCCTCGGAGCCGGACCGGCCGGCTCGACGGTCGCACGCCTGCTTGCGCTTAACGGTGCCCGCGTACTGCTCGTCGAGCGGTATGATTTCGAAGCACCACGGCCCGGCGAACATCTGTCCGGGGTGGTACGCGTCGAGCTTGACCGTCTAGCAATCCCGCTTTCGCCGTTTCAGGACATCGCGTCCCGCAGCGCTGGAATCGTGTCCCGTTGGGACGGATCGCGTGTTGAGCGTACATATCAGATGTCCGGCGCGCAGGACGGCATCTGCGTGGTGCGCAACCGGTTCGACGAAGCCCTCTATCTACTGGCAATCGAAGCGGGAGTGAAAGGTCGATGTCGGCAGAAGATACACGGCCTCGGCCGCCAGCGAGGAATGTGGTCGGGTATGTTAGGCAACAGGGATGGGATGGGTCTTTCCATCAGGGCGCCGTTGGTGATCGACGCGACCGGACGGCGCGCTGCTTTCGCCAGGTCGCAGGGTGCACAGCGCATAAGTGCCGGCGATCAGTTTGCCCTCACGGCCTGGCTGGACGGTGACACTACCTCGCCGGACGGCAACAACCTCCTGGTGGAGGAATGTGCGTCGGGATGGTGGTCGCTCTCCTGCAACATCGCAGGCGGCACGATTGCCACGCATTACACAAGTCTGCGGACGCTCAAGCAGTCGAAGCTGACGCCGCGACAGTATTGGGATGCAGCGCTCGCGCAGACTGTCGAGGTTCGACGGATCGTCGGGCTTCCGGTCGTCGGGCACTTCGGCGTGTATCCGGCGTTTCCGGCGCAGACGTCCAGCGTGGTAGGCACAGGCTGGCTCGCAGTCGGCGATGCCGCCGCGACGCTTGATCCGGTGGGTGGGCAAGGCCTGGTTTGGGCCCTTCATACCGCCCAGCGCGCCTTGGAAGCTTTGCTGGCCGACCCGGGAATGGAGGTCCTGGGTCCGCTTTATCGCGACGCCGTAGGGGACAGACTCCAGAGGCATCTCACCGGAAGGCGCGACGTCTATGGTTCCGTGGACAAGATGCACGCAAACATTGCCGAGCGCATCCGGGGAGGGTAGCCATCTTCACATCTGGAAGGGCAGTCTCTGTGCTACACATACGGGCGTCGATGGGTTTCAACCAATTTAAATTTGGCGATATTCGAGGACTTAGAAACGCTAGGAACTACTCGCCGTCAAGGGTCGCGCTTCGCGTGCTTCCCTGTGAAGCGAGATGCCTGACGATATCAGATCTGCGTATATTGGCAGCGGGGACAGACTCCGAGCGAATATCTCCGGCTTTGGCTGCGGTCGGAGCGCTTCAGTTCGATTTGGTGTCGAATTCGACCTTGCATCGCTGGCCGGCGGGCAAGCGGTTGCCGGCATTGGGCAGCATGATGCGCACGCCGAACGTCCTGCTGGCCGCGTCCAGCACCCGGTCGATCACCTGAACCGTGCCGACATGGACTTCATCGCGCGGCTCGTTGACGGTCACCTTGACGGCGAGGCCGACGCTGAACTTGCTGTATTCGCTGTCGGCGACGAAGGCTTCTACGCTCAACGGGTCGAGCTGTGCGATCGTGGCCAGTTTCCCGTCCTGATCGAGGTACTCGCCAGCGTAAAGCTTGCGCTCCATGACAATACCATCGATCGGACTGACGATAATTTTCTGGCCCAGCACAGTTCTTGCCCGGGCGAGTTCGAGTTCGAGAATGCGCTTGCGCGATTGGGCGAGCGCCAGTTCGCGCTTGGAGACCTCCATTTGCGCGATAGCTTCCTCCACGGCATCCTTGGAGGTGACGTTCAGGCTGGCCAACCGCTGGGAGCGCTCCATGCGGTTCAAGGCCAGTTGGTGTCGTGTCTGCTGGGCCTCGATTTCCGACGTGTTGGCCGCCTGTTCGGACATCAAGTCGACGGTTGACAGCTCGGTGTTGGCGTTCAGCCGAGCCAGGATTTGACCTTTTTTGACGACGTCGCCACGATCGATCAGCACTTCCTCCAGAAGGCCAGGCACTGTGCCGCCGACACCCACCACGATCGAAGGGTTGACGACGCAATCGAACGACGCCGCATGAACTGCGTGGCCCAGAAACAGAGCGGCGATGGATAAGATGGCTCGCAGCATTTGACGTGGCTCCCCTGCCCGCCGCGGCCTGTCCAGCCGCCGGCCCTAAGCTATTCGGATTTGCCGGAGAAGGCGAGCAGCACACCCAGCCTCCGGTCCTGGTCGAGCAAGTCCTTGCGCTCCGATGCATGCGCGCGTTCGGCGCGCATCTGCGCCACCCGAAACAGCACGAGCGCGGCGCGACGCCTGAACCAGCTTTGACGTCGGCTGGCCCACTCGACAAGGCGTTGCGGCGCGAGATCGAGGATCGAATCTTCCAGCGAAAGAATGTCGCGCGTTGACCCCCGATCCCCTTTGCGCGCCGTCCGCCCCTCCATCTGCCTGTCGATCCGACGGGCATCGTGGCGCTCGCTCAGCACCACATGAAGCCCGCCCATTGCCAGCGCCTCCGGATCGACCTTGATGTCCACGCCGCGCCCGGCCATGTTGGTCGCGACCGTCACCGTTCCGACACGACCCGCGCCCGCAATGATATTCGCCTCGTCCGCGCTCTGCTCGGCATTCAGCACGGCATGCTCGATGCGGGCGCGGTCGAGACACGCGCTGAGTTCCTGCGACGCCGAGACCGAACGCGTGCCGATCAGTACCGGCCGTCCGAGGGTCCGCATCGTCTCGACCTCCTGCACGATGCGGTTCCATTTCTCCTCGCGCGTCGCGCACACGATTGGCGCGAGCTTCGCGCGCCGGGGCGACACATGGGTCGGCACGGCGAGAACCGACAGCCCGTACACCGCGCCCAGTTCGCCTTTGACCTCGTAGGCTGTGCCGGACATACCGGCGAGGCGCAGATAGCGACGAAAGAAGCGCTGATAGGTGATCCGCGCGGCGGTGCGTTTGCGCGGCGTCACCTTGCAGCCCTCCTTGAATTCGATCAACTGATGAAGGCCATCGCTCCAGGTGCGGTCGGCCATGATGCGTCCGGTGAATTCGTCGACGATCTGGACTGTCTCGTCGGCGACCAGATAGTGTTCGCCGCGTCGGAAAAGCAGCGAGGCGGAGAGTGCTTGCCTAGCCGATTCCTCGCGTCGGATGCGGTTGCGCCAGAATCCGTCGGCTGCCTCAGCGCGCGTCCAGAGCCTGTCCTTGCCTGCTTCCGTCAATTCGATACGGCGCCGGTCCGGCAACAGCAAATAGTCGACATCCTGCTGAAGGTCCTCGACCAGACGAAACGTCTTTTCCGCCCAGTCGCGTTCGTCGACGGAGTTGCTTTCCTGGGAGATGATCAGTGGCGTACGCGCCTCATCGACCAGCGCGCTATCGGCCTCGTCGACGATCGCCAGGTGCAGACCGCGCATGACCGTTTGCGAATTCTCATTGCCGAGCTGGCCGAAGCCGCTGAGCTTGCGGTGCAGCAGCCCGGTCCTTTGGCAAAGAGCCATGCGATCGCGCAGGTAGTCGAACGTAACCTCCTTGTTGCTCGCATAGACAATGTCCGACGCATAGATTTGCGGCCGCCCTGCCCTGTCGCCGCTCTGGATCAGGCCCGTGGTCAGGCCGAGAAAGTCATAGACGGGCTTGAGCGTCGCAAGGTCGCGTTCCGCCAGATAGTCGTTCACGGTTATGACGTGAACCGGCGTGCCAGCCAGCGCCGCTGCCGATGCGGCGAGACCGGCGGTGATCGTCTTTCCTTCGCCGGTCGCCATTTCCGCCACCCGCCCGTCAAGCATTGCGAGGCCGCCCAGAATTTGAACGTTGTGGTGGCGCAGCCCGAGCTTGCGCCACGATATTTCGCGCACGATCGCGAAGCATCGTTCGATGTTCGCCTGGGTCAGGCCGCCGCGACGCATCACCCCGCGGAACGCCGCGACCCGCTCGACAAGCTCAACTTCGGTCATGCCCACATAGTCACGCCCCAGGACCTCGATGCGAGGCAGTGCGCGATACATCCGCCTGAGCCTCGCTCGCTGCCGTAGCGGCGAGGTCACGCCGACCAGCCACTGATCCAGCCAGTCGAGGAATTTCGGCGCCGGGTCTTCCCGCTCGGCGCCGAGATCGAGGGCCGGAAGCAAGACGCCGGCCGGTTGCCCGGCCGCAGTCAAGCTCCTACCCCACTACGCGCGAGTGATATTGCGGTCGTCACCTGGTCAAGCCTGCTGCCCACTATCCTCGGCCTCGGCCTGCAGCCCGGCATCCGCGCTTCGTCCACCGCCTTTGTGCGCCGGCGATTTGCCGTTTTCCCGTTTCGCTTTGGCGGCCTCTGGTGCCGGTTCCGGTTTGTCCTCGACATCCACGGCCAGGGCGGGCATCCGCTCCAGCATGTTGGCGAAGTGCCGCAAGGAGTGGAGGTGAAGATAGGTGCACTCCAGTTCGTCATTTCCAAACAACGCTTGCAGGTCGGCGACGTCGATCGCCTTCAGCTTCTCCCGGTCGACCGTCATGAAGCCGGCCAGAGAATGGCGCTCGCCGCTGTTCAAATTGAACTGCGCCTGCATCGGCTGCAGCAAACCGAGCGACTTCAGACGATCGCAATATTGCTTGGTGCGCTGAAAGCGCGATTGATAATCCTGAAGGAAGCCGAGCACCTCTTTCAGGTAGCGCGTCTGCTGTCCGTCACTGTCGAACAGGCGCTCGCCGCGGCCTTCCCGGTTGATGCCTTCAAAGCTCTCGTCGATGTTGAGGATGAACGTTCGGCCGCCGGCATCGGAAGAGAAAACGAACGGATAGCGCCGAACGAACGCCGGAACATACTTGCCGCTCCAGTTGCCGGCATCGTCGACATAAAGGTTTTCGGTCTGCTTCACGCCAAGAATGACCGCCGGCATGATCGAGTGTTCGGTGCCCGCGAAAACGATCGGGTACTCCGCCGCTGCCTGCGCGAATTCGACAGCCGTCACCGGTACCGAATTCACGTTTCGGGCGAAGCTGTAGGAGTGACCCGCCTTGATCGAAACATCTCTGTGACGGTCTGAGGTCACCGGCTTTGCGTCTTGGTAGAAAAGAAGCTGAACAGTCATGAGAACTCTCCTCGAGGTGAAAAACGGCCAAGTCGTCGTTTCTACAGTCTACATCGACACCTAATCTAAAGTATTGTCTTTCATTTATTTGTATAAGTAAACAATTTATCGAATTTTCGTGCACTCATCAAGCGATCTAGTTAACTCAATCCAAATATTATCTCCTCCGGTGGCGCAGGTCATACCTTGTAGACCCGGAGGAAAACCTGTCTGATCCAGCGATAGGTCCGTTCGTAAAGCGGGACATTGCCGTGAAAAAAGCGGACGTAGATTCGCCCGCCGATGCGGTCGATCTTGCTTGGATTGGCCAGCGCCAGTTCCAGATGCATCAAATTGGCAAGCACCCGCTTCTGCGCATGATCGGTCGGGTCGAGTGAGAACTGGCCACCGCCCACCGTGCTCAATGCGGCGTTCGGCAAAGTCGCGGTCAACGACGGCACTTCGCGTATGATCTTGGCGGAATGCGAAACCGACGGGTCTTCGACGAAGCGCACGTCGACGAACTCCGTATGGTTGCGAACCAGGTCGGCGTCGCCCTCCGGGATCACGGCGCGCAATGTCGGCTGGTCGAACCGCGTCACATAGGCCAGCGTCTCGCCACGGCGCACGAACTTGCCCTCGAGATCATTTGCCGAAGGAACGATCAGAGTTCCGCTTGCCTGCGCCCGTACCGTCAGCGCTTCGGCGCGGTCGCGTGCGATGACCAGGTCGGCGCGTGCCAGCCTGAGTTCTTCGGCCACCACTTTGGCGTTGACCTTGTCCGAGACATCGAGTTTTTCGAGGCGGCGCTCAAGCTCCCCAACCCTCAAATCCAAGAGGACGGTCCGCGCTTCCAGCAACGGGTCTTCCAGCCGCAGGATCGGGTCGCCTCGCTCGATCCTGGCGCCGGGCGTCGCGACAATTTCCGCCACCACGCCATCGACGCCGGCATTGACGACTCCGTCGCCCGGCAGCCATACGACGCCCTGCGCGGCGGTCGCGTAGGGCAGCGGGATGACAAAGAACGGCATGGCTACCAGCGCGAGACTGGCTGCGACGACGGCGAAGGCCCTCCCCCTCGTTTTTCTCAGGGACGGGCTCGTGAACAAGAACCAAAGCTGGCGCGCCAGCGGCACGCCAGCCATCAGCACCAGCGCCCACCCAGCCATCATCATGCCGACGACAAAGTAACGCTGGCTGACCAATGTGACGATCGCCACCATGACGCCGATCCGGTAGAAGAATGACGTGACGCCGTAGCTGAACAGCCAGAACTCTTCGCCCTGCGCGGTCGCCGGCGTTTCGGCGCTTTCGATGCCGAACAGATAATGCTGCACCAGATAGCCGAGATATTTGGTCGCCCGCTGACCAAGGTTCGGTATCTCGAGAATATCGCTCAGAACGTAGTAGCCGTCGAAGCGCAGCAGTGGATTGCCGTTGAACAGCAAGGTCGAGACGCCGCCGATGAGCATCACGTTGAATGCGAAGGCGCGCACCAGTCCGGCCTCGGCGTTCAGCCAGACGATCAGCGCCAGACCGGCCAACAGCCCCTCGACGATAATGCCTGCCGCACCCACCAGGGCGCGCTGCCATTTGTCCCGGAATGCCAGGCTCTCCGACGCGTCGACATAGGGCACCGGCATGAACACGAGCAGCATCACGCCGATCTCGTGCACCTCGCCGCCCCAACGTTTGACGGCGAAGGCATGCCCCAGCTCATGCAAAGCCTTGATGAAGGGATAGGCGATCAGGATCAGCACGATATTCTCGGCCGACAGAACCCGGTCGGTTACGTCGCCGGTCAGCGCCTGCCAGTTCATCGCGGCAAGGAAGATCGAATAGGCAACCAGCGCGAGGAAAGCGGCGCCGCCGAACCAGGACAGGAACGGCCGCACCAGCGGATAGGTCGCGTTCAGGAACTCGTCCGGATCGAACAGCCCGACGCGAATCGCCAGCGGATTGGCGAATTTCGACAGAAGCTTGCGGTTGTGCTGCTTGCTGGCGCGGTCGGCGATTTCCTCGATGTCGGGCGGAATGTCGCCAAACAGCACATCCGCCGCGTGAAGCTGCCCCAAAAGACGGATCACCGCGTCTTGCGTAATGACCTTTTCGTCGAGGTGTTCGCAGGCGTTGTCCCACACGTCTTGCATGGTACGTCGTCCCGTCATCAGGCTGATGATGAAATAGGCCTCCGGCGTGAAGCGATGGAAGCGGCCAGAGGTCCGATCCTGCATCACATACCAGACCTGGTTGCGAAAGATCGTGCGGTGGATGCTCACCTGGCTTCGCAGCCGCAGCTTCAATTGCGCAACGCGATACCAGGACGAACTGAAATAGCTCCCGTCCATGGTCAGCCCGCCCAGCGCCAGAGGGTCAGGCGCAGCCAGTCGATCATCTTCTGGGTGTAGACGAAGAACAGCAGCCGTTCATCCACATGGGTCTTGCTGACGCCCTCCATGCCAGGACGCAGCCGCTCGAGGGACCCGGCGAGCGAGGCCTCGACCATGAACGAGTTGCGGCCGTTGCCCTGGCGCGAGACAGAGGTGATCTGTTCGATCTTGTAGGGCAGCGGCTCCCTCGGCAACGCGCTGACCCGCAACTGGCCGGTCTGGCCGATCTTAATGTCTTCGATGTCGCTTTCGTCGACCTCCAGCACCACGCGGTAAGAATCGAGTGGCGCGATGTGAAACAATTCCTGGCCACGCTCGACCGCCGCGCCGACCGATTGCGACAGATCGCCGGAGACTATAAATCCATCAAACGGCGCCACCAGGCGGGTGCGCCGCAGCTGTTCGTCGATCAGCGACAGCTGCGCGTCCGCCTGTTTGATCTGGGCCTCGATGATCTGGCTTTCGGCACGCTCGCCACGCGCCAGAGCACGGTCGAATTCCGTCTCCTTCTGAGCCTTGGTGGTGACCAGCCGCAGCCGTTCGAAATTCAGATCCTGATCATCGAGCTGCGCCAGCACCTGATCCTTGCGCACCGTTTCGCCTGCCTTGGCGAATTCAGCCAGAACATAGCCGCTGAATGGGGCAACGATGGTTCGCTGTACCGAACCGCGAATGACCGCGGGCGCCGTTACCGCATAGGGTGAGGTGGCGACGCTCAGATACGCCGCTATCGCCACCGCGGCCAGCGTCGCAATCTTGCGCCCGATGAAGCGAGGGCCAAGCAGCCTCTTGATCTGGATCCAGCCCGCTTCGATCGCCTTGGTGAAGATCGTCCGGTCGTTACGGCGTTTTTCCTCGAGCACCGGTCCGACCACGGCCGCGACTGCATCACAAAGATAGATCGTCTCCTGGTCAAAGCTCGCGTCGGCGGGCCGCAGGAAGGTGAGCGCGCCCGTCATCGTGCCGTTGCTCTGCAGCGGCACGGTCAGGGCAGCGCCGTTCTTGTACTGGCGTGTCAAGGCTTCGTGCGCGATGCTGACCCGATATTCCTGACCCTGGCGCGGTGGCGCGACGACCACGGCCCGCTGGTCGATTGCCTCGTCCATCGCCGCCGCGATGTCGCGCATGAAGCTGACCTTGCCGTCGAATGCGGCCGAATGCGACACCGCCGCAACGCGCGTCCAGCGCCGGCGCATCACGCCGACGGCGACCGGGTCGCAGTTCAGCCGCATGGCGAGTTCGGTGACGAGGGCGGTGCAGGCGCCCTTGTACCGCTTCTTCTCGATCACCGCCGCCAACATATCGAACGCAAAGCGGCTGCGCTGCGCCGCCTGTTCGCTCTGGTCGCTCATGCCACGGCGCAGATGCACCTCCACCCAGCCGCAAGCCCACTGGATCTTGCGCATGATGTCGGTGAAGGCAGCGTCGTTTCGCTTCACCGCAACGGCACAGGCTCCAAACAGATGCCCGTCGATGAGTATGGGTGACGCGATGATCTGTGTGTTGTCCGCCGGACCCGATACACTGATGCCCTGACGCTTTCCCGTGGCCATCTCGGCGGCGGCGAGAAGTCCGCCGACCGGCGACTGCGAGTTCGGCCACGCCGCGGCCAGCACATAAGGCCCGGTATCGGCTTCCCCGAGCACCAGGGCTGCCGCCGAGGCATCGGCGATCTGTCGGCACAGGAGGCCCAGCCATGCGCCGATGAACTCATCCGAGGTCCCGGCAGTGCGGAAGCGTGTCCACAGCGCCTGGTCAAGAACGCTGTAGCTGACGATGCCGGCATCATCCAGCATCCTGTGGGTATCACCTTCAAGGATGCTATCGGCCATGGACACCCGTTTCGAAGCGGCGCGCGCAGTTCGCGAAATGTGTGAACTGCGCCGCCATCATTGTCTCATCGCACTCCAAACAGACTGGACAGGCGCGACAACAGACCCTTGCGGTTGCTCCATTCGGCGAGACCATTGAGGTCGTCCGAAGTTGCGTCGCCATCATCCTGATCCGCATTCGGCGCTGGGTCGTGCGGACGGTCTTGCTGCCGACCCTGTGCGGCAACAAAGGTTCCGCTGGCTTCGTCAAACACCCAGTTGAGCTGGCCGCTTGCCTGCAAGCCGGAAGGAGCTCCGGTCAGCACGATGTCGTCGGCCTTGGCGCTTGCATCGGCCTCAGACCTGGAATGCGCCGCCGCCGGACCGCCGGAAGCTCTTGCGCTCGGTATCGTCGTGACCTCACCAACCGCTTCGGCCGGCGCGATGCCAGCGCTCTGGAGCAATCCATGCTCCTGCGCGCCGACAAAGACGCCCAGGCCATCATGGAAGAGCTGCGTTTCAGTCAGCTGACCGGCAGATCCGGCCCCCGGCAGCCGGCGCTCGCCGGCGGCCAACTCAGCCGACATCACGCCCGCCTCGCCCTCATCGTGATCCAAGCCCGCCTGATGGCCGATCTCATGGATCAGCACCGACAGAAGGTCCATCCGTCCATCGGCGGCGCCGCCCGGCAACGCCGTCAGGTGCCCGGAGGCGTCGAGCTGGAACTCGCTGCTGTCGAGAGGTGACAGGTCGACGAACCAGCCCTGTCCGGCCGCGTTGCGGTCGATCAGCACCGCGCCGAACACCGATTGTGCCAGCGCCGAGCCAGGCAGATCGGTGATCTGCACATCCAGGTTCGACAGCTTTGCGAGCTGTGCCGCGTCGAGTTGGCCGCTGCCCGACCAGATCGCCACCGCCTGCGCCAACATCGCCTTGGCCTGATCGATGCCGACCGCCGTTGCCGTGTCCGCGCCCTGGCCGAGCGAAGCAAGCGCCAGCTGATTGGAGCTGGTGTTGAACGCCGACGCGTTGGTGCGGATCTGCAGCCGGTCGAAGGACGCCCCTGCGTTGCCTGTCACCAGACCGAACTCGCCATCAGCAATTGCTGCATTGAAGCCATAACTGCCGACGAATGCGCCGTTGACGGCGATCGAGAGAGCTGCGCCTCGTATGGTCAACTGGACGTCATAGTCCGTCGTTGAACTCAGCGTGCGCGCGAAGCTCTGATCGATCACCGTGCCGCCCTTCGACGTCACGTGTCCGACCAAAACCTTCTGGCCGACCACATCCAGGGTGACGAACTTGTAGTCGTTGGCGCCGTAGTAGTCGAAGACGATGCCAGCGGTCCCGGCGGTCTTCAACTTCGCCGTCAGTTCCAGATAGGCGTCCGCCCCGATCGCCGGGCCGACATCCAGCAGATTGGTGCCGGCGCCGGCCGCCGCATTCAGCCTGCCGCCCGAGAGCGTCCAGCCTTGAGCCGCGGTCTTCGACATCGGATAGGTCGGCGGCCCGTTGAACTCGGCTGCGTAGTCGAGCGTGATCTGTGGCGGCAAGACCTGGACACGGAAGTTGTCCACCGTACCCTTCGAGCCGCTGTTGCCGACACCGACGAGGCCCTTGTTCAGCGCCACCGGCTGGCCATCGACGATGCGCGGCGCGAAGGTGTAGCTGAACCAATTTACGCCGGCCACGGTCAAACTCACGTTCGTGCCGTTGACTGCGAGCAGAACATCGTAAGCCTGGTTCGCCTTGAGCTGCACCGGCTTGTTGGACTTCACCAACTGATGCCAGCCGCTGGCGTCGCGATAGCCCATCTCGATCTGGTCGTTCGAGATGTTGATGCCGGCATATTTGAAATCGGTCGGCGAATAATAGTCGAAGATTATGTAGGAGTTGGCCTTCCAGCCGCCGGTCGGCTTGTCGGCCGTCAAGGTCGCCGCGATCTCGTAGTAGATCGGCGTATAGGCGTCGAGATAGAGAACCGCGGCTGCCTGATCCCAGGTGCTTGCCGACTGAACGGTGAGCTTGCCGCTGGCGACTGCGAAATTGCCCTCATCGACCGCCACGACCTTGGCATTGCCATCGTTGAAGTCAGCGGTGCGCAACACGTCTCGCTTGCCGCCCGGGATGTTGCCAGCCTGGGGATCCGTCGGACCGCCGGTCTGATCCTGCCAGAAGCCATGGTCCTTCTGGGTGATCAGGCCGATTTCACCTTCCACGCCGCCCATGAACATATGGACGTGGCTGTACTTGTCGTCTCCGTTGATGCTGCCAGTGTCAGCGGTGCGGGTAATGTCGACGCCGTCGCTGAATGCCTGCGCATAGAGGAAGTCGAACAGTTGCGGCGGCACCTGGCGGCTTACCGTCGCGATACCGAACGGTGCGAACGGCACCAGGTAGCTGTTGTACTCCCCGACCCAATCGATCAGGCGGTCGCCACCGGTGTTGCCGATCAGGATGTCGAGCCCGGCCCCACCGAAAACGCGGTCCTCATACATTGGATGCGTCTCTGGCTGGTCGTTCAGCCAGTTGTTGGTCGAGAGCACATCGTCGGCGTTCATGAGGTCGTTGCCCCAGCCGCCATAGATGTGGTCGCGGCCGGTGCCACCAACGATCCAGTCATTGCCCAGGTCACCGAAGACCGCATCGTTGCCATCGGTGTTGCGTTGCGCAAACGCCGTCGGCGTGCCGTTCGGTGCAAAAGCGATCGCACCGTTGACCAGCGGTCCTTCATTGTCGACGAGGTTGAGGAAATACTGGCGCGTGGTGGGTGCCGGGCCGGCCTTCCATACCGAACCATCGGCGTTGAACATGATTGTCCGGCGCGGATCGTACTCGTCATAGAGGAAGAACTCGCCGAGCCGGCTCTGCACAGGCTTGGGTGCGTTCCACGGATCGCTGTCGGGTCCAAACCGCAGCACGTCGCCAGGGTTCCATGGCCGCGAGAAGTCGGTGCGCACGATGCCGACAACATTGCCCGCCGCATCGAAGCGCTGCGTGTAGGAATCTGGCAGAGCTTCGCCGCCGCCGACCGCATCGTCGCCGGAACCGCCATGGATGAAGTCGTCACCCAGGCCACCGAAAATGATATCGTCCACGACATTGGCGTCAAACAGCGGATTGTCGCCGCCCTGCGCGTTCGGCGTCAGATTGTAAGGGGTCAGGTCGACCGCCTTCTTCATCTTGCCGCCGACATTGATCGTCTCCGTCTGCACCTGTCCGGGCGTGTAGATGAACTCGTTGAGCACATCGCCCTGGCTGGTGCGCGTATCCGGATCGGTCGCAAGCAATGGCAGCACGCCGAACAGGCTTTCGCCGTAGGTCGCGCTGTTGCGGCTGGTGAAGATGCGGCCGTCGTCACCCAGGATGCCGTCCTCACCGGTACCACCGGAGATCCAGTCATTGCCCCAGCCGCCGATCAGATCGTCGTTCTCGGCATCGCCGAAGATCCGGTCATGGCCGCCGCCGCCATAGGCGGTGTCGTCACCAGTCTCGCCATGGAACTCGTCATGGCCACCGATGTCCTGCTTGGCCCATAGGCCGAACTCGTTGCGATAGGCAGGATTGTTCGGGTTGGTTTTGGAGAACAGGTCCGGACGGAAGTCCGGGCCGCCCGGCGTGTAGTCGAGCAGATGGATGCCACGCACGACGAGGCGTTCGCCACCAGCGCGCGCCGGGTCGTTCACGTCGTAATTGTACTGGACATAAAGCTGCTGCCCAACCGTGCCGTTCGGATTGATGTCGGTGTGATTGACGCCGACGATCCGCACGATGTTGCCGTTGTCACCGATCATGGAGTCGGCATCGCGAGCAAAGCGCGAGTTGGCCAGCGTGCCGTCATTCGGCAAATTGTCGTCATTGCGGTCGATCTCGATGCCGGCGCCGCCGAAAATGTAATCGTCTCCGTCAGGCCGCATATTCGGATCGATGAGGCTGAAGAAGGACGAGGAACCGCCGATCAGATCATCCTGGCCGAGACCGCCGAATATCTGGTCGTCGCCGCCACCGCCTTCGATATAGTCCTGGCCGTCGGTCGCCGCCGCAAAGGAGGCGATCACCGTGAGCGGACCGATCGGATCGGTGACGCCGCCAGATGTGCGCGATGCGCCGACATGCGAGGTACCGTCAAAGGCAAGCTCGATGCCTCCGTCGCCCTGCACCACATCATGGCCGAGCTGACCGAACAGTTCGTCATTGCCTTCGCTGCCAGCAATGTAGTCGTTGCCGAAGCTGCCGACGCCTGCGGTGCCCTCGTCGAAGGCAAAGGTGTGCAGCGCCGCGTAGTCCACCGAATACTCGCTCCACCACGGAGCCCCGTCCGGATCGCGATACCGCCGCGCGACGCTGTCGACCAGCAGCAGGCCGCTGTTGTCGGCATTGACCGTGCCGAGGCCGGCCGGCACCGGCCGGTCGGTACGGCTGTACATCAACGTTCCGGCCAGCGTTTGGAAGCGCAGGCTGAAGGTATCATCCAACAGATTGCCGTCAGCGCCGCCTTGGCGCGACAGGTAGACGTTGTCGCCGAAGACGCGATCGTCCTGCTGGTCGCCATCGAGCAGATCATGCCCGGCGCCGCCGACGATGACGTCGCGGTCGAGGCCGCCGAACACCACGTCGTCGCCGCCATTTTGCAGTTCGGCCGATTTGATGCCGGTGACCAACGCCAGCTCGGTCGTCTGGATGCGCTGCTTCAAGGCTGACGGGAAGTTCGGATCGTCGACGAACATTTCGATCACGCCGTGATCGGCGAAGATGATGTCGTCGAAGTCGCCGAGCAGGCCGGCGGCCGCGACCGAACTCGGCCCATAGCCGAGATGCGAAGCGCCATCGCCGAAGATCACGTCGTCACCCGCATTCATCAGGTCACGAACCGACGACTTGACCGGCTTGATCGTCGTGCCGTTGGTGTCGGCATTCGGATTGGCCGAAGGCAACGGACTGTTGTCGACCGTGTCGATGAACAGCTGGCGCGTGAAGATGTTCACGTTGACGCCGCTATCGCCATAGATGTGATCGGCGCCGCGGTTGCCGATGATCAGGTCGTCGCCGGAACCGCCGGCGAGATGATCGCCGGCCTGGCTGCCGTAGATCGTGTCGTTGCCCGCGCCGCCATAGATCGTCAGACCGACGCTCGGCAGGTTTGCCGACGGCGTGCCGGCGAACAAGGCGCTGGCGTCGATGATGTCGTTGCCTGCGAGCTTGTAGGGATTGGCGAGCGGGAACACCCACTCGTCATCCTCGTTCTCGCCGTCCTGCAGTTGCGGGAACGGATCGAACGGCTTCTCGCCAAATTCCATACCCAAGACATTGTGCGCCTGGCCGGAATACCAGATTCCGTCCTGGCTGGTGTCGCCATAAATGACGAGTGGCGAGTTCGGCCCGGCGCCGCCGGTGACGATAATATGGTCGCCGCCGACACGCCTGCCACCGTCCAGCGTTATGTCGACGCCGGAGACGGTCATCGAAACACCGGCTTTCGGCGTCAGCGCAACACTCTGTAGCGTTATCACGCTCGCAGTGAGCGCCTGGATGGTGAACGTGCCGGCAAATCCGCTCAGCTGCACCTTCTGGCCCACATAGAAGCCATCCGCCAGCCAGCTGCCGGCACTGCGTGTCAGGCTGTTGGTGGCGATGTTGACGGTCGCCGTGCCGGTGATGGGGCGCGGCTCCGCGACGTGCAGTGAACGCTCGGCATAGCTGTTGAACGCGTTGGGCGCGAGCACCGTCCCGGCTGGCTGGCCGGCGCGTGTGTTCGGAGCGCTGAGCACCAGCTTGCTGCCGTCACCCCATGTCAGCGCGGAGTTGCTCGGCGCCGGCAGGGTCGCATCGGCGATCGCCAGAATGGTGCGCGTGTAGGTTTCGCCCGCAAGCTGGATCACCTGGCCAACCTGATAGCGGTCCTCCGACCAGTCGCGGCCGTCCTGACGGGTGACGATGATCTGTCCACCGGTTCCGGCGGCGATGTTCATCGGGCCGGTGCTTTCCAGATACATGTTGCCGCCGCCATGAACGAGCGTCAGCCCGCCGTGCTGGCCTTGCACGTAGAAGCTCTTCACCGCGCCGTTTTGCGTCGCGAGCGGCGCGCCTTCGAGCGTCAGCGAGAAGCCGTCTTCCGATATCTCGATGATGCGGAAGTCACGCTTGCCGCTGGCATCGACCATCGTCACCAGATGTCCGGCGAGGTAGCCTTCAGCGGCCCATTTGACGTTGTCGTGGCGTGTGACGATGCCGCCGGTATAAGTTGGGTCGACATCGACTTCGGCCACCACGGTCTGCAGCACGGCGTTGGTCACGGGGTTGATGCGATTGATGGTGCGCGGTGCTTCCGAGACCGGCGCGAGTTGTCCGCCGATGACGCGCATGACCGCGCCGGCGATCGCCACGATCTGATACTCGCCCTGCGCAAAGTCCTCATCGATCGAGATGAAGTCCCCGACCGCAAAGCCGGCCCAGTTGCCGCCGTCGGTGCGCGTGATAACGCCGCCCGCCGTCGTCGTGGCCACATCCACCGACTTGTTCAGGGTGATCACATCCTTGTCGAAGGCGGTGATGGTGTGCGACCCGTCCGCCACGCTGGCCAGCGTCGGTCCGCTCAGAACCAGGATCGAGTTGTCATTCGGATCCGCGCCTTCGGCCGGATTGGCCGGATTGATCAGCGCATCATTGATGGCGACGATCGTCCAGACGCCCGGCAGGTTGTCGATCTTCACCGTTTGGCCGACGAGGAAGCCCATCGCTTTCCAGTCGAATCCGGTGCGCACGATGGTGCCGCCGTTGACGCCGGATGGCGTTATGTCGAACGTGCTCGTCACCTGCACCGGCGGCGCAGGATTGAGCGTGCCCTCGATCACGAGCTTGTCGTTGCCTTCACCGAGCATCAGATTGACCACCTCGATGGTGCTCTTGGTGCTGTCGGTGCCGAAATCGCCGTTCTGGTCGACGCTGATGCGTCCGAAGCTGATGCCGCCCGGGAAGAAGCCGGATTCACCGAAAGTCGGATCGCCGGTCACACCGAGCCCCAGGCTTAGATTGTCAGCCATGTTGAAGCCGGTGAGCGTCGTCGCCGTCATCACGCCGCCGACATCTTCCTTGCTGGTGTCGTTGAAGATGTTCAGCACGTCGATCTGTTGCGATTCCGGCGGCTGCTGGCCGATCGCGATCAGGAAGTCGTCGGCTTCGCCAGGCAGCTTGAGGCCGTTCTCGAGTGAACGGTCGGCGCCGGTGACGCCGCCCTCGACAGCCAAGGGTCCGCGCAGCTTGGACAGGTAATGGCCGGAAACCGGGAAAACCTTGACGCCTTCGCGGGTGATCGGCACGTCGTATTCGGTGTCGGCGCGCAGCTCGACCGTCTGCTGCTGGTAGTAGTTGGCCGGCGTGAACACGGCCACGGCCGCGGTGCGAACCACGCGCACATCGTTCAGCGTGGCGCCGAGATGCGGCAGGAACTGCGCGACATTGGTGCCGGTGATCTGGATCGAGGTGTCCTTGGTGTCGTTGTCGCCGCGGATGATCGCGATCTTGAAGTCGCCGATCAGATTGTCGGCCGTATCGAACACGCGGATCCACTGTCCTTCAAGGAAACCGAATGACAGCCAGCCATCGTCCTTGTCGCCAAGTCCGGCGATGGTGATCCGGTAGGTCGGAACACCGTCTTCCATGACCTGCTCAAAGCGGATGTTGCCGGTGTACTCACCGTCCCGCGCCAGATCGGACAGGATGACGTCGTCCTTCGCGCCTGTCGCAGCCAACAGCCTGTCGACCTTGAAGAACTTTCCATCCGCATCGATCGAGGTGATGAAATAGTCGCCGCTGCCGGCGCCGGCATTGCCGATGCGTATCTGCTGGCCGACGAAGAAGCCTTCATCGACGAAGCTGCCGAGATCGGCACCGGTGCCACGCGTGATCTTGCCCAAGCCACCTTCGTTGAAGAAGACAAGATTGCCGTCGAATATCTGCGTAGGCCTGAGGCCGCCAATGATGCTGTATCCGGAGCCGGGCGTGACCGCGACGCCATTGACACTAACGACATCCGCCAGACCGTCCGTGAGTACCGCGACGCTGACGTTGGTCGACGGCGCCTTGGTCAGCCGGATCGTATAGTCGTCGGTGTCCGATCCATCGCCGTTGAGCAGCGTATTGCCTTCACTCTCCAGCACGACCGCGCCGGCGCTGTCATTGTCGATCACGTCGATGTCGACATAGCCCGGGCCTGAGCGCAGGTTCGGGAACACGTAGTTGTGGTTGGCATCGACTGTCAGCGCCTGGTCGAGCTGGAAGAAGATCGCCGCTGTGTGCGGATCCTCACGCGGGATGTCGTCGCGCGCTTCGATGCCGACGCGCACCGCATCGTTCCAGTTGCCGCTGTCAAAAGTGATGCGCCAGTAGCCGTCGGCACCCTTGAACATGCGGTTGTCGAGACCGTTCGGGTCATCGACGTCGTAGATCATGATGTTTTCGTCGCTGAACTCGTTGACGTACAACTTGACGACGATCGTGTCGCCCGCGTCGGGCGCCTTGGCGAGCTGCACCAGCAGTTCGTCATTCAGCTTGGTCGTGGCATTGCCTTCGATGACCAGCGAGCGGCCATCTTCGGTGTTCGTGCCGGGCGTCACCTCGGTGACATAGATTCCGGGCGTGTCGTTGTCACGCAGGTCGACCTCGACGTTGCGCACGTCCGCCGCGTCGAAGGGATCGCCGTTCGGATAGGCCGCGGCCAGCAGTGCCGGTGCGACACCGCTGGTGTCGGAGATGACGCTGTGCTGGACGACAACCACCCGATCGCCCTCGGCGCGCAAATCGTCGGGCGCATAGAGGTACACGTTCTGCGCCGTGTTCCAGTTGGTACTGTCGAAGGCCAGCACGATCGACCGGTCGTTGATGATCGTCGGAACGCCATTGATCGTGATGACATGCTGGAATTCGCCGTCGGTTCCGACGGCGCCGGGATCCAGCTTCGACAGCCAGATCGTGTCGCCGATGCCATTCGGCAACGGTGCCGGATTGATCAGCGTGCCGTCTTTTTCCTGCTGTGGCGAACGTGCCGCCGAGATCGTGACATAGACGATCTGGCCGGCCAGCGGCGCCACCGCCAGCCTGACGGTGTAACTGTCGACATTGCGCGGTCCGCCTTCCCGAACGGCGGTGAAGCCATCCGTCTCGTCGATGCGGACGATGCCCTCCTGGGGGCCTGCCACGTGATAGTCGAAGCCATCGACGAGGACGCCGTCATAGAGTGGATCGCCCGAGGTGACGAGGTGGTCGACGGCGCCGGAGGCGCCTTCGAGTTCGCGCGTGATGATGTCTTCCGTGACATCGCCCGCGACATTGATCGTGTCGGAACCCAGGCCGCCGATAACGCGATAGGCTACGCCGAAAGCCGTCGATTGGACGAAGAATTCGTCGTCGCCTTCAAGCCCGTCGACCTCGACCACTTCGATCGTGGTGTAGCGGACGTTGAGGCCGGCGCCGAAGATACCCTTGTCGGTGATGGCGAAATCGTCGGCGAATTCCGTGCCGAGGATAACCAGCTTGTCAAAGCCGGTGCCGCCGTCGACCGAGACCGGCGCGTTGACGTTGTATTGCACTTCGTCTTCGCCGCCGCCGGCGCGGATGTCCGGCGCGCGCGCGACCGAGAAGCCGAGCCCGATGATCGGCTTGGCGACGCCGAAGTCGTCCAGCACGATGACGTCGTCGGTGTAGTCGTCCGGGGTCGAGTCAGCGTCGGCGAAATTGATCACGCCATCGCCATTGGTGTCGAGCGTCACCGCCGGCAAATCGTCCTGATCGATCGTGCCGTCACCGTTCCAGTCCTGGTTGGCGACCGCCGCAATGGCGAACGCCCGGACGATGAACAGGTCGTTGTTGTCGTCGCCTTCGAGCCGCAATTCGGCCTGGTTGGCATAGACCCGGAATTCGTCGTTGCCGGTGCCGCCTTGCGCGACCATCGGCGCACTGATGCCGGGGCTCAGCCAGCCACGTGTCGTGGCCACCATGTCGGGGAACACGTCCTGGTCGAGCAGGTTGCCGCCGAAGAACGGCGTGACACCGTTTTCCGCATCGCCGGTGCGTTTGGTGCCGAATATCTGGCCGATGTTGAAGGAGTCGTCGCCGGCGCCGCCTTGCAGCGAAACGATCGCCGTGGTGTCGTCGGAGTAGAAATTGTCGTTGCCGCCCTGCCCCTCGATGGTGATCCGGCCGTTCAGCGCGGTGTCGTAGTTGATGCGCGCGACTTCGTTCGAAGGCTCATTGTCCTCGATCGTATCGGCATAGGTCTTCGGCTGTCCGTAGACCATGGCGACGTAGCCGGGACGGTCGGCGGCTTCGTGCGGCAGATAGTTGGCGCCGCGCAGCAGGAAGATGTCGTCGATCGGCTTGTTGCCGCCAACCAGGCCATTCTGCGCTGAATCGTACCCGAAGATCGTCAGTTCATCGACACCGTCGATGGAGCGCCCACTGTCGAGAATGTTGATGACGTAATTGCGCTGGAAGTCGGTGCCCGCGGTACCCTGCCCCGGATTGTTGGAGCCGAGCGTGTAGATCTCATAGAGATCTGTGCCCGACACGCCGTCTAGCGTAAGCGTGTGCTCGGCCGCCGTCTGCATGTTCGGAGAGGTTTGCGTCGCGGTATCCTGGAGGTAGTAGACGCGGAAGCGGTCTTCGCCATCGACGTTGTTCACATCGAGGTTCTGGCTGCCATAGGCGCGCGTCTTCGAGCCGAGGAAGATGTAACCGGCGCTGCCCTGCGTGTTGGTGCCACCGGCACCGGACGTGTCGCCGAACTGGATCGTGTCGACATCCGTATTGCCGAAGATTCGGGTCAGCACGGTCGGTCCGGTGACCGGGTTCGCTGTCAGCGTCGGCGTTGCCGAGCCGACCGGCGCGCCGATCGTCTTGTTGCCTGGCACCACGGTTGCGTTGGCGATGATGCGGCCACGCAGCACCATCACGGTGCCGAAGGCGAAATCCAGGTTGACGAGCGCATGGATGACCTCGTTGGTCGCCGACACGTCGCCATAGATGTCGATGCTCTTGGCCGCCAGCGTTTCGCTGTTGGAATCGAGCGTTACGTTGTCGCCGACGCGCAGCAGCACGGAACCCTTTTCGGCGAAGATCTGGCCATGTGCGATCGCACGTGACGCATCGGGCTGGAAGGTCGGGAACGTCGTGCCATCTTCACCGAAGCGGGCGCTGCCGCTATGCAGCAGGTCGAGGTTCTCGCCCTGAACCGAGGTCTCGCGCACCGTGATGCGGATATCGCCATCATAGGCGTGCGCCAGCACCAGCCGCAGATTGCCGGCGGTGCCGCCGGGAACCTCCGGCGCTTCGGCCAGGTAGATGTTGTTGCCCGCTTCAAGCGCGACGTCGTCATCGCTCGAACCGCGCGATGAATCGATCTCGAGGTCGTTGGTAAAGGCGCCGATGGAGCCATTGCCATTGGCGTCGAGGTCGATGGTCTGCCCCATCACGTCGGCGAAATCGTCGCCCGCGCCGTTGTTGCGTGAATCCAGGATCGAGCCTGCAACGGTCCTTAGCGACACATCACGGATCGTGTGGACGGTATGAACATGCATGTCGCCGACGACTTCGTCGAGGAAGATGCCGAGGGTCGAATCCGCGCTGATGTCGAAGGCGCGCAGCACACCAAGCCCGCCGACACCATTGCGGTTGTCGACGTTGATCTCGAGGAAATTGGTCGGCTCACCAATGCCGCCCAGGGGCGAATTGATGTCAAGCAGTGTCGGGTTGAGCACCTGAGCGGCGACCTGGAAATGGGTCGGATTGAACAGTCCCACGCCAGCGGCCATGGTGATGTTGCGGCCGGAGACATCGGCCTCGATCAAGGCCGGGTTGCCGTTGTCGTCGCGCGCATCAAGGATGCGCCGCGGCGAATACAAAAGCACATCGGAGGCGTTGGAGCGAATGCGCTCGACGCGCATGTCACCGGTCTTTTCCGTCAGCGCGATGTAGCCATTGGTCAGCACGTCGATGTCGCCAGTGCCGGCGATCTCGGTGATGCCAAGTACGTTGATAGTGGTGGCCGTGGGCGCCGGATTGGCTGCCGCGACGATGATATCACCTCCCGTGACGACCGAACCTGCCTGCAGCCCGGCCAACGTGCGCAGGCCGGTTGCCGGGTCGAGGCCCCGGAAATCATAGGTCGACGCGATTTCCGTGTTGCCGGTGGCGAAGACGCCACGGCTCAGCGACGGGATAGCGCCCGCATCCGGCCGGAAGAAATTGTAGTAGGTCTGTCCGCCGGCAGGCAACGCTGGCGCCTTGACCAGCAGGCCGCCGGACTGACCGTCGCCGAACTGTTCAACGCTGGCTTGCAGCAGCACGTCCGCTGTATTGCCGCCATTGATCCGGTCGATCTCGACGATGTAGAAGCCACCCGCCGGCGCCTCGCGCAGCAGCGCCTTGAGGTCGAGGTTGATGTTGCCGAGCGCGTCGGTTGTGAAGGTCTCAGCCGAAATCAGGCTGTGCAGATCGGTCAGCGCGCCCGCCGGCGCCAGATCGATGGCCGTGCCGGCTAGAGCGTTTGCCAACGTGGTCGCCAACTTGACGCTCTGCCCGTCAGGCGAAGCGATGATGTAGTAATAGCCGCCGTCGGCGAGCCCGCCGATGACCGTGGTCACGGCATCGTAGCGGACCAGCTGGCCGGTATAGAAACGGTTCTCGACCCCAAGGAAGACCTGGTTCGTCAGGCCAGCGACACGGCCGGTGTCGAAGCCTATGCCGAGCGGCAGGCCGGCGCTGTCGACGATGTCGATGTTCACGCGCGCACCGCTCGCGCCGATGTTTTCGTCGGCGCGAATGTTCAGGATGTGGGTACGGATCAGCGACTGGCGGCCATCACCGCCCGTGACGCCGCGATCGTTGGTGGCGAACACCGATCCGTCCGTGTTGACGATCGACGTCGTGCCGATCGGGTTCTCGATCGTGCCGTTGATGTAGATATCGGAATGGCCGCCGGTGTCGGTGATCTCGATCAGCGTCGGCGCGACTTCGCGCACCACGTTGAAGGTCAGCGTCACGCTCTGCGACGGATTGAGCCATGCCAGCGGCTGCTCGTCGGTGACGACATCGATATTGTTGATAATGATGTCCTTGTCGGACTCGTTGCGGATCGACACGCGCTGCAACGTATCGCGGAACGTCCAGGTGCCGCCCGCGCCGGTCATCGAGTTCGAATCGAACACCACGTCGCCGGGACCCGGATTGACGATGTTGTTGACGACAATGTCGTTGCTTTGGATCGTGCTGCCTTCGCCTTCGGTCGCACCGCCGCCGCCCGCGGTGTCGTTGACCGACACTTCGACCGCGACATCGATCTGGCCGTCGGCGCCGATGTTCAGTTGCTTGACGACCAGTTCGGGTGAACGGCCGGAAAGGATTAGCACGTCGGAGCTGAAATTGATCGATTGCGGTCTGTCATCTGGGCTGCTGCCGCTCGATCCGCCGGCGGCGAGCGAGCGCTTGCTGTCATCGGCGTCATCTGTCTGCGAGATCGAGCCGTTCACGGTCGAGGCAAACAAGGCCAGGTGCTCGGCCGAGCTTCCAGGTTCCTGCGGATAATCCGGATGTCCAAGCACAGCATCGCCGTTGTCGCGCGGACCGGCTGTCACCAATGCGCCTGCCGCACCGAAAATCTCGGACGAGACGTCGGTGTCGTTATGCGCGTCGGAATCGACGAAGCCGAACAGGCCCGTCGACCGGGCATAGGATTTCGCATGCGTGTTGACATTGTCGTAGCGGGTGATCAGGTCGACGCCTTCCCAACCCGTCAGGTCGGCGCCCGCATTGATCCGCACCTGCGCATTCGGCCGTGCCACGATCGTGCTTTCGGCCTCTCCCTCGCCATAGAACCCGGCGCCGCGTCCGTCGCTGCCGGAGAAGACATGGAAGTTGTCGACCCGTGCCGCAAGGGAGGTGCGCCGCGCGCTGAGCACGGCATTGGCCGCCAGCGAGACGATCGCGTCGGCCTGGTCGGCGTCCGGATCGGCGTCCGGGGAGCCAATATTGACATGCGTGACGGCGTCGCCGTCACCACCGAAGCCGATGCCGGAGCCGGTCGACTTGGCCGTCACATCGACGGATGCATTCGCCGTGGCCTTGGCCAGCTGACCGGCTAGAACGATGGCGTTGGAGCCGATTGTCGAAACCGTATTGTATTCGATGCGGACATCGGTGCTCGGGTCGGCCAGGCCGACCGCACCGCCAGCGCTCGCCTGCGAGGAGGCGCTGGTAATGGCATTGCTTGCCGAGGCAAGCGTGAAGTTCTTGCCCGCCACGATGCGCGTGCCATCACTGATCGTCGCCGTGCTCGTGATGTCCTGGAAGCTGCTCGCGTCGGCATCACCGACGGCGACGAAGCCGCCCGTGCCGTTGACCGCGTAGCTGGACGTATTGGTCGTCACCGACGCGCTGACAGTCACGTCGCCCACCGTCGTGACCTGCGTCGCGGAGATCGTCGCCGAGACATTCGGACTGCTGAAAACGTCGGCGTCGTTGCCGTTGACGCCAACGAACCCGCCGCCGGACCCCTTCGAGTAAGCCGACGATACGCCGTCGCCCGATTGCGGTGCGATTTCGCTGAGCGGAACTTCGCCCGGACCGAACAGGAACTGGCCCGGCGCCGCCGACGTCGCGCCGTCGCTTATGTCGATGCGTAACTGCTGCTCGCTGTCGACATCGTCGGAGATGTCGATCGCAAGTGCCGCAAGGCTGTGATTGCCGTAAGGCCCGGCCAGTCCCGTCGGCGCCAGGATGATCTGGCTGCCGCCGCTCGGCGCATCCCAAAGTTCGAAGCTGTTGTCGCCAGCGCCGCTGACGCCGCGCACATAGTAAGTCTTGCCGTCTTCGAGCCCGCCGATCGGCAGATTCTTGGCATTGACCAGCGAATGCGTATCGCTGGCGCCTACATTGAGCGCCGGATTGGCACTGAGGCCCTTGTTCGGGGTCAGCGCGATGATCGGCTGATCGAAGGTCCTCGTCAGCGTGCCTGCGGTGACGGTGTTCTTCTCAAGAAGGGTCAGCGTATCGCCCGATACGCCGACGATCGTGTACGTGCCAGAATTGACGAGGCCGCCGCCGATGACCAGCGTGCCGTTTCCAAAGCCGTTGTCGGCCCAGTTGAGGCCGTCAGTTCGCTTGATCTGATCGCCAGCGGCATTGCGAATGAACTGCACCTGTTCGGTGATCGCGTCGTTACGCTTGAGCTGGATCGTCGAGGAGTTGACGACATGCACGCGATAGGTCTGGCCGTCGACCAGGCCGCCGATCGCCAGACCGGTTCCTCCGCTCGCATTCTTGACGTCGTAGACAACGTGCTCGCCCTCGGCGAAACCGTGCGCCAGCGCGTTTCCGTCATCGTCGAAGAACCGGATGTTGTCGGCGTTGGCATCGGCGATCGGCGAGCCGTCGGGATTGAGGCTGCTCGAATTGACGTCGACCTGGCGGCTGACGAAGGTGCGCGCGTCCGGTGCCTCATAGGTCACCGCCGTGCCGTTGACGAAGCCATGCCCGGCGATGGTTATGCTGTTGCCCGAGACATCGTCCGGCTGGAAATTCTTGAGGTAATTCTGCGGGTTGACCGCCTTGTCGAAGGTATTCACAAGCTTGATGTGTGACCCGTCGATAACCAGCACATAATAGAGGTTGCCCTCGGTCAGCCCAAAGCTGTCGACTGTTTCGTCCGGTCCCGGATAGTAGCGGACGGCATCGCCGCTCAGGAAATTATGGCCACCCGCGAACTCGATGATCTCGGTGTTTGGATCGATGTCGGCGGCGTTAAAGACGGAGCCGAAATAGAGCGTGTTCGGATCTGTCACGCCTGCATTGACGACATTGATCACGCTGTACTGACGGTTCACCGCCGAATCGGCCGGATCCGGCCACTTGAGGCCGGGAATGACGGCGCCGACGTTTCCGGCATCATATTCGACCGTATCGCCGGTCACCAGTCCATGCCCGTTCACGGTGATCGTGTTGGCGGTGCCGTCGACATCGACGATTTCGTAGGTCGGTTGCTCGCCAGGGATCGGCGAGGCGGAGGCTTCGACCAGGATATCGCCGGTCGCGTTGATCACCACGCCGGCGCCGATCGAGCTCGCGACCGTCGGGTTAACATGGGTTTCCGAATCGGCGTCCCCAACCGCGGCTATGCCGCCTATTGTGGACCCGACTACTTTCGAGTCGCCTTCCGTCTGGGCCTGGGCCTTGAGCCGCACATTGTGTGCCGATTGGATCGACGTGTTGTTGCCGATCGAGGCGCTTACCGAAGATGGGCTCGCGGTCGCGGTCGCGCGGTTGACGGTGATCCCTGCCAGAAGGCCTCCGCCGGCCGTTTCGGCTACGGCAAGCGCACCATTTACGGCAAGCGCTTCGATCATGATGTCGGTAACCGAGACGATGTTGGCGTTCATCGCGGCGTTGCTCTGGCCATTGGCCTCGGCTTCAGCCAGCGAAGCACCGACTGCCGCCGCCCCGAACGAATTGGCCTCGGCATTGGCGACGGCATAGTTGCGAATGCGCGACTTGATGTTGATGTCACCGGTGATGGTGAATGCGCCGCCGGCGCCGATCGTGGTGTTGGCAACCGCATTGGACCTCGCGGTCGGCACCGAGCCCTGGCCGCTGAACAAGCCACCGCCGGAGGCTTCCGCAAAGGCTTTCGCCCCGCGGTCGGTCGCCGTCTCGCCCTCGTAATTGTGCGACGACAGCATGACGATGCCGCCGGCGTGAATCGTCGAATTGCCCCCGATCAATGCGGCCACCGTCGGGACGACATTGACTGTCGCCAGGCTGGTGCCGGCCGCCAGTGCGCCGACCGAAAGTGCGAATATGTCGCCGGTCGCATCGTGCAGCGTCCACGCCTCGACCGTGAGGAGGCCCGTCGCGTTGATGTTGGCGCCGCCGCCAACCGATGCCTCTACGTTCGGCTGAACATCGACGAAAGCGAAATTGAAGGTCAGCGCGCCGAGCCCGGCAGCCAGCGCGAAGGTGTCGGAATCCACGTTGATCGTCGAGTTCGCATGGACCGTGATGGCCCCGACAGCGTCGATCTGCCCGATCTGACTGCCCGCGCCGATCGTGGCCAGGACTTCCTTGGTGTTGTCGTCGTCATCGCCGATGGTGACGTCGCTGTAGGACGCACCGACGGCCACGGCGCCGGCTTGTATGCCGGTCGTCAGCACGTCAAACGTCTGGTTGCTGCTCGCCGAGACCGTAAGGCTGGCCGCGCCGTTGACCACCGCGTTGTCGAGCAAGCCGGCCTGAACGCGGCTGGTATCGTTGACCACCGCAACCGATGCACCGAGGCCGACGAAGCCGGCCTGCAAGGCGACGGTCGTGACATCGACACTCTGGCCGAATTGGCCTTCAACGCGGATGGCATTGCCAGCCTTGAGGCTTCCGCCAGCCTTCGCTCTCACCTGCCCCGAGACATTGACGACGGAAATCGATGCGCCCAGGCCGACAAGACCGGCGCCCAGGCTGCCGACCAGGATGTCGACTTTCATCTGTTCACGCGCGTTCACGACGATGTCGTGACCAGCCTCGACCGTCGCACCGCCTTCGACGGAGGCGGCGGTGCCGCGCTCGTCGGTGACGGCGGCGGTCAGCTTGTTGGTCAGGGCGCCGGAGGTCAGCGCGTTGGCGCCGACCTTGTCGCGGGCGCCTTCGACACCGGCCTTGACCCGTGAGTCGGCCGTATTGCTGTTGGCGCCGCTTCCGAAGCGACCCAATTCCCCGGTGACGCCTGCGACGCCATCGTCGGCCTGTTCGCCGGCCTCGTCATTGGCGGTCTTGGAGCTTCCGTCGTCCTTCGTCGCGTTGCCGCTGCCACCCTGGTTGTCCTCGTAGGAGTCGCTGAACGCCTCGCCGATCGACCAGACCGATATGGACGCGCCGAGCCCGGCGACGCCGATACCGCCGCTGAAGGCGAACCCGCGCAGAACCTTGATTGCAACCGCGTTGACCGAGACGTCGCCGCGTGCCCGCACCATGGCGTCGGCGTTGATCGCGGCAACCGTGTCGTTCTTGATGCTGCCGAAGTCGATGCCGCCGGCCAGACCTACGAAACCGACACCGAGAGCGCCCGCAAAGGACGTGACCCGAACCTCGTTGGCCGCGTTGACATAGACGCCTTGTGCGCCCGACACCGTGCCTGGGTGGGCGACGTAGTTTGCAGCGCCCTGATTGATGTCGGCGCCGACGCCGATCAGCGCCTTGGTGTCCGAATTGAGCAGCGTCACGGTGACGGAGCCGGCCAGGCCAACATAAAGGCCGGCCGCACCGGCGACCGTAACGTTGGTGACCTCTTCCGACGATTCGGCCTGCACGATGACGCCATGCGCCTCGGCCATGCCGAAGCCGCTCGGATCGCTGCCGCCGACGATCGTGCCGGTCAGCACGCCGCCGATGCCGGCGCCGTTGCCGGACGCGTCGATGCTGGCATTGTCGCCGATCGTCGCTTCGGTGAGCTTGTCGACTGTGACGACCGCGACCGATCCGGCGGCGCCGCCGCCCGACAGGCCGATGGCGACCGCACCCGCGACAACCACCACCTCGGAATCGTCCTTAGCCATGACGGCGACATCGCCGCCGGCGACAAGTGTCGCGTTGGCGCCGACGCGGGCATAGGTCTCGGTGTCGAACGACAGCACCGAGACGCCGCCCGCCAGGCTGACCGTGCCGCTGAAGGCAAGGCCGGCGGAGACGACGATGACTTTTTCCTTGGACGTGGCGATCACCGCAACGTCATTGTTCGCCTTCACGTCCGCGCCGTCATTGATGGTCGCGAACGTGTCGACCTTGATCACCGACACGTCGACGCCGGGCGCGCCCGCGCCCGCGCCGCCGAAGGCCGCACCGGCCCCGACACCGACATGGCTGAAGTCGCTCGCTGCCGCAACCAGGACGGATTGTCCTGCATTTCCGGGGCCGGCCATGTCCTGATTGATCTGCGCATCGGCTCCGATGAACGCCTTCGTCTTGGTATCGACGACGTTGACCGCCGCACCGACAGCCACGCCGACCGAACCGCCGCCGCCGACAGAAATTGCAAACGTCTCGACATCATCCTTCGCCGAGGCCGAGACAGCCACACCACGGAAGCCGGTGTCGACCGACGCGGTCGCAACCCGGTTCTGGGTCAAGCCCGGATCCTGCTGGACGTCGTCGCCACCCTCCTGGTCGAGGTTCTTGAACTGGGTGAGGCCCGACGGCGTACCAGCCTCCAGGCTGCTCGCGGTCGGCTTGTTGCCGCCCTGCGGGTCGAAGCTTGCCATCGCCTGGCTGCCCGCATAGGCGACTTCGTAGCGGCCGGTTCTCGCCGCTACCGTGCCGTGGCCCTCGCCAGTGACGCGTGCACCTGCGCCGATGAAGGCATCCGTCACCTTGTCGACAACCGCAACGCCGGCCGCGACGCCGACGCCGGCGCTGCCGCCAATCGCCACGCCGCCAACGATCAGGTCCATTTCGGTCTCGTCGAGTGCTTGGACGAGCACGCTGCCGCGTGCCCGCACATCCGTCAGGCCGCCGATCGGCGCCAGCGGGTCCGATCCAATGAAGGCTCGGGTCTTCAGGTTCAGCACGAAGACGTCGGCCGTCAGCGTGACGCCGGCGCCGCTCGACGCGCCCGCGGCAACGGAGAACGAACCGATGTCCTCGTTGCCGGTCGCTTCGACCGTCACATTGCCGTCGACGTCAATGTCGGCGCCCGCTTCGATCGATGCAGTCGTCGTCTTTGTCAGCGTCGACACATTGACGCCGGCGCCGACGCCGGCACTGCCCGCGGAAACCGCGAGCGAGCCCGCGATTGTCAGGATATCGGTTTCGTCGCTTGCAAAGACCGAAACGCCGGGATCATTGGCGAGCGTCTGGCCGGAAACCTTGCTGTTTGCGCCGATGCGCGCCGTCGTTGTCTCGGTCAGTACCGTCACCGCGACCGAACCGGCGACCGCCGCCTGCGCGGAAGCAGCACCGGCGGCTGCGATGATCAGCACGTCGTCGGTGGAAATCGCCGATACGGAGAGGCCGTTTGCGCCACCGGTGACCACGTCGGCGTCGCCATAGAGCTCCGCCTTCACGTCGTCGAAGTGGACAAACACCGTTCCCGAAATGCCGATTCCGGCGCTTTGGCCGAACGCCGCGGCGCCAGCCAGCAGGAACACGTCCGCATCGCCGGTCGCCGTCACGGAGACATCTCCACCGGCGCCCAAATGCGATTTGTTCAGCGCGCTGCCGGTCTCGACGAAGGCCTGCGTGGATGTGTCGAGATAAAGCACGCCGACCGACGCCGCGACGCCGGCTGAGCCGCCGGCACTGCCGCCGAACGTCGCCGCGATCGAAGTGATGTCGTCGAAGGAGTCGGCGTTGATGACGATGTTGCCGGTGGTCGTATCAAGGTCCGCACCGCCGCCCATCCAGGCGCTGGTGTTGCGCGTGATCACCTGCACGTCCAGGCCGATACCGACGCCGGCATTGCCGTTCAGCGTCAGGCCGATGCCGCCCGCCCCGCTGACCACGGTCAGAAGGTCCGTTGCCTCGATCTTGATGCCGGTTCCAGCCTCGAGGTCGGAGTTGTCGTTCACCGAGGCGTGCGTCTCCATGAAGATCACGTTGACGCTGGACGAACCGCCGACGGCAAAGCCGCCGGACGCACCGGCGATGCCGGCGGCGAAACTGGTGACGGCCAGCGAGCCGATGACCGGCAGGTCTTCCGAGATCGGCAGCAGCTCGGCATGCGAGGTGACGTTGATCGCGCCTTGCGCTTCGGCGTCGAGATTTATGCCGGTCTGCGCCTTGGTGTTGAGATCGTTGACGATGTTGACGGTGACCGCGATGCCCACGCCGCCACCGCCGCTGCCGGTGCTCAAAGCCGCACCGCCGGCCAGGTTCTGCATTTCATTGAGACTGACGGCGCTGATCTCGATATTGCCGGTGTTGGCGTCGAGATCGACATTGTCACCGACCGATGCGAGCGTGTTGACATCGAGATAGTTGACGCCAACCGAGCCGCCGATCGCAGTGTTCTTGGACACCGCGCCGGAGAGCGCGCGCGCCTGGAACGTGTTTTTTTGTCCATTGCCGGTCGCGGCGCGGACCTCGATCGATCCGGCGGTCAGATCGGCGTTTGAACCGATCATCGCGTTGTTGTCCAGCAGCACGATGTTGAGGCCGACCGCAGCGGCAACGCCGGTGTTGGAACTGGTGTTCGTGGACGTCGCGGTGGCCAATGCCCGCGCGTCGGTCGTGCTGATCGCCTCGACCTTCATCGCACCAGTGCCGGCGATCGTCACGTTGCTGGCGATCTGCGCCTGGTTGTCCGCATCGAGGAAGTTGACGGCGATCGTCGCAGCCACATTGGTGCCACCGGAGCCGTTGCCGCCCTGCGTACCCTTGCCGGTCTGCGCGTTGCTGTTGCCATCGGCCTGGCCAAGGCTGCTGCCGCCGCTCTGCGAAGGCGTCTTGGTGCCGCCGCTCTGGTTCTTGGCCATCTCGGTCTGGTTGGTCGTCTCCTGATCGGAGCTGGCACTGTCCGTTGTGCCATCGGACTTCTTCGTGGATTGGCCCTTCGAGCTCGCCTTGGACTCTGCCTTGGTGTCGAGTGTCGAGGTCGCGGTGATCGTCACCGTGCCGACGTTCTGGAAATTGCGGCCGAGGAAAGCGTCGTTGGTGACTTCGCCGATATTCAGCGCGATCGACGCGCCAACGCCAACGCTGCTGCCGGCAGCTTCGCCATCGGCAAGCGTGTGAACCGTACCGGTGTGCGACGCTTGCGCGGCCAAATTGCCCGTCAGCGTGATCGTTGCGCCGCCGCCGGTGCCGATGTGCGCATCCGTATCGTTGTCGAAATAGGCGACAGCGATCGCGCCGCCGATGCCGGTAGCGCCCTCGGCGCCGGCCTTGGCCGTCGTCGTCAGCGTGTCATTGGATGTCGCGGTGACCGTGAAATTGCCTGTCGTCCCGCTAATCGTCTCCCCGTTCTCGACGCCGGCAAACGTGCTATTCAAGCCGATGCCGAGCGCGATCGATGCGCCGACCCCGACGCTGCCCGAGCCGCTTCCGGCTCCGGAGGAGGTCGCCGTCGTTGTGGTTACGGTGGTGTTGATCGCCGTGAGCAGAACATTGCCGCCAGTCAATGTAACCGTCGCGGCGCCGCTTGCGGGCTGATCGGCATGGTCGAGACCAATCACGCCAAGCGTGTCGGTATCGGCGAAGCTCAGCGCGAACGAACCGGCCACGCCGATATCACCGCCGCTGGCGCCAGAGGTCGACTCGGCGCCGAAACGATGCGTCACATCACCGCCGACGTTCTTCATCTTGGCTTCGGCTTTCACACCGTCGGCCGTAATGATGCTGCCAGCCCCCACCGACGCCTCGTTGCGCATCGTCGCGATATTGATCGCCACGGCGACACCGACAGCGGTGCCGCTGTCGCTCGTCTTTGCGGTGCCATCGGCTTTCGCCGTCGCATCCATATTGTTGGACGATTGTAAATTGAGTTCACCGACGCCAGCGCCCTCACCGGCAATAACCGTGCGCCCGTCATTGAGCGACGCCACCGCCAGTGACGATGAAACGTTGAGAGCAAGCGCTGCTGCGACGCTAACATCGCCGCCGCCGCTTCCACCTGAACTGTTGGCCGATTTGCTGGCGCTGTCGCCATCATTCGACTTGCTGTTGGCCAGACCGACTTCCTTGTCCCGTTGCTCGTCGGCCTTTGTGTTGCCGTCCTCGTCTTTCTCGGCGCCTGCCGCGCTAGCAATGGACTCCGCCTTGCTGGAGCCGTCATTGGCGGCCGACAGACTGATCGATCCGTTCGAACGAAGATTGCGGTTCGATGTCGAGAACGCACGGTTGTCCACGAAGGCAAGCGCGATCGCCGCGCCGATCGCCGTCGAGCCGATGGCATCCCCATCGGCCAGCGTCGTGCTCACCCCGTGATTGCTGGCGCTGGCCGACAAATTGCCCGTGATGTCGAGTTCGCCGCCGGAACCGATGGACGACTCGGTGTTGTTGTCGATGACGTCGATCGCCACCGCACCGCCGATACCAACATCGCCGCCTTCCGCGCCCGCTTCCGCAGTGGTCGAAGCTGTATGGTCGCCGGTCGCAGTCATGGTGACAGCGTCGGCGGCGACGATGGTCGCGTTGTCGCGAATCGATGCCGAGGTGGAATTGTCGACGATGGTCAGGGCGACCGAACCACCGATGCCGAGTTCGCCCGCGGCGCCGCTCGCGTCGTCAGGGACCGCATCGGTCTTGACGTCGGTAGTGGAATGGGCGGTGAGCGACAAATCCGCGCCATTCAGATTGATCGAGGCGTTTGCCGCGACGTCGGCGGAAGCCTCGGTGATGACGATATTGATGGCCAGCGAACCCGCTACCTGCGTCTTGGAGCCCTCGCCGGCGCCGGACGTCGCCTGGGCGATGAAGCTGTCGCCGGCCGCAATCGTGGCGCTCAATGACACCGCACTCGCCGACAGTGACGAGGCGCCGCCGAGATAGCTGCGCGTCGTGACGTCGGCAATGCTCAGCGCCACTGCAACGCCGATGCCGGTTGCGCCGTTGGAGGAAGAATTCGTGTTGGTGCCGTCCGCCGTCGCCGTCACCTTGTCCGTCGATTGCGCGGTCAGCGTGATCGCGCCACCGGATGTGAGGGTGGAGGCCTGAACGAAGGCTTCGGTGGTCGGCCGATAATCCGACACCGTCACCGCGCCGGCAAAGGTGATATCGCCGCTGCTGGTCGTCGCCTTGTCGGACGTGATGCCGTCCTTATTGGGGTCCTTCAGGCGCTCCTCGGATTCGTTGTCACCACCTGCACTTTGGTCCGATCCGCCCGCTGTCGACCTGGCGATGGTCGTGATGTTGCTGGTCAGCGTCGCGCCGAGCGCGATCGAATTGGGCGTATCGCCGGCATTCGCGCCAATCGTCGAACCGCCCGAGACATTGGCGCGGGTCGTCGCATTGACTTCTGAAACCGCAACGCTTGCGCCCTTGCCGCCGCTACCGCCATCGGCCTCGGTGGTCATCGTCAAATTGCTGGTCGCAGTCAGCGACACCGCGCCCGAGACGCTGAGCACGCTGCCCGCGAGCACTTCGGTGATCGCGTCGCTGACCAGAACGGTGACGGAAACCGCCGCATCCTTCTTTTCATCGTTGTCGGAACCGGCGTCGGACTCGTCCTTCGCGGTCAGGGTGACGGTTACGGTGCTCGACGCCGACAGGCTGGCCGCGGTCACATTGGTGCTGCTGAACTTGACCCGCGCTTCGGGCAAGATCGTCGCGATGACACCCGCGAGCGGCCCAACTTCGAAAGTCTCAGCCTCGACATTGGCGGTCGCGGTTGCGGTGAACTGAGCCGCGCCCGTCACGATGATCGTGGCGCCGCTCAGGTCGATGATCGCCTCCGGGGTCGCGAAATACGCGCCACCCGTGATTTTTCCATCGTCCGCCGCCGCTGCTGTCAGGGTCACCGAACTGGCATTTATGGTGCTGGAAACGCTGATCTTCTCGGCATTGACGGTAACTGCGCCGGCAGTCAGCGCCCCGGAGATCGTCACCTCGTCCTTGCCGTCCTGGCCGTTGATGATGAGTGCGGTTGAACTGAGGTTCACCGCATTGATGGTCAAAGTATCTTTTGAAAAAATAGGAATGCCCAGATCATCGCCGAGATTGATGGTCAGGCTGGTGCTGGGTTTGTTGAAAGTGATCGACTCGAATGTCGGAATGAGGGAATCCGACGACAGCGTCAGTGTCGCGCCATAGTCGGTCAGAGTTGCCTCGTCGTCGGCATTGCTGGTTGTGATGACCCGGTCCGCAACGACACTGTTGTCGACGATCGGCTCAAGCCCGTCATAGCGGAGCACGACACCGTCACGCGTGATTGTGCCCGACGTCTGCCCTGTGGCTGCGTACTTCACCGAGGCGAAGGTGCCGCCGTCGAGAACCATGCTGTCGAAGCCGGCGTCGCCGCCAGCCATGACGCCACTCAATTTTCCAGCCGCACCAACAAAAAAGGTGTCCTCGTTGCCAGCGGAACCGATCAGGTTCTCGACCGTAACGAAGGACACCCCAGCAACATCACCCGAACCGTCGCCGGTGAGATGCCAGTCGGTGTCCTGCGGAGGCCCGACCACAGCGTCGCTGCCGGCGCCGCCACTCAACACAACCCTGCCAGCCAGAGCGGGGTCGATCTCGCGCAGCACAAAGCCGTCGTCGCCCGCGCCCGCGTCAACGGTCAACGAGACCGTCGGAGTTGCGAATTTGTAGGCGATCAGATTGTTAAATGTTCCAGCGTCAAGCACCGACAGACCGTCATTGGAATCATCTGAACTGCCGATGCGGATCACCCGCGCTTGCCCGGAAGTGTCGGCATAAATGCGCTGGCTGGCCGTCGTATCGTCCTCGACCGCGCCGACGTTTGCCAGGCCAATGCTATGGGTCAACGCTCCGGCTTGCGCGGTAATGCTGCCTGACAGGCCGGTGTCGGTCGCCAGCCGCACGGCGTCGAAGCTGCCGCCGGTCATGGCAAGTGTGTCGTTGCCGGCACCACCGTCGAAGCGCACGTCGAGCGCCGCCAGGAAATCTTCGCCGAAGTCGATGGTGAGCTTGTCGTCGGCAGCGGTGCCGCGCACCACGATATAGTCGACCTGCTGCACGTTGCGCTGGTCGACTAGCGTATCCGTCTTGTTGTCGTAGATTTGGATCGCCTGGATCAGATTGTCATAGCGCAGCGAATAGTCGGCGCCGGCCAGGTCGTTCATGTCGACTGCGAAAGGTAAGACGTCGGCCGACAGCAGATAACGCGGTTCAAGCGCTTCAAGCGCCAGGTTCGGCAGATCTGATGTCTTGCTGGGCCGTCGGGCTCGCCCCGGCGAGCGCCGCAACAGCGAACTCGCCAGCCAGCGACCAAATACGCCAGGGACGGGTGTCTGTTCTTTGCTGGCTAATCTCTTCTGAAATGCTTCAAAAAAAGCTGGCCTCGACAAAATGTTCATTTTGCCCCCCCTCAAACATCATCTATGGCTAATTGACCGCAAGCTAACGTACATCCGAAAATTCTTGGGCGCAAGGCGATCACGAAACCGCGACGAGTCTATATTTATGTAAAATTTGTGACAATATGAACCATAGGCGTATATCTCGACAAAAATGTGATTATCTATGGATGTATTTCCACCACGATTAGTATAACCCCCAGTCATCTAATATGTATATCTGAAATTATTTTTTTTTAAGTATATTTTAATCTGATATTGTAGAAAACAAAATTCTCCCATTTGAAGTATCACGGGTCCTGGCCTTGAAATTTCAGCACGTGGTTTCCGCTACGGCAGGCAGGAAACCTGGAGAAGGGGCGAGGCAAATGTCGCACCAAGCCATCATAGCCGCGGCGGGAAGGTCTGATGCACCAGAAGCGGCTTGTCGCACTTGCCGGATACGCGGTTCTGTACCTCCGTTGCGCGACTGCGGCACATGGACAAACGGCCGATAGTCTTTATGCGCAAGGCGTCAAGGCCCGGCAGGAACAGCATGTCGAAGAAGCCGCCGGGTTGCTGAAGCGTGTCCTTGCTCTTCAGCCCGCAAATACCGACGCGCTGGTTCAACTGGGTTTCACCGAACTGGGTCTCAATGACCTGCCGGCTGCGCGGAGCGCCTTTTCGCAAGCGCTGTCCATTGCGCCTGCTTACACCGACGCAACGTTTGGACTGGCCAGGTCGAGTTCAGAGCCGGCAATCTGTCCAAACCCGCCTATTTGCACGCCATTGTACGTCAAGGCTCTACATAGCTCAGAGGACGCCTTACATCCACGCACAGCCACGTTTCAGTGCCGTCAGATTGTTTTGGAAAGGCGATCGAGGCCGGTGCCGGGTATTGGCGTAGGCACACTAGCGGAGGCGCTACGTGCCGAACCTACGCTACTGCCTTGATCCCCCTACTCCCACTCGATTGTTTATGGGCATCATAACCAATTGATTTTCCACGCCAAAAAATTCTCGTCGGACGGCATACCGTCGGGCGCACCGTCAAAAATTAGCGCTTTTGAAAACATTGGATTTTTTCGCCCAACGGCCAGAACCGTGGTTTCGCCATCTATCGACGAGCACGGGCGTTGTGCCGATCAGAGCACTGATTCAACGCGCATTGCCGAAAGTACGCCGCAGTACGTCGAAAACAACTCCGCCCCCAAAATTATACCGTCATCTGGACCGAACGCCACGCTACAGGCCTTCCTTGATCGCTAAGCGCAGCATGCGACTATGATCGAATTCCAAGGCAATCGGGCGCTGGATCGCCGAGGAGCGACCGACCGAGACGACTACAGCGATCTTGGAGTTTCTCGGGCAACCTTGGAATCATCTCCGAGCCGCACATCATGCGGTCGCGTTCACGAGATGGTTCGATACCGTCGAGATGAACGCGCGAAGACGCTGAAGACGCCGTAGGTCCCGGTGGTATCCCATCCAGATGTCTCGGCCTGGCGGCGGCGTCGGCAGTTCCAGTCTGCGGATACCCGGGATCTGATTGCCGACCACGCGGGGCAGGACGGCGATCCCGACGCCTTGCCTACACATGCGCCCCTGGACGTTGCGGTTGTTCGATCGCAGGACCGGTCTGGCGTTGGGGAAACTCTCGATGAGCCAAGCGATATCGGGGAACTGCCCGGTCGACGTATCGTGGGTGATCAGCCGGAAACCAGTCCCGTCGCCATATTTGGGATCAGGCGACTCCTCGGCGATGTAGACGCCGTATTCGAGCCTGAAGAGCCGCCGCTGAACGACATCGGCAGTGTCGAACGGAACGATACGAAAAGCGACGTCGGCCTCCCGCTGGGCAAGGCTGAACAGGCGCGTGCCGGTCAGGATCTCGACGTCGACATTGGGGTAGGCTTTCGAGAAATCCGCCAGGATAGGAGGGAGGACATAGGCTCCAAACCAGTCCGCTGAGGAAATGCGCAGACTGCCTTTGAGATTTTGTTCCTGCCCCGCAAGCCGGCGCTCCATGGCCAGCGCGCCTTCTTCCATTTGCTCGGCCAGCGCGATGATCCCGTGGCCCTCGTCGGTCAGAACAAGACCGTCCGCGGTCCGCTGGAAGAGCGTGTGACCGATCGCCTGCTCAAGTGCGCGAAGGCGCCTGCCGATGGTCGGGTGGCTTGTCTGAAGAGAACGCGCGGCGCCGCCGAGCGTGCCGGATCGCGCAATGGCAAGAAAGATTCTGACGTCACTCCATTCCATCGCGACCACCCTGCACAAAACTGAACGTCGAGAATACATTTATGTCAGTTAAAGAACAAATCTAAGCACCTACATTCCTACCATCGGTCCATCGGACCATCTCTCGTGTATCACCTCATGTCATTCGGAAGGATCGGCAAATGTCTCTCAAGTCTCTCTATCTCGGTGCTGCGGCCCTTGCAGTGGTGTTCGGCGCGCCCTCCGCTTTCGCGCAGCCAGCCCAAAATGTGATTTTGGTCCATGGCGCGTTGGTCGATGGCAGCGGCTGGAGGGGCGTTTATGAGCGCCTGGTCGCCAAGGGCTTGAAAGTCATGGTCGTTCAGGAACCGAACACTTCGCTGGCGGATGACGTTCAGGCAGTTCACCGCGCTATCGAGCAGCAAAATGGGCCGGTCGTCCTCGTTGGCCACAGCTATGGTGGTCAGATCATCACCGAAGCCGGCGTCGACCCGAAGGTTTCGGCACTTGTCTATGTCGCGGCCATCGTCCCGGATGTTGGCGAGGGCATAGGCGATGTGTTTGAGAAGTGGCCGAGTCCGACGGCAGACGCGTTCAAGCCGACCTCTGACGGATTCCTGATGTTCGATCCCGCGAAGTTCCGGGCGGGATTCGCCGCTGACCTGTCCAAGGCCGAGACGGATTTCATGACTAACTCGCAGGTGCCGGTTTCGGCGAAGATCCTCGGAACCAAGACGCAGCACGTGGCCTGGAAGACCAAGCCGAGCTACGGCATCGTGGCCGGGCTGGACATGGCTCTCGGCGCCGAGGCGGAGCGGTCTATGTACAAGCGGGCAAGTGCGAAGATCACCGAGGTGCCCGGTGCCAGCCATGCGGTTTATATCTCGCATCCGCGCGAAGTCGCCGATGTCATCGCCGAAGCGGCGAGCAAATGAAGCCGATGCCCTGACGTTCAGGCTCAGGGCTGCGGAAGTTTTGTGACCCATGCGCCGAAGCCACCCCTGTGGCTTCGGCATCGCGAGGGGCCAACTCATCGGCGCGGGTCTCGGTCTGACGATCGCAAATGAGGACTTCGATGATGATCACGATGCTGGTGACCTATGCGGGCGATGAGCAAACGCCGTTCAACCGCGATCATTGGATCAACATACATTTCCCGCTCGTGCGGGAAAGCTGGGAACCTTATGGGCTGGTCAGCGCCGGCGGGTTTTTTCCGCAAGGTGATGGCGCCGGGCTAATCGCGGTTGGCGTCGTCAACTTCCCCGACGAGGCCGCCATGGAAGCAGCGCTCAATTCGCCTGAGACCGCTCAGGTCATGGCTGACGTCGAGATCGTCACCGCCGTCAAACCGCAGCGCAGCATCGTGAAGCAGCTCTGAGCGGCGCATCGGTGCCTGTCGATTGCGGGGGCCGCTGATCTCTCCAGATCTGCGCCCTGCCATTGAAGTTGAAAGCCATGAGTTCCGGCAATCCACCTTCGCCAGCTTTAGCCGGTCCCCTGGCATCGTCTGAAAACAACTTGGAGAAAAAGTCATGAAAACCTGGCTCATCACAGGCTGCTCAAGCGGCTTTGGGCGGCGGCTCGCGCTCGCCGCAGCACAGCGCGGCGACCGGGTCATCGCAACGGCCCGCAATGTCAAAACGATTGAGGAAATGGCTGAGCCTTTCGGCGGCCGCATGATCACTTTGCCACTCGACGTGACCGATGCGGCGGCAGCTCAGGCAGCGGTCGCAAAGGCGGTCGAGACATTCGGCGGGTTTGACGTGCTCGTGAACAATGCCGGCTACGCCCTATTCGGCGCGATCGAGGAAGGCGCGCCCGAGGAATATCGGCCGATGTTCGAGGTGAACGTCTTCGGTCTGATCGAAACCATCAGAACCGCGCTACCCGTCCTGCGACGTTCGGGCGGAACGATCGTCAACATGTCGTCCGGCGCGGGCATCGAGGGCCGCGGCGGCGGAGGCTATTACCACGCCGCCAAGTTTGCCGTGGAAGGGATTTCCGAAGCGCTCGCCGGCGAGCTGAAGCCGTTCGGCATTCGCGTGCTGATCGTCGAGCCCGGGCCGTTTCGCACCGATTTCCTTGGCCGTTCGATCACGATGGCGGCCAACGAGATGCCGGAATATGCCGCGACCTCCCGCAAGCGCTATCGCGAAACGAACGACGGCAATCAGGCGGGCGATCCCGACAAGGCGGTCGCGGCGATCCTGCAGGCAGTAGATGCCGATGACGCCCCGCTTCATCTGCCGCTCGGCCCGATCGCGCATTCGATCGCTGAGCGAAAGCTGGCCGCCTTCCGCAGCGATATCGACGCCTGGCGCGACATCACCATCGTCACCGATTTCGATCAGCCCTGAGCGCCGGCGGCGGACTCTGTTTGACCGTCAACATTTGATTGGAAAGCGATCATGATCGCAGCTTTGAACGGGTTTACCCAGCAGCTGGTGCCGGTGAATGGCATCAAGATCAACGCCGTCACGGGAGGCTCTGGCCCGCCGATCCTTCTGCTTCACGGCTGGCCGGAAACATGGTGGGAATGGCACTATGTGATGCCGCTGCTGGCCGAGCATTTCAGCGTGGTGGCTATCGATCTGCGCGGCGCGGGTTTTTCCGACTGCCCGCAGGGTGGCTATGACAAGGCGACGATGGCGCGCGATGCGCATGAAGTGATGCTTGCCCTTGGGCATGAACGCTACGCCGTGTGCGGCCATGACATCGGCGGAATGGTGGCGTTGCCGCAGGCCGCCATCTATCGCCAGGCTGTTACCCACCTGGCCGTCCTCGATGTTCCGCTTCCCGGCTGGACGCAATGGGAGACGACGACTGCAAGGATCTGGCACTTCAGCTTCCATATGAACCGGGATCTACCGGAGCGCCTGATCCATGGCCGTGAATATGACTATGTTTCGGCCTTCATGGCTGAGCGGTTCTACGATCACAGCACCTTCGATCCGGCGGACATCGAGATCTACGCGAAAGCAATGGCTCTTCCTGGCCGCACGCGCGGCGGCATGGAATGGTACCGCACCCTCGCGGCCGATCATGCGACTGCGCTCGAGTACAAGAAGCAACCGCTCCAGATACCGGTGCTAGGTCTCGGCGGGGATCAGCGCTTCGGTGCGCAGATGGTCCCGATGCTCAAGGAGTTCGCCAGCAATGTGACGGGCGGCTCGATTGCGCGGTGCAGCCACTATGTCGCTGACGAGCGGCCGAATGAAGTCGCAGCCGCTCTGATCGATTTCCTCAAGGCCAATTGAAACTCTGCGCCCGCGCCGTCGTGGGCCGGGCGGATCACGAGATTGCGGGCGAGTTGCGCCCGCGCCCATCGCGTTGGATCAATCAAACAAGAAAGGAAGACTATCGTGACCACACCTGTCATTCGCGGCGTCAATCACATCGGCATCACGGTGCCCGACATCGAAGCAGCAAAATCGTTCCTGGTGGAAGCTTTCGGCGGCCAGGTGATCTATCAGTCCTTCAGACCGCAGGACCCTCCGCGACAGGGACCCGAATTCGAGCGGGCCACTGGTGCTTTCCCCGGAACGGTCGTGCGTGCGCAGGCGATGGTCAAAATCGGAACCGGACCTGACATCGAGCTCTTCGAAATGCACGGTCCCGAGCAAGCCCAGCCGATCCGGGCGAGCGACTTCGGCATTACGCACTTCGGTGTCTACACCGACGACATCGACGCATCGGTAGAGCGCTTCGAAAAGGCTGGAGGCACCCCTCTCACCGCGCCGCGCGCTATTCCCTACGCAACCGAAAAAGGTCCTGGAAACAAGGTCTGCTATTGCCGCATGCCATGGGGCACGACGATTGAGTTCATCACCACGCCGGATCGCATGGCCTACCATGACCAGACGGATCTGCGCAGGTGGCAGGACGACGACTGAGCAGAGCGCGAAAAGGGATCCGCGTCAGTTAAGTCGCGGCGATGCTGACGCTGTCGGACGGTTCGACGAGTGCGCAGTCGCGACGGCCGTCGTGACGGATCGACCGCGCCGGCGGTCCGTCCATCCGGGTGAGCCTGACCTTCGTAGCGCGCGTCTCATGCCGCTATGCGCTGCGAGCGGCGAAGTTCGTACGACTTCTGGTGCGCGTGAACCGTCGAGAGTATCGGGACAGGCAGCGAGAACGATGACGCCCACTCGATTGTTCAATCTCATCCGAGGACTAAGCGGCGTACGCCGCTGGTCGCCTAGCATATAGCGGACTATTGACGACTATCGCTGGAACAAGATCGCATATAACCCGCTAATCTATCCTACCTTACTCCACAGTACGCCCCGGTCACTCCCACTCGATTGTTTCAAACCGTCATAACCGTTTGATTTTGAATGGCAATTTATTTTCGATCGACACTGATACCGTCGAATGTACCGTCAAGAATTTGGGGTTTTGATTTCATTGGCGAATTTCAGCTGTTCGCGAATTCCGCGCTTTCGGGGACTATCGATAGGGCCGGACGAATTTTTTCCTCGCAGCCTGACACAAATCCGTTTCCTGAGCAGGAAAAAGTACCGTCACGCTCTTAGCGGTTGCGTCCGCTGCGATGTCACCACTAGGGCGATCTCGGCTGCCATCGGACATATCGCCGCCCGGATTCGGACTGGATGGAACTCTTCCTGCAGCGTGATGGCCATGAAGAGCAAATTTGCTCTCGATCAATGAATGCCCAGTCTCGAATCGGTAGGTGTTGAGGATCAACCGAGGGAATGTCGCCCGCGAGAGGACTGCCATCGGCTACACAGCGGACAGCGTTCCTCTAGTTCTTCCGACGAACTGACAGAATGCCGATCGAAAGCGGGAAAGCCGACACGGTGCCAGCGCGCCCTGTCCTGAAAGCAGATCTTCAGAACTGAAAGGAACGCGTCTGGATATGGGAGGATAGCATGGGCGAGGATCTATCCGGTCATCATGCCGACCGTATTCAGGCTGCGATCGCTTCGGACGCGGCGGCGAAGTCCGCGCTGGTTGCCTCCTGGCGACGGTCTTCCAGTTTGCACCGGCTCGATCCTGCCGATCGCAGCCCTCCCCGCTATCTGACGGAAGCGGAACTGGGAGAGGCCCGACAGCGCATCGAGCCACTGGTCCGGGCTGCCCAATCGAGTCTGGACAGACTCTATCTCGCGGTGGGCGGCGTCGGTTGCTGCGTCCTGCTTGCCGATCGTAATGGCGTGCCGGTCGAACGGCGCGGCGCGCCTGTGGATGACGAGACGTTTCATTCCTGGGGTTTGTGGACTGGTTCCGTCTGGAACGAAGAGTGCCAGGGCACCAACGGGATCGGCACATGTCTGGTTGAACAGCGCACGCTCACGATCCACCGCGACCAGCATTTTCACACACGCAACACGGGGCTGAGCTGCACCACTGCTCCGATCTACGATCATGAGGGAGATCTTGTAGCCGCGCTTGACGTCTCCTCCTGCCGGGCCGATCTGACCGAAGCCTTCGCCAATCTTATTTCGGTGGCCGTGACCGACGCGGTGCGTAGGATCGAGGCCGAGAACTTCAGGATGGCGTTTCCCAAGGCGCGAATTCTTTTGGCACCGGTGACTGACAAGGGCTCCGGCGCGCTGATAGCGGTTGATGCGGACGACCTTGTGGTCGGCGCGACGCGTTCGGCTCGCCTGGCGCTTGGAATTACGCAACAATGTCTCGACAAGCCGATGCCCGCCGCAGACCTGCTCGGTTGGGCGGAGAGCGGCCCCGAAGTTCTCGCCGGGGCGGAGCGCGGCGTTCTCCAGCGGGCACTCGCGCGCGCGGATGGAAATGTCTCGGCTGCGGCTCAGGCGCTTGGCATCAGCCGCGCGACGCTTCACCGCAAGCTCAACCGCCTGGATGTCTACCGGGCGCACTGACCCTTTCGAATCCCCGCCTGACTGTCGCAGTTCTGCGACACATCCCGCCCGGCCACTGTCCTCGGCACGGTGACAATAGCGGCGGAAATCGCAAGTCTCTCTTCCGAACCGTCGCATCCCGCGACGTCAGCTTTGGGAGGAAGACACATGAACAAGGTTGAATTCTCACGCTCGGTCAAGGCGCCCTTCGACAAGCGCTACGGCAATTTCATCGGCGGCAAATGGGCCGAGCCGCGCTCCGGCCGCTACTTCGAGAACTTCTCGCCGGTGAACGGTCAGCTGCTGTGCGAAGTGGCGCGTTCCGACGCCCAGGACATCGAGGCGGCTCTCGATGCGGCCCATGCCGCCAATGACGCCTGGGGCCGCACCAGCGTGGCCGAGCGCTCGCTTATCCTCAATCGCATCGCCGACCGCATGGAGGAAAACCTCGATCTCCTCGCTCGCGCCGAAACCTGGGACAACGGCAAGCCGATCCGCGAAACGACCGCGGCCGACCTGCCTTTGGCCATCGACCATTTCCGCTACTTCGCCGGCGCCTTGCGCGGCCAGGAAGGCAGCCTTTCCCAGATCGACGACGATACCGTGGCCTATCATTTCCATGAGCCCCTCGGCGTGGTCGGCCAGATCATCCCCTGGAACTTTCCGCTGCTGATGGCATGCTGGAAACTTGCTCCCGCGCTTGCCGCCGGAAACTGCGTGGTGCTGAAGCCTGCCGAGCAGACGCCGGCCGCCATCTTGCTGTGGGCCGATCTTGTCGGCGATCTCTTGCCGCCGGGCGTGCTCAACATCGTCAATGGCTTCGGCCTCGAGGCTGGCAAGCCGCTCGCGTCCTCGCCGCGCATCGCCAAGATCGCCTTTACCGGCGAGACCACGACGGGCCGGCTGATCATGCAATATGCCAGCCAGAACCTGATCCCGGTCACGCTGGAACTGGGCGGCAAGTCGCCCAACATCTTCTTCAAGGATGTCGTCGCCGAGGACGATGATTTCTTCGACAAGGCGATCGAAGGCTTCGTCATGTTCGCGCTGAACCAGGGCGAAGTCTGCACCTGCCCGAGCCGTGCGCTCATCCATGAATCGATCTACGACAGGTTCATGGAACGCGCCCTCAAGCGCGTCGAGGCGATCGTGCAGGGCGATCCACTGGATCCGGCGACGATGATCGGTGCGCAGGCCTCGTCCGAGCAGCTGGAAAAGATCCTGTCCTACATCGACATTGGCCGCCAGGAAGGCGCGGAAGTGCTGACCGGCGGCGCCCGCAATGTGCTGCCTGGTGACCTGGCGGGCGGCTATTACGTCAAGCCGACCGTGTTCAAGGGTCACAACAAGATGCGCGTCTTCCAGGAAGAGATTTTCGGGCCCGTGGTTTCGGTCACGACCTTCAAGGACGACGACGAAGCGCTCAGCATAGCCAACGATACGCTCTACGGCCTCGGCGCCGGCGTCTGGACACGAGATGCCAACCGCGCCTATCGCTTCGGCCGCGCGATCCAGGCCGGCCGCGTCTGGACCAACTGCTACCACGCCTATCCCGCGCATGCGGCCTTCGGCGGCTACAAGCAGTCCGGCATCGGCCGCGAGACCCACAAGATGATGCTCGACCACTACCAGCAGACCAAGAATATGCTGGTCAGCTATAGCCCGAAGAAGCTCGGCTTCTTCTGATCGTCACTTTGGCTCATAGGCGCGGCTCCGCAGGGGGCCGCGCCCCAGACTGGAAATCGAAAGAAAGCCATGCATGCGAAGGTCACGGCAACGCCGGCAGCGCTTGAATTGATCGCGGAGATCGTTGTCGAGCACGGTCCGGTGCTGTTCCATCAATCCGGCGGCTGCTGCGACGGCTCTTCGCCGATGTGCTATCCGCGCGCCGGCTTCATCGTCGGCGACCAGGATGTGCTGCTCGGCCGCATCGGCGACGCGCCGTTCTACATCGGGGCCTCGCAATTCGAGGCCTGGAAGCACACCGATCTCATCATCGACGTTGTGCCTGGCCGCGGCGGCATGTTCTCGCTGGATAACGGACGCGAGAAGCGGTTCCTGACGCGCTCGACGATCTGCGCCGTTCAGCCGCGATGTGCATGAGGTTGCTTCTTATTTGTCTTGGCGCAACGAGCATCCCGTAAGGCGGATGCAACATGTCCGCTTCCAGACGCGGGCAAGCGGCATGAAACGCAAATTCAGCGACGATGCGACGATGGACGAAATCATGCACGGGTCGCCGGCGGCCATCCGGGTCGTGCTCCAGCGCGGCATGCTTTGCGTCGGCTGTCCGATTGCTTCGTTCCACACCGTTTCCGATGCCGCACGGGAGCACCATCTGGACGAGGAAAAACTCAGCTACGATTTGCGAACCGCAATCGCAAGGACCGACTCCGACTAGCTTTTCTCCACGCGACCTTCGGCGATCAGCAGGAGCTGGTGGGGCTCGACCACGGTGACCTTCTGACGTCCGCTTTTGACCAATCCCTGGTCTTCCCATGCCGAGAGCAGCCGACTCACCGTATGGAGCGTCGTTCCCGTCATCTCGGCAATGTCCTGGCGTGAGATCGGGAAGTCGATCAGGATGCCTTCCTCGGTCTTCCTACCCGCTTGCTTGACCAGCTTGAGCAGTGCATGGGCGACGCGCTGTTCCACCTGTTCGGTGGCCATCTCAATGACGCGCGTATGGGCGTCCTGCAGCCTGCCGCCCACGGCCTTGTAGGTGTTGGCGCTGAAACTGGGGAAATCAGCGGCGAACGCCGGCCACAGGCGACTCGGCCAGGCAAGGACCACGCAATCGACGGCGGCAATTGCATTTGCCGGATAGGTGGTGCGGCCAAGCGCATGGGCAATGCCCATCAACTCGCCCGGGCTTATGTACCGCACCGTGACCTCGTGCCCGTCAGGGGTCGATTTCATGACGCGCACATGTCCGTCGAGCAACAGAAAGAAGGAATGCGCTTCCTGCTCCTGCTCGAACACTGGTTGCTCCTTGGCAATCCGGAGCGACCTGGCCTGACCGACTATGCGGTCGAGATCCGTGGCGGCCACGCCCTCGAAGACAGGCAGCCCGGCAATCAACGAGCGATCGAGGCTACCCAACTCTGTCGCCTCTCGAACTTGACCGCGGCCAATGCATCTGAGTCCCCCTGGTCACGGAATGTCTCATGGGCGACCGATGGGCGGCAAGAGGCGCGTGCCTTGGCTCTCTCCCATGCGCCACGCTCCATGAGAAGCGCAGGATGTTTTATGCTCCGGAGTTTGCGCCAGCGCAAATCGCCAAGCCGTCCGGTGACTTAGAAAGGGCGCAACCGGTTGACGCCGTAGAACTCAAGAAAGGACTTCCAAATGAAACTGCCTCTGATCGCCGCGGCCATCGCCATGCTGTCCATTGCCGGCACCGCAAATGCCGAAGAACATATCGTGCAGATGCTGAACAAGGGTGAGAAAGGTTCGATGGTCTTCCAACCCGCCTTTGTTCGGGCGTTGCCCGGCGACACGATCAAGTTTGTGCCGACCGACAAGTCCCACAATGCCGAGAGCATCAAAGGAATGATCCCGGACGGCGTCGAAGCCTTCAAGGGCAAGCCCAGCGAAGAAATTACCGTGACCCTCGCCAAGGAGGGCGTCTATGGCGTGAAGTGCGCGCCACACTACGGCATGGGCATGGTTGCGCTGATCGTCGTCGGCAAGCCCGTCAACCTGGAGGCGGCGGAGGCCGTCAAGCAGGTCGGAAAAGCCAAGCCCGTATTCGCGGAACTGTTCGCCGAGGCGACCAAGACTGCTTCCAACTGACCCGCTTTCATAGATGCCCTCCGGTTCGCAATCTTCCGGAGGCACAGGCCGGACGGACCGGGGAGCGGTCTGGTCCGGCCTGTTTCATATGCGGCCTCGATAGACAACGACACGATCCTCCGGTCCCAAACGTTTGCTCTATCCAAGGTCGCTGATCTGGAGCTGGCAGTCGATGACTCTCAGCCAGCCGAGCTCCGCTGCTCGCCCAGTCAATCGAGCAACCCGACAAATCAAAGGCAGATTTGCGCCAGCGCAAAGACGTAGCCCGCAAGCAGACTATTCTTGGGACATCAGATGGATGAACAAAGGAGATGGAAAATGCTTACGAGACGAGAAGCTTTGTTAGGCTCTGTCCTTACCGCGGCCGCCGTTGCCACCATTGGTCAATTGCCGGCCGTGGCGAGCGCGAAGGATGTCGCTGGATTGCCACGCGAAAAGGTCACCCTGGTCGCGCCGCCGTTCGTCCACGCTCATGAGCAGGTGGCCAAGGGCGGTCCAAAGGTCGTCGAATTCACGATGACGATCGAAGAGAAGCCGGTGATCATCGATGCCGACGGCACGCAGCTCAATGCGATGACCTACAACGGCTCGATTCCAGGCCCGCTTATGGTCGTGCATCAAGGCGACTATATCGAACTCACCCTGATCAATCCCGACACCAATACGCTCGCCCACAACATCGATTTCCATGCCGCGACCGGCGCACTCGGCGGCGGCGGGCTGACGCTGATCAATCCGGGCGAGCAGGTCACGCTCCGCTTCAAGGCAACCCGCACCGGCACGTTCGTCTACCACTGCGCGCCAGGTGGCGCGATGATCCCGTGGCATGTCGTGTCCGGCATGAGCGGGGCGGTGATGGTGCTGCCGCGCGACGGCCTCAAGGACGATAAGGGCAAGCCCGTTCACTACGACCACATCTACTACATCGGCGAGAACGACTTCTACATCCCGCGCGACGAGCAGGGAAAATTCAAGAAATATGAAACGGCCGGCGACAACTACGACGACACCGTAAAGGTCATGCGCGGGCTGATCCCAACGCATGTGGTGTTCAACGGCAAGGCCGGTTCGCTGACCGGCGACAACGCCATGAAGGCGAAGGTCGGCGAAACGATATTGATCGTTCACTCGCAGGCCAACCGCGACACGCGTCCGCACCTGATCGGCGGTCATGGCGACTTTGTCTGGGAACAGGGCAAGTTCGCCAACCCTCCGACCAAGGACCTGGAGACCTGGTTCATCCGCGGCGGGTCGGCTGGCGCGGCGCTCTACACCTTCCTGCAGCCGGGTGTCTACGCCTATGTGAACCACAATCTGATCGAGGCAGTGGAGCTCGGAGCGACCGCGCACTTCACGGTCGACGGAAGCTGGGACGACGATCTGATGATGCAGATCGAAGCGCCCAAGGCGATCGCCTCGTAGACGGGAGATCCGATGCTCGGTGCAGCCCCGCGACGGCGCCAAGGGGTTGCACTTGGAGCGGGATTCAAAACCATGTCCTTCGATCCTGTCTTCACCTTCGGAACAATTGCGGCCGCCGCACTGATCGGCACCGGCATAACCCATGCGCGCGACAGCAGTTCTTCGGAATTTCCCCAAGCAGTAGCCGTGAGCGAGCTGGTTGTCCTTGGACCTGGCTCGTTCGATCACCCACAGCCTGGGGAATTCCTCAAGGACAACCATCCCGTCGCGGCGCCCATCGTGCAGGAAACCATCGATGCGCCACTGGAAATCATGAAGTACCAGGTGAGCGTATCGGAATATGGACGCTGCGTGGCGGACGGTGCCTGCAAGCCCGCCGACTCGCGCAAGAGCGGCAACATTCCGGTCACCGGCGTTAGCCACATCGATGCTGAAACTTATGCGACCTGGCTGTCAGCCCGCACAAATGAGACATGGCGACTGCCCACGGATGTGGAGTGGGCCTATGCCGCCGGCGAACGGTTCCGAAGCGATATAGAGGGTGACGAAAGCGAGCCGAACAACCCAGCGCGGCGCTGGCTCGCCCAGTATCGCGCCGAGAGCGCACTCGGCCGGAAGCCAGATCCTGAACCAAGGGTGCAGGGGGCTTTTGGCATCAACTCAAGGGGATTGGCGGACGTTGCGGGGAACGTCTGGGAATGGACCTCGACATGCTATTCCCATGCCACGATAGGAAGTGGGGGAAAGCGGACCGCCAGTTCGATCGACAATTGCGGCGTGCACGCCGTGGAGGGCTTCCACCGCACCTACATGTCGAACTTCATCCGCGACGGCAAGAGCGGCGGCTGCGCCGTGGGAACGCCGCCCGACAATCTGGGCTTCCGGCTTGTCCGCGACCGGCCCAGTCTTGTGCAGGCCGCCCTGCGGCGCCTGGGATTGTCCTGACAGCATGAACAAGAGTGCATGATGACGTTGAAATCAACTTTGGATCGGGCGCACCCGGTCGCGGAACAGCCTTTGAACCATGCCGGCGTCGATCGAACCTCGATCGGAAAACTGGTCCGCGAATTCTACGCAAAGGTCAGGCAGCACCAGCGTCTCGGTCCGATTTTCGCACGCGAGATCACCGGCGACTGGGAGCCACACCTGGAGAAAATGACGGACTTCTGGTGTTCCGTCATCCTCAAGAGCGGCGATTATCACGGACGCCCGGTGCCGGCGCACCTGAAACTCAAGGATGTCACCGAGGCCGATTTCGAGATCTGGCTAGCTCTGTTTCGCCAGACGGCGGCTGAACTCTTCGCTCCGGAAACGGCGGCGGTGTTTGTCGACCGGGCCGAGCGGATCGCGACAAGCCTGAAGCTGGCGATGTTCTTTCGTCTCGCTCCTTCCGCAACGGCCGGTGGTCAATAGGCTGGCTTTGGCAAAAAAACTCGGCTGCTTGCCTCAAGCTCGAAAGGCTAACGCCTTTGATTTCGCGCAAGGAAAACATCCCTCGAGATCCTAGTTTCCTGGCATGGCTCTCAACCTCTTCGTCGGTACGGTCGTCATAAGCCTGACGGTCCTCATTCACACCTTTGGCCTCATCGCCGTCACCCATGCGATGGGACATCTGGTGGCGCGTTTTCGCATGCACGGGCGACGAAGCCGGGTTGTGGCAATGATCAGCGTGGTGATGGGTCTCTTTGCCGTCATGACAACGGAGGTCTGGTTGTGGGCGGGGGTGTATCGCCAACTCGGAGTCCTGCCCGACTTCGAGACCGCGCTCTACTTTTCCACCATCACCTTCTCGACCGTCGGCTATGGAGACGTGGTGCCGGCGCATGACTGGCGCGTTCTGGCGGCTCTGGAGGGGGTGAACGGCTTTCTGCTGATCGGCTGGTCCACCGCCTATCTGATCGCTGCCGGAACACGCATCGGCCCGTTTCGAATTGGCGAGCACTTTTGAATCCGGAACGTCTCACACCGCCACGGAATGCCGGCCCGTTCTCTTTTCGAAGTATTTGTCGAACTTCGCTGCCACGGTCCTGACGATGGGGCGGCTCTCCTGCGGCACGACAAAGGTCTCGCCATCGAGCGTGAGCATCTTGCCGGAGCCGCCAATGGCCAGGTTGCTTGCCTCGAGGAGCAGCTTTTCGCCGACCGTTCCGAAGAGCTCCACCAGATCGATCGCCGAAAAGCGGAACTGGCACATCAGGCGTTCGATGATCCAGCCTCTCGCGACATCATCGACGCTCAGCTCGATGCCGCGCGCCGTCGCCAATTGGCCGCCGTTCGCCGCCTTCTCATACTCGCCTGTCGCAGTGATGTTTTGAGCATAGCCTTGCCGGAACCGGCTGATGGCGGACGGCCCGAGACCGATCAGGGTTTCACACCGATCCTCGGTATAGCCCTGGAAATTTCGGCGGATCGTTCCGGTCCGGGCCGCGATTGCAAGCGCGTCATCCGACCTTGCGAAATGATCTATTCCGATGGCTTCGTATCCGGCTGCCATGATCAGTTGGGCGGCAAGCTGCGACTGCGCCAGACGTTCGGCGGACTGAGGCAGCCACGCATCGTCGATCATCGTCTGATGCTTCTTGAACCATGGCACATGCGCATATCCAAACAGCGCAATCCTGTCCGGCTCCAAGGTCAGCGCCTGCGCGACCGTCGAGGCAATGCTTTCGAGTGTCTGGTGCGGCAGCCCGTAAAGCAGATCGAGATTGACGGAGCCCACGCCGCGTGCACGAGTGCCGTCCACCACGCTCTTAGTCAGCAGAAAGCTCTGTTCGCGATTGATCGCCTTCTGCACCTTGGGATCGAAGTCCTGTACGCCAAGACTGGCTCTGGTCATGCCGATTGCAGCGAGCGCGTCCAGGCGAGGCTCGTCCATGTCGTTAGGATCGATTTCGACGCTGACACTGGCATCTTCGCGAAAGTCGAACCGGTCCCGCAGCAGCTTGCCGAGTGCCCGGATGTCGTCGGGCTTCAACATGGTTGGCGAACCGCCGCCAAAGTGGACTGCGCGGATACGTCCCCTGTCGGTCAGGAGGTGAGCAACCGTTTCAATCTCCCTGTGCAGAGCACTAAGAAAAGTCGTCACAGGCGCATAGTGTCGTGTCTGTTTGGTATGGCACGCGCAGAACCAGCACAGCCTGTCGCAATAGGGGACATGCAGGTAGAGCGATATATCGTCATCGCTTTCGAGGCTTTCCATCCAGCCGCGAACCGATATGGCGTCGACGCCGGCGTGAAAGTGCGGCGCGGTCGGATAGCTCGTGTAGCGCGGGACGTTTTCGCCCAAGCTGGCTAGCGAGATCGTGCGTGTGTCGTTGGCTGCTGTCGGCTGCATGGGGGCAATCTGCCCGTGCGGTGGTGACGAAACCTTGATTTCAATCAAGGCGGGCGGGGCACGGACAAACTGACGCAACGATTCTTGAGGCGGCAGTGGTATCCTGCCGGCATCTTGACCTCGGGCGATGAAATGACCGTCAGACAGGACATTCACAGTTCCGGCATTCCCGTGCTTTGCCAGTCCTGCGAGGCACGGCACCGCGGCGTCTGCGGCGCGCTCGATGCCGACCAGCTTATCGGGCTCGCCAAGTCGTCGTCCAGGCACAGGATCGAGCCGGGGGGCGAACTGGTCGGCGACGCCGAGACCGTCGACAGCTATTCGAACGTGCTTTCCGGCGTGGTGAAGCTGACAAAGAGCCTTTCGGACGGACGCCAGCAGATTGTCGGCCTCCAGTTCGCGCCAGACTTTCTGGGAAGGCCGTTCAAGGCGGAAAGCGAGATTAACGCGGAAGCGGCGACAGCCGTTTCCCTTTGTTCGTTTCCGAAGACGGCTATCGAACGGATGATGAAAGAATCTCCTGAGCTCGAGCATCGCCTGCTTAAACAGGCGCTGAACGAACTCGACGAAGCACGTGACTGGATGGTGACCCTTGGGCGCAAGACCGCGGCGGAGAAGGTGGCGAGCTTCCTGGTGATGATCGCCAGGAACATCGATCCCACGGTCGGCCCGACAGCCAGGTCGGCGACTTTCGATCTGCCGCTGACACGCGCCGACATAGCGGATTTCCTCGGTCTGACGATCGAGACGGTGAGCCGCCAGCTGACCAGACTGCGAACCGACGGGGTGATCCGGATCGAGAACAACCGGCGCGTGATGGTGGACAATCTGAGCCGGCTGGAGCAGCGCTCCGGCGCTTAGACCCGGCGGCGCAGTCGGCACCCATCGCGGATCTAGCCTGGATCGACAATCCCGATCTTCGGCAAGACGTGCTCGCGTTCAAACGCGATATGCCGGCGCAGGCCCTCGAAAAAGCCGCGCAGCATGAAGCCGACGGCTTCGGCATTGTCGACCGCCTTGCCATGGCCGATCGCCAGCAGAATCTCGGTAACCTCGCCAGCAAAGCATTCGTCTTCGACATGTTCGGCGCGCAGTCGGCGGGTTGAGGCAAGATTGGGTTCTCCGCCGCTTATGGCCGCCTCATATGCCGGAAAGATGATCGTCTCTTCATAGTGATGGATGTTGCGCAGCAGGGGAACGATGGCGTTGGCCGTGCCCAGGCATTTCAGCCGATCAACCCTCGGCAAGGCGTCGGCGATTTTTTCCAGCGCGTCGCAGAGCTGCAGCTTTTCCCGATGCGCTCGCTTCATCACCGCGGCAGGGATCGCCTCTCTGCCGGATCGGCCCGTAAGCATGCCATCTTCGCGGCGTGTTTCGAACAGCGTCGATCTCCCTTCTTTGTCCCCGTTCAATGGCAGCCTCCCGGTCTTTCGCGAGACCAACGCTGCCCAATCCGAAAGAGCTGAGCTTTGACATGGATCAAGGCGGCGACAACACGACTGAGGAATTGGTGTCCACGCGGATTGACGTCCGCGCATCGGAATCCGAGGTCGGGGACATGTCATGAAGTTCGGCACACAAATCGTCGCTTTGGGCCTTTTCACATTTGCGGCTCTGGTAGCCGCCGGCTTCGGCGTGGACGAGCCTTTCCGGCAGCATATGTGGGTGCTGTTCTTTGTGTTGCTTGGTTTTGTCGCCGTCCTCATCCGCAACACGAGCTTCGAAGCTGCCGCTCCGATCGACCCGTCCGCCTATATGGATGGACCGATCCGCTATGGCGCCATCGCCACCATGTTCTGGGGAGTCGTCGGCATGCTCGTCGGCGTGGTCATCGCGCTGCAGCTTGCCTACCCGGATCTCAACATCCAGCCCTGGTTCAACTTCGGCCGGTTGCGGCCGCTGCACACATCCGGCGTCGTCTTCGCTTTCGGCGGCAACGCATTGCTTTGCACGTCATTATACGTCGTGCAACGCACCTGCCGCGCGCGGCTGTTCGGCGGCGATCTCGGCTGGTTCGTGTTCTGGGGCTATCAGCTTTTCATTGTCATGGCCGCGACAGGCTACCTGCTCGGCATCACCGAGAGCCGCGAATACGCCGAACCGGAATGGTATGTGGACCTTTGGCTGACTATCGTCTGGGTCGCCTATCTCCTGCTCTTCCTCGGCACCATCCTGAAGCGCAAGGAACCGCACATCTACGTCGCCAACTGGTTCTACCTGTCGTTCATCGTCACCATCGCGATGCTGCATGTGGTCAACAACCTGTCGATGCCGGCCTCGTTCCTGGGCTCCAAGAGTTACTCCGCCTTTTCCGGCGTCCAGGACGCGCTGACACAGTGGTGGTACGGCCACAACGCCGTCGGCTTCTTCCTGACCGCCGGCTTCCTCGGCATGATGTATTATTTCGTGCCAAAGCAGGCGAACCGGCCGGTCTATTCCTACCGGCTGTCGATCATCCATTTCTGGGCGATCATCTTCCTCTACATCTGGGCCGGCCCGCATCATCTGCACTACACCGCCCTGCCCGACTGGGCGCAGACGCTCGGCATGGTGTTCTCGATCATGCTGTGGATGCCGTCATGGGGCGGCATGATCAACGGTCTGATGACGCTGTCGGGCGCCTGGGACAAGCTCCGCACCGATCCGATCATCCGCATGATGGTGATGGCCATCGCCTTCTACGGCATGTCGACCTTCGAAGGTCCGATGATGTCGATCAAGACGGTCAATTCGCTGTCGCATTATACCGACTGGACCATTGGCCACGTGCACTCGGGTGCGCTCGGCTGGGTCGGCATGATCTCGTTCGGCGCGATCTACTACATGGTGCCGAAGCTCTGGAACCGTCAACGGCTCTACTCGCTGCGGCTGGTCACCTGGCACTTCTGGTTGGCGACGCTCGGCATCGTCGTCTACGCGGCGGTGATGTGGGTGTCCGGCATCATGCAGGGGCTGATGTGGCGCGAATACGACGAGCAGGGCTTCCTGGTCTACTCCTTCGCTGAAACCGTCGCCGCCATGCACCCCTACTATGTCATGCGCGCCATCGGCGGGGCCATGTACCTCTCCGGCGCCCTGATCATGGCCTGGAACATCACCATGACCATCCTCGGATACCAGCGTGAGGAGGAGCCGATGCCCGGCTCCGTTCCCACCCTTCAGCCTGCCGAATAAGGAGCCAGAAAATGGGCTTGATGGACAGACACGCACTGATCGAGAAGAACGCCACGCTTCTTCTCGTGGGCTCCCTCCTTGTGGTGACCGTCGGCGGTATCGTCGAGATCGCACCGCTCTTCTATCTCGACAACACGATCGAGAAGGTGGAAGGCATGCGGCCTTACTCGCCGCTCGAACTTGCCGGGCGCAACATCTACGTGCGCGAGGGCTGCTACCTCTGCCACAGCCAGATGATCAGGCCGTTCCGCGACGAAGTCGAGCGCTATGGTCACTATAGCCTGGCGGCCGAGTCGATGTACGATCATCCCTTCCAATGGGGATCGAAGCGCACCGGGCCGGACCTCGCCCGGGTCGGTGACCGCTACTCGAATGTATGGCATGTCGAGCACCTCGCCGATCCGCGTTCGGTGGTGCCGGAATCGATCATGCCGAGCTACGCGTTTCTGAAAGACACGCCCATCGAGGTGAAGGACTTCTCCACCCACCTGGTCGCCAACCGGCGTGTCGGCGTCCCCTACAGCGATGACATGATCGCGCATGCCAATGCCGATTTGATGGCGCAGGCCGATCCCAATGCCGACACATCCGGCCTGGAAGCCCGTTACCCCAAAGCCAAGATCGGCGACTTCGACGGCAACCCGCAACAGGTCACCGAAATGGATGCCCTCGTCGCCTATCTGCAGATGCTCGGCACGCTGGTCGACTTCAAGAACTACGACGAAGCCGCCGGCTATCGCTGAGGAGTTTTATCAATGGATTACAATTTGATGCGAGAGTTCGCCGACAGCTGGGCGCTGCTCGCCATGGCGCTTTTCTTTGTCGGCGCAATCGCCTTCGCGCTGCGCCCCGGCAGCCGCAAGCTGGCCGACGAAGCCGCCCGGATTCCCCTTGAGGACGACTGATCATGAGCAACGAGCATATCGACGAGGTCTCTGGCGTCTCGACCACCGGCCATGAGTGGGATGGCATTCGGGAACTCAACAACCCGCTTCCGCGCTGGTGGGTCGTAACCTTTTACATCACCATTTTCTGGGCGATCGGCTACACTATCGCCTATCCGGCATGGCCTCTGCTGCACTCGGCGACGAAGGGGGTGCTCGGCTATTCCAGCCGCGACGAGGTCAAGAACGAGTTGACCGCGGCTGAAGCCGCCAAGGGCAAATATGTCGCGGCGGTAGAGCAGAAAACCGTCTCGGAGATTGCCGCGGACGATGCCTTGCGCGAATTCGCGGTCGCTGCCGGCGGCGCCGCTTTCAAGGTCAATTGCGTACAGTGTCATGGCTCGGGCGCCCAAGGTTCCAAGGGATTTCCCAATCTCAACGACGACGATTGGCTGTGGGGCGGCAATGCCGAGCAGATCCAGCAGACCATCACGCACGGCATCCGCTTCGCGTCCGATCCGGACACGCGCCTGTCGGAAATGCCTGCCTTTGGCGACATCGTCACGCCCGAGCAGATCACTCAGGTCAGCGCCTACGTGGCCAGCCTCTCCGGCCAGATCAAGGACGCGAGCCTCATTGAGCCGGGCGCCAAGGTCTTCGCCGAAAATTGCGTCGCTTGCCACGGCGACAACGCAAAAGGCAACAAGGAGCTCGGCGCCCCCGATCTGACCGATGCGATCTGGCTCTACGGGTCGGGCGAGGCAGCCATCGCCGCCCAGGTCCGCGCGCCGAAACAGGGCGTTATGCCGGCCTGGGGCGTGCGCCTGGGCGAGACCAAGGTCAAGGAGCTGGCGGTCTACGTTCATTCGCTTGGCGGCGGAGAATAGGAGGGGGGGCCTGTTCTCCTCCCTTCACCGCGCAGGCGTCGAGGCCCGGCCCTGCCGGGCCTCGACTTGCATTCCGGCAACCCGGTTTGACTTGCATCAACGCGCCTGACCCTGCCTTGCTGCAAGACTTCCTTACGCCGGCAGCCCTGCATGGGCAGGTTGCCGCCGGCGCGAGTGGAGATGCATGTGCTGGACAATACGCGGGTAGAACGGCTTGAAGCCGAGGCGGTCAATTCCGCCAAGGTGCGCCAGCCAATGTATGCCGCGCGCAAGAAGATCTTCCCGAAACGCGCCTCAGGCAGCTTTCGCCGGTTCAAATGGCTGGTGATGGCGATTACGCTCGGCATCTACTACCTGACGCCCTGGCTGCGCTGGGATCGGGGAGCTTTCGCGCCGGACCAGGCCGTGCTGCTCGACCTTGCAAACCGCCGTTTCTACTTCTTCTTTATCGAGATATGGCCGCAGGAGTTCTACTATGTGGCCGGCCTTCTGGTCATGGCCGGCGTCGGTCTTTTCCTGATCACGTCGACTGTCGGCCGAGCCTGGTGCGGCTACACATGTCCGCAGACTGTTTGGGTCGATCTGTTCCTGGTCGTTGAGCGGGCGATCGAAGGCGACCGCAACGCCCGCATGAAGCTCGATGCCGGGCCGTGGACCGCGCGCAAGCTCGTGCTGCGGGTATCGAAACACGCCATCTGGCTGGTCATCGGCGCGGCGACCGGCGGCGCCTGGATCTTCTATTTCGCCGATGCGCCGACGCTGGTCGGCGAACTCTTCACCGGCACAGCGGCACCCGTCGCCTACGTCACCGTCGCCGTGCTGACGGCGACGACCTATACGTTCGGCGGGCTGATGCGCGAGCAGGTCTGCACCTACATGTGCCCATGGCCGCGCATCCAGGCGGCCATGCTCGACGAAAGTTCGCTCACCGTCACCTACAATGACTGGCGCGGCGAACCGCGCTCGCGTCACGCCAAGAAAGTGCAGGCCGCGGGACAGTCCGTCGGCGACTGCGTCGACTGCAATGCCTGCGTCGCGGTCTGCCCGATGGGGATCGACATTCGTGACGGCCAGCAGCTCGAGTGCATCACCTGCGCGCTTTGCATCGACGCCTGCGACGGCGTCATGGACAAGCTCGGCAGGGAGCGTGGACTGATCTCCTACGCGACGCTCTCCGACTACAACGCCAACATGATGCTGGCGACCGCGGGCGGCTCCGGTTCAGTCAAACCGTCGCTGGTCCGGACCGCCGACGGCTTGTTCTCCGACAAGGTGTCCCATTTCCATATCCGCAAGATCTTTCGTCCGCGCACTTACGTCTACATGGGTGTGTGGTCGCTGATCGGCCTGGGCCTGCTCTATTCGCTGCTGACGCGCGACCGGCTCGAAGTCAACGTGCTGCATGACCGCAATCCGCAATTCGTCACACTGTCCGACGGTTCGATCCGCAACGGTTACACCGTCAAGCTGCTCAACATGATTCCGGAGCCAAGGACGATCGTCGTCACGATGCAAGGCTTGCCACGAGCTGACATGAGCGTGGTCGGCGACGATATCCCCGCAGGCCGTTCTTTCGCCATCCCGGTCGAACCCGACCGGCTGAAGGTGCTGAAGGTTTTCGTGCGCCAGCCGGCGGGTCAGATCCAGGGCACCGCGCGAACCTTCACGTTCCGTGTCGAGGACAAGGCGAGCTTCGAGTCGGACGAGTACACTGCCACCTTCAACGCGCCGGAGATCGCCAGATGAACGCCAACGCGCAAAAATCCCGTGAATTCACCGGCAGGCACATGCTGGCCATCGTCCTTGCCTTTTTCGGCGTGGTCATCGCGGTCAACCTAACCATGGCGACACTGGCCAGCACGAGCTGGACCGGCCTTGTCGTCGAAAACACCTATGTGGCGAGCCAGCAATTCAACAAAAAGGCCGAGGAAGGGCGCGCGCAGGCGGCTCTCGGCTGGGCCGGCAAACTGACCATCGCATGGGGCGAGGTCCGCTACAGCCTCACCGATGGCGCCGGCAAGCCGGTTCCCCTGCATGCCGTCAAGGTGCTGTTTCGCCATCCCGCGTACGAGAAAGAAGACAAGTCGGTCACGCTCGCCCTCGCCTCCGGCCAGGAATTCGCCGCGCAACAGATGCCCAAGGACGGCGTCTGGATCGTCGAAGTCGACGCCGATGCCGGTCTCGCGGAACCCTATCGCGACGTCCGCAGGATCATGATTTCCCATGGAGCGCTGCAATGAGCTGTTGTGCGCCGGGCGCGGAAATGGCGCTGGATCTTGAGACATCCGTCCTGCCCTCGAGCCAAGAAATCCGATTGGCGAGCCGATCGCTTGGCGCTGACCTTCACCAGACCGATCTTTCAGTGCCAGCGGTTCATTGCGCGGCCTGTATCCAGGCGATCGAGACGGCGCTTGGCAGGCTCGATCACGTCGAGGGCGTTCGCGTCAACCTGTCGACGAAACGGGTCTCGATCCAATGGCGCGGGAATGAAATTCCGCCGATCGTTGCCGCGCTTGGACGGCTCGGCTACGAGGCGCATCTGTTCGACCCCGAGGTTGGCGAGAAGGACAAGACACTTTCGGAACTGATCCGCGCCGTCGCGGTCGCGGGCTTTGCGGCGGGCAACGTCATGCTGCTTTCGGTCTCGGTTTGGTCCGGTGCCGAAGGCGCGACCCGCGACCTGTTCCATTGGGTCTCGGCGCTGATCGCGATCCCGGCGCTCGCCTTCGCCGGCGGCATCTATCTCCGCTCGGCATGGAATGCGCTGCGCCACGGCCGCATGAACATGGACGTGCCGATCGCGGTCGGCGTCTCGCTTGCCTATGCCATGAGCCTCTACGAGACGATCAACCATGGCGAGCACGCCTATTTCGATGCGTCGGTCTCGCTGCTGTTCTTCCTGTTGATCGGCCGCACGCTGGATCACGTGATGCGTGAGCGTGCCCGCACCGCGGTGAACGGCCTGGCGCGGCTGGCGGCGCGCGGCGCCATGGTGCAGCGCGATGACGGCACACGCGACTATCTGCCTGTCGGCGAGATCGAACCAGGCATGCAGCTGCTGGTCGCCGCCGGCGAAAGGGTGCCTGTCGACGGCAGGATCATTCGCGGAGCCTCGGATCTCGACTGCTCGCTGGTTTCCGGCGAGAGCACACCGAAAACCGTGGCGTCAGGGGAACGGGTCCAGGCCGGCACGCTCAATCTTACCGGCCCGCTGACCATCGAGGCAACCGCTGCCGCGAAGGACTCCTTCCTGGCGGAAATGGTTCGGCTGATGGAAGCCGCCGAAGGTGGCCGTGCGCGCTACCGACGGATCGCCGACCGGGTCTCGGCGCTCTACGCGCCGGTGGTCCATCTCACCGCCTTCGTGACGTTCCTTGGCTGGATGGTGGCAGCCGGCGACTGGCACCAGGCAGTGACTATCGCCATTGCCGTTCTCATCATCACATGCCCATGCGCCCTCGGCCTCGCCGTGCCGATAGTGCAGGTTGTGGCGGCGCGTCGCCTGTTCGAAGCCGGCGTCATGGTCAAGGACGGTTCGGCCATGGAGCGCCTGGCGGCGATCGACGTCGCGGTGTTCGACAAGACCGGCACGCTGACGCTCGGCCAGCCATGGCTGGTCAACGCGTCGTCCATCGACCCGGCGATGCTGGCGATCGCGGCCGACATGGCCGCGCACTCGGGTCATCCGTTCTCAAAGGCCATAGCCGGTTTCGTGAATTTTGTCGGTCAACCGAAACTGGAGGCCGTCAGCGAGCACCCCGGTTTCGGGATCGAAGCCACAACCGCGGACAGCACCTGGCGGTTGGGTCGGCGCGGATGGGCTGGATGGAAGGCGCGGACCGGTGGCGAAGGCAGGTATGGCGGATTTGGCGGAACCGTTCTTTCGAGGAATGGAGCGATCGTGGCGTGCTTTGTCTTCCAGGATGCACTGCGTGCCGATGCCAAGACGAGCATTGGCCAGTTGAACGAGACCGAGGTGTCGGTGGAAATGCTGTCCGGCGACACCGCGGCCGCTTGTCGTGAAGTTGCGGAAACCCTGGGTGTCGAGCGTTTCGTTCCTGCCCTGCTTCCGTCCGGCAAGGTCGAGCGGATCGAAGCGCTGACCAGAGCGGGACATAAGGTGCTGATGGTTGGTGACGGGCTCAACGACACGCCCGCACTGGGCGCGGCGCACGTCTCGATCGCCCCGGCCACCGCTGCCGACATCGGACGCAACGCCGCCGATTTCGTCTTCCTGCGTGAAAGCCTCCTGGCGGTGCCCCTCGCCCTCGACATCTCGCGCAAGGCCGGAAGGCTGATACGCCAGAACCTTGCCATCGCGATCATCTACAACACAGTTGCCGTGCCGATCGCCATTCTCGGCCATGTCACGCCGCTCATCGCGGCGATAGCGATGTCCGCCTCATCGCTGCTGGTCATCGCAAACGCGTTGCGGCTGCAGGGCTTTGGGTCGGATGCTCAAGCAAGAAGCGCGGCGCCCGACAGGCGCTCCAGCATCGGCACATTGGCACAATCCTCATGACGACACTCGTCTATCTCATACCTGTGGCCCTGTTCCTCGGCGCGCTCGGGCTGGCCGGCTTCCTGTGGGCCTTGAGGAGCGGTCAATATGAGGATCTCGACGGCGCAGCGGAACGGATTCTCATCGACCGCGACGACAGGTCAAATTGACGTCCGTCGACGCCGGGAATGATGCAGATCAAGGTATGTCCCGCACAGGACCTGGATAGTGATCCGATAGATGTTGGAGGAGGCAGACATGCAAGCCGAAGCCATAATGACCGCACCGGTCATCGGGATAGAACCAACGGCATCGATTTCCGATGCGGCAGGGTTGATGCTCTCCAAGAAGATCAGCGGCCTTCCCGTCATTCGCAGCGACGGCGCGCTGGTCGGCATTGTCAGTGAGGGCGATTTCCTGCGCCGCGGAGAGCTCGGCACGAAGCACAAGCGCCCGCGTTGGCTGGAGTTTCTTGTCAGCCCAGGAAGAGCCGCCGATGAATATGTTCAAGCCAACGGACGGCGTATCGAGGAGGTGATGACGGCGGATGTCGTCACGGCATCACCTGGCGCATCGCTGTCCGAGATCGTCGAACTGATGACGCGCCGTCATATCAAACGCGTTCCGGTCGTCGACGGTGGCAAAGTAGTCGGCATCGTCACCCGTTCCGACCTTCTGCGCGCATTGCTGAGCGTCTTGCCGGACGCTGTCTCGACAGTCATTGACGACGACCAGATCCGACAGAACATCCTTGCCGAGCTTGCCAGGCAGAAATGGGCCGGCAAGGACATGATTGGCGTGACCGTGGACAAAGGTATGGTGGAACTGAGCGGTGCGATCTTCGACGAACGCGAGCGCCAGGCCGCCATCGTCGCGGCCGAAAACATCGCCGGCGTCAGGGCCGTCAAGGATAGCCTTTTCTGCGCGGGGCCGCTGTCGGTGGTGCTTGTCTCTTAGTTTAGCACTACAGGAACTTACGGACTCCGCATCGCGCGACCCCAACATTCGAATTGGAAGAATGTCCGCATTGAACCTAAGTCGCAGCTACCACTATTAATGGTCGAAGCAGCAACAAGGCGAATGCGATAAGCGCCGCGCCCGCGACCCTGTCTGCCAGCTCTCTGCCTCCGTTTAGCCGCCTGCCGAGCAAAAGCCACATCGACCCAGTGGCAGCTGTGGTCACCAAAAGTACAATCCAGAAGAAGCCCAGTTCGTACGGCCTCACCTGAGCCGGCACGATTGCCAGACAATAGATGAAGGCTTTCGGATTGAGGGCAGTCGTTATAACAGAAAGGCTATCCCCGTCTTCGGACGCGTCGATCCGGTCGCGTATCAGGCGCAGGCCTAGAATTACGAGCCATAGGGCTGCGACCAGCTTGAGTAGCTGGATGGCGCCGGACGGCAGCAAGGGACGCAGCGAAAACCAGCAGGCTGCTGCGATCCCGTATCCGCAGGCCTGTGCGACCAAGAGTGCAATCGCCTTCTCTCGCTTGGCCGCACCCGCCATCAAAAGAGCATTGGTTGGCCCGGGCGCAATAAAGAGCAGAAATGCTTCTAGAAGAAATAGATTGTCCAAACTGCCTGGTCCCATCGGATGCAAATCTATCGGCATAAATTCCATTTGCGTTGACCGTCAGACCCATTGTGGCGACCTTTCTAGCGTTGGCCGGCTGCGTGTTGAAGCCGTGCGATCAGGTCGCGGTTACGGCAGTAATCCGGCGGATCATCGGCTTGTTGGTGTTCGTCGAGCCAGGCCGAGCATTCGTCCTGATGGCCGCAGGAGCGGCAGCGGTCCACCGCCCGATTGGTGACGGCTGCATGGTCCGCCACGACCTTCAATTGCCTGTCGACGCCGAGCCTCTGCATCATACGGCCCATCAAGGCCGTCCTGGCGTCAATCGAAATCAGGTAGTCGAGAAACGTCATGTCGTTCACTCCTGCATTTTGGCAATCATTGCTACGTTGGAGGCAGACGACATTGATCTCGGTCAACGGGCTGCGTTGCCGACACGAGCAGTGGTTTTGCAAAGACGGCGTTTGCTTCGGTGAGTGTGGTTCGGGCCTTCAATACGACAGGAAGCGATTGATGCCGTTGTCTTCGATCAGCGTGCGGGTGACGCCGCCGAAGGCCCATTCTCTCAGGCGGCTATGGCCGTAGGCGCCGGAGACGATCAGGTCGGCATGGATCGAGCGCGCAAACGCCAGCAGCCGGTCGCCATCAGCCTCGCCAGTAAGCAGTTCGATTTGTGGCATGATGCCATGGTTTTCGAGATAGGCCGCGACATCGGCGAGGCTGTAGCGGACGCTTTCGCTGCGGTCGCTATCGATAGTGGCGACGATGACCTCGCTGGCCCCGGCCAGGAAAGGCAATGCATCCGCTATCGCCCGTCGCGCCTCCCTGGTGTCTTTCCAGGCGACCAGCACGGTCTTTGCCAAGACATGTTCGACATTGTTTGCGGCGACGAGGACTGGCCGGCCTGTGCCGAGAGCAAGGCTCCCGATATCCACGGCACGGTAGACATTTTCTCCATCCCCACCGCCGGTAACGATGAGGTCGGCGGCTCGGGCGGAAACACTCAGGAAGCGGGTTGGACTGCTCACCGCTTGGCCCCATTCGCTGGTCACCGATGCCGGAACCAGTCGCTCGAATTCGGACCGCAGTTCGGCAAGCCGCTTTTCGACCTCGGTGCGCTGGATCTGCATGACCTCGCCTTCGTAGACCATGCCGTTGCCCGTGGCGACCAGCGGTGGAACGTCGGCGGCAGCCAGGCCGTAAAGGTGGGCGCCGAAGCGCTCGGCCAATTCTACGCCCAACTTCACGATGGGCGCAGGAGCCGCGTCTATGGCAAGGTTCACGATAATTGACTTGTAGGACATTGCTCGGCCTTTGGTTGAAACGATGGAATGCCTGATGAAGTGCACTCATCGGCGCCTAATGCCTTGATGCGTGTCAAAGAACCCGCCAATTGCATCCGAAAACCGTCGATCTCGATCCGTTTGCTTGTGCGGCGAGGAGTGATAATTAGCCTTTGTTGCAGACGTCCGGACCCAAGGACCTCAGGTGAGCCAAAACGAAGCGCCTATTTTGTCGGCCGATGGGACGATGCTGAAATCAGTCCTGTCGCAAATGTTCGATCAGGCCCCGGGCTTCATGGCTCTCATGCGTGGGCCGGATCATGTCTTCGAACTGACCAATGCGGCCTACCAAAGGCTGATCGGCGACAGGCGGGTGATTGGAAAGTCGGTGCGCGAGGCGCTTCCCGAACTCGAAGGCCAAGGGTTCTTCGAACAACTGGACGACGTATACAAGACCGGCGAGCCGTACAGCGGCCAAGGCGTGAAAGTAGCCCTTCGCAACAGGGACGGCGAGCCGGTAGAAGAGCGCATCCTGGATTTCGTCTATCAGCCGATCAAGGCCGATGATGGCGTCGTCAGCGCGATCTTCGTCGAAGGCACCGATGTCAGCGAACTCTCCTTTGCGAACGCCGCGCTTCGGCTGCGTGAGGACCATTTGCGCTCGATTTTGGCAACGGTGCCAGATGCAATGGTGGTCATCGACGAACAAGGCCGCATTCAGTCCTTCAGCACGGCCGCCGAAACGCTGTTCGGGTATCAGGCCAGTGAGGTCATCGGCCAGAACGTCAATCTGCTGATGCCATCGCCCTATCGCAACGAGCATGATGCCTATCTGCAACGCTACCTGACGACCGGGGAGCGCCGGATCATCGGGCTCGGCCGTACCGTCACTGGAATGCGCAAGGATGGCTCGACTTTTCCGATGGAGCTTTCGGTCGGCGAGATGCATCCTGGAACCGGCCGCTTCTTTACCGGCTTCTGCCGCGACCTGACTGAACGCCACAGGGCGGAAGCGAGGATTCAGGAGCAGCAGCAGGAGCTTCTCCATATGGCGCGGTTTACCGCGCTCGGCGAAATGGCTTCCACCTTGGCGCATGAGATCAACCAACCGCTCACCGCCATCACCAACTACCTCAGAGGTAGCCGCCGGCTTCTCGAAAGGAGCACGGACGACAGCACGCCATTGCTGAGGGAGGCCGTCGAAAAAGCGGCGGACCAGGCCTTGCGGGCTGGAGATGTCATTCGCCACCTTCGCGACTTCGTCGCGAGAGGCGAGAGCGAGCGTCAGGTCGAACGCCTGCCGGCGCTGATCGAAGAAGCCGCGTCGCTGGCTCTGGTCGGCGCAAGAGAAATAGATGTCCGCGTCAGCTACCAGCTTGATCCTGCCGCCGAGCTGGTCTTGACCGATCGCATCCAGATTCAGCAGGTTCTGCTCAACCTGATGCGCAACGCGGTCGAGGCCATGCAAGGTGTCCCACGCCGTGAACTGCATGTCGTGACCGTAGCGCGGGATGATGGAATGGCCGAAGTAAGCGTGATCGATACCGGCACCGGTCTTGCGCCCGAGGTCTCGGCCCAGCTCTTCCAGCCATTCGTCACCACCAAGAAGCAAGGGATGGGTGTCGGCCTCTCGATTTGCCGTACCATCGTCGAATCGCATGGCGGTCACATCTGGGCCGAGCCGGTGCCGGCTGGAGGAACCGCCTTCCGGTTCACGTTACGCATCGTGGAGAGGGAAGAGGTCGCCAATGGTCGGTGATGATCTTGTGCACGTGGTCGACGATGACGTGGACGTTCGCAAGTCGCTGGGTTTTCTACTGGCGACGGCCGACTTTGCCGTGCGCCTGCACGAATCGGCGACGGCGTTTCTGTCAACGGCGACGAACAATGTCGACGGCTGCATCGTGACCGATGTGCGCATGCCCGGCATAGACGGCATCGAGTTCCTGCGCCAACTCAGGACCCGCGGACATTCGGTCCCGGTCATTGTCATGACCGGTCATGCCGACGTGGCGCTTGCTGTTCAGGCGATGAAGGAAGGGGCCGCCGATTTCATCGAAAAGCCGTTTGACGACGACATCCTGATCGATGCGATCCGCTCGGCGCTGGCCAGCCGCAATCAAGCGGTTGCGACGCATCCACAATCGGCGGAGATACGTGCTCGTTTGTCAACACTGTCGGAGCGGGAGAAACAGGTGCTGGACGGGCTGGTGTCGGGCCTGCCCAACAAGACGATCGCCTACGATTTGGGGATCAGCCCACGCACGGTCGAAATCCACCGCGCCAATGTCATGAGCAAGATGAATGCAAGCAGCCTGTCGCATCTCGTGCGGATGGCGCTGATTGTGGAAGCCAAAGCCTAGGGACGCTCGCCAAAGGCGTCACTGTTGCCGGCCGCAATCCGCTCCGGCGCCCAGTCGCGCCAGTGGGTGGGACCGACGTCGATGCGTGCGCCTGTCGCGGCATTCTTCCAGCCTTCCGTTCCTCGTATGCAGGGAAATACGAGCGCATGCTTGCCATCGTCGTCGAAGACGGCCAGTTCGAGATTGCGACCAAACGGAGCGCTTAGGATTGGCTTCCACATCCGCCTAGGATGCGCAGAGGCAGCAAGTCCGCCTTGATCTGGATCATTTTCCGGAATCGCCGAATGCGCGACTATGCGCTTCGCCGCCTGCGAGCCGGGCCGAAAGCACCCGGCAGGCCGCGAGACGTAGGAGGTCGCACCGATGCTGATCCGCACACTGTCTGCCTTGGAATGTGCGAAATTGCTGACGGCAAATCGTGTGGGCCGCCTGGCGTGCGCGAAGGACGGCCAACCCTATGTCGTGCCGTTGTACTATGCGCATGCGGACAACCATCTCTATGCGTTTTCAATGCCTGGCAAGAAGATCGACTGGATGCGGACCAACCCGCTGGTGTGCGTCCAGGTCGATGAGCACGGCCAGGGCCGAGGTTGGAGAAGCGTGGTTGTCGACGGCCGCTATGAAGAGTTGCCTGATCGGGTCGGCCACAAACTTCAGCGCGATCATGCGTGGTCGGTGCTGAGCAAGCACTCCGATTGGTGGGAGCCCGGTGCCCTCAAACCGGTCGTTCCCGCCGTTTCCGATGGCGTCCCGCACGTTTTCTTCCGCATCTTCATCGGCGAGGTTTCGGGTCGGGAAGCAAGCGAGTAGACACTTCCGCTTCATGGCACCGGCGCGGGCTGTATCCAGCCGCTGCCCGATTGTAGTCGCCTGATTGCAATTCCACCCCACCTTGGTCCTCCCACGACCGTCTTTAGGTAGTTTCCCGTAGGGAGATAACCGAATTTCGCGTTCTCCGGATTCGCGCGATTGCTGTCTCACAGATCAATCGGGGACACAGCGATGAACGCCTACACCACCGCAAGGATTTCACTGCCATCACAGCCAGCCCATCCGAACCGGCAGGTGGGATTTGGCCCGGCGCCAGTACAACCACTCAGCTTCTTTGCCGCCGGTTCGGAAATCTATGCCCAGGGCGAGAAGGCCGGTGCCTTCTACCAGGTCGAGTTCGGCGCCGTCCGCATCTACCGCCTGCTCGCCGATGGTCGCCGGCAGATAAGTGCCTTCCACCTGGCCGGAGAGACATTCGGCTTCGAGGCCGGCACGACGCATCATTTCTTCGCCGAAGCGATTAATACCACCGGTGTCCGCGTCTTTCGCTTCGCCGCCGGAATGGATTTGTCCGGTCAACTGCTGCCGTTGGCGCTCAAAGGCCTGACAAGAGCACAGGAGCACCTCCTGGTCCTCGGTCGCCAGAACGCGATCGAGCGCGTGGCAGCGTTCCTGGTCGATATGGCGGAGCGCCAAGGGGGTCTGCGTCAGGTCGAGTTGCCCATGTCGCGTATGGATATCGGCGACTATCTCGGCCTCACCATCGAGACCGTGTCGCGGGTTTTCACCAAGCTGAAGGAAAAGGGCGTGATTCGCTTGGTCAGCCTGCGCTGCGTGGAAATCGTTAGGCAGGACGTGCTGCGCGATATGAGTGAATGAAGGGAGCGCGCGAGAAGCTGTTACAGATTCACGGATTGTCGCTTCCAAGGACACCGCCAGCAATACCGACACATCGTCTCGCCGCCTTCTACGTCGTCAGCAGGCGATCAAAATCTGTCTCTTGAAAATCAACGGCTTGCCGCTATCCGAGGTTTGATGATGTGCCGCCGATGGTCACGAGACCGCGGATAACCCTATGTTTCTCCACGCTAAAATAGCCGTTTCGCCGAATTTCGCAGGTCTTTGCCCTCACTCCCACTCGATTGTTTCTGACCCAGCTAGGTTATTGATCTAGCTGTGTTTTTTCTTGTTTGCCGTTCGATAGACCGACGCACGGGCCGTCAAAAATTTTCGCTTTCGATTAGGGCATCTTTTTGTTGCAAAATCAACGGCTATTGTAGGCCCGGAGGGGCAATGTTCTTTATGGAGAATCAATATGATAGCAGCTGGTTCGCCAACCCATTTCCTTCGTATTCTCTCGTATGGTCTGGCGAACCTAAGGATCAGGAAGAGGACTAGTTTAACACAAACGGTGTCTCTGTCCTGTCCCACAAAAGTGTCGATGAAGGCATGTTGACCAAGGCGTGAGCGCGATTGGTTGGACCGAAACCTGTCTGTCGATCTTGGGGATCAACCGCACATAGCGGTCATTCCCATCTTCGACTTCAGGTCTGGCGTGACGGCGCCCTCAAAAACAGATGCCTCCAATGATACTCCCGTTGGCGCGTTGCGACAGAAACTCACTGACAGAAGAAAACTTGCGGACGTCACAGAGGATTGAGAGATCACAAGCCCCACACCACGGCCTGTTCATGGCGCTTGGTCAGGCGCTTCAGCGATTGAGCACAATGTAGATAGATAGATATATATCTGTTTCATTGCCGAGGTTTCTATGAGCGAGCAAAATCGATATTCCTGGCGCGAACGCATGACGATCCTCGGCGATGTCGAGGCGGCATCCTTCCTTCCGTGGATCGAGCGCCATGCCGCCAAGCTCGGGCTCACGCAGGCAATATGCGTTGCAGGTCCCAACCGCATCGAACTCGACATTGCCGGTCCGGCCGAGCTCATCGACATGATGGAGATGGGGTGCTCTCTTGGACCAATCGATGTCTGGGTCGAGGCCATCCGCCGGGTGCCGATCGAGAACGAATCGGGCTAGTTTTTGGCCTGCGGGATCTACCTGCCAGGTGCCATGCACCTTTTTTGGGCATTATTGCCAGTGAGGAAATGTTGTGCAAACGTTACCCGGCCTATTAGCATATGCTTGACCGCGAAGCTGCGCTCGGGAAGATGCTGGTGTTGTTTGAAAGTTGATGTATGCCGCCTTATCCGACCGGCTCATGGATGCCTGTTGCCCTCTCCGCGGACGTGCCGGCGGGAATCGTAATGCCGGCGCAATCCCCGGCCGGACCGGTTGCTCTTTGGCGAAGCCGCTCCGGCCGTGCGGCGGCCTTTGCCGACAGATGCCCCCATCGCGGCATGCGCCTTTCCCACGGCTTCGTACGCGGTGAGACCCTGTCCTGCATCTATCACGGCTGGAGCTACGCCCAGGCGGGAAACTGCCTGCGCATTCCGGCCCATCCGGCACTGACGCCGCCGGACACGATTCGTGTCGCGACGCAGCACGTCGAGGATGGCGGCGGCATCATATGGATTTCGGTTGGCGAACCCGCCGCCGGGCCGCCGCGGTTCGAGGGCCTTGCGCCGCTCCGCTCCATGGTGGTGGAAGCGGGTGTCGTGGCGCTGGAGGCGGCCGCGGGCACGAAGGCCGTGGGAGGCCTGCTCGACTACACGCACGATGACCGGGCCGTCCGGCTGCTGCTTGCTTCCGAAGGGCAGGCGCGCACGCTGATGCATGTTCTGGTGGACGAGGACAGCAATCCGGACGAGCGTATCGCCGCGTCGAGGGCCGCCGAGGCGCTGCGGCGGGCGGCCGAGGATATTGCGCGCGGCGGGATCGCCCGATGACCCGCAACGCTATGATCGACGGATGGTATCCTGTCAGCCTTGCTAGCCAACTCGATGCGCATGGGCGCAGCACGGCCCTGATGGGCGAGCCGATCGAAGTGAGGCGCGGCGAAGACGGAAACGCGAAGGTCACGGGCGGCAACGGACGTGCCCTGCCGGCCTGCATCCGCTATGGCCATGTCTGGTCATCGCTCGGTGATCCACAAAAGCCGCTGTTTGCGATCCCCGAGGCCGATCAGCCCGGCCGCCGGCTCGTCGATGTCGGAGTGGTTCGCGTGCGTTGCTCGCCGTTGCGCGCGGTGGAGAACTTCCTGGACATTGCGCATTTTCCATTTGTCCATACCGACATATTGGGGGCCGAACCGCACACGGAGGTCCAGAACTACAAGGTCGAAATCCGCGAGGACGAGGACGAGGTTTGGGCGACCCAGGTGAGGTTCTACCAGCCGCAGGCCGCGAAGTCGGCGGAAGGCGGCATAACGACGGAATACATGTATCGTGTGCCCGCGCCGACCTGCTCGATCCTCTACAAGACCTGTCCGCCGCGTCCAGGCGAATGGGATGTCATTACGCTTTTCGTGCAGCCTCTTGCCGAAGACCTGTGCGACGTGTGGCCATGGATGGCGCTGTTCGACGACGAGACGCCGACGACAGACCTGATCCATTTCCAGCAGACGATCTTCGTCCAGGACCGGTCGATCCTCGAAAACCAGATTCCGGGGCTGCTGCCGCTCGATCCCGGCATGGAGATTCCCACGCGAGCCGACCTCACCTCGGTTGCCTACCGGCGCTGGCTGAAGCGCCATGGCTACACCTACGGCGCGCAACTGGTGGCGCAATGAAGCTCTACGACTACGTGCTGTCGCCGAGCTGCTACAAGGCGCGCCTGATGGCTGCGCTGGCCGGGGTAAAGCTCGACATCCGGCCCGTCGACTTCCATCCCGGTGCCGAGCATCGCGGTCCCGAACTCATGGCGCTCAACCCGGCGGGTTCGATCCCGATCCTGGAGGACGGCGACCTCGTCCTGACCGAATCCTCGGCCATGCTGGTCTACCTCGCCGCGCAGGCGGCGCCGCAATGGCTGGGCAGCGATACCGCCGGAGAGGCGGCGCGCGTCCAGCAATGGCTTTCCTTCTCGCATCGGCTGACCGCCAGCCTGGGGGCGGCGCGCCTGCATGAGATGCTGCTGCGTCCGGGCAATATCGATGCCCTTCAGGGACAGGGGACAGCGGCCCTGCGGGAGCTGGAAGCTGGCCTCGTCGAACAGCATATCCGCGGCCAGCGCTTCCTCGCGTTGGACCGGCCGACTGTCGCGGACATCGCCTGTTTTCCCTATGTGGCGCTGGCGCCGGACGGCGGGGTCTCGCTCGATCCTTATCCCGCGATCCGTCTATGGTCGCGGGCGATCCGCGGTCTCGACGGCTTCATCGAGATGCCCGGCATCCACCGGTTGCACGAGCTCAAACCCGAGCCCGTCCCAGAACTAGGCGAGACCTGACGTGGCGGGCCATCTGTTGAAGAACTGCGCTGCGGTCGTCGTGGACGACGGCAACGGTCCGCGCATCCGCCGCGACGTCGATGTGTTGACCGACGGCCCGGCGATACGGGCCATCGGCGAAGGCCTCGACAAGGGGGAGCTGCCTGTCGGGACCGTCGCGCAGGACGCCGCCGGTTGGTTCGTCTATCCCGGCCTCGTCAACACCCATCACCACTTCTTTCAGTGCTTCGTGCGCAATCGCGCCGATCTGGACTGGACGAAGCTGTCGGTCATCGAATGGCTCGACCGCATCTATCCCATCTTCTCGCGGCTGACCGAGGAGTGCTTCTACCACGCATCGGTCACGGCCATGGCGGAGTTGATAAAGCACGGCTGCACGACGGCATTCGACCATCAGTACTGCTTTCCGCGGCATGCCGGCAAAAGGCTGATCGACCGGCAGTTCGATGCGGCCGAACTGCTAGGCATGCGCTTCCATGCCGGACGTGGCGGCAACACGCTGCCGAAATCGGAAGGCTCGACCATCCCCGACGCCATGCTGGAAACGACGGACGAGTTCATCGCCGACTGCGCCCGGCTGATCGACGCCTACCATGATGCCGGTCGCTTCGGCATGCGCCAGGTCGTCGTCGCGCCCTGCCAGCCGGTCAACTGCTATCGCGAGACATTCGTGGAATCGGTGGCGCTGGCGCGCGACCGCAAGGTGCGCATGCACACCCATGTCGGCGAGGGCGAAAGCCCGGTCATGCAGGCCCGCCACGGCCTGCGCACGGTGGACTATTGCGCGGAGATAGGTTTCTGCGGGTCGGATGCCTTCTATGCCCATTGCTGGGAGCTGACCCACGACGAGCTGCGCAAGATGGCCGCCACCGGCACCGGCGTCGCGCACTGCCCGGAGCCGGTCTATCTGGTCGGCGCCGAAATCACCGACATACCGGCGATGTCGGCCCTCGGGCTCAGTGTGGGCCTGGGTTGCGACGGTGCCGCCTCGAACGACAATTCCAATCTGATGCACTGCATACATTCCGCCTACATGCTGCAATGCCTGTCGGCCTCGACACGTGACCATCCGGTTCCGCCGCCGGCCGATTTCCTCGGCTATGCGACGACCGGGGGCGCGGCGCTGCTCGGGCGCGGCGACATCGGCAGGCTGTCGCCCGGCATGGCCGCCGACCTGTTCGCCATCGACACGCGGCGCATGGACTATGTCGGCACGCGGCATGATCCGCTGAGCCTGCTGGCCAAGGTGGGCATCGGCACGCCGACCGACATGACGATGATCAACGGCCGCATCGTCTGGGCCAGGGGAGAGTTCCCGGGGCTCGACGAGGCAAGGCTGTTCGCGCAAGCCGAGGCGGCGCTCGCCACCGTGGAATTCTAGAAGCCAAAACCAAAAGCAAGGGGAACCGACATGCTGACAAATCTTACCCGCAGAACATTGATGAAGGGCGCTGCCGCTACTGGGCTCGTGGCCGCGGTGGGCAGCCGCGCGCTCGCCGCCGACGAACCGCTGGGCATCGTGCTCGTGGTCCCCTCGCCGGTCGGCGATGTCGGCTGGGGCCGTGCGCTGGCCGACGGGCTCGAGCCGGTCAAGGCCACCTACGGCGACAAGGTGAAGGTCACCATCATCGAGAACATACAGGAAGGCCCCGACGCCGACCGCATCATGAACAAGACGGTCGCCGACGGGAACAAGTTTCTGATCGCCGGCTCCTTCGGCTACCAGAACGGCGCCCTGCAGATCGCGCGCCGCAATCCCGACGTCACAGTGTTGCATGCTTCCGGTTTCCAGGTGGCGCCGAACTTCTCGCCCTTCGCGGCCCAATATTCCCAGGGCACCTATCTGATGGGCATGGCGGCGGCCGCGCTTTCAAAGACTGGCAAGCTCGGCTCGGTTTCCGCCTTCGCCATTCCCGAGCTGATCACCTCCATCAACGCGTTCACCCTGGGAGCGCAGGCTGTGAAGCCCGATGTCGAGGTTTCGGTCGTATGGGTGAACTCCTGGTTCGACCCGGCCAAGGAGCAGGAAGCCGCCAAGGCGCTGCTGGCGCAGAAATGCGACGTCATCTTCTCCAACGCTCAGGATACGCCTTCCGTCGTTGCGGCTTGCGAGGAGGCCGGCATCCCCGCCTTCAACCTCAACTCGTCGATGAAGAAATACGCGCCCAAGACCTATCTCGGCTGCGTGGCGACCGATTGGTCGCCCTTCTTCAAAGCCTCGGTCGACGCCCACCTTGCCGGTACCTTCAAGGGCGCCAACGCCTTCTTGGGTGTCGGCGACAAGGTCGTCGAAGTCGTCGACTGGAACCCGGGCATCCCGGCCGACATCATGACCAAGATCAAGGAAGTTGAAGCCAAGATCGCCGACGGCAGCTTCTCGCCCTTTGCCGGTCCGATCGCCAAGCCCGACGGCAGCGAAGGCGTCCCCGCCGGTAAGACGATGACCGAGGCCGAGATCGTCGCCATGGACTGGCACGTCAAGGGTGTCACCACGCCGCTGCCCAAGTAACCATGACCGCCCCGCTTCTGTCGCTGCGCGGCATCTCCAAGAGCTACGGTCAGATCCATGCCAATCGGGACATCGATCTGGACGTGGCTCCGCACTCGATCCATGCGATCCTCGGAGAGAATGGGGCGGGCAAGTCGACGCTGATGAAGCTGATATACGGCGTCGAGCAGCCGGACGCTGGAACAGCGACCTGGAAAGGAGAGACCCTCGCGCTTGCGTCCCCGGCTGACGCGAGGCGCAAGGGGATCGGCATGGTCTTCCAGCATTTCTCGTTGTTCGAGACGCTGACGGTGGTGGAGAACATCCGGCTCGTCGTGCCCGGGAAAAAATCGGATCTTGCGCAAGGCATCCGCAAGCTCGGCCGCGACTTCGGTCTGGAGGTCGATCCGCTTGCCCATGTGCACGCGCTCTCGGTCGGAGAGCGGCAGCGGGTGGAAATCATCCGCTGCCTGATGACCGAACCGCAACTCCTGATCCTCGACGAACCGACCTCCGTCCTGCCGCCGCAATCGGTGGACAAGCTGTTCGAGACATTGCGGCGGCTGCGCGACGGTGGCGTGTCCATTCTTTTCATCTCGCACAAGCTGGAGGAGATCCGCGCGGTCTGCGACCGCGCGACCATCCTGCGCGGCGGGCGTATCACGGGCCACGCGGATCCTCGCGACCACGACGCGCACGACCTCGCCCGCATGATGATCGGCCGCGACATGCCGCAGCCCATGCCGGCGGTTGCGCATTCCGGCGGAGAAAAGCGTCTCGAAATCGTCGGCCTCGAGCATCGGCCGGACGATCCCTTCGCCGCGGCGCTTTCCGACGTCAGCCTGACGGTCCGGGCGGGCGAGATCCTCGGTATCGCGGGCATCTCGGGCAACGGGCAGAGCGAGCTCGCGGCGCTGATCTCGGGCGAGACGGTGCTGCCGCGCGAAAAGTCACAGCGTATTTTCATGATGGGAAGGGACGTCGGCGCGCTCGATGCGGCTGCCCGCCGGCGGCTGGGCTTCGCCTTCGTTCCGGAGGAACGGCTGGGCCGCGGCGCGGTGCCCGAAATGTCGCTCGTCCTCAACAGCCTCCTGACCGCCCATCCCTCCGGTCTTTTGAAACGCGGCCTCGTCGACACGGCTCGTGCGAAGGCCTTCACCGAAGACTGCATCCGGCAATACGACGTGCGCACGCCGGGTTTCGAAACCGAGGCCGGGGCGCTTTCGGGAGGCAATCTGCAGAAGTTCATCGTAGGCCGCGAGATCATGCTGTCCCCTAAATTGCTGTTTGTGGCGCAGCCCACCTGGGGCGTGGACGTCGGCGCCGCATCCGCCATCCGCCGGCGCCTTGTCGCCCTGCGCAATGAAGGCATGGCCATCCTCGTCATATCGGAGGAACTGGAGGAACTGTTCGAGCTCTGCGATGCGATCCAGGTGATCCATCAGGGCCGGCTGAGCCCGCCGCTGGTGACGCGCGACACCGGACCCGAGGAGATCGGCCGCTACATGATCGGCGCGCATTCGACGGCCGAAAAGGTCCCTGCATGAGCGCTCCGTCCCGGCCGTTCCTTCCCGTTCTGGTTCGCCGGGAGCACGCCTCGCTTGCAATCAAGCTGGTCGCCCCGCCCGCCGCGCTCGGCCTGGCGACGCTGCTCAATCTCGGGCTCTACCTCCTGATGGGCCGCGATCCGGTCGCCGTTTTCCACGCGATGCTTCTGGAGCCCTTCCTGTCCTGGGCCTCGTTCTCGGAAGTCCTGCTTAAGATGGGGCCGCTGCTGCTGATAGCCCAGGGGCTTGCCATCGGCTTTCGCGCCAAGGTCTTCAACATCGGCGCCGAGGGCCAGTTCATCCTCGGCGCGATCTTCGCGTCGGCCATTCCCATTTGGCTCCCGCAGGCAACGGGCCAGTGGATCTGGCCCGCAATGCTCGTCCTCGGCGCACTGGGCGGCGCGCTTTGGGCCTCGCTCACGGCGTTCTGGCGCGTGCGGCTCAACGCAAACGAGATTCTCGTATCGCTCATGCTGGCGCTCGTTGCCGCGCAACTGCTCAACTACCTGCTTCTCGGCCCCTGGAAGGACCCTGCCGGCTTCAACTTCCCGCAGTCGGTGATGTTCCAGTACGACGCGATGGTGCCGATCCTGATCCCCGGCACCCGCGTCAACGCCTCGCTGCTTATCGCCTTCGCGTTCTCCCTCGCGGCCTGGGTGTTCATGCAGAGGAGCTTCGCTGGCTACAAGCTGCAGGTCGGTGGCCTTGCGCCGCGCGCGGCCGGATACGCCGGCTTCAACGAAGGACGCGCGATCTGGCTTTCCCTCCTCATCGGTGGCTTCGCGGCTGGCCTCGCCGGGGCGGCCGAGGTGGCCGGGCCGCTCGGCCAGTTGCAGCGCTCCATCTCGACCGGCTACGGCTACGCCGCCATCATCGTTGCCTATCTCGGCGGCCTTCACCCGATAGGCATCGTTTTTTCCGCGCTGCTCATGGCGGCCCTCTATATCGGGGGCGACAACGCCATGGTCTCGGCAAACCTGCCGGTCGCCGCGGTCCGGGTCTTCCAGGGCAGCCTGCTGCTGGCCTATCTCGTCGCCATCGCCTTCGTCCGCTACCGGCTCGAATGGCGTCACGCCGCCCACGGAAGCGCTCCATGAATGCCCTCGAGTTCATCGTCGCCGGAATGCTGGCGGCGGCCACGCCGTTCCTCTTGGCGGCGCTCGGCGAAATGGTGGCCGAGCGTGCCGGCGTCCTCAATCTCGGCGTGGAGGGACTGATGGCAATGGGGGCGGTCATCGCCTTCATCATCGTCTATCACGGCGGCGGTCACCTCCTGGGTTTCCTCGCCGCGGGCCTCGCCAGCGCGGCCCTTTCCCTTGTCTTTGCCGTCATTGCGCTCGGGTTCCGCGCCAACCAGGTCGCGGTGGGTCTCGCCATCGGCATACTCGGCCAGGGCCTCTCGGCACTGTTCGGCAAGACCTATGAGAGCCTCACGGTCAAAGGCCTTCCGAAGCTTTCATTGCCATGGTTTTCAGATATCCCGGTCATAGGCGGCCTGTTCGCCCAGGACGTCGTCGTCTGGCTCTCGCTGGCCGGGACCGTCGCCATCTGGGCGGTATTCGCCTACACCAAGACCGGCCTTGTGGTGCGCGCCGTCGGCGAGAACCCCAAGGCGGCCCATGCGCTCGGCTACCCGGTGATCGCCGTGCGCTTCGCCGCTGTCGCCTTCGGCGGTGTCTTGGCGGGTTTCGCCGGCGCCTACGCGGCCGTGGTCTACACGCCGCTGTGGGCCGATGGGATGATCGCCGGGCGCGGCTGGATCGCGATCGCGCTCGTGGTCTTCGGCACGTGGCTTACCAGCCGTATCTTCCTCGGTGCTTGCCTCTTCGGCGCCGTGTCCCTCGCAAGCCTCGCGGCCCAGGCTACCGGACTGGACGTTTCCTCCCAACTTCTATCGAGCCTACCCTATCTCGTGACAATCGTCGTGTTGGGCATAATTTCTTCGAACCGGCGTCTGCTCAAGCTCAACGGCGTGGCTTCACTTGGAGAGCCTTTCGAACAATAGTGTCAGTGTCGCTCGCAGCCGGGCGCGCAATAACTCGACATCTGAGCGCAGTGCGCACTGTCCCTGGGGCATGAAGCAGAAGCCTCAACCAGACAGCTCATGGACGTGCTGGGGCACGACGATATCGAACATGCCGAACTCTATTCGCGAGAGGCATCGCAGGTTCGACTAGCGGTTCAGGGGATGGATCGAGTCGTGCGTCTCGTGACGCGCAAGCCGATGCTTGGCGAACCTCATGGCGAACCACCTCATAAGCCATTGATAGATAACGACATTGGTGGGCCCGGAGGGTGTGGGATTTATAAGAAAAAACAATGGCTTAGTGGATGGTTAGCCAACCCATATCCTTCGTATTCTCTCGTATGGTCTGGCGAACCTAAGGACCAGAAGGACGACTAGTTTGCAACGCACGCAGTGCTGTCTGATCCTTCAAAAAGGGGTACATGAACGCATGTTTGCCAAGGGTATGAGCGTGGCTGGTCTCGGGCCCCTAGTAGAACGTCCCGTTCCGGACGGTTAAGTTAGAAAGCCGTCCTACTCGTAAGCCCAGTGAACCAGGGCCTCGTCCAAGATCTAGCTAGAGGTGTTTCAGCGCTGCGTGCAGTAAGCGAGGCGTCGTACTCAGGTCAGCCCGGTGGTGACGATCTGCGTTGTCGTCCACATATGTGATGCTATCGCCGCGCAGGCGCGGGCGACATCGCGGGCAATGACCGCATCTGCGATGTTCCGATGCTCTTGCGCCACATCGCGTTCCGCTCTGGCAAGCGGCACCGAGAGCTGACGGTAGCGCTCGCTTTGATCGTATAGCTGCGCACGTATCCGAAGCAGCCAGCGGTTGCCGCAGGCTGACACCAAAGCACGATGAAATTCACGATGGGCCTTGACCCAGCGCTGGTCCAGAACGGCAGCGTCTTCCGGCATCGTGTACGGCGTGTGGCTGAGACGATGGAGGGCAGCCACGATATCCGTCTCCCACTCGAGCCCGCCATTCTCGATCGCGAGCTTGAGGCACTCCTGTTCGACGCGGACGCGGGCGTCGGTCAATTCGGCGAGGTCCTCCGGAGACACGTCCGAGACCGTGTATCCACGCTGCGCCCTGGCGTCGACCAGTCCCTCTGCCGAAAGCTTCGACAGCGCTTCGCGGACAGCGCCCAAGCTCACCTCGTACTTCTGAACAAGGGCCTGGATGTTGATCTTGGATCCCGGAAGCATGCGGCACGAAATGATATCGTGGCGCAGCTGCTCGTAGACGTCGTTGGCAATTGTGCGGGCTATCGGATCCATCTCAATGTCGCTTGTCTGGCCGTCGAAGTGATTCAAATGCAACAGGCATCGTCCAGCTTCTTGGCCGACTTGGGTCAAATGTCAAAACTGCAAAAGTCATTCCGCCGTCCAGCCGCCATCGACCTTGATGGAAGTGCCCGTCATCAGTGCAGCGGCGTCCGAACCGAGAAAGACAACGGCCCCCATGAGATCTTCGACTCGCCCGAGTCGGCCGAGCTTGATTTTGGACAATACCTCATCTCGAAAGGCTTTGCTTTCAAAGTAAGGAGCCGTCATCGGGGTCTCGACGAAGGTGGGAGCGATGCTGTTGACCCGGATGCCTTGCGGCGCGAGCTCGACAGCCATGGCCTTCACCAGTCCCTCCACCGCATGCTTGGATGCGCAATAGAGGGTTCGCGCCGCCATTGCGACGTGCCCCATCTGCGACGTCGTGAAAATAATCGAACCGCGGATATGCTCCGCCAGCATTTTGCGGACAACGGCCTGTGCCGAGAAATAGGCAGCCTTGACGTTGAGATCCAGAACGATGTCATAGTCCGCCTCGGACACCTCGGCCATCAGCTTGGGCCTGTTGGTGCCCGCATTGATCACCGCTATCTCGAAAGCGGGCTGTCGCGCGATCGATTCGCCGACTGCGGCAATGTCGGTGACGTCCAGAACGAGCGCCTCCGCTTTGCCGCCGCGAGCCCTCAGCGCCGTCGCTGCCTCCTCCACCTCGCTCCTGGTCCGCGCGGCCAGCACCGTGTCGGCCCCGGCCTCCGAAAGCGCCGTGGCCAAGGCCAGTCCGATTCCGCGTCCGGCGCCCGTCACCAACGCGCGACGCCCGTCCAGCCGGAACGAGGGCGACTTCGGCAGCGTAACGGGCGAGGCGTTCATTCGGCCGCCTCTGCATAAGGAATGTTGCGCGCGCCGTAGCGCCGCAGTCTCACATTCGCCTGCTCGGCGTGGCCCAGGAACCCCTCGAGGACGCAGAGTCGCGAGCAGTATTCCCCGATCATCACCGAGGCTTCGTCCGTGAGGACCTTTTGGTAGGTGCAGGTCTTCAGGAACTTGCCGACCCAAAGCCCGCCTGTGAAACGCGCCGTTCCCAAAGTCGGAAGGGTGTGGTTCGTGCCGATCACCTTATCGCCATAGGCGACGTTCGTCCTCGGTCCGAGAAAAAGCGCTCCATAGCTGGTCATGCGCTGCAGAAAGTAATCGGGGTCGCGCGTCATGACCTGCACATGCTCGGAAGCGATGCGGTCCGCCTCGCTCACCATTTCGTCTTCGGTGTCGCAAACGATCACCTGGCCGAAATCGGCCCATGCCTGCCTGGCGATGGATGCGGTTGGCAAAATGCCGAGAAGGCGCTGGACCTCGGCCATCGTCTCCGTCGCGAGTTGCTCCGACGTGGTCAGCAGGATGGCCGGCGAGTTCGGGCCATGCTCGGCCTGCCCAAGCAGATCCGTGGCGCAGAGCTCCGCATCGGCCGTGTCGTCCGCGATCACCAGCGTTTCCGTCGGCCCGGCGAGCAAGTCTATGCCGACGCGCCCGAAGAGCTGCCGCTTGGCCTCGGCGACATACGCATTTCCCGGGCCGACCAGAAAGTCGACCGGCGCTATCGTCTCGGTGCCGATCGCCATCGCGCCCACCGCCTGAATGCCGCCCAGCACATAAATTTCGTCGGCGCCCGCCAGTGCCATGGCTGCGATGACGGCCGGGGCCGGTCCTCCCTGGAACGGTGGCGTCATGGCGATAACCCGCTTCACGCCTGCCACCTTGGCAGTGACGATCCCCATGTGGGCGGATGCCACAAGCGGATACTTGCCTCCCGGCACATAACAGCCGACCGAATTCATGGGAATGTTGCGGTGGCCGAGCACCACGCCGGGCAATGTCTCGACCTCGACATCCTTGAGCGCGGCCTTCTGGACTTCCGCAAAGCGGCGGATCTGCGCCTGCGCGAACCGGATATCGTCCAGCTGCCGGGGCGACAGCGCATCGACGCATGCATCGATCTCGTCCTGCGAAAGACGAAAGGACGCCGGCGACCAACGGTCAAACTTCTGCGACAGTTCCCGCAGCGCCGCGTCGCCACGGGCCTCGACGTCGATGAGAACAGTCTCGACCGCGCCGCGGACGGCGCTGGCATCGGTTGCCTTGGCTTCCGCGGATCGACCCGACTTCAGTATTCTGATCATGCGATTTCCTTCGCTCTGCGTTCTTTGCCGCCGAAGCCTTATCCATTCCGGCGGGCTGCAATGATGTCGAAATGCGCCTTCCGCCTACTCAGCCTCATAATTGCGGGCGAAGTCGTCAGGCGGAGTCGGCCCCCAGATGTAAAATGAATCCTCCGGATCGTGGTTCTTGGATTGCCAATCCATTTCGGCCGGGATGTAGTCGATGTCGCACGAATATTCGGCATAGCTGCCCCAGGGGTCGCGGATGTAGTGGAAGAAATTCGAACCCAGCACGTGCCGCCCCAGTCCCCAGCCTCTCGAAAAACCCTTGTCGGCCATCTGCATCGCACCTTGTCCGACATTGTCGATCAGCGGCACGTCCCAGCTCGTATGATGCAGGCCAGGCGCCGATGATTTGACGAAGGCAAGCATGTGATGATCGCTGCCGTGGCGGCCATGCAGGAATGCGATGTTGTCTCCCGAGCGGTCGGACAGCCCCATGCCCAGGACGCTGGTGTAGAAGTCGATCGCCTTCTGGACATCACGGGTGAAGATCAGGATGTGGGCAAGCCGGGTCGGGCGAACCTTCGCCGCCTTGTTGCGGAGCGGCGCGGCGACAACGCCAGCGGGCGTTGAGGCATGCCCCGACTGCGCCTTGAAGTCCGGCGATGTCTTGCCGCTGACGACCAGCTCGATGAGATTGCCGTCATGGTCGCGGAACCACAATCCGTTGGACTCGAAGCCCCTGGGCGGAGACAACAGCTCCATCCCTTTGGACTCCAGATGCAGTTTGAAGCGTTGGAAATCCTCGTCGAAGACGCCGAAGGACAGATGCTGCAACTGCTTGCGCGAGCCTTGGACGAAGAAGCCCCAATCATGCTCGATCCCTTCGGTGCGCACCGCGTAGCCTGAGCGGTGGTTCATCACGTCGAGACCGAAAGCCTGATGGAAGCGCTCGGCCTCCTTGAGGTCGGGAACGGCCAGCACGAAATGGTTGACGGAGTGGATGCCGAGGATGCCCTCGCCGCCCGCTTCAAGCTGCCGCTTGCGAATTGCCGTCATTGTTCATCCTCCACCCGTCGCGCCCAACGTCCTCACTTCCGTCGACACCAGATATCGTTACAAAAAATATATTTTTAAGTCAATGATGCGATCTAACTACTTCCGCAAAGGTGTCGGCTGATAGGCGATCAGACGCCACCGGTCCTTGCTTTTTCCCCAGACCGCCATGCAGGAATTGTCGATCTCGCGGACCGCGGTTCCAACCGTCGCCTTCGCGCGCATGGTGCCGGCGACGACGGCCAGGCCTTCACGCACGATGATGCGATCGCTGCTGTGATGGATTTCGTGATAGACGAAATACCGGTCTGCGACCTTTTTCAGATAACCCGCCTTGTCGTCGCGTTCTCCAAAAGAGTGCGTGTAGACCAAGTCGTCATCGAGAATATCTGCAAGCGTCGCGACATCGGACGCCAGCATCGCCGAATAGCGTTTCTGCTCGAGGCTCTCGATAACGCGGCGAACCTCATCGGCCGGGTCGGCTTGTTGCAAATCCATGGTTTTCCTCGCGATTTCAGGCAGCGATTGGCGCGGCGAACGGCATAAAATGCTCCGTCCAGAGGCGGGGCGGCAGCGCGCCCCAGCGGTTCACGACCTTGGGATTTGACAGGTTTTCGCCCGGGTCGGCGATCCTTGCCTGATGGTTGTCGTCCTCGATCACCTCCATTTCGGCGATGCACTCCACCATGAACCCGGACCGGTCGATGTAGTAGGCGAACAAATTGTCGCCGGCGCCATGGCGGCCAGGTCCCCAGACGAGGAAGCGCCCCTGTGCGTCAAGCGTATCCCCCAGCCGCTTGAAATCGTCGAAGCTGGCGAACTCCCAGCTGAAGTGGTGCAACCCGCTTGGTCCTTTGACGGTCGCGACCGTGTGGTGGCGGTTGTCGGCCGCACGCATCCAGACGATTTCATGGCCGGTGGTCCGCTCGGACTGTCGAAGCCCGAGCACAGCCTCGAGTTCGCGGCTGATCGCCTCCGAATCCCTGCTCGACAGGTTTACGTGATCGAGGCAACGCGGGCGGATGCCCGGACCCGTATGGCGGACCGGCTGCGTGAGCGGCATTGGCGTGTGGACCTCAAAGACATGGCCCTCGCTGGTCGCGAAAGTGACGGAGTGCTCGATGCACGCAAGCGAGGGACGCTCGGAGAGAATTTTGAGGCCAGCCTGTTCGGCACGGACGCGCACCGCGGCGACCGCCTCGCCGTCATGGGCCTGCAGCCCGATTGCTCGAACGCTGTCGCCATCGCCGGCATGCAGAACGAGTTCGGCGTGACGCTGGTTCGAGGTCAGCAAGGCTCGGCCTCGCTCCCGATCGACGACGCGGGCGCCTGCGATCGTGCAAGCGTCCTCTATCGCGGTGTCGATATCCGCCACGTTGAGGGCGACATAGCCCAGCCGCTGAACCATCGGTTTCATCAAATCCTCCCGAGATATGATTTTTGGACCGCCGCCCGGATCACTTGACGATGCCGATCTTGGTCCTGTCCGTCGTAACGGCGACCGCCACCAGGATGATGATGCCGAAAGCGACGTCCTGCGCCGCGCCCGGCAGGCCCGCGATCGTGGCGCCGACACGGACCATGACTGCCGTGAGCCCGCCTATCAGGCTTGCCGACAGGCCGCCGACCCCGCCCGAGATCGCGGTTCCGCCAGCCACCACGCCGACCAGCGCAGGCAAGAGCAGGTTGCTCGCCATCGTCGGCGCGCTGTAGAGGGTCTGCGACAGAAGCATCATCCCTCCGAGAGCGGCGCAGACCGACGAGATCGCAAACGCGCAGCTCCGGATCAGACCGCGCCGGACGCCGGACATATAGGCAGCCAGCTCGCTCGCTCCGAAGGCATAGATATCCCGGCCGAGACGTGTGAAACGCAGCAAAAGGGACAGGAATATCCACACCGCCACCACCGCGAGGAAAGCATTGGGCACGCCATGCGTCCTGCCGCCGAGAAAGTCGAGCGGCGCAACTCCAGCACCGAGGGCTACGCTCGAGGCGTTGCTGAGATAAAGGGCTAGGCCCGAAAACAGGCCAAGCGTCCCAAGCGTCATCACGAAGGAAGGAATCTGAAGCCGCCCGATCAGCCACCCCTGGGCGGCCCCGATCCCCGCCGCTCCAAGAAGCACCAGCGGTACGGCCGCCGAGCCGAATTCCGGGACAAGCAGCGTCACGACCACGGCTGAAAACGACGCCATGGCGGCTGCCGACAGGTCGATGCAGCCGAGCAGCACCGGAAGCGTGCTGCCGATAACCAGGATCAGCAGCGGCGCCGCATCGAAGAGCAGCGCATTGATCGCGCGCCATTTGAGGATGCCCGGCGCGATGCAGATCACAGCCGCACACACCAGCACGAGGACAATTGCAGGCCCGCAAGCGCGCAGCAGGTCGCCGGCGGATCGGATCGATGGGAACATTCGGGCGAGTGCGGGGGTCATGAACGGCTCCGATGGGTCCACCAGGTGCAGTCTCGATCGAGATGGTCGCGGCGCGTGCTCATACCATCGCCCTCACAATGTCTTCCTCTGACGGCCGTTTGGTCTGCACGTCATCGAAACGCTGGCTGAGCCTCCCGTCGCGCAACACCAAAATCGTGTCCGAGAGCGTCACCATCTCATCCAGCGTATCGCCCACGAAGACGATCGACAGACCGTCTTCGGCCAATTGACGGATCGCGTTGAAAAGATCGGCTCGCGCTCCGGGATCGAGACCGCGGGTTGGATGATCGAGCACCAGGAGCCGCAGCGAGCGACCGAGAAGCCATTTGCTGAGCACAACCTTCTGCTGATTTCCGCCGGAAAGCTGGTCGATGCGGTGGTCAAGCGACGGCGTTTTGATCTTGAGCCGCTCAACCCAGTTCGCCGCCTCGCGCCGTTCGCGCCGCTTCGACAGCAAGACCCCGCCATAGCCATAGTCCGACCCGAAGGTTACGGTCATGTTCTGGCAGACACTCATCCCTTTCATCGTCGCTTCGGCCTTACGCTCGGCGGGGACATAGCCTATGCCGAGACCGACGGCGCCGCTCGGACGGCTGACACGCACCGGCCGACCCTCATATTCGATGTGGCCGCTATGGCTGTCCTCGACGCCAAAAATCGCGCGGCATACCGCTTCGGCGCCGGATCCCTGGACACCGATCAAGCCGACGATCTCTCCGGACGCGACATCAAAGGTCACATCCTCGACCTTGCCCGGCACCGTCAGGTCGCGCACTGCCAGCCGCTTCGGCGCGTTCCTGTCTGGCGGATTGCTCCGCGGCAGCACCGAACCCGCGCGTTGGCGTCCGACCATCAGCTCGTACAACTCGTCGGGGTCGGTCTCGTCTTTCAGTCTTTCGGCGACATTACGTCCGTCGGAAAGCACATAGACCCGATCGGAGATCGCCAGCACCTCGTCCATGCGATGCGAGATGAAGACGACCGACGAGCGCATCTTCAGTCGCCGCACCTGCCGGAACAGCGCCTGGATCTCGGTCGGCGTCAGGACCGATGTCGGCTCGTCGAACAGGACAACGAGATGGCCCTCCACCAATTCCTCGAGCGACAGCACTTTGGCCAGTTCGACCATCTGGCGCTGTGCGAAGGTCAGCTGGTCGACGAGCGTATCCGGCGCGACATCGAGTTCGACCTTGTCCAGTTGGATGCGGGCTGCATCGTTCATCCGGCTGCGCCGATAGAATCCGAAGCGGCTGAAGTCGGTCGGCTTGTCGACGAAAAGGTTCTCGGCGACGGTGAGATTGCCGATGAGCGACTGCTCCTGATGGACAAGGCCAATGCCCGCTCGCGTGGCCTCCAGCGGAGATCCGAAGCGCACCGGCGAACCGCGCAGACGCATTTCCCCGGCGCTTGGTTGATGGAGGCCGCCGATGATCTTCATCAAAGTCGACTTGCCCGATCCGTTCTGGCCGATCAGGCCGAGAACCTCGTGCTGGCGCAGCTCCATGTCGATGTCATCGAGAGCGTGCACGCCGGGAAAGCGCTTGGAGATGTTTTGCAGTGACAGCAGTGCGCTCATTTTACCACTCTGGTCTTGCGCCGCAGGTGCCAGGTGGACGCGGCGACGGCGACGACGATCACCACCCCTTCGATGGCTTTCTGCAGCAGAGGGTTGGCTCCCGTCTGCACGAGCCCGTTGCGCAGTGTGACGAGGACAAGGACGCCGACGAGCGAATGCAGCACGCCGCCCCGGCCGCCGGACAGCAAGGTGCCGCCGATCACGCAAGCGGCAATCCCGGGAAAAAGCAACCCCTCTCCCGCCAGGGGATTGCCGACGCCGATCTGCGCCGCGGTCAAGATGCCGGCCAATCCGGTCAGGCATCCGCAGATGGCAAAGGCGCCGACCTTGTAGACGTTCACGTTCACGCCGGCCAAACGGACAAGCGCCTCGTCAGCGCCGATGGCAAAGCCGATACGGCCAAGCTTGGTGCGCCGCTCGACAATGAAGGCGACGAAAGCGAGTGCCACGGCCAGGTACACCAGCGCGCTGAGGCCCAAATGTTTGTGCAGGGCCAGTCCGACAAAGCCGCCGTCGAGGATTTGCGGCTGTCTTGAGGGAAAGAGCAAAGCCGCCAGGCCCAGCGTGATCAACCACATCGCAAGCGTGACGATGAGCGACGGCATCCGCAGATAGGCATACAGTGTCCCGTTGAGGGCGCCGACGGCCAGACCCGCGGCCAACGCGACCACGATCGCACCCGCACCAAGATCATGTGCGGTGACGCTGTTGGCGATCAGGATGGAAAGCAGGATGTTGGCAAGCGAAGCCACTCCCTCGCCCGACAGGTCGATCGAGCCTTGCACCAATACGAAAGTCATCCCGATTGCGACCACGGCGGGGACCGCCGCCGACTCCAGGATCGCCTGCAAATTGGCTGCCGAAACGAAGTTCGGGGTCAGGCTGGCGAACACCAGAACCATCGCAAGCAGCGACACTATGGGGCCGGCCGATTTCAAGACACCGAGTCCGATGTGCCCGGATCGCCGCTGCGTTCCAGCTTCCCCGCGACGCGGGGAAGCCATTGCGCTGGTGTCGTGGGCGTGCAATTGCGCCTGGGTCATGGTGCGGCTCAGTTCACACCGACCGGGATCTGACCCTTTGACCGGACCCAGAAATTCTTCTTCAGCGCGTCGTAGGAGAAGTCGGCCGGATTCGGCTGGGCCGAGAGCATCGCATCGACATTGTCCTTGGTCGCAAGTGTTTGCACCAGGTAGAAGTCGCGCTGCGCCTGCGCCAGGTCGCCGATCTTGAGGTCTCCCGAGGCCACCGCATAGGCAAGAGCTGCCGCCACAGCTCCGTGCAGTTGCGAGCTGATCCGCATGCTGGACAGCATATCGCCCGACTTGATCAGCTTCAGCACGTCGCTGGATCCGTCGGAGCCGGTGACGGGGACCTTGCCCGCCAGGCCCTTCTCGCGCAGCGCCGCGACCGCGCCGAGCGCCATGCCGTCATTCTGCGCGAAGACACCCTTCAACTGGTCGCCGTAGCGCGCAATCCATGTGCGGGTGATATTTTGACCTTCCGTTTGCCCCCAATTGCCGATCTGGGTGTCGAGGATCGTCATGCCCGGACATTCCGAGACTGCCTTCAGGAGGCCGATTTCCCGCTGCTTCGACGGCGGATTGTCCGGCGTCCCCTTGAGGACCGCGATGCCGCCCTTGCCGCCGATCGCCTTGCACAGCGCCATGCCGTTCTGATAGCCGGAATCGACACCGTCGAAGGAAATGTTGGCGATCCATGCATCGGAAGCCGTATCCCAGGGATGGATCTCCTCGGGACGATTCCACATCGTCGTCATGAAGGCGCCGCCGGCTTCCGCCCTTTCGACGAATGCCTTGGTGAAAGCTGTCGAGTCCGGGAACCAGGCGAATGCGCAGCCTTCGCAGCCGGCTGCAAGTATCGCTCCCAGTTGCTGCATGTGCTTCTGGCCGTCGAACCCGCTCTCATAGACCTCGAGCTTGGCGCCGACAGAGTTTGCCACTTGCTGGGCGCCCCAGATGACTTCCTGCCAATACTCGCTGCTGGTCGTGCCGACCGCCAGATAGATGGTCTTTGGTTTTTCTTGGGCTATTGCGCCGTGGCCGGCCAGAGGGCCAACGACGATTGCCACAGCCGCCACTACCGCGGCTGAAATCCTTTTCAGCAGTTTCACTTCATCCTCCCGATGATCGTGTTCATGCGACGGGCCGTCCTCTACGGCCCTGCAGAAGCTACACTTCCTCAAAAAATCTATTTTGTAAAGGCGAATAAATTATCTAAAAGGAAAAGTGATAAGCGATACAGCGCTTCCAAAGGGAGAATTCCGTCATGGGAACAGGAGAAACCGTTCTTGTCACAGGCGCCACGGGGCGGACAGGCAAAGCGGTGATCGCCGCGCTTGCCACGCGCGGAGCGCGCGTTCGTGCCATGACCCGCACTCTGGCCGGGCGGGACAGCCTTCGCGCGGCAGGCGCGCACGAGATCGCGGTCGCCGATCTCGGGGATCGCCCGTCGCTCGATAGCGCGGTCTCGGGAGTGGCGCGGCTCTACCATATCGGACCGCGTTTCAATGACCGCGAGATAGCGTTGGGAGCCAACATCATCGGGGCCGCCGGCGCCGCCGGTCTAAGGCATTTCGTCCTTCATTCGGTCTTCCATTCGCAGTGCCGAACCATGATTCACCACCGGCAGAAGCTTAAGCTGGAGGAGATGCTGATCGAGTCTGGCCTGCCCTACACCATCCTCCAGCCCGCTATGTACATGCAGAACATCGCGCTCGAATGGCCGAAGATCGAAACCGACGGCATCTATGAACGCCCCTATCGGACAGACCTTCCCATGGCGATGGTTGATCTCGCCGATCTGGCCGAGGCGGCGGGGGTCGTGCTCACGACCGAGCGCTACATCGGCGGCACTTATGAGCTGGTTGGCGGCGAGCCGCTTTCACACGCCGGCATGGCGAAGGTGCTCACCGGACTTTTGGGCAAGCCGGTTCAGGCGTCGCGCTATGCGCCGGCGGAATGGCGACGCCGCAACCGCGGCCGGTTCCCAGACGACTATCTTCGGATCTATGCGGCGATGTGCCGGCACTATGACCGCTTCGGCCTGCCGGGCGGCAATCCAGCAGCGGCGTCGATGATCCTCGGCCGCGAGCCTGCCGGTTTCGAGGATTTCGCCCGCCGCTTCGCCGCGGAACGAAAGACAAGATAGCAACATGATCGCCCGGACTTTTTATGTCCGGGCGCAAGTATCAGCGGCTTGCCGGCTTTACGCCGGCCTTGGCCAGCATCTTGCGGGAGGTATCTCCCGAACGCTCGCCAGCCTCTGTAGGCGACAACGCGTCGGCTTCCAGCGAGAAGACTTCGGGGCCGACATGGCGGAGGTTGCCTTTGCCCGCGACGATCTTGATGATCTCCACGACGTCGAATTCACCCTCTCCCGGGAAATTCCTGTAGTTGATCGTATCGTCGAAGAGCGACTTGCCCACCTGCCGCCGCACGCCGTCATCGATCTGCATTCCAGCCAGGTGCCTGGCCGGCAGGCTCTTGAGCAGGTCGAGCTCGTATGCGCCCTTGGAGAAGTGCCATACGTCGACAAGGATGCCGGCATTCGACGGATTGACGCCGCTGACGATCGCCCAGGCATCGGAGAGATTGGGCATTCCCCAGAACGGCATGAATTCAAGATCGATCCAGTATCCCTGCGCCTTGGCGCGCTCGCAAAGCCGCCCGAACCCCTCGATCAGCCGGGAGAGCTCAACCGTTCCCTTGTCATAACCGGCGACCGCCAGGATCGACGTCAAACCGAGTTTCTCACACATGCGAAACGAGTGATCGGTGCTGACGTCGAAGCGGGCGCGCAGCTCGGGCGAACATTCCGCCGGCACACGGATGGGCGCCCAGTCGGTGAGCGAATCCAGATAGCGCAGCGGGGCGCCGGCATCCGCGGCCATCGCCTTCATATCCGATGGCGTGAGTCCCGACTCCAATGCGTCGAGGTAGGTTTCAGGCGCAATGGCAAGAGCGGTGAAGCCGCCTGCCCTCGCGGCTTCCACATGCCCCCGGAACCCGTGCGCGCGCGCCGAGGCGGGCCAGAAGACGAAATCGACCGGTGCAGTCATCACAATCCCTCGCTTGTCTTGTTCTGGCGTCGCGGACTCCGCCGGCCACGGCGGAACGCCGCGCCGGACGACGCCGTGGCGGGCAGCCCGTCATCTGCCGACGATGGGCCTGCAACGCCGTTGCTTAACTTGCAGCCGACTCAGGCGGCTTCGGCCGTCCCGAAACGGTGTGGAATACCAGCCTTGTCGAAGACATTTGCGAGTGCGACCCGGCTCCGGTTGCCGATCTCCTCGGCCGGCAGCGTGTCGTAGAGACCGGAGAAGGTCTCGGGTCCATAACGGTTGAGCCCGCCGATGCGATGAAGCTGCTGGAGCAGCTCGACCACCGGGAAGCCGCCGGTGCCGGCGTCCACGCGGTGGAAGATGCAGTCATCCAGCAGGGATCGGCCGGGTCTCAGCTTGGCGTCGGCATCGGCGATCTGCACGGTGGAGATCCTGTCGCCAGGGATCGTGTCAAGCAGCGCCGGGTCCGGCTTTCCGCGCAGGTAGTGCCAGAAGTCGAACACCAGGCCGCTGTTGTCGCGATCCGCGGTCTTGATAATCTTCCAGGCGGTCTCGAGGTCGGGAAGGCCCCAGAACGGGATGAATTCGAGGTCGCAGCGCCAGCCAAGGCCGGCGGCCCGGTCACAAGTCCTGGCAAAACCTTCGATGAGTTGATCGATCGAGACCTGGCTTTCCGGACAGGTGATGATGCAGCTCATGGAGTCGACCCGAAGCGCCTCGCCGATACGAAAGAAGTCGTCTTCGTCAAATCCGAAAAAGCCGAGCGAAAACGCGGCCGGGTCGAGATTGTCGGGCAGCCAATGCGTCGCCCAGCGCGAATAGGGATCGAGCTGGGTGAGCTTCACCCCCTCGTCATCCGCCATCAAAAGCATGTCCTTCGTCGTAATGCCGTCGGCAAGCCAGCGGCAATAATGCCATGGCGTGATGGAGATGGCATCGCAGCCTGCCAGCCGCGAGGCGCGCAGTTGCTCCTTCAGCGGCAGCGACCGCACCGTTCCCACCCACATGATCGTCGACGACTTGTCCATATTTTCCTCCTTGTCGCAGCCAGGCGCGAAGCAATGGCGCCTCAAAAACCTTCGAATACGATCTTGCCGTTCACGGAACCGGCCTCGATATCCCGATGGGCCTGGATCAGCGCATTCGCGGAGGCCGGCCCCAGGCGCTTAGCCAGCGTGGTTCTCACCTGCCCTGCATCGACCAGCTGCGCCAGCTTGCGCAGAATTGCCCCCTGTTCGGCCATGTCCGGGCGCTGAAAAACCGGTCGCGCCATCATTGAATGCATATGCACGGTGATGCACTTGGTTTTCAACGTCGCGAGCGGAAACGGATCGGGATCATCGAGAACTCCGATCGACCCGAACGGCTGAACCAGATCCACGAACTGGCTCTGATGGCGCGGCGTCTGGGCCAGGGCCATGACGAGATCCACGCCCTTGAAGCCCAGCGCCTCGACCTGCGGCTTCAAAGGCTGCCGGTGGTCGATGACATGGGCGGCGCCGAGCTCCCGGCACCAGTCGGCCGTCTCCGGCCGGGATGCTGTCGCTATCACCGTCAAATCGGTCAAGGCGCGCGCGAGCTGGATCGCCATGGAGCCGGTCCCGCCGGCGCCGCCGACAATCAGCAGGGTACGCCCGTCCGGGGCCGGCCTTGGACGGGCGCCAAGCCTGTCGAACAGAAGCTCCCAGCCTGCCAGCGTGGTCAGCGGCAAGGCCGCCGCCTGCGCAAAATCGAGACTCTTCGGCATCGCCGCGGCGATCCGCTCGTCAACGAGCTGGTATTCTGCGTAGCTGCCTTGGCGAACGACCGAACCGGCGTAGAACACGGCATCGCCTGTTTTGAAGTTCGTCACCTTAGAACCCGCCGCCACAACGACCCCGGCGGCATCATAGCCGGGTACTTTGAGCGCACCGCCCGGGTCGGCTAGGCGCCTGAGCTTGGCGTCGAGCGGGTTGACCGAAATGGCCCTTACTTCGACCAGAAGGTCGCGATCCTGCAATTCGCTCGGCCGGGACAGTTCGACGTCGACAAGCGCGTCCGGCGCGTCGACGGGCCCGGCCTTGGTGAATCCGACTGCCTTCATCCGGCTGCTCCTAGAACAGGTTGCGGATCGAGCCGCCATCAACGCCCCAAACCGATGATGTGACGAAAGATGCCCGCTCCGAGGCGAGGAAGACGATGATGTCGGCAACCTCCTCGGGTTCGCCCATGCGCTCAAGCGGCAGTTGCCGCAGTTTCATTTCATGGTCGACCGCCTGGCGCGGCGGCATGCCGTGAACCTCCGCAAGCTTGTCCGCAAACCCTCCCGGCCGGGACCACAGCGGGCTCCAGACCGGCCCCGGCGCGACCGCATTCACCCGCACGTGGGGAGCCTCGGCGCGTGCCAGGCTTTTGGTGATGCTCACCAGCGCGGTCTTCAAGGCGGCATAGTCGGCTGGAATGGTCTCGGGCTGGCGGGCGAGATCGGACGTGTTGTTGACGATCGCGCCGCGGCTTTCGCGCAACCGGGGCAGCAGGGCGCGCGTCATGCGGATATTGCTGAGGAAATTGACGTCGAATGTGCGTTGCCAGTGCGCGTCGGTCAGCAGATCGAACGGCTGCGCGTCGACGATGCCGACATTGTTGACCAGCACATCCAGTTTGCCGTTCCCGGGCGGGAACACGTCGGCGATCCCCTGTTCGACGCCTTGCGCCGACGACAGATCGGCGACCGCGAGCGTGATGCCGACGCCCGTCGCCGAGGCGGATGCAGCCGTCTCCTTCAGGCCCGCCGCGTCCATATCGATGAGCCGCAGGTCCGCCCCCTCCCTGGCAAACGCTAGCGCCGTCGCCCTGCCTATGCCGCTTGCCGCGCCCGTTATGAGCACGGTCTTTCCCTTCAATCCGGTGTCCATGGATCCCTCAGGCAGTGGTTGCTTCGCCCATGCGCCACGCAGGCGCAGTGACGCTGGTTGCGCAGTTTTCCGGAGCGTTGCTTCCGGTTCTCCGTCAGGCGGCCTTACCGGTCATGTCCTCACGACGAACTTCGTCGCGGATCGGATTGACCAGCTTTCCAAGCCCCTCGATCGAGACTTCGCACTTGTCGCCGTCCTTCATCAGCAGGCGCGGGTTGCGGGCCCATCCGATGCCGGCAGGGGTGCCGCTGACGATCAGATCGCCCGCTTCGAGCGTGATTGCCTCGCTGATCGTCTCGATGAGGGTGGCGACGTCGAAGAGCATGTCGTCCGTGGTCGCCGATTGGACGACCACATCGTTGAGCCGCGTCTCGAGCCTCAGCCCCTTGCCGCCGGCCGGCACTTCATCGGCGGTCACCAGCGCGGGACCGAAGCCGCCCGTGGAATCGAAATTCTTGCCCACCGTCCATTGCGGTGACTTGAACTGGTATTCGCGGACCGATCCTTCGTTGAAGATCGAATAGCCGATGACGTGGTCATGGGCGCGCGACTTCGGGATGTGGCGACCGCCCCGGCCTATCACAACAACCATCTCGCCTTCGAAATCGAGGCTAGTCGAGGCGAGCGGCCGCACGATCGGCTGGTTGTGACCCACCAGCGTGGTGGCGAAGCGGGCGAACAGCGTCGGATAATCCGGCTGTTCGTATGGCGACTCTTTGGTATGGTCGGCATAGTTCAGCCCAACGCAAATGATCTTCGGCGGCCGCGCCAGCGGCGGAAGAAAAGTGACGGCATCGGGATCAAACTCCGCGCCGTCCGCGAGCTTGTGGCCCACGCGCAACAGTTCCTCCGGGCCAGCGGCTATCAGATGCTCGAGCTCGAGCGTGCGATCCGTGCTGGCGGCGATCGAGCCGCGCAGCCGACCCGCCCTTTCCACGGCCAAGCCTCGCTGACCCCCCAATTCGAACCTTACAAAGCGCATGCGTTTCCTCGCTCATAATGTGCTGCTTGTTGAGGCAAGGATTTTCCAAAAAATAAGATATGTCAACAAAAAATCTATTTTTCTATTGACCGTCTGATTTGCGCGTGGATAGTAGTCATGTCGAGGGGTTGGTGGAGGAACCAGCTCGCGCCGTCATGCCTGCCCGTCGGCCGCATGGCGCCGAAAGAGACTTGGGAGGAAGATCATGAAGGCCCTTCGTTTTCACGCCGCGCGCGATCTACGGCTGGAGGATATAGATCCGCCGGCCGCCCCGGAGCCGAACGACGTCATCGTCGCGGTCAGCCATTGCGGGATTTGCGGGACCGACATTCACGAATATCTGGACGGACCGATATTCGTGTCGACGCGGCCGCACCCACTCACCGGCGCGTCGGCGCCGCTCGTGCTTGGCCACGAATTCTCAGGCAGAATCGCCGCGGTCGGGCGAGGTGTCAGCCGCTTCTCCGAGGGCGACCGGGTTGCGATCATCCCCCATCTCAACAACCCGGGAGACTATTTCGTGCGCCGCGGGATCGGCCACATCAGCGATACTACGGCTTTGGTGGGCCTCTCTTCGGCTTATGGCGGCATGGGGGAATATGCAGTCCTTCCGCAGGACAACATCGTCAAATTGCCGAACGGCGTGAGTGACGAGCAAGGCGCGCTTTTCGAGCCGATGGCGGTGGCCGTCAATGCGATCGATCGGGGTAACCTCGATGCCGGCGACACCGTTTTGGTGACCGGCGCGGGTCCGATCGGCGTCCTTGCGGCAATGGCCGCGAAAGCCGCCGGTGCATCGAGGGTGGTGGTGTCGGAAGCCAATCCCGCACGACGTCGCAGGCTGGAATCGCTCGAACTCGGCTACGAGATCGTCGACCCCACTGCAACGAACTTTGGCAATATCGTGCTGGGGCCGACCGAGGAAGGCCTCGGCGTCGATGTGGCGGTTGAATGCGCCGGCAACGAACGTGCCTTGGCCGACTGTATCCGGCTTGTACGGCGCGGCGGAACAGTAGTGCAGGTGGGCATCTTCGTTAATCCTCCCCGCGTGGACATGCGGCTGCTTGTTTCCAAGGCCGTGACGCTGACAACGAGTTGGGGCTTTCCGATCACCATTGGCCCTCGCGTCGTCCAGATGATCGCTGCTGGACAAGTCCAGCCTGAAAGAATCATAACTGGTCGGGTGACGATGGCCGACGCCATCGCCCGGGGCTTCGATACGCTTGCACGGCCGGATCAAGACCATCTGAAGGTCCTTATCGCAGTCGCGGCCTAGACCCCACGGCATCACGACTTTCATCGGCAGAAGGAGGAAGAAACATGGGCCGTCTCGAGGGCAAGGTCGTGCTTGTGACCGGTGCAGCACAAGGGATTGGCGCTGCGATCGGAAAGCTCTTCGCCGCCGAGGGTGCGGTGCTTTATCTGACCGACGTCCGGCCGTCACCGAAAGAAGTGCTGCAGCCTGGCACGGAGTATCGTCGACTGGACGTATCGAAGGAAGATGATTGGCAATCCGTCGTCTCGGAGATTGTCAAGCGCCACGGTCGCCTGGATGTCCTGGTGAACAACGCCGGCATTGTCGAGCACTATGGCCAGATAGACGCCACCAGTACCGAAGCCTGGCATCGCGTCATCTCGGTCAACCAAACGGGAACCTTCTTCGGCATGCGGGAGGTTGTCCCCGTCATGAAGCGCAACGGCGGAGGATCCATCGTGAATTTCTCCTCGATCTGGGGCACCACTGGCGCCGCCGGAGCGGCCCCTTATCAAGCCGCAAAGGGAGCGGTCCGCACCATGACAAAGAACGCGGCCATCAGCTATGCCAAGGACAACATCCGGGTAAATTCCGTCCATCCCGGCATCATCTGGACGCCCCTGGTCGAAGGCCAGAGCAAGGAAATGAACGACAGCATCATCGCTGTAACCCCGATGGGACGCGCGGGCAGGTCTGAGGAGATCGCCTTTGGCGTACTCTATCTAGCGAGTGACGAGTCCTCCTTCGTGACGGGCTTGGAGCTGAATATAGATGGCGGCTATCTCGCGCAGTGATCGATGACTGCCTTCTAGTCTGCGAAATTAAATACGTAGCAACTGAGACGACGCATTTGCATACTGCAAGCCGGCGCCTTTCCATTAGTCTGCCTTCGGGCAAACTGCTTCTCCAGGATGTTCAACGCGAAAAGCTGCTGTTCGCTTCGTCAGAAAACGTACGTAGGCTTCGGGTCAACTATACTGTTATCCGATCCTGTCGTAGATCCGAGACAGGTCCATCAGGTCCAACCCCCGGATCGGCGCCGGCGAATTAGCGATTTCTGTGACTTCAGACTGGGGCGCAGATCCAGCGGGGGGCGTTCGAAACCCTATGAACGGCACCGAATTGGACTGGATCCCTCGAGGCAGAAGCTCCCGTTCGAAAATGGCGCGCCGCATGGCGCGCGTGCTGTCGGCCATCGGCGCGGCAGTGAGCCATTTCTCACCGAATTCGCCAAAACTTTTTGCCTCTTTCAAGCGCCGCTTGTCACGCTGCTTCTCGATCGCCGGCGATCGCCCTTCGCCTGCCCGGCATGAGCGAAAGCCGGTCTTCGTCATCTCCATGCTTGCGGAGGATCGTATAAGAAACGCCTATGCCCGTCCGAGGCGCGGGCCAAGCTATGGTGTTGTCTGGCAGCTATTGACTGATGGCAGCGCGCTGAGCGGGCGAGCCAAAGAGATTATCCGCAAGTCGCCGATCGCCATCGCCGATCGCACGGCGGAGGAAGTTTTCGATCGGCTGATGACGATTCGGGAAGAGCATGACCCGATCGCTGACGATCTGCTCCGCGAGATTTCCGCAAGGGCCTTTTGGGGACTCTCGAAAGTGTTAGACGCCCGCCACGACCTTGTGGCGGCCTTGCTGGACTTGGAAGAATGTCCTTACCCGGAACAGCCGATTCATCTTAGCGTCTATTTTGCCGGAGCCTACGATGGCCGCCTGCTGCTAATCGAAAACAAAACTTCGTTCGAACGGGCAATCCGCGACGTCCACCGCTCATACGCGGGCGGGTCTGCGTATGCCGGCATGGCTATAATCTTTTGCAGAGGCTTCGTGGGATCGTCGAGAAATTTGAGGAAGCCGCAAAGCGTGCGGCTGTTTTACGCCAACGATGAACTTTCGCTGGGAGCCTCGATCGCACCTCTCAAACGGGACTTGTTTTCCCACGTCGACATGCCAACGTTCTTCTGGGGTGATCTCGACTACGCAGGGATGGCGATCCTCGGTCAGCTGCGAAATACCTTTCCTTGCGCGACGGCATGGCAACCGGGCTATTCGCTCATGCTAAGCCATCTCCTCAGCGGAATGGGTCATACTCCAGAAGAGGCTCGCAAGAATGGGCAGCACCCAATCGAATCGACCGGCTGTCGATACGCAGATGAGACACTTCTCCCTGCGATAAGGTCGTATGGTCGCTTCATCGATCAGGAGGGTTTTCGGATCACCAGCATGATTGAGCGACCCGAGTAGCCTCCCACGTCGTGCGCACTCGAGCAAGGCAATCCGGACACGAGCGCAGCGTACGATCTGTCGCAACTGGAGAGGACTGCGGCCACTTTGAGTGGACCTGTTGACGCGAACGCGATCTCAGTCAAGAACGCGTGTCCCGCACCTACAATATGGAGGATCCTCGCTTTCAGCTAAGAACAAAAGGCACCTCTGTCGACCCGCCCTTATGCACGCTTTTCTACTCCATAGCCCTCTCCCTTTCTGAAAGGGGCTCGACTTCGAGGCGGACATGGACGTAGATCAGACTTACCAGATCAGTAATGGAGAATGCCAACTCAGCGGAAGTAAGGTACGGAGACAAGGCAAATTAACCGACGCCGAAAAAACACCGGCGTAGATATGCTATTGCCGCCGTTTTTTCCCTCTACTCCCACTCGATGATCAACTGGAGCATCAACGAATTGAATTTATTATATAATTTCTATCAATGAGTTCGATAATACCGTTCCAAATACCGTCGGATTCCTACGCTGTTGAAAAGGCTACAACAATGTAGTCGCTGTCGCGGCATGCATTCTTTTGACTACATCATTTCCGTCAGCGCCTTTGCGGCGCCCAAGGCGCACTTCGTTTGGCCGGCTGTGGCGGACGCCGTACGCAAAACCGGCACAGGACAGCGGTTGCTTCAGTTTGGGTATGCATCGCTTCCCGTTTGGCCCCCAAGCACAAACGAACTTACACAATTCGACAGCAGCGTTTGCGGACGCCCAATTTCCCCGGGCGTGAGCATCCCGTGCCTGAACAAGGTGACCACGCGACACCTCAAACCGATGCTGCTTTAGAAGCAACAGCAACTCGGAATCGGTTTGCGGGAGCCCAATGTCCGTGGGAAGGCTGCGCCGGAGAATGCCATCCGATACTGTGAACCCGTCTTGCTCCAGTCCGTAGCGGAGCCTTTGAAACTCGGGCTTCTCAACGGTCGGCTTCGACCATTCATATACTGGCTTGACGGCGGGAAGACGCGCAGCCGCGCGTTCAACCAGCGCGTTTTCAAGTAGTCCATCGTCAACGGGATGTCTCGGATTTCTATCGATGAACTGCTTCAGTTCAACCATCCGTGCTTTTGCGCTACCACCTCCGATATTCTCGTAAACGCTGGGCCCAAAGTCGGTGAGCAGCGCACTGATTTCAGCCTGCGTCAGGTTCTCCAGAACGTCAGCCGCCGCAATAATCGTCCGGCGCGAAAACAGCGAGCGCGTCGCCTCGCGAGCGGGCCCGAAATACTGCTCGACCCGATCATTGGCATGGCGCTCTAGGAACTTTCGCGCCTCCAGGTCCGTCAGGGGGAAGAACCCCTCCAACACACCATCATGACCTGCCAGCAGCTCAAAGAACACGCCGCTTGGTGTCCGGTAAAGCGTCCAGGAGGCATCCGACCTGTCGTCGCCGTGGTCGCCTCGGGCTAATCGCTCGGAGGTTTCGGTATCGTACACGACCCCGTTTATAATCCTCCTCATGCTACACCCGCCGCGAAGCCGCCTCGGCAATACCAGTCACTGTCGGCCAACGCCTGGTAGGAGGCCGTCCGCCAACCATTCACATTTACCAGCCGACAGCTGTTCGCCGTGCTCTGCAGAAGTGAGCGCACATCGTCCGCGCCGCCATCTGCATAGTTTGTGTTCATCAGATCGCTTAGTTCGGTAAGTTCCTGTGCGGCCTTTGCCGCATATCGGCTCGCCAGATTGAGCATCTTAAACTGGCGCTGGACCCGGGAGGTCAAGATTTCGCTCCAGCCGGCTGGTGGGGAAACGAGGAACCGCAGAGCCGCAGGCGTACCTTCGACGACTTCAGCGACAAGCCAGGGCTCGCCTTCGATATCGTCATAGTAGGGATGGATAGTCTCTTCGCTCGCCGTCAATGGCCGGACATCCGACTTGGCCTTGTTACAGTCATGACAGGCCGGAATCAGGTTCCACGGGGCTACCGCGAGCGCAGGAAACTGAGTTTTCGGTAAATAGTGATCGAGGGTTGAGACCACGTGTTGGCCACAGAGCGGGCATCGGCCGTGCTTCGGAGCGGCCATTAGTTCATCATAGACGGTCCGGCCAGGGGCCCCCTTCGCGGCCAATCTGCCAGTGTAGACCCTCGACATTTCCTTGACTGTTACAATACCGTCGATGTTCGCACTCGGTGCAATGGTGTGGATCTCATTGTTGGAGGCCGCGTCATCGAACTCGATCGAGGCGCCAACGATTGCAGCGGTTACGCTCACAAGGCGCTGTTTGAGGTCCTCATTTGCCACCTTGCTGATCGTCGTGGTGAACACATCTTCGGCCGTTTGTTCGGGCTTTGGCAATTTCCACATCAGTCATCGCCATTCGCGTCGCGTGCAGCGATAAGGCCTCGAACGATCGCCTGGCCTTCGAGGCCAAGTTGACCGACGAAGTGTTCGACGATCTCATCGAAGTCGCCACCCGCCGCCACCTGATCTCGCAGCATCCTATGGAAGCCGGACCCTGTTACCTCCAAGCCGAAGACCTCGCGGGTCAGAATTTCCACGTTCTCACCAAAGGTCTCAATTTCTGGACGTTCGGCGACGACAGTGCGTCCGTTGCGTCGAATCTTCCAGACGCAACTCATTGGCACCTCCTGCAACACGACAGGGGAGTGGGTTGAGTATTGCGGACCAGAGGACTTGTCCCTCGGAACGCTGATTGGAGTGAAATCGTCAAACGCGCTGAAGCTGACCGACACGAGCCCTGTAAATGAGCCGGCGTCTTCGTCGTCGTGACTGACGACGAAGCGCCCCTTTGCGCGATCGTTGTCATCCAAGAACGCTTCTGTCATCGAGTTTAGCAGGTAGGTCTTGCCCACACCGTTCCGCCCCGTGATGACATGGATGTTGGTCGGTGGCTGAACTTCGGGAAACACCCCAAACGTCAATTCCACCCGCTGCGTAATCGACCTGCGATCGCGAGGCATCCTGTATGAGAATTCGAAGGGTGTGACGCGAGCCCCACCACGTGCCATGCGGCGGTACTGCCCACGCACCGCCTGCGTCGACACGGAACGAAGCAGCGATAGTCCCGTGACACGCTCCTGCAGCGCGCGCTCAAAAAGATCCGAATCGAAAGCGAGGTCCCTGAGGCCTTCGAGGATTCGGTCGCGTAGCTCGGGCCCGATTTCGTTCAGCGCGGCATAATAGGTATCGTCCTGGCCCAAAGAGAAAAATTGCTCCTCCAAGGCCTCGAAGCGCTCTGGAATGTCGGGACGCCGCTGAGGTTTCTCCATCCCGACTTGGCCGATTTTCACGGACCCGATGTCCCGACTCTCACCATCGGCATCGATGTAGGTCAGGAAATACATGGTCGAGAATGCGAACCAATCGTCCCAGTTGTCGCTGATTAGAAATGCTCGCGATCGAGCCTTGCTCGGCGGCCGCCCGCCGACAGGCAATACTGTAAAGAACACGCTCCCTCCCCCCAACCCGCGAATAGAAATTCTATACCAGTATCTCGCCATGGAAGGCGACAGGCGAAATGAGCCGCGAATCAGATGGATCGGTGCAGGATTACAACTGGGGTCGACAGCAAGGATGTCGGACGTGGGGTTGCATCGCAGTGACCGATCTAAGGATACCGAGCCTTTATCTGATGCATCGCCGTGCCAATGGCCGCCATCATCTTCTGGGACATCGTAACCAGCGTTTGGGTACTCGCCGCATCGAACTCCAAGATCGGCACCTGCTCGATATCGCTATGGTAGTCGGATCGCCAGGGTCGAACATAGTAGCTCTGGGAGTCAGAATGAGCGTAAACTTGGTGACGCAGGCGAATGACATTCATGTGCAGCGCAGCTTCTGCTGTGTCGTAGGTATCCAGAAGCTCCTTGGGAAATTGTGGCCACCCCCTGCTCCCTCCGAACGCGCGCCCATACGGGTGACCATTCCACCCCTTCTTTAAGATAAACAGCCCGTAGCTGTGAGCAGCAGCCAAGTCGTGGCGTGCAGCATGCAGCTTACCGTAGAGTCTGTTATCCACATCGTCGAAATGGAGTTCTTTACTTTCGCTCGTTGTCAATGAAGCGGCCTCATGCCTGCCTGGGCGTGTGCAAGCATACAACAACTAATGAGTTCAGCCGGTGTTAGCTTCGGGGTGCCTGGAATGCGCTATTTGCACCCCGCGCAGCCTCGTGGGCTAGATAAGTTCGATCCAAGCCGGCGCATGGTCACTCGGCTTTTCCTCACCACGCAACTCGACATCCACACCGGAGTTGCGGAGCCTGTCGGAAACTGAGGGATTAATGAGCAGATGGTCCATTCGGAAGCCAGAGCTCCTATCGTAGCCACCGCCGTAGGAGAAATTCCAGTAGGTGTAGACGCCCTTCTCCGGATGAATGCGTCGAACCGCATCGATCCACCCATTCTCAAGCATCTCGGCATAGGCTCGCCGGCTCTCGGGGAAGTAAACCGCATCGCCTAGCCATCGTCGCGGCACCACAGCGTCAATTGGGGTTGGAACGACATTGTAGTCTCCGCACAGCACAGTTGGTGCTCCCTCTTTGAGCAGGACTTGGCCGTGGCTGATCAGACGGTCGAACCAGCGTAGCTTATAGTCGAACTTGGGACCAGGCGCTGGATTCCCATTCGGCAGGTAAAGGCAGCCGACAACAAGCCCGTCCACGTCGGCCTCGATGTAGCGGCTGTGCGTATCATCAGGATCGCCCGGCAGACCGCGCCGGCGTTCCACCGGGTCCATTCCCCGAGATAGAATGGCCACTCCATTGTAGGATTTCTGGCCATGCCAGACCGCGCCGTATCCCGCCTCGCGGATCGCGTCGGCTGGAAACTTCTCGTCCGACGTTTTCAGTTCCTGCAGGCAGACGATGTCGTAGTCCCTTGCCCTGAGCCATTTGAGGAGCACGGGCAGCCGGCCATTGACGCCGTTCACATTGAAGGTGGCGATGCGGACCATCTGTCCTCGCGGCCGAGGCTCACTTCTTGCCCAGTTTTTCCTCGACCTTCTTGCGACTGTTGCCGACCGATTTCACAGCCGACTTGACACCAGCCTTGGTGGCCCCAGTCTTGCCCGCCTCGTATTTCACCTCATGATCCTGCCCACCAGCGACTTTCGCGCGGTCCTGGCTACGTCCGCGAGTTGTTTGAGTAGTGGCCATTTCTTCCTCCAAGGGGTTGCGTGCAGTTCCCAACAACGCGGTCGGGCTCTTCCGGTTCAATCGATAGACGCGCGGAGTGGAACTGAATCTCAGGTCAGAGTATTGAATCGCACAATGTATGCGAGTTCCCTATGTCGGCCGTAGAGGCCGCTCTCAGCAAGAAGCGCGCACGGCGCAAGGACTCGGAATCTATCCCTCCATACGCGCTTCCCAAGTTTCGCCCATTCCAGCTCTGCACGCTGACAGACGACATACCGGTGGGCGCCGACTGGCTCTTCGAAATGAAGTTCGATGGCTATCGCGCGCAGGCCGCGATCTCCGGCTCGGAGGTCGTGGTCTATACCCGCAACGGCCACGACTGGACCCGCCAGTTCAAGGTGATCGTGCCGCCGCTGAGGTCGCTGACCAAGGGCTCCGCGCTTATCGATGGCGAGATCGTGGCCATCGACAGCCAGGGTCGCAGCAATTTCTCCATGCTGAAAACCGGCATCGCCGCGGGCATGCCGCTCAAGTTCTATGCCTTCGATCTGCTCGAATTGAACGGCGACGATCTGTCGAACCGTCCACTCCTCGACCGCAAGGAAAGACTTGAGGTCCTTCTGGGCAAGCGGGAGCCCGGCGACAGCCTGCAATTCTCCAGTCATATCGCCGACAATGGGAAGAAAGTCTTCGACACCATGTGCGCCGGCGGCCACGAAGGTGTCATCGCCAAGCGCGCGGACAGCCGGTATGTCGGCGACCGCGCCCCCACCTGGCTCAAGATCAAGTGCACAAGACGACAGGAGTTCGTGGTCGGCGGTTACCGCCCAAGCGACACCGGACGCGGCATGGCATCGCTGATCTTGGGTACCTATGAGAACGGCAAGCTGATCTATCGTGGCCGCGTCGGCACTGGCTTCACCCAGCCGATGCGCAAGAACATCCTCGAGCAACTTGAGAAGCGTCGCCTCGATAAGCCGGCCTTCGCCTCCGTACCGCGGGACATCGCGCGCCGAGCCAGATGGGTCAAGCCCGAGCTTGTTGCCGAGGTTGCGTATTCGGAGGTCACACCAGATGGCAGCCTGCGACATCCAAGCTTTCAGGGCATGCGCGAAGACAAGCGAGCCGATCAGGTGGCGATGGAAATGCCGAAGACACCGGCGACGCCTGGCGCCGCCAATCTCGATCCGGCGATCGGCAAGGAGGTCGCCGTCGCGGTCGGCGTCAAGCTGACGCATCCGGACAAGGTTAGGTATCCCGGCACCAAGGTTACAAAGGCTACGCTCGCCGCCTACTACGCCGCGGTCGTTGAGAAGATGTTGCCGCATATCCAGGATCGGCCGCTGTCACTGGTGCGCGACACTGATGGCGATCTGCGGCAGACCTTTTTTCAGAAGCACAAGCTGCCAGGCATGCCCAAGGCCATCCACGACGGCCATTTGGAGAAGATGTCCGGCAAGGAAAGACGCATCCTTTGGGTCGACGATCTGGCGGGGCTGATCGCCGGCGTCCAAATGAACGTGCTGGAATTCCACGTGTGGGGCAGCCTGCGCCAGCAGCCGAAACTGCCGCATCGCATGATCTTCGATATCGATCCCGACGAGGGCCTTGGTTTCAACGACGTCAAGCAGGCAGCCCTCGACATCCGGGGCGTTCTGGAAGCGCTCGGCCTTCAATCCTGGCCGCTGCTGTCCGGAGGCAAAGGCGTTCACGTGGTCGTTCCACTCGTTCCCGAAGCCGACTGGGAAGAGGTCAAGAGCTTCTGCCAGGACTTCGCCGAATTGCTGGCCCGCACGGATCCGGCCCGCTTCGTCGCGAACATGAGCAAGGCGAGGCGCAAGGGCCGTATGTTCCTCGATTATCTGCGCAATGGCCAGGGTGCCACGGCAATATGTCCCTGGTCGACCCGAGCCCGGTCTGGAGCGTCCTGTGCCGTACCCGTCACCTGGGATGAATTGCCGGCCTTCAAAAGCGCCAGCGCCTTTGACGTCTACGCGTCCGCTGCGCGAGCTCGGCAGTCCGACGACGCGTGGGAAGGCTATTTCGACGTCGAACAAACCCTGACCGAGCGGATCCGAAAAGCAGTCCGGTAACAGCAGCCAGTCCTAGATGGTCAGCGACATCTGGCCGTCTGCCTCTGCTCGCGTTCCGCTCAAGTTCGAAAGCGTCACCCCAAGCAGGCGTATCCCCTTGGTGACGGGAAACACCTGTTCGAGGAGTGTGCCGCTGACGGTCGCCAGGTCCGTCTCCGTCTCGATGACGCCACCGATCGTTCGGCTGCGTGTGATCTGCTGAAAGTCGGCGAACTTCACCTTGAGCGTCACGGTCCGGCCATGGATCGATCGCTCCGCACAATAGCGCCAGACCTTTCGGACCAATGGCGCCAGTTCCCTGCGAGCACTTTCGAGGTCAAACAAATCGTTCACGAAGGTGTCCTCGGCCCCCACCGACTTGCGCTCGCGATCGGCCCGCACCGGACGCTCGTCGATGCCGCGGGCTATCCAGTAATAGTACGGGCCTGCCTTCCCGAACTTCTCCTCCAGGAACACCAGGCTCTGCGCACGCAGGTCAGCGCCTGTCTCGATGCCGAGCCGGGCCATCTTGTCGGCGGTCGCCGGGCCAACGCCATGAAACTTCCGCACGGGCAATGCCTCGACAAAAGCCGGCCCCATTTTCGGAGTGATGACGAACAGCCCATCTGGCTTGTTCTGGCCAGAGGCGAGCTTGGCCAGGAACTTGTTGTAGCTGACGCCGGCTGACGCTGTCAGACCGGTCTCGGACTTGATCTTCGTGCGGATCATCTCCGCGATCGTCGTGGCGACCGGGATGCCCTGAAGATTGTCGGTGACGTCCAGATAGGCTTCGTCGAGCGAAAGCGGCTCGATCAGTGGCGTGTGCTCGGCGAAGATCGCGTGTATCTGCTGTGAGACGGCCCGGTAGGCGTCAAACCGCGGCGGCACGAAGATCAGTTCGGGACATTTGCGCTTCGCGGTGATCGAGGGCATGGCCGATCGCACCCCGAACTTTCTGGCCTCATAGCTGGCGGCGGCCACGCCCCCCCGCGCCGCCGAGCCACCAACCGCCACAGGCTTGCCACGCAGGTCCGGTTTGTCGCGCTGCTCGACCGAGGCGAAGAAGGCATCCATATCGACATGGATGATCTTGCGAAGAATGGCCATGCCTTTCGCCTTCGGCGCATCAGCTTCTTGGCCGTTGTCAATTCGCTCGCCCATAACGCCCTTTCCCGCATCGCCTGCCGCATATGAAAATAGACCGCAACGCGATGGAGTGCAGTCTGCGATCCAACTTTCGAAGCGACGCAACGACCCCGATCGACTCATCAGCCCCAAGAGAACAAATAAGGAACATATCAGCCCCGAAATTCGTTGGGAAGACAGTTTGAGAGTGGTTCGTCCATGGGTCAGCCGGCCGCCAGCCCTGCTATCGCCGCGCTTCGCGAGCGAATCGCGCGCCTCGAGGGCGGGCCGACGCGTAACCGTGCGTCGCTTCCCTTCGGCGTTCCCGCCATCGACAAGGTCCTGCCGGGAGGCGGGCTGGCGCTCGGCGCGCTGCACGAGATCGCCGGCGGCCGAAACGGAGCGATCGATGGCGCCGCGGCGGCGCTTTTTGCCGCCGGCATTACCGCTCGAACCAAGGGCAAGGTGCTGTGGTGCGTTACGCGGCAGGATCTCTTTGCGCCCGCCCTCGCCCAGGCCGGTCTGCTCCCAGGCCGCGTCGTCTATGTCGAGGCCGGCGACGAAGCTTCCGTGCTCGCCTGTTTCGAGGAAGGGCTTCGCCATGGCGGGCTCGGGGCCGTCGTTGCCGAACTGGCTCGGCTCTCAATGACCGCCTCCCGCCGACTGCAACTTGCCGCCGAAACCTCCGGCGCCATCGGCATCGCCATCCGCCGTTGGCGCCGACAGACCGAGGCGACCGATTTTGGACAACCAACCGCTGCGGTCACCCGCTGGCGGGTCACCGCGCTCCCCTCCCGCCCCCTGCCGGTCCCCGGTATCGGCCGCGCTCGCTGGCAGCTCGAGCTGATCCGGGTGCGGGCTGGAGAAAGCGCCGATTTTGAAGTGGAAGCCTGCGATGACAAGGGTCGTCTCGCTCTATTTTCCGACCTGGCCGACCGATCGCCTGCGGCGCGCCATGGGCCAATCCGCGCCCTCGGTTGAAACCCCGGTCATCATGCTCGGCCGGCAGGGAAACCGGCGGCTCGTGCTGGCCACCGATGCGGGGGCGCGCGCGGCCGGCCTGCGCGTCGGCATGCCGGCGAGCAAGGCCCAGGTGCTGGTGCCCAACGTGCAGAGCTTCGACCTGGATGCCGCCGGCGATAACGCGGCACTCGATAGAATGGCGCTCTGGTCGCTGCGCTATGCGCCAATCGTCGCCGCCGATCCGCCCGATGGCCTGATCATCGACACCACGGGCACCGACCATCTGCATGGCGGTGAGGACGCCATGCTCGAGGGACTCGTCTCGCGCATGGCGTCCTCCGGTATCGAGGCGCGCGCCTCTCTCACCCTGCGCTTCGGGCCCGAACTCGGCCGTCGCCTGGACCAGGCCATGGGGCGGCGAAGCGAACCCTTCGAGCCCGCCCGCTCTCCCGAACTCATCGAGGTTCGCCGGGCCTTCGGCGAGCCTATCGGCGCCGCCGAGACCATAGCCCGCTATATCGGCAAGCTCGTCGCGGCGCTTTGCGAAGCGCTCGAGGCCAAGGGGCTCGGCCACGCCGGCTAGACCTCCTGTTTCATCGTGTCGACAACCGCATCGAGGCCATTCGCGTCGGCACCGCCGTGCCAGTGCGCGATGTCAAACGGCTGACCCGTCTCCTTACCGACCGGATCGAGAGCGTCGATCCCGGTTTCGGCATCGAGGTGATGACCCTGGCCGCAACGCTCGCCGAGCCCTTCGGAGCCAAGCAGATCATCTCCTCACTGGTCGAGGAGCCGGAGCCCGACATTACCGATCTCATCGACGTGCTTGCCAACCGTATCGGCGAGCAGCGGCTCTACCGCTTTGCCCCGGTCGAGAGTGACGTGCCCGAACGCTCAGTCCGCCGCATCGCACCGAATGCGCCGGACGACGGGACGAGTTCGCCCAGTGACTGGCCTCGCCCGGCGCGTCTGCTGACCCACCCCGAACCCATTGAGACCATGGCGCTGCTACCCGACCATCCGCCGGTCTGGTTCAGTTGGCGCGGCATCCGGCATCGCGTCGCGCGGGCAGACGGTCCCGAACGCGTTTTCGGTGAATGGTGGCAGCGCGACGCCGAACTAATCGCCGTGCGCGACTATTTCCAGGTGGAGGACGAGTCCGGCGAGCGCTTCTGGATCTACCGCGCCGGTGACGGCGAGGATCGCGAGACCGGCTCGCACAAATGGTTCCTGCACGGGGTCTTCGCATGACCACCCCGCGCTATGCCGAATTGCAGGTGACCAGCCATTTCTCGTTCCTGCGCGGCGCCAGCTCTTGCGTTGAGCTGTTCGCGCAGGCGGCGGCGCTCGGCATTGAGGCCTTGGCTGTAGTCGACCGAAATTCTCTAGCCGGCATTGTGCGGGCACATCAGGCCGCCAAGGACACCGGCGTCAGGCTCGTCGTCGGCTGTCGCCTCGATCTCGTCGACGGCATGTCCCTGCTCGTCTATCCCACCGATCGGGCCGCCTATTCGCGTCTGTGCCGGCTGCTGACCCTCGGCAAGAAACGCGGCGGCAAGGCCCAATGCCATCTCGAATGGAGCGACCTGGCCGACTATGCCGAGGGCCTGATCGCCGTTCTCGTTCCCGATCGGGCTGACGACAACTGCGCGATGCAACTGCGTCGCCTGCGGGAGACCTTCAGCGATCGCGCCTATCTGGCCCTCACCTTGCGTCGCCGACCCAATGACCAGGTCCGGCTGCACGAACTCGCAAACCTTGCCGTCCAAATGAGGGTGCCGACGGTGGTGACGAACGACGCTCTGTTTCACGAGCCCGGCCGGCGCATCCTCCAGGACGTAGTGACCGCCATTCGCCACAACATCACCATCGACGAGTTGGGGTTTCGGCGCGAGCGCCACGCCGACCGCTATCTCAAGCCGCCCGAGGAGATGGAACGCCTGTTTTCGCGCTATCCGGAGGCGCTTGCGCGTACGGTCGAGATTGCCCGGCAGTGCCGCTTCTCGCTCGACGAACTCGCCTACCAGTATCCCGAGGAAAAGATGCTGCCCGGGCTGACGGCGCAGCAGGCGCTCGAAAAGCTCACCTGGGAAGGCGCGGAGCGCCGCTATCCCGAGGGCGTCCCCGACAAGGTGGTGGCTGTCATCAAGCATGAACTGCGCCTGATCGAGATCCTGCAATACGCCCCATACTTCCTGACCGTGAACGCCATCGTGCAGTTCGCGCGCAGCAGGGACATCCTGTGCCAGGGCAGAGGGTCGGCAGCGAACTCCGCCGTGTGCTACGTGCTTGGCATCACCAGCATCGATCCCGAGCGCAACAATCTCCTTTTCGAGCGCTTTGTCTCGCAGGAGCGCAACGAGCCCCCGGATATCGATGTCGTTTTCGAGCATGAGCGGCGCGAAATCGTCATGCAGTGGGTCTATGAGACCTATGGCCGCGACCACAGTGCCCTCTGCTCGACCGTGGTGCGCTATCACACCAAAGGTGCGGTCCGCGACATTGGCAAGGCTCTCGGCCTGCCCGAGGACGTCACCAAGTTGCTCTCGCCCCAGGTCTGGGGCCACGGCGAAGGCATCGACGAGACGCGCGCTCGAGAGCTCAATTTCAACGTGGCCGATCGGAGGCTGCGGCTGACGCTCGAACTGGCGCAACAGCTCGAGGGCACGCCCCCGCATCTGTCACAGCATCCCGGCGGCTTCGTTCTGACCAATGACCGGCTCGACGACTTGGTGCCGATCGAGCCCGCCCGCATGGCCGATCGCCAGGTCATCGAGTGGGACAAGGACGACATCGACATTCTCAAATTCATGAAGGTCGACGTCCTGGCGCTTGGCATGCTCACCTGTATGAAACGCAGCTTCGATCTGCTGGCCGAGCACAAGGGCATGACCCTCGACTTGGCCACCATCCCGGCCGAAGATCCGGCGACCTACGCCATGATCCGCAAGGCGGACACGATCGGGGTCTTCCAGATCGAGAGCCGCGCCCAGATGTCGATGCTGCCCCGCATCAAGCCGCGCACCTTCTATGACCTGGTGGTCGAGGTCGCCATCGTCCGCCCCGGTCCGATTCAGGGCGACATGGTCCACCCCTATCTGCGCCGCCGGGAGGGCAAGGAGCCGGTCGAGTTCCCGACCCCCGAGCTCGAGCGCGTGCTCGGCAAGACCTTGGGCGTCCCTCTGTTCCAGGAGCAGGCCATGCAGGTCGCCATGGTCTGCGCCGGCTTCAGTGCCGGCGAGGCCGACCAGCTGCGCCGCGCCATGGCGACCTTCAAGCACACTGGCGGCGTAAGCAGATTTCGCGACAAGCTGATCGGCGGCATGATCGCCAACGGCTATACGCCGGAATTCGCCGCGACCACCTTCAAGCAGCTCGAAGGCTTTGGCAGCTACGGCTTTCCCGAAAGCCATGCTGCCAGCTTCGCGCTCATCGCCTATGCCTCGAGCTGGATGAAATGCCACCATCCCGAGGTCTTCTGCTGTGCGCTGCTCAATTCCCAGCCAATGGGCTTTTACCTGCCGGCCCAGATCGTGCGCGATGCCCAGGCCCACGGGGTTGAGATCCGGCCGGTCTGCATCAATGCGAGCCGGTGGGATTGCACGCTGGAGCCGATTGGCGAGGACGGACGCTTCGCCGTCCGCCTCGGCCTGCGCCTCGTCAAAGGGCTAGCCAATGCGGACGCGGCGGCGATCGTAGCAGCCCGGACTGACGAGCCCTTCGCATCCATCGACGATCTCTGGCATCGCGCTGGCATGCCGTCGGCAGCTCTGGTCCAACTGGCCGAGGCGGATGCCTTCCGTTCCAGCCTCGGTCTCGCGCGCCGCGAAGCTCTATGGGCACTCAAGGGGTTGCGCGACGAACCCCTGCCCCTCTTTGCCGCCGCCTCGGCGCGCGAACAGAAGACAGTCTCGGAAATCCATGAGCCCGCTTTGTCGCTTCGGCCGATGACGGCCGGTCGGGAAGTGGTCGAGGATTACGGCATGTCGGTCTCACCCTGCGCAACCATCCGCTCTCGTTCCTGCGCAGTGACCTTGCCCGGCGCGCCATCGTCACCTGCAGGGAAGCGATGCAGGCGCGCGACGGACGCTGGCTGGAGGCGGCCGGCCTTGTTCTTGTCCGTCAGCGGCCCGGCTCGGCCAAGGGCGTGATGTTCCTGACGATGGAAGACGAGACCGGCTCTGCCAATGTCGTCGTCTGGGTCAAGGTTTTCGAGAAGTATCGCCGCGTGCTGCTCTCCTCCTCTATGCTCAGCGTTCGCGGCAAGATTCAGCGTGAGGGCGAAGTGGTCCATCTCGTTGCACACCAACTCATCGACCTTTCGGGGGACCTTGCCAGTGTGGGCAACCGCGAGACGCCGTTTCCCCTTCCGCATGGGCGAGGCGACGAAGCTCGTCACAGGGGACCGGGAGTCGATCCGCGGAGCTTACCCAGGGGCTTCAGACCACGTGACCTCGTTGACCCCACGTTGCAAATAGGTGAGGAGCCGGGATTTTCACTAAGCGACGCCCTAGCCCTTCAGTTCGCGCATGCCGGCTTCAAGGAAGCTCGACAGCAATGCCTCCATCGCTTCCATTGGGTTGTCCTGCTTTTCCTCGCGGAGCTTTTCGACCTGCTCAACGAACCCCGAAAGCAGGCCTCGCATCTTGTCTGGCGATTCTTCCAAACGTCTCAGCATCTTCAGCGAATTGTGGCTGTTACCGAGAAACTCTGCGTTCCTTTCAGTGATCTCGGCCAGCATCTCCTTGCTGATGCGTTCACTCGGGGCGGCAAACTCACCGTCGATCCAGTCGACGTAAAGTGAGGCGTTCTTGGCTTGATTTGATCTCTCGTGAAACGCCTCCTGGCTGTCCTTGAATGCCGCCATCGCGCCGTCCCAGTCACCACGCAATCTGGCCTCACTCTCCGCCTCGGATGCCTTGAGCATATACGCATTGGACTTGTTCTTCGACGCATGACGCGCGAAGGCGGACAGGACCTTCTTCTGATCGACGTCAAAACCGACAACCAGGCTGACTGCCCAGGCACCGAGGCTGTCGACCTTCGAGCATTCCTCGAGCGATATCTGATGCAGACACAGCGCCCGTGCCACAGCGCCTGCTTTCGCCAAGAGCTCCGCCTCGACAAAAAGGCGTTCCGCGTTGTCGAATGTCTTTTCGGCTCCTCGGACGAGAATGTTCAACGATACCCGATCCGACTTCGCCGCTTTCTCCACTATGCCGTCCCGCTCTTTATCGCTCATCCCTTGTCCAGCTTATTCCAGTCCGCCGCGCCCGTCACTTCGGGCGCGCCGGCGACGATTCCGTGCAGCCATGTCACGATACAGTAGGCCCGCTCCTCTGCCGGCCGATGGTCCATGAAATCCCCTCCCCGCTCACGATCCCGGAAACCTCCTTGCCGATGTGCCGCTCGAGCACCGGCCGCCATGGCACCAGCGTGAACTCTCGCGACTTTTCAAGGACGGCATTATTTTCCGCTGGCAAGCTCGACGGAGCGACGGAGCCTACCCTCCACTCGTCTCCAGACCGGGCTTCGACATAAGACAGTCCAAGCTCCTCCGACAGCTGCCCGGCAACACGGTTCAGTTCGCGCTGCCGTAACATCGAAAGCATGTTGGCGCGATAGACGATCCGATCCTGCTCTTCATGCGCGAGGCCTTGCGCGATCAGCCACTGCCGCCGGCGGGCTTGCGCCTCGCGAACCTCACGCCCGAACCCAGAGTCGCGCAACGCCTCCGGTCTCTCCGCACCCAGCTCCCGGTCGAGCCAGGTGGCGCCGTCGAAGGTAACTTGGCGCTCCAGCGGCATTGATGAGAGCTTGTCGACAACGACAGGCTCGGCCCTGGCCCGCTGGCGCTCGTATTCCGTGACACGATCGAGATGGTCTGGCGAGACGAGCCAGGTGCCGTTCGGCTCTCGCTCGACGCCGCCGGTCGCGCGGCGGATCGCCTCCAGCCGCCGTACATGCGTTTGCGCAAAGCTCTCGGTGGCGGATGTATCATGCCTCAGATGGATATCGACGTTGTAGCGACCGCCATGCGCGCCGGCGACTTCGGCGACGGTGCGGTCAACCCGCCTCGGCTCGGTGTTCCTCGGCGCGACACGCACGATGCAGCCATCAGGCATCGGTTCTATCGCCTCGCCTCTGCCGATGTCGATCCAATGGCTCTTGCCGTCGACGCCCTCGACGATCAGGTAATGCCGGTCATTGATTTCGTCGGCCAGCCCGCGCGCGACGACGCGACCGACGAGAAGTTGGATCGGCTCGCCGGATCGATCGTGGATTGCCCAATCGGCGGCACTGCGGGCGAGCCCCTTGCCGCTCAGCTCGCGGTGCATGGTCTTGATGATGTCGCCGCGCTCGCCAATACGGCGCAGCGTCGTTTCGAGCTCATCACCGAGACGCCAGGCGCCAGCGCCGACTTCCTCGGCCAGCCCCATGCGCTCGAGCTTGCGCAGGCGGCCTTGGTGCAGCGTCTGCCGAAAGGCGTCGCCGCTCGCCGGCGAGACCAGGCCGTCATCATCCCGAATGCTGAGCAGCCGACGGTCGATGCTGGTAAAGCGTTCCTGCTCGATTTCCTGGCGCAGGCGCTGCTCGATCTCGCGATCGGTGCGTGGACCAAGATCGAGGCTGACCAGCTCGGCGGCGCGCTCGCGGATGCCGCTCGAAATATACTCACGCGCGATGACGAGATTGTCGCCGCGGTCGTCCTTGCCGCGAACGATGATATGGCTGTGCGGATGGCCGGTGTTGAAATGGTCGACGGCCACCCAGTCGAGCTTCGTGCCGAGGTCTTCTTGCATCTGCGCCATAAGGCGCCGGGTGAGCGGCTTGAGGTCCTCGTACTCGATGCCGTCCTCGGGTGCCACGATAAAGCGGAACTGATGCCGGTCGCCGTTTGCGCGATCGAGGAACGCCTTGCCGTCGACGCGGTCGCTGTCGGCGCCATAGAGCTCGCCAGGTTCGCCCTCGCGGGTGACGCCGTCGCGCTGCAGATAGCGCAGGTGCGCACGCGCCCCGTCCGCGCCCTTGCCGGCGAGCTTGACGATCCGCGCCTTGACGACGACCCGCCGCTGCCGGAAGGCGGCATAACGATCGCGCGATTTAAGCAGCGCCGCGGCGGCCCCGCCGCGCCCTGCCCGGCTTCCGGTGAAGCGTCCGCCGTGCTGCGGCCGGCCGCCGGCCCTGTTGATCGCCGCACGGAGCTGGCCGGCATAGCGTTTGCCGGCCTTGGAGCCGCGGGCGCCTATCTTGCCGAGCTTCGGTCGGAACTCGTCATCCTTCATGCCCAGCCTCCGGCCGCAACAGAGTCGAATCAGCCACTTGCGGGTCCCTGCTCTCCTGACGCAGGAGGGAGCCTCCAGTAAAAACGATGTGCAGACAACGACTTGGCCGGCTCGTGGAGGCGGTGCCTTTATCTTGCCTTACGCGCCCCGCCCCCTCTGGACGCGCCCCGCCCGCCACCGCTAGTGATCCGGCTCTTTCGGCAGCCCGCCTTCCTTGCCGAGCGGGACGAAGAGATCCGCGTTTCGCGCGCGGGCGCGAATACCATCCTGGAGGAAGAACAGCGACCGTCCGGAGGGAGCGTTTTGCGCCTTTGGAGCGACAGATTTGCCGTTGGACTTGTCGATGTCGTCGCCTGAAACTCCGGCCGCCTTGAGCTGTTTGAGATAGTCGACGGTCTCCCTTGGCAGGAGTTTTCCATGCTGCAAATGGTCGTCGTAGCGCGCGGGGCCTGCGTTGTAGGCGGCAAACAGGCCTGGAAATCCGAAGCGGTCATACATGGCGCGCAGATAGGCTGTTCCGGCGAGAATATTGTCGCGCGGATCGTGCGGATCAGGCCCAAGGCCGTGTTCGACCCGCATCTCCGCATAGGTGCCGGGCATCACCTGCATGAGGCCGACCGCGCCGGCGCTCGAGGTGATGGGGTGGCCATCGCGCATCGTGTTGCCGCCGCTTTCGGCATCCATGACGGCGTAGATCCAGGCCTTGGGAAGACGAAAACGCCGGCTCGCTTCCGCCACGAACTCCTGCCAGTTTCGCAGCTGCGGAGTTTGGGAGATGGCGACCGGCTCGGCGCCGGTCGAGGCGGAACAGGCGCATGGCGCGATAGCGAGCACGCCGAACAGCAGGAGGGTCACTCGGTCCATAGCGGCACGAGCCTCCCGATGACATTTTCGGCCGACACCGGCCCGAAATAGCGACTATCGAAGGAGTGATTTGTCTCACTGCCGAGCAGGAACACCTCGTTATGGCCGAGCGCCCGGCAGCCATTCCACCAGGGCAAAGTTCGGCCCTTGGCGTCGACCTTGAGCCGGCGCGCGACGATGTCGCCGCCGATGATGATCGCGTCGTGGAAGGCGCAGACATGCTCGCCGGGCAGCGCGGCAAGGCGTTTAACCAGCGGTATACTGCGGGGCAGATAGCCGCGTTGGTCGGCGAGATAGGCCACGAAATCGGGCGTGCGGACGAGCACGAGATCGTCGCGCGCGGGGGCTCCGGCAGCGACTCGATAAAGCCCGACCGGCGCACTGGCGGAGGCGTTCCAGACCAGCAAGGGCGTGGGTTTTGCGAGCGTGGTGAAGCCCAGAAGGCCGAGGCCAATCGCGGCAATGGCGATCGTCTTGCGGGCGCGAACGCGCCGCAAGGCGCTGCCGATCAGACGGATGGAAGGGCTCCGGTTCACGACTGGCCTCCCTCGTCGGACGGCGCGGAACCGTGCTCGGAAGTAGCGTCCTGGGGATGGCCTTTCGACCATTCGTCGAGCTCGTCGATGTGATAGCGGACATAGCGGCCGTGCTTGCGGAATTTCGGGCCGCCGCCCTTGAGCCGCATCTTTTCGAGCGTGCGTTGGGAGAGCCCGATATAGAAGGCGGCTTGCGCTGTGTTCAGAAACGGGCTGCCCTTCTTGGCGCGGGCGGCGCGTTCGTTTTCGTCGTCCATGATGATCCTCGTGTCTTCAAGGAGAAGCGACGGCGAGGATGGGCGAGCGGGATCGCGTCGGGGACGGGCGAAGAGTCGGGGGCGAGTTTTCGCCGCTTTTTTTGAGGTGAGCCCCGCGCCGGCTGCGGCGCGAGGCTCCAGTGTCCGCCGTTCAGTCGACGGGATTCCAGATAATGGCGTAGGTGTCGTCATCGTCCTGGCCGGCGGCGCGGCCGAGATTGGCGTAGAGCTTGCGCGGGCCGAACTCCGGGGCGGCGATGGAGAGGCTCACATAGTCCTTGCCGGAAGCCTCGCCGATGCGGATCCAGCCGGCGCCGACTTCGACGCCTTGGGTCAGCACCCGGAAGTCGGGATGGGTGTCGGCGCTCTTGGCCTGGTTGGGCACGATGTCGATGTCGGCGCGGACGCTGAGCGTCTTGAGCTGGCCCTTGTAGCCGCCATTGTCCTGCTTGGTGACGTATCCGATCGCGGTCATGTTGGTCTCCTGTTTTGCTGTCGCCGGGGACCATTCCCCTGCGATGGCGGACCGTGATGGGCGCATCCGGCCCGCCTGAACCCGATAGGGCCGCAGCGGCAGCGAAGGACCCGAGCGGGCGGCTTTTTTGAAGCGAAGCGGCGCGAGGAGCCGCCGCAGGCGGCGGGGAAAAAAGCCGCCGGCCGAGGGTTTCGGGCGGGCCGGATCGCCCATAGGTCGACAAGCCAGCCGCAGGGAAATGGTCCTAAAACACGCTTGGGAGACAGTTGCGCGATCGGCTGACACGGCAAGCAGGCGGCGCGGCGGGTACCGAGCTTGGCACGGCTTCAGACACCGCAGCCAGCGGGGACGTGCTTATCCGAGATGCGCCTCTGCGAGCATTCCCACGTGGCGCAGGGCTGGCGAGATGCATCGAACTGACGTCGAGATTGCGCGTACGGTGCGCACCGAAAAGTCCCAAAAGTGCGGCCGGTACCGCCCGAGAAGGTGCCCCAAGCGGCGGCTCTCGAAGTGCCGCCGCCTGGGGCTTGGTCGATTATTCCGACACGAACAGGTGCCGTACCTTGGCCCACTGGTCGGCGGTGCGGAAGCCGCCGCGATTGGTGTAGCTTTGGGCAGGGAATTTCATCCAGCGCGGCAGCCAGGCGTCGACTTTTTCCCTGCCGTTCTCGCCCGCGAGAAAGTCGCGGATGATCTTCTTTTGCGTCTTCACCTTCTCCGAAACATTGCCGTCGGCGACAGGCTTGCCGCCGATATCGGCGAGCATCAGATTGGCGATTTCCCTGTCGCGCAACAACTCGAAAAACGCGTCGTCGGCCTGCCAGCAAGCGGACATGTCGACATTCAGATGATTGCCGAGCGCCTCGATGACGGCGCTGCCGGCTTCGAGCGTCTCGGCCATGACGATGGCGAGAACGCGCAAGACATCGTCGTCGGAGAGCGCCACCAGCTTTGCTAAGACGCTGGCGAGGGCGAAGGCGTCGCCATTGCCGCCTGCGACCGCGCCGTCCTCGTCCGGTTGCCCGAGCAGCGCCAAAACCTCGCGCCGCTTTTCGGCAAAGGCGGCTTCGGCCTTGCAGGCCGCCACGCTGGCGCCGACCGTCTCGTTGGCGGCGCGCTGCGGCTCGCAGCGCACCTGCCACAGGCTTGAACCGGCAATCGCATGCGCCACCATGAGGCGCAGGGCAATGGCGGGATGGTCGAGCAACGCGGTGCGCACGGCGGCATGACGGTGCAGGTCGACATAGTTCTGCATCGGTCCGGTGAGTTCAGGTCGTGACGGCTTTGCGACCTGTTCTTCCTGCTCGCCGCCCCCTTCATTGGCGCGGGCGCGGCGCGCTTCCTTGCGCGACAGCCAGCCCTCGTGACACTCGACCTCGCCGCGATGCGAGACGGTAATGACGACCTTGCCGCCCTTTTTCTTCGGCGTCTTTTCGTGGTCCCATGAGTGGAAATACTGGCCGGGTTCGAGCACGTTCACTTGCGCCCATCCGGCCTCAAGATAGGCGTCGCGTCGGGCGGCAATCGCCTCGTTCTGCTTTAGCCAGAACAGGTCGGCATCGGCAAAATAGCTGTCCTCGCCGAACAGGTCGGAGACGATGAGGCCGGGATAGTCCTCTATGGCGAACAGCGCCACCTTGGTGGAGATCGACTGGCCGCCGAACAGCCATTGCTTCAACTGGAAGCCGCGCGGCGCGTATTGTTCGGGATCGGCATAAAGCGCCAGCCAGTCCTTCTGCTGCGCTTTGGACGCCATGGTGAGATAGCGCGCCGTCTCGGCGTCAATTTCCTCGCGGCGGTAGGCTTCGCGAATTTTGGGCAGAAGCTCGCCGAGCGCCAGAACGCGTTTCACCTGAAGCTCGGTGAGGCCGAAGGTGGCTGCGATGTCGGCAATGGCGCGGCCTTCGCGGATCAGACGGGAGAAGGTTTCCCATTGCGAGACTTCGTCGGGATCGAGGCGGGCGATGTTTTCGATGAGCGAGGCTTCGAGCGCATCGGCGTCGTCGCCATCCTCCATGATGGCGCAGGGCAAGGCATCGCTTTCGCCGCGCTCGTCGGCGAGCGATTTGGCGGCGAAATAGCGTCGCCGTCCGGCGACGATCTCGAAGGTTTCGGGCGAACCGTTGGGCCGCACCAGAAGCGGCACGAGGACGCCGCGCGCGCGAACGGACGGCAGGATATCGGAGATATCCGGCGCGCGTTTGCCGTGGCGCATGTTGAGTGCGGAAATGTTCAACCGATCAATTGGGATATGGGCAAGCTGCATGATTTGTCTCCTTCGGTTTGGTTGAGGTTTCCCCGCCGCAAAGGCCACGAGGCCGGCGCGGGCGGGACGGTTTTCGCACCTAGCGGCGCGTCTGTTCCGCCGTATCCGGCGGAAGCTCGGAATGGGGTTTTGCAAGCCCGTCTGCTGCCTGTTGCAGCAGACGCTCCTCCTCGGTGATGTGGCCGGCGTGGCGCGCGGCTTCGGCATAGACAGAGAGCGGAAACCGCCCCTGAAAATAGAGGTCGCGCTCGATGCCGAGCCCAAGCCGGCCCTTGACGCTTTCAAGTTCGGCAAGGCTGACGTTGCCGAGTTCCGGAAAGCCGAATCCGAGGTCGCAAAGCCCGAACAGTGTGTCGCCGTCCATATCGAGTTCGGTCAGAAGCCAGGTCGCCGGCCCGGTCGGATCGAACAGTTTCAGCACCGGAACATGGTCGTTTTCCTTGTCGGCCGCGCCATTGGCGAGCAGTTGGGCGCAAAGGTCGTCGGTGATCAGGATCATGGCAAAGTTCCTTGTCAGAACAGGTCGGTTTGGTTGCGTATGCACTCGTCCAAGAGGCCGAGATCGGGTGATTTCTGCTCCGCGCGCGGGCGCATCGGCGCGTTCGTGAGAAGGCAAAATCGGTCGCGCGTGTTGACGGGCCGCTCACCGGAATGAGGGTCTCGTCGCCTTCCGGCGTCGTCTCGGTCGGCAGCGTTTGGGGATTGCGCGCACTCATGCCGCGATCTCCTGCTGATCGCTGCCTTGGGCATCGGCGTTAGCGCCGAGCAGGAAATCGGCGGCTTTCGAGGCGTAGCTGGCGGCGCGGAAGATGGCGCGGTTGTCCTCGCGCAGCACCGTCAGCCATGAGCCGATGTAGTCGGCATGGCGCACGGTCGGCTCGATGCCGAGCGTGGTACAGACAAAGGCGGCGGCGATTTCGGCGACCAGTTCCTCGCGCGCATAGGCCTTGCAGCCGAACGAACCGGAAAGATCGCGCGCAAGCCGCGTCGGGTGTCCGGTCCAGTGGCCAAGCTCGTGGAAGCAGCTGCGGTAATAGTCGATCTGGTGGAAGAAAGCGGGCTGCGGCGGCACCTGAATGAAGTCGCTGCCCGGCATGTAGAAAGCGCGATCGCAGCCGATGCGAAAGTCAGCGCCGGTTGCATGAATCAGCGCCTCGGCCTGCGGGATCATCTCGCGTTCTGGCAGCGGTTGGGCGGCGGCATAGAGGTGGTCGGGCAGGTTGTCGCACTGCGCGACATTGAAGACGGTGAAGCGCTTCAGATAAGGCACCGCCTGCGGCTCGTCACCATCGGCCTTGGCGCGTTCCTTCTCGTCCTTGGGAACAAAGCGGTCGGCATGGACGATGGTGGTGCCGTGTTCGCCCTTCCTGACATTGCCGCCAAGCGCAAGCGCCTGGCGGAAGGTGAGCCAGTTCTGGCTACAGAAACCGCGCTCGATGACCGCGCCCCAAAGGATCAGGATATTGATGCCGGAATAGGCGCGCCCGCTGGCCGCGTTCTTCGGCAGGCCGAGGCCGGCCTTTGCGCTGCCCCATGGCTTGACCCATGGCACGGTGCCGCGCTCCAGTTCGGCGATGATGCGGTCGGTGATTTCCTGATAAAGGCTGGCACCCGTGCGCCCGCCGCTGCCCGCGCCAGCCTTTCGGCTGCCGGAACGCTTGCTGTTTGCACGCATCGTCTGGTCCTCCGCTCTTCAATTCCGCGCCCTCCCCGGAAGCGGGGTGGGCGGCGAAAGCGACCGGAAAGGCCCGACGTCAAAGGCGAACCGCATCCGAAGGACCGGAACGAAGAGGAGGACCCGGAGCGGCAAGCGAAGGGTTGCGGGATGCCGCGGCGGGCCTAGAAGGGAGTGCCGCCCACCCCGCGCCACCGGGGAAGGCCAGCACAAAAAACCACGCCGGCCGAGAGGCCGGCGACCGTCAGCAGCCGAAAGGCTGCCTCTCGCCAGGGGGCGAAGCCGCAGGGCCGAGACCGCCTGAGCTTGCCGAAGACAAGCGGGCTCGGTTCACGAGCACCCGGCGCGCGCCACAAGGCGCGCGGGCGCCCCTATGCCGGCTAGTTGCAAATGTCCCTTCGGCGCGGTGGTTTATGAGGTCGCAAGCTCGGCCAGATGGCAAAGATCGCCGAGAAAACCAGTGCCACTCGTCCAAATCTGACGGACCAGGCATGGGAACTGATCTGAGCGTTGAGCCGTCCGCTCGAGGGTGAGGTGATCAATGCGATGCGCTACCGGCTTGCGGCCGGATGCTGCCGATCTGTCTCGCTCACGCGAGTCTGATGACGACCCGCAAAAAAAGGGCGCCCGGGAACAGGGCGCCCCTTCTCATCGACGAAATGCTCGGATTGGAGGTCCGTGATCAAGCACTTCCCCGACAATTTCTTCAAGCCTCACCACAATGGTTCAGCCACAAATTGAAGGCTCGCAGTTACCGCTTCGAACGCGGCGAACGGCCCTTCAATCCTCAGAACGAGCGCTGGAAGCGGAGGAGGCCGCCGATGCTGTTCTTCTTGTCGGCAGCGGTCCAGTTGCCGAACGGCGTGCCGTCGTTGAAGTGACCGTAGTGATCGTAGTCAACTTCCGCGGTGACCGTGAGACCGGGGACGACGTCGTAAGCGACGTTAGCCGCCACGCCATAGTTCTTGTCCTGGTCACCCGAAACCTGCAGGTTGAACGACGTCTTGGGATTGAACTTGTAGGTACCGCCGGCCCACCAGGCCCAGTGACCGCCCCACTGCTTGTAGAAGTCGCGACCGCTTGCGAAATCGAGCGAATTCTTGTCGGTGCCGTAGCCGAACATGGCGAACAGCGACAGCTCGCTGGTCACGTTGAAGTCAGCTCGAACCTTGCCGGCCCATTCTTCGTAGTTGCTGTCATAGGCGACGACGCCGGCGATGGCACCCCAGCCCTGCGTGTACTTCACACCGCCGACGACATGCGGAACATAGCTGTCGATCGTGCCCACGTAGAAGACATTATTGACGTCGACCGAACCTTCTTCGAGCGAGATCACGGCCGAGAAGCCGTTGCCGGCATCAAAGTTGTACTGGATGAGGTTCGTGGAGAAATCACCATAAGGAACGATGGTGTCGTTGAGAACGTTGCCGGCATAGCCGATGAACGAGTCAAAGGCCGAATCATCCAAACCGACCCGGAGCCCACCAAGCTGGATCCAGGCAAAATCCATCGTAACGCCCTTGTTGTGGGCCTGATTGCCGTCTTCGCCAGCGTAGTAGGCGCTGTTGCCGAAGTTGAATTTCGTCTGGGTGTAGGTCTTCAACGTGCCGAGCTCAGTTTCCTGGCCGGTCCAGGTCTTCAGCGCGAAGCGGGCGTTCTTGTGCCAGGTGCCCTGGTCCTTGCCGTTGAGAACGTCTGTCGAACGTGCGCCATCGAAGCTGCCGACATCGCCAGCGCTGATGTCGTAACGGACATAGCCGCCAATGCGCAGGCAGGTTTCGGTGCCGGGGATGTAGAAGTAGCCAGCGCCGTAGACGTCGCAGATCTTGACGTATTCAGCCGGTTCCGGCTCGGCGACGACGACGGCGTCGGCGGCGCGCGCACCGGAAACTGCGATCAGGGCCGCAGCGGAGCCGAGAAGTAGGCTCTTGATGTTCATACTTGATCTCCTTGAATGATTTGAAAAGGGCGAGGACGTCGATAGACGAACCGTTCCCTATCCCCACGATCGAAAAAGATGCGCATCGCGATGCATCCTTCCCGGTTCGAACGCTATTCACCGGGCGGAATAGCGCAAGTTCAAATTCCGTTCCACTGCAATATGTACCAGTATTAGTTGTATTTTTATCACTAAATAGCCGTTATTACTTGCACAAATTGAACAACTATACATTTGTACAAACCGCACAATTGGCACATTCACTGCTTGCGGCCACATCGAGCGTGCGCGAACAGCCAACGACGCCGACGAATCGTCAGATAGATCCAATCAGAGAAATAGCCTGGGCGGCCGACGCAACAGCTTCTGTGTTCATGCCTTCCCTGAGCAATTCGACAGGAACACGACCCTTGAGCAGAGGCGACGGGCTGATCAGCCACAGCCAAGCCAGTCTGGGATCGGAGATCGAGGAAAGGACCTCCCGGATTCCGGGCATAGGCCTGCCGTCGATGAACTGAGCCAGGGGAAATACATGCTTGCGGGAGCCTCTGCGAAAGGCAACCACATCATTGTGCCGCTGCCACCAATGTAGCGTTGACCGCGGTATTCCAAAACGTCTCTCGAGATGCGTCGACCCCGCAACTGGACCGGCCCACTCAGCAATGCGGGCGCCTTCTCTGGGATGATCTTTCAGAAGCGGATGCCCAAGGGGATGATCGGCGGGCCGCGGTCGCGAAGCGATCTCACACGCCTGAGCATCCAGCCGTCGCGCTGCTTCGGCCTCGAGTCTGCCAAGAAATTCGGCGACCACGGCGGTCGAGTTGTCGGAAGGAGAACCCGAAAGCGCGCCAGCAGCCTTGTCGCCCTGCTTTGCCTCATCGCATTGGGCAAGAATGCGCTGCACCTCCTTCAAGACAAAGCTTGAAAGCTCGCTCTGGCGTTTTTCATCCGCAAGATCACTCGGTCCGGACATAGGTGGCTTTCCCAATAGGATTCCCTCAACAGGCCGCCGAAAGAGCGTTGAAGACATGAAGTTTGGAGAACTGCGATGTATTGCGTTTTCGCACGCATGCGAACTAGCAGCCGTCTCGCGGCCTCAACCTGGTGCCTCTCAACAAAAAGGGGAAGAACGTCGATTGACGACCATCTTTGCCCCGACGACCGAAACGGACGCACATCGCAGTGCATTCTTCGCAGCGCGAAGCTACCCATGGCTCCCATTTGCGCAAGGGCAAAGTTTATCTTTCAGAGCTATATAAATTAGACGTTGCTTTTATGCAACTATGTCTCGAATTTTACTTGGACAAATTGAACGTTTGCACATTTATAGGTACTATTTTCCATATAAACTTTGTATATGGCATTTAACAGCGCATACATGCTTCACTGTTGCCGAATTACCTTGGTCAGTGCGCGGCACCTCTCTCATGCCAAACGTAAAAGCCGGTCCTCAGGACTTCTCATCATGCCAGATCGCTCGATCCACTCATGCGGGCTTCCCCGGCAGCGAGAGCAGGTTTTTCCGGTGCTTCAGCGGTCTGGGTCTGCAACCAAAGGACCAAGCGAGGCTTCCTCATTCACCAGCAGGACCCATGCTCACGCCAGTCACATCGAGATCGAAGGTAAGATGTGGCATTTCGCTTATTGCAGGCGCCGGAGCATATCTCTGCGGGCGGGCGTTTGTCCCGCTAGCTGCGAGTATGCGCGACGTGGTGTTCAGTTCGCCAATATAAAATTCTGGACGATATCATCGCGTTTGCAGATGGCCCGTCCCTAGGAAACCGCGCTGCTTCGCCGCTCGCAAGGTCGTCCTGAATGAAACACTCTCCCGCGCCGCGCGAACGACGCTCAGCGCCGTCTCGTAAGTTGGTTCATGGTGGTACAGCGAGGAGGGAAATATATGACACCGGCGGCCGGAGAAGGTCCTCTGGGTCTCCAGGTGATGATCTCATGGTTAAGGGCTGGGCCCCGAGCCGCCCGACTTCCTTCGCTAGCCCCTCGGCCGCGCAACGCTTGGTATTTTCCCGCATGGCCGAGACCGCAGAGCTGCCAGAAACGTGGCCCGTATCGCGCAAACGCCCCAGAACCTCTTCCCGGATAGTCTCTGTATGCGCGCCAAGACCCGGCACTGGGCGCAGCGAGGGGCGCTCCGAGTTGAAGATCGCCGCAGGCGCTATCGTCTCGACAGTTCCTTCGGGTGTGACGACCTCGACCCTGCGAAGATGGGGATGCTTTGAAAGATCCGCCACTTCGTTCAGTCGGCCATATGCCAAACCGGCTGCCTCAAGCTCCTGCATTGCTTCGTGGCAGGATAGTTCGGAAAAACGCAGTTCAATGATCTCATCAAGTTGCGCCCCGTGACCGAGGCGCTCCATATTATCGGCAAAACCAGGTGCGCGCGTGAGCGCCGGCTGCTTCAGGAATTTCTCGCAGAAATTTACCCATTCGCGGTCATTCTGAACCGAAAAGATGACGTCTTTGCCATCGGCACAACGATAGGCGCCATACGGCGCAAGCGACGGGTGTTTCACGCCAGCGCGTGCCGTGTGGTAGCCGCTATAGTCATGTTGCAGAACCGGCACGTTCATCCAGTCGGCGACGGCATCGAACAGTGACACCTGAATGCTGGTCCCTTTGCCGGTAACCTCGCGGTAATAGAGTGCCTGAAGAATGGCACTATGCGCCGTCATGCCCGCCGAGATGTCGCAAACCGAGACCCCTACACGCGCCGGTCCCTGTTGGGTGCCGGTGATCGCGCACAGACCTGTTTCAGCCTGGACGATGAGATCATAAGCCTTCAAATGGGCATACGGGCCTTTCTCCCCGAAACCAGAGATGTCGCAGGTGATCAGCCGCGAAAAACGACGACGGAGATCCGCAGACCCGAAACCCAGTTTTTCGATGCTGCCCGGCTTCAGATTCTGGATAAAAACGTCAGCACTGGCAACGAGCGTGTCCAGGACGGCGCGGTCCGCCTCCGACCTCAGGTCCAGACAGACCGACTCCTTACCCCGGTTGAGCCAGACGAAGTAAGCGCTCTGTTCCCGCACCAGTTTGTCGTAGTTGCGCGCGAAGTCCCCTTCGGGCCTTTCGACTTTGATCACCCGGGCGCCGGCATCGGCAAGGCGAGACGATGCATAAGGCGCGGCCACGGCCTGCTCCACGGCTACGACAGTGATCCCCTCAAGAGCGTTTTGCATGCGACACCGTGCTTTTCATCCAACGTTTATGGCTTGAGACCGGCGACGGTCCAGCATCGCAAGCAACCGGCTTTGTTCGTTCCCGACAATTGAGAATGCCTCGTCGACACCCATTCCGGGCTTTGCAAGCATCATGTCGGCCTGGGTTGCCACGGATACGTGGACAGAAGCTTGGGCGGAGAGATCTGTCTCGGTACAGCTTCCTCCGACATACGCTCCGACCTTGTTTTTCTTGCAGAGGAGAACGGCCCGCGCTGTGTCGGCAATTGAACCGACATCGGGCGTCTTGATCTGGACAAGATGCGTGGCTTTCGCTTCTGCGAAGAGCCGAATATCTTCAAGCGTATTGCATCTCTCATCCACGACAAGGCGTGCGTTGGAGCCCCGGTTGTCCAAGATCGATACGATCTTGGCGTAGTTCTCAATTTGAGCTTGCGTCGAACCAAAATCCGCCGGGGACTCGATGTTGAGCGTGAAATCCGGGACCGTATCTGCAACCTTGCAGATAAAGTCGGCGATGCTTTGCGGCTCCAGGCCGATTTCCTGGCCGATCCAGCCATACACATCGAAATGCAGCACCGGATGATACCCCGGGCGGCCGATTTGGCGCGTACGCGTTGCAACCCACTTCACGAACTCCATGAAGGCTTGCCCGTCGATGCCGAATTTCTGCCGTGAGTTGATCAGACCGTGGGGAAGCACATCCACGGCTTTCAAAACCATTTTGTCGACGTTGATTTCTCGCGAGTCACCGCTCTGGCAGTAAATTGGGACTCGGGACGTGGGTAACTGCAGCCCGAACTCACTACATATGATCTCTGCCATCGTCTTACGGTGGAGATGGGCGGCTGCGCGAAGAAGAGCTTGGCTGACGCCATACTCTATAGCCAGAGGTAGACGCCGATGTTCGACGAGCTGAAAAGCGTTCGTGCAGGAATCACGAAACTGAGTGGCATCGACATCAAGAAGCCGCGGTACGACAGCGCGTGAGGTAAGATCCGAGATTTGATTGGTGTCGAACACAAGGCCGCGTCCACCTGCACCGGAGTACTGGACGTTCATCATGTCGCCCCAAACGACGGTTTCGTCGGTAAGAACCAGCCCGACACTGAGCGACGATGCCGGAATGCGAATTCGATCAAACCCAGGCGTAGTCGGTGTGCCGACATAGATGAAGCCGTCCTGGGTCGCGCCGGACCTAATGGCAGCTTGATCGTCATAAAAGAACGCGCCGTTGCCAGGCGCAAGAAGGACGTCTTTGATCTGCACTTCACTTCGCTCGATTCATTTAGAGCCATTGATGGGCGCACACACCAGCTGAACGCTAAGTATGCGCTACTTGGGGCAGAGTTCGCCAATATAGAGTCCGGGACGGCACTATCGCGTTTTCAGATGGACACGTCCACCCGCTGCTTTGGCCTGAGAGTAGCGAGCGCGCATTTGGAGATGCGTCAGACATCTCTTTCCATGCATCCAAGGTCTCATTCCGAGCCGTTTGCCAGACACCCATCCGGGTCCACGTTATCTTTGTCGAGAGTTTGGTCGATGGCTCTGGATCTTGACTACCGCTCCGATCAATTCTGGGCAGTGGTCAGCTACAGGGGTTCATGCCTTCAATGTCGTCTCGACGAGGCTTATCCAGTAGCCAATCCCGTAAGGGAGGGCTTCGTCGTTGAAGTCGTAAGCCGGGTTGTGTACGGCTGCTGTCGATCCGTTCCCGAGCCATATCATCGCGCCAGGCCGCGCTTCGAGCATATAGGCGAAATCTTCTGAGCCCATTAGAGGCTTGACCTTGTCATTCACGGCACCCGAGCCGACGAGGTTTCGAGCAGCCGCGACTGCCAGACTAGTCTGCTCGGTATGATTGATGGTCATCGGTTCGAGGCGCCGGTATTTCAGCTCAACATCTGCGCCGAACCCCTGCGCGATGCCTCGAGCGGACGCCAGAATCTGATGCTCGACGAAGTCTCGCATGCTCGGCAGCAGCGTCCTAACAGTGCCCGACAACTCGACCGTATCGGGGATGATGTTGTAGGCCTGCGCGGCGCTCAGTTTTGTGACGGAAATGACGAGCGATTCCGTGGGATCTGTGTAGCGAGACACCAAGGTCTGCAGCCCGAGAATGATCTGCGCTCCAATAACGACCGGATCGATTGTAAGATGTGGGATTGCCGCATGCCCCCCTCTACCCCTTATCGTAATATCGAACTCATCGAGCGCAGCCAATATTGGCCCATCAGCGATGGCGAATTTCCCGACGTCGAGACCCGGCGAGTTGTGCATGCCAAAGACCTGTGAGATGCCAAAGCGGTCCATAATCCCTTCCTGCACCATCTTCTGACCGCCTCGCCCATCTTCTTCAGCTGGCTGGAAGATCAAGGCGACCGTGCCTTTGAAGTTCCGCGTTTTAGCAAGATGCTTTGCTGCCCCAAGAAGCATAGCTGTATGGCCATCATGGCCGCAGGCATGCATCTTGCCGGGCACCCGGGAGGACCACGGCTTGTTTGATGCTTCTGCAATCGGTAAGGCGTCCATATCTGCCCTCAGGCCGACAGTCGGACCCTCTCCGCCTTCGCCTTGGATCAGTGCGACGACCCCAGTCTCAGCAATCCCGGTTTCGATGTGATTGATACCGAAAGAAGCCAGCTTCTCTGCAACGAAGTTGGCCGTGTTATGCAATCGATAATCGAGCTCTGGGTATTGATGCAGATGACGTCGCCACCCGGCGACCTCAGATTGCAATTCTCTCAAATTTTCAAACTTCTGCATCTATCAAGTCCTGGCTGGGTTGGCCGCCGCACATTCGTTACAGAGGACCATCAATCGGCCAACAACGTGCGTCAAACGCAGTTTGTATATCGTAGTCATCTAGGAGCGAGATTGTTCACGGAACAGATTTTGGGGTGCCTTAAGTCGGGGGGTGAGCACGTCTGCCGGTATTTCGGGCCGATCGCCTAGGGGCGGCGCCACGAGCCGAGACGCCCTGGGTGCTCTTTGCCTGGGCTATTGCCCGCTCGCTGCGCAAGCGGGCACGCGCGGCAGACGTTTTGGCGGCATCGACCTCGCCGTCGGTGAAGATCACGCCGTATTTCGCCTCAAGGTGAGCGCGCATGCTGTAGCCTTCGAGCAGATCGTAGCGGATGTCGTCGAGCGATCGATCGAGCGGATCGCCATAGCCACCGCCCGACGGCGAAACGTGACGGAAGATATCGCCCTTCAGCAGTTCATAGGGCTCGGTCACGAGCACCGGCAGGCGGATCCGCTCGCGCCGTCCTTGCGCGACAACGTGCTGTCCGGGCCGGCACCGACCTCACCACCGAAGAGACCATGCGGCGGGAAGGCGAGCTTGTCGGACCGCAGCGACAAAATGCCATCCTCGCCAAGGAATTCATATTCGCGAATGAAGGAGTTGCCACCGCGCTGGCGACGGCACCGCCGGTGTCGGAGACCGTGCCGTAGTTGCGGATGCGGAGGGGTAACTCGCCTCGATCATCTCGATCGGCACATTCGCCTGGTTGCGCCCATGTGCGGTACCCCGACCTGGCCATCATGCGACTGACCAGCGCCCCAGGTGCCCATGACCGTCTCGGTGAAGACATAGGGGCTTGCCGTTATGCCAGCCACCGAAGGTCGGGACGCTCGATCCGCCCATCCCGTCGGCGGTGAAGCGATCGGGCAACGGAGCCGCGAGTGCCCCGAACATCGCATCGATAATTCGGTAGCCGGTAATTCCGCGCGCGCCGCAGGGCGCGGGATGCACGGAATTGCGGCGGTGCCAAGCGGCGCGGCGACGACTATGGCGCGCTCGAAGCCGCGACAGTTCGGTATTTCCGACTTCATCACCGAGCGCAGCGCGGTATAGACACTTGCTTTGGTAAAGGGGAGCGGGGTGTTGATGCCGTCCTTGACCGGCTTCGACGATCCAGCGAAGTCGACCGACAGTCGATTGCCGTTGATCGTGACCGCCAACTTGATGATGATCGGCTCGGGCGTTTTGCCGAGCCCGTCGATGTGATCGGTGAATGTGTAAACGCCATCGGGTAGCTCGGTGATCTAAGCGCGCGTGAGCCGCTCGGCGTAATTATGAAGTTCCTCCGCGTAGGCAAGGATTTCCGTCAGGCCATAATGCCCGAGCAACTCCATGAAGGACCGGCGACCGGCCGTGCAGGCAGCCATTTGTGCCTTTCAGATCGCCTAGGACAATACCTGGGACGCGGACGTTGAAGCCGATAATCTCCCAGATCGCCTCGTTCAGGACGCCGCCGTCGTAGAGCTTAAGAACGGCAAGCGGAGCCTTCCTGGAAAATCTCGGTCGCACCGAGCGCATTCGAGCCCGATTGCGTTCTCCTTGTGGAGTTGCTCAGACGGATGGACAGTGACGATGAGATCGCCGCCGGAATACTCCTCGACCTGTTCGGCGAAGACTTTGTGTGTCTTGCCCTCGGAGCTGTCGGGCTGTTTCGTGGCCAAACACCACCCGGTCGGTGTGTGAGCCGCAGCCGAGAACGCTTGCGAAACGGCCATGAACGACAGCGCCCGGATTTTCGCTGCGGCAATGTCAAAGCCCTTCAAATTCATTCCTTCGGTTCTCTTCTACCGGTCGGAGCTCCCCAACCACCTCCCCCAGGCGTTTCCAGGATGACCGCATCTCCAGCGTCGAGGGTCATCGTTCCCTTGCTGGGCGCCCTCGTGAGCTCTCCCTTTTTTTCTATCCAATTGCGTTCTGTCGCCCCCACCATGCCACCATGCAGGCCATAGGGGTTGAACCGGCGACGATCGGTCTGCAACGAGACACGCGCTTCGTGCCCGATGACACGCAGCGAGCGGATGACGCCGTCACCGCCACGATTGGCGCCTTCTCCCCCAGAGTTTTCGCGCAGCTCGTAGCGTTCCACCCTCATCGGGTAGCTGATTTCTAGCGCCTCGATCGGCGTGTTGAGCGTGTTCGACATGTTGGCGTGCACCGCGCTCATGCCAGGGCCCATCGGCCGCCCGCCCTGGCCGCCGCAGATTGTCTCAATGTAAGTGTACGGTTTGCCGTTGCGCGGGTCGACCGCCGACGCCGACGAGGTTCATCGTCCCTTGGCTCGCGGCGGCGATCCGGTCCGGCGCGAATTGCGAGAACGCCTTCAGTACCGTGTCGGCCAGACGCTGCGTCGTCTCGGTGTTGGCGGCGCAAACGGCGGCCGGCATCTTTGCGTCGAGAAACGAGCCCTCAGGAATCAGGATCGTGACCGGGCGCATGACGCCGGAATTCGGCGGCAGCGTCGGGTCCATCAGGATCTTGATGGAGTAGAAGACCGATGAATGAACCATCGCCTGGACGGCGTTGATGTTACCGCGCCGCAAGCGCGAAGACCCGGTGAAGTCAAGCACCATCTTATCAGGCATGACATCCACGCGCAGTTTGATCACGACCGGATCGTCGCTCGAGCCGTCGTCGTCGAGGCAGTCCTCCGACGTCCAGCTGCCGCTCGGAAGTTCGGCTAGCCGCTTCAGCACGCGACGTTCCGTGTAGTCGAGAATGGCAGCGAAGCCGTCTTCGAGCGTTTGAGAGCCGATGCGATGGGCCAGTTCGTCAATGCGGCGAATGCCGATCCGGAGCGCTGCGAGCTGGGCGTTGATGTCGCCCTTACGCTCTTCCGGCGTCCGCACGTTGGCGAGGATCATTGCCATAATGTCGGTCTGCTCGGTACCCTGACGATAGAGGCGAACGGGCGGAATGATGAGGCCTTCCTGGAAAATCTCGGTCGAGCGGCCCGGCATCGAGCCCGGCTCCATGCCGCCGACGTCGGAGTGATGCGCGCGGGTTGCGACATAGGCGATGCAGCGGCCTTCGACGAACACGGGAGCGACTAGCGTGATGTCGGGCAGATGCGCGCCACCGACGTAGGGGTCGTTGAGAATGACGACGTCACCCTGTGCCAGTGGTTCAATGAGGGCGAGGGTCGGACCAACCGCCCTCAGCATCGAGCCCAGATGGACGGGCACGTGCTCAGCCTGCGCAACGAGTTGCGCCTTGGCATCGAAGATCGCGCAGGAGGCATCCATGCGTTCCTTGATGTTCGGCGAGAATGATGTCAGCTTCAGGACGACACCCATTTCCTGAGCCGTCGCTTCAAGGCCGTTTTTGAGGACTTCGAGGCGGAGGGGATCAAACCCGGTCATTGCGCAACCTCAACGATCATGTTGCCGGACACATGGACGGTCAATCGGTCGCCGGGATAAAGAATGGTCGTCGCCGAGATTTCCTCAACCACCGCAGGACCGCAAATCGTGTTGCCGGCCAGAAGCGCGGCGCGATCGTAGATCGGCGCGTCCTGGAATTCGCCCCTTTCGAGCTGATTGAACGGCTCGAAATAGATCTTGCGCGATCCCTTGAGTGCGGCTGGAGGCGGTAGCGACATTCCCTCGGCGAGCTTCGGCAAGACCGGCGTGTCGATCCGGCCGATGCCGGTCACGCCGATACCCACGATTTCGATCGGGTTCGAGGGATCCGCATGGCCGAAGCGTGCAGCGTGGGCGGCGTGGAAGTTGTCCGGAAGCTTGTCCCAGAAATGCTTATCGGTTATGTCGACGAGGATCGGCAGGTCGTAGCTCTGGCCGAGGTAGCGCACGTCGATCTTGACCTCGATGTCGCGCTTTTCCTGCCGCACGCCGTCATGGTCGAGATGCGCGTTCGCCTTAGCAACCTGCGAGCGGATGATGGTCGATCGGGTTGGCGATCTTTTCCTCGATAACCTTGCGCGCAGCCGCCAGATCGAGACCGAGATCGCCACCGAGTCGCGACTTCTCGTCGAAGCGACCGAGCACGAGATTGGCGTCGGTAACGGTTGGCAGGATCCCGCCGCGGCCGTAGCAGACTGGCCACGGCACGGCTTCCGCACTCATCGGACCGACGCGCAACGCGCCGCCGTCGTCGATCCAGGCGATTGAGCCACCGCCCGCGCCGATTGCATTGATATCGATGACCGGTAGCCGGATAGGCACTGTCTCCAGGCTCGCCGAACGCGTGATTTCCGGGCGCCCGTTGCGGATGAGGCTGATGTCGGTCGAGGTGCCGCCGATATCCATGGTGATGATGTCAGGAATCCCGGCGAGTTGGGCCACATGGGCACTGGCGACGACGCCGCCGGCCGGCCCGGACAGGACTGTGTGCACTGGCTTTATCCGCGCGCTGTCGAGGCTCATGAGACCGCCTGCCGCGTCCATGACCATCATTGGCTTTTCGCTGGAAAGCGCGAGCCCCTCCCGCGCATCTACGAGCATACCGTGCAGCGACTCCAGGTATTTTCTGCATAACGGGGCGGAGATAGGCGTTCAGGACCGTCGTCGACGCCCGCTCGTACTCGCGGAATTCCGAATTGATCTCGGTGGAGATGCAGATGGCGACGCCAGGAAGCGACTCTTCGAGGATCTTGCGTACGCGCTCCTCGTGAGTCGGATTGGCATAGGAGTGCAGGAACAGGACGCCGACAGCCTCTACATTGGCCGCCTTGATCGCAGCGGCGACCTCATGCACATCCGCCTCGTTGAGCGGCTCGATTTCCGTGCCGCCCGGCGCCAGACGACCGCGGACGGTGAAGCAGAGGTCCCGCGGTACCAGTTGCTCGGGCGGACGATTGTAATGTCGAACAGTGTCGGTCGATTCTGCCGGCCGATCAGAAGGATATCACGGAAGCCGCGATTGGTCACGAAGGCCGTGCGCGCTCCCTTGCGCTGAATGACGGCGTTCGTCGCCGTGGTCATGCCATGGCCGACGTAAACGACCTCACTCCCGGTGCCGCCCTGCAGAAGAAGAGCCCGCTTCAGCCCGGTCACGGTGCCCTGCGCACGATTGACAGGCGTGGTCGACACCTTGGAAACCGTTATGGTCTGGGTAGCCTCGTCGTATGCGATGCTGTCGGTGAATGTGCCACCGACGTCCGATGCACACGAATGCGCCTGCTCATTCACCGCTTTGTAACGATAACGTTTCCGTTACCGTAAGCAATGCTGTATGGTCTGGCAAGACATATTATGGGCAGGCCTCGCAGTTTTCTTTTAGGAAACAAACTAAGTTTTCGTCCGATTCGAAAGGCAAACGTATGATCGTAGCACGTGCCAACGTAGGCCAGCCGCAAGTCGCTGAAGGTCATGGCATATCGGAAAAGAGCTCGCGCACGCGCGCCGCCATTCTGGCCGCTGCCGAGGCGGAGTTCGTCGCGAATGGCCTGAGCGGTACGAAGATGGAAAGTATCGCCAAGGCGGCCAGAGTGAACAAGGCGTTAGTTTATCGCCATTTTGAGCGCAAGGAACTGTTGTTTCAGAGGGTACTCGTCAACGCCTATCGGCGAATGCGCGAGGCCGAAGCCGTGCTCACAATCTCCGCCGACCCGATGGTCGCGCTCGATCAGCTATGCGAGTTCACGCTCACTTACTATCGGAAAAATCCTGGGTTCCTTGTGCTGGTTGGAATCGCGAATCTCCATCATGGCGACAATTTGCGCTCAGTGCCGCGCTCAGAATTGGCAATCGACAAGCTCATGACGCTCGTGGGTGGCATTATTGCCCGCGGCGAGGCGACCGGCGTGTTTCGGAAGAACCTCAATCCAGCTGATTTGTGGATCTCCCTATCGAGCCAGTGCTGGTTCAGCGTAGCCACGGCCTATACGGTCGAAGTGTCATTCGGCAAGAGCATTCTGGAAGACCAGGAAGCAGACAGGCGGCTGGCGACGATCAAGGAAGTGATCCGCCGCTACGTGCTCGCGTGAACGCTGAGTCCCGCGTAGTGTCGCTCCGCCCGCCCGATCTTCTTTTCAAAGATGGGAGGTGCGCGGCAAACTGTAATCAGATTTCGAAGATTGTTCGTGGCAAGCGAGAGAATGTTTCGGCGCCGCTTTCGGTCACGCGGAAGCTTTCACTGATCACATAGCCGAAGTCTTCGTCTATCCAGTTTCCGAGCATCAGGTGAAAAGTCATGTTCGGCCGAAGCACGGTCAGGTCATCTTCCTTGAGACTCGCCGTTGGTTCCAGCCACTCGATTCCTTGGGCGTAGCCGCATCTGGTTTCTTTCGCAAAACCGTGCTTTTTCAGCGTTTTATTGAAAGCCATAGCGACTTCGGCACAAGTGGCACCTGGCTTGACCGCGGCAAGCGCAGCTTCCAGTCCTGCTACCTCTCCCTCGTGCACTCGACGCAACTGCTCCGACGATTTGCCGATTGACAGAGTTCGCATCAGCCCAGAGGTATACCCATGACGCACGCCGCTAAACTCGAGGTTGATCTGCGAACCGTCGTGGAAAACATCTTCTGCCCACCTGATATGCGGCGTGGAGGAACGCGGTGAAGCACATAAAAGAAAGTGCGACAAATCCGTGCTTGGCTTGCCATTCGCACCTCGGATCAACGTCGAGATGATCTCTGCCGCAGCATCAGCTTCTCTAACGCCGGGCCGGATTACCTCTACCGCTCGCAACATTCCCGCATCAGTGATCGCCGCTGCCTCCCGCATCATAGCGATTTCAAGGTCGGATTTAATTAGCCGGATCCAAGCGACTGCTTTGCTAAAATCTACGATTTTGGCGTCCGGCATCCGGGTCCTGAATTTCTCTACCGATTCCGGCCTGAGGGATTTAATTTCCATCCCCACCCGCCCCGCAAGGCCACCTTCATGCAGGAAATCAATTATTGCATCATAGCCATCTTTGTCAGGGTTTGCGATAAGCGCTTCTGGATAGCCAATAACTCGATTGCTATCGAAGAACATCTGATGAACAGCGCCCGGCGCATCACAACGGCGCGTCACAAAGGTCGGCTCCTCATCTTTCAAGGAAACGATCAGCGCTTCCGGGATGTAGCCAGATTTGGCAGTGTATCCGGAAAGATAGGTGATATCCGCCGAAGTGCTTACCAATAAGGCATCGATCTCGCGTTTTTCCATTTCCGCCTTAACTACGGACAGCCGTCGCAGATATTCAGCCCGGGGAAACGCTTGTGGTCCTTTTGGCATCGCCATTGGTTTTAACTCCTTGCCTGGTGTGGGGCCGTCCGTCGGTAGGGTAATTTAGGGCAACAGCACGCGCCCAAGTGTCCGAAAAGCGTAAAGCGCGGGGGAACTAGAGGGGTAGAATCGTCTGCCTCTATGAATGGGATTGTCAGCAATTGAGAGATACTGACGAAGGCCACGATGTCTCTTGGATGATTGTGGCTGCGTACCCCATTTCAACGGATCGAAAGATCAGGGCAACTCAGCCTCTGGCGTTGTGTGCAGTCTCCGGATGTTTGGATGGCGCGTTGTTCAGCCGACATCCGAGGTTAGGACCTTTGTGGCGCCAAGCTCTGCAGATGCCGGAAAGTTTCGCCTCTGTGCATACGTCGCCTATTGATCCTCTAACTGTCGATCTCAAGTTGCGTCAAATTCAGTTTGCATATGTCATGATCTAGAAGCGAGATGCTCCCCCAGGAACAATCCTCGGCGTGGCCCATCCGCTGCCCTTGCGGTGCTTTTGGGTTGCTTTTGCGGGTGCCACCCTTCCCATGTCTTCGCCAAGCGGGTGGTAGGCCACGACCGGATTTGAACCAACGCTTGATGCGCGGCGCTAATGAACCGCTTTCTTCCAGGCGGCGGGCCTGAGGTTGGAAGCATGGAAGCGGAGTCACTCATGGACCCATGCATCCAATCCGCAGAAGGTTTCTCTCAACGGCCCTGACCTAAGACCCTGAAGCTCCCCCAATTTTTGACGGACGAAAAAGGCTCCACGGTGGTGCGTAGGTTCGCCCGGCATAGTGGGGCAAGCCGTTCTGCCCGCACAACCTCCCCAGGTGCGCGGTGAACCGCTTCACCTGCGGCGCCACCGCTCCGACGTGCACTGTTCCTGTTGCAGCTCCATCTTCGGTCACGACACTTACAGACACAACCTACTATCTCGCTTGCCGCGCGGAATGCTTGCCATCTAGGCGGAACGCGCTCCCTTGAATGAAAGTGCGGCATGGGGAACGATTGCACATGACACCGCTTCGCGATCTTAAATTGACTGGCGCCCGACCTGCAAGAGAACCGGATCCCGCCGTCGGCAGCGATTGCAATGCCCTGACCATACTATCGCTTTTGCCGCCTCGCTGCGAAGAACAGAGTATTCTTTGTGGGCCTTGCCGGCACTTAAATCGCCGCATGAGACGATGTTTTTTCCTTCATTGAGCGCCACCACGTAAAATAAATGGCGACCACCCAAAGGACAGGCAGGAGCATTAACAGAGAGGAAACCGCGGCGATTGTAGGATCAATCGAATGACTAATGTTCTCCCGCATCTTTAGCGGTAAGGTCTTGATTGAGTAACCGCGTACCAATGAGGTTATCACCACTTCGTCAAATGAATGAATGAAGGCAAAAACGGCCCCTCCCAGGATACCAGGCAGAATCAAAGGCAGAGTTACTCGTCGGAAGGTCTGGACGGGACCCGCCCCCATGCTCATGGCAGCTTGCTCTAAACGTCTATCAAAGTTGGCTAAAGTCGCTGAGACAATCACGACTACGTAGCTTGTAGCCCCAATGCTCTGCGCCAGGATTAAAGAGCCTGCGATCCAAATGATCTTCTCGACCAGCTTCTGGCAGGAGGCGCAGCCAGTGCAGCCTTCGAACAGGGCGGCCTGCTGGATACGCTCAAGAAGGCTCTGACCGAGCGCGCCTTGAACGCGGAGATGGACCATCATCTGGCGAGCGGCGAAGGCGCTGGCAATACGCGTAACTGCTACGGCCGCAAGACCGTGACGACGGAAACCGGACATACCGCGTGATCGCCACGCCAGTTTCCATCCGCAACTAATCGCCAAGTATCAGCGTCGCTTACCCGGCTTCGACGAAAAGATCGTGTCAATGTATGCGCGCGGCATGAGCACCCGGGAGATTACCGGGCACCTGCATGATCTGTATGGCGTCGACGTGTCGCCGGATCTGATCAGCACGGTGACGGACGCCGTGCTCGATGAAGTCGCCACTTGGCAACAGCGCTCGCTCGATCCGGTTTATCCGCTCATTTTCTTCGAACCCGATCCGGGTCAAGACCCGGGACGAAGGGATGGTTCGCAACAAAACCATCCATATCGCGTTGGGCGTCCGCGCCGCTGGCGCCAAGGAGGTACTCGGCCTGGCTCGAGCAGAATGAAGGCGCCAAGTTCTGGCTGCCGGTGATGAACGAGCTCAAGAACCGCGGCGTCGATGATATCCTGCTGGCCGTCATCGATGGCCTGAAAGGCTTCCCCGACGCGATCACCGCCGTTTCCCGGAGGCGATCGTTCAGACCTGCATCGTCCACCTGCTGCGCAACTCCATGGACTTCGTCTCCTGGAAAGACCGCAAAGGGCTTGCGACAGCGCTCAAGGACATCTACCGCGCCGTCTATGCCGATGCTGCCGAAAAGGCGCTGACGGCGTTCGAGGCCGGCCCATGGGGCCAGCGCTATCCCGCCATCGGCCAGAGCTGGCGGCGTGCCTGGGGCGAGGTCATCCCGTTCTTTGCGTTCCCTGACGAAGTCCGCCGGATCGTCTACACCACAAACGCGATCGAGGCGCTGAACTCGAAGCTCAGGCGGGCTGTCAGGGCCAGGGGCCACTTCCCCAGCGATGGCGCGGCCACCAAGCTGCTCTACCTGATCTTGAACCGGTCCGAAAAGAGTGGAAAATGCCGCCACGTGAGTGGTCCATGGCCAAGGCCCAGTTTGCCGTCATCTTCGGCGAATCGCTTCATCAAAGCCATGGCGGCACAATGTTGAACCGCCCACCCGCACACGGAATTCCTGACAGTCCCCCATGGCCGATGATTTGATCCGTGGCGACGAGAAGAGGGTGTGGGCGGACGCCGCTTACGACACCCATGCCCGCCGCGCCCGGCTCAAGGCCGAGGGCAAGAAGGTGCGCATTGCGCGCCGCCCCAACAAGCATCATCCGCAGTTGCCGCCGCGGCTCAAGCACTACAATCGCCTGATCGCCAGACGCCGGGCGACGGTCGAGACCACCTTCGCCACGCTCAAGAACCGTATGAGATTGACCGCAATCCCCTATGTCGGGCTGGCCAAGGCGACCGCCCAGGTAACGATGGCGGCGATCGCATTCAACATGCGCCGATGGACCGCCATCACGGGATAGGTGCGCCTACAATCCGGCCGCAAGAGGCCGCACCGCCGCCAACCCCCACCCAAGGCGACAGAGCTCAAGAATACGAGCGAAACCCCCTGCAATCCGATCCCTTCAAACATCCCTCCGCTACTGCGCAACAGGCCCCTATTTAGGCAGAAAATCGGAACGAAAGGGCCTCGCAGCCTGCGCCTTTGGGCACAACGAGGAAACCTATGCTCACGCCAGGCGCTTCGAGATCGAATGTAAGGTGTGGTGCTCCGGTCATTGATCTATCTCCATTATGGAAGTAATTTCGCGCATTCTGTGCACTGCAACTCGTCACAATTCTACAGCTTGGCAGAGAGCGCTTCGCACACGGCTGGCAGCCCGACCGACGCGATGACTTCTAACCCGCGGTTGTCGCCATGTGCAAAGTCATTCCAGCTAGACCATGATATAAACGGATCTCCAGGATGAGGGTCCGAAAGGACGTCTAATGCGGCGGCCATGTCGCGCACCGTTCGACAGAAAACAAATTCGCGAGTGCGACCAAATGAGCGTCTTGGACCTGAAATCCGTCCGCGGGATCGGAATGAGCCCGAAAAGACCGCACCAGGATGCAGGAATGCGAATTGACCCGCCGCCGTCGCTGGCATGTGCAAGGGGGTGATGTCGGCAGCGACCGTCGCGGCAGCGCCGATGAGGACCCCCTGCAGATCGTTCCAGATTCCATGGATTGGCGGTAATGCCATTGAGTTCACTCATACCTGAGGTACCCAACTCCGGGCATGTTGTTCTCCCATGGTACGGAGCCCTGCGTCTCGCGCGCGGCGATAATAATGGCTGTCGGTTCGGGGCCGATATCCTTTGAAGAGACGGCTCCCCTGTTCTTGAGGGCGCCGAGATGCGGTAGCGCCAATATCCTTGCGAAGGAAAGGTACTCCGCCCAAGATGCCTTCGTCCGAGACGACAACTGTCTCGACAGTCTATGACGGCGTTGATGCGTCGATTGACCTCGTCATGGCCGTCACTTCGGCCGCCTTCACGAGAGAGGCCAAATCGGTAGCATCGTGGTCGGCATATTCGCTCATTCTCATTCGACAGATCCTTACTCACCAACTGCTCTATTGATGGCTGTCGCAGTTGCGTTCCCAACCTGCCCGGTTTGCCAATGCCGAAGCGTACCCGTGACATCACTCTCAATAGCGATCGGATCGACGGCACGCAGGTCTCCAGAACGATGGAACTGTGCGGTCGGCTGGTGAAATCGCCATTGTTCAGTCCCCAATTGAGAACAAGGAGGATCCAAGGAGGAGGTGTGGCCCGTGAGAATGACCGGACTTCAGCACGAATTTACCTCGTCGAGACCTCGTCCGTGTTGCAGATAATGCAACTGTATTGCAACTAGGTTTGAAACGTGACAGGGGTGTGAACACTTGTCCAGTGGAGCTGAGGAGTCATCGATGAATTCTGTCAAACATCCCCCGAGCGCCCGTGACCGAGCCCGTGGTGAGGTTACAACCGTGCAACGGGCATTGAATCTGCTGAGGATCGTCGGCGCGAGTGAAAGGCCGATCGGAGTAAATGAGATCGCGCGGCGGCTAGAACAGCATGCAAGCGCGGTTTCCAGGACACTGTCGACGCTTGAGCACAACGGATTCGTCGAGCGCGATGAAGAGACTGGACGGTTTGTGCTCGGAGTTGAGCTCATCGCGCTGGCGAGCAGGCTTCTTGCTGAACTTGACGTGGTCCGGGTGGCGCGACCCTATCTGGAGGAACTTGCCGAGAGCACGAGGGAAACGGCCTCGCTCAGTCTTTGGAACAAGACGGAGGCCATCAACATCGAGCACGTACTTGGTCCTGGGTCGATCAAGCACATCGCGGCACCGGGGCGCCGCAATCCGGCGCATTGCACGGCTACTGGAAAAGCCATGCTGTCGCAGATGCCTGGGTCAACCCTGGAAGAGGTTTTGGCGCTCGGGCTAGAGCGCTACACGGACCGCACGATCACCGAGGGGAACGCGCTTGAACGCGAGCTGCGTTGCGTGCGCGAACGAGGATACGCGCTGAATGTGGGGGAGTTCATTCCCGAAACCGCCGCCATCGCGGCCGTGATCCACGATCGGAGGGGGAGAGTTGTGGCCGCAATTGCCGTTACGATGCCGGTTTTTCATTTCACCCAGCAAAGTGAACGCCAGCTGGCGCCTCTTGTCATGAATGCGGCGGCAACCATCTCGCGGCGTCTAGGACATCACGGTGCTCAGACGATATGATCAGCAAAGCAACATGCCCAGTGACCTGAGCACATCGGTATTCGCTTCATGTGGCGCTACGGCGAGGTCCGAAAGTCTCTCGCGTCTGCCGTCGATGACATCTTTCGTTCAAAAGAGCAACGGCAGCAATTACGCCCTCCACGCCCCGGCGGGCTTTGCGGCGGCGTGGACCCGGCCCGGCCCCGCAGACGAGCCAAGGTGATTTATGCGAGGTACACTTCAGGCTCGGCTGCCGGTTGTCCCTGTCCCGAAATTGCCGACGCAAGCGCCGAGAGCTGGACGAAGGCGGGTCCACAAATCGGCTGCTTAACTTGTCGGCCGCCCGAGCGCCCACATAATCATAGGCGACGACAAACTTTCCGTCTGACCACAATCCGTGAGGACTTGTGACAGCATCAGTTCAGCTGCTTGTTCGTCGGAGCTGGTCGAGCGTCCAGGCAATGCGAAATGCTGTTTCCTCGGCTACACCAGGCCCATGTGAAGCGCCGCTGTGGCCGCCCACCATCCGCATGCGGAAGACAAGCTCGGGATCGCGATCGGCCGCGCAGGACCGACGCTGCGCCACGTAGCGAGCGGGCTGGTAATAGAGCACCTGGCCGTCGTCGAGCGCGGCGTCGATGTACGTCGGCGGAAGTGGGCGATCAGCGCTGAGGTTGTAGTACGGGTCGTAGCTGCGCAGGTACCGATACTCGTGGGCGATGTGGGGATCTCCGTACTCCGCCGTTTCATGTAGCGCGTACGGCATCGTGAAGTCCAGTTCGGTATCTAGGATGTCGGCGACTGGAACCTCGGCGAGCACGGCGCGGAACAAGTCGGGCCGCAAGCCGGCCGTGGCAAGCACGGTACCCCCGCCACCGCTCTTTCCCTCAATGACGATGCCGTCGCGGATGGCAATCCCCCGCTGAACGAGCCCCTCTGCAGCGGCGATCAAGTCTGTGTGGGTAATGCGCTTTTGATCGCGGGTAGCCGCCTCGTGCCATGGACGTCCGAGCTCACCGCCCCCTCGTACGTGCACGATGCCGAAAGCAACTCCGCGATCGAGCAGGCTCAAGCGCTTTGTTATGGATGAGGGCCACGAGAAGAACGAGGGCCATCTCGGTATTCCGTAACAGCCGTACACATTCAATAGTACCGGCCCCGGGCTTGTTCGATCGCGCCGCGCGACCAAGGAGATCGGGACCTGCACCCCGTCTTCCGCCTCCGCCATGACCACCGTCGCCACATATTGAGCCGCGTCATATCCCGGAATTCGGGCCTGGTACAGGACTGCCGATCGGTCGTCGACAAGATCATGCTCGATGACGGTGTCCGGCGTCACAAACGAGCTAACCGAGTAGGTCAACTTCGAGCTTCGGAACGGATGCCGTGCGACCGAACAGTGCCCCCCTGCCGACAGGCCGACCATTAGAGTGCAGCTCGGCTGGTCGGGAACGATCGTGGCCCCAACCCGCCCGCTTCCGTTACGCGAGATCAGGCGAGGACGAAGACCTTCTCGTTCCAGGACAACCAGATGCTGTTCGAGCACGTGGACCTCCTCGAGGGTCACGCCGTTCCGATGTGGTATGACTTCTTCCCAGCGCGATGGCGACGGGTCGTCAATCGGCGCACACACGAGCCGCCAGTACGGTCCAGCATCGTCCACCCGAAACAGGAACCTGTCGCCCCAGTGCTCGGCATAGATCTCGTGCCCAAGTTCACGCTTCACGATCCGGCGCCACTTGCCCTGCGGCTCGTCGGACGGAAGACACCACACCTCTACAGCGCCTTGCTGAACGCTGAAGGAATAGGTCGTAACTACGTCGAGGAACAACCAGGCGCCGCTATCAGAACGCCGAACCAGCACCGCCAGTCGCTCATTGGCCTCCTCGAACACCACCTCGAAGTTTCCGACGTCTACGTCCAAGCGGACAATCTGATCGACATGCCGCCGATCACTCCGCTCCCGTGTAAGAAAGAGCGTGTGATTGTCGGCGGCCCAGACAACGCGCCGGGCGCGACCCGAGTCGCGCCATATGTCACGGCCGGCGGCCATGTCCCGCACTCTCAACTCGTAGCGCTCGTCGCCGATGAGATCAAAGCTGAACGCCACGTAACGCCCATCGTCGCTCGGCTCGAACACACCGAGCTGATAGAAGACCTCGGCCCCAGCAATCGCGTTCGGATCGAGAACAAGCTCGGCCGAGCCTCCGGTCACCGGCCGGCGCCACCATGCGGGATGACACAAGCCCCGCTCGTGACTTTGGAAGTACTCGAAAGGTCCAACCTGGAACGCTGGTGCGGCGACGCCCTCGCAGGTCTGACGACCTTCGATCTCGGCGATGAGTTCCGCCTTGAGCCCCTTCAGGTGAGCTGTCGCTTGCTCCGCATAGCTGTTCTCGGCTTCCAGATAAGCGCGGACATCGGGATTCTCCCGGTGTTGAAGCCATCGATACCGGTCTATTGTTACGTCGTCATGAAGCACCCTGATCCGCGGCTCGGAATGGGGAAGCGGCGGCTGTAGGCGTTTGTCTCCCATCACACTTCCCTCACGTGGAAGCAAAAGTAAGGATTGCCGCGGCAGCCCTCAAAAATATAGTTTCTTCACTAATGCCCCCCGCCCGACTAGCGAGCAAACCGCTCAAGAAATCATGACCCATGAGATGCCTCATTGTTTTTCTCTTTCCGATTTTGACAGCATAGCGTTCAGCACGACGCAGAACTTGCTTACAATAGCGACGTGCATGCTATTCTCAGCCATCATTAATAACATGAACTGCAAAAAATCCGCTGTTACATAGTCATAAACACGCGGGCGACCGTTTCAGCTACCTAGATGATGGCCCTGCAGCTCGCTTGCTTTGCTATTGATTAGACCTTCAAGCTTATGCCGGAATTGACAAGCATAGAATTAAGCTATCAGCTATCGCGAATCCAGATGCTCAATGCTCGCCGGCGGCGGGGACAGGCCGGTGCGGTGCACGGCCAGGCAACGTCGATCGCGTCGAATCGAAGTTATGGCCAGTTGTACGCTCGAGGTGGGGGCCGAAAAGCAAGCGCCTGTGAACCGCGCATGGCCGCGAGCGAAGGTTAAACGTTGGCGCCTTACGCAACTGACTGGCTCTGTGTTCTCAACGGACCGATTGACGGCCAGTGCCTCCGCACTATCTCGAGCAGCAGCTTGTGCCCAACTGGCGAGTTCGCTCGACCAGGCCGTATTGGCGCCGCTGGATTTCGCGGTTGTTCATGACTTGGCAGCTTGTCAACTGCCGGATGTAGACGATGGTCGGCAAAGGTGCTCAGCGGTGATCTTGCTCATTGCCCGCCTCCTTCAGGTTCGCGGATCGACTGTCCGTCGGCTGGCACGGACGCCGCTTCGATGAGTAGCGATTGCAACAGAGCCACTCGCTTCAGCCGATCGTCGGTCGGACATGTCGGTTGGTGGCGCAGCGGGCGCGAACAAATCCAGTTGAATGCGCAGTGGGATCTTCATCCGCATGTCCTCCTCCAGAGATCAAGTCTCTCGGAAGAGAAGCTACGAGATGATCGACAAGCGGGCGAAGTTCGAGGAGGTATTTGGGGGACGATGGGCTCGGCAACGACCCAGCAAGGCGACAAACGCCCGCAACCGCCGCCTGGAGCCCGCCCATAAACAGCATACCAGTCGATGATTTGCACGGGGTTGGAGTATCAACCACTGAGCCCTTACTGACCGGCATTGGCTGACCTTCACTTTGTCAGCCAACACGCGGACATATGCTGTGGTCCCACTTCGAGGGCCGGCGGCTCCTCCTCCTTGCAGCGGTCGAAGGCAAGCGGGCAGCGCGGATGGAAACGACAGCCCTTCGGCACGCGTGCGGCACTTGGAACCTCGCCCTGCAGGGCCGGTAGCTTGCTGCGATCTGCGTCGCCGCGAATCTGCGGCGTGGCGTTGCGCAGCGCGACGGTATACGGATGGCGGGGGTTGAACGTGATCTGATCCGCTGTGCCGATTTCCACCAGTCGCCCAAGATACAACACCGCAATCCGGTCGGCGATCAACCACGCGAGCGGCAGGTCGTGGGTGATGAACAGCAGCGCCATGTGGTGTTTGTCACGCAAATCCACCAGGACCTGAAGAATCTGTGCGCGTATCGAGACATCGAGCATCGACACAGGTTCATCGGCGACGATGAGTTCCGGCTTCACGGCAAGCGCTCCGGCAATCACGACCCGCTGTCGCTGCCCGCCGGACAGTTCGTGCGGGAAGCGGGGAAAGAAATCGCCGGAAGGATTAAGCCCGGCTGCCGCAAGCGCTTCGCTGACCCTCTCCGTAAGTTGGGAATGGTTCTCGACCAACCGCAGGGAGCGCAACGGCTCCGCCACGATATCGAATACGGTGTGTCGCGGATTGAGCGCCTGATAGGCGTCCTGGAAGATCATCTGCACGCGACGCCGGTAAGGACGCAGGGTCGAGGAGCCTCGCTCCGACGTCATGTCTCGGCCTTCGAACAGCAACCTGCCGCCTGTCGGCTGAGCAAGTTTGGTGATGACGCGGCCCACTGTCGTCTTGCCGCTCCCCGATTCCCCGACCAGGGCAACGATTTCACCCTGTCCGACGTTCAAGTCGATCCCGTCCACCGCACGCACTGCACCGGCAGGTCGGCCCAGAACACGGTCGAAGAATCCGCCACGGATCGGGAAGTGGACCTGCAGGCTTTCCAGACGCAGGATGTCGGCAGTGTCAGGCATGAATTGCGACCTTGTCCTCTTGCGTCAAGGGCCGGTGAAGGTGACAGGCGACGCGGCCCCGCCGGACTTCGTCGAGGCTGGGGACTTCGGTCGCGCATACCGTCATTGCAGACGGGCAACGTGAATGGAAGGCGCAGCCTGAGGGTCGATTCACCAAGTTGGGAGGATCACCGGGGATAGGCCGGATCATCCGTTTGCCGTTTGCTGGGTTTGGTATCGATTCGATCAGCAGCTGGGTATAGGGATGCTTGGGTTGCGCGAAGACATCGGCGACAGTGCCATCCTCGACGATGCGGCCAGCGTACATAATCATCACGCGATCACAAGTCTCGGCAACAACAGAAAGGTCGTGGGTAATCAAAATCAGGGCAAGGTTAAGCTTCGATCGCAAGTCCCCAAAGAGCTTGAGAATCTGAGCCTGTGTAATGACATCGAGCGCCGTGGTGGGCTCGTCGCCGATGACAATCGAGGGGCGACATGCGAGTGCCATCGCAATCATCACCCTTTGACGCATCCCACCCGACAGTTCGTGAGGATAGGCTGCACCGCGGTCCGCCGGAATGCCGACCAGTTCGAGCAGCTCCCTTGCCCGCACGGTGGCCTCGCTGCGCGACAAACCGAGCCGCAGGATGCATGGCTCGGCGATCTGCTTGGTGATGCGGTGAACGGGATTGAGCGCATTCATCGCGCCCTGAAAGACGACGGACGTCTCGCTCCAGCGGTGTGGCCGCATGGCGACATCGTCATTGATAGGCAGTCGCTCTCCGCGATAGCGTACCTCGCCCTCGCTTACCCGCGCGTTGGGCGATAGCAGACCCGCAATCGCCATTGCGGTCGTGGTCTTTCCACTGCCCGATTCACCGACGAGGGCAACGGCCTCTCCGGCTCGAAGCGCAAAGCTTACGCCATCGATTGCACGCGATGAAAGGCCCTTGAGCTTGTAGTCAACAGAGAGCCCGTCGACGTTCAGAAGCAACGCCGTGCTCCGGGAGGGTTCTGTCATGGGATCACCCTCCGGCGTGGATTGAACGTATCGTCGAGGGCATTGCCAATCAGGACGAAGCTAAGCGCAACCGTAAGCGCGCACAGCCCGGGGGCGCCAAGATACCACCAGGCTCCAGCACTGGCGGCGCCGGCGCGCTGAGCGAGCGATAGCAACGTGCCCCATGAAGGCTGCAAGGGATCGCCAAGCCCAAGGAACGAGAGTGAAGTCTCGATATAGATTGCGCCGGAGACGACCAAGGCGCCATTGGCTGCAATTTGCGGCACGAGATTGGGCAGGATGTGCTGTACCATGATGCTGAAATCGCTGCTTCCCACCACCCGGGCACGATCAACGAATGTTCGCTCCTTAAGCGAGAGTGTCTGGCTGCGAACGATACGAGCAACGAACGCCCAGCTGGTCATGCCGATGACAACAATGATCACAAAAAGAGAAGGGCGGAAGCCAAGGATGTCTCCACCGCGCCCCATCACCTCAAGGACCACAGGCGTGATGACCAGCGCGAGCACGAATGAAGGCATAACAAAAAAGAAATCTGTGATGCGCATCAGCCAGACATCCACCCAGCCACCAAAGTAGCCCGAGGTCATTCCGACCGTGGTGCCGACGATGAGGCTGATTACAGTCGCCAGCAGCGCGATCGTGAGTGATATCCGGGCACCATGGACGACCAGATTGAGCACGTCTCGCCCCACCTCATCCGTCCCCAGCAGATGCTGGCTTGATGGTGGTGCGAGGAAGTCGCCGGTTGCATTGATCGCAGTCTGCAGAGGTCCCACCAGAATATTCGGCACCGCTGCCAGCACAAAAAAGAAGATAAGGCATACTATACCCAGCTGAGCCCCGCCATGACCAAGAAATTGACGCAGAAAGTCTTTGATAGCCCGCTCTCGGCTGCGCTTAGAATATTGAACAGTATTTTCACTCATTGCCTAACTCTTGGATCGAGAAGACCGTAAGTAAGATCAGCGACGAGGTTCGCGACAACGATCGACACACCAAGCAATAGGAATATCCCTTGCAGAACTGGATAGTCTCTCGCGTTGAGTGCCTCAACAGTTAAGTTGCCTATGCCTGGCCATGCGAATACAGATTCGACGGTAATAGCACCCGCCACTACATAACCAAGATTTAGCGTCACCAAGGTCATGACTGGTAGCATTGCATTGCGAAAGGCGTGACGCATCAACATTTGGAGGTCAGTCAGCCCCTTAGCCCGGGCAGTTACCATGTAGTCCTCGGCGACAACATCGCTCATAGCAGCACGAGAAACCACAACGTATTGCCCGATCAGACCAAGAGCCACTGCGGACACGGGAAGTACGAGATGCCGCAGATAATCTAACAATAAGTCAAGAGAACCCTTAAGCGCGCCCGGAGAATATCCACCGTAGCCAGGTAGCCAGCCCAATGCCGTGCTAAAGATGACCACCAGAAGCATGCCGACCCAGAACGATGGCGTTGAATAGAGGGCGAGAGAGGCACCCGTCGTGATATGATCGACGACTCCTCCCCTGCGCCAGCCCGCATACATGCCGAGCGTGACCCCCACAACGATTGCGATGAGCTGAGCGATGCCGACCAGTGCAATAGTGGCCGGCAGCCGCTCCAAGAGCAGGCCTGCGACCCGCCTGCCCCTGAACTTGAAACTATAACCGAGGTCGCCATGAAGCGTTGCTGACACGTAGTCGACAAGCTGGTCCGGCACCAGCGGCCGCTCAAGGCCCCAACTCTTCCGCTGCGCTTCCAACTGCTCAGCGGTCACAGAAACTCGTGCCCCGCCCAATAGCAATTTAGCGGGGTCGCCCGGAATGACTCTGAATAAAATGAAGTTCAGAATTACTACCATCGAAAGCGTTACGGCTGCTCTGAGAAGGGCATGCCCAATGTGCCGCGTGGTCCGGCCACCATTGGCAGCCATGTCAGATTGACCTCAAGCGATCGAACGGAAAATAGGTCCACATCGACACCATGTCCTGTGTCCCCCAGCCCTCGAAACAATCTGTGCGATGGGCGTCGAGCACGAGGGGATAGCATAGCATGATATAGGGTGCTTCGCGATAAATGAGGCGCGCCGCCTCATCGACCAGTTCCTGGCTCTTCTTAGGGTCGACGGTACTGTCGACCTCGGACAAGAGCTTTTCGAAGTTGTCATCGGTCCAGTATGACATGTTTGGGTTGCCGATGGCCTTGCTGCTCCCCATCCTAAGCAGGTCGTGAGGTGTGGGAGATGGCCAGTTGCTGGCTACGAGCAAATCCCAGCCTCCGCCGCCATCCGCCGGCGCCGCCGTGCGGGCAGTGAGCGCGCCGGAGTCGAGTTGGGTAACCGATAAAGGTATGCCGACTTGTTGCAGCCAGCCAGCGATAAGCTGCACGACCGCAATCGGCATCTCGAGGACACCCGAGAACTTTCCGGTAATCAGATCGAGCTGGAAGCTGTTGCCCTCCTTGTCCTCCCGGACGCCGTCTCCATTCTTGTCGCGATAGCCGGCGGCATCGAGTCGGCGGCCTGCCTCGGCGAAATCGAAGTGGCGCCTGATGTCGTTTAGGTCCGAATAGTAATCGGCCGCCACCGGCATTACCAGTCCCACGCCAGGGTCCGCGTGCCCGCGGTAAGCTCGGTCGACGATGGCCTTCTGGTCGATCGCATAGCCGATCGCGTCGCGAAAAGCCGGGTCCTGCAGGGCCTTGGTGCTGCCTGCCCCCTTCTCCGAGAGAGTGTTAAAGGCCAAATAATTACGCTGCTCAACGCGCGATTCACCGACCTTTATGTTGGGATCCTTTGAGAGGTCGGCCCATTGGGCGGCCGTGAGACCGCTGCCGTAATCGAGGTCGCCGCTCTTCAAACCCTGCGCGACTGAATCGATTGTCGTGACGTATTGCAATATCATGCCGGCAGTTTTTGGCTGTCCTGTACGGAAATAAGGATTTGGCGTGAGGCGATCAAACTGACCTTGTTTAAACTCCGCAACGATCATAGGTCCAGTTCCCACCAGCGGGGGATTATTGCGGAAAGTGCCGCGAGCATCGGCGTAGCTGATATCCTTCCAAATGTGCTCGGGGACAATTAGAAGGTAGTTGTCAATTGGCCAGCGCGTAGGAGCCTTCGTTACTATTTGCAAAGTCTCATCATCAACAGCCTCTATGAGATCGATTTGGTCCATGCCGTCGGTGTTGTTGAGACCCCGATTTAGTTCGTCGGGCTTGCCAATGGAGTCGCGTAGATAATTATAGGTGAACGCAGCGTCCCTGGCCGTCGCAGGCTGACCATCCGACCACTTCATGCCAGGCCAGATCTTAAAGGTCCAGGTGAGCTTGTCGTCAGCGACGGACCACTCCTTCGCAAACCCCTTCCGATCCTCGTGGCGCTGCGCGTCCATACCCACCAAGCAGTCATAGGAGAAAACCAGGGGCCAGAAGGAACCATAACTCGCAAAAGGGTTCATCGTGTCCGGGGTGCCCATTGTGCCGAAGCGCACGATATGATCACCACACGACGAGGCAAACGCGTTTGAGTGCATGATCCAAGGCGCGGTTGATCCCGCAAGCATAGCCTTCATCATGGCACGGCGGTTGAGCTGCCACTCGTTCATTCTGTCCTCCCTTTAAATTCTAGTGCACCGCAATTTCAAACCGAACGCGCATAGCCTAGGCCATGTCTTGGCGTGATGCAGCGGTTCCCTTCGTTTGCGTTGAAGATGATGGTCGCGGGCAAAGACGGAATGCAAGAACAGAATCAATATCGCAGGTATCTAGGATTTAGATGGGGTTCTCTGATCGTGGAGCTGATTGCAAGCTCCTGTCGGCGTATCCATGTTCCTGCCGGCTCTGTGGTTCTCTTCGCGGTTAACACTGGGTCGCCGCATTTAGCGTTCAAGACGTGGGTGCCTCAATGTAATCGACGCAGTAGTACCTTAAGTTAGGGCTGCCTCCCCATCCACGAGATCACGACGCCATCATCCCGGCAGGGACATTCACCGCCGAAAGGGCGGATCTTGCTTAATGCTTAGCTGGTGATCGCGGTCGCCTCCTCCTTCGACCAGCGGAATTCGCTGACGTCGATCCAGATCCGATGCATGATCACAGCCAGTCTGCAGGGTACGCCTCCGGCGGAGGCCGCCTTGCGAGAAGATGGCACGGTAGCGAGGCTGCGCTCTTAAGGTCGTCCTTACGAGCGTGGTTAGCAGCACAACATGAGCCATGTGACGTTATTGACCGGGCCGGAGCGGCGGCGCCGTTGGAGTGAAGCGGATCAGTGCCGGATACTGGCCGCGGCATTCGCGCCTGGGGCCACAGTGGCGGCGGTGGCGCGTCAGTACGATGTCGCGACCAGCCTGATCTACAAGTGGCGCCGCACGGTGAGAGCCCGCGAGACGGGCTTTGCCGAAGTTGTCGTGGCTCCCGATGAGCCTGTCGCCGTTTCGCGGCCGGCGGCATCCCCAGCGGTGATCGAGCTGGAGGTCGCCGGCAAGGTGCGGCTGCGGATTCCGCTGACCACGCCGCCAACACTGGCGGCGGCGATGGTGAAGGCGCTAGGGGTTTCATGATCCCGGTTCCGAGCCAGGTGCGTATCTGGTTGGCAGTCGGCCAGACCGATATGCGTCGCGGAATGCAGGGTCTCGCTCTACAAGTTCAGGAGACGTTGGGCCGGGATCCGCATGCCGGCGATCTTTATGTCTTCCGCGGCCGCAGCGGCAACCTGATCAAGATTATCTGGCATGATGGGCTCGGCATGTCGCTGTATGCTAAACGGCTCGAGAAGGGCCGGTTTCTATGGGCGTCGCCGGCGGACGGCACGGTTTCGATATCACGGGCGCAGCTTGCCTACATGCTCGACGGGATCGATTGGCGCAACCCGCGTCACACGTTCCGACCGCAGCGCGCGGGCTGAGTTTTTCTTTGAGTTTGCGCCATTTTCCGCGAGTCAGCGGACTCGTTTTATGATTCACTCCAAGGCATGGTTGCCACCGCCCAGGGTGCTGTGCCGGACGATATTGGCGCGCTGAGAGCGGCGCTGATCGCGGCGCTGGCCAGAGCCGAAGACAAGGCCGCGCGCGCTGCGCTGGTCGAGGCCGAACTGGCGGTCGCCAGAGCCAAGGCATCGGATGATGCAGCGCTGATCGCACATCAGGATCTGACGATCCGGAAGCTGCAGCGGGCGCTGCATGGTCAGAGTTCTGAACGCTCAGCCCGCCTGCACGACCAGATGGAACTCATCTTCGAGGAACTCCAGAGCACCGCGACGGAAGACGAGATCGCCGCCGAACAGGCTGCGGCCCGGACCACCGAGGTGGCGCCTTATGTGCGCAAGCGACCCGCGCGCCAGCCATTTCCCGAGCATCTGCCGCGCGAACGCATGGTCGAGCCCGCGCCGACTGCTTGTCACTGCTGCGGCGGTCATCGGCTACGCAAGTTGGGTGAGGATATCACCGAGACGCTGGAGGTGGTGCCGCGGCAATGGAAGGTGATCCAGCACGTGCGGGAGAAGTTCACCTGCCGCGACTCCGAGGCGATCAGCCGGGCTCCGGCGCCGTTCCACGCCACCCCGCGTGGCTGGGCCGGTCCCGGCCTGCTGGCGATGATCCTGTTCGAGAAGTTCGGCCAGCATCAGCCGCTCAACCGCCAGGCTGAACGCTATGCGCGCGAAGGCGTGCCGCTCAGCCTGTCGACGCTCGCCGACCAGGTCGGGGCCGGCGCCGCGGCGCTGATGCCGCTGTTCAAGCAGCTCGAAGCCCATGTGCTGGCCGCTTCACGTCTGCACGGCGACGACACAACGGTGCCGGTCCTGGCCAAGGGCAAGACCGATACCGGCCGTTTATGGACCTATGTGCGCGATGACCGACCGTTCGGCGGCGCCGATCCGCCGGCGGCGGTATTCTATTATTCCCGCGATCGTCGAGGCGAACATCCCGCGGCGCATCTCGCCGGCTGGAGCGGCATTCTGCAGGCCGATGCCTTTGGCGGTTATGGCGATCTCTATGCGACGGGTCGTCAGCCGGCGCCTGTTATGGAAGCCAGCTGCTGGGCCCACAGCCGGCGCAAAATGTTCGAGCTGGCCGATATCGAAGCGGCGGCGCGCAAGAAGGCGCGCAGCGAGAAGCCCAACCTGGTCTATCCACTGGCGGTCGAAGCCGTGAAGCGCATCGATGCCCTGTTCGATATCGAACGCGCGATCAACGGCCTGTCGCCAGCCCAACGCCACGCCGTGCGCCAGGAGCGGAGCGCGCCGCTGCTCACCGAGCTCGAGCGCTGGATGATCGAGACGCGCGACAAAGCTCTCGCGCGGACACGACCTGAGCAAGGCCTTCAACTACATGCTGCGCCGCTGGTCATCCTTCACCCGGTTCCTCGACGATGGGCGGATCTGCCTATCGAACAGTGCAGCCGAGCGAGCCCTGCGCGGCATCGCTCTCGGCAGAAAGTCCTGGCTGTTCTGCGGTTCCGATCGCGGCGGACAGCGCGCTGCCGTTCTCTACAGCCTGATCGTCAGCGCCAAGATGAACGATATCGACCCGCAGGCCTGGCTCGCCGACGTCCTCGCCCGACTGCCCGCCTATCCGGCCCATCGGATCGATGATCTGCTGCCGTGGAATTGGAGGTCCGCAAAACTGCGGACCCAACCAGCTGCCGCCTGATCATGCAGCGCAATAAGGTGCATCACGTCTACACCGTCGGCCGTGTCGCCAGCGACCTCGGCGTCAGCGAAGCGCTCATCCACGAACTGACCCTCGGTCTCGAGCCGGAGGACGGCGTCATCTGGGTGTACGGCACCAACGATGACGACGGGATCTTGGCCTTCACCGATGAAGGCATCGAGGAGGTCAAACTCCTCCTCGAAGAATATCATCGGGTCTCCTCATCGAAAGCTTGACCCCAGCACTCCGGTGCTCAGGTCCTCACGGTCACCAGATACGCACGTCTGCGGACTTCACCGGATGGGTACTCTGCAGGCGACGGCCACTCGGGCTTTCTTGCTGCCAATCCGGCGCGCCAGACGCGCGCCCACGCTTTCAGTGCAGACCATCTGGCGACCCGTGCCAACAGAGTGCCCGCAGCTCGAAGAGATAGATAGGTGCCTGTGAGCGTGTCGTCGCATTTTGACACCGACCCGTCACGATCGACTTCCCGATTGATACCGTCTCGGCGTCAGGCCGAAATGGGCGCCAACACCCGATGAGCGAACAAAGCGCGCTAAATCATCCACCGCGGTGACGAAGCGGATTGGCCGTCAAGACGCCAATGCCGGGTACGGTCATCACGGCGGCACGGATCCCTGTGTGGCGAACCCGAGAATGTGCTCCTCCAACATTCTGATTTTTTGCTCAATGCGTGCGCGGGCAGCTTCGATGCCGTTGGATATCGGCGTACTAACGGCGACGGAATTCGGGAAGACAAGGAGGGAAACAGCTTGCAGCTCCAGCTGATCACTGTAGCCGGCGCAGGCGTCGGCGAGATCGAAGTGGCGCCTTTCGTCGTTTAGGTCCGAGTAGTAGTCGTTTGCCACCGGCATCATCAGTCCCACGCGAGGGTCCGCGTGCCATCACGGGGCTGGCCGGCTCGCCAAGGCGCTTGCAGAACCGCCGACGCCGACCGATAAAGCTGCATGACCTTTGACCAGATCAAAAGCTTCTATCTTGTAGCGGTGCTCGGGACCTTTGCCAAGGCTGCGGAGCAACTGAACACAACACAGCCAACCATTTCAGCGCGTATCGCGGCGCTCGAAGATCGGCTGGGCGTCAGTCTTTTCGATCGCTCGGGCCATCGGGTTGCGCTCACTCCGCAGGGCCGCAGCTTTCTTCGCAGCGCCGAGAAGCTACTGGAAATCCAAGCCAAGGCCCTCAAACGCTACGGCAAAGGCGAGCTGCGTGGAATCGTGCGTATCGGGGCTTCAGACACGATGGCAGTCATCTGGATCCCGCCCTTCCTTGCGGCCTTGCGCGCGGCAAATCCGGATGCCGAGTTCGAGCTTCACATCGGTCCATCCTATCGACTGCGCGACGAATTGCTTGCCCGACAAATCGATATCGGGTTCATTGTGGGTCCCATCTCCAATCCGCAGATGATCAACCATCTGCTCTGTGACTGTCCCATGGTATTCGCAGCCGCACCGTCGCTCGGCCTGCACGGCAGGAAGCTAACACCGGCCGAAATCGACCGCATGGACATCTTCACCTTCGAGCGGATGACTAGGCCACACCAGGATCTGCTGCGCGATCTTCGCAAAGCCGATATTGCGCCCAGGCTGAACCCGATCAACTCGCTTCAGACAACCATTTTGATGGTTCGCAAGGGCTTGGGGATAGGCGCGGTGCCTCTCGGCTCTATCGAGGAGGAAGTCGCTACCGGCAGCCTTGTCGTCGTCGATACCGAATTCAAGCTCACCGATGTCCGCTTCACGGTCTGCTACCCGCAGGGGCCGGACACGCATGTCCCCGAGACGCTCACCGAACGTGCCATAGAGTTCTTGAAGGCACGCGGCTCATCGGACTCGATAAAATTACTTTATTGATCTCCAGCGTAAATTGCGATTTGCATCTATGGGGCGCTCCTTTCTATGTTTCGTCAAATTGGTGGAGCAGGGAGGGTTCGATGAAAGGCTGGCGTTTGGCGTCCGACATTGGTGGTACATTCACCGATATTGCCTTTATAGCCGAGGACGGGCTGCTAAGTACGATTAAGGTGCCATCGACACCCCAGAATTATGCCAGCGGAGTGATCGAAGGTGCGAAAGCCCTCGCATCGGCCCGAGATCTTCGGATCGAGACGATGGCCGAAATGGCGCACGGATGCACCGTCGCTACAAACGCGATTCTGGAGGGCAAGGGTGCCCGCGTCGCGCTGCTCACAACGGCGGGATTTCGTGATGTGCTTGAATTGCGGCGCATCCGTGTGCCTAAGCTCTACGAGCCGCTCTACGTCAAACCTCTTCCTTTGGCGGCGCGCGACCTGAGGCTTGAAGTTCGTGAGCGCGTCGGAGCCGATGGCAGCGTCGTTGTGCCGCTGGTTGAGGATGATGTGTGCAAGGCCGCCGAGGTCATCGCCAGGTCGGGGGCGGAGGCTGTCGCCGTCTGCTTCCTGCACTCCTATCGCTTTCCCGACCACGAACGCCGCGCCGGCGCGCTCCTCCGGAAATTGCTCCCCGGCTGCTTCGTAACCCTTTCGGTCGACGTGCTCCCGCAGATTCGTGAATACGAACGTACCAGCACGACGGTGGTAAACGCCTATGTCGGCCCTCCGGTTAAGCGCTACCTGGAAGGGATGGAAGCCGATCTCGCTGCGGCCGGTTGCAACGCCCGCATATCAGTCATGCAGTCCTCCGGAGGCTCGATCTCCTCCGATGCGGTGAAGGACAAGCCGGCCCAGATCGTGGAATGCGGGCCGGCGGCGGGTGTCGTCGGCGCCGCCCATCTGGCCCGCCTTCTGCGTATCCGGAACGCCATAACGTTCGACATGGGCGGCACCACCGCGAAAGGTTCCCTGATCGAGGATGGCGATGTCATCTTCGCCGAAAACTACGAGATCGGCGCTTCGATGAGCACCGCGGGTGCGATCGCCGGCGGCGGCGGATACGCGCTCAAGCTTCCGGTCATCGACATCGCTGAGGTTGGCGCTGGTGGCGGCTCCATCGTGCGGCTGGACCGGGCAGGGGCTATCAAAGTCGGCCCTGACAGCGCCGGCGCGGCGCCGGGTCCGGCCGCATACGGGCTGGGCGGTGAGGAGCCGACCGTTACGGATGCGAATATCGTGCTCGGCTTCTTGAATCAGCAGTCTCTGGCCGGCGGAACAGTAAGGATCGATGCCGGCTTGTCGCGCGCATCTCTTGAGAGGACGATCGCCTCCCCGCTCGGAATGTCCGTGCATGAAGCCGCATACGGCGTGCATGAGGTTGCGAATGCGACGATGGTGCGGGCCATCAAGGCGGTGACGACCTATCGCGGGCGCAATCCGCGCGATTTCGCCATGTTCGCTTTTGGAGGCAATGGCGGCGTGCATGGGGCGTCCATTGCGCGAAGCTTGGAGATCGGCCGCATATATGTTCCTGCAGCAGCGGGCGTTTTCAGTGCCGTGGGTCTGCTTCTGGCCGAAAAGTCAGTAGCTGTCGCATCAGCCTTCGTCGCACGACTGGACGAGCTCGATTATACGGCAGCTGAACAGGCTTACGTTCAGCTCCAGCGTGAGGCGGAGCGCCTTCTGGGTGTTTCCGGGAAGGCCAGGTGCATGCGCCAGGTAGAGATGCGCTACCTTGGGCAGGCATTCGAGCTGATTATTGATCTCGATGATGGGCACCTATCCACCGAGGCGCGCAGCGAGCTGCGCGCCCGCTTCGACGCCGAGCATGAGCGACGGTTTGGTCACCGTTTCGATGAGCACAACGCAGTCGAGATCGTCGCGTTGCGTCTCAGGGCATCCGACCCGGACCATGTCGTGCCTGCTCGCCTACGGCACGCACTCAAGCCAAGCGAGACCACTTCAAGGCCGGTGTGGTTCGGAAAGAGGTACGGCTTCATTGAGACGGCTGTCGTGGGACGCGCGGAAGTCACGCGGGAGAGGCAGGCCGGGCCGGTTATCGTGGAAGAATATGAAGGGACGACGGTTGTGCCGCCAGACGCTTCCGTCTTCCGAGACGAATTTGACAACCTGGTCGTCGATCTGCAACGAGGAGTCGCGTGATGCGAAACCGCAAGACAGACCCGTTTTTGCTCGAGATATTCAAGAACGCGTTCGACACGATCGCCGATGAGATGACGCTTACGATCGTTCGTACCGCTTACTCCCAGATCGTTCGCGACTCATTGGATTTCTCGACGGCCCTCTGCGATGCGACCGGGCGTACAATCGCTCAAGGCGTGTGCACGCCCATGCATCTAGGCAGCTTCTATGATGCGCTACAGACGATGCTGTGGAAAATCGGCGACGACATCCATCCGGACGACGTGCTGATCATGAACGACCCGTACGCGGCAGCGGGCCAGCACCTTCCCGACATCTATATCGTCCGCCCTATTTTTTACGAGAATGTCCTGCGTGGCTGGGCGACGACACTGGCGCACCATTCGGACGTCGGCGGCATCGTGGCGGGCTCTAACGCTCTCGGCGCTCACGAAATATTTCAGGAGGGCCTGCGCATCCCTGTCCTCAAGCTTGTGGATCGAGGGCGCCGCAACGCCACTCTGTGGGATATGATAGCGATCAACGTGCGTACGCCCGATCTCGTCCTGGGCGATCTTCAGGCACAGATGGCCGCCGGAGCGACGGGTGCGCGGGCAATGGTGCGTCTCTTCGATCGCTATGGCGCCGATACGGTTCTGCAGGCGATAGAGGATCTGAACGACTACGCACGTGAGCTGGCAGAAGCTGAGATCGGCGATCTTCCCGACGGCGTCTATCACTTCACCGACCATATTGACGGGATCGGCGAGAATCCTGAGCCGATCCTTCTCAAGGTTCAGGTCGAGATTAAGGGCAGCCGGGTTGTGATAGACTGGGACGGGTCCTCGCCTCAGGTCGCCGGCGGCGTAAACGCCACTTTCCCCTTCACCAAGGCCTGTGCCTACGCAGCCCTACGATCCGTGATGAAGGCGGACGTTCCCAACTGCCACGGGTTCACCGAGATCATCGAGGTCAGGGCTCCGGAAGGCACCGTGGTCCGTCCCGTATCGCCAGCCCCCTGCGGCGCGCGCGGCATTACCGGCTACAGAATGATCGACTGCCTCTTCGGCGCGCTTTCGCAGGCTGCTCCCGACCGGGTAACGGCCGACGGATCCGGCGGCTCGACTTTGCCTACCATTGCGGGCCTGCATGGGGGCAACCAGTTCGTCTTCTGTGAAACGGTTATGGGAACCTGGGGAGCCAGCCTAGCGAATGACGGGCTGGACGGTGGCCCACATATCGGCGCCAACCAGTCGAACGTGCCGGTTGAGATGATCGAGCAGACCTATCCTATCCGCATCGAGCAATACGGCTTCGTCCCCGACACAGGGGGTCCGGGACGCCGTAGGGGTGGGCTCGCCATCCGGCGCGATTATCGGCTCCTTGCGAGCTCAGCGACCTTGAATATCCGTTCCGATAAGCGTGCCTATCCGCCGCATGGCCTCTTTGGGGGCTGCGAAGGCAAGCCGTCGATGAACCGTCTGATCTCGGGCGACAATGCCATCGTGCTGCCGGTGCTCCTTAAGGAGCCGGTACCAATGAAGAAAAACGACCTGTTCTGCCACGTGATGCCATCGGGGGGTGGGTACGGCCCAGCATCCGAACGGGAGCCGGAGCGCGTGCTGGAAGACTGTCGTCTCGGCAAGATCAGCATAGAAGGTGCGCGGCGCGACTACGCCGTAGTCCTCACGAAGAGTGAAGCGGGCATCGTCATCGATCTCGACGCCACGCAACAACTGCGGCAGGCAAGATCTCGTGCGGCGGAATAAGTCATTTCAAGCGGAGGACGAGAAATAAGGATTTGAACCCGGCTCGACCTAGCAGGATGTTGAAACAGGCGCTCGCCCTTGGGCTGCGGCCGTGATTCATTTTCCTTGAATGGATTCGGAGGATGAATCGTGCGATAGTCGGACTGGTGAACTGTTCAGATCCGATCTGGGCAAGGACCGGGGCCTCCCGGCGGAAGATTTCTTTCGCGTTCGAGTTCCGAAACCGCATTCGCGATCTCTAAAACCCACTCTGCCGAATCCGTCTTCGGAAAAACCAGTGCGTCAACGCCTGCCATCACGGCTGCAAGCCGGAATAGGCGAGCCGCGAATGATAGAGACGGTGATCGAGCGGCTGTCCGGCGATGGTGAGGCCGGTGCTGCTCATGATCGGTGAAATCCGACAGGCCGAGGCGGCCGGCTCGTGCGTTTGCCGGAAGATGACTTCCTGTTCCTCGCCATCGGACAGCGCGCCGGGATCGGACGCGACGCTGGCGAATGGCGTTGCCCAGCTCGGGATGACGCCGCAGCGTCTCCTCGAAGATTGCGACCGGCCGGATTCCCGGCGCAGCCCACAGCAGCGGCACGATCTCGGCGTCAAAATTGTCGGGCGAGCGGATCGGGCGGCGGCGTTGTCGCGGAACCTTCCTCTGCGAGGGCAGCCTCGAATCCTTCTCGATGCGATAGGCCGTGCCGTGCCGATCGACGCCTTCGCCGCCGCGACGGCCGTCGTATGGGTCTGCCGGAACTTCATGAAGCCTCATCTGGTGATCGGTTACGTGGCGGCCGGGCACTAAGTGATTCCTCCAATCCGACAAACCACTGGCGTACCCGGTCGGCCGCGATCGCCAGACAACGCTCCGAAAGGGAACGCCGCCGGCGGCATTCTCATCTTGATTGACGCTGCGCTCTCACTTGATTGCCGCGCCCCAGCGGGAACGTCGACGGATATCCGCAGACCCGAACCTAGTTTTTCGATACTAGCGCTCAAACAATTCGGTGGAGAAGCGGCCCGCCCGATCCTGCGGAACCCGCAGCTCAAGCTTGCCGACCCGCGTGACAAGGGTGCGGCCCTAGACTAATAGCCAGAGCGATAGCCGAGACGCTCCGGCGTGCGCTGGTTCTTCGCAGCACCCAGCGCCTCGTCCATCTCGGCCTCGAGCACCTCCTGCATCACAGCGCGGATCACCTCGTGCAATCCATCCGTATCCGGGTTCGAAAGCAGAATGTCTTTGACGGCCGGCGGATTTATCTTCAGTCTTGGTCATGGCGGCGTTCCTTCGCGGGAATCGGTGACGTGAACAATCATCAGCCTGCCATGACCGCCCTCTCTCAGCGAATTTGCAGAACTCTCAGCACACTACCAAGGCAGCCGGGTCAGCCAACTTCCGCGCTGGTTGCGCCGTGCGGCCCTGCCTACCGGAAAGGTCTAGCCCCGAGAATGGAAAGCACGACAACGGCGACCGCCAGAAGCGGTGACGGCCGAGGGCGACGCGCGCAAACTTACAGGAGGTCTGGACTGCGACGCCATGAAGGTCGACAGCATGGCGTCTCCCAACCCGCCGAGGGGCCGGCGTGATGTAAAAGCCGAGGCAGATCACAAACACCACAGGGAACCGCCGCGCACGCCCGGCAGGCTGAGCGGGAAGAAAACGCGAGAAGGCGGCAAAAAGGCGTCGCCCATGCTGCGGGCGGCCGCCATCAGAGATGACGCTGACCAGAGGCAGGATCATCATGGGCAGCATAATGTGGTCGGGTGTCCGGCGGCCGCGTGGGCGCTACTTGACAAGTACGCACACTCGGTATGTCGTTGTTGAGGCGAAATATCGATGCCCCTTAGATTCAGAGATTGAGCGGCCGCGCGAGGTACACTAAGCCATCGTTGACGTCGACCTGCATTCCGGTCCTTAATGAACAGACGATCGATGTGGTAGGCGCTCGAATTTCAATGGCCTTTGATGACCACGGATCCAACGGATGCAGGAGTCCTACAAGATCTCCTTCACTCAGCTCGTCCAACACCGAACAACGAGGTTCGAAGATGCCTCGTGCCGGCGATGTCAGTTGGTCCGACGTGAGCGACTCGAGTGTCAGGTTAGTCTTCATTTGACGGGGCGTCGGATACTCTGTCTTTCCTTCTACGAGCCCAAGCTCGATAATTGCGTTGCGTACCCCAGCTTCGGCGACCGCAAGAGCGTCGGCGCTCACGGTTCCACTGCCGAGCTCAGCACAAACGAATACCTTGCCTTGGCTTTGAACCAAGGTATCGAACATTCCTTGCGTTGGTCCATCCCAGGCCAGTGTCACTGGAAACTTGAAGGCCGCTGCCATGTTAAGCGTCTTTCGCATGAGATCGGCGTCGCCAATAGGGTGCGTTGTGGCTGCGGGGGGACAATCAAACTTGGGTCCGAAGCTGTGCAGATCAAAAACCATGTCAACCGTTGGTAACAGCAACTCCGACACTGCACTCGCAGTGCGTTCGGATATTGACCCGTTCGGCCGGCCGGGAAACACACGATTCAGGTCCAACCTATCTACTGGCGACCTGCGACTCCACGCTTCCAAAGCTGTCGGATTGAGCATCGGCGCAATGAGAACTCTCCCGCACGTTTGCGCTTCAATTAGCCAGTCAATGAGCCGAAGCGCGACAATTGGTCCTTCGAATTCATCGCCATGGATACCGGCGGTAATAAGGAGGCGCGGCCCCTCCCCTTTATTAAGGCTTAGAACTGGAAGCGGAAGAGCTTCCCTGTCCGTGCCCGTTGGGACTACAAGATAACCCTTGTTCACGCCAGGCTCGTCGAGGTCAAACGTAAGGTGCGGTTTTTGGCTCATTGACAAGGTTCCATTATCTATAAAACGTGGTGGATTAATCGTTGCCACAGTGTGCAGCTTGGCCGGCGGATTGACGAAGGCGACAATTATTTCTCCGCCAATGACCCCATCAGGCACTGCAGCCAGTGCTCCCAGTATTGAAATGTATGCAGATTATTCCTCGAAAATTTTTACTTTCAGTTAGGTCAAAAACAGGTTTCAAAATCCGTCTCGTACGATTTCCTTACAAGCCGACCACCATGACATCGTCTTATCTGGAATTGTGTTGAAATAGCTAGATCAGAGGAATCGAAGGTCGCGATCGCCGTTGCTCAGGACCTCCGCCCCTCCATCGGTCACCAGGATCGTCTCGCTGCAACCGATCGCGAAACGGCCCTCCTCGTCGGTCAGGAACAGCGGCATGTGCAGCGCCATGTTGGGCCGCAGCACATTCTGGCCGCCCGGCTCTAAGCTGGTGTAGCCCCGCGTCGACCAACCGAGACCGCATGAATAGCCAACGCGCTGGCGGAATGTCTGCGGACGGCCAGCCCGCTCTACGACCCCTCGTGCGGCAGCATCGACGTCTCCGGTCAATGCCCCGGGCATCGCAGCTGCGATCGCCGCCTCCAACGCTGCGTTCGAGAGTTCATACAGAGCCGTGGCCTCGGCATGTCTGCCGTAGATTGCGGAGCGCACTAGCCCGGCGGCGTAATCATGAAGCCTGCCACCGACCTCGATGTAGGCGACGTCGCCCTGTTTGAGGCGGTTGTTGCCGGACTTCGCGTGCCCTACGGCTGTGTGATCTCCGAATAAAATCCCGAACAAAGTCGCGTCTACCCCCGTGGACTCTACGGCCGCC
>SAKE01000019.1 GCA_004017275.1 Mesorhizobium sp. | reverse complement strand
TGGCGAAGGCATCTTTCAGCCTGCGGTAGCTCGCGGCGGGCAGCGCCGTCGCGCCGGACTGAGTTCTGCGGTGCGTCGGTCAGTTCCGGTGCGCACCTTCGGCGACTGGAACGATCCGCCTGGATATGTCGAGGTCGACTTCGTTGCCCATTCCGGCACCTCTTCGTCCGGCAGCTTGTGCAAACCATGGTCTTGACCGATATCGCCACAGGGTGGACCGAGTGCGTGCCGGTGCGGACGCGAGAAAGTGGTCTTGTCATCGCTGCATTAAACGGGCTAGGTGTTTGATCCCCGGCTTTAATGGTGCGATCTTTTCCGCGGAATGGAAAGGAGGCACTATGGGTCAGGTTCTACACGGCCGCGCCACGACGACAGAGGCGATCCGTCGAGCAATACAAAATAGTCAAGAGAGCCTGAAGAAGCTCGCCAAGCGTTATGGCATCGATCCCAAGACGGTCGCGAAGTGGCGCAATCGGACCTCGACCGCCGACCTTCCGACCGGTCCCAGAGAGCCGCGCTCGACGCTGCTGTCGCTCGAAGAGGAAGCCGCCATCGTCGCCTTTCGCAAGCACACGCTCTTGCCGCTCGATGATTGTCTCTATGCCCTTCAGCCGACGATCCCGCATCTGACGCGCTCGTCATTGCATCGTTGCCTTCAGCCCCACGGTAGTTCGCGGTTGCCGCAGACGGGCGCCGACAAGCCGGCCAAGCAGAAGTTCAAGGCCTATCCGATCGGCTATTTCGGCGCGCGTGTGATCAAGCGCTATTATCCGCCAGCGCCGCCGGTCGAGCGTGTATTGGCCCATCCCGAGGTGGCGAAGGTCGACAAGGAGCTGTGCAAGGCGGAACCGCTGATGCTGTTCACCGGCATCCATGCGGCAGGAAGATTTGGGAAGACGCGTCGATCGTCGTGGGGTGCAAGCAACGCCACAGGAACCGGTCGTCATTGACCTGCAGCGCTTCACCGTAAATCTGAAGATATAGTGTCCTGAAGGTTCCGCAAAAAGCTCTGGAGAGAGAACAGGCCTTGCGCTGAGGCGAGGCGGCCATGGCACGCTGGTGACGTTGCGATCACCGATTCCCGTGGAAGGGTAAGTGCCATGACCAATCGAGAAGTTAGACTGAGCAGAGGCGAGTTGAAAGCGTTGCTGTTGTCGGATGAGGACGGCTTTCGCAAGGTATTGCAGACTGTGGTGCAGGAGTCTTTGGAAGCCGAGATGACGGAGGCCATCGGGGCCGAGAAAGGCGAGCGGACAACGGAGCGGGTTGGTTACCGGTCCGGCTATTACGAACGCAAGCTTGTGACGCGGGTTGGCGTGCTGGAGCTTCGGGTTCCGCAAGATCGGGCCGGCCGGTTCTCGACGGAGTTGTTCGAGCGTTATCAGCGCTCGGAGAAGGCACTGGTATCGGCGCTGGTCGAGATGTACGTCCAAGGCGTGTCGACGCGCAAGGTGAAGGCGATCACCGAGGAGCTGTGCGGCCATTCCTTCTCGGCCTCGACGGTGAGCCAGGCGACGGCGCGGCTGGATGAGGCGCTGAAGGCATTTTATGAGCGGCGGCTTGCCGAACCTTACCCGTACCTCATCCTGGACGCGCGCTATGAGCGGGCGCGCGAGGCCGGCGTGATCGCCAGCCAGGCGGTCTTGGTGGCGATCGGCGTCGACTGGGAGGGCCGGCGCCAAGTGCTCGGTGTCGAGCTGGCCAACCGTGAAAGCCATTCGAGCTGGCGGGCGTTCGTGGCAGGGCTCAAGCAGCGCGGGCTTGCCGGCGTCGAGTTCGTCGTCTCCGACGACCATCCGGGGCTCAGGGCAGCGATCCGCGAAGTCCTGCCCGAGGCAGTCTGGCAGCGCTGTTACGTGCACTTCCTCAGAAACGCGCTCGATTATGTGCCGCGCAAGGTCGATGACGACTGCCTGATGGAGCTCAGATGGTTCTATGACCGGCGCGACCTAGCCGAGGTCAAGCGCGACCTGGCGCAGTGGATCGCCAAATGGCAGGCAAAATACCCGAAGCTGGTGGATTGGGTGGAGACCAACATCGAGGAGACGCTGAGCTTCTACCGGCTGCCGCTGCCGCATCACAAGCACATGAAGTCGACGAACATGCTGGAGCGGCTAAACCAGGAGATCAAGCGGCGCACCCTGATCGTTCGCATCTTCCCCAACCCGCAGAGCTGTTTGCGGCTGGTTCGGGCATTGGCGGTGGAGATCCACGAGAACTGGCTCGAGGCGACCCGCTACCTCAACATGGATCATCTGCGCGAGCACAAGAAGGAGAGCCTGAGAGCACTGGCCGCCTGAGACGCGGCCCGCCATGTCCGCCGCTCCGCTAAACACGGGGCTGCGCGGCGGACACGCCAACGTCACCGCTGAATGCCACGCCATTTTTTGCAGAACTTGACGCACACAACTTCTGAAGACGGCTTGGCAGGGCGGAGAGGTGCGACCCACCCATAGAGGCCGTATCGGCGGACAAATATCCCAAGAGACCGAGCTTGCTTGAGCGCTATGAGCTCAGATTCTGGCATGATTGGAGTCTGAGCCGACACTCTCGGCAGCCCTCGTGCTGCAGAGGCTGATGAATATCGACCAAACACGGTTCACGACAAAAAGCCTGCGGACGGTGCAAATAGCCGTGAAAGCCTAGCGTGAGGAGACAGCCCTTGAAATCATCAATGGCGACTGGAGGGCGATCTCGCCGAAGATGGGGATTGGGGCGGTGCTCCGCCGGTTTAAACGGTAATCTCGCTGGCGCGCCTACCTATCTTAGTAGGCTGCGCCGCGAGTCTGCAAGGTTTAAGAAGACGGGAACTGTTGGAGAGAAGGACATGCTGCCACTGGTGCGGCCTTCCAATGTTGTATTGGAAATTAATCTCGGGGCCATTCAGGCGAACTTCCAGGCCATCTCGGCCCTCGTTGGGCCAAACGTAAGGGCGGCCGCTGTCGTCAAAAGCGACGCCTACGGGCTTGGTCTTGTAGAGATTGCAAGAACGCTCATCGATGCCGGCTGCGATCTGCTCTTCGTCGCCAATCTGGACGAAGCGTTGCATCTAAGGTCATCCCATGTAGGCGCGGCAATTGCGGTTTTTTGCGATGATTTTGCGAAATTTGGCCCATACTATCGATCTAACGGGCTCATACCCGTTGTAAACAATTGTGCCGAATTGGAGGCCATTAGCGCAACAGGGAGGCAAACATACTTTCTCAACGTGGACACGGGATTCTCCCGCTTTGGGCTCGCTTTTGCCGAAGTGCATCGCGCGTATCTTTCTGGAACTTTCCATAGGTATCCCCCTTCGCTCGTACTCAGCCATCTGGCGTGCAGCGAACGCGGTGCGGACCCCACCAATGTGTTGCAAAGGAACCGCTTCCAGGCGATCTACGATATGCTTAAGCCCACCTGTGGCAGTCTCGCAGCCTCCGCCGGTATTTGGCTCGGCAAATCCTATCATTTCGACATGGTACGGGCGGGCTCAGCACTGTACGGGCTTAATGACGCTGGTATTAAACCAAATCCGCTGCAACCCGTTGCAAGGCTCCGAGCTAAAATACTCGACATGCGCAGTGTCGCTACGGGGGAGGCGGTTGGCTACGGGGCGACATTTCGTACGGCTCGAACTAGCCGCGTAGCAATCGTTGGGATCGGTTACAAGCATGGCCTTCCCTGGGCCTGCGGGAACAAAACTTCCGCTCGGTTCGCTGGATATTCTGTCCCTCTAATCGGAACAATATGCATGGATAACATAATGGTGGATATAACAGACGTTCCTGACGCACTTTGTCTTATAGGTGGCTTTGTAGAACTACTGGGAGAAGATTTAACTGTAAATGATCTTGCAGCAACGGTTGGCGTTAACCCGAACGAGGTACTGGCGCGACTTGGTGCTGGTTGCACAAGACGATATCTGACTTCTTCCCTGCGATCTACGCGACAGCAGTGACGACCCGCTCGAACAACCAAGTATTTAGATGGGGTATTCGGCTTGATCCTTCTCTGGACGGAATGGTCAGAGGTGCGGCGTTTCAAGCTGATATAGCCTGAGGTGCAGCATCACAGGCAGTCGCGGAGGAGCTGTCCCCTTTATCGGAAAGTGCTCGATATTGTCAGGGTAATAACAACTGCCGGTATCTGACGACAGTTCCGGGTGTCGGGCCTGTCGTTGCCTTAGGGCTCACCAATACCATCGATAATCCCGGCCCGCGCACTTCGACCGGTTTCGGAGGAGCAACTGCCAGTGATCAAGGAATCTGGAGAGAGCAAGCGCGTCGGCCGTGCTTCGCTCTGCGGGGATGGATGATGCGAACGTTGCTCTGTGAGGCCGAACAGGTCATGCTCAGCCGTGTGAAAAGGTGGTCCTGAAAGGTTGGGTGACGGATAGCGCTAGGTGTTTAGACGGGGTATTCGGCTTTGTCCGAACGGGTGTTTGAGGTGCTGCTTCGAGCTGATGATAAAACGTGGTCTGCGTAAACAGCCACAAGCATCAGGAACGGAAGGCCTTTCTCAAGGCGCAGGCAACAAGACCGACCGCAACGATGCGCGGCATTGCGCAGGTGATGCGGGTTAATTGTGTTCCGGCCGATGCACGTCAAGACGCTGATGAGCCAGGAACGTCGGGCGCCTGTTGACAGCCCGCAAGTTGCTGCAGGAAAAGGCCATCGCAATTGAGAATGACATTCGAGGCCTGTTGCGTAACTTCGGTCTCAGGTTGGCATTGTCGGCGCTGCCAAATTTGGGGATCGCATCCAGGACCTTTCCGGCGACATCCCGGAGCTACGTGACATCATGGAGGTGTTGCTCGCCGCCCGGCAGAAACTTCGCGAGCAGTTCACGGTAGTGCATGAAAGGCTGTTGTCGATCGTGAAGGGTGACACGGTTTGCGCGGTTGACGACCGTCCTTGGTGTCGGACCTGTCGTTGCGCTGGCTTTCAAGGCTACGGTCGTCATTCCTGCGCGCTTCAGAAATCGAAGGCCGTAGGGCCGGCTCTTCGGTTAACGCCGCGCTTGCATCAATCAGGCGAGGACAATCGCGTCGGACGTGTTTCCCTGTGCGGTGACCCTTGCTCGCATACTAGATGATTAAGGGAGCCAGCCTGGGCAAGGCTGTTGTTGACGACCCCAGCGATTCAGTCGGCGTGATACGAGGTTCCACCTCGGGTGGATGGGAATCCTTCGTGAGATGACGAGTGAAACAAGGGCGCGCAGGGACATGGTCGGGCGTGGCAGCACCTCAGGCCGCTGTTTAGATTGCTCACTTCATGCTCCTGATCGATTCTCCTGATCGTACTTATCGCTGAAGAGCTGGTCGAGGACCCATGCCATGCGAAATGTAGCTTCCTCAGCTACACCAGCCCCGTGTGAAGCGCCGCTGTGGCCGCCCACCATCCAAATGCGGAAGACAAGCTCAGGATCGCGGTCGAGCGCACATGACCGACGCTGCGCCACATAGCAAGCGGGCTGGTAATAGAGGGCCTGGCCATCGTGCACCGCGGCATCGACGTAAGTCGGCGGAAGAGGCCGATCGGCGCTTAGGTTGTAATACGGGTCGTAGCTGCGCACGTTGCGATATTCGTGGGCGGTGTGGGGATCTCCGTACTCCGCCGTTTCCTGTAGCGCGTACGGCATTGTGAAGTCCATCTCAGCATCTAGAATGTCGGCGAGCGGGACCTCGGCAAGCACGGCGCGGAACAAATCTGGCCCCATGAGGGCCGCGGCAAGCACGGTGCCCCCGCCGGCGCTCGCTCCCTCGATGACAATGCCGTCCGGGTTGGCGAATCCCTGCTCAACGAGCCCCTCGGCAGCGGCGATCAGATCAGTTTGGGTAATACGTTTTCAATCGCGGGTAGCCGCTTCGTGCCGTGGACGTCCGAACTCGCCCCCCAGTACGTGCACAATGCCGAAAGCAATTCCGCAGTCGAGCAGGCTCAAACGCTTGGTCATGGAGAGGGCCAAGTGACGAACGAGGGCCATCTCGGTATTCCGTAACAACCGTACACGTTCAGTAATACTGGCCCAGGGCTCGTTCAGCCACGACGGTGTCGGGCGTCACGAATGAGGTAACCCAGTAAACCAGTTTCGGTGTTCGGAACGAACATCGTGCAACCCATGAGCCTGGGCCGTGTTGCAGAGACTTAAGCGGAAGGTGGGCATGCCGAACGGGCGAGAAGCGCCTTGCCCTCCAACAACCGGGTTCGGCCGCAGCGCGTCCCTCTCCTTCGAGCGCCGTGTCAAAGCGATCGGGCTTGGCGCGACGGCGCTGCCCGCCGCGAGCTACCGCAGGCTGAAAGATGCCTTCGCCACTCGCCCGTATCATCTACACCACGGGACACGTTTCGTGCGGAACCCGACACATTGAGGCGCAAATATGCCCCGGCGCGGCGCGAAACACATGCTTCCCCTTTTTCGCGCCACCTGTTCGGTGGCACGCCGATTGCTTGAGGCTTCGTGTAGGCGTGCGGTCAAGATGAGCTGTTCCCACAGAGATCCGGATCCGAACGAATGCACGTGACAGCAAGGCATACATCAAAGGAGTAGCTCATGCGGGTAGCCGTCGTGTGGAACAGTGATTTTACGGGCGTGATCAACCGGTTCGGTCAGCCTTATCCGCAGCCGCCGCAGCCTTGGCCGCATTACGGCGCGATAACCAAAAGCGTGATGGCGGCATTGCAAGAGGGCGGCCACGAAACTCTGCTGTGTGAAGGCGATAAAGAACTGCTCGCCACGCTCCAGGGCTTCATGCCACCCGATCCGCAAGCCCGCCCTTCGGGGTTAGTATTCAACTTGGCAGAGGGAATTCAAGGCGAGTACCGTTTCACCCACGTTCCTGCCATGCTTGAGATGGCCGGTGTTCCATACACCGGATCGAGTCCGCTCGGGCATGGGCTGACCGACGATAAGGTCATCAGCAAGACGCTCATGCGCAGTTGCGGCGTGCCAACGCCGAACTTTCGCGTCATGCGCAGCGGCACCGAGAGCACCGAGGGTCTTCGATTCCCAGTGGTAGTGAAGCCGCGTCACGAAGACAACAGCTTCGGTTTGCAGCTCGTACATGAGCCCGCTAAGCTGACGCAGGCAGTGGAAATGATCATCACGCAATATGCGCAGGATGCGCTCGTGGAAGAATACATAGATGGGCGAGAAATCCATGTGGCGCTGCTCGGAAACCGAGAGATAGAGGTGTTGCCAGCTGTGGAGCATGACTTCGGCGGCGGCCAAACGCGTCTCATGACTTGGGAGGTGAAGTACATGGACGCCGCGGCGCTGCCCAGGATGTGTCCGGCGCAAGTCGAGAGCAGCCTTGCAACTTTGCTGCAGGACATTGCGGTTGCGACCTTCCGTGCCTGCCAGTGCCGGGACTACGCCCGCGTCGACCTCCGGATCGACCGCTCCGGTCAGCCCTTTGTCCTGGAGATCAACTCGATGCCGGGGCTGAGTATGTGCGGCACTTACGCCTTGGCCGCTATGACTGCCGGACATAGCTACTCGAGCTTGATCAATCGCATTCTCGATCTCGCTCACACGCGATCCTTCGGAATCGGCATCCCCTAGGCTGAGTCACCAGAGCCAGATATGAGTCCCCATAGGGCAAGGCCGAGATGGCTATGGCATCGGGATTTCCTGCCGCAGGCTTGGGCGGAGCATCACCGGTAGCCTGCGCTCGTGTAGGTTTGCCGAATGTTGTTGATGTCGTCTTAGGTGAAGAGGAGGACAGTTTCGCTTAATTCGGTTGCGATAGCCGTCGTAGGTGCTCAGTCCTCTCGAGCATCTCGGCAACGTATTTGAGAGTGGTCGATCGGCTCAACAACCGGACAGGCTTCGGGACAGTCTTGCCCGCTCGCTCCGCATCCATTCCCATGGCGCCTCTGCGATCGCCGGGTGCCTCGCGCGGGCGGCCAGCTCCGCGAGGATTATCGCGTGCGCACTGGCAAGATCATCAGGAAGCTGATCGGCTCATCGGCCATGACGAATATTCGCTCCTCCGTGCAACGACTTTGCTCATCCCGCCGAGTCGCGCTCCAGGTTATTTGCGGCATGCGCCAGTTGAGCGGGCGTGATCACCAGGGTGCCGTCGGCCACGTGGCCAAATAAAACGTCCATTTCGTAAAAAGGCAGGCCCACTGGCCGTCATGCCAGATCACCTTGATCAGCCCTCCCTGACGCCCGAGCAAGTGGCCGCTGTGCGGATCGCGCTTCAAGATCTTCTGCACCATCAATGCAAGGCCGGGGAAGCCCTTGAGCACATCCGTATAGCCAGTGGCAAGCCATCCGGCCGAGCGCCTCGCTATCGATGTCACCCTCGACCTGCAGCCGACGGGCGCCGCCAAGCTCGATCGTCACCGTGCTGCTCTTTTTGCGCCGTCGCGGTATCGGTGGTTGCTGCACAGGCGGCTGCGCCGCAGGCCGCTCCTCGACGACTTCCACTGCACGAGCAGTGGCACTGATGGCGCCGAGATCTGGCAAAGCTCTTTGCGCCACCGGAAAAGCTGGCTCCCATGAATGCCGGCCGATCGAGCGATCTCGGAAACTCTGGCCCCAGCTATCTGAAAACGCGATGGGACGGTCCAGAACATTATATTGGCTAACTCAATGCCAAGTGGCGCATAATCGCGCACCGAGTGGCCCTCTAGAATACATTGAGCGAAGCGAAGTGCAGATCAGAGACGTCCTGCTCGCGCCCGGAAATGGCGCGTTCTTCTATGACGACCAAGCCGCCATCGGCGCCGGAGCAATCCAAGACGGTTTCATCTATGTTGGCAGACCGATGACGACGGGGTTCACCTCCATTCGCGTTCCGGCATCTTCGCTCAGCGTGGGGCTTGTCCTCAGCGACGATACAGTTGTCTGGGGCGATATGATGAGCGTCCAATACTCTGGTGCGGGCGGGCGCGATCCGTTGTTTGAAGCCGCTCAAACCGCGGATTTGACGTCAGGCGTTGTGGCGCCCCGGCTGCTCGACGTCGATGCGTCTCGTTTCGTTGATGCCTGTGCAAAGGTTTTCGAGCCCTTTGAACATAAGCGGCTGCCTCTCGCGCTTGAGTATGGCGTCAGCCAGGCGCTGCTCCGCGCCGCGGCCCATCTCCACCACAGTACGATGGCAGAGGTAATATGTAATGAATTCGATCTGCCGCTGCCGACGTGCGCGGTCCCGATTTACTGCCAAAGCGGCGATGCTCGCGAAATCAACGTTGACAAGATGATTCTGAAGGGTGTGGATGTTCTCCCCCACGGCCTGATCAATTCACGGCAGAAATTCGGGGTGGGCGGCCAGACCTTCATGGAGCTTGTGAAGTGGGTTGCAAAGCGCACGCGCCAAATCGGCCGCCAGGGTTACGATCCGGTGCTGCATTTCGATGTGTACGGCTGGATAGGACTAGAAATTGGCTTGGACCCGCAACGGATCGCCGACTTTATCTGCGGGGTCGCCGATACCGTTCCGGGTGTCACGCTTAACGTTGAGTGCCCCGCGGATTTTGGTTCCACGCAAGCGCAAATTGATAACTACGCCCGGATAGTATCGATTCTGGATGACCGGGGATCCAGCGCTCGGATTGTCGTGGACGAGAGGTGCAACACGCTCGAGGATATTCGGCTCTTTGCCGAAGCGAGGGCCGCGCATCTTGTCCAGATCAAGACGCCCGATGTCGGTTCATTGGCTGACACGGCACATGCCGTGCTCCTGTGCAAGGAGAACAAGGTAGGCGCGTACGTTGGAGGAAGCTGTACCGAGACAGATCTCTCTGCCCAAGCTTCTGTCCACATATCGGTGGCGACCCAGGCAGACATGATGCTTGCGAAGCCTGGAATGGGTGTCGACGAGGCATTCTCAATAGTTGGGAACGAACAAAATCGGTTGCTGGCTATGCTGAACCGTCGTCGAATTCAAAACGAAAACGTTGGATGAAAACACGGTGTCGCATGCAGAAGTCTCTTGAGGGGATCACCGTCGTTGCCGTGGAGCAGGCGGTTGCTGCGCCTTACGCTTCGTCTCGCCTTGCTGATGCCGGCGCCCGGGTGATCAAGATCGAGAGGCCCGAAGGGGATTTTGCCAGAAATTACGACAAGTTGGTGCGGGGTCAGAGCGCTTACTTCGTCTGGCTCAACCGGGGTAAGGAGTCAGTCTGTCTGGACCTGAGATCTGAGGCGGATCGTGCCGTCCTGGATACGCTCATTGCCGGTGCCGACGTTTTGATCCAAAATCTAAAGCCGGGCAGTATCGAAAAATTGGGTTTCGGGTCTGCGGATCTGCGTCGACGTTTTCCGCGGCTGATCACCTGCGATATCTCTGGTTTCGGGGAGCAGGGGCCGTATTCCCACTTGAAGGCTTATGATCTCATCGTCCAGGCCGAAACTGGTCTGTGTGCGATCACCGGGACGCAACAGGGACCCGCCCGTGTGGGTGTGTCGGTTTGCGACATCTCGGCAGGCATGACAGCGCACAGTGCCATTCTTCAGGCGCTGTATCACCGCGAGGTCACCGGCGACGGGACCAGCATTCAGGTGTCACTGTTCGATGCCGTCGCCGACTGGATGAACGTGCCGGTTCTTCAAAACGAATACGGCGGCTATCACACGGTTCGCGCGGGCGTAAAACACCCGTCGCTCGCGCCGTATGGCGCCTATCGCTGTGCCGACGGCAAAGAGGTCATCTTTTCGGTTCAGAATGACCGTGAATGGGTGAATTTCTGCGAGAAGTTCCTGAAGCAGCCGGGGCTTATACGCACACCTGGTTTCGCCGATAATATGGAGCGCCTCGGTCACCGTGCGCAACTTGATGAGATCATCGAACAGCGGTTTTCCGAACTGTTATGCCACGAAGCAATGCAGGAGCTTGAGGCGGCCGGGTTGGCATATGGCCGACTGAACGAAGTCGCGGATGTTTCAAAGCACCCACACATTCGCAAGGTGCAGGTCGGAACACCCGAAGGAACCATCGAGGCGATAGCGCCGGCGGCGATCTTCAACTCTGAGCGCCCTTTGCTGCGCCCCGTTCCGGCTCTTGGAGCTCATACCGAGGCTGTCCGCGAGGAGGTTCTGGGACGTTTGCGCGAACGAGCTGCGTCAGCGTGAGCGCGCGCCTTGTCGGGAAGGGGGCGCGGTTGCGACCCACAGAGTGCATGCCTACTCCTAACCCTTTCCAGTCCCACGGCCGCCCAGCCAGCTCACTGACACAGCCCGCGCTAAAACCGGCACCAGAGGCGACTTCATGAAGGGCACCATTCCGGCCGTTGAAAGCCCGATGTCCATTCGCCGATGGAGATCTCTGCTCTTCGTTCCTTCTCATGTTCCGCGTTTTGTGGAGGCGGCTCATGAGCGCGGGGCAGATGGCATCATACTCGACCTAGAGGACTCCGTTCCCCAGGATCAAAAAGGTGAGTCACGGCGCCAGCTTGGTGCATCCGTGGCAAAGGTGGGCCGCAGGGGCGCTTCTGTTTTAGTTCGCGTGAATCGCGGTTTGCGAGCCTTGGCGGCCGATCTCGACGCAGCCGTGATGGCGGGCGTTGATGCACTTGTTCTTCCGAAAGTGGATTCGGCAGCGTGGGTAGCTGAGATCGCGAATGCGGTATCGGAACTCGAACGAGAAAGAAATCTTCCGTTGGGATGTATCCGGTTTCTTGCCCAAATCGAGACCCCAGGTGCCTTGCAAGAGCTATCGGCCATTGCCTCGTCACATCCCAGGATGGTCGCAATGGCCCTTGGCCCTGAAGACTTTAGTGCCGCTGTTGGCGGCGCCCCAGAACTTGATCTTCTCTTGACGCCAAACCTTTCTGTTCTTTTTGCCGCCCGTGCGGCGGGGTTGCTCCCGCTGGGCTTCATAGGAAGCATTGGCGCGTTCTCTGACACTCACAAACTTCGTGAGGCTGCGGAGCGTGCACGGCGGCTCGGCTTTGCCGGAGCTTTGGCGATCCATCCAAACCAGGTTGCCATATTCAATGACGCTTTTTCGCCAAGCCCACAGGAACTCGAATGGGCCCGTCGTGTCCTCGCGGCGGAGAAAGATGCGACGGCGCAGGGCATAGGCGCGTTCGCCCTGGACGGAAGGATGGTCGATCCACCGGTTATCCAAAGGGCCCGAGATATCATCGCCACGGATCCGGGCGCCGGGTTGGGCGTCTGAGGCCTCAGAGGTTGGTTACCAAACTGGAGCGACCCTACGGCTAGGAGTTATGCAACTCGGCACAATTATTGCTGTCGCGCCATCGCATTTCGAGATAGATTAAACTAATTGCAGTCCGCTCTCGGATGGGTACTCGTGGAAATCAGGCAGTTAAGATACTTCGTCGGTGTGGTCGAAGCAGGCAGTTTCACGAAGGCCGCTGGCTTCCTTAATGTTGCCCAGAGTGCGCTGAGCCTGCATGTGCGTCAACTGGAGGAAGCCTTCGGCACTCAACTGCTGATACGCGACAGGACCGGTGTGAGCGTGACGGCGTCAGGAGCCAAACTGCTCGAACGCGCTCGGGCGATTCTTAAAGAAATTCGACTTACCGAGGTGGAATTGACCAACACAGCTGCTTCCCCCGCCGGGGAGGTGACGATTGGCATTCCGTCTGGAGCTGCCCGCGTCCTGAGCGGCCCCCTGCTTGAGTCGGTGAGAAACGAACTGCCCAGGGTCTCCCTCAAGATGGTCGAGGGTATGACGGGACCGCTGGAGGAGTGGATGGCTGCTGGACGCTTCAATCTGGCGGTACTCTACCGCACTGCGGATAGCGTAGGCCGAATGACGGTGATAGCGCGCGAAAACCTTTGTCTGGTGGTACCGTCGGGTGAGCCGCCATTCGAAGATGCGATATCTCTGGCCGACCTGCATGCATTCCCCCTGGCGGTTCCCATGCGCAATAACAATGTCAGGCGTTCGGTGGCTGACGTCGTCGCACAGCACGGTTGCGCGCTGGACGTCAGGTTTGAAGTGGACTCGCTTTCAACGATCATCAACATGGTCGTAGAGGGGAAAGCGCATTCTATTCTCGCCGCGTCTGCGGTTCAGAAAGAAGCCTCTCAGGGTCTGGTCCGTACGGTCAAGATCGTGGATCCGGTGATTACCCGCTCCGTTGTGCTTGCTGTAAACCCGAAAGATGAGCGTTCCGCCGCCGTGTCCGCAGTCCGCACGCTCATTCCGAAGGTCGCTCGAGAATTGATTGAAATCCGGAGCTGGGCAGCGGTGGCGCCTGAGGCGACCTGACAAACTAACCTTTAAAGCTGGGCATGATCTTTTGCGGCCATTAGGACCAGCCCGATCTGGATTCCAGATGGATTTCGGCAATATTCGATATTTGACCCGCCGCGACCATCGCGATGAAACTGGCTCAAGCGAGTTCAGCAGTTTCGATATCGAAACTGCGCTCGTATGCAAGAATTCAGTCAAGTGGAGCCCGCGATGTCCGACGCCAAGAGTTACGAGCTCTTCATTAATGGCAAATGGCGAGCCGGTGGTAGCCGAGCCACTTTGCCGGTGATCAACCCGGCGACGGAGAAGGTATTTGCCTCAGTGGCCTCGGCTACGGTTTCAGACTTGGATGAAGCTCTTGCTTCGGCAGAACGCAGCCGCAAGGCGTGGTCCTCACGACCCGCCAAAGAGCGTGGCGAGATACTCGTCTCTGCCGCCAGCATTCTGGCAGAGAAAGCTGGCGCCGCAGCCAGGGACCTGTCGTCCGAACAGGGAAAGACGATTGCCGAAGCAACAGGAGAGTACGCGCGCGCAGTCGAAACGCTGGAATGGAATGGCCGGCATGCCGATGAGTTGTCGACCCCGATTCCGTTGGGTCCGAACAGGATGATCGTGCCGGAGGCCCTCGGTGTCGTCGCTGCCTTTACGCCGTGGAACTATCCAGCCGTTCTCATCGCCCGCAAGCTCGCCCCCGCGCTGGCGGCAGGCTGCCCGGTGATCCTCAAAGGGGCCGAAGAGACGCCAAGCGTGGCTGTCCATATCGTGGAATCTTTGCGTCAAGCAGGGATACCGGAAGGCGTGGTCAACCTGGTGTTCGGTGTTCCTGTGCATATATCACGGCATCTGCTCAGTTCGCCAATTGTCAAAGTCTTGACGTTCACGGGGTCGACCGCTGTTGGGAAACAGCTGGCCACACTGGCCGCGAATAATCTGCAGCGCTGCATCCTTGAGCTCGGTGGACATTCCCCGGTTATTGTGTGCGAAGATGCCGACCTGGCAACGGCGATACCGGCTATTTCGGAATACAAATTCGAGTGCGCGGGCCAGAGTTGTAATGCGCCCAGCAGGATTCTTGTCGCCCGATCCCGCTATGAGGAATTCCTGTTCCGGATGACGGAGGCGGTCCGAAAAATCAGGATCGGTCCACCGGATGACCCTGCAACGCAGATGGGTCCCATGGCAAACGCGCGGCGAATCGAGGCCATGCAACGCCTGACCAAAGATGCGGTAGAGGGCGGCGCCCAAATCGAGACCGGTGGCACCCCCCTTGACCGACCGGGGTTTTACTGGCCGCCAACCATCCTGACTGGCGTACCGAAGGAAGCGAGAGTGCTTCATGAAGAGCCGTTCGGACCAATTCTCAGCGTGGCTCCTTTCGATACGATCGAAGAGGCGATCGATGAAGCCAACGCCACGGAGTACGGTCTGGCCGCCTACTTGTTTACTGGCGCGGCCGATACGCAACAGAGGCTTGTGGGCGGTCTTTCTGCGGGCGCTGTTAGTGTGAATTACCTGAAAGGGGTTTCCGCTGATGCCCCTTATGGAGGAGTCAAGCAAAGCGGCTATGGATATGAAGGCGGCGAGCAGGGGGTGCGAAGCTTCCAGATTCTGAAAATGGTGAATGGCCTCGGGTCATTTGGATAAAATCCGGTGGGAAATAGAACACGGACCATCGCTGGCAAGGACATCACAAGAAGCGTCGCCGACGCTCTTCAGTACATCTCGTACTATCATCCTCCAGATTATATCCGGTCTCTTTCTCACGCATACACGCGAGAACAGAGCCCGTCGGCGAAGAATGCCATAGGTCAGATTCTGCTGAACTCCCGCATGGCGGCCTTTGGGCGGCGCCCGATTTGTCAGGACACCGGAGTTGTGGTTGTCTTCGCAAAGGTCGGCATGGATGCCCGCATTAAGTCAACGGCCAGTTTCGCTGATCTTGTGAATGAGGGCGTACGTCAAGCCTATCTCGATCCGGACAATCCCCTTCGGGCATCGATCGTTGCGGATCCCCTCGCCAGACGGGTCAACACCCGCGACAACACGCCGGCAGTTGTCCATGTCGACCTGGTGCAAGGTAACCAGATTGAGGTCACCATCGCCGCAAAAGGCGGCGGGTCGGAGAACAAGGCACGTTTTACCACCCTCAATCCCAGCGCCTCCGTTTCCGACTGGGTGGTCAATACCGTTTCGACCCTTGGCAGCGGGTGGTGTCCACCTGGACTGATCTCTGTCGGCATCGGTGGTAGCGCTGAAAAGGCGATGCTGCTGGCCAAGGAGGCCATGAACGAGCCCATCGATATGGCGGAACTGATCGCAAGGGGGGCGTCAAGCGCAGAGGAGGGGCTGCGGATTGAGCTTTATGAGCGGATCAACGCGCTTGGTATCGGCGCCCAAGGCCTTGGTGGTCTGACGACAGTCGTTGACGTCAAGGTTGCGACCTATCCTACTCATGCAGCGTCCAAGCCTGTGGCGCTCATCCCGCAATGCGCCGCCAACCGGCACCTGAAGTTTACTTTGGACGGCTCTGGACCCATCAGCCTCCAGCCGCCCGATTTGCGCGAATGGCCCGACATCGGAGCCGACGAATTGAACCCAGCCGGCGTCCGGCGGGTCAATTTAGATACGCTGACGAAGGAAGAGACGGCATCGTGGCGCTGCGGTGAAACGCTCCTGCTGTCTGGAAAGATGCTGACGGGCCGTGACGCTGCCCACAAGCGAATGGTCGAACTGATCGATGCCGGCAAGCCGCTTCCAGTCGATCTGCGGGGACGCGTGATCTACTACGTCGGTCCCGTCCGGGCAGCGAGAAATGAGATCGTTGGACCCGCCGGTCCAACAACCTCCAGCCGCTTGGACGATTTTACGGACAAGGTGCTCGCCGAAACCGGCCTTTTCGCGATGGTGGGCAAAGCGGAGAGGGGACCGGCGGCCATCGCCTCGATTGTAAGACACAAAACGCCATACCTTGCTGCAGTGGGTGGCGCTGCGTACCTGATCTCAAAATCGATTAAGGCGGCGCGGATCGTTGCCTTTGAAGACCTGGGCATGGAAGCCATCTATGAATTCGATGTGCAGGACATGCCTGTTATCATGGCCGTCGATGTTGAGGGAAACTCCATTCACAATTCCGGGCCTCTTGAGTGGCGTAAGCGTATGGCGGCCGACAGCATCGCACGCAACATTGGCGTTTGAGTCTTTCCGTTGGGCGATTTCGGCCAGACTCCAGCGTCAAATTGCCGTGAGACGAGCGGCATTTGCGGTGCCTTGCGCCTCCGCGAGCCGGACGAGCAAGGCCTTCAATTCACCCCAATAGCTGAATGTGCCACTGAATACTGCATTGAGTATGCCGTCCACGCGATCGAGGCTCGAATGCTGTCGCACGTCTATCAAGTACGGCAGCGGAGATTCAAGAAAATGGGGTATCTATTTATTAGGAGGTCTTCGCCGCCGCCGACTATTCTCTCCAGCGGCATCATTGCCCCGTTAGGCGTCGGGGCGATAGCCAAAGTACTTCTGCAGCTTTTCTCAGCGGATCGCTCTCCCTCAGCTGATTGTCGTACCCCATTCTGGCACATTTCGGACCGAGAACGGATGCGTTCCACTACTACATTCGGTCATTCAAGATGGATAGAATTGATCGGCGCACAAGGCGCTGTCATCGCTGCTTGAGAGCAACAGGTTATGAAGTCGAAACCCGACCCCGTGCAACTCGACAGTTGGGACGTCCGGATTCTCTCCGAGATTCAGGCAGACGGTCGGATTTCAAAAAGTGAGCTTGCAAAACGAGTTCATCTTTCGGCGTCGGCCTGTTCGGAGCGGCTCCGAGCACTCAAGGCCGCAGGGATTATTGAGGGATTCTATGCGCGACTGAGTCCTGCCCTCATTGGCGGCATGATCTTTGTGATGGTAGAAGTCGTGCTGGATCGCCATCGTCTTGAGGACCAACGACACTTCGAAACTGCAATCCAAGAGATCCCGGAAATCCTGGACTGCTGGGCAATTGGGGGGCGCGTCGATTATCTGATGCGGGTCGCATCTCCTTCTATGGCCGCCTATCAGGATTTCATGGAGGGACTGCTGCAGGCAGGCTTGGGCATTGATCAATACTATAGCCTTGTCGTCACGAAACCAGTGAAGTCCAATTCACCGATACCTTTGTCCGCACTGAGGCAACGGTGAAACCGAAAGTTTAAGTTTCAACGGCGTTTGGCGCGGATCCCGTAGATTCGTCGGCAAAAGGCGCCCATTCCGACGAAACTCAAGGGACATTTGCGGTATACTAATTGCTGGAAAAAGGTGGCCGAGCGCTATCCGCCAGTTGATGGCGAGGAAGGACGATGCGCTTGAGCAATCTGGAACCGATCATTCCAGGAGACGGATCGAAGCAGCCATCGGACGCACTTGCCCAGCACGGTTACGGCGAGAAGCCAAACCGGATCGTGCCTGGTTGAGGAGGCGTCCATATCTAAGATGCGAAGTGCCGAAAAATGCCTCTACCGCTACTTCAAGGGGGGAACTTTCGCCCTGGATTGGCGATCAGTGGCGATTGAGCTTAGTCGCGGTCAGCGCATCCGTGTAGGGGGCGAAATCTACAGCGAGGGTTTGGCAAGCCGACGGATAGCGGGAGTGCAAGCTGGCCCGCTCGGCCTTGACGACCAACCGGGCCCTCGACGCCTGCGGACATTCGGAGATCGCTCCATCGCGTTTTTACGTCCTAAGTTCGTTGCTGATCGAGATTAGGAGATCGTCTGTCCTGTTTGACATTGCTGGTCTCCGCAGCCTTCTAAGTGAGGAGCATGGCTGTGCCGGGGGCGCGTAGGTGGGTGACAAGGCCGGTCACTCCTGCCAGCCGACGTGGTCTTTGAGAAGGTGGAGGTTGCGCTACCCGGCTGGAGAGCATGGTGCCAGTTTTCACAAGACAAGGGTCGCTTAATCGAATGGGCGTCAAGTTCATAGATTGCGAACAGATCATGGGGGGATTTGAATAGTGCTACTGACCGAGGCAGAGCTGAAAAGAGTTGCGAATGCCAGTCGAGGACATAGAGCCGCATCGATCGTTCTAAAGGAAGAGACGGCCGCAGCTACAGCCAGATCGTCATTCGACGTTTTTCTGTCACATTCTTTCAAGGACGCAGAGATCATTCTCGGTGTGAAGCGAATTTTCGAGGAGCTTGGGTTCACTGCTTACGTAGATTGGGTCGAAGATTCACAACTGGACCGCACAAAGGTCTCCTCGGCCACCGCCGAGTTGCTGCGAACCCGTATGAGGCAGTCAAAGACGCTTATCTATGTGCATTCAAACAATTCTCCAGGATCCAGATGGATGCCTTGGGAGCTTGGCTTTTTCGATGGGTTTCGGACCGCGGTAGCGGTTCTGCCCGTGGCAAAAAATTCTTCGGAAACATTCTCCGGGCAAGAATTTTTGGGCCTATACCCTTACATTGATGGGACAGGACCTGCATTCCTGTTTATGAACAGAGGGACCGCGCCTCGCTCAAGAATAGGCTCTGTAAGCTCGACTGCTAACCTCACGTTTGCCAAATCCTGGCTTAAAGAATTTACCGCCACAAAATAGACTGGTGTGCTTCAAAAATGAAATATCCTGGACTCTATAATAGCGCCGACGTGGCATCCAACGAGCAGCAGGCGACGTTTCTGCGCCTGATCCGGGCAGAGTACGTTCTTCTTTTTTTAGCGTCGGTGCTCTCTTTGGACTTGTCGTCATCAAAAGCCTATTTCGGTGTCTATGCTGCGGTATTTCTTTGCTCAATGGGAGTCCTCATTTTCCGGTCGGTCACAAAGCCCGAGCAGGTCTGGTATCAGGCTCGAGCTCTGGCAGAGTCGGTGAAGACATTGACTTGGCGCTTCGCGATGCGAGCACAGCCGTTCGATGACGCGCGCGCGGCTGACGCCAGAGCTGATTTTCGAAAGCTCATGGAAGATATCCTTGATAGCAATCGTCACCTTGGTAGCGCGTTGAGCGGCACCGATTCAGCATCGCCCCAAACAACGGACGAGATGATGTCGATAAGGGACTCCCCGCGAAAAGAACGAAAAGACCTATATCTGCAGAGACGAATCTGCGACCAACGGAAGTGGTACGAGAAGAAGGCGCGCTCGAACAAGAGGTCCGCGAAAGTCTGGATGGGCCTTGGTATTTTTGCATACGCTCTGGGATTCTCGTTCATCGTAGTACGCATCGCTGACCCCGCGATGCCAGGCTGGCCGACCGAGCCGCTAATTGTCATCGCCGCCTCCCTTATCGGGTGGACCCAGATCAAGAAATTTAACGAATTGGCATCGGCTTACACGTTGACAGCTCACGAGATCGGCTTGACTGCCGACCTTATTACGGACGCCAACTCGGATGAGGCATTCTCCGCCGCGGTGAACGAAGCCGAACTGGCTTTCTCACGGGAGCACACCCAGTGGGTTGCTCGTCAAAACAACTAAGAGACAACAATGGCATACAGCGATCCGACCTATGTAATATTTGACGGCGATGAAGACGCTTGGGCATACCGCTTTATGAAAGGGTGGAACGCCAGCGAGAATGTGAGTTTTGAATTCGCGAACGCTCACGATCTGGACAATATGACGGGCCGAGCACAGGACGAAGATTATGTTAAACGCAATCTTCGCAACAGAATGAATGGATCGAGCCAGGTACTTGTCCTGATCGGTGAGAAGACGAAAAACCTTTTTCGCTTCGTGCGCTGGGAAATGGAATTGGCTCTTGATCTAGGTCTGCCGATAATCGCAGCAAACCTTAACGGCTCGCGGCAACAAGATGTGAGCTGTCCGCCTATCATCAGGGACAAATGTGTTGTGCACGTGCCGTTCAAGATGAAGGCCATCAAGCACGCGCTAGCCAATTGGCCGAGCGAATTTCATCGGCTTTCAAACGCTCAGCGTGGCGATGGCGCCAGGAGCTATGGCGAAAGCACCTATCGCGATCTCGGCTTATAATCGCCCACCTAAAAGCACTTAGCCGCCAAAACATCCTCGCCATCCGCTGGCGGCGACTAGCCTTAGCAACGACCGCCAGCCTGTTCCGAGCTTGCCGAGCGATGATAAGAAGACGTCCGATTTGCTGAGTTTGGCAGAAAGCTGCAGGTCATGTGCAACCTATTTGAGGAGCCCCGCTCGAAGCGTCGGATCGTCAGGCACGATCACGTCGCGCGAGGGCGCTGGTTTCGCGAGGAAAAGGAGCGGCTGTTCGACGTTGAGGCTTGATCCAGCGTTTCGAGACTGCACGAGCGGCGAGCATTGATGGAGGCAGCTTTTCAGGCCGCGCAATTCTGTCGGCTGCCCCCTCCTGCGAGCCGCAGCTCGGCTCGCCCTGCGCTGCAACCACGAATCTGCGATCGCAAGAAAGGCAACACGCTGACCGATAGAACTTGGCGGCGCTGGTCGGCTGCGAATCAAGATGTCGATGGCAAGGAGCTCTCGCCGCGCGTCTTTGCCGGGCCGAACCTTCTGGCTCTCGTCCAGCCGCTTGTTGATGGCCGAGATCGACGAGGCCGAGAACTCATGGCCGCACAGCTCTTCGGTGATCGCCTTGACCTTCCGGGTCGACACGCCCTGCACATACATCTCCGCAAGCGTCGCCACCAAGGCCCGCTCGGAACGCTGGTAACGCTCGAAAAGTTCGGTCGAGAAGCGGCCCGCCCGGTCCTGCGGAACCCGCAGCTCAAGCTTGCCGACCCGGGTGACAAGCGTGCGGCCATAGTAACCCGAGCGATAGCCGAGACGCTCCGGCGTGCGCTCGCTCTTCGAAGCACCCAGCGCCTCGTCCATCTCGGCCTCGAGCACCTCCTGCATCACCGCGCGGATCACCTCGTGCAATCCATCCGGATTCGAAAGCAGAATGTCTTTGACGGCAGCGCTGGCGGTCTTACTTTCTGTCTTGGTCATGGTGGCGTTCCTTCCAGGGAATCGGTGACGTTGAACATCACCAGCCTGCCATGACCGCCCTCTCTCAGCGAATTTGCAGAACCCTCAGCACACTACCCAATATCGCCCGCTAATCGGGCACTATGGTGGGCGCATGCGCGTCGTAAGCTGTTCGTGTTTGCAGGACGCGCCCCCGACCCTCGGCTAAGGCGAAGGTGACGCCTTAGTTTTCACGGCAATTCGGGCCGATCCCGCGAATTCCACGGCCAATAACCTGCATTCCCGAGAAACTCGAGGGACGTTTCCGGTATGCTATTTGCTAAACAGGTGGCTGGCCGAGTGCCCTCCGCCAATTTATCGCGAGGAGAGGGACATGCGCTTGAGCAATCTGGGAACCGAGCAACTCCGGGAGAAGGATAGAAGCTTCGTCTTCCATCCTTCTACGCATTTGGCCAAGCACAGCCGAGGCGAAACGCCAAATAGGATTATGGCCGGTGCGGAAGGCGTCTATATCTGGGACACCGAAGGCCGAAGGAGCCTCGACGGTTTCGGAGGACTCTACTGCGTCAACATGGGATATGGATGCACGGAGATCGCCGAGGCCATTGCCAGGCAAGCACACGAATTGCCGTTCGCGCACGTCTATGCCAGCCAAGGTACGGAGCCGGTCGCCCTGTTGGCAGAGGCCGTGGTCGAGTATTTCGGTCAGAACATGCGAAGGGTCTATTTCGGCCTCTCCGGTTCCGATGCCAACGAAACCAACATCAAGCTGGTCTGGTACTATAATAACATTCTTGGCCGGCCCGAAAAGAAAAAGATCATCTCGCGAAATCGCGGCTATCACGGGTCTGGATTGGTCACGGGTAGCCTAACTGGCCTTCCCTTCTTTCACAATTTCTTCGACCTGCCTCTGGATTTGGTGCGCCATACAACCACGCCGCACTATTACCGCCAGGCGCGTGTCGAGGAGAGCGAGGAAGCGTTCTCCCGGCGCTGTGCCGATGAGCTTGAAGCCTTGATCCTGGCCGAAGGACCGGAAACGGTTGCAGCTTTTATCGGAGAGCCGGTACTTGGGACAGGAGGTATTGTGCCGCCCCCCAAAGGGTACTGGACGTCCATTCAAGCGGTGCTCGACAAATACGATATCCTTCTAATCGCGGATGAAGTGGTCTGTGGCTTCGCGCGAACCGGCGAGAAGTTCGGTTCCCACCTGTATAACATGCGTCCGGATTTCGTGACCATCGCAAAGGGTTTGAGTTCCGCCTACCTCCCCATCTCCGGGTCAATCATTGGCGACCGTGTCTGGTCGGTTTTGGAACAAGGAACTGAGAAGCACGGCGCACTCGGCCACGGCTGGACATATTCGGGGCACACGCTTTGTGCCGCAGCCGCGCTCGCCAATATTCGACTGCTTAAAGAAAAAAATATTCTGGAGCATGTCCGCGATGTTGGACCGTATTGGCAAGACCGGATGAAGGCCGAGCTGGCGGGACATCCCATCGTTGGTGAAGTTCGCGGAGTGGGTATCCTGTCGGCCGTAGAGATGATGCGGGACCCAAAACAAAGGATACCATTCGAACCCGACCTTCAGGTCGGGGTGCGCACTGCAGCTGCTCTGTTTGAGAATGGTGTCATCGGACGGGCCATGCCGCATGGCGACATCCTCGGTTATGCCCCCCCCCTGATCATTACCCGAAAAGAGATCGACATCATTGTCGACGCGACGGTAAAGTCGGTCGATACCACCTATCGCGCGCTGAAGGCCGAGGGTGCCGTATGATTTTGCGATCGCGAAGGAGCGAGTCCGGAGGCAGGCATGTCCCTGCGCGCTACTGCGCCGAGCAGACCCAAAACTGTTGAATTCCAGATATCTGATCTTGAGCATGCTCCGGGCTATTTCAGTCACGATTTGTAACCGAATCAGATCTGCCGCCGCTGTCCTGTTGCCCAACGACCAGGACCTCTGTGCGGCGCGCCCTGCGGGTGTACCTCCCCGCCGGCAGGGCGCCCTTTTTGACCCACGTAATCAGTATCATTATGGCCCGTGCGGAATCGAGGGTCTGGTAAAGGTCATCTGCACGTTCCGATGCAGATTGAGCTTAGACGTGCCCTTTACATCATTGCAGCGGGCCACGGTCGCCGGTTCCAAAGTGCGGCAATGCCGATGATTATCTTCCTTCACATCACAAAGAGCAGAATAATCATTGCGGTGAATTTTATCACGTCAGGTATATAAAAGGACGATACTCACACGCCACCCCGTTCACAAGGAAAGGCATTTTAATATTGTTGAGACGATTTGCCTATCAAAGAAAAGAAAGCATCGCAACACTTCTTTGCGGATCACGGCGCCCCGGGTGGGGGATGAGCGGCTATCCGAATTGTTATGCTAATGCCGACCCAAATTCCTGCAAAAGCTGGGGTCAATGATGGCTTTTGGTCAGCGCAGGATGATTTCTCCTGGTTTGGTCGGTGCAGGGGCGGTCATGATTTAATGCATGGAGATTCTCTGATTGAGCTGTTGAGATCATGAGGCGTCTGCCAGACGCCCATCGGGTGAGCCCAGCATGATTGGGATGACCGACGAAGATCGAAAGTGTGGCAGCATTCTGGAGCCCGGTCAGCCCAGCGACGCCCGCGGATTCAATCACGTTTGTCGGGACATACACGACGCAGCCGGAAGGCGTGCAGAAAGAGGAAGAATCGAGCGCGACGATGACGAGGGACATGCCACTTGTTTTCGAGACATTCCTAGAAAGACTGTCACAGAGTGTCGATGAGGCAGATTTCCGGGATGCCATGGCTGAGGCGGCCGGACGACTTGACCTAATCTTCTTTGCCTACCTCTCCTTGCCAGCACGGCCTTCCGGCAAACCGAGGCTAATTTCAAACTACCACCCCGCTGGACCAGACAGTATCTGGAAAATCAGTATGAGAAACTCGATCCTGTGGTCTTGCGTGCTCGAAATGGCGGCTGCCCGTTTCACTGGGGATCGAATTTCGGAGGCGATAAAATGTCGCCGGCTCAACAGCAGCTATTCGATGAGGCGGCTCAATTCAGCATCTGCTGCGGTTTGACGATCCCAATTGTCGATCTCCGCGGCCGCATCGCTGCGGTTACTTTTGCCGCCGATGAGCCTCGTCCAGTATTTCTTCGGGTCGCTGAGCGGTACGAACAAGCTCTTCAACTGATGGCGGCCTGCTTTCATCGTTGCGTTCGCCGCAAATTGCCGAGCGATCGAACAGTGGATGGGATTTCGCTGACATCCCGCGAATATGAGTGCCTGAGGTGGGCAGCGCGGGGTAATTCAGCCTGGGTGACCGGCCGCATCTTGGGTATCAAGCCACGCACGATCGCTTTTCATTTGGACAATGCCAAGAAGAAGCTAGGCGTGCGAACCCAAAATCAGGCTATAGCCCTTTTGGGGTCCGAAGGGTCCTCAATTCTCTGAGAAGCTTTCTGATCCCCTTGTGCTCGGGCCATTCGATCGCACGCCTTGTATCGAGCGTTGACTGGATGCCAAGATCTTCTGTTCCGCCGGCTCGGGCGATGCAGCCGTATTCTTCCAGTCCGCGCCGGTGCTCATAGTCTATGGGTGCTCGAGCGGGTGTTTCGTCGCTGACGAGCTAGTCGTGCGGTTATATAGTTTCCGAGGATGGCCCGCTTGCATACCTGCCTGCCGGTAATCTCTAAACCCTTAACTTAGGGCGATGGCTGTCGGTTATGCGGCTTGAAAGCGAAGAGGTGGACCCTTCGTCGAGCGCCGGCACGATATGGAGTGCTGCTCCGGGCTAATACCCATCCAGACAGAGCGGAACCTTCTATCACGTCAGACGCTCGGTTGCCAAACCCGATTTCCTGGGAACTTAATTGTGCTCGCCACTGGGGCCATTTTGCCGGGGCTGTAGTGCAGGTCCCGATCAGCCTGACCGTGGCTGCCACAGGAACTGCCTGCTTCTATGACCGAGCACTGCGAATTTGTCAGCTGGCGAACAATTCCTTGTAGCCGCTCGTCACCATCCAGTTCGCACGGTCGAGATGACTACGAAGCGCCTTCCTGGCGCGCTCCGGTTCAAGTGCCGGATCAATGCCGAGGATCAGTTGGGCCATTTCCTCTTCGGGCGCCTCATCGGCTGAGGCGTCCAGGAGCCTCATATAGATGGTAAAGTGCGCCCTGTCGTAGGAGGTAAGACGGTCAGACCAAGGGACTTCGTCGAGCAGTGTTGAGCTTTGAGTCCTATCTGTTCCCGGTGATCGATTCATGTCTGCCGCGAACCTCGCATGTTGATCGCTGGATGCAAGGCAGAATATCCCAAAATGGGATAATCCGAAACGGGGATTAGTCGCTGAGCCGGTCTCTACCTGACCGGTTCACCTAAATGCCCAAATCTCTTCGATCTCCCCGCCACCAGCGGTTTCTGGCCCAGTTGATCTCACTGCGCAATGTCAAAGGGCTGACGCAGGCGCAGGTGGCTGAGAAGCTTGGTCGTCCGCAATCTTTCGTGGCGAAATATGAGGGTGGCGAGCGGCGTCTCGATATCATTGAGTTTCTCGACGTAACTGCGGCCCTCGATGCTGATCCGTGTGAGATTCTGTTGAGCCTGCGCACGTAGTGGGCGCCCGCGCCCTCACCGCGCGTGCCGTGTGCCGGTGGATTGATCCCCGCTTTTCTTGGCTCTGGCGTCTCGACCATTCCGCTGCGCCTCCTAGCGCGTCGTTAGACTCTCGCAATTCTCTCTGTTTGTGCCTTTCCCAGCAGGTGGCGCCGTATCCTTCTAGGCCCGCCGCGGCGTCCCGCAACCCTTAGCCAGCTGTGAGCTTTCAGTAGGTCGTCCATCCGGTCCTCCGGATGCGGTGCGGCTCAGACGGCGCGCCCCTTCCTGTCATGACTCGCCGCCGCACCGCTTCCTGGGAAGCAGCCATTGGCGAGCGGAGGACAAAACGATGAGACCAGCGAAGCGCAGGGCCATCCGCGCCGACTGGAAGTCCTCGCGATCATCTTGGAGCGGCATTCGCGCTGTGGTGATGCGTCGATGCATGGTGGTTGCGCTACTTCGTTGCTTGAAGCGAAGCGACCGCACCGCCCATTTCGTCAATTGGCGAACAAATCCTTGTAGCCGCTCGTCACCACCCAGTTTGCACGGTCGAGATGACTGCGAAGAACGTTCCGTGCGCGCTCCGGTTCGCGTGCCGGATCAATGCCGAGGATCACATGGGCCATTTCCTCTTCAGTGGCGTTGTCGGCTGAGGCGTCCAGGAGCCTCATATAGGTTGTAAAGTGGTCCTTGTCGTAGGGCGTGATGCGGTCCGACCAGGGGACCTCGTCGGCGAACGGCGTGTTCGATCTGGGCTGCAACATCGCTAATTCTATCTCCGGCCGATGGACCCGCGAAGCCCTGTGCCTGCTAAATGTGGATTACATATTATAGTTGATAAACTCAAGCCGCCTGATCCGCTGGCTTGCGTGCATGGATATGCGCAAGTTGGTCGGACGGAATGTGCAGAGGATCAGGCAAAGGAAGCGCCTGACGCAGGAGCAGCTTGCGGAGATTTCCGGGTTCAGTCAGCAGTACATCAGCGGCTTGGAGAAAGGCCGAAGAAATCCGACAATTATCACGATCTATGAACTGGCATTGGCCCTCGGCGTCAGCCACATGGATCTGGTTCGGCCCGACAAACAGGCCTGATGCCCCCGCCCTCCAAGTAGCTGGCGGCCTGATGGCGCGCGCCGGGTGCTTGTGAGCCCACGCTTTTCTTAGGTCCCCCGGCAGCCCCTGCCATTTAGCTCGCCCTCGCGCGGGCGCACCCTATTGGACAGTCGGCCGCTGCGTTTTTGTCAGCTTTTCCTGGGACGTGGGGTGGTCGGCATTCCCTTTTAGGCCCGCCGCGGCCTGCCGCAACCTTCGCTCTCGCTTCAGGTCCTTCTCTTGGTTACGGTCCTTCGGATGCGGTCTGCCTCTTTCAGCGGGCCTAATCGCTTTCTGTCGCCCGCCCCACGGGGACAGGCACGCGAGACTAGTATGGAGCGTTGCGGTTAGCGCGCGAACAGCAAAGGAACCGAAAAAACAGGCAACTGTCGCAGCATGGCTGAACCAGCCATCGTGTCGGCATCTAGGAGTCGCGTGTTCGCCTTGCGCTGACACGAAGCTCAGACATAACGTCCGGGAGACGATGCTGGCAAATAGTCTGGCTGAAGCATTCCACCCACAATACCAAAGCCCGTCCCGATCCAAAGCGCTTCTAAGCCCTCCATCTCAGGCGCGAGGCCTGCTGGCCAGTGCACCTTCTTGGTCCGCCGGAAGAGAGCCCCGCCCTCTCGACAATCGGCTTCATGAGGTCTCGCCCTGCAGTGTCGACCGTAAAAAAGGGCGCGCGAGGCGCCCTTCATTTAAACCGGCAGTCGGGAAGCAGACTTCACTCTGATATTCAAAAGCGGTAGGTGACACCTGCGCCTATCAGCCAGGGATCGAGCTCCGCCTTCCCCGTCAGCTTCGCGCCGGCCACCGTGACGTCGAAGTCCGGCTTCAGGAAAAGCTTCTTCACGTCGAAGTTGAGGCCCCAGTGCTGGTCCACCATGTAGTCGAATCCGACCTGCAGCGCCGTGCCGAACGTGTTCTTCACCTTGAGAGCATCAGCGCTGCCAGTGTCCTGGTTGTAGAAGATCGTGTAGTTCACGCCTGCGCCGACATAAGGTTTGAACGCGCCGAGATCGGTAAAATGGTACTGCAACGTGAGCGTCGGCGGCAGCAGCCAAACTTTGCCGATGTTGCCCAACCCTCCGATCGTCCCTTGGCCCGCGATGTTGGCATAGGTGGTACCGAGTATGAGTTCGGCGGCGATGTTGTCGGTGAAGAAATACGAGATATCGAGTTCCGGCGTCACCGTGTCCGAATACGAAAGACCGGAGCCGGGAAGCGTATCAACGTAGCCCAGATCTTTCGTAACGACGCCCAACGCCCGCAGGCGGATCTGCCAAGGGATTGGCGCTTCGGTGACCGAGGCTCCCGTCTCCGCCAGGACGGTCTCTGCTTGCGCAGGCTCCGCGGCGACGGCCTGCTGTCCCACCATGATCAGGGCCACCGCCGCTGCTGTTGCCCGCGCTACGCCCATTCGCGTTCTCGCCATGAGATTCACTCCTTGATGTTCAGAAAGGATGCACTGCACTATTTCGTCTCCTGCTCGAATGAATTGTTGATGGACCTCAAATGCCCCACTTGCGTTGCAACGCGTTCCGCCGTCTCCGGAAGGTGATCGTTGAAGCCGATTGCGCTGCGGAGAAAATTGGTGCCTAGACTGATGAATGCGGCTTGCTCCCGATTGTCCTCGCCGCAGCCGTGCCCGCCTGCGCTGGCCTCGTAGAAGTAAGCGGGATAGCCAAGAGCCTGCAGTTTTGCGGCCATCTTGCGCGCATGGCCCGGATGGACGCGGTCGTCGCGTTTCGTGGTGGCGATCAGGATAGGCGGATAGGGCTGTCCCGGCGCTGCGGCGTGATAGGCGGAGATTTCCTTCAGGAAAGCCCAATCGTGAACCTTGTCCGGATCGCCATATTCGTCGATCCAGCTCGCGCCCGCCAAGAGCTTGGTGTAGCGACGCATGTCGATAAGCGGTGCTGTGCAGAACAGAGCCCCGAAATGCTCAGGATAGCGGGTCAGCATGTTTGCGATCAGCAGGCCGCCATTTGAGCCACCCTCGGCGGCAATCCGCCTCGGCAGGGTGATGCCCCTTCGCACGAGGTCGGCGGCAACGGCGGCGAAATCGTCATGGGCGAGACGCTTGCCCTCCCTGCGCCCGGCTTCGTGCCAGCGGGTGCCGAACTCGCCGCCGCCGCGGATGTTCGCCTCGACACACGTGCCGCCGCGCTCGAGCCACAGCTTGCCCAGCGGGGAGTTGTAGTAGGGCAGGAGTGATACGCCGAACCCGCCATAAGCGGAAAGGTGAATCGGAGCATCTCCGTTCCCGTTCGCCGGACCAACCTGCGTATAGGGGATCAGCTCATGATCGATAGAGACTGCCTCGTGGCGCGTGACCACCAGTCCGGATGCATCGAAATTCTCCGGGCTGCGCTTCAGGATTGCTGAAGCGCTGAGAGACGGCGCGGCATTGAGATCGAATAGCAAGAGCTGCGGCGGCGTGATCGGATCCTGAGCACAGACCAGGACCTCTCCATTGGCCTCGTGAACTGCCGCATCGAATGACCAGACGTGGACAGTCCCTTCGGCGGGCAGAGTGTCCAGGACTCGGCGCGTCCATTCCTGGTGGCCGGGAGTGAACATCTCGAAACGCGGTACGAGATTGATGAGGTAAGAGATAATGAGCTTCCCGTCATTCCAGAAGAATGACTGCAGGGAGCGCCTTTCCCCTGGTTGAAACAGGGTCTCAAATCGGCGTCCGCCGGCGAGGAAAGAGCAAAGCGAGATGACGATCAGCGCGTCGGCGGGATGGGTGGTGCCTCCCACCGTCCACGGCTTGCGCGGCCTTACCGCCAGCCAGTCGCCGAAGACCCGCCACGACGCGTCACGAGGAAGATCGATCTGCCTCCTCGGCCCGCTCCTGTCGCCGATCCAGCTGATTTCCTCGAAGAAGGCCGGCTTCTCGATGAACCAAAGGCGCTCGCTGCGGCCGGTGCGGTCCGAATGACCAGACACCTTGAGGCTCTCGAACCCGGCCTCGAAGATTACCGGTGTGGTGAGGGGATCCGCGTCACGCTTCCACAGTCGCACGGTGCGCGCATAGCCGGAGCGGGTGGCCATGCCATTACCAAGCGCACTGGAAAGCAGAAGCGTGTCAGGGTCCAGCCAACTAACGTAGCCTTTGGCCTCGGGGAGATTGAAACCGTCGGCGACAAAGCTCAGAGAGATCAGGTCGAATTCGCGATGCACGACCGCGTCGCTGCCGCCGCGCGACAGGCGCAGAACGGCTCTTTCCCGTCTCTCCGGCTCGATGGACGCGCCGTCCCAGATCCAATCCTCTCCGTCGCTAGCCGCGAGAGCATCCAGATCGAGCAGTAGCTCCCATTGGGGATCCGCCTTCATGTAGGCGGCAAGGGTGGTCCGGCGCCACAGTCCGCGTGGATTTCCGGCATCTCGCCAGTAATTGTGGAGGTACTGACCATGGCGCGCGATCAGGGGAAGGTTGTCGCGATTGTCGAAAATGGCTGTCAGAGCCGCGCGGTCGCGCTCGAACTGCGTTCCACCGAAGTGCTTTAGGGTCTTTGCCGACTGGCCGGCGGCCCAGGCAAGTGCCCGCTCGCCCTCTACATTTTCAAGCCAGAGATAGGGATCGTCGTCGGGAGCATCCAGCGTTGGACGGACATCAAATGCGTTCATGTCCGAACGACCTGAGGAATGAAAGTGGAATGGCTTCCGTTTGATCGGGAACGCTCAGTGTTGGTAGCGGCGCCCACATGTTCGAAAAGCGTGATCATTGATGAGTTCTTCCAGTCGGTGCGGCATCGCAGTGCTTTTGCGCATAGGACCGCAACCGACGTGCCAACTGGGAAAATCGTTTCGGAACAATGCGATCGCTCTGGAAGCGTTGTGTCACATGTCCGACATCGTCGAGAATCCGACAACGAGTGCTCCTCCTAATCCCGGGTCAACTCCGGCGCCAGTCGGTGACACCGTGCAGAATTCGAGCAGACGAGCGCCCCCAAGCTCGCGAAGCGCATTGAAATACGTGAGCACTGTCAGATACGGATCGGCGGCATCTTCCCCTTCTTGCGTCGGGCTGGAAGTCAATGCCTGCGCGCCTGCCAGCAGGGTCTGCATGCTCCGAAGAAAGAGGAGTTTAAGCCCGCGACCCTGACTCGCCACACCGACGTAGAGGCGGGCTGGCTCTCGTGCCGATGGCACAGTGCTGGCGAAGAAGCTGTCGGTACGGTGGATGCCGGGTGGCGGAAATACGGCCGTCTCCGAACGATCGAACAAGGCTGCGATCTGTTTCTCCGCCCTTCGGACGGTCGCGGTCGAGGCGACGATTTTTGGACGAATGAGTCCATGAAGACCCGGCCGCGACGACAGCAGGTCGATCGCTGTTTCGTAGAGTGCGGCCGCCGTTCCAAGCGGGCCAGAGATCAGGTGCAGTTCGTCCTGGATGACAAGATCCGGCGGATCGAGCCGATGCCCGTTTCCGAAGGGGCGACCTTCGCCTGGCTCAGACGCGCCGAAGAACCCCTTGTCCGGATCATGCCGATCTACGTGTCCAAAGAATGCGCCGCTCTTGCCAATCCATGGAAGGGAGGCAAATTTGTCCACCGTGGCGATGAGAAATGCGGGAAGACGGCGGTAAATTGGCTCGTCCACCACGAGCACCGGCAGGTGTCGATCCCGCGTGAAGTCGCATTCGGCGTTCTCGCATTTGAGCACTAGATTCTGCGGAGCTGTCCTGTTGGGCGTGAAGTGGAAGCTCTCTGGCTTGAAGGGCTCACCACACCAGGGACATGCCTTCAGTGGCACCGGGGTTTCGTCTTAGGTCTGCTCTGGTACCGCTTCAGCCAGGTCGTCGCGGCGTCCTTGCCGGAAGAATTTCGCGGCTGGATTGTTCGGTGAGGCTGCGCCGCCCACCCAGAGTCCAATCTCGATCGGCCATTCGCCAAGCGTCTTCCGGCCATTGTCATCATGGGTCCGCAGGAGTTCGAGCGCGCAGACGAGACCAGCGGCGTGAGCAGGCGTAACGTGTAGCGCATGATGACGCTGATGCCCGCACCCAGCACGCCAGATCCGCGGAGCCGCCTCGGCACAATCGCATAGGCGGCAAGTCCAAGATATGCTTCCGTCTTGCCGCCGCCGGTCGGAAAAAAAGCAGGTCGACGATCTCGCGCTCACCACTGTTTCGGTCGGTCACGCCAACGAGATTGAGGAGGACGAAGGCTAGCTGGAACGGCCGCCATGTTGGCGGGTCTACATCGCCCGGCAGCTTCTTCTGCCTCGCGCCGGCGGTTGGCCATCGCCATCGCCGTATTCATCAGGCCGAATGCTTCACGCGCCATCGTATCACGCTTAAGGAGATCTATCCCATCGCGAATCCTGCTGCCGGCGGTGTCAACATTTTCCAGAAGCGCCTGGCCCGTCTTTAGCCGTCTCGGCGCAAGCCCTGTCATCAGTCCTTCCTGACTCCGCCGCCACTCGGCGTAAAGTTCAGGCAGTGAATCCAAGGCTGCACTGACCGCTTCGGCTCCGGAAACGGCAGCCCGAGCGAGAGCCTCCATGCCGAACTCGACGCCATCGCTCCTTGCCGGGACGACACGTTCCACCTCCTGCTGCGGAAGGAAATCGGTCCAAACACGCGTCACGGGGAGCGGATCGTTCGTCGCGTCAAGCCGTTCTTGCCAGCCTGCAGATGTGTTGCGACCAACGGCATATTCGCGGACATCGCGATAATGGAGATCGCCCAGCCTAAGGTCGAAATCATCGGACTGGTAGGTGGACAGGTCGCTGCGCGGATAAAATCCATCCGCACATTCGAGCTCGATCCGGGTCTGGAACGCGTAGGCCACGTCCTTGTACGGAGCCTTTGTGCTCCGTCGACGGTTTACCAAGAAGACGGTGATGACGCGCAGACGCTCTTCAGCCCCCTCCGGAGTCTTTTGACGGAGCACACGGTGTCAACGGCGACTTCGATGCCGCCGCCCGGCCTCTGAGTCAGCGCTTTCCGGCAGCAGGATTCCGGACTGGTTCCGAGTGACGTCGAGGACGATCGCGGCTTCGCCGGGAACCCGAACCCAACGGAGGTTCTCGGGCTTTTCTGGCTTTGGCTTGCCCTTTCCCGACAGTTCGGGAATGAGGAGCGCATCGGGCAATGGGGGCTCCGTCTTATAGTTCCCCCATGTTGCGCGCAGCGTGACTTGACTCACCGTTTGCGGAAGAACCACCGTCAACCCTATCGACGACGGAAGAAACCTGTCCCGCGGTGGTTGGTCAGTCGAATCCTTCTCCTCGACCTCCCCCTCGACAGCGGAGTCCAGCATCTCACTGGCGAGAAGGTCGTCGGCGGTTTCTTCGATGGTTTCCTCGCCGTCAGGTATCACAGGCGCAACACCGTCGTAGGCGGGAACGATAAAGCCCCCGGCGTCCCAGCGATTGCTTCTCGGTCAAACTTCGCGTGCGAGATTCTGATCAAGGTCAGGATTCGGGCCGACTAGGTCGCGGCGGAGGATGTCGATCAGCTTGTTTCGTACCTCGAGCGAATTCGTCATGGTGTCGGTCTCTCAAGGTAAAGCTGCGCAGCGTCTGGTCGAGCCATTTTTGGGTATAGGCATCTTTAACAGGACCTTCGGACGATGGCCGATATCGGCGAGGAGCCGCTCCAACGAGACCAGTCTGTCGCGCAAGCCGAGGCGCAGCCCAACGCGAAGACTCGCCTTATCCGGACCGCAAAGGAGCCAAGCGTCGCTGCGCGTGATGGTGTGTCCAGAGCATCTGCTCTCCGGCGTCCAGAAAGCGCATATGGTCGTCACGCAATAGCGCGCTCGCGCGTTCAATGTCGCTGACCGGATGTACGGCTTTAAGTGTCTCTCTCAGAACATTAGCTTCGATCTGCTGTTCGGGCCGCCGCCTCTGGAGCCCTGTCTGGGTTTCGATCTCACACATCTCGACCGTCTCCACCGGGTACCCGCTCGTCAGCGCCTTCCATGCCGACACACGCCAGCACTCGATGATGACGTTGGTATCGACCAGCAACGAACTTCGGTGCCGCGGCATTCACCCGCCTACAACTCGTATGGCGCTTCCACGCTGTGAACTGCAAAGAGGTCCGCAAGATCGTCGATCGAGATGCCGAGCAGGTGCAATACGCGCCTCATCGCCACACGACCCTCATTGACAGCCTTGCCGATCACCTCGACGAACGTCGGGGAGAACAGCGGAAGCAGCGGCTCTTCGGCGGGCTTGCTACGGCCGTTGTTGCGAAGGCGATCTTCGGCGATACCCCTGCCAATATCCTTGTCGATCCAGTCAAGGCCGACCAGCCGCCAGCGCAATGCGGAAGCCGTGACCCTCAATTCATCTGCGACCGCGTTCAGCCGTACGATGAGTTCGTCGCCTGCCAATTCGGACCAATCGCCAACCTTGCCAAGCACAGTTGAAGGCATGAGGAGAGCCGAGGCGAAATTGTCGGCGAGTTGCTCGACCCGGCTACGTTTCTTGGGCACGACATCTTCGACATGATCCGGCGGCATCGCGTCCCAGGTGAGGATGTGGAAAAGCTCGTGAGCGAGGTCGAAATGGCGGCGACCCGCAACCTCGCGGCGATTGATCAACACGACATCCAGTTCCGGCAGGCGGCAGGCGGCGCCCGACACGCCTTCGATCGGATCAACCATCAGGACCAGCATTCCGAGATCCCGCTCCATGACCTCGGCGAGGCGAGCGGCAGGCACGTTTCCTAGCTTATATTCGCCGGCGAACCGGTCGCCCGCAGCCGATGCATCCTCGTAGCTGGATTCTTTTGAAAGACCGAGCGAGCACCTCAGCAGCGGAGCTTCCCTGCCCACTTGTGGCGCGAGCGTACGGAATGCCGCGATCACGCGGCCCGCGTCTTCTTCGTAACCCAGTAGGGCACGACCGATGACGCCGTTCTGACGCCAGGAGAACTTACCTTCGCCGACGAGCAGAAACGGATCGGTGAAAAAGTCCAGCGGAACGCGAAAGATTTCGACGGCGCGAACGAGTTCCTCGGCCGAAAGTCGCCGCTCGCCCGTCTCGATGGCGGAAATGGTCTGGCGGTCCTTGAAGCCGAACAGACGCGCGGCCTCCTCCTGCGAGAGGTTGCGCTGTCTGCGCAGCGCTTTCAAACGGATGCTGATGGTGGGAGTCGACATGTCGCACCTCCGCAATCGCTATAATCTTGCGAATTTTGAAATGCAAGGATATGTCGCGATTTGGACCAGCAAAGCCCCCGTGAGGATCGTGGCTGGCCGTTGATCGGAAACGAATCGGAGGCACCTTCAGGTAACGCACGATGAATTTCACCATTTCCCTTTCTGATGCAGCTCGTCACACTATTACGCTTGCCACACTGGAAGCCTATGTTCTCGGAGATGGTCGTCCGCGCCGAACAAAGCTGGAAACGCTGGGGTATCTTTGGGGCTTCAGTCGCGAGGACTCGAAAGGAACGACCCATTTCCATGTCGATCTTATGAGTCTCAGCATTTCAGCCGAGCGATCACGGAACAGCGTGAAGCCCAACAATCAGGCTGTCCGCCTGAAGAGCGAACTGATGGATCGATGGGCACCACACTTGACGCTCATCGGTGATTTCCACAGTCATCCCTATGAAAATCTTGCCGAGGTACGGGACAGTAGTGGATTCGAGTTTTCGGATGCTGACGAAGCAGCATTTCTAGACGACGACTTCCTGTGGGAGCGGGCTAACAGCCAGCCAATCATGCTGGCAATGACAATCTGCAAGCTGGCGCGGGTCCATGAAAAGCATGCCGCTGAGACCATACGCTCGAACATTGCGCATTTCGACGTGGGTGAATTTCGGTTCTGGTTGAATGCCGCTGTTGGATTCCTAGACGCCTCCGGGTCCAGACGCTGCACTGGGAATCGGCCTTCAAACGTGGAACTCAGAATTGATTCTCGCTTCTACAATTTCTCGAGAGACAGGCTCGTCGTTGCTACCGTGCATTGATTTCCTCGCCTTCTCCTATGGGACCTTAAGTTTCGTGCGGAAAAAACGATTATCAAGAACTCGCCGACGTAAGTCCGGAAATTGGCACGCTACAGGGAGGCCTTACGGTTGGAATGATAATGACACTAGAGCTCATCTTATGACTTGCGAGTCGGTTTCCGATGTAACTACGCGAAATATCAATTCGTCACAGCTATGTCCCTGTGGTTCATGACGGCGGTTTCGGGGGACTATTCTTTTGCAGAACGCTTCTTCGACGCGACACCGCCGAGTGGAAAAATCTCTGAGCGTGTTTCCGCTCCAGAAGAGACGTTGGTTGGAGCCGACGCAAGCATTCTAGACTTCATCCGAGACGCCGACCAAAGGCCGTGTCGGCTAGTTGTTTCCTGACGCCAGACCGAAGGTCTCGTCAGCATTTCAGACATGCAGAAATTGCCAGTGCGAGCAGCGTCCATGGCGGATGCGATAAGGAGACGCTTCGAAACGCCGGGCCGCTGGCTGGAGAAGCTTAGCGCCGAAAGAAGAAAGAAGATTTCTCAAGTGATCGCCGATGCGAAGAGTGATGATGGATTTGTGGACGAGATCCTATTCACTCAGTTCTGCGACAAATCTGATGTTGTTCGAAAAGGAATAGAGCTCCCCCGGAGCGCGACATCGGCCGCCGACGTGTTCCGGCGAGCTGAGAAACTTAGAAATGCTGTTGCGCATGGAAATGACTGTGCCTGGCTCCTTCCGCCGCGAAAAATATCGCAGTGTTGGTCACAGATATGATGATTTTCAAAAGGGAGATTGATGGATAGAAGGCTTGCTCTGCACAGTTGCCTTTTTGGTGCGTTGGGAGACTGTCGACAGCGCGGCCCTTGCGTGTTGGATAAAGCCGCAAACCGGTTGCAAGAAATTCCGTTCGGATCGACGAAAATGACGGTGGCCGCCATCCCATGCACCTGCATCATGCCATTCAAGGCCGAGGCTCTGGTCGAGGTCACCTCATTGAGGATGACGGCGGCCTGAATTGCCTGGATCAAGCAGCCAACCGTGGTACGCGACACCTCATTTATTGAATTGAGGGTGGGTCCGGTGTTCCGGCATTGAAGTCCTGATATCAATTGTGCGACAGGCTGCCTCATCGAACCGCTGGCGGAGGCAAGCGTGGGCTGCAGTACCAGATCACAGGCATGCCGCCAGCGAGGCCCTCCCATGTGCTTAATGGCCATGCCGCCAAGATCGAATTCGCTACCGGCATGAAACCTTGGTGTGGTGGAGGTGTTGAGAGGCACCTGCGCCAGGCTGGCGAACGGTTAGTAGCGGGCAAAACCCGTAGCTCAGCTCATAGCCCGCCTAAACAAAGGCGGGCATCGTACAAGGCCGCAGTCCTTCGGACTTAGGTCCAAAAGAGCGGCCCAGGTGATTTCGCAAGCCGGGCGGGGTTTGCGCCGTTCGCATCAAGAGCTGTCCGCCCGGCCAGTTCTGTCCCTCACATAAGCTGGCGGTCAGCCGCAAACGGTATACCAGCTGTCGAATCGGCCATTGTTTGGAACCGCACACAGAGCGCCGTAACAAACCTTCTCACCCTTGAAGTAGGCCAGGAACTGCAGCAAATGGGATATTTCGCGCTGTTCATCTTCGTCCCGGATAAGCTCCGGACCGCCCTGCGACTTCAGTGCCAGTTCGATCAACTCGATCGCCCGATCTTTGTTGCCGCTCTCGTGATAGTAGAGGGCTGCCAAACGATAGGGCAGGAGCTTACGTTTGTCGCTTTCCGGGGGATTCAGTGCCAGGATGTGTTCGGACAGCTGTTTTCCCATCGCCAAGCGCTCAGCAGACGGAAAGTGCGAATGGTCATAGTTCGGAAAGAAGAGCTCGTCTAACGCCGCAACCATCCAATTCTCGGAGTTTCTGTTGATCGCGTCGCGAACGAATTGGCGCATGACGGGCAAGCCGACCTGCATGTCCTTCATTTTGTGAAGCAACAGATTCACATGAGAACGGCGGAAACCGAGGTTGTCCGGCATCAAGGCGATGCCTTCTTCGATCGCCGAGAGCGCCGTCCTCCAATTCTTTTTCTCCACCGCCGCCCGATATCTGTCATTGATCGGCTTCTTCAGCGCTTGTTCGCGCGCTATGGGTTCGCCTTCCGCGATCCGCTCCGCATCGGCGGATTTTGCTTTATCGCTGGTGCGCCAGCTGCCGTTAAGCACCTTCGGCAAGACCTCATCGAGTTCCGTCGGTGCACCAATAAAGGCGATGCAGCCGTCTCGGTCGACCACGAAACTGGTGGGAATCCAGAAAGAAAAGCTGGGCTCCATCCAAAGCTTGTCCATTTCGCCTGTCGAGTCGAATGCGATCCGATAGTTCAGATTCGGGAACTTTTCCGTCAACCAAGCGTCCAACGTGCTTCGGGCCTCATCGGCCGTTGGAGCGCGTTCACTAGCCGCGACTCCTACGATCTCAACGCCGCTTTCCCTGTATTTCTCCTGCAGCTGCATCAGATGGGGCATCCCGTCCACACACGAACCGCACCAAGTTGCCCAAAATTCGACGATGTACACTTTGCCAGGCTCGAAGCTGGTGAGGGGCTCGCCACGCAGCCAGGTTTCCGCTTGAATCGAAGGAGCCGGGGACTCGATCTGCAACACCACGTTGTTCTCCAAAGCCGTTGTCAAAGGTTGTGAGATTTTCTGCACGAGCTTATTTCCCTCTCAGAGACGGCACACGGTTCAGGGGAGAGAACATCCTCGTCTGCTCCATTGCATACCGTCCTGCTGCAAGCGTTGCAAGGTCCATGCCAGCGGGCTCAGCGCGCAAGTGCATGAATATGCTTTGAAAAACCTCCGTAGTGCCCGGATGGCGGTTGGATTGAACCTGACAAATTTCTGCCTTTGTCAGGTTTTGAACGCGCATTGCCCGTGTTTCGCGCCGCCAGAAAAGCGTGGCCCATCCGCACGATCCTGAAGCCCAAACCGTCGAACCCGTGCGACACCGCCGCAATCATGTCGCGCCATGCATCGATGCCAAGCGCCTCGGCGTTGAGCTCGCAGCACGCCAGAGACATCATCGACGAGACGTTCAAGCTCTACCCGGGAACGGGAAAACGGCCCGAGGTTTGGCCTTGGTCGGGACGGCCGAACGGCAATATCGCCGAGAGGGAAAGACGCAGAAGAAGATCATCACACCCGGCGAGCCGAAAGTGTCGGCAAGCCATCGCAGAAGGCAGCAAACATGCAGGCCCAGACGTATCGCTGGGCGATCTGAGGGAGTGGCATACGTCGCGCGCCTGGTGCAGAAATTGCTCGCATCATGCCGAAGTAAGGTCGGCCGCGCTAATCCGCCGGTATGGCAAAGGCGCGCTATTCAGCACGGTCGAGGGCACTTGGTTGCCCGGGAATTGAACCGGCTCATCACTGGTCAGTGACAATGCCAGCGAGTTCATCTCGAACGCCATCCTCTCCTGCGCGGATCAGAACCGGTCGAATGGCATTCCATGCGCATGGCAAGCATCGCTATCGCCTGTGGCGCGCCGACTGCAACACCGCGCGGCCGCACTCCCAAATCGCCTGGCAGACATCGGCCGAGTTCGCCACCACCTTCAACCCGCGACGGTCGCTCGCGCTGCGCTATGCGAAAGGTTCCGCGCCAGCGCCCGTCGCTTCACCCGCCCAGCAGCGCACAACCCACGCCGGAAACGAACCCAAAACTGGAGAAACTCGGGGCGACGTCATTTAGATTCCACCCATGCAGAGGTACTTCATTCCGAGGTAGTCTTCGAGCCCGTGGCGGGAACCCTCCCGCCCGATGCCGGACTGCTTCAAGCCGCCAAAGGGCGCCGCTTCCGAAGACATACGCCCGTATTGATGCCAATCATGCCATCCAATGCCTCGGCCACGCGCCAGACACGCCTCAGGTTCGAGGCATGGAAATAGGCGGCGAGCCCGTAATCGTGTCGTTTGCCTCACAGATGACCTGATCCGCATCGTGGAAGCGGATGATCGGCGCCAACGGCCCGAAAGTCTCCTCTTGCGCAACCGCCATGATGCTGGAGATCTCGGTGAAGACTGTGGGTTTGAAAAAGGTGCCATCCTTGCCGATATGTTCGGCCGCGCATCGAATTATCCCACCTTTGGCAACGGCATCTGCGATGTGGGACTCGATCTTGGCCAAAGCATGCATGTCGATGAGTGGTCCGACGTCCACTCCCGGAGCGAAGCCGTCGCCAACCGATAAGTGCCGGACTTTCTCCACGAACTTCTCGACGAACTCATCGTGAACGCTCGATTGGACGTAAAGCCGGTTCGATGAAACGCGCAAGTCTGGCCGGCATTGCGGAACTTCGCCTGGATCGCGCCGTCAACCGCAGCGTCAATATCCGCGTCATCGAAGACGATGAAGGGCGCATTGCCGCCGAGCTCGAGGCTGACCTTCTTGATCTGGTCCGAGCGCTGGCGCATGAGCAGTCGGCCAACCGCGGTGGAGCCTGTAAAGCTGATCTTTCGGACCTTGGCATTGGAGCAGAGTTCGCGGCCCCACGCGACCACCTTCGGTCGCATAGACCCAGGTTGACGACGACGTCAGGAAAAGCCGGCTTGCTGCGCGAGGGCAAACATTGCACCTAGCCGTGCCACGCCACGATCAGATCGAGCGCGGCTTCGTTGCGTGCGGGTTCTGTGGTCAGTGGAGGGCGGAGGAAAAAGCGCTCGGCGTGCTCGCCCTCGCGATACCGCTGGTTCGCGCCGGCAAGCGCCCATGTCGCGTCGGCAGCGCCCTGGGCGCTGCCGTATTGTTCTATGAGGCGGTTCGCGATTGCCTCGCGCATCGTCTCGCCGATGGATGCCGCGTGTTCGCTGCGCAGGCGGAAAGCTTCGAGGAAGCGCTGGCGCATCGAGGAGACGTCGATCCGGAATTCTCCCATTCCATCATCGACAACCGCTTGAGCGACTGATGGGTGGTCGGGAGCTGCGTTCTGAATGATTTCCAGCAAGCGCAAGCGCGTGCGCTGTATTCGTCGCCCGCTCAGGAACAGGCGGCCATCCCGGGTCGGGCCGAGAAGCACAGCGCTCGCCGCCGAGAGGTAAGCGTTGGGATACAGGTATTTGGCGATGGCGTGCTTGAGTATCATGGCCTCGATATCCTCCCCGGCATCGAGATAGATGCCGCGCATTAACTGGACGAGCTTGCCCGTTTCAGCCTGATAGTGGCTGCGGGTTTTATCGATGTTTTCACAACGAGGTGAAGGGCCATTTCTAAAGTTCCCTGAGATACGGGAAAGCTAGCATAATCATCATATTCAAGAGTTTCTAACTTTCCCGTATTTGGTATACGCAAAAGTTAGAATACTTTCTCGGAACGACGGCATTCTTCGGGGCGGGAAATCGAATCACGGGAGAGAACCTGGTCTGCGAGGGCGCGCAGGCAGTCTCAAGGCGTTCATTCTGCCACACCATAATCGGATCAGCCACACGTAGTTCGGCGAGTCCTTCAGCTATTGTAGAGCGTGGGATTATTCGCTGTCACGGGCCAACGCCCGGCCGAAAGCAGCTTCTTCGCCGCCGCCCTGCCTGGTCGAGGATCACCTGCTCGATGAGGGCCGGGCGGCGCTGGATGTAGTCCATGCCGAGTTTGTCGAGCTGCAACCCGACAAGCGTGGCGGAAATCGACCTGGAGGAACCCAGATTGTCGATAGCATAGGCGCCGATCAGATACTTCTTGCTCGCTTCGAGTTCGGCCGCTGTTGGGCCTGTGTCCACCAGCTCGTTGATTGGTTGTGTTATCAGGTCGAGCGTCTCGGCCGCCCTGTCGGCGCGCGTCGACGTCGTCACGACAAGCATGTTGGAATGCTGGTAGCCTTCCAAGCTGGACGAGACACCGTAGGCAAGGCCGCGCTTTTCGCGCACTTCCTGGAACAGACGTGAGGTAAATCGTGAGCCTCCGACTATATCGTTCATCAGCTGTCCCGCGTAGAATTCCGGGTCGTTGCGTCCAATGGCGGGAAAGGCCAGCTGGAGCGAAGTCTGGTGGAGGGCGTATGCGACCTGCGTCCGCTCGGCGCTTCGGGGTGACATCAGGTACGGGGGCGAGCGCCTGTTTCTGAGGCAAATCGCCGAACAGCTGGTCGAGCCTTGCTCTCAGGGCTTTGGCATCTATGTCGCCTACGACCGCCACATGCAGCCCGTCGCGGGCGAAAGCGGCTTTGTGGAAGGCGCTTAGATCGGAGGGCGTTACGCTGGTCAGGCTCCCTTGGGCGGTCTCGAATACGCCGTAGATTCCGCGCCGCCAGGCCAGCTCGGCGATCGCGTGAGGTTCGCGCTCATTGGCAATGATTTCGGAGAGAAGCTGGGCGCGTATGCGGTCGAAAAGTGCTGGTATAGCCGGCTGCGAGTCCCGCCGCCGAGGATGTCGGCCAGTAGTCGAGCGCCTCGGCCTCGCACCAGGGACCGCCCATCGAATGACTCATGCGAGGCGTCTCAAGGCTGTCCGCGATCCAGCGCCAGATCTCCGCCTCGCCCGAGGCGCGCAGAGCTGGCCGGTTGTGCAGGAGCCGTAGGCAATATTCGCCTTCCTTGTTCGGACGTGTAACGCTTGCGTCTCCCGTCGCATTCTACCTGGCTTTCCGAACGTAGCCGTGATGCGAACTCTTGCTGCATATAAAGTCGAATCAGGGGGATTGAGTCATACGATACGGAGTCTTGACTTTGGCAGTCGCTCTGCGACATTACCTATATAAAGGTCGAAAGATGGTGATATGGATCATGCATAGGTCACGGAGACCCGAATGACGGCAGCGCATAAACGCACCTATTCGCGCTACGCGATGGAAGCGCTTGGCCTTTTCGGTAAGACCATCCGGCTGGGCCGGATGCAGCACCGATTAACCGCACAGGAGTTAGCCGAGAGAATCGGTGTTTCACGCAGCACCCTGCAGCGCATCGAGAAGGGCGATCCCAAAGTCGAAATCGGACTGATGTTCGAAGCTGCTGCCATTGTCGGTGTGAAGCTGTTCGATGCCGACGGCAATGGCATCACAGCCCTCACAGGCCGCATTGACGATCGCATCGCGCTGCTGCCGAAGCACGTCTACAAGGCCGGCAAGCAGATCGTCGATGAGTTCTAAGGTCCCCAAGTACGACGAAGCCTATGTCTGGGTCTGGCTGCCGGGCGAGACCGCGCCGGTTGTCGCCGGGCGGCTATATGCCCATGACGGACTCGTCAGCTTCAACTATGGCAGGAGCTTTCGTGAACTGGGCAGCGCGATCCCGCTTTATCTCCCGGAACTGCCCCTGAAGGCAGGCGAATTGCCTTTGCTTCCTGGCCTAACCATGCCGGGATGCATCCGCGATGCTGCCCCCGATGCCTGGGGACGACGGGTTATCCTAAACCGCAAATTCGGTGTGAAGGGCGATGAAATCGCGCGGCTCGATATTTCAGAACTGACGTTCCTGCTGGAATCAGGCTCGGACCGCATCGGCGCGCTCGATTTTCAGTTTTCGCCCACGAATTACGAGCCGCGCGCACTGGCCAATGCCACTCTCGAAGAGCTTGTCCAATCGGCGGAGCGGGTAGAGAAAGGTATTCCGCTCACCCCCGAATTAGATCAGGCGCTGCATCACGGCAGCTCGATCGGCGGCGCAAGGCCAAAGGCGCTGATCGAGGATGACGCCGTCAAGCATGTCGCGAAATTTTCCTCGTCTGCCGACCTTTACAGCGTCGTCAAAGGAGAATTCATAGCCATGCGGCTTGCCGCCTTGTGCGGCATCAGAGCGGCATCCGTCTCGCTCGTTCGCGCCGCAGGCAACGACGTGTTGCTCGTCGAGCGATTCGACCGGATCAAGGTCACGGGCGGCTGGCAACGCAAATCCATGGTCTCAGCGCTGACGATGCTCGCGCTCGATGAGATGATGGCGCGTTACGCCAGCTACCAGGATTTGGCGGAGATCATTCGCCACCGATTCACCGCGCCGTCGGAAACTCTGCGCGAGTTATTCAGCCGCATTGTCTTCAACATACTTTGCGGCAACACCGACGATCATGCCCGCAACCATGCGGCATTCTGGGATGGGGCTAAGCTCACCCTCACGCCTGCGTACGATATTTGTCCGCAGGCCCGCAGTGGCCAGGAGGCCAGCCAGGCCATGCTCATCAGCGGCAATAACCGCATGAGCCGGATAGCGTCCTGCCTTGAAGCCGCGCATCACTTCCTGCTCAGCGCGCCGGAAGCTCTTGCGATTGTTGAAGGCCAGCTCCGATGCATTGCGGAGAATTGGCCGCGTGTTAGCGAGGAAGCTACGCTATCCGGCACAGATCGCAATCTGTTCTGGGGCCGACAGTTCCTCAATCCCTACGCTTTTACGGCGCTGGAAGGAAGCGCCGACGTTCTCCGCGCTCTGGCTGACGAACTACGCAACAGTGTTCACGCCTGATCCGGCGCTGGATTTCGGACAAGCTCGGCAAGCGTAAGACGCCCACAATATGGACAACCCTTGCCGTGCCAGGACGAAGATTGAACAAACGGCTCTTCAACAGTGACAACGTGCACTGCGGAGAGATGTGGAGCTGACATCGCAAAAGCCCAAGACGCGCGACTTCCCGCGATACAACTCCACATAACTGAGCGTCTACAAGCGGTGCAGCCAGCCAAACATCCAGCCATCAAAGCGATGATCGTCTGATCTTTTGCCGATGACATCACGTCGGGGAAGACTTGTTCGAGCGCTTGCCGCTTCATATCGATACCGGCCTGGGCGTAGCGCATCGTTAGTTCAGCCCGAGTGGCCTGGCCATCGACTGATGGTGGCGATGTCAACACCCGCCTTGACGAGGTGGATGGCCGTCGTGTCCCGCAAAGGGCGATGATGGATGCTTTTTTCCGCCAGGGTGGTTCCTTCGCCCGCAGCCATGTGTGCGCAGCAAGTATCGAACACCGAACCGGGTGAGCAGTGTGGGGCGGTCGTTGCTTTGCTCGGCGGGACAGGGCGATACCAGACGAAGGTCACAATCGAAGAGTCAGGATCCCTGAACTCGTGCATCCGTATTGAACATCAGCGAAAACAGAGCGTAATCCCGCTGTCCAGAAGGCGTGCGGCGGTCGATACGCGCCAGGACGCTCTTGATTTCCGGGCTCATCGAGATATTCGACAGGTGCCACCCACGCGCTCTCTTGAAGGGAAGTGTCACCACCAGTTGCAGCGTATCCTAATATTCGGGGTGCTCCGAAATCAGGAACCGCGCAAAGGCATGCATCGCCGCCAGCCTTGCATTGCGGGTCGCAACTGCCACGCTCGACCTCAAGTGATGTGAGAAAGCTGCCCATCCTGTCGGTATTGATGTCGGAGACCGCTTCTTTCAAGAATATCTTCCCGCTCTCCCGCGGCATGAGCCCGTGGCATGCTTCGGCCCAATGCTGTGGATTGATGTTTCTTCATGCCACAACCTCGCTGACGAGACCGCCGAAAGGCCCTTCAAAGCGGTCGGTGGCGATCTCTCGCAGCTTTGGAAGGTAGTGCATTGATTTTTCGTGGAATGGGGACCCTGTTTAAAGGGTGATTTTCGTCCAAACGGGACCCTTTAACGATGGGGTCATCAAGATGCCTCCGGCTTGATCGGAGGCATTTGTGTTTTGGATGTTGGTTTTAGAGACGATTGCAAAGATACGTCGGCTGTCGCTGGTCCAGGGGAAGTCGATCAAGGCGATCTGCCGTGAGCTGAAGATCTCGCGCAAGGTGGTGCGCAAGGTCCTGCGTTCTGAGCAGACGGAGTTCCGCTACGAGCGCAAGCACCAGCCCTCCCCGCATGGGAGCCTGGCGTGAGACGCGGGACCGGCTGCTGTCGGCGAATGCGGCCAAGCCGCAGCGGGAGCGGCTGCCGGTCGCTTCGACGGCTTCCATTGCATTCCCCCGTCGGTGTCGAAGACCTGCACGGTGCGCTTCGACAACAACAAATACTCGGTGCTGTCGAGTGCCGTCGGTCGGCCCGTCGAGATCCATGCTTATGTCGATCGGATCGCATCCGCCAGAGGATGGCGTGGTCGTGGGAGAACACGTTCGCTCCTTTGGCCGCAACGAGGTCGTCTACGATCCCTGGCACACGGCGCGCGCCGTTCCTTAGCTGGGTCCTGCGGTCGGCAATGGAGAAGGTGCGGCGCAGCTCAAGGCGGTTGATGACGTCGACCGGCAGATGGTGTTGATCCTCACCTGGGTGCTGACCGACGGATTGAGCGCGGTCGAGGCCGCCTGTCAGGAAGCCATCGAGCACGGTGCATCGTCGGCGCCGGTGATCCTCAACATCCTGGCCCGCAGCCGCGATCCGGCGCCGGGCACGATCCTTTCCATTCCCCAGGCGCTGAAGCTAGCTCACGAGCGGTCGCCGACTGCGCCCGCTATGACAGTCTCAGGAGGACAAACAGCCATGGAACGCACCGAGGTACTGGAACTGATGGGAGCGCTGAAGCTCTACGGAATGCGCAGAGCCTATGACGAGATCATGGGCGCGTCGCCATCAAGCGACGGCACGAGCCCAGGATTGTCGGTGATCTCTTGCAGGCCGAGATATCGGAGAAGCAGGCCCGCTCCATCAAATACCAGTTCGCTGTCGCCAAGTTGCCGCTGGCCAAGGACATCGACGACTTCGACTTCGCCGACACGCCGGTCACCCCCTGATGCGCGATCTCGCCCGGCGGCGCCTTCGTCGCCGATCAGCGCAACATCGTCCTGGTCGGCCGCCTTCACGGGTCACCCAACTCGCGCGGAAGGTCGACCGCATTGCGACGGGCGCGTGTCGACTTCCCAACAATGTCAGACAGGAGGCACAACGCTATCGGAGCGATCGCATTGCCCGAAACGATTTTCCCAGTTGGCACGACAATTGCGGTCCTATGCGCAAAAGCAAACTAGACCTGAGAGCCGCACCGCATGAATGTAGCCTCCCAATATCTGCCGCTTGTGGCGCATCACGAAGCCGGGCACGCGGTGGCCGCCATCGTTTTGCACCGTCAGGTGTTCGACGACGACCGTGAACTCCCTGCTTTCTCAAGTGTTAGTATTTACCCCGACGCCGGTGACGGAGAGTGCGGTGGTGTTGTCGAAGGCGCGGGTTTTTATTCAGCGCAAGGAGTCACCTCGAAGCGAAAGCCGATTTTCGAGGACGATATGGATCGATATTTGAAACGCGATTGTGCGATCCAAGAGATAGTTGCGTGTCTGGCAGGTCCTTTTGCAGAATCCGCATTCGAAGGCTATCTGGACCCGCGCGATATGGCGATGAATGCGTCCGATGGGAATGACGGGAGCAGCGACTACGCGGATGCCAAGCGAATCTATGGTGAGTTGCGGTTCCTGATGCCGCGCCGCCCCCGTTGGAGGCGGATCGAAGATCGCACGGCCCGGCTAGTACTCGATCACTGGTCAGCCATCGAAGCATTGGCCGCGCATTTGCTGGTCAAGCATGATCTCCAATTCGATGAGGCTCTGACGATTGTTGCGCCGCATCTTCCGCCCATGCCAGCAGCTACGCCGCCAGAGCGTCATCCGCAGCCTGCTTGATCAGCCATTCGATGTGATTTGACCACATCTGCAACACCTCGCGCCTCTCCTTGACGTTGCTAAAGAGATTGTAGATTTCGCCAATGTCTCAGGGACGACGCCTTGTGTTCACTATGTGCTCGATGACGTGTGGCAATACCTGCCGCCTGCCGAGATTTGTCGCGAGCGTCCTGCGCAGATCGTGAAGGGTCCCGTTCTCCAAAGCCACCCCGTCAACATTGACCTTGCCGTCTCGAGCCTTCTTGCCCTTCGCGTAGCCTGAGAAGTGGCTTTTTTTGTTGACCCTGGCAGGGAAAACAAACGTGTCATTAGTCTTCGGTGCCGACTGGGGGACCGACACCGCCAGTGTGGACAGCGGAATAAGCGTAGGCTCTTCGTTCTTCGTGCGGTCACCCGATAGTTCTCATGTTCCGGCTTCAAGGTTGAGTTCAGACCAATGCATCGCGGCAACTTCCGTACGCCTCTGTCCGGTCAGCATGAGCAGCTTGACGATGGAGCCGAACGAATAGCCGATATCGCCCGGTTCGGGCTCACAGCCCGTCCATATAGCCGCCAGTTCGGCATCGTTCACCACTCGCTTGCGCTTGACGATCGGGGCCGGATACCTAATTTTCCAAACCCTCGCGGGAAACCGCGATGAGCCGTTGCGGCGGTTTGCGATACCAGTTGAAAATGCCCGCATATACCAGAAGGCCGTGTTAGCCCTTTGCGGGTGACCCCCGGCGACGATCTTCTTGGTGATGTTAGCAATGTCGGTGTCGATCACATGGTGGATAGAGCGACTCCCGAGGGCAGGCACAAGATACCGGTTCAGGCTGGCCTCGACCAGTGCGGTGTTTTGAGGGTCGTTACTCGGCGGCCTGGAGGTGATCGCCATCGCCGTCCTCGGTATCGTCAGCGCTGATATGCGCCTGATCGGCAAGGAAGGCTGGCAGTTCCGATGGAGCTATGCTGGAATTTGGGCGACGAGGCTGATCAAGCGGCGCTCTGCGGCTTCGTTTCGATGACCTGGATTCCGTCCAGGAACCTGGCACCTGCGATGAGTTTCGGCAACTGATTTTGTCCTTTCAATCGTCGCCACTTCCTGGCCGCGGCCAACAGCTTGAAGACCATCAGCTGGGCGGTTTTCGAGGATAGCGAGCCCTTGGTGCGAACCGTGCGATAGCGAACGGTTGCAAAGACGCTTTCGATGGGATTGGACGTTCGCAGATGATCCCAGTGTTCGGCGGGGAAATCGTAGAGCGCCAGCGACGCATTCTGATCTTTCGTCAGGCAGTCGACCGCCTTGGCATACGCCTCGGCCTCCATCTCGATCGCATGCGCAAGCAATTTGCGCGCGCCGCTGCGAAGTACATCCGTCAGGGTATCATCGATTTCGTCGGGCTGACGAAGGCGAACAATGTGTTGATAGTCTCGTTCATGGCGTATCACTCTCCTTGAGAGGTACTGGCAGGCTTCATCACCCGCCTCGATACGCCGCTCTCCTCAAGCCGCCATCATCCAGTTTCCGCCATGGCTCCCCCTGATTGATCCGCTTCACCTGTGCAACTGCACAGGCTGCCCTAGCGGGGAGATTGGCCTCCAATGGCGAAAACTTGCCGCAGGAGACCCTCCGATGACCGTGCCTATGGCGCCGCCGCTACGACAACTTGCCGACAAGCAGCGTGCGATCCACTGCCGCGCTACTGCGCCTTCAAGGGACGTCTGGATCGCGACGCAGGAGCCGATGACCGTTACGGGATCAATTCCAGGTCGCGCTGGCCGTCGCTGTGCCAGTTCGACGGTCTGGTGGCAATTTGGGCACATCTTCTGTCGCCGACAGTGGCGATGGCTGACGCTTCAACGAAACGGGGTCTTCGACGTCTGCTGCCTTCGCCGATGCTTTGCGAAGTGGCATAATGTTTCGACGCACGCAGGCGCGGGCAGGGGATGTCAGTCATGAATCTCCTGACTGGCGCGGATCAGGCCGATTGGCGGGATGAAAGATCATACGACTACACCGCTGGCCTGACGCTGCGGGAGTGGGCTTGGGAGTTCTTACGCCGCAATCCAGCGTTCCAGCGCGATCTGACCGCTGCGCGCCAGCATTGCAAGACTTGGTCTCTCCAATCCTTTCTCGATATGGTCGCGTCGGCCGGCGACCTGTCACGCTGGGGTGTTCTGTTTCGCGGAGTCTTGTGGCCGCGCTTCGGTCGTATTCTGGTGTCCGCTCTGGTGCGTCCATGTGCTGCCGGTCATTGCGGAACGGTTGCCTGCCTCGTCGCCGACACCGCCGTTCGAACTCTCGGCATTGCCCTGTCGTGCAACCGTCCTGCTGGCGCCCGACAAGAGCCAGCATGTTCTTCTTCGCAATGCGGACCACGCGCTGCAGCTCGCCGTCTCGGGCGCGAATATCCTCCACCCTGTTTGCCTGCATACGCAAGCCATCTGGCCCGCGGTGCTTTTAAAGCATCGACTGAGGGGACTGGAGTGCCTCAATGCTCTCAGTCTAGGGCAACAGTTGCCCCCCCGCTTGTTTGCGCCGGAAAAGCGCGGCGTCCGTTTGTCCTTCGTTCTTCGTGCGCTCGACGGTTCGCTCGCCGGAGCACCTCATCGCGAGCTCGCCGAAGTTCTCATCGGTCAACGGCGCGTCCATGCCGACTGGGCGGATCCTCGCGATCATCTGCGCGACCGCATCCGTCGGGCCGTCTCGCGTGGCCGCGCGCTCATGAATGGTGGCTACAGAGATTTCCTAATTTGAAAAGCGACAGTCCGCGCTGTGCGTCGGTGGATGAACGTTCGCTCGCAGCTGTACCCGTCACCAACAGTTCGCCCGCCGACAGGACTGCATGGCGCCTTGCAAGGTGCGCTCTGGTCTAGCTTGTCGATGCCGCAATGAGATGGGCGAGGGTGCCAAGGCGGTGGTTCATTAGGGCCGGCCTCGACCTGGACGCACATCATTGGTCGGAAAGCGGCGTGCACCGCAATGTCGCCATAGCAGCCAAGATCCTTTGAGTCCGGACCTGCAGTCCTGTTGGACCGGCGGGTGCAACAATATGGAGGGATTTGAGGCCTCACACCGCTCCCTGGTCGACAGCTCGGTCAGACATAGCACCCACCGCTTGATTATGGAAATGGTGTGCCTGGAGTGCAGCGAGTAGCGGCTTGCTGCGCACTGTCCTAAGAACAGCAGTCATGACCCGTCTGGGGGTCTGCAACACGACGATTCAACCGCTTGGGCATTGTCGCATATCCCCACAATGTAGAATGCGCAACAGGGCAAAAGCTGATCCATCGGCGGTTTATCAATGCTTTTTGGCTTGGCACGGCACATGCAACGCAATCGGCAAAAGGCGCACGAACTGAGTGGCCCATCGGCCCTAGGAGCGCTGACTTATGCCCTCCCAAGGCATGTCCGGCCCGGCAGCGAGCTCAGTCTCCTGCCGGGCATCCGTGTTTCAGGTCAACGGCGTTTGGAACTTCCAATTAGGTGGCGGCATTGGCCGCAGGCCGCCCCCCGGTGGGGCGGAGAGACAGTGCAGCAGGTTTCAAATCCCGCCCATGCAAAGATATTTCATTTCCAGATAGTCCTCGAGGCCATGACGGGAACCCTCCCGCCCGATGCCGGATTGTTTGATCCCGCCAAACGGTGCCGCCTCCGAGGACATGCGTCCCGTGTTGATGCCAACCATGCCATATTCCAGAGCCTCTGCCACACGCCAGACCCGCTTCAGGTTTGAGGCATAGAAGTATGCGGCGAGGCCGTAGATCGTGTCATTGGCCTCGCGCACGACCTGATCCGCATCGTTGAAGCGAATGATCGGCGCGAGCGGCCCGAATGTCTCCTCTTGCGCGACTGCCATGACGCTGGAAATCTCGGTGAGGACCGTGGGTTCGAAAAACGTGCCATTCTTGCCGATACGTTGGCCCCCACATCGTATTGTGCCGCCTTTCGCAATGGCATCTGCGATGTGAGACTCGATCTTGGCCAGAGCATGCCTGTCGACGAGCGGTCCGATGTCTACTCCGGCACCGAATCCGTCGCCAACCGACAAGTGCCGGACTTTCTCCACGAATTTCTTGACGAACTCATCGTGAACGCTCGATTGGACGTAAATACGGTTCGCCGAAACGCAGGTCTGGCCGGCATTGCGAAACTTCGCCTGGATCGCACCGTCAACAGCAGCGTCGATGTCGGCATCATCGAAGATGATGAAAGGTGCGTTGCCGCCGAGCTCAAGGCTAACCTTCTTGATCTGGTCAGAGCACTGACGCATCAGCAGCCGCCCGACCTCGGTCGAACCGGTGAAGCTGATCTTGCGGATCTTGGAATTGGTGCAGAGTTCACGGCCGACGCGATCACCTTCGGACGCATAGATCAGGTTGACCACGCCATCGGGAAAGCCGGCCTGATGGGCAAGGGCGAACATTGCGCCAGCCACGAGCGGCGTCTGTTCAGCGGGCTTGAGCACGATCGTGCAGCCCGCAGCCAAGGCCGGCGAGATCTTGCGCGCCACCATGGAGGCCGGGAAATTCCATGGCGTGATCGTGCCAACAACGCCGATGGGCTGCTTGATCACTAGCATTCGGCGGTCTGTCGAGGGTGCCGAGATCGTCTCGCCATAGACGCGATTGGCCTCCTCGGCATACCATTGCAGATACGCCGCCGCATGCGATACCTCTGACACGGCTTCGGCAAGCGGCTTGCCCATTTCCGCGGTCAGAATCGCGGCGAGATCGCCTGCATGGTCGATGATCAGCTGATGCCATCGCCAAAGAACGTCGCTACGCTCTCGGGCAGTCAACGCGGCCCATCCCGACTGCGCAACATAGGCCTTGTCTACCGCAGCACGTGTCTCCTCCACGCCCATATCGGGAAGCTCTGCCAAAACTTCGCCGGTCGACGGATTGACGACCTCGAACGTCTTATTGCCAACCGGTCTGCCGAGTGCCGGCAGGCGGTCGATGGCTCCAAACAGGTGCGGGGATTTCAGACGGCGGATCATCGGCAGGCACAGGGGCAATACCGGATTCCTCCTCAACGCAGCGAACATCCAGGTCGACAGGCCGTCGGTGTGTATTCTGCACCAGCGGGTTCGTCCTAGGGCCTCGGCAAAGCAGTTGGTAGACCAAACATACGACAACAGTTCCGTTAGTTTGAGTGCCCGCGGTTCATCAGTTGATGGATTGAGCAGCCGGATGTTTGCTTCATCCACCCGCTGCCTGCTGGTGGCGTGCGAGTGTATTCTGCAAAAGGCGGCATGCATGCTGAGGAGCGCCTTTTCGGCGAGAGGCCCCTGGACCGCCAATGCCGCGCAAGGCCCGCGAAACGACTCCGCGGGTCTGCATGATCTGCTTGGCCCACCGGCCTCCATATTCGCTCTTCCCACGAGAAGCCCCAAGGAAGAAGGAAGGCGAGATGAGTTTCTTTACTCATCCTTGCCGCCCAGCGGCGGGCCGACCACCAAAATGGCGGGCTCGGCCGAAAGCAGCTTCTTGGCCGCCGCCTTGACCTGTTTGAGCGTCACCCGACCGATGCTGCGGGCGCGACGCTGGTTGTAGTCGACGTCGGCATTTTGAATCTGCAAATCCAGGAGCCGGTCTGCAATCGAGCTGGTCGAGCCCAGACGGTCAATGGCATAGGTGCCGATCAGGTGCTTCTTCGCCGCCTTGAGCTCGGCCCCGGTCGGTCCTTGCTGCGCCATCTGCTTTACCACCTCTCGCACGATGCTCAGCGTTTGGGCGGCGCAATCCGAGCGTGTCTCTGTCGTAACCAGAAGCTTGTCAAGGGTCAGTTCAGAGCTGACGTGATAGGCAAGGCCGCGTTTTTGGCGTACCTCCTCGTAAAGGCGGGAAGTCAAGTATGAGCCGCCAAGGATGTCGTTCATCAGCACGGCGGCGTAGAAATTCGGCGCGCTACGCTTCACGCCAGGCCAGGCCAACGTTAGCGAAGTCTGCGGCAGGTCGTAGTTCTCCTCCACCAGTTGACCGAGTTTCGGCGCGACATCGTAGACGGGGACGAGGGTTTGTTGCTCAGGCAAATCACCAAACAGCTGGTCAAGCCTTTCCCTCAACGTGTTCGCGTCAATGTCACCCACCACGGCAATATGGAGCCCGTCGCGAGCGAAAATGGCCTGGTGGAAGGCGAGGAGGTCGGACGGCGTGATGCCGGCGAGGCTCTCTTTTGTGCCTTCTCCCGGCCTTGAACAAGGATGCGCGCCGTAGATCGCGCGCAGCCATTTGCGCTGAGCGATTGCGCCAGGGTCTCGCTCGCTGCCGACGATGCCGGAGACAATCTCGGCGCGGACGCGATCGATCGGCCCCTGGTCGAAGCGCGGCGCGTTCAGCGCGAGCCGAAGCAGGCCGAACGCGGCGTCCTGCTTTTTGGAAAGCATGCACACCGATCCGTAGATGTCGTCGCTTTGCGCGTCCAAACTCATTTCGGCGCCGGCATCGTCGAGCTTCACCTGGAAGGCATCGCTGTCGTAATGGCCAGCGCCTTCGATGAACAGGCCGGCCATCAGTTTGGCCATCCCCTCCTTCCCGACCGGGTCCTGCGTGGTGCCGCCGTTGAAGGCAAAGCCGATGTTGACGATTTCCACTGTGTGGTCCTCCACCAGCCAGGCGATGATGCCCTTTTCGGACTTCACCTCCTGGATGTTCATCGCAGCATGGGGCTGAGCGCCGAGCGTCATCTCTTGATTCTCCGTCTTGGGCAAGAGATAGCCCGTGGTCGAACGGTCGAACGCGAGATAGCGGGCGGCAACTGCTTTGATTTGCGCGGCGGTAACCCTGCGGATGCGAGACGGCCGTTCCTCGACATCTTTCACGGTGCCGCCGGTGGCCAGCGTCGAGCCGTAGATGCAGGCGAGGTCGTCCTGGTCGTCTTCGGCAAAGATCATATCGCGCACAAAGCGCTCCTTGGCCTTGCCCAGTTCCTCGCTGCTGACACCATCCTTGGCAATGCGAGCGACTTCGGCAGCGGCCGCCGCTTCGAGATCGGCCAGCTTGGCATCGCCGCGCGGCGCGCCATAGATGGCGAACCTGGTGTCGTCGAGCATGGTGCCCTGGAAATAGGCGCAGGCGCTGGAAGCGATACCTTGCTGGACAGCGAGCGCCTGGTAAAGCCGGCTGCGGTTACCGCCGCCGAGGATTTCGGACAGCAGGTCGAGCGCTTCGGCCTCGCCCGGCTTGGCGGTATGGTAAGACGGCACCACCCACTGCGTCGAAAAACTGGGCACGCTGACGCGGGCGTCGGAGAGCGTGACGGTGCGCCTGGTGTTCTGCTCGGGCTCAACCGGCCGGATGCGCGGCGGCAGGTCGGGCCCGCGCGCCACCTTGCCATAGGTCTTCTCGGCCAGCACCTTCACCGTTTCCGGCTCGACATCGCCGGCCACGATCAGCACGGAGTTGTTGGGCCAGTAGTATTTTTCATAGAAGGCGGTGGCGTCGACGCGGTTCAGCTGCTCGATCTCCTGCATCCAGCCGATGATCGGGATGCGATAGGGCTGGTTCTGCCACAGCGTCGCGTCGATCTCCTCATGGAGCACGTCCTGCGGGTTGGTGTCGGTGCTTGAGCGGCGCTCCTCGATGACCACGTCGCGCTCGGTCTTGACGACATCGTCGGTGAGGATGAGGTTTCGCATTCGGTCGGCCTCGAAGCTCATCATCAGCTCGAGCGCCGACGGCGCCACTGTCTGATAGAAGGCGGTGTAGTCGGAGGAGGTGAAGGCGTTGTTGGAGCCGCCGATCTCGAACACTGCGCGGTCGAATTCGCCGCCCGCATGGTTGGTCGTCGCCTTGAACATCAGATGCTCGAAGAAATGGGCGATGCCGGATTTGCCCGGCGGCTCGTCGGCGCTGCCGATCTTGTACCACACCATGTGGGTGACGATCGGCGCCCGGTGGTTGGGAATGACGACCACCTCCATGCCGTTGTCGAGCACGAAATCCCTCGCCTTGCCGTCCTCCCATGCGACGGGGATCGGAGCCGGCCCCGCGCCGACCAACTCGGACGCAACGGACGTCCTGCGAAGCCCATGAGTGCGGGGCTTGCTTGGTAGTTCTGGTAGGGAGAGTGGGGTTATGGGCTGCGTTCCTGGCAAAGTGATCTGTTCCTCATTTTGAAGGATCTATGTCTCCCGAACGCCTATTGGGAGAAAGTGGATCGGCACGCGACGCCGAGCCACATGAGCCGTCAGCGTGTTGCTGGGCCTGACGCGAGCCTCATCTTTGGATGCGTCCGGGAAACTTTCGGCATGGTGAGGCCATGGGAAGTCTGCTCGTTATCCATTGGGTGTTTGCGGATACCTGAGCATGCCCCGTGCCAAGTAAGAAAGCCCCGATTCGCAAGGTTTGATCCAACCTTGATACTTGCGATATCCGACATTGTCGGGCATCCGACAGAAAGCGCCTTTCGCCGGCGCGCCGGCTATGACGCTCGCCTCCTCCGGCGTGACGACGATCCTTTGGCGGGCGCCGCGCACACCGATCTGCCCGCCTATCAGCACCGCGACATCGAAGGACAGCGCGATCGTGACTGGATGGGTCTTACGCAAACATGCAGCAGTGCCACCGCGATCAGGACTTCATCCGCCCCACAAAGACCCGAGCGCGAGGGACGACGTGTAAGGCAACATGTCATCCTCGATAATGATGCCGCGCATAAAGAGGTAAGGTCCCTCGTCGTACCGGCGAGCCCCTTCGCTGGGTCTCGCGAGGGTCTGGTTTGCGAACGTCGACCGACAGCATCACGGCATGGGCGGCCCCATCGGTAGGCAAGCATTGACCGTGCCATCAGCGTTGAGGCAGCGCAGAGCCCAATTTCCCGGTGCCAGCCGGTACGTTGGAGCTTCAACTGTGGCCAGCCAAGCGGGCCGAGGCCGTGAAACTCCTGATACCCTGGACCGTCCGGATTGCAACGCACGACGCCTTGGTCTCGCGCCAACGTCCATTGACGCTCAGCGAAGCATCATGCGGACGAGCTGGGAAAGCTTGGCCGGGCCGGCGCCTTCCCAGGCGCACGGGACGCGCGACGACCCATGTGGACCTTGGATTTCACTACGCACTTACGCTGCTTTGGCCTTGTCAGCAGCCTGAGCATAAAGCGTGCTCAGCTTTCAGGGCGAGCCTCTTTCATGTTGATAGCATCTGTCGTCATTCAGGATCGCCCCATTTTCGCATGCCGCTTGCAGCTTTCAGACTGTTGTCAGCCAGGGCCGCCATAAAGGGTCTCGTTTAACGCATTCGGGAGGCTTCATGACTCGACCACATTAATTTCGGGCGGTTCGCCGGCGCTCCGAATGGCACTTAACACCAGATCCTCTCCAAACCCGTGATGATCCAAGAGGAAAACGAAAAATCCCTAAATCAGAAAAAAGCACCGATACGGTCGGCTCCAGGCTGATGAAATTGCGGTCTCACTGGCCACGCACGATACTTGCGATGGCGATGGCCATTGCAAAGGCCGGTCAAGCACCCAAGACGCTGACAAGCACGCCTCCGACCAAAGCTCGATCGTTGGCAGCCTTTCTAGCCGTATACTTGGGGCATTTTGGGCCGGCGATCCGGACGCCGATTAAAACCTGCCGGTCGTCTAAATGGAATGGTTGGTCCGGGTCCTTACTGGACCTGCGCCAACCCGATCGGGCCGGCGCACAGGGGCACCCAGACAATTGGACACGTCGCCTTTGCGCGGCGGCTTGCACTTTCTCGGATGGCCTCTTTTCTCCCCGGGCGAAATCGAGCGAGCGGTGAGGCGGAGCCTTCGATTTTGCCGATCATGTCGTGTCGCTTCGATCGAACTGCTCAGACGATGATAGCGGCATTGATTGCCGCGGCCGAAATGCGTTGTGTGAAGTACGATTTCTACGCCGTATACATACTGCCGTACAGTTCGCCATGTCAGCAGCCTTGCCAGCAATCCGCCCTGTGTCCAAATGTCGTCGAATTCACCGGTGTCATTGAGGAATTCGTATGATCGCCTCGAAACCATCATTGCGACCGCGGGCGGGCGACGCAAGCTCTAGACTGCCACCGATCCGCTGGATAACCATGTTAGCGATATGTAGACCAAGGCCTGAGCCCGCAGCAGGAGTAGCACCACGACTAAATCGCTTTGTAAGCCCTTCGAGGTCGGGGAGGGGCACCACCGGTCCGGCGTTTGCAATAGCGATGGTTCCATCAGTTTGGACGGAAACTGTTGTCGGAACAGTGGGCAGTCCATGTATCAGCGCATTCTCGATCAGGTTACGAAGGAGGATCCCAAACGCATCGACATCCACTTTGCGCATCAAAGTGGGGCAGCCGTCGACGTTAAGATGCAGGCGTCCGGCATATTGCGGCTTTTTCCTCAGGTCGTCGATTTCCAGCCGAACCGATCGGACAAGATCGATCGCGTGATCCGCCATGCCAACCCCCGATTCGGCTTGAGCGAGCTGAAGCACTTTTTCGACAAGGCGGCCAAGGCTCGACAGCGCTTGCTCGATGCCGCGCGCACGCATTTTGGCCGACCCATTGGGAAGCTCGGCCACTAATCTCTGCATCTGAGCGATTGAACCTGCGATCGGCGTGCGCAGTTCATGCGCACTGTTTGCGGCGAACTCGCGTTCGGCCTCGAGAGCCGCCCGCAGACGATCGAGAAGCCGATTGACGGATGCCGCGATTGGAGCCAACTCTGCCGGGAAATCGCCCAAGTCCATTGGTGACAGATTGCCGCCGTCGCGCGATCCGATCTGCTGTCGCAGTACCTCGATTGGCCGCAGCGAGCGCCGGATCACGATCCACCAAACAGCTAAGCTAAAGGGCAGGAGCACGAGTGTCGGAAGGAAGACAAAAAGTGCGCCCTTCGCGATTGTGGTACGGCGGCCATGAAGCGGTTCGGCCAACTGATGATACACGCCGTCTTGGATCTCCTCTGTGTAGACGCGGTAATCAGCGTTTCCCCAAAAGCCGTTACTCAGGGGAGCATCAGGGAAGGGCTGCTGACCCTCTTCCGGTTCAGAAATAAGCACTATCCCGTACTTATTAATAACCTGCTCACGATAGGTAAAGTACTTTTCGTAAGTGGGAAAGTTGTTATTGTATTGATCAACGTGTTTTCCATTCAAGACCTTGATCAGCTCTGGTTGTCTGTACTTTGCGCTCCCCTGGAGCAAGTCATCCGAACTTTCGTTTACATAATTGCAAAAAATGAACGCAGCCATGGTTGGGGCGGCGATCCAAACCAGGAGCGTTGCCCCGCCTAACCACGATAGCAGCTTTCTCGTCATGCTGTTCGAGTTCGTCATGTGACCACGAGCCTGTATCCGGAGCCACGCACGGTTGCTATTCTATCCCCGCCGATCTTCTTGCGGAGCCGGCTGACATAAACCTCCACTGTGTTGCTCTCGAACTCCGAATTGAATGAATAAAGCGCGTGCTCGATCCTCCCCTTTGAAACGACCGAACCGGGCTGGCGTAGAAGGCAGTCGAGCACCGCCCATTCGCGTCCAGACAGGTGGACCTCCTGCCCGTCGCGGAAGAGGCGTCGCTCGGCTGCCTGTATGGAAAGCGTCCCAACCGAAAATTGCGGCTCCGGAAAATGCCCTTGGCGACGTGCCACTGCACGGATGCGTGCCGAGAGTTCCCCCAGATCGAACGGCTTGACCAAATAGTCGTCGGCGCCAGCGTTGAGCCCCTCGATGCGATGCGAAATCCGATCGCGGGCTGTCAGAATGATGACCGGCGTTGTATCAAGCCCCTTGATCAGCTCCCGCAGATAGTCGATGCCATTGCCGTCCGGCAGGTGAACGTCGAGCAAAATAACGTCGTAGCCGGCCACAGCTGCATGACCGCGCGCTCCGGACAGGCCCTCGGCCCAGTCGACCGCGTGGCCACCAGCCACCAAATGATCGTGCACAGCACTTCTAAGGTCGTCGTCGTCTTCAATGAGCAGTATTCGCATCAGGCTGCCGAGCTCCGGTATGAGGGCAAGGCTCCTGCCTTATTGATCGAAGCTGACAGTAGGCTGAACCGGCGCCAGCGAATATCTGGGGGCTTTCAGGCTGCTGTCAGCTACAATTGCAAGAAAGGGGTCGTTAACAAAGCCAAACGAAGAGCCCCTATGAAACCCCTCCTGATCTCGGCACTTTTGCTCAATGTGACCACCGGCGGCTGTACACTGGTTGGCGGGCAATTCGACGTGGCGGTCAACGAATGGCAGCCGCGCCACGCGTCAATGTCCAGGCTTGAAACTGACAGGTGTCTTAAATACGAGGGCACCGTAGCGGGTGCCTCCAGTTATCGAACAGTGCCTAGCAGGTCAGAAGTGCACTTTGACCATAGGGGTCGTCCGTATTTTCGGCGCTCGCGAACAGAGTCGACGGTCAATCGATGCGCCACTGCCAGAGTCTGGAACGGTCAAGTGTTTGTTATCCCCCGTCCGGGCCATATTCTCTGCCGAGGACCAAGAAGGCCCTATTTTCGGTGCCCACGAACAGAGCCAACGGTCAATCGATGCGCCACTGCCAGGGTCTGGAACGGTCAAGTGTTTGTGATCCCCTGTCCCGGCCGTGTTCTCTGCCGAACTCGCCCTTGTAGTCGGCACACCAAAGATCGTTAGGGCGACAGCCGTTTGAAAGTGGTGTCCCCGTCGCCCTGTTGCGCCTGCGCTTGCGGCGCTCGACCATGCCGTGGCGGTCGAGCACGGCATGCACGGTCGAGATCGCGGGCCGGTGCACATCCGGATACAGCCGGGCCAGCCGCTCGCGTATCTTCGGCGCACCCCATGTCGGCTTGTCTTGCTTGAGGCGCACAATCAGCTTCTCGATTTGAAACGGAAGCTGATTGGCGTGGCGATAGGGCCGCCGCGATCGGTCCGTCAGCCCCTCCAGGCCGCTGTCGTTGTAGCGCGTGAGGATCTTGTAGCCGGTCTTGCGCGAGATATCGAACTCCCGGCAAAGCACCGCCATCTTCTCGCCGTCCAGCAGCCGGGCGACGAACTTCAGCCGCTCTTCCATGACGTTACACTCCTTCCAAGGCACCTTGCTCTCCTTGCAAAGGGCCGAAAGTTTAACCCATCTATCCGGAATGAACTGTCACCCATCTCTCGGGAAGGGCAGTCATGGCCAAGGCAACTGGAAGCCGAATTTTCTTTTAGAGTATGAATCAGCGCCGTCTGCCGAAAAGCGCGTCCACGATCTTCCCTTTTGAAACGACCGTGCAGGGCTGGGGCAGACGGTAGTCGAGCACCGCCCATCCGCGTCAAGTCAGGTAGACCTCCTGCCCCTCGCGGAAGAGGCGTCGCTCGGCTGCCTGTATGGAAAGCGTCCCAACCGAAAATTGCGGCTCCGGAAAATGCCCATGGCGACGTGCCACTGCATGGATACGCGCTGAGAGTTCCCCCAGATCGAACGGCTTGACCAAATAGTCGTCGGCTCCAGCGTTGAAGCCCTCGATGCGATGCGAAATCCGATCGCAGGCTGTCAGAATGATGACCGGTGCCGATTCAAGTTCCTTGATCAGCTCCCGCAGATAGTCGATCCCATTGCCGTCCGGCAGGTGAACGTCGAGCAAAATAAGGTCGTAGCCGACCACAGCTGCATAATCGCGCGCTTCGGACAGGTTCTTGGCCCAGTCGACCGCGTGGCCACCAGCCACCAAATGATCGTGCATAGCACTTCCAAGGTCCTTATCGTCTTCAGTGAGCAGTATTCGCATCATGCTTCCGAGCTCCGGTATGAGGGCAAGGCTCCCATCTTATTGGTCGAAGCTGACAATAGGCTGAACCGGCGGCAGCGAATTATTTGGGGAGCTTTCAGGCTGCTGTCAGCTACAACTTGCAAGAAAGGGGTCGTTAACAAAGCCAAACGAAGAGCCCCTATGAAACCCGTCCTGACCTCGGCACTTTTGCTCAATGTGACCCCCGGCGGCTGCATCAGCAAATTGATTTGGGAAACAGGCGCGCCGGTTCTAATGACCGACGCAGGCCGAGGTCTGGAACAGCTGGACCAGCGAACGGCGTCTTCGGTTTTTCAGGCAACAGCCACATGGAAGAATATGATTGGCTCGACCATGCGCCGAGCTTTGTCGAACGGATTGGTCGCGGGCGCACCACCACAGATTATGGCAGGTTTACGCCCTGGCCTTGACACCCGGGGTGATCGTCACCGGCGGAGCCGCGGCGTACTGATCGGATATCCAACGTCGCTGAGTCTCTCGTCGGTGCAGTGGATCTCTCGGCTTAGCCATCATGCAAAAAACGACGGTTCCGCGACACCACTTTTCAGGTCCGTGACACAGGCTTTGTGAGCCGATCTGTTGTTCTTACCCCAGGCTAATGGCTGAACAGCTCTGTCGCCGGCTCGATGCGCCAGATGGCGCGATGTTTTGAACCCTTTCACGAGGCGACGGCAGCAGCCGACCGGCTCTCCTATCGCGGCTCCCGCGATCCACACACCCAACAAGGGAATCTACCATGGTAATGAAGGCACCGGTTGCCGACGCTAGGAATGGGTCGGTAGTAGATCGGCTGGTCGGCATCGACCTCGCTCGGGGCCTGGCTGTCTTCGGGATGTATGCCGCCCATCTCGGTCCCGACCCCGGCGAAGGAGGACTAGTCGGGTTTCTGATGGAACTAACCCATGGGCGGCCGTCGGCCCTGTTTGCCGTATTGGCCGGTTTTTCAATCCTCCTGATTACAGGTCGCAAGGCGCCGAAGTCGGGGATAGCCGGTAGACAGGCCATCGCCAGAGTCGCAATTCGTGCCCTTGTTTTGCTCGCGCTTGGCTCAATCCTGGGCTGCCTCGGTACCCAGGTCGAAGTCATCCTAGAATACTACGGAATTTGCTTCTTGTTGGTATTGCCGCTCCATCGGCTCAGCGCATATCAGCTGGGCTTGATCGCTGCCGCTACGGCATTAGTTCTCCCGCAAGTCCGTTCCTCCCTTCTGTCGGTTGCCCCCAACCTCCTCGACCCGGTCTTCAACCTCATGGTCAACGGCTACTATCCCGCGGTGACCTGGGTTCCTTTCCTCATCGCTGGCATGGCCATCGCGCGCCTTAATCTTAATACGCTAGCAGCGCATTGGCGCCTTGGTCTGGCGGGGGTCGCGCTGGCCGTGTTGGGCCATGGGGGATCCTTGCTCGCGCTGAGTTCCCGCGCTTTGACTGAAACCTCCTTGTGGTGGTCTGACGTTGACGGCGCTTTTGAGCCTTCCAAGTCGTCATTTATAGTCAAGTCGTCATGGATAGCCGCACCTCATAGCGAAACGACGCTTTCGATCGTGGGCAGCACCGGTTGCGCAATGATCATCTTGGCGGCTTGCATGCTCGCTGTGGATGCGCTCCCGCGTCTGCGAAAGCTGGTCTGGCCAATAATCGCAGTCGGCTCGATGTCTTTGACGGCCTATGTGCTGCACATTGCGGGAATAGCCTATCTTATGAAGATAAACATTTTCAAAGACGAGAGCCTGTCCACGCTCTTTGGCTTCGTTGTGGTTATCAGCACTTTTGCGGTGCTTTGGCTGCGCGTCTTCCAGCGAGGACCGGTGGAAGTGCTGATGGGTAGGGTCGCAGATCTCGCGCGTCACATCCGCTGAGCACCGCCGCGCCCCGGCCTCCCGATCACATTACGGACAAGGTGGGGCTTTGTCCAAAGCTTGTTCGCGGCAGGGGAGGGTACTTCCTCCCACCCTGCCGCCTTGTTGATGGAAGCTAAAACGGTCGCGCAGGCGCTAGAGTTGCATCGGCATAATCAGCTTAAACTCGCGAAGTTAAACCCGCGGTTGGTCTATCTCGGCCCGCCTCACCTGAAAGGCTAAGGTATCCGTTTCGGTCAAGGGTTTTAGGGGCCATTTTCGCTGCGCCTTGAGGAGAGCGTTTGCTAGGATGAGGAGCTTTCGCAACAAGATGATGACCTTTGCGGGTTTGCCTGCCGCCTTTAGCGCCTGGTATTTTGCCTTGAGGTCGGGGTTGAAGCGCAGGGCGAAGGCCGGGCATGTAGAGGGCCTGGCGAACATTGGCCCGGCCGCCCCGGATGAAGGCGCGGCCGCTCCATTTTGCCGAGGCCGGCGAGGCTTGCGGCCTTTGGTTCCGAGTTCCGGCATGTCGATGGTGAGTGTGCAGGCGGTGGCATCCGATGCGCCATATGCTGGTCAGGATTTCGCGGCGCTGGACAGCGTCGGGATCGGCTTTCATGAGGGTAAGCATCGTCTGATCGATATCGCTGAGTTCACGTGGATCTGCTTCCAGCCACTCGTTGTTGTGGCGCCTGAGCAAGGCAAGCGGTCAAGGTCTGGCTCTGGTGCTGGCTGCGGTGCGATCCCCGCACGGGCCAGGTGCCGATCGTGTCGACGATCCACCTCGCCGCGGCCAGAGAGCTGCTACTCTCTTCCGCTGTTCATTCTGGCCTCTTCGCAATGAATGTCATAAAATCACCTGTCGCAATTAATGGTTTTTGATTTGGCTCCAACAGCTGGCAGATATCGCCGAGAGTTCCGCAGAGAGCGTCGAAAGTTTTGGCCGCCTTCTTCCGCAGCCGCGCCTTGAGTTTTGAGCAGACCTGTCTTGATCGGGTTGAGATCGGGCGAGCATGGCGGCAGGATCAGGAGCCAGTGCCCCTTTGGCCAACCAGTGGGCGGCGCGTACCTTGCCGACAATCTGGGGTTCCGAACCCGACAGTTGGTTTTCAACCCGACAGTGGCCCGCCTCAGAGCAGGCTACCGCCCTTCGGAGCAGGCAGAAGCTAATCGAGGTTCGCGGGTTCCGGTTTGAATGTGCAGGTCGCTGCGCGCCTGATCTTTCGGTCTGGCGGCACATGACAAAAACCCTCATTTTGGCCGACGATACCCGGTCAGGAGCGGGTATCGCAGTCGAGAAGCGACCCGAGCACGTCCACAAGATGTGCCGAGTTTGCAAGGTGTGTCATTGTTTCTGTCAACGTTCGAGCGACAGCGCACGACGAAACGTCTGGCATACGCCTCGTCTGGCACGCGCCTCGCATATGTTGCAGTTGCTGCTGGAGATCAGGCGATCGAGTGGGCCTTGCAATTTTCCGATTTTGATGCGCCTAAAGTCTCGTGTACAAATCAGGCTGGCGTGAATGGCCTGCCTAAGTTGCGACTTATTACAAAGGAATGGATATGGCGACTGGAACGGTGAAGTGGTTCAACAGCACGAAGGGTTTTGGTTTTATTCAGCCTGACAACGGCGGTCAGGATGTCTTTGTCCACATTTCCGCTGTTGAACGAGCGGGCCTGTCGACCCTTAATGAGGGCCAGAAGATCAACTACGAGGTGGAACAGGATCGCCGCACGGGAAAGTCCTCTGCAGGCAGCCTCAGCAAGGCTGGCTAACGGTCCGGGAAAGCCTTGGCAAGGTTCGTCATCGCCGGAACGCATTGACGGCTCGAAACCCGGGCCGGAGCATGCAAGTTAATGCCGCGGCAGGGATTGCTGGAGCCATCATGAATTACTCTGGAAATGAGGCTCTTGGACGGGAAAGGCGGGGCTCATCCCCGCCCTTTGATTCCGCGCAGATTGGGCCAACGGCTGCTGCGCGTCCGAACGACTGTTGATACGGATTTAGGCTGCGACCTTCTTGCGGGTCCGTTTCGCCGGCGCCGTGGCTGGGGCTTCCGGCTCTTTCGGTTTGCGGCCGAGTCCCATGGTCTTGGCCAAGGCGGAGCGCGCAGCGGCGTAATTCGGCGCCACCATGGGATAATCCGACGGCAGACCCCATTTGGCGCGATATTCGTCTGGGGTCAGACCATAGTGCGTCGCCAGATGGCGCTTTAGCGATTTGAATTTCTTGCCGTCTTCAAGGCTAATGATGTAGTCCGGTTCGATCGACTTTTTGATCGGGACAGCAGGTTTTTTTACAGGCACAGGCTCTTCTGCCGGTATGAGTCCAGCCGTGCCGTTTAGAGCCCCGTGCACTTGGGCGATCAGGGCAGGAAGCTCCCCCGCCGGGACGGGGTTGTTGGAGACGTAGGCTGATACAACATCGGCAGTGAGCTCGATGAGGATGTCGGTCTTGTGGGGTTCTTCTGTCATAAACTTCTCCGGGCAGCTTGAAACACAGTTGGGCGAAGTGTCGCTTCATAGTGGCGGTTGCCGCTGAAAGCAAATGGATCGACGGGTGCGCTGCTCCTCCACCATTGAAGTCTCGGCGACGCATCCCGTCATCGTCCATCGCTAAAGGCAGCGTATTGAATTATGGGAGCGGTCGCGCCCGCCCCACCATAGCGATACAGCAAGACAATCAAAAAAGCCGGTCTTTGCTTGGCCCCAAATCTTTTCTCCTTTCGTGAACGCTGAGCTGCCAAGCTGCTACAGTTCACCTCGCGGGGCAACCGTGCACAACACAGGAGTCGCCCGAGCGATACATTCTTCACTTGCCGCTTATCAGCGCTGGTGATTGCACTTTGCAGCCTGCCTCCGGACCCGCAGCGCTCACGCTGTTGGTTTTGCGCCTGCAGGCGTCGGAAGTCGGATCGCCGCAGCTAATTTCCTCAGGCGGACGAATTCAACAAATCGATTGTTTGGATCGAAGGCATCCACACCATCGATGCCTCTAGAATAGGATCCAGCTACAATCACCGTGCTGTAATGGCAGGGACGGCCAGCACAAGCGCGACACGATCCGGCGGGTCCATCGCTGCGTTACGTATTCATGGCTACTGCATCGGGCGCTCGGTCGACCGCCTTAAGCCAGGTCGCCGCATTGCGAGACGGTGACCGGCGAGGGAGAGGGCGCTCTGGCAACGAAGCGAGGCGGGTGGCCTTGCGGGTGGCCGCGTGATGTCATCCGGCTCTCCTGCCGATCTCTGCCGGCCAGATCTGGAGCAACTGTTTTGCATAGATATGGCTCTCTTCAGGGGGCCATCTATGATGGGAGCCGAGCGCGTGTTCGAGCCGGGGAACAGGCTGCGCATGCACTGTGCCCACCTATTGCGATCGTGCTAACCTTGGTTGTTTGGACTTGCCGTTAAAGGCAAGCGACAGATTGAAGTTATGCTGCACCATCTGATTGCCTGGCTCGTTTTCGAGAGCTCGCCGATACAGGGCCTGTGCCGCGTCATGCCGCCCCTCAATGTCCAAAATCACGCCCTTCGCATTCAATGCACGTACGTTTCCTGGGGCTGCAACCAAGACGCTGTCGAGCACCTCAACCGCTTCGTGCGGGCGCTTCTGGCCCACCAAGGCATTTGTAAGTCGTATCGCCGCATCAACATTGTCCGGGTGCTGCTTCACCTCATCCCGCAAAGCCCGCTCTTGAACATCCTGACCAACTTCGCGCAAAATGCGTTCGCGCATAGCCGGATCGATTTGATCGGCGCTGAGCAACTCGGGGGAAGATGTCTCCTGCACGGAAAGAGCCGGCTTTTGCCAGCTGGCGCAACCGCCCAAAGGCAGAATGGCGAGTACGGCAAAAAGAAGTGAGTTCCGGCGCAGAAACATAGGCGATGGAGAAACTGTATTACTATTCATGTTATCTCTCAGTTATCGGGGAGGCGCGTGGCGTTCAGTTAGGAAAGGTGGGACTACTCTAACAATCCGCTGTTCGATCCGTGCGGGAGTGTGACGGATCCTGCGGGGCGAATTGTAAAGTCGGAGGCGAGGTCTTGATAAGACAGCACGGCGAGATCAACCCCGTTTCGCGTCAGAAAGCCGCGGACGAAACGTCGGACATCCATCGACGTCAACAGAATAGGGCGGGTTTGACCCGGTTCTGCGTTCGAAAGGACCTGACGTATCTGTGATAGCATCGCTTCGCTTTGCCGATCCTCCAGTGCGAGATAGGGGCCTGCATCCGAATCTCGAACCGCGCCACGCATCACATCCTCGCTCTCGCGCTCGACGACCAGGGCGGACACGATGCCCTCCGTGTTGGCATGGCGGTGGCAGATCTGTCGCTTCAAACCAGAACGGACATATTCCGTCAGCAGGGCAACGTTCTGCTCACGCTCGCTCCATTCGGCCAATGCCTCCAACACGAGACGGGTGTGGCGGATTGGGATACCTTCCTCCAGGAGGCGGCGCAGAACATCGGCAATCCGAGGAATCGGCGTCGTGCGTAGCACCTCTTTCACAAGCTCAGAATATTCCTGCTCCATTCGGCCCAGGAAATGTCGGGTCTCTTGGATGCCCACCAATCGCGGTGCGTAGCGGGTCAACGCTGCATGGACGCGCAAGGCGAGGAGTTCGCCGGGAGCCCTATGCTCCGTGCCGGCGCCCGTAAGGGCCTTTGCAGGGGTATGTTCAACCGGGAGTGTGTCCGTTTTCGGCTCACGTCTAAGGGGGACACCGCTCGAGTCGACGTGCGCTACATCGGCTCGGAGCGCCATCTGGTTTGGATCTAAGGCGTCCTGTTCGACTGGCACGCCCTCGACATCAATTCGGAATTGCGATTCAGGCAGCTGCTCGTCAACCAAGACAGGGATGCGAGGAACGATAATGCCCAGATCGGCTGTGACCAGGAGCGAAACGCGCCCAATATGTTTTTGCAATTCGGCTTGATCGACCGCCTGCATAAGATCTGGCGCTAGAAAAAATGCGATCGGGAATTCCTTCGCAGGCGCGGCTTGCTTAGGCTCCGCTGCAGTTCCACCTTTCGCATCGGCAGTGCCGGCGCCCAGCACATCAGCCTTGACAATGCTTACCGCAGCGAACACTGCGGCCAGCATCAGAAAGACGGGGAGGGGAAACCCAGGAACGAACCCCATTACAACCAGGACGCCGGCCGCCAGTCGCAAGGCTCGAGTGCTGGCCGTGAGCTGACTGACCATTTCTGTACCGAGGTTGATCCTCGCCGTCCCAGTCACACGGGTGACGATGGTCGCCGCAGTAATGGAGAGCAGAAGGGCCGGAATCTGCGATATCAATGCATCGCCTATCGTCAGCAGAGTGTAGTGATGCAGTACCTCGCCGAAGGACATGCCCTTGGAGAGCAGGCCGATCGAAATTCCACCCAGCATGTTGATGCAGATAACCACCAGCCCGGCGATGGAATCGCCCTTCACAAATTTCATCGCGCCGTCCATCGCGCCATAGAGTTGGCTTTCCTTCTCCAATTCGGCGCGCCGCCGGCGGGATTCGTTGGCATCGATGTGGCCGTTGCGTAGCTCTGCGTCGACCGCCATTTGCTTGCCCGGCAGAGCATCCAGCGTGAAACGCGCCGCCACTTCTGCCACCCGTTCGGCACCCTTCGCGAGGACCATGAATTGCACCATGGTGACGACCAGAAATATGACGAAACCCACCACGATATTGCCTGAAATGACGAAATCGCCAAAAGTATGAATAATGCTGCCGGCCTCCCCCTCGGCCAGGATCAGTCGCGTCGTTGCGACCGTGAGCGCGAGACGGAATACAGTGGAAATCAAAATAACGCCGGGCAAAGAGGAAAAATCAAGTGGAGTACTGACATACAGGGCAACCATCATCAGCAGTATGGCCAACCCCATATTGAATCCTATCAGGGCGTCGACCACCACGACCGGGATAGGCATGACCATCATCGCGACAGCCAGAAGCAGCATCAACGCAACCATTAAATCCGGGCTGGCCGGCGCACGCTTGATGAAGTCACGCAGGACGTTGGCCATCGAGACACCTTTGCAATCGGTTGAGACTTACTCTGCTGTTACGCCATGAAACGTGGCTTTCGAACTCCGAAGGCGCCTCAGCCTTGGCCAGCGCGTGACCCTGCATGAGAGCCACAAGCAGGCGCGAAATGGCTGGGCAGCAAATGTTTCCAACGCAGCCAGCTTGTCAGCACCGAGCGCGACAGGATGTTTGGCTGGCCATAGAGTGCTGCTTGATGGGGCCTGCGAGCTTTCAATATTGGAGAGCAGCAATGCGGCCATTCCTGCTCAGCAGCACACGGCTGTCCTCAATACGTTCGACCACCCATCCATCAGCCAAAATGGCGCCGACAAAATACTTCTCGCTGTCGATGACAATATATGGTTGGACCCCATGCCACACAGCTTCGACCGCGATTGCGGATGGCGCCTTCTCCTCTTTGATGAGCACTCCGTTCACCAGTGTTAGAGTACCCTTGGTGCGACGATCGAACGATTGCTGAAGCTTCTGCCAGCTGATGACCGATTCAGACGTGACGGTGCCTTCGGCGGTCACAACACCCTTTGCCGACCCAATCTTGACGTCGAGAAGACCCGCTCGATCGACTTCCTCCTGCAGCTCTTGGGCCGCTGCCTCCGTAAGTTCATTGTCAGCGCGGTGACTGATCGTTCTGGACGCGACTTCAGCCCGAAGTGAATTGGGGCTCGATCCACTTGCATTGCCAAGATAGGAGATCGTGCCTGAAAGCGCGCCGATCCCGAGTGAGCTGATTATGACCATGGCGAGCACACCGATCGGTAGGCGCGGTATGCCGGTCGAACCAGGCGGCTCTGCATCCTGCACGGACAAAGCAATGGACATCTCGCCTACGAGCAGGACGACAGGAAGGGGCACAACAACGGACTGGCCTGCGGCGATATTCCGGTTGCCCTCGATACTGAGTCCGGGTGCAAGCGCCTCCAGTTCGATCGACTTGCCAAGAAGAGTTACACGAAGGTGATGCGGTGCCAGTCCCTGCTCGACAAAGACCAAATCGGCATCGAAGCCGCTGCCGATTAAACACTTTTGAAGATCCGTCTTGCCGGTCAGACCGCAATAGTGCCCCGAACGCACTTCGAAACGGAGGGAAACGGCGTCATCCACAGAGCATCTCTCAAACAGGATAGAAGCCGCATGGCAATTGCCATGCGGCTCATTTCGGGACTACGTCGCGTCAATAAGGAGACGCGCTAGGGGGCAGTCTAAAACCCGCTTCCGACATTACGAAACGCGTTCGTCGGCGGCCTTCTTGATGGTCTGGAGATTGGTCGTTAGAGTGCGCAACTGGACACTCCTTTTCGTCGCCTCCAAGCTAACATTGGTTAGTTCCTGCACTTGCGCCTGAAAAGCAGTAGCATCAGCTCCGCTTGTATTGCCGGGAGTGCCACTGTTAGTTTTATCGGTATTGCCGGCGCTACTGGTATTGGTATTGCCTGATTTTTTATTATTATCAACTGCAGCCATGATCATTCCTTTTTCTGTTGGAGTTGTGCCGTCAATAACGGCCTGTATGACCTCACGCCGGATTTCCCGCGTCAGGCATCTTCTGTGTCATCCAAAGCTTCATCGGCCTCAGCCATCGCATCGTTCGCGAATTGGAACGCGAACGATCGCAGGATACTTTGGAAGGCTTCACTTTGTGCTGCAGACTGTGAGTTGTCTTGAAGTTGATCATTTGAAACGGTCCGGTTATCCGCCCGATCGTTCCCGCCAGCTGCCTTGCCATCATTCCCACCAGCTGGCTTGCCATCATTGCCATCAGCCGGCTTGCCATCACCAGAATGCTCGGATTTCGAATCCCCATGGCCCTTTCGGATCAAGGAAGTCCCGAGGTTGCCAACTCCACTCCCAATTGCTGCTATCATCAGGTACTCCGGCATTTGCCATTGGCGGCGACGTGTTAAAGGTTAGCCTCGATCAAGCTAAGGGCGGGAGCTTTCGAGAACCTGACGGCTTTTGACAAAAACCGGCCAGCGCAAAAACGTATGCTCTGCAGGATGTTGCTCTCGCATCGAACAGTCGACCACGATCTCGGCTGTTCGGCCAATCCCGCCGTCCACGCATGCCGCGACCGAATGGCAGCCGCAGCAGCTCGTTTGCATCCTCGATGCTGTGGTGTCGAACAGGAGACACGGTCCACGTGCTGCATGACCGCAATGACCGTATTCTTGCTGGCTCCACGGGCGCACGCAACGAGCAGGAACTCGGTCTTTGCATCACCATTCTCTCGCCTGCACATCACGGCCCGGCGCGGTGAGCTCATTGGCTTCGAGAAGGTCGGCGACCGTACGAACATGGGATGGTCTGCCGGCTTTGGGAGGCCGGTGCGGATCCTCTTCTCACCATATCGAAAGCTTGAAGCGGTCGGATTTTCTTGCCCTGTTCGTGAGAACTCCCATCGTCAGCTAATCGTCAGCCAAGCGGTCTATCTAGGCCGGCCGTGCCTGACCTTCGGATCCAAAGGTCCCGTCTCGACACTTTTTGTAACTATAGATCGAAATGGTCCGCGTGATACGCAACGCACACGCTTCTCTGAAGCAAATGTGTGACTTTGTCGGTGGCGAACGAGAGGAGTGACGCATCAATAAAATCGTCAGGCACGTGTCTAGGAAGGGGAGCTAGCCGAGTTGGTCTGATTTCATTCGCTGTTCCTGGAAATCGGCGGACTGAAGCGCTGATAATCTCAGGACATCGATGGCAACGTTGCGAAAGTCCTGTGAGCTCGGGCCAATCTTGGCCTGCTACTGAGAAGCACTTTGGCGGGAACATTACGCCGTCGCGGGTCTGGCTGACCGTGACGTTAACCGAAAGATGCCGCTGGTCTCGTCAGCCGCCAGCACAATAGCAGCACATTCTCGCCTACTACGGAGACGCAATATGAAGGGCATTGGCCGACCACGGAAATCGCAGGCTGAAACTGGAGCCAGCCGCGCGGGGCGGGCGAGCAGTTCCCTTTCGCAATCAAGTCTTGCTGCGGGAGAAGGTGGACAGTCATTCGATTCCGTTGTGGAGCAGATGCGCTCTGGGGACGCCGATAGGAGGCCCTCCTCCCTTCCAGTTGCGCGCGGTCCAGGCGATGCCCGCGAAAGTCTGCCAGGCGCCTCGATTGGCGAAGATCAAATCCTGAACACACCGCGACGTGGAGCCGCTGCGCCACCACGCGGAACCGTAGCGCCACGTGGCGCAGCCGCAAGGCGGCGCGGTTCTCCCTCCATGTCTGAGGGCGAAGCCATGGCGCCGGTCGGTAGCCAACTATCAACCGCGCAGGTGGAAGGCACCAGCTCATCGTCAAATGAAGATATCAGTCCGACACAGCTCAGAATGAACAGTCTTGTTCAACAACTGACTGATTGCGAGGCTGCGGCCAGGAAAACCGACGTCCCCGAGGAGGCGGTGGAGCTGATCAGTCGGGTCGTCGATGCAGCCTCAGCAATTCTGGAGTACCGCGCTAGCCTGCCTGCGGCTGAGGCGCAGACAATTATGCCAGACGACAAGGTGCGTAGATGTTGCCAGATCGTGTGCGACGCCGCGAATGAAGTAGACAAACTTGGCCTGTCGACGATCACGAAATTGGACAAAAAGACCAAGAAAGCGGCAGGTATGGTCGATAAACTCTACTCCTACTCCCAGGCGGACCGGCAGGAGCTGTTGATTTTAAATGTGGAGAACCACCATACGGCGGCAATTAAGTGGTGGGAAAAAAAGGCATGGCGCTCCGAACGGCAGCGATCCGCCTGCGCTGCCACCGCTAGCCTATCCAGTGGAACGCCCGTGATGCGGGAAGCCGAGCGGTGCGCACTGCGGCTGCGTGCCGGCTCGGTACTGAGTGTCAGGATCTGGCTGGTCCGTGAGCGGATCGGTCTTGCGCGGGCCAAGATTGAACTGCGGGCGAGCAGGTTCGAGCCAGATTTGAAGGAACTCCTCGTCGGTCGAAATGGAGTGGTGCAGCTGATGGCAAGCGCCGCTCAAGAAGCTCTTCGCGCCCTCTCTTTGGCGAAGGGCATAATGGATGATGGCAAAACACTCAACGCTCATGATTGCGCGGTTGTAGAAAAAATCATGGAGCGGCTTTCGGATTTTGGATTGGCGTTGCACGAGGTGCATACCAAGCTAAGCCATACCTACCCAGATGCCGGCCTCCCATTGAAACTGTTCGAACGGATCGTGGACGATGCATGGATCACTGCGCACGATGCCATGCACTTGTTGAACCTGCAGTCTCCGCCGTCAGCCATCATGGCGCCACAGGCCCAGGCGGGCGCTGCGATGCCGGCCAGGGCAGGCGCTGCGATACCGGCTGGCACTGCTGGTACGGCTGCAGTGTCAGAAGGCACTACAGCGCGAAGGAAAGGGAAGTCAAAGCATAAGTCGGCAGCTCGCGCCGGGACTTCTGCCGCCGGGCAGCCATCAACACCAGTCGCTGCGAACGCCGGCACAGTGCCAGCAGCCAAGGTTCTCGCGCGCTCGGATCAAGTTGCGAGTACACAGGTGAGAGCGCAAGAGGTGGCTGCGAGTTCGTCGGGGGCAGGCTCGACAATCGGGGGCGCCGCGTTGTCAATGGAGGTATTGACGGAGCGGCTCAAACGATTGGACGAACTTTTGCAGTTCGATCTGGCCGGTCAGCAAAGCGTCGTCTCCCAAGTGCGCCAGATGAAGCCTGAGGAGGCCGGTAAGGTCGTGGACGATGTGGCCCAGTACCTGCGAGCCCAGGCCATTGAGATGCAAACCTGTCTCGCCGGGTTGCAGGGGCGTAATGTACGCCTGCTACTCACCTCCACCCAGCTACCCAAAGTGCACGAACGCACAGACCAGCTCAAAGGGTTGCTGAACATGGTGCTGGGACAGGCCAACGCATTGAATGAAGGAAAAGCCGGCATTACGACTGATTGCATGAAGACCTACGCATTTCCGGCGCAAAAATACCTGGAACATTTGTGCAATGCCGACGAATTGATGCCGCCGGAGGCACCGGTCGCGCTGCGTGGCGAGCCAGGAAAGCTGTTTGAGATGAAGCTGCAGCCCAAGATGCTGGTCAATGGTGCGATGCCGAGCCCGATGTGGGTGCACATCCACACGAGTCGCCCCGTCATGGCCAGAAACTTGGAAGGGCTGGCTGATTCCGAATTCACCGCTTGCCACGTTAAATCCAACGAACAGCGCGGCTACAATCGAGAGCGAGAGGAAGCCGATGCTAGGTCCGGTCGCGAGAAGGTCATAATTCATCGCGGCAAACTCACCCCCGCTTTCTGTAAGTCCTTGTTGACCTCAGGGCTTGGCCGCCAACCACGCCATTCGCGTGCCGAGCTCCCGTCGGCGCAGGCTGCATGACAGGGCACTCAGAATGCGGCCGGCCACGCTGTGAGTCAGCGAGCATTTCTCCTGGCCAAACCGCGAATGCCGCTGCGCGAGTTGCGGTCCGGCGATTGGAGTCGATCGGCTACCGTCAGGGCCGATTTGCGATGTCGCGTTACCGGCTGTTGACGTGGCGGCGTATCTTGCCTCCCATCCAACTTATCGCCGAGATCGCGCCGCCAAGATCGAGGCGGAAGGTCTTCCTGCGAGCGCGGAGCAGGCATAGCCGATCCGATCGGGATCGGCGCATCGCAACGACCCAACGGTGTGGTGGAGAAAATTGGATTCGGGAGAGCTCGGTTCCAAGAGGCGGAGTTCCGGCCCGAATACAATCCGCTCGCAAGCACCCACGATGCGCATCCGCAGTTTATTGTCTGGGAGATGGGCTGGATTGCTCGGCGGCGCTGGCGCTAAGGCGGGGCTGTCGCCGGACAATTAGCATTCACTGCCAACAGCCTTGCAACCGTCACCAGTTGCAAGGCTCGGCGGCGGGTCGACAAATCACATGAAATCGTCGTCGGACCCGCTATCGCTGCTGTCGCTATCCTCGGTTTTGTGGAGATAGAGTGGAGGTTTGCCTGCACGCTGCCACTCACCGGCACTGTTCTTCGTCCATTTGTCGGGATGCTGCGTAGGGTCAAGCACCAGGTCGCCATGATCCACTTCAACAAACCCCATCGTCTGCGCGCGCGCTTGTGCTTCCGGATTAGCCGCACGCCAATTCAGCAACGGTCGGTCGCCGTCTATCCGAAGTTGATGCTCCAGCAGAATATCGCCCGCATTTTCGACGAGCGGATGGGCGACTTGAAGATCCACTATGGAAGTGACCTCAGTTCGACCAGGAAATTGTTCCCGCCAACTTTCCGATTCGAACTCGTTCATGCTGAATCCGCCTTCCATTCTCAGCAGTCCGGCACTCCGGTCTCCCAATTGGTAACTGAAATATCGCGCGTGCTCCGTATCTCGACGGATGCCATATTGCTGAGCAACGTCCGCGGTGCGCCTGGCTCGTGACGATACGAACTCCGAATACTCTTGAGGATTGTCGGCGATGTGCGTGATTTCATCACCATGAAATTGCCTCACCTGTCTCCTGAAGGAAGTCCTGTTGATCTCCACCACAGGAGGTCGGGAATTGAGGGAGTATGCTTGGGGAGCCGCCGATGATGAGGCGCCGCTACCTTCCGATCCGGATAAGTGCATTCGGGCAAATGTGTCCGCGAACCCTTCGCTTCCTGCATCCGATTGCTCGCCGGCATTATGCGCGCGGTAACTATCGGATGAGCCACCAATTCGACCATACATGACGATTCGTACTCCTATGTTTCGCAACCGAGCTCAAGTTAGCACGGCTGTTCAACATAGGGCGCTTAGTTGACGACTAGCTGACGAGGGCATTCCAACGGCTGCACCAATCAAATCCGCACTGCCGGCCTCAAAACCTCGGACTGCGCCACGCACCGGCCAGCAGAGGCTGCAAGGTCATGCCCGGAGGACTTGCCGTAGTTGCTGGGTGGCAGATCCGAGGGGAGTGATTGCCCCAGGCCCGCGGTTGCGCGGTTGGCCTGACAGAGACACTGGGGCACGGATGGCCAGCCGACATTTGCCACTAGCATGGAGCCAGGTCAGTTTTGAACTGGGCAGTCGTGGACTTCCAATGACTAGGCCAAGCCTGCGGCAAAGAATGCTTTCGCGACAGGCTGGAAATATTGCATAGGAACCGCGTGGCCGAGTTTTGTAGTGCCTATCAGCTGACGCGCTAAGACATGGTCATGGACGATCGTCAGGCGTAGTGCCCGCGCCTCGCTCAACACATGTGAAACGCGCTCACCTTCGGCACGGCAAACTAAGAACGGCACCCCGGTTTCACCGCGAACGTAACGCAGACCGATCAGGACCGCCCTTCCTGTTAAGACCAGCGTGGCGCGATGCACGCCAAGCGCAGGCTCGTCGGCCGCCTCCTCGCGGATGCGACGCTGTTCACCTTTCAACTCTGGCGCTCCTTGCTGATCCTTCGACTCGCGCGTCACTTCGGTATTGGTCATGCGCATTTCGCGCAGATACAACGCGCGCTGGAGCAGAAGATCGATCAGTCCGCCGACCAGCAGTGCGCCGGCGCCAATTCCCATCAGCAATTTTGTCTCCATAAAGATGAGGCCAACACAGCCCATGCCGCAGATCGGCAGAGGGACCATTGTCTTCCACATCCCGAGAAGGACAATGGAAAAGGTTGCGCTGAGAACCAATACCTTGAACATGGTCTTGCAGACTTCGACCATGGAACGAGCAGACCCCAAGCGCTTCAGCCCTTCAAAGGGGTCAATTTTCTTAAAGCTGAGCTTCATCGGCTCCAGAGAGAAGACAAATCCACCATTGGCTAGCAGGCTGGCCAAAATCACCGCGGCGACAAGGGTTCCAAGCAGCGGGCCAACAGCCGCGACTGTGAGTTGGACGAGCACAACCAATGCCTGCGGCACCGCGGTATCGAAAGGTAGGCTCTGCAACTTGGTGGCTAATAGGAGCGCTTCCCGGCATTTGTCCTCGATCACGCTGCCTCTTAGCCAAAGGTAGCCGAGCCCAGCGCAAGTCCCGACCGCGCGGACGAAATCGGAGCTACGTGGCAGCTGTCCTTTTTTGCGCGCTTCACTTAACTTCTTCGGGCTGGCGGCGTGTGTCTTCTCTTCACTTGTGTCGCTCATGGCAGCAATTTGTCGAACCACTCCAGCACGCCGTTGGCACGTGTGACCTCCAGTTTCATGCTCTCCACCAGATAGGCAGCGTAGGTGACCATGAGAACTGGAAAGACAATGTTCTTGATTGCCGGAGACAGTTGGCTCGCCTTAAATTGCGGGGCAAAGCGACGCAGCAGCATCATCGATATATCAATCAGTATCAGGAAGAACACGACAGGCCCCGATACCAATAATGCCGTGCGCATTATGCTGTCGAGAAGCCCCAACAACTCCATTGCTCCTGGCCCACTCAGTGTCGGGTGAAACTGATACACCGGCCAGATCAAGTAGCTGCGGTACAGGACACTGATCAAAGTTTCCAGGCCTCCTGATCCGACGAATATGGCAATCGCAGTGATCCCCAGAAAAACGCCCATCGCGGAAGCCTGACTGTTCGTCGCGGGATCGGCCGAAGCGGTCGGGCTGCTGATGCCGCGTTGGTTGTCGATAAGCTCCCCGGCAGCCTGAAGGCCCCAAAGCGGAATGCCAAGAAAAGTGCCAAGGAGTACACCGACAAAAACTTCCTTGAATCCGAGCAGGGTTAGCTGGATCAGGCGCGTATCAGGATCCAGCGCCGGCAATCCGCCGCTGACGTGTGCCAGGCATGGTAGTGCGAAGCCAACAGCCAAACAGCCCCGGATCAGCCCACTGATCTGCGAGCGTGTGAATACGGGAAAGATCAGCATGATGCCCATCGCGCGGGCTGCCCCAAGACCTGCCGCAACGACGAGTTCGAGAGCCGTCTGGATCAGAATTTGAATATCGGCCGATGGCGCGTCCATGGGGCGGACTAGTAGCTAAGTGTCATTGCGGGAAACTCGGTGAAGATCTGATCGGCTAGCTCTATGAGCGGGGCGCTTAGCACAGGAGCAAACAGCCCAATCACCGCGACAACGACCAGAAGCTTCACGGTGAGCGGCAAGCTTTCATCCTGGATCTGCGTCGCCGCCTGGAGGATGCCGATGACGAGGCCGACAACCACTGATGCAATGAGCGGCGGTAGAATCCAGATCATGAAAACCACCAGTGATTGGCTCATAAGAGTAATGATGCTGGATTCAGTGATGATCAGCCTCCCGGTAACGTATAACTCAGCACAAGCCCATGCATCAATTTTGACCAACCATCAATGGCAACAAACAAGAAGATCTTGAACGGGACAGATATAACAGTTGGTGAGACCATCGACATACCCATTGCCATCAAGATAGTTGTCACTATCAGATCTATAACAATAAAAGGCAGATAAAGTAGAAATCCTATCTCAAATCCGCGCTTCAATTCTGATAGCAAGAAAGATGGTACAAGTATTGCAAAGTCATCAGGCGTGGCTGCAGCGTGCATTTCCTCTGGCCAGACCTTTTCTGTCGAAGATAGGAAAAATCGCCGCTGCTCTTCATTTGTGAATTTCTTGAGATGCTCGCGCAAGGGCTCACTTCCGGCTTTAGCGGCGCTTACCCAGTCGTCGAATGTCTGATAGTGGAGCTTGGGATCCGACATGCGGTCATAGGTCTGCTCAGCAACGGGCGCACTAACGAACATAGTGAGGATCATCGCCGCGGCGTACAGCACCACATTGGGTGGTATGGTCTGGGTCCCGAGCGCATTGCGGACGAGGAAAAGAACAATTGATACCTTTACAAAGGCCGTTGTCGTGGCAACTGCTAAAACCAGCAGACCGAGTCCGGCGGTAACCGCAAGAAGCGCCAGGATTGTCGGCTGAGCTTCACTCATTGCATGCAAACCCGCCACGGAGCCTGATGCCCAGCTCTTCTCCGATGCGGACAATGTCGCCACGCCCGATACGCTGACCATTGGCCACTATGTCGACCGGGCCGTCGATCGGCCATCCAAGTTCAAAAATATGCCCTTCGCCGGCACTTCTTAATTCCCCAAGAGAAATAGGCCAGCGGCCGCATTCAAAGACAAGCACGATCTCGACATCGTCGAGATCCTTAGTAAGCTCCAGTTGCGATCCGGGTTGTGTCATATGCGCACTCTCCAAAGGACACGGTCGCGGGCGGAAAGGCCCCCGCAAGATTAATTCATCGCCGTCAAGATCCGCCTCGGCGCACAACTGGCCGACAGCTAGGGTGATCTGGCCGCGGCCGAACGGCGCAATATCGGGCAACAATGCATCACCGACACATGCGCTTCGAAGAAGCGCCGCAGGAAGGCGAAGCGTGCCGACCTCTCCTGCAACAATGAGCGGGAGCTCTGGAGGCAGCCCGCCCAGCTGCCGCGGCAACTGGGCAAGCAGTTCGCCTAGCGCGCGAAACGCAGGCGGTACTAAGCCGTCAAGTGGCGTGAACAGGAATAGACGGCCCTTGCCCTTGACCGCGCCGAAAATGATGTCGAGTTCAAGATGAGGAGCCAGCATCGTGGCTTCGCATACCCGCACGAGTTGCACGTTCAGACGCGTCGTCTCCTCCAGTCGAGTGACAAGCGGCTCCAGAGCGAGTTCGAGAATTAGCGAAGCAGTTGGCTCGGAAGGGAAGGCCAAGCCGTTCTGCACTGTCGTGATGAACTCCTCTACGAGCGGGCGCGACAGTGACAAGATGACCGTTTCGGCTCCCACTCTCCAGACGCAGTCAAGCATCGGAATGGCAGCAGGTTCCTGCTGCCAGACAAGCCCTGCCGTTCGCACCGATAGCGGCACCTCGTTGATCCGGCTTTGAAACGGCGTGCGCGGCGCTGCTGTATCATTGAGCCACGAGACAACCGTGTGGGACAGTTTCAGAACTGGTTCGAACATGGCGGGTGTGACCGCAGCGCCTATCAAAGACTGCACGGTCGTGTCATTCGGACGACCTCTTGCGACCGTCGGATCCGGTTGCGCGGCATTTAGGCAAGCGACCCCCTCGCATATTTCAGCAGTATCTCATCGTCGGCCTCGATCTCGGCTGCGGCCTCCGAATGAGTCTCGACGGCGCGCCGCACGTCGTCCTCGATTTGTTGCCATTTGTCCCTTGCCGCCGAACATATGACCCATAGCTCCCTCGTCCTGGACGCCGCCATCTCAGCCTCCTCTTGAGCGATTTGGGTATCATCAAGCATCTGCCGTCTGGAATTGATCTCAGCGGCAAGTTGTTCAGTGTGAAGGCGGTGACGGTCGAGCGCTGCGCTAGACAAGTTGTCGAGTGACATCAGATGCTGATAGAGCGCTGCTTCTTTTCTTGAACAATGTTGCTGTATCATTGCAAGCTCCCTAGAGGCATTTTGTACGGCTGAGGCGGCCACATCGCGCTGGGCTTCCTTCTTGGACAGCTCGCCAAGGGCACGACGCTCTTGCATTTCCTTCAGAAGCCGTAACCTCGAAGACTGAATCCAGTTTACGCGGTCAGACGCGACATCCATGCGACCGTCTCCTCGAAATCTGACGCGTCATCTTCGCTCTGGCGCAGAAACTCCCTCAGTTCGTCGATTGACGCGACAGCCCGGTCAGTCAGGGGATCTCCACCTGGCTTGTATTCGCCAACATTGATCAAGAACTCGGTCTCGGCATAGCGCGACAGGAGCTCGCGGAAAATGGATGCTGCCTTGCGATGTGTCCCCGAAACGACTGCATCCATGACGCGGCTGCGACTCTGCAGCACATCAATAGCGGGGAAATGCGATCGCGCCGCAATAGCGCGTGAGAGGATGACATGGCCATCGAGAATACCACGCGATTCCTCGGCGATTGGATCACCCGTGCCATCACCCTCTACAAGCACCGTATAGAAGGCCGTGATTGAGCCCCGCTCACCCATGCCGGCGCGCTCGAGCAGGCCTGGCAGCATGCCAAAAACGGAAGGAGGAAAGCCCCGTCGCGTCGGCGGCTCACCCGCAGCAAGGCCTATTTCGCGCATAGCGCGGCAGAAGCGCGTCAGCGAATCCAGCATGAGAGCAACGCGTAGGCCTTGATCGCGGAAATATTCCGCGAGCGCAGTCGCCATTGGAGCGCATTGCGCACGCTCTACCGCCGAGCGGTCGGATGTTTCAACCACGACGACCGTACGGAGAAGGCCCTCTTCACCAAGATTCCTTTCGATGAATTCACGAACTTCCCGTCCACGTTCGCCTATGAGCGCCACTATGACGACGTCAGCGGCGGCACCCTTTACGATCTGTGACAACAGCGTCGACTTGCCACCACCTGGCTCGCCATAAATCCCGATCCGCTGGCCCTCGCCGCACGTCAGCAGACCATCGAGGACACGGACCCCAAGCGGGAATGGCCGCTCAATCATGCGCCTCGTCATCGGATTGGGGGCTCTGCCATGCAGGGGCCGAGTTTCGACGGTCTTGATTTCGCCTTTGCCGTCCAATGGGCGGCAACGACTGTCGATCACGCGACCGAGCAAATCGCCGCCGACGGGCACCTCACGCATTCGGCCAGTGGCCACGACCTCTGCGCGGCTGGATAGGCCCACCAAGTCCCCGATCGGTGTCAGCAATACACCATCACCCGACAGGCCGATCACCTCGGCCTCGAGCGACAGCCCGGTTCGCGGGTCCTCTAGGAGGCAAAGTTCCCCAATACGAGTGTCTGGCAAGACGGCATGAACCAGTGTGCCGATAGCCCGCGTGATCCGACCGCGCACCGCACGCGTGTCAATTCGCTTGGCCGCAGCCCTCAAAGACGAGATTGCTGGAACGAGAGCTCGAGTGTCGGCGTCAGCGTTATGTTCTGGGACGGGCTTTCTCATAGCTCGCCTTTCTCACAGAGCGTCCCGAAACCAAGGCGCAGCGCGCGCATCTGGGCGTCAAGTCCAAGGTCAACATTGCCGTACTCGCTCCACAGCACGCAGCGTTGCGGCGACAATGTCGGGTCGGGCTCGATCCGCACCCTTGGTCGACCATCCTGGCCGTCGCATCGAGCAAACTCTCGTGCAAGCATGTCGACTTGCATGGGAGAAACATGAAGGCAAACGTCGGCGCCGCTGTATTGACACTCTATGGCGTGACGAACAGCCCTCACCAATAGCTCGCCCGGATCGAAAGCGCCGATAAGATCGCTCAATATTTCCATCACGAGCTGCGGCAATTCCTGCTCCAGAGCCGCCTTTCGTCGCGCGATTTCGGAGATTGTCTCCGCAATCAACCCTGCCATCTCCTCGGTGCCTGCATTCGAGCCCTCCATGTGGCCGCGCGCCCACGCCCGCTGGTAAACCGCGCGTGCCCAGTTTCGAACGCGCTGCCGATGCCGTTCTGCCGCGGCAAGGGCTTGCGCGGCGCTGTGCCAGGTTTCGAGCTCGCTCGCGGGTATCAGTGGTCCGACTGGACGCATCTGCGGCGCTATTGGCCCCTCGGAAAGTTCGACTGTCATTTCACCGGGGTCTCTGTCTCAAAATGAGCTACTACAAGTGAAAGCAATTGGCCGGCGGCGGTCCAATGCTCATGTGCTGGAGTCTCCGCGGCAGTCCCCTCGGGCAATCGAAGAAGCACGCGGTTACGCTCGGTCGCTGAACTGTCCTGGAGCCAAGCTCCAAGACATGCGTGTCCATCGTATTCGATTTGCTGAGCGAGTTTTTCTGGGTCCGAGATCAGTCTTTTGTCAACAGCATGCAGCAGGTGTCGGATTCCGAATGCGTGTGCATCCACGCCGATGCGTTTAACAAGGATGGCAAGCTCAGGCTGAGAGACAAACGCGACCAGCGAACGGGCATGCCAGATACTACCAGCAAGAAGGGCCGCTCGATATGGATCATGCCCGCGTAGAAGGTCCGGCCTGCAGCCGATGTGGTTCAGATCCACGTCATCGTTGCCCAGCAATTCTGCCAGCCTTGGATGCAGTCTGGAACACTTCTGCAACTTCACTAACGTTTCGGCCGATAACGCTGGATCAAGACGCGCCGCAAGACGGGTTGGATGGGCCGAAGCCGCAAGCTCGCTCGCGCCCGGAAAGTGCGGACCATCAGGTCGGGCGGTCTGTATAGGCATTGGCAATGAGATGTCACCCACGTCCAATTGCAGGCATTCTTTTGCGAATGGCCTCGACAGCAGAAGCATCCCGGCGCCCCTCGACCTTGGAAACGCCGGTTGATTGCTTGCGCCGACGCGTAACAACGCCGATCAAGAGATAACAGGCCACGGCGAATACGGCTGCGGCAAAACCTGTTACGGTCGCCAGAAGTGGCGCAGGAAGAGGTAGTGATGCTTGTGGCAAAACAGCAGTCGGATCGGGCCGTTGCTCGTGTGCGGACCGTTCTACCGGCACCAAAACCACTTCCACCTTATCGTAGGACAGGCCTTCGATGCTGTCGGCTACAAGCATCTTTATCTTTGGCAGCAGAGCCGCGACATTTGTTTTTGCGTCGTGCCTGATAAACACCGAGGCCGAGGATGGCGTGGCACCGGCTCGCACAAGGTCGTTATGCGGCAGCACGACGTGAACACGTACAGAAAAAACGCCATCGATATCGCTGATCGTCCGCGACAACTCTTCGCTCAGGGCATACACGTAACGGGCACGCTCTTCGGTCGGCGAGGCAATCAGGCCTGATCCTTGGAATATCTCACCGAGGTTCTTGAAGGATTGGCGCGGCAGCCCCTTGGCGTTCAGAAGGTTGATTGAGAAGGCGAGCAGCTTTTCGTCAACCTGGATCGTGCTGGTTCCATCCTTGGCGACCACCCGGATCGCGGCGACCCCGTTGTCTTCAAGAAGTGCGAGCATTTCATTTGCCTCACGCTCTTGCAATTGCGTGTAGAGGTCGGCTTTGCAAGCAGTGAGGGCGACGAGAACTGGCAGCATGACAAGTCTAACCGACCGCCACCCTGACAGGCCACGCATGATTTCGCCCTCGGCCAAGCCAATCATGCGCGCGGTTCAGCCTTCCTTCAAAAGTTTATTCACGGATGATGTGACGCCGCTGACGCCTTTGGAGATAAGCGCCACCTGGGTGACGCCGTTGTAAACATCCCGAAGACCAGCCATCATCGTTTCGAAGTCTTGCCCTTGTTGGGGAATGCCCGAGATTCCGGTTCCCGCCTCACCTGGAACGGGAAGCTTCTGCGCCGGTCCCGGTAGAGCGCCCTTCGAAAGGGCTATGTCATGGTCGAGCGCGGGGAAGGAAACAGTGTTGTGTGGATATAGGGAGGAAATCGTCTGCAACACGCGATCGCCCATGCCGCTCGTCGGCGCAGCCGCGCGCTGAACATCCATCGCCGCAGCAACTGGCGCCGCACTCGCTGGCCCCGCGGCGGCATCGTTTTTCAGCGAGTCGGCTGCATGCCCTAAGGCGCGCTCAAACTGGGCCTGCTCGACAATCGACGGTGATCCGACCCTGGGGAGGCCAGCCGTTAGAGTGGCAGAGATCGACGTGACAGGCATCATCATGTAAGGACTCGGTTGCTCTCTCTGACCGGGCGAGCCCCGCCCATTCATCACCCGGTGTCGGCGCAACACTCCTAGGGGGGCAAGCTGACAACAAGCTGACTAACGGCGGCGTCATTTCGACAATCTAAAATCTCTTCGGCAATTTAGTCACTTGTGATGATTTCAGCGTTTGGTTTATCAGTGCGACATGCCGAGAACGCTTATCCAACCCGTCACCCTGCATGTTTTGAGACTTCTTTGTGCCGGGTTTTTTCTGTCCACCGGGATTCACCCGGCGCATGCAGTCCCGCTGTCCCTTCCGGCGACACCCTATAGATACACGGTTCTGGATCAGGAGCTCGCTGCAGCGTTGCAGGAATTCGGCAACAACCTGAATATCAGGGTCAACATCAGTCCTGCGGTGAAGGGGCGAATTCGCGGACGTATGCCTGATTTGCCACCGCGCGCGTTCCTCGACCGCTTGACGAACCTTTACGGTCTACAATGGTACTATGACGGCCTTGTGCTCTATGTGTCTGCTGCACAAGAATCGCAAACTCGAATGCTTTTGATGACGTCGATTCGCTTCGATGCGTTCAAGGGGGCTCTCGACAAGCTTGATATCTCCGACGAGCGCTATGTGGTCAAACCCGTGCCAGGCAATGGCCTCGTCTTCGTTTCCGGTCCACCGCGCTTCGTCGCACTCGTGGAGCAGACCTTTAACGGCTTGGTGGCGCAGGCGCAGGCGCAGACTCACATAGCGGCAACGCCAAAGGAATCAGTGCTGATCTTGTTTCGCGGCTCCTCCACTACGGTCGTTCGCGACGGACGACCGGATGCTTCTTATTCTTCTGACATCCCACAACAGGATAGCGTTGGCGGGAAGCCTGAGCTGGGCAAGAAATGAACATTGAGGATTTCCCGCAGCTCTGAAGAACATGACTGCGGCTACCCCTTTGTGAACTCTTCGCAAACTCGTCAGTTTCTCGAAAGCTAATCCGCTCATGATGAGTCCCGGCAGCTCTCGCGGTGACTCCGGCCATTGTGTTGGACCGAACCTTGGAGCCGGCCCGGAACACAGCAATTGAAGGCAGGGCAGGCGCATTCGTGACCTGCCGACGCTTGGAATTGTCGAATTTTGTGAAACGCAAGGGATCTTCTGTCGGGGTCTCTTGTGGGGATTTCAACGTCACGTCTGAGGATGCATAATGTCGGCCAGTAATCTTTCAACTTTCTACCGCTCAAATTCGCTACAGTCCGCAAGGGGTTGGCCGGGCCTGAAAGTTTCCCATTTTGCGACCCAGCATCAGCAAAGTGCATCGTGCTTCGAAGCGATGCTGTCCACTTGTGTGCTGGCAGACAAGCCCGGCTCTTTCGCGCAAGGGGATCTGCCAGCGTCGAATCTTGATTCGACAATGGATAAATTGCGGCAGGACCCTTTGGGCCATCTGGCACCGGATGTCTTGACATTGAATGGCTTGGAGCAACACCCACTGGATCTGCTGCCGCCAAATATGAGGGCGGCTCTCAAGGAGGACCAATCGCAACGCTCCAAGGCGACTGAAGCCCAACATCTGCTCGGCGTCACTCCGAAGATCGAGCCGGCTCCCAGGCCGAGCCCCGGAATCACGTGGAACGGTGGGTCGCTGACCACGGCTGAGTTGCAGATTGTTGCGGTACTCAACCGTCACAAGGACCAATGCCCGCTTACTTGGAAGTCGTTGACCGACAAAGCCAATGATCCCTCTACGCCACCGGATCTGAAAGCGGCGATCCAGGGACTGCAGCAGGATTCGGGACTTTTTTATGCGATTGGCTCGCAGGGCGACGGCCGCTGTGGAGGCAAGATCAACGCCAAGGACTTGGCCGGATTTTCAAACCACCACCCACAAGTTGCTGCATTTCAGGAAGCCCAAGCGCGAAGCTACGAGCAGAACTACATACCATCCGACGGCAGCGGAGGTTTGCAGCCTTCGGTCATGACCTTGAGCGATGCCTTGCGGGAGTTTTACCGGTACTCCGAAAATCTGTCCAAGGACCTGAGTCTGGATGAGTTCAAGAAAATGGTCGGCGGCGAATCGAAAAACGGCAAATTTCCGCCCCAGGTCATTGCGGCGGCGCAATATTTCCTCGATCACCCCGATGCTTGGAACCAGTTGTGCGGTGGCTCGAAAGGGAAGATGCACAAAGAGGATTTCCTGCAAGTCGCCTCATCGTCGATGAGCCTCACGCAAACTGAGCTGAATACGGTCGAGATGATCAAGGACCATCAGGACACGTTCTTTGGAAGCGGTGTTCTGACTCGCGACAAACTGGCGAAAATGAAAGACGACAAGAGCCTTGATCCGAAAGTGCGGGAAGCAGCCTCTCAGCTCCTTTCAGATCCTCTTCTGTTTGGCCTCCTGAACAATTCGATCACGGGCTATAAGACCCATCATAAATTCTTCGACTTTGGCGGCGGGCATACGGTTGATTCCGGCAATATCAGCAAAAAAGACTTTGCCCATTTTTGCACAAACATGTCGTCTGCGAACCGCAACGTTCAGCAGCCAATCACCCACGGCGCCCAAACCGCAGAAGAGCAGAATGCCGTCGCGGACATGAAGATGGGCCTGATGGACCAGCCTGACATTAAGTCAGCCAAAAAGAACGGCGGGGCCGTCATGCACGTCGTCGACTCCGTGCTCAAAATCGAGACGAAAGTGCTCGACTTGGCGGCAACGGCGGTGGGACTGCTCAGCTTCATTCCGGGCCTCGGACAAGTAGCCGATCTTGCCTCGATGGTTCTCGAGGCTGAGTCGCAAGCAGCCAATCTCCTGCGTACGGCCATTAACGGAGGCGATATGAAGCGAGCGCTGGAGGAAGCTGGCCTCAATATGGCCGCGCAGGCGATCGGCCTTATCGCAGGCCCCGAGGTCAAGCTGGCCATTCGAAATGGGCTCGTAAAGCACCTGATGGAAGAGGCCTTGGCGGCAGGCATTGATCTTTCGGTCTCGACGGCGCAGGACTACGCAGAAGGCTATGTGAATAACCTCAAAGCGCGCCTTGCAGGCGGCCCTGAGCAAAGCCTAGGCCTTCCGAGCATGCCATCATTCCAGAGTGTGGCAAGCAATGTGCCCTTCGTCGGCATTGCCTTATCCTAGCCGTCGCCTTGCGCGGAAGCTTTGGCTCGCGCGCTGACATAAGGGTCATTGTGGCACAAGCAGGGGTTCATCCGCATCAACGCAGCGGTGTTCCTGACGCCATCTGGATCGGACTGTGAGGGGGATGTCCGAAGTCTGTGAAGGCTTCGGTATATGACGACTTCAGAGTTACGCTGAGCCCAGCCATCTCGAGCCGGTGCGCCGGGTCGAGGTTTTCACGGGCGCCGGCCGGCAGCGGGAATGGTCTCCGGAAGGCACGGCGCGGATGGTGGCGGAGCGGCGCAGCCGAAGGAACGGCTGTCGCGCGCCCAGGGCGGCCTCCCGAACAGCAGACGATGATCTCCTGCCTTGGGCCTATATCCTTGTGCCCACGCTCAAGGCAGTCGGCTGAAAACAGCGCTGATTTAAAACAGCATTATCCTGCACTGCACCCTCGATCCTTGCGCTCACCGATCGCTCGTCGACACGCACGCGGTCAAGTCGTTATCGGCGCTATGCCGATGGGCTTCGAGAGCAAGGTGGACGCTGAGCGGTGCGTCAGCCTCAGGGCGCGGCTGGCCAGCTTTGGGTCTCACGCTCTATGACGGCAACACCCGGCTGATCAACTTGGCCTGTTCGCGGGCTCCCGGCAGCGGCGCGGAAGCCACGGTCCGCCTTCCTCGGCTTCAGGCCAAAGATACCGCAGCATGCTCCAGAGCTATGTCTGCCGCCTCCGCCCCATCGTCGCTGGTCATGTGGAAAGGACAAGCAGGCTACGCACCCCATAATCCCGTCGGGCAGGATTCGACAGTCGACGGCGAGACATTCGCCAAACCTCACCCTTGATTCTCAGCAACGTTAAAAAAAATTCACATAATGTTCGTGAGTGTAGTCTCCTGTCAGGTGGTACATTAGCCCCAATATCTGGCGTCTTAGTCGTAGAAAGGACTGTGATCCATCTTCCATTAGCATCCATACCAGCGGATTTACAGCAAATGACGAGAGAGGTCTCATGCGGATTGATGGGGATAGAAGGGCTAGCGGCTTGCTGCATCCCGTCCGGGTTGATGCCAACCAATGTTGACACTGGTAAATCGCCTAAGGACGGCAGCGCATCTTGATCGCCTTCGAATCCTGGGCCTTTGCGCGCATGCGGATCTAACCGTCGGCGAGCTGGCCGATATTACCAGTCTGCCTCGCGAGCAGGTTCGACGCCACGTTCGGCGGCTGGGCAGAGCCAACTTTCTTTGCTGCAACGAACAACGTCCGCAGTCTTCGTACCATATGCAAGCAGGAGGCAAGGATGGCGGGCTGGCTCAATTGGTGGTCGATCTCCTGCCCCACGATGATGGCCATCATAAAAGAGACCTACAACGCCTGGAAGCAATACAAGACGCGCGGTTGAAGGGACCGCCTGCTTGATCGTGAAATAGATCAGTCCAAATGGAGCGCGACTACCATGGATAACTCCGCCGGCGGCGCCATCGCGCAGCCCGACACTTACGGGCGGCCTCACTTAGCCGCCGTCGACTCCCGCGTTCACGAACTGCTTCTAAGACAGGAGCGTCAGGAGCGGACAACTCTCAAACTGATCGCCTCCGAGAACTTTGCCTCCTCGGCGGTGTTGGAAGCGACCGGGTCGATTTTCACCAACAAGTATGCCGAGGGATACCCCGGTGCGCGCTACTACGCCGGAAACGAGATCGTCGATGAGCTTGAGACCCTCGCGATCGAGCGCCTGAAAGCGCTATTTGGCAGTGAACACGCCAACGTCCAGCCTTATTCAGGCTCGCCAGCCAACCAGGCTGTCTATCGCGCGCTTTTGAGCCCCCGTGACAAAGTCATGGGCTTGCCTTTACCCGAAGGCGGCCATCTGACTCACGGTTGGTCCGTCAATTTTTCCGGCAGCGATTATCAGCGCGTCCCGTACAGGCTGCACGAAAAGACACAGCAAATTGACTATGACCACTTGCGCGAGACCGCCAAGCGGGAACGCCCGAAGCTAATTTGGGTCGGCGGAACTGCTTATCCGCGTATTTTTGACTACGCGGCAATGGCCGAAATTGCTTCGGAGGTGAACTCGTATCTGGTGGCTGACATCGCCCACATCTGCGGCCTGGTTGTCGCAGGAGTGCATCCGAACCCCGTGTCCCATTGCGATGTGGTCACCAGCACCTCTCACAAGTCGATCCGCGGTCCCCGGGGTGGCTTCATTTTATCAAGGAATGAAGACCGTTATCAGCCCCTCCATCATCCGAAGAGCAAACACAATCTGCGCCGTGTTCCCTCTTCTGCAAGGCGGACCGCATATGAATACTATCGCCGCGCTTGCCGTCGCTTTGCAGGAAGCAGCGAACTCGTCCTTTCGTGTCTACGGTCAGCAGATCGTCCACAACGCCAAGGCTCTGGCCCAGGCGCTTCTGGAGCGAGGTTATGAACTCGTCACTGGGGGCACTGACAATCACATGCTGATCCTTGATCTTCGGGACCGGCCGCTGTCAGGCAAAGCCTATGCGGAGCGCTTATCGCGTGCAGGCATCATTGCGAATTTCAATATGGTCCCGGGCGACCGGCGGCATCCGGCGCTGACAAGCGGCATCCGCTTAGGGACACCAGCGGTGACGTCCATGGGCATGCGCGAAACGGAGATGGTGCAGATCGCCGCTTTCATCGACTCGGTCTGCCGCCAGCCCGATGACCAGGAAGTTCATGCGAGCGTACGAAGAGACGTTGCCGACTTCTGCACTGCGTTCGATGTTCCCGGCATCCGCGACCGATAAGCCACCCCAATCCAGAAACTCCTCACTAACTCCAGCACTTGAAGCGAGGGCATTTTTATGACCAGGCAGTTCGTGTTCTCTTCCGAATCCGTCGGCGCGGGACACCCCGACAAGATGGCAGACAACATCTCCGATGCCATTCTCGATGCGGTCCTGCGCACCGATCCGAAGGCGCGCGTCGCCTGTGAAGTGTTGGTGAAGACGGGGATGGTCGTTGTGGCTGGCGAGATCACCAGCCATGCCCACATCGATTACAGCCAAGTCGCCCGCGATACGATACTCGATATTGGCTACGACGATGATGCGATTGGCTTTGATGGTCGACGTTGCGCCGTCGTTCTGGCCCTCACCGAGCAGTCGCCCGACATAAGCCAGGGCGTTGATGAAGGACGAGGGCAGGATCTCGGGCAAGGGGCAGGGGATCAGGGCATCATGTTTGGATTCGCATGCAACGAGACGGATACATTGATGCCCCTGCCGATCCAACTCGCTCACCATTTGACGAAAAGACAGGCCGAGGTCCGGAAAGCGGGACAGCTTGGCTGGCTGCGTCCGGACGTGAAATCTCAAGTGTCGGTACGCTACGAAGGGCTCCGCCCGGTGGCGCTGGATACCATAGTCCTGTCAACGCAGCATGACGAAGCGGTCTCACAAGCCACGGTCCGCGAAGGCGTCATTGAGGAGATCATAAAACCGGTCCTGCCGGCCCACCTGGATACTTCGGGGATCAGATTTCTGGTCAACCCAACAGGGCGGTTCGTGGTCGGTGGGCCTGCCGGCGACTGCGGCCTCACAGGACGGAAGATCATCGTCGATTCCTACGGTGGGACCGGGCGTCACGGCGGCGGTGCCTTTTCGGGCAAGGACCCATCCAAGGTTGACCGCTCGGCGGCCTATGCCGCCCGGTATGTCGCGAAGAACATCGTTGCCAGCGGCCTTGCAGAGGTCTGCGAGGTTCAGCTTGCCTACGCGATCGGCGTGGCCAGTCCGGTTTCTGTCATGGTCAATACCTTCGGAACCGCAAGGATCGAGGAAAAAAGGATCGAGCGCCTTGTTCTCGAGGTTTTCAATCTCCGACCGAAAGGCATCATCAAGATGCTTGATCTCTTACGGCCGATATACCGCAAGACGGCGACATACGGACACTTCGGGCGTGAAGAGCCTGAGTTCACTTGGGAGAAGACGGACAAAGCTGACGATTTGCTGCGTGAAGCCGGACCGGCAGCTGCGTGAGGGCGGCTGGATCAAGCGCATGCGGCAACCCATTTCAACTCGCGAGACCACGCCCGGCCGGCGTGGCAAGAAGCCGGCTCGGGTTTTGGCGGAGATTTTGATGCCGGATTATGACGTGCTTTGCATCGGCAATGCCATTGTCGACATCATCGCCCAGTGCGACGAGGAATTCCTCGAGACCAACGGCATCATCAAGGGCGCGATGAACCTCATCGACACACAACGCGCCGAACTGCTCTACAGCCGCATGGGTCCGGCGATCGAAGCGTCCGGCGGCAGCGCCGGCAACACGGCGGCCGGCGTCGCCAGCTTTGGCGGCCGCGCGGCCTTCTTCGGCAAGGTCTCCAACGATGCGCTGGGCGAAATCTACGCCCACGACATCCATGCGCAGGGCGTCGCCTTCGGCACCACGCCGCTCAAGGGTGAGCCGCCGACGGCGCGCTCGATGATCTTCGTCACGCCCGACGGCGAGCGCTCGATGAACACCTATCTCGGCGCCTGCGTCGAGCTTGGCCCTGAGGATGTCGAAGCCGACAAGGCGTCCGGCGCCAAGGTCACCTATTTCGAAGGCTATCTGTGGGACCCGCCGCGCGCCAAGGAGGCAATCCGCCAGACGGCGAAGCTGGCGCACGCGGCAGGCCGAGAAGTGTCGATGACGCTATCGGATTCGTTCTGCGTCGACCGCTACCGCGACGAATTCCTCGACCTGATGCGCTCGGGCACGGTCGACATCGTCTTTGCCAACAGCCACGAGATCAAGTCGCTCTACCAGACATCGTCGTTCGACGAGGCGCTGGCCCAGATCCGCAAGGATTGCCGGATCGCCGCCGTCACCCGCTCGGAAAAAGGCTCGGTGATCGTGCGCGGCGACGAGACCGTGGTGATCAAGGCGACCGCCATCAAGGAACTGGTCGACACGACGGGCGCCGGCGATCTCTATGCCGCCGGCTTCCTGCATGGCTACACGCAAGGCCGCGACCTGCAGACTTGCGGCGACCTTGGCTCACTGGCAGCCGGATTGGTGATCCAGCAGATCGGCCCCAGGCCCCGTCAGAATTTGCGCCGCGAGGCCGAGCAGGCGGGGCTGACCATTCCGGACGTTCAAACGAGTTAGTGGCCTACCTTCCCGTTGTGCAGGCTATCTCGCCAGAAGCGCAATCACGGAATAGGGAAATCCTGATGTCGAACATGATGAAGGCGCTTGTGAAGGCCAAGGCCGAACCGGGCATCTGGATGGAAGAGGTGCCGGTGCCGGAAATCGGCCCCAACGACGTGCTGATCAAGATCAAGAAGACGGCGATCTGCGGCACCGACGTGCACATCTACAATTGGGACCAGTGGGCGCAGAAGACGGTGCCGGTGCCGATGGTGACGGGCCATGAGTTCGTCGGCACCGTTGCCGATTTCGGCGCAGCGGTCACCGAATACAAGGTCGGCCAGCGTGTATTGGGCGAAGGCCACATCGTCTGCGGCCATTGCCGCAACTGTCGCGCCGGGCGAGGGCATCTGTGCCGCAACACACTCGGCGTCGGCGTCAACCGTCCAGGCGCCTTCGGCGAGTATCTGGCGATCCCGCAGCACAATGTCGTGCCGATCCCCGACGATGTGCCCGATGAGATTGCCGCGATCTTCGATCCCTTGGGCAATGCCGTCCACACCGCATTGTCCTTCGATCTGGTCGGCGAGGACGTGCTGGTGACTGGCGCCGGGCCGATCGGCATCATGGGCGCGCTCGTCGCCCAATGCGTCGGCGCGCGCAAAGTGGTCATCACTGACATCAACCCGGTGCGGCTGGCGCTAGCCAAGAAACTCGGCGTCCAGCATGTCGTCGACGCCTCGAAGGAGAAGCTGCGCGACGTCATGCCGGTGCTCGGCATGACCGAGGGGTTCGACGTCGGGCTCGAAATGTCAGGCGCCGCCCCCGCTTTCCGCGACATGATCGACACCATGAACAATGGCGGCAAGATCGCCATTCTGGGCATCGCGCCGACCGGCTTCGAGATCGACTGGAACAAGGTCATCTTCAAGATGCTGCATCTCAAAGGCATCTACGGCCGCGAGATGTTCGAAACCTGGTACAAGATGATCGCGCTTGTGCAGGGTCCGCTGGATGTCTCCGGCCTGATCACCCACCGCATCGGCATCGACGATTTTCAGATCGGTTTCGATGCGATGAAGAGCGGCAGTTCCGGCAAGGTGGTGATGGACTGGTAGGGATTGCCTTGGCCGCTATTCAGGAAAAGCTGACGACAGCACCTCTGGTCCGCCGGACATTTTCCAACTAGGGGAACATGGCTGGGTGGAGAGCTATGGCTCCGCTACGTGCGCTCGCTAATCATACACGGCGACGTATCGCGGCCCACCCGGTGACGGTCGATGGGGCAATTCGCTTCAGTCGATGACGGAAACCCGGTGAACCGATGCTGAGGCCCCGACGCGATCGTCTATTTCCTATGATCTGCGATTGAGGTCGAGGTGTTGCCGCTTTCAGCGGGTAAAATGCGATAGACGACTTCCGGTACCCTTCCGGTCAGCGAAAAGGAAGGCAACGAGCCGCATTGCCTCAAGCAAAATGTTACCAATAGTGTCCTGTTCCAAAGGGGATGGACAGGTCGTGCCATTCCGGTTCGGGGGAAGGATGGCGCGGCTCAGCATGGCGACACGGTGAAGCGGCGATCGTGGAGCTTTATTGCGGCGTTGACAAGCGGCGCATTCTGGATGAGTTCGAGGCGGTAACCGGCTATTATTCGCAAGCGCGCGATCCGTCTTATGAACCGTCGTGAGCAGAGGCCGTCTGCGGGCAAGAGCCGCAGCCGCTGTTACGGCAGCGATGTCCGCGACGCGCTCATCGTGTTGTGGGAGGATTCGGAGCGGCTGGGTCCGCATCGACGCTCGCGGCGGCCAGCGCCGCCGGGCAGGAATGAGTTCGCAGTTCGCCGCTCGGTGCCAGCCCGCACCTTCGGCGATTGGAAAGATCCGCCGCCCGGCTTTGTTGAGCGCATTCGGGCACGTCTTCGTCAGGGAGCTTCGTGCAGACGATGGTGCTGACCGGATTGCCGCCGGCTGGACCGATTGCATTCCGCTCCGCACGCGCGACAGCGGCAATGTGATCATGGCGATCAAGCAGGCCCGCTCCCGGTTTCGCTGACCCTGTGCTGCTGTTTGCCGGCATCCGCCCGCACAGGAAGAGCTTGTAAAAGCGGTCGGTGCGGAAATCGAGGAGCCGTTGGTCGTCGATCTTCAGCCTGAACGCGGTCGTTTGCTGGTGCCGCAAATCGGCTGTTGCATGTACATCCCTGTCAGACGTCAGTTTTCCTCGCCTATTTTGGTGTCGAGCGCGAAGTGCTCCAACCAGATTGCAAGGCTTTTTGGAAATGAGAGCGGCTTTGCGCAGGGCGCTCCGTTGTTGAGCATTCAAGCTACCAAGCCAATGACGCGCAGGTTCCACCAGGCTCGCCAGCCTTGAAGGACAGCGAAAAAAGCAGAGCACGACAGACACAACAGTGCATCAGGACGCCGCAGTCGTTGAAGATGGTGCGCTGCATCCATACCGTGGATGCATTCGATCCAAATAATCGATTTGTTCAATCAGTTTCTCGAAAGCTAACCCTACCCTCTGTGGGAATCGGGCTCTGAGCCGCGACGCTGCCTTGCGAGCGCAGGGGCTGCACGTAGGAGAGATGATGCAACGAGAAATCGCACGCGGGTTGCTGGCCTCGTGGGTTCGCCGACCGGCGTATTTGAGCCCGTCAGTTGGTCCTCACCCGCGCCTATTGCCACCGAGCGACTTGCATGTCCCTCCGACTCGGACCAGTTCCGAGAGCTGCGACGAGTTGCGCGCCGTGTGCTCCGATCAGATGGCCGCCGGTGACGCGTTCGATGGGCCGTCCCTCTTCGAGAGGAGATGAAATGCGAACGCTGCTCGTGGATCATCATGCGGATCTTGCGCGCGCCATGCGACTTGCGCTCGGGGATGGCGGCTTCGTCGTTGATGTCGTTGGTACTCTGGAACTGGCTTCGAGTGCATTTTCTTGCGCCAGCTATGAAATTCTCCTGCTGGAATTGGCTCTGCCAGATGGCGATGGCTTGGGTTGGCTGAGGCAGTTGAGGACCCACGGGCATTCAGTTCCTGCCGTCATTATGAGCAGCCTTAACGATCTCGATAAGCGAATTGCGATCTTCAACGGTGGTGCGGACGACTTTCTGCTCAAACCCATCTCTACCGATGAGCTTATTGCCAGAATGAGAGCCATTCTGCGCCGGGCGACACAGATGACCGACCTGAGGCTCGTATTTGGCAATCTCGACTTTGATCCGGTCGCCCGCCAGGTTTTCGTTGATGGGCACCCAATGATGATCGCACGTCGCGAACTCTGTATTCTAGAGCACCTGCTTAACCGGGCAGGCCGCATCGTGCCCCGTGCGCAATTGGAAGATCACCTCTATTCATTCAACGACGACGTGTCTGCCAACGCGCTTGAAGTCGGAATTTATCGTTTACGGGGACATCTGACCAGATCAGGTGCAACGCCACGGATCAAGACCATCCGAGGCATTGGTTACATCCTAGAATTGACTGACGCCTCGTCCGCATAGTTTGTCGAATCGAAAGAAGATCTATTTTGCTGATCCTTCAACATCCTTGCCATGCGCTCAATTGGCGGGCGATCGCCAACAAGGTTACAAGACCTGCAGTTCCCCGTTACCTGGGCCATCTCCTCTGCGCGCTTATTGTGACTTTCCCACTTGGTGTCGCGGCGCAAAACAAGCAGGACAAAGGCCCGCCGCATGCGGCTTCGAATAGCATCAACGCCACGCTGACCCTTTCCTCTTCGCTCGGGGAGACCGTTCATCTGCCCGCGCCAGCCACGACCATCTTTGTTGCTGACCCCACGATCGCGGATTTTCAGGCGCCATCGAGCAAAACAATCTTCGTCTTTGGCAAGAAATCGGGGCGGACCAGCCTATTCGCCTTGGATGGCAATGGCGAGCCTCTCGCCGAATTGCGTATCGTTGTCACGCAACCGATCGGGGATTTACGCGCCATGTTGCGGGAGCAGGTCGGCGACTATCCCATCCGCGTCAACTATACGCCGCGCGGCGCAATCCTTAGCGGGACGGCGCCCGACGCAGAGGTCGCCGACACCGCAAAAAGAGTCACTGAGCAATATCTGGGCGACGGAGCGCAAGTCGTCAACAACATCAAGGTCGCTGGATCCCTGCAAGTTAACCTCAGCGTGCGCGTAGCCGAAGTCTCACGCAGCGCCATGAAGTCACTCGGCGTCAACTTGTCCGCCTTCGGTCAAATCGGCAATTTCAAAGTGGGCGTTCTAAGCGGAAGCGCTGCAAGCGCTGGGTCTGGTTCAACCCAGGGTGGCGGTACAGCAGAAATCGGATTCGACAACGGTGCCGTCAACGTCAGCGCGGTTCTCGACGCGCTCGCCAAGGAGCATATAGCTTCCGTCCTGGCTGAGCCGAACCTCACCGCTATGTCGGGTGAAAAGGCCAGCTTTCTCGCGGGCGGCGAATTTCCCATTCCTGTCCTGCAGGAAAACAGGCAGGTATCGGTTGAATTCCGTCACTTCGGCGTCAGTCTGGAATTTGTGCCGACAGTTCTCAGCAACAATCAAATCAACATTCACGTAACGCCCGAAGTCAGTGAACTGTCGACGCAAGGTGCCGTGCAAATCAACGGAATTTCCGTGCCGGCAGTTTCCACGCGCCGAGCCGATACGGTCGTCGAACTCGCCAGCGGCCAGAGCTTCGCAATCGGCGGTCTAATCAGGCGGAACGTCAACAATGATGTCAGGGCCTTTCCCTGGCTCGGAGAACTGCCGATCCTGGGACCGCTTTTTCGCTCGACCTCGTTTCAAAAAGAGGAGTCAGAACTGGTCATTCTAGTTACGCCTTACATTGTAAGACCAGGCTCCAACCCAAACCAGATGAGCGCACCGACCGAGCGGGCGGCACCGGCTTTGAACGGAGGGGGCGCTCCGACGAATTCCGTGACAAGTCCCCCGCGAGACCGCGCTGCTATCCGTGCGGGCGCGCCAAGCGCCCAGGGCGGTCTCGGCTTCATCATCGAATAGTGTCATCCAAAGATGTTGCGTTTTATAATCCTCTTTGTCGCTCTGGCACCAAGCGTAAGTGGCTGCACAAGCACTACGCCAGTTGATGTCGAACCATCGGCACCAATGCTTGTCCGAGAGGAGACCACCGTCCTGACGTTGCAAAGCCTGCGCGCTTCCGAACGGCAGCGTTTGCGTGTTTTCCTAGACAAGGCCAGTCGCGGCCGGTTCGATGCCATCCACCTCCTCATCAGCGGTTCGCCCCAGCTCAGCGCAGGGGTAGCCCATCAGGCCAGGCAGTTGGCAATCGAAGAAGACAACATTCAATTGCGCGATCAACACGACGCCGGCTCAGTGCGAATTGAGGCGATTGTCTATCACGCCCGTCCGCCGGTCTGTCCCTCATATGGTGCCTTACCCAATGAAGAATCCTTCAAACAGCCGCTTGGTTGTTCGACAGGACATAACCTGGCCGTGATGGTCAACGATCCGCGCGATCTGCTCGACAATCAGGCCGTCAAGGCCGGCGATGGCGATCGTGCTTCTGTACCAGTTGCAACTTACAGAACATTCGGGACGGATAAAGGTGGCTGATACCGCCCTTATCTCGGCAGCACTCCTACCGGAGATTGAAAGCTTCCAATCGCGTCCTGATCTAAAATAAAAGGAACCGCTGGATGCAATATAGGCGCTATATCGAGGGCCTTAGGGCCGTTGCTGTACTTCCGGTCGTACTCTTTCATTTCGGAATTTCGGCGATCCCGGGTGGCTTTAGCGGGGTCGATATCTTCTTCGTCATCTCCGGCTACCTAACCAGCGGAAGCCTCCTGGATGACCTTGAACGCGGCCAATTTTCCATCGTCAACTTCTACTGGCGCCGTGCCCGGCGCATTCTGCCGGCGCTCGTCTTTGTGATGCTTCTCACCTGCATTGCAGCATTGTTCATTCTTCTGCCACCGGATCTGCGCGGATTCAGTCTTAGCATCATAGCTACCTCGACCTTCTGGTCGAACGTTTTCTTCTGGAAAACGTCAAGTTACTTCTCTATCGATGCCGCGCTTCTACCACTGTTGCACACTTGGCCGCTTTCCGTAGCGGAGCAGTACTACATCTTCGCACCAATCCTGATGTTCCTAATCTATCGCTACATCGGGAAGCGCTGGCTGACGACACTTCTTCCGATAATTCTCTGCAGCTTCGTAGTGGCGGTGATGGCGACATCGCTGGCACCCACCGCCGGATTCTATCTGCTGCCGACCCGAATCTGGGAACTCATGTTGGGCGCCCTGCTCATGCTCAAATGCCCCTCGCCGCTGGGCAACCGATTCCTGATGGAGTCGGTGGGGGTGGCCGGATTTGGCCTTCTCGCCATCGGGTTCTTCGCGATTTCGGCGAGTGATCCGTTCCCAGGCTACAACGCCTTGTATCCATGCATCGGAACGGCCCTTCTGATCTATGTTGGCCAAAATACCCCCTCGACGGTCGCCACCCGCATGCTCGAAGTCCGGCCGCTGGTCTGGATTGGGCTCATCTCGTATTCGTTGTATCTTGTTCACTGGCCTCTCAATGCGTTCGCGCACTATCTTTCGTTCCAAAAACTCGATCCGTTGATGACCGGTGCGATGTTGGTGGCAAGCCTCGCATTGGCTGCATTCTCCTGGAAGTTTGTAGAGCAGCCGTTTCGACAGAAGAGGGCCTTCACCTCCCCGGGGCCTATCTTCGCCTTTTCAGCGCTCGCGATCGTTGTCCTTTGTGCCGGCGGAGCGGCGGGGGCGCTCGGCAATGGCTTTCCGCAACGGTTTCCGGACTATGTCCAGCGGCGCATTTCCGTCGGGGACTGGAGGAATGGCATCTGTTTCAACGAGGGCACCAGCCGGATCGAAAGCTGGAATATGGAGGATTGCACGCGCACCAGCGGTTTTCCAACAACGGTTTTTTTGTGGGGCGACTCCTTCGCCGCGCACTATGTTTCCGGCTTGGGTGCTAACATAAATCGATTGCAGGCGAACATCGTTGAATATACGTACGCCAGCTGCGCGCCGATACTCTATTACTACCCTTACGATCGTCTTGATTGTGTCCGGTTCAATCGCAAGGCCTTGGACGTCATCTTGGAAGCGGACATCAAGACGGTTATCCTCAGCGGTAGATGGAGTGACTATGAGGTCAGAGGTTTCGACGGTCTTCAGCAAACAATCGCTACGCTTCGTGCCCTGGGCGTGCGCGTGTTTGTCATCGGCCAGTCTCCGCAGTTCCCAACTGACGTCCGGAAAATTGCGTTCTTCGCCAAGCGCCAAAATCTGGACGATACGTCCTGGCCGATCGCGATGGACCCCGACATCAACGAACGTGTGCGCTCATTTACCAAAGGCGCCACATTCATCGATCCGCTGAAATTCCTGTGCAGCGCAGGACGCTGCGCCTATTCCGATAGAGGAGAGTTTTTATATTTCGACTATGGTCATTTCTCTTCAGCCGGCGCCACACTGGCAATCTCGAAATACTGGCCGGCTTTTGGCAAGGACAATGCTCTTCCTAAGACGAAGTAGCGGCTCAGCGGCTGACAAGCACCAGTACGGGTCCCAGTGATAGCTCCTGCTTCCGCAGCAGCCGCGACGATGGAGCTGTTCAGGTTTAAGGCCCCCCGATAGTGACCTAGGATGGGTGCTGCCACGCGGCTCGGACTCAGCGTGCATTATCACGTAAATGTTGAGAGAATGAATGGCGCCGCGAAGGGCAATTCCAGCCGTCCAAAGCGACAGGCGTGTCGCGGCCTCGACATTGCAGTGGCGCTTACCTAACACGGCCTCACACTGCCCTCTAAGCGGCCCCGAATTTGAACTGACGGCCCCTGGCCGGTTCATCGGGCAGGTCAAGGGCTAGGTGTAGTACACAGGGCTCATAACTTTCAGTTTCTAGTTGGTACGATGGGCCGTGGACGGTCGATGCAGACTTCAAGATGGCGAACGAAGCTCTCCATGCGTGCGTTGTCGAGGCAAGTGCCTTTGCCATGCTCGCGACTGGAGAGATTTCAAAATGAGCCTTGTAAGCGGAGAATGCCGCCGACGCTGTTCGGCTTGCTCGTGCCCTTGACGGCGGTAGGCTCGGCAGGGCCGAGGCCAGAGTTGCCGTAGTGGTCGTAATCGACCTCGGCTGTGACCGTGAAGCCGGGAACGACCATGTAGGCGACGTTTGCAGCCACACCAGCATCCTTGAGCTGATCACCCGAGACCTGAAGGTTGAACGAAGTTTTCTCGTCAAACTCGTAGGTGGCGCCCGCCCAGAAAGCCCACTGGCCGTTCCAGATTTTGTACGAGCCGCGCCCATGATTGGCAATTGCGCCGTTTGAGTCCTCGTTGAGACTGGCATTGGAACCGTAGCCGAAGAGTCCAAACAGCGACAGCTGGTTTGTGACAGCGACGTCGACGCGGATCTTGCCGGCAAAAGCTTCGTAATTGCTGTCATAAGCCGCGACGCCGGTGATCGAGCCCCAGCCTTGCGTGTATTTCAAGCCGGCGACAACGTGCGGAATATAGCTGTCGATAGTACCGGCTGAGCCCGATCCTTGTTCGAGCGAAATCACAGTCGAAATGCCGTTGCCGGCGTCGAAGTGGTACTGAGCCACGTTGGTGTCGAAGCCGGCCGACGGAACGAGCATACTATCGAGAACGTCGCCAGCGTAGCTTACAAACGTATCGAAGGCCGACCCCTCCTTGCCAACTCGCAGGCCTCCCAGCTCGACCCAGGCAGAAGCCAGTGCGAGGCCGCTGTTGAAATCATAGTTCTGAGGACTGTCATGCGAGTTAGCGCTGTTGCCAAAATTCACGTGGGTTTCGGTATAGGTCGTCAACGCGCCGAGCTCGGTCTGCTGGCCGGTCCAAGTTTTGAACGTGAAGCGTGTGCTGTTTCGCCAAGTGCCTTGGTCCTCGCCAGTTCTCACGTCCGAGGTTCTTGCGCTGTCATACGATCGGACGTCACCCAGGCCGATATCGTAACGGACATAGCCGCCGATGCGCAGGCAGGTCTCGGTGTTGGGAATATAGGAATATCCCGAGCCGAGGACGTCGCAGATCTTGATGTACTCGGCCGGTTCCCGCTCGGCGCCAGCTGCTCGACCGACGGAAACGGTCATCAGAGCAGTTAAGCCGAGAAGAGGACTCTTGATGTACATGTCTAGATCTCCATGAAGGAATAAAAAGGATAGAGGCGAAAGAGCAAGCTTTTCCTCTAAATTTTGTGCGTGTTGTCTCCAATATGTGGACGCCAAAGCGCTTGACACGAGAGGTGAGCCAGCGTAAAAGCCACATGTACTTATAATAGTGTTTTCTGTTAGGAGATTCATTATCGTTTACATGTGAAACACTCCGGTCGGACCGCTGCAGCTCTCCGAAATAGAGCAGCAAGCGACATGCCAACCTGAAGCGTAAATGCGGCCGACACCAAAATCGGGCCGACGCGCCTTCGTCTCGCTGGAATCACTTTTTTTGAGGGTCACTGCGAAAAGCAATGTGCGACACGGTTCGCCATGTTCGATATGTGACAGTCTCGTTTAACAGCGACGGCTTCCCGTCTGACCGCAACGGAGGCCGCGCCATGCGCTACCGAGAAGGATCACTGCGCGTACGCTCCGCAAGGGCTGCGCCAGGAACAGAGGGCGTGCGCGTCCGAGGCGTCGCATGGTGGCCGCAGCACCTTTTCGCCGCTGTAAGTTCGCCGTGCAGGTACATTGCGCGGCCGGAAGCGAGAGGGAGCGCACCCTGAAACGGCTGCCTACGGCTCGCCTCGAGTAATTGGCGATGAACAGCATTCTCGAGAACTTAGTCTCGACGGAAAGAGCAACGAAAGGAAGCCGCTTGGACGAGCACGATCCGAAGGAAGAACCGATCGAGACCATTTTCCGCAACGGCACAATCACTGCCGTGGGTATCCTGCTTGCCTTTTCGCTCGGCTTCCTCACTCATTGGGCCGCGAACCCCTTGCCATGGCAACTCTACGATCTGTTCGCCGTAGTGCCGATCCTGCTCGGCATCGCACTGCAGATGAGAGCGCTGTCCATGCTGCTCGACATGAGTTCCTTGCGGCGCCCCATCTACGAACGCGCCAATCGCATTTTCATGGTCGGCCTCATCCAGACCGCGTGTGGCGTCGGCATGGCCATCTTGGTCGATCTTTTCGGGATATCGGTAGGGGGCACGCTGCCCGGCGCTTGACGACAAGCCACACCGCCGCTCTTCGCTCGAAGCGACGTCAAGCCGGGGAACCTTGTGCACCCCCTAGCGGCGTCCTCCTTTCATCAAATGAGCCGACGTCAGCTTTAGAGCGTCTCGGTGGCTAAAGCCGGTATGGTTTTTCGGCCGGCAGGGAAGGCCGCTGGCTGGACCTGGATGGCGTCTGAACGAGGCTTGACAGGTCCGTTGCGTCGGACATGAATTTCGCATTGCAAAGTTCTTCCGCAGACGCCTCAAGCACACTGCACTGGCGTCACGTACTACTCAGACGTTGAATGCGGCACCGCACCATCACCTCAGGCGCAACCATGGCACGCGCGCTCCCCGGCGTGGTTGACCCCATCCTGTCCAAACGAGACTGCGACATAAGCGGGACGCACTGACTTAGGTCAGAGACCAGGACGAGCGCGCAACGAAAGAATGATGGATCAGCGACGTGGGATGACAGCTCCTTGCACACCTCAATCCTGACAAAGTACCGGGACCCCCGGCCGCCTTGGTATACCATCTATCCGACTGTGCCAGACTTCTCTGCGGCAGTTGGTGCTGACGATTATGAGGAATGGCTGGGGGGCCTCCCGGCCGACGAATCGGTGTCGCTCTATTTCCACATTCCGTTTTGCCGATCCATGTGCTGGTATTGCGGCTTCCCTACCGCGGTCATCCGTCGCAACGGCCCGATCCTTAATTATTTAGCGGTGCTGCGTCAGGAGATCAGTTTGGTGTCGGAGCAAGTGCGGCAAGGGCTGCCGGTGAGCGATGTGCATTTCGGCGCGGAACGCCTCACCTTATCGGGCCAGCCGAGCACTTGGCGCTGATGGAATTTCTACGCCGCCACTTCGCTTTCAGCAAAACTGCTGCGATCACCGTGGAGATCGATCCCCGAACGTTCACACCGGAAATGGCCGAAGCCTTGGCAGCTAACGGTGTCAACCGCGCGAGCATCGGCGTGCAGAGCTTTGATCCCGATGTGCAAAGGCGATCAATCGGATCCAGAGTAAGGTGCAGACGGCCGCTGCAGTCCAAAATCTCCGCCGGCATGGCGTTGGCCATATCAACTTCGACCTCATCTTCGGTCTACCGAAACAGACTGTGCAGTCCTGCATCCAGACCGCGATGGCTGCGGTCGCCATGCGCCCCAACCGGCTTGCGGTGTTCGGATACGCGCATATTCCTTCCGTGATAAAGAACCAGCGCCTATCGAGCAGGCAGGTCTACCGGACGGCGATCTTCGCGCCGAACAGGCTGCAGCTGTCGCCGAGACACTGGTTGGCGCTGGCTACCGGGAGATCGGGCTCGATCATTTCGCTCCGCCGGACGACGAACTCGCGCTAGCGCAGAAGACCGGGCGCGCCTACGGCGTAATTCGCTGGGATACTCGGCCGATACTTGCAAAACGTGATCGGCTTAGGCGCGTCGGCTATTGGCCGAGTCCGCGAGGGGTATGTTCAGAACGAAGTAACACGGGATTCTTACGCCCGGCACATCGCAAGTGGACGTCTGGCGACATCAAAGGGTCACCGTCTGACCGACGATGACCGGGTGCGCGCAGCGATCATCGAGCGACTGATGTGCGATTTGGAGGCCGACGTGCCGACCATCTGTGCCGCCCACGAAATCGAACCAGCTCGTTTTCTCGATTCAGTTGAGAGTTTGGTGACGCTGGCTGAGGAGGGGATCCTGGACGTCGAAAACGGCTTCATCCGCGTGCGGCCGGAGCACCGCTTTGTTGTTCGCGCCGTTGCTGCTGCATTCGATGCTTTTCTCGCGAATCGATGAGTTGAGGCCACGACGCCGAAAGGCATCAAACCTTGTTTGGCGCTCGTCGGCATGGGCTCTCGCAGAAGACTCCGCAAGCGTATGCAGGGGACTTCCACTTGACGCCGCGTTCACCATCATCTCGCCTGGGTGCGCGCGAAAGCGCACAACCCGGAGCACGCTGCTCTCGGTGTGAGGCTGTGCTCTGCAAAGCACCGGTGATCCACCCTGTCCCTGGACAGCAGCTTGATGGCGTCATCTTGGAGGACGAGAAAAGATTGTCGAGGTACGGGTACGAATTGCCTCGGTCGTCCGTTCAATCGAAAGCACTGTCTGCGGAGGCACCTCTCCTTCATGCAGTGACAGGAGATGCTGGGCGACTTCCTTATCTGCTGCGGTGAGTCGATGATTTAGGCGGAGAAAGTCCATCCAGGTGGGGGTGCGGAATGTCTCCGTCCAAAGTGACGGTGTTTGCAGATTTCGCTGGAGCGTCCAGTTTCGTGCACCGGCACGGCTCTGGACGTGTCGCCGCGTGCGCATGGAGCCCAGAAAGGCCTCGATATTTTCCTCCGATATCAAATACTCGACCTTGGCCACGATAGGGCCACTTCTGGGTTTCAGATCGAGAGCCACGTCCGGCGGATGAAAAACTGAACTTTCTTGATCGGTTTCTTCCCAGGGACGGACCGGCAACACGATCCCCGCTGCTGCAACCAGCAACAGAGCGCCTGCGGCGCCCTCCAATGCTAAGGTCAAGGAATAGTTTTGCGCGACAGAACCCCAGATCCAGCTGCCAGCAGCCATACCGCCTGCGCTCAAGGCGTAGTAAATGGAGAGCGTGCGGCCTACAACCCACCTTGGGCTTGCCAACTGCACCGACACGTCAATGCCCGTCCAGGTGATAAGCCAACCCGCTCCGCCGAGCGCCAGCGAAATGGCCGCCACAGGAATCGACGATGTAAGGGCAAGGGAGAGGCAACAGACTGCACAAGCCACAGAGGCGAAGGCCACCAGCCTGTTTTGAGACGTGACCTTCCTCAAGAAGCCGTTGCCCATGCCCGCGATGAAAGCACCCATGCCGAAGCCGGCCAATAAGATACCGTAGACAATTGGCCCACTCTTCAACTGATCCCGGACGACGAGGGGGAGCAACGCCAGAATGGAGATGCTTGCCAATCCGAAAAGAGCGGCTCGGGCGGTCGCTGCCCTGATCTCCAAAGACATCGCAGTAAAGCGCACTCCGTCATGAATTGCCGTCGTCATTCTCTCACGAGGGAGAGGCGAAGAGCGGACCTCCCATTTGGTGCGCCATATCGCGCTTATGGGCGCCAGATCACTCACCGCAGCCAAGGCGAAAGCGGCCAGCGGCCCAAAGACGGCCAGGATCACGCCCCCCAAGGCCGGACCAACGCTGCGCACAATGTTGTATCCGACGGACATAAGCGTCACTGCGGCCGGAATGTCGCGTTTGTGAAGGATATCGCCGACCGAAGCGTGCCAAGCCGGATCATTCAAGGCAAAGCCGCAGCCGGCCAGGAAACCTAACCCGAGAATCAGCCAAGGACTGACAAATCCCAGACCCACAGAAATCATCAGCGTCGTCGACGCCGATGCTATCAGGCAGTGTCCCGCAAACATCACCCACCGGCGGCTGAAGTTGTCGGCAATGGCTCCGGCGAAAACTGAGAGGAAGAACACCGGCAATGTGGATGCGGCCTGGACGAGTGCCACCATGAGGTCGGACGCTGAAATCGTTGCCATAAGCCAACTGATGGCGACCGTTTGCACTAGCCAACCGAGGCTGGAAATCTGGGTGGCCGCCCAAATTGAGCGAAACACCTTGTTTCGAAATGGGGCGAGCGTCTTTGAAACGGGCGGTTGAGGATTTTCGCTCTGCATGAGGTATTGCTGGCCTTCGATGAGCGCTGCGATTTGAGCAAGCGGGTCGATACTTAGACATCGCGGAGCACCGCACGGAACCCAGCTCTATGGAGCTTGCCGGCGACTATTTACGTATTGAGCCATTCTCATAGTCTCATTCATGAGCAGTCCTGTGCGCAAGCATTGCTTTGCTAAATTCCCACCACAAGCGCGCCGCCGCTGAGACCCGCACCCGCTGCCGCCAAGAGGACTTTCTCGCCAGGCCGAAACGGCTGCGCCCGATGGGCCAGCGACAATGAGAGCGGGATCGTCGCGGCGGAAGAGTTGCCATATTCGGCGATCGTCTTGACGATCGAGTGATCAGCGATGCCGAGGTTCCTGCCGACCGCGTCGAAAATGCGCGCATTGGCCTGATGCGGCACGAAACGATCGAGGTCTTGCGGCCTCAGTCGGGCAGCAGTGAGCGCATCTCTCGAGCAGGCGGTCATCATCTCCACGGCCTTGCTGAATACTTCACGGCCGTCAGTGATCGTCATCCGTGTCTGCGCGAGGTCGAGGTCGGCATGGAACGGAGTGTTGCTTCCCCCGGCGGGAATCTGGATTAGCCCGTAGCGCGAGCCGTCGGAATCCACCGAAGCGCCGAGAATGCCTCGATCCGGGTCATCGCAAGGACTGATCACCATGGCGCCGGCGGCATCGGCAAACAGCACGGCGCTGGCGCGCTCGGCCAAATTGATGCGGTGGCTGAGGATGTTGGCGGCGATGACAAGGCTCGCTTTGCCGTGCAGGCGGGTGAACCCGTCGGCGAACATCAGCGCATAGATGAAGCCGGCGCAGGCGCCGGTCAGGTCGATCGCTCCGGCGCGGCCTAGCCCCAGCCGATGTGCGACCAGCGGCGCGCTTGGCGGCAGAAGGTGATCGGGCGTCGACGTGGCGAGCAAGAGTAGACCGACGTCGCCGCGGTCGATACCGGCATTGGTCAGCGCCATGTCGCCGGCAGAGGCGGCAAGGCCCGACAGCGTGTCTTCGTCTGTTGCCCAGAAGCGCGAGCGAATTCCGGTGCGCCGCTCGATCCAGCCGGGCTCAAGCCCGAGCCGGTCTTCGATTTCCGGGTTCTCGACCTTGCGCGCCGGCGCATGATGGCCGAAGCCGAGAACGCGCGACGATAGGTTCATGGCCGCGAGCCGAAGCGTTCGCCGGCCTCCTCTATCGCGTCATAGAGCCCGCCCAATTCGTCGCTGGTGATGCAATAGGGCGGTAGAAGATAGAGGACATTGCCGAGCGGGCGCACAAGTAGCCCCCGCTCAAGGAAAAAAGCGCGCAGTTTTGGCCCGATCTCGGCCAGATAACCGGCTGAGCCGGTGCGTAGGTCGAGTGCCGCGATGGTGCCGGTTGTCCGGCAGTCGGTGAAATATGGATTGACCCGGAAGCGTTGCAGCCCGGCGGCCTGCCTCGCGCTCAAGACCGCGATCCGCTCGGCCACCGGCTCGTCACGCCAGATCTCGACATTGGCAAGTGCTGCCGCGCAGGCGATCGGATTGGCGGTGTAGGAGCTCGAATGGAAAAACGTCTTCTTGCGATCCTCCGAAAAGTGAGCGTGGAAGATGGCATCGGTGGCGATCGTGGCGGCCAGCGGGATGGTACCACCGGTCAGACCTTTCGAGGTGCACAAGATGTCGGGCGAGACGGACGCCTGTTCGCAGGCAAACATGGTTCCGGTGCGCCCCCAGCCGGTCATCACTTCATCGGCGATCAGCAGCGTGCCGGAGGCTTCGGCGATCCTCTTCAATTCGGCAAGAACCCAGGCCGGATACATCAGCATGCCGCCGGCGCCAAGCACCAGCGGCTCGACGATCAGCGCGGCTGCGCGCCGGTCGCGGCTAACGGCCTCGAACCGATCCAGCGTTTCCTGCTCGCGCCCGGCGGCCGGGAAGGGGATGGCGTCGACCTCGAACAGCAAAGGATCATAGGCGGCGTTGAAGACGCCGCGGGCGCCGACGCTCATCGCCCCGATCGTGTCGCCATGATAGCTGTGCTCCATGACGGCGATGCGCGAACGCGGCGCGCCGATGTTGCGGAAATAGCCGAGCGCCATCTTCAGCGCGACTTCGACTGAGGTGGAGCCACTGTCGGAATAGAACACCCGGTCGAGGCCGGCGGGTGCGATGCCGATAAGCGCCTCGGCCAGCCGTTCGGCCGGCTCGTGGGTGAAGCCCGCGAAGATGATCTGGTCGAGGCTCGACGCGGTCGTCTCGATGGCCTTCATGATGCGGGGGTGGCGATGGCCATGGGTGACGACCCACCAGGAAGAAATCGCATCGAGGATGCGGAAGCCGTCGGCCTTGTGGAGATAGGCGCCTTCAGTCAGCACGATTTCAGGGACCGAGGGCTCTAGCGCGTGCTGCGTGAACGGATGCCAGACTCGAGACTCCGCCATCAGTCGCCTCCGGCAATCATGGCCAGGTCGAAGCCGGAAATCATTGCATCTCTCAACGTTTCACCCGTCAGCGGACCGAGGTGCGGCAGCCTGCCCAGCTGCGGCACGCCGCCGAATTCCACGATTGTCCTTTGTGTATCGGCCACCTCTTCGCCAATGAAGGCAATGCCGATGAGCGGGATGGAGCGGGCTCTCAGGGCCTCGATCGACAACAGCGTATGATTGATGGTGCCAAGCGCGGTGCGGGCGCACAGTATGACCGGCAGCCGCCATTGTTCGAATATGTCAATGAACCTTGTCTGTCGATTGAGCGGCACCATCAGCCCGCCGGCGCCTTCGATGACGAGCGGTGTCGGCAGGACCGGAAATGAAAGATCGTCGGCCTCGATCGCGACGCCGTCGATTTCGGCTGATCGATGCGGCGACAGCGGCATCGTCAGTCGATAGACTTCGGGCAGCACGCGTCCGTCGGGCAAGCCGGAAAGCCGGGCGACGACCTCGCTGTCGGTCTCCTCGTTGAGGCCCGATTGCACCGGCTTCCAGTAGAAGCCGTCGAGCAGCCCGGCAAGTCCGGCCGAAAACACTGTCTTGCCAATTCCAGTGTCTGTTCCGGTGACGACGATGCGTTTGGTCATGCTGTGGCCAACACTCCGACGAGAGCCTCGACCATGGCGGAAATGTCGGCTTCGTCGACGTTGAGAGTCAGCGAAATGCGCAGGCGCGACGTACCCTCAGGCACTGTCGGCGGGCGAATGCCGCGTATGTCGAAGCCGCGTGCCTGCAGTCCTGCCGCCACCGCCATGGTGCGGCTGTTATCGCCGATCACAAGCGGCTGGATCTGCGAACCGCTGGGCATCACGCCGCAGCGTTCGGCCAATTGCCGGCTCGCGAAAGCGACACGCTCGTGCAACTGAGCACGACGCATAGGCTCGTCAGACAGAATAGTCAGCGCCTCACGTGCCGCGACTGCCATCAGCGGCGATGGTGCGGTCGCATAGATGAATGGCCGGCACCGGTTGATAAGATAGTCGCACAGTGTTCGCGGTCCGGTAACGAGCGCGCCGGATGCGCCAAGCGCCTTGCCGCATGTGTGGAGCGTGACGATGTTGTCGCGGCCTTCATACGCGGCGGCCAGTCCCCGGCCGTCCGGTCCCCAGACGCCGGTGGCATGCGCTTCATCGACGACGATGAATGCCTGGTACCGATCAGCCAGCGCGACCAGGCTCTCCATCGGCGCACGGTCGCCATCCATGCTGTAAAGGCTTTCGAAGGCGATCCACACCCGCCCCATGCCGCCTTCGGCGCGCCAGCGGGTGATTGCGTCCTCGACAGCGTCGACGTCGTTGTGCGCGGCCAGCTTGAACTCAGCGCGCCCGGCCTGGGCACCCTCATGCATGCTGGCATGAGCGAGCTCGTCGAGGACCAGCAGGTCGCCTTTCTGCGGCAGGGCCGTCAGCAGAGCGAAGTTGGCGATATAGCCGCTGCCGAAGAACAGTGCACGCTCGGCTCCGAAAAATGCCGCTGCGTCCGCCTCCAGTTGCTCATGTTCCGGTGCATTGCCGCGCAACAGCCGCGATCCGGTGGCGCCCACTGGCGTGCCCCGCGCAATCGCCGTCGAAACCGCATCGCCCAGTCTTTTGGAGGCGGCAAGTCCGATATAGTCGTTCGACGAGAAGTCGAGCCCGGCGCGCGGTGCGAGCGTCCGCAACCGGTCCTTGCGCCCCAGTCCCCGCAAGGTTGCGTCATAGCGGGCAAGAATTGCCTCCTTCATTGCGTGGCGAGTTCCATAGGCTCAATGCCGAGGCGCCGGAACAGAAGGGTATCCTTGTCCTCGCCGGGATTTCCCGCCGTCAGCAGCGTGTCGCCGACAAAGATCGAATTGGCCCCGGCAAAGAAGCACAGCGCCTGCGTTTCGTCGCTCATCGCCGTCCTGCCGGCGGACAGCCTTACATAGGATTTCGGCATCATCACCCGCGCGAGCGCAACGATGCGGACGAAATCGATCGGATCGATGGCGTCGGCCGCGGCAAGCGGCGTGCCTTCGATGGGAATAAGCATGTTGATCGGCACGCTTTCCGGCGGCTCGGGCAGGTTCGCGAGCGTGACCAGCATGTCGATGCGATCGGTCTTTTCTTCTCCCATCCCGACAATGCCGCCGCAGCAGACTTTCATCCCAACCGCGCGCACGTGCCCAAGCGTTTCCAGCCGGTCGGCAAAAGTCCTGGTTGAAATAACCTCGCCATAGTAGCGCTCAGAGGTATCGATGTTGTGGTTATAGTAGTCGAGACCGGCCTGCTTCAGGCGAGCAGCTTGCTCAAGATCGAGCATGCCGAGCGTCATGCAGGTCTCCATGCCGAGGGCCTTGACGCCCTCAATCATGGCGACCACAACCTCCATGTCGCGCTCCTTGGGACTTCGCCACGCCGCGCCCATGCAATAGCGCGTTGCGCCGCCATCACGCGCCATGGCCGCTTCGTCGATGACATGCTTGACGTCCACCAGCTTCGACGCCTTCACACCGGTTTCGTAATGCGCAGACTGGCTGCAATAGCCGCAATCTTCGGGGCACCCGCCGGTCTTGATGCTAAGGAGCCGCGACAGCTGCACTCGGTTTCGATCGAAGTTCTGGCGGTGGATCGTCTGAGCTAGGAACAGCAGATCGTTGAATGGCATGCCGTAGATGGCCTCGGCCTCTTTGCGGTTCCATCGCGGAGGCGTTCCATCGACCGATTGCATGGTCTGGTTCACGTCGAACTCCGAGTTCATTCCAATCGTCATCGTCAAACCTTTGTTTGCTAGTCCGGTACGCCTTCTTGGCTTTGGGGCGCACTCGCTAAAGGCGAGCTGCGGCACGTCTTTCCAGCACCTCCTACGCCTGCCGAGCTGATGTTGCTCCTCACGCCGTAATCCTCAGTTCAAGTGCTTGCAGATGTTCTGGTGGTCCGGCATGTCCAGGCCGATGTCGAGGATCGGGGCGCTGTGCGTCAGCCAACCCATGGAGATGAGATCGACACCGGTCGCCGCAATCGCCGCCGCCGTTTTCGGCATCACCCGACCGGACGCCTCGGTGATCGTACGGCCATCCACTATAGAAACCGCGCGGGCAAGATCCTCGACCGACATATTGTCGAGCAGCACCGCGTCAACACCAATCGCGAGCGCTGCATCGAGCTGCTTCAGCGTGTCGACCTCGACCTCGACCTTCACCATATGCCCTGCTGCGGCGCGCGCCCGCTCTATTGCTGTGCGGATATCGCCGGCGATCGCGATGTGGTTGTCCTTTATGAGCACGCCGTCATCGAGGCCGAACCGGTGATTGGCACCGCCGCCGACGCGCACGGCGTATTTCTCCAATGCCCGCAGCCCGGGCGTCGTCTTTCGCGTCGATACAATCCTCGCCTTGTGACCGCGCACGGCCTCAACCATGGCCGCTGTGGCAGTGGCAATGCCGCTCAGCCGGCATAAGAAATTGAGGGCCGTGCGTTCGGCCGTGAGCAGGCCTCGTGCGGGTCCGGACAATCTTGCAATGGTTTCCCCGGCCCCAACCTCGCTGCCATCAGGGCGCCAGATCTGGATGTTGATCGCCGGTTCCACGAGAAGGAAGGCATACGAGACCAGATCGAGCCCGGCAACGACGCCCGCCTGCCTCGCTTTGAGCACCAACGTGGCAGTGCAATCATACGGGATAACCGCATCGGTGGTCAGGTCGCCGGATCTGCCCAGGTCTTCGAGGAGCGCAACGCGCACAATCGGTTCGATCAGGGTCGCGGGGAGGGGGGAGAATGAAGTCATATCAAGTGCTCCGTATGGTAGCCCGGCAATCGAGTGCGGCCGCGGCCCGCATTGCGCTGTGCAGTGTCAGCCGTGATGGGCGCACGTTGGCATCGTGGAGCGGGAAATCGGACCGACAGTGCGCGCCTCGACTCTCTTCCCGCCTCAGGGCCGCCGCGGCGATCATCAGTGAGACCAAAGCCGGACCAGAGGCAGCGACACTATTGGCTGCGATCGGCAGCAGGGTCGCCACCGCTTCGCGCATTGCCTCGCCGTCGCGGATGATACCCAGGGCGGCGGAGACAATCGGGCGGACCACGGAAGCGTCTGGTCGTGGAGGGACGAATGTGGAGCATCTGCGCGGTCGCCGGGTATACGACGTGCCGGCAACGCTTTCGGCAACCCAGCTCGCGGTGACCGCCGCTTCGGTGAGCGAGTTGCTGGCCAGGCGGTTGGCGCCGTGCAGGCCGGTACAGGCCACCTCACCGCAGGCCCACAATCCCTCGATGGAGCTGCGGCCGGCGCTGTCTACGGCGACGCCGCCCATGTGATAATGTGCCGCCGGGCGCACCGGGATCAGGTCGGTCGCGGGGTCGATTCCTGCGCTCCGGCACAATTCGGCGATGCCTGGAAAACGCTTGCCAAATCTCGGGCCGAGACTTTGCCGTGCGTCCAGGAATACGCGGCGTCCAACGGCAAGCTGGTGCCAAATGGCGCGCGCTACGACGTCGCGAGGCGCAAGTTCACCGCCAGGTGTGTCGGCGAGGAAGCGCTCTCCTCGCTCATCGATGAGCACCGCGCCTTCGCCACGCACGGCTTCGCTCACCAGCGGCATCGGCCGGCGCGGACCGTCGAGCGCAGTTGGATGGAACTGTATGAATTCCAAGTCGGCGAGTTCCGCCCCCGCCCATGCGGCGAGCGCCAGCCCGTGACCCCATGAGCCAGCGGGGTTTGTCGTGTCGCAAAACAGCCCGCCGACGCCGCCGGTCGCCAGCACCGCGCGACGCGTGGGCAGAGCGAGCGCGCCGGCTCGTCCTGCTGCGACCACGGCGATGACCGACCCGTCCTGCACGACCAGCCGGCGGACCTCCACATTTTCGATAATGGTGATCGAGGCTGTACGCCGAACCGCGGCGACGAGCGCGCGCACCAACTCGCGACCGGTGGCGTCGCCGGCTGCATGCACAATTCGCCGTCGCGAGTGTGCCGCCTCGAGCCCAAGTCGCAACGCGCGGTCAGGGTGCTGGTCGAAGTCGACGCCGAACCTTTGGATCGTCCTAATCGCTTCGGGTGCAGCTCGTACCACTCGCCGCACCGTGGCCTCATCGCAGAGTCCGTCGCCGGCAGCTATCGTGTCGCAAAGGTGAAAATCTGGGCCGTCGTCGCCCCCGAGACTTGCCGCAAGACCGCCCTGGGCAAGTTCACTGCAGGCTCCGGTTCCAAGCGGCGCGTTGGTCAAAAGCACGACCGGTTCCGGCGCCAGATGAAGCGCCGTCATCAGGCCGGCAATGCCGCCGCCGATGACGACCGGCGCCCCGGCGATGTCGCGAACCTCCAGACTCATAGGGAAAGCATGCGCTCGACCGCGCGGCGGGCGGGGCCGGCAATTTCGGGATCAATCCGGACCTCATGCCGGTTCTGCTCGAGTGCGGCGCGAATGTTGGCCAGGTTGATGCGCTTCATGTGCGGGCACAGATTGCATGGGCGAACGAACTCGACGTCGGGATGCGCGACCGCGACGTTGTCGCTCATCGAACATTCGGTCAGAAGGACGACACGCGTCGGTTTCTCACGCTCGACATAATCCGACATCGCCGCGGTCGAGCCGGAGAACTCCGCCTCCGCGACAACGTCTGGTGGGCATTCTGGATGGGCCAGCACGATGACGCCTGGATGGGCATCGCGCAGTTCCCGGATGTCTGCTGCGGTGAAGCGCTCATGCACCTCGCAATGGCCTTTCCAGGCGATGATCTCGACGTCTGTATCGGCTGCCACGTTCCTCGCCAGATATTCGTCCGGGAGCATCAGCACACGCGCCACGCCAAGCGATTCCACCACCGCCTTGGCGTTGCCGGACGTGCAGCAGATGTCGGACTCCGCTTTTACGGCGGCGGAAGTGTTGACGTAAGTAACAACGGGGACCCCCGGATACCGCAGCCGCATTAGCCGCACGTCGTTTGCCGTGATCGATTCGGCCAGCGAGCAGCCGGCGCGGAGATCCGGGATGAGCACGGTCTTGTTCGGATTGAGCAGTTTTGCCGTCTCGGCCATGAAATGAACGCCGGCAACCACGATGATGTCGGCGTCGACCGTCACCGCCTTGTGGGCCAACGCCAGGCTGTCGCCGACGATGTCTGCCACGCAATGAAAAATTTCGGGCGTCTGGTAATTGTGCGCCAGCACCACCGCATTGCGCTCACGCTTCAGCGCTAAGATGGCTTCAATATCGCCGGCGAACGCGAGCCATTCAACGGGTGGGATCACCCGCCGGACACGCTCATACAGGGACGCAGCCATAGGTAACGCCCCAGTCATTGGCGCCTCGATTATATTCGGTTTGACAATAAGGGAATATATCTACCTTGACTATAAGTATGTCAAGCCCGCGCCAGCGGTAATTTTGTCCCGGCGATAGCCCTGTCGTCGAGGACGGCATGCCGGAAGCGATAAAGCTTCGCCGGTCGGCCGCCCGTGTCGAGGGAGGTCTCCCCGGTCTCCTCAACAAGTTCCTGCTGCTCGACCAATCTCCGGAAGTTCGGCTTGTTGATCAGCCTGCCAGCCAAAGCTTCCACGGTTCGCTGCAGTTGCAGCAGCGTGAAGGAAGGCCGCATAAGCTCGAACACGACCGGCCGGTATTTGATCTTCGAACGCAGCCGCGCGATCCCGGTTGCCAGAATACGACGGTGGTCAGCGACCATTGGTTTGCCAGCCGCGGCCGCAATCGCGTCCCTGCCGCCACCGGCCTCCTCAATCAGACCAGCTTCATAGAGCAACTCGTAGCGTTGGAGCGTGAGTTCCTCGTTCCAATGGCGGTCGTCGAAGCCGAAGGCTATCGCAGCGCGCTGCCGGCGCTCGCGTTGAGTGGTCGGCTCGCTGGCGCCGCCGGCCCACTCAATCAGGCGGGGCCGCAATCTATCGAGCAGCACAGGCGGCGTGCCGAAGCGGTGGTCCTCCCAGGGAAAATATTCGTACCAACTTTGCCAGCCGCACGCGGCCGAGTTCGTTGCCTGTTCCTTCCTGGTCAATGCGAGATAGCTGATTGAGATGACGCGCTGGTGGCGCTCAGTGCCGATGCGATCGCGATCGGCGAAGGTGTAGAGTTGCTCGATGTATCCAAGTGCATGGCCGGTCTGCTGCTCCACCCACCCCCTCAAACCCGACTGCAGTGATCGATGCTCAAGGGCAAAAGGTCCAGAAGGGAGGGTGTCCGCATGACCGACTGTGAGGACACAGGGCTCACTGTCGTTTACGGCGACCACGACGGCAGTCAGGTCCACTTTGGCTTCGTCAGCTTTGACGGCGGCTTTGCCTTTCTTGGTTCTTCTTGTCTGAGGATCCATGTTTGCGAAAGCGGGTTGGCCCAACGGAGCGCCTTAATCGATTGAATGTAACCTTGGAAGCCAGCACGTCAACACCAGAGTACTCAAGCGCTGTTTTTAGCTCTTCGCAGTCGCACAAAAATATGCCAAACGCGACACCCGCTGTTGGTAACGTAAGGGAAGGGGCCTCGGTTGAGCGCGGCTGGTGAGATAAAAGGGATGACTCCTCCAGATATTCGATCGCGAAAAGGCCAGACGCCACTTGTATGCTTGACGGCCTACACCACGCCGGTCGCGAGGCTGCTCGATCGCCACTGCGACATCGTTCTTGTCGGCGACAGCGTCGGCATGGTGCTGCACGGCCTGTCGTCGACGCTGGGGGTCACGCTCGACATGATGATCATGCACGGACAGGCCGTTCGCCGCGGCCTTGAACACGCGCTGATGGTCGTCGACCTGCCCTTCGGTTCCTACGAGGAAAGCCCAGAGCACGCTTTCGGCAACGCTGCGCGCGTGATGGGTGAGACCGGTTGTTCAGCGGTAAAGATCGAGGGCGGCGAGACCATCTCGGAAACCATCCGCTTCCTTACCGCGCGCGGCGTACCTGTCATGGCCCATGTGGGCCTGACGCCGCAGGCGGTAAACACGTTTGGAGGCTATCGTGTGCAGGGCCGGGGAGCCGATGCAGAGCGGATCAGGCGCGACGCCAGGGCGGTAACCGAAGCGGGCGCCTTCTCCTTGGTGCTGGAAAAGATACCGGAGCAGCTTGCACGGCAGATAACCGCCGATATCGACATACCCACAATCGGCATCGGTGCCTCGCCAGCTTGCGACGGCCAGATTCTGGTGAGCCACGATATGCTCGGGCTCTTCACCTCATTTCGGCCGAAGTTCGTCAAACGCTATGCCGAGCTCGGTGAGCAGGCTGAGGCGGCAATCGCCGCTTACGCCACCGATGTGCGGAACCGGCACTTTCCGGCGGTCGAACATCTCTATGTCAACGCCTTGAAGGCCGGTGACTTCACATGAGCGTGCCGATCGCTCGAACCGTGAGCGAGCTGCGCGGCGTCGTTGCGCAATGGCGTCGCTCGGGTGCCACGATCGGTATTGTGCCGACCATGGGAGCCTTGCACGACGGGCATCTGAGCCTCGTGCGGAAGGCGCTCGAAAGGGCCGAGCGGGTGATCGTGACGCTGTTCGTAAACCCCAAGCAGTTCAACAGCCCCGCCGACCTGATTGCCTACCCTCGGACGGAAAGCGACGATGCTGCCAAGCTCGCTCTGCTGGGCACGCATCTGCTCTATGTGCCGGACACAGAGGAAATGTACCAGGTGGGCTTCGCCACGGCCGTTTCAGTGTCCGGCATCAGCGAATGCCTTTGCGGCGCATTCCGGCCCGGCCATTTCAATGGCGTGGCGACGGTCGTGGCCAAGCTCTTCCTGCAGGCCGGCGCTGACTTCGCCTTTTTTGGCGAAAAGGATTTTCAGCAACTTCAGCTTGTCAGGCGCTTGGTCCGGGATCTCGACATTCCGATCACTATTGTGCCCTGTCCGACAGTCCGCGAAGCCGATGGTCTTGCGCTATCGTCGCGTAACGTGCGGCTCTCCCCAGCCCAACGCGCCATTGCCCCAAAACTAGCATCGGTCCTGCTCGATACGGCCGAGCGGCTTGCACGCGGCTCCCCCATCCTGCCTACGCTTGATGAAGCGCGTGCAGCAATTCTGGCTGCCGGCTATCGCGAGCTCGAATACCTGGAGCTGCGCGGAGAAACAGACCTGCAATCGTTAGCAAGCCTTGACCGACCGGCACGCTTGCTTGCTGCGGCTTGGCTTGGCGACACGCGGCTCATCGATAACGTCGCAATATCACCCATCGGTAGTTGGTCAGGTGGGCGGAGCTCTCTCCAATCGGAAGCAGCACAGCAATTGCGGTGATGACGGCGGCGCGTCGTATGCCCTGCAGGGACAGGCCATCATTTAGAACCACGTCTCCGTCGGCTTCCAGCAACCTCCGCGAGGTACGCTAAGCGCAGATGCATCGCGTATTTGAAACCTTGGTCGAGCAACTCTCTGCAAGCGTCGATGCCGTCGATCTCCATGAGGCAATGGCGTCCGCCGCAGCCGGGTTCGACTTTCCGCTCTTCGCTTATTTCACCTACCCATCCGCTTCCGGCGACAGGCCGCGATTGATCTCGAATTATCCATCATCATGGACATCACATTACCTGCAACAGCGCTACCACAGCGTGGATCCCGTGATCCTGCGGGGACTGCGGGGCTGGGATACCTTCGACTGGGGTGTGGACCGCGATCACCGTTATTTGCCGACCTCTCAGCAGGAAGTCCTGGAAAAAGCAGCTGAGTTCGGCATTCGCGGCGGACTGACCATGTCGATGCATGATCATCGCGGCCGGTTCGCCGCACTGACCTTCGCCTCCAACGAGGCGCATCCGCCATTTCTGAGGTCGCTGACGCGCTACGAAAAAGCAATGCAACTGGTTGCGATCAACGTTCATATCCATGCCCGGCGCAGGCTCGCCGAAGATTGCGTGGTAGATGGCATAACGCTCACCCGGCGGGAGTTCGAGTGCCTGAAATGGGCGGCGTGCGGCAAGTCGGCCTGGGATATCAGCCAGATTCTCGGTGTCTCGAAACGCACCGTGACCTTCCATCAGGAAAACGCCAAGGCGAAGCTTGGCGTGCGAACCATCAACCAGGCCGTAGTGCGGATGGCTGCTCGGGCGAGATCCTGATCCTCTCCAAGTCTAGCTGTAAAGGTCTACAGGCTGCATTCATGACGGCTTTGCCCTTCGATTGCGTGGACACATCCCGCACGGAGACGACAATGATGCAGCTGATAACACCCGACTGCTACGCCGAGTTTGCGAGCGAACTCAAGGAAATGCACGGACTTAGGTATCGGGTTTTCAAGAAGCGGCTCGATTGGGAAGTGCAGACCGAAGGCGAAATGGAAACGGACCCGTTTGACAGCCTGAACCCCGTCTACCTGCTTCTCAAGGGGTCCGATTGGCGAACTTGCGGCTGCGTCCGCCTTTTGCCGACCACCGGACCGACAATGTTGCGCGATACGTTTCCGACGCTGCTGGATGAGATGGTGGTCCCTGCGAGTGCCGATATCTGGGAGAGTAGTCGTTTCGCGCTCGATCTCCCTGCGACAGCGCCGAAGGCAGCTGGCGGCCTGGCCCAAGCAACCTACGAGCTCTTCGCGGGGATCATCGAATTCGGCTTGGCCAACAATCTCTCCGGGATCGTAACGGTGACAGATACGCGCATCGAAAGGATCCTTCGTCTCGCCACCTGGCCGTTGTCACGTATCGGACAGCCCAAGCAGGTCGGCAACACCGAGGCAGTCGCCGGCTTCCTCGATATTTCCTACGCCAGTCTCTTGCGCATCCGCTGGAGGGGACGCCTCAACGGGCCGGTGTTGTGGCAACCAGTTCTCATCCAATCGGCATAGCGCCTGCGGATGCTCAGCCGTGACTTGAGTTAAGTCTGCTCACGGCCGCCACCGCCGCCGTGAGGGTGAGCGGACCCGCCCCCACGAGCTTTCGACTGTTCCGGTCGATTGGCTCGCGCGGCCGGACTTTGGATTTCCGTAGGCGCAACCCGCAGTCCAGCGTGAGCACGCCAAAATGGCGCCCCTCCGCTTCGTCCAAAGAAGCCAACGTGGCTTCTGAGGTCGTCTTAGAATATTGGACCGGCCGCCGTGAGCGATCGCAACCTCAAACCTTTGCCGGTATGCCGGTTTGGCCGGACCGTCGGCCAGTCGGAGCAGTCCCCTGATAAGGACCCGAGCTGACGCGCGGTCCAACAGCGCCCGAGCCTATGCTTTGTGCATTACCGTTCGGTTGGCCATGTCGTCCAAGACCGCATGAAGAAGGCTTCCAACCTCCTGCGCAGCGAGCTCTGGCGCAATTCCTACATCGGACAATTGAATGAGCATTTTCTTGGCAGCACAGCGCCAGAACGCACTCGCCGCCTCGCCGTTCTTGGTCTCGAGGGCCTGGGCGATACTTTCGACCAATATACGTCGCCGATGCAGCGGAAATACGCAAATGTTTGATTCATGCATCAATCACCTCACAGATTCAGTTCCACAAAGAAAAACACCGGCGTCTTCAAAAGAGCCCCGCTAGCGCGGTGACGGTTCGCGGCGACATGACGAGTTCCACTTCCCCATCGACAAGCTATTGGGAGATGAGCCGCCGGACCGCATATCCGGGACCGCACATAAGGTGAACCACCATTGCTCATCCGGCTGCATTTTCCTGGGCCGTTCGACGAGGCGTTCCAGCCGAATTGACGTCCAATGACTTGATCTCTGAAAGGGCAGGGCGGTACGAATCACCCGATTGTTCCGCTGCTTACATTCCTGCGAGCTTGTGTATGAACGATTAAAGCGTGCCCGAGCCGTTCTTGGTGGCCGCCGCAGAAGGGAATCATGTCATCCGCTGCCTATCGTAGGCGGCGCGACTTCTAGCATGACTGCACTGCCCCGACAGGGCTTTGCAATCGCGCGTTTCGAAGCCTATGCTTTGGCATCGGCCGGCATTTACTTCGGTGCAGCCGACAGTAAGACGTACGCGCTCTTGCCCCGTTGGAAGAGAGCCTTGCCCGATCCCTCTTTCGCGACCAGGTGCTGAAGCCCTCACCCCGCAGGACTTCGCGCTTTTGCGACCATCGCTGCATCACGTCGAACCGGGCATCAAGGACCAGTTGGAGGTCGCGCATCAGCCGATCAAGAACGTATATTTTCCCGAGAGGGGCATCGCGTCGGTGGTCGCCACCATGACCGGCGGGCGGCAAGGTGAAGTCGGCATTGTCGGCTATGACGGGATGAAAGGAATTGCCGTCATTCTCGGAAAGGAAAGCACTACCTGGCGCCTGCCGGTTGAAAACCTTCGCCCTGCGATTAGCCCGTCGCTTCGCACCTCAGTGCTGGATTATGCCCACGCGTTCCTCGTCCAATCATGCCGGACGGCACTGGTCAATGGCCACTCCAAGATCGAAGAACGGCTGGCCCGCTGGCAGCTGATGGTCCACGACCGTGCGGAAGGAGATAAGATCCTCCCGACGCATGAATTTCTGGCGACCATGCTCGCGCCCACCGCCCGGGGTCACCACGGCCCTGCAAATGCTTGAGTATCGAGGACTGGTGCACGCCAAGCGCGGCGAGATCACGATCATCGACCGTGCCGGATTGATAAAGCTCACACATGGCGCTTATGACAAGGAGGAGCAGCGTTATTTCGGCCTGGCCGCTGCCTGAAGCATGTCGGTTGAAACGGGTTCAGCCGACGTCTCCTTGCCCCTCACCAGGTCGCCCAAAAGCATCAGCGGTTTTGAACGAATCGCAGCTATTGTCCGCAATCGGACATAGGCTTGAAGGCGGTCGAATTCGTGCCATAAGTCGGGTTGGTCAGGGTTCAGGGAGGAATTCGTCATGACCAATTCGTTTCACACCGTCACCGTCGAAAAAGCCGCAGAAGCCTATGTCCTTTCCAGGGGAAGGGTCCGCTTTCTCTCCATGGCGCAGGCGATCCGCGCCATCCGAACACTAATGCCGGCATGCAAGGCCACCGACCGCGAGTTGGAGGAACTGTTGGCGGCCGCTTCCTTCGTTCATGGCGTGCCCGTCGCCTTCGACACAAAAACAGCCGATGGTGTAGAACCACGGCTGCATTCCTAAGAGGGCATGCCGCGCCATGCAGACTGTCAGAGGGCATTCGTCAGATGGTAGTCCGCTAACTTAACTGCAGAGTCTAAAGGACGTGTTCCAGCATTGCGAACTCACCGATCGCTTTGTTGCCAAAGCTGCCAGCAAGCGATCGCCTCATCCAGCCGTTTGCACCATCTCATCACAGACATCATCGCGATGCTACCTGTCCAGCATATGTCCAGCATTTCGCAAGGCGGCCAGAAGGAGCCTCGCATAGCCTGTGACATCGATCTGGGCCTGCATCGAAAGGGGCATGCTGGTCCAGTTCTCCAACGGTGCAATGAAAGGTGAGAAGGTGCCATTGACTAGGCAACAACAGCTAACAAGGCCCTCTCGGTCCAATGCCACCACACCGATCTTGTCGCCTGGATATCCAATGGCTGCGACTCGCTGGACCTCCAGGTCACCGTCCACCCGCACGTCAAAAAGAAGGCTACCACGGCTCCTCGTGGCTATCTCAGCCGCCTTCTCATCAAAGCTTGAAGAGAGCAAGCGGACGCTTTCCACCGCCATCTGGAAAATCACCAAATCCAGTTCATTCACGGCCATATGGGCATTTCCGCGCAACGGGTGGTGATTGCAATGACACATACTGCTTGTTCACAGATGTCGGTCACGAACGATCATTCGTCGGGTTCCGGTTCCGACCAACGGTGTCGCCACCTGATCGTGCTGCGGTTCGAACCTTCCGAACGCGAGCCGAGCGCGCTATGAGGTTGGAGTCTAGGTCTCGGACCCTGCCTCGCGGCCTTCTCATCTTTGGCAGACCCGTTGCAACGCCGCCGCGATGGCGCAAACGCCAGATGACGCTGATCCATCGCTTGATCGTGAACTGAGCTTCTGAACACCATTGGGACAGCAGGGTGGAAGGGCTTGACCAACGCTGCCCCCGTTTTCCAAGAGGACCCGTCCTCGATTGAATCTTTCGAGCCCCGTGCGGCGCGCAGCCAAATGATGACGATCTGGACTCAGCTCGCAGACCGCAAGGCAAAGAGGGAACCTTCCAGGCAGCCAAGCTGCTCGACGCAAAGAGCGGCCTTTGGAGTTCCCAAGAATCGACCCTTCCATAGTTGCGACAGGCAACCACTGCACGAGTGTGGGAGAGCGAATCGCAAGCATTGCGTGAGGTCCTGCGCGTTTTCCCCTCTTTGCTATTTGGCACATCGTTTGCGCCGAAGTGGGCGCAGCGTTCGACCGGAGCACTGCATGGGAGAGGGAGGAGCCCCACCCCGATCCGGTCAAGGAGAGAGACGGTGTTGGTTCCAAGAGTTCCCCGCGCGATCGCAGCGCCCCGCAAGCGCCATTTTGCCCGGACCTACGTGCAGGTACTTGCCGCCATAATCCTGGGTGCCGCAATCGGCTATTTCCATTTGGAGACCGGCCACAGCCTGAAGCCGCTCGGCGATGCCTTCGTCGATGTCGTCAAGATAATCACCGTACCTGTCATCTTCCTGACAATGGCGACCGGCATTGCCGGCATGAGCGATCTGCAGAAGGTCGGCCGAGTTGCCGCCAAGGCGATGGTCTATTTTCTCACCTTTTCGACGCTCGCTTTTGTTGTCGGGCTGATTGTCGCGAATATCGTTCAGCCTGGCGCCGGCCTCAACATCGATCCGGCCTCGCTCGATGTCCAAGCCGTTAAGGGCTATGTGGCCACGGCTCACGAGCAGTCCGTGACCAGCTTCCTGATGAACATCATCCCGTCAACGATTGCCAATGCCTTCGCGGAAGGCGACATCCTGCAAGTCTTGTTCCTCTCGGTCCTGTTCGGCGCGGTCTGCCGCTACAACGGCCGCTCGCTCTTCTCTCTCGTCCGATACATCAAGGACGAGCTGCTGCTCGCAATGTCCTCCTCAGAGGCCGCGCTGGCCTCGCTCATGGAGAAGATGGAAAGGGCCGGCGCCACGCATTCGGTCGTGGGTCTCATTCCATTCAATCTGGACGGCACGAATATGATGCTCGCCGCCCTTTTCATCGCCCAAGCGACGAAAACTGATCTCCCGATCGGCTGCCGGATCCTCATGCTGTTTGTCGCATTGTTCCCTTCGAACGGAACAACCCGCATTACCGGTGCAGGCCTCGTCACAATGGCTGCAACGCTCTTTCTTGTTCCGGCCGCACCGGTCACCTCCGTGGGGCTTATTCTTGGCGTCGATCAGCTTATGTCCGAATGCCACGCGCTGACGGTTTTTCTCCGCAGCGTAGCGGCAACGCTGGCTGTCACCCGGTCCGGGGCGAGCGGGATAAACGACGATTCGGGGAGCGCCTCACTAGCGGACCGTTCAGCGCTCCGGCGGTGGACGGTCAAGTCGCCCGGCGTGGTGAACACAATTCCCCGTGCGAACGACGCTCAGCTATTGGGGTGGACCCGATGGCGCAAAGCCGTATTTGAGAAACCGCCAGATCGCACCGGCACCTGTGCGCCTGTAGCAACTGCGGGGCACGATCAAAACTGACCCATTTTACACCAAAAAGGCGGCCGTTGCTGCCACGCCGTCCATGGATTGGAGACTCATGTCTAAGCCGACTGCCATCACTGTCGCAGCTCTTCTTTTACTCCTCGCCTTGCTGGCGAGCCAATATAGCGCGAACCTGCACCGGCAGGCGTGGTCGACCGACAGGCAAAAGTGGAGCGGCGCATTCGACAACGATCTCCTTCGCCAATCGCCGGCAACCCGCAAGGCGATGCCGTTCTGGTCATATTCAATGACTACCACAACTGTCCGCATTGCAGACTGGCTGATATCAACTACCAAAAAGCCTTCAAGCATGAACCCAATCTGAAGCTTGTGATCAAACAGTTCCCGGTCCTGGGACCGGATTCCCAATTCCCAGCCTTCGCCGCACTCGCCTCGAGAAAACAGGGAAAGTTCGACGAATTCCACCGCGCCCTTATGATTTCCCCCAGTTGAAGGGTCACTCTCAAGATCGCAGCGCGTGTAGGCCTTGACGTTGAGCAGCTCAAGCGGGAATGCAAGATCCGGCCATCGCAGATGAAATGCGCGGTCCGCGCACTCGCGAAAGGTCTGCACTTAGACGGTACGCCCGCGTTGGTGGTCGGCGATATAGTGGTCGCCGACCTTGTGGACATGGCCAGCTTGCAACGCTTGCATCGCCGATGCGCGCTCAAAGCGTGCTGGCTCTCGTGCGGGGCAGCATCTGTAGACCGGCCACGCTGTTGTTGCCGGAGCGTGCCGTTTGTGGCAGCTGGCTTTGCTGTCGCTCCTCGTAATCTTGTTGCGGTCATCCAGCTGCCGTGGGCGCCAACAACAATCCTGAGCGCCCGCGCCTGAAGTCGCTGGCCGGGTGCTCGTGAACCGAGCCCGCTTTTCTTCGGCAAGCTCAGGCGGTCTTGGCCCTGCGGCATCGCCCCCTGGCGCGGGGCAGCCTTCGGCTGCTGACGGTCGCCGGCCTGTCGGCCGGCGTCTTTCTATTGTGGCCTTCCCCCTGGCGCAGGGTGGGCAGCACTCCCTTCTAGGCCCGCCGCGGCGTCCCGCAACCCTTCGCTTGTCGCTTTCGGGTCCTCCACTCCGTTCCGGTCCTGCTGATGCAGTCCGCCTCCGACGGCGGGCCTTTCCGGTCGCTTTTGCCGCCCACCCCGCTTCCGGGGAGGGCGCGCGATTGTAGAGCGGAGGACATCACGATGCGTGCAAACAACAAACGTTGCGGCAGCCGACAGGCTGGCGCAGACAGTGGCGGGCGCACCGGCGCCAGCCTTTATCAGGAAATCACCGACCGCATCATTGCCGAACTGGAGCGCGGCACCGTGCCATGGGTCAAGCCGTGGGGCAGGGCAAGGACAGGCCTCGGCCTGCCGCGGAATGCGGCCACCCAGCGCCGATATTCCGGCATCAATATCCTGATCCTGTGGGGCGCGGTCATCGAGCGCGGTTTCCCCAGCCAGAACTGGCTCACCTTCCGGCAGGCGCTTTCGCTTGGCGGCAATGTCAGGAAGGGCGAGCACGGCACCACCATCGTTCACGCTGACCGCTTTGTTCCCAAGAACGAAAAGCAACGCGCCGACACCGATGGCGACGAACCGCAGGCGGTGCCCTTCCTGAAGCGCTTCACCGTCTTCGATGTCGCGCAGTGCGATAATCTGCCCGAACATCTTTACGCCGCCGGCGAGCCTCTGCCTGAGCGCGAGATGGTCCCGCAGGCCGAGGCGCTCATTCATGCAACCGGCGCTGATTTTCGCATCGGCGGCGAGCGCGCCTTCTACATGCCCGGCAGCGACACCATACAGGTGCCGCCGCAGCCGGCTTTCTTCCACCAGATCGACTATTACCGGACCTGCTTTCACGAGCTTGGACACTGGACCGGCCACCCGAGGCGACTCGCGCGCGACCTGTCCGGCTCCTTCGGGTCCAACACCTATGCGCGCGAGGAACTGGTCGCCGAAATCGCATCAGCCTTCATCTGCAGCAGTCTCGGCATCGAGCCGAGCGTGCGCCATGCCGACTACATCGGCTCATGGCTGACGGTTTTGCGCGAGGACAACCGCGCCATCTTCCGCGCCGCAAGCCATGCCTCGAAAGCCGCCGATTTCCTGCTTGGCCGCAATGTCGATGTCGAAGGCGAGGCACATGCCGAAACCGCCTATGGGAGCGCGCAATCCTCACACGCGACCGCCTTGCGCCTCTGATGACGCAAAGCCGCGCGCAACCAACTCGACAGTTCTTTTGAGGTTGCCCTAACGCCGATGGCCGGCGTTGGCGTCGATCGTTCATCGGACCGAGGTTCGCAAAAAAAGAGGGCGGCATTGATGCCGCCCTCTCGTTGCGAAAGCTGCCAGAGCTGGATTAGAAATCCATGCCGCCCATGCCGCCCATGCCGCCGCCGCCCATGCCGCCAGGCATGCCGC
>SAKE01000018.1:30005-127502 GCA_004017275.1 Mesorhizobium sp. | reverse complement strand
CTCCCTCCCCCTTGTGGGGAGGGGTTAGGGGTGGGGGTACGTGCCGCGCTAAGGCCGGCGATAGTGGCTCAGGCAGCTCCCTGCCGGTTTTCCATCAGGGCGCGGCGTGCCGAGCGGCGCCATTCGACGGCGCCGGCAAGGCCGTGCAGCACAGTCTCGGTGGTCGCCCAGTCGATGCAGCCATCGGTGATGCTCTGGCCATAGACCAGCGGCTTGCCCGGCACCACGTCTTGCCGGCCGGCGACGAGGTTGCTCTCGATCATCAGGCCGATGATACGCTCGTCGCCTGCAGCGACCTGGCCTGCCACGTCGGCCGCGACCTTGGGCTGATTCTCGGGCTTCTTGGCTGAGTTGGCGTGGCTGACATCGATCATCAGACGGGGCGTAACGCCGATACGGGCGAGTTCCACAGAGGCGGCTTCGACGCTCGCAGCGTCATAATTGGGCTGAACGCCGCCGCGCAGGATGACGTGGCAGTCCTCGTTGCCTGTCGTCGTCGCGATGCCGCTGCGTCCGCCCTTGGTCACCGCCATGAAATGATGCGGCTGCGCGGCCGATTTCACCGCCTCGGCGGCGATGCGCAAATTGCCATCGGTGCCGTTCTTGAAGCCGACCGGGCAGGAGAGACCCGACGCCAGTTCGCGATGGATCTGGCTCTCGGTGGTGCGCGCGCCAATCGCGCCCCAGGCGACGAGGTCGGCAATGTATTGCGGGGTGGTCATGTCGAGGAACTCGGTCGCCGCCGGCAGGCCGAGATTGTTGACGGCGGACAGCACGTTGCGCGCCATCCGCAGCCCCTTGTCGATGTTGAAGCTGCCGTCGAGGTCGGGATCGTTGATCAGGCCTTTCCAGCCGACGGTCGTGCGCGGTTTCTCGAAATAGACCCGCATGACGATCTCCAGCCGGTCCGACAGGCTCTCGCGCAGCGCCGCCAGACGGCTGGCATAGTCCACGGCCGCGACCGGATCGTGGATCGAACACGGGCCGACGATGACGAGCAGCCGGTCGTCGGTCCCGTTCAAGATGGCATGGGTTGCGTTGCGTGATGCGGTCACGGTGCGCGTCGCCGTCAGCGTGCGCGGGATTTCCCGCATCACCTGGTCCGGCGTACTCAGTTCTCGGATTTCCTTGACCCGGAGGTCGTCTGTGGTTGTCAACACGGCTTTCTGCTCCTGTTTGGGAAACCTGCCGGCTGAACAAAAAAGCCGCCAGGTATGGCGGCTGTTCGGATCTTGTTGCTGCAATCTTCAGATCGAGCGCAATCCTCCCGCCGCCAGCGAGCTCCTAAAGTACCAATATTTGGCGGTCAGGTTGATCATTCGGCTCATATAGTCGAAGCCGAAGCGTTTGTCACGTGCCCTGATGGCAATCGAGCAGGAGCCTCACAGCGGCAGATCACGCGGTTCGTCGCGCTGACGCTCAAGGTCGAGATCGGCGCCGCGCAGCGGCGACTCCAGCAGGAACTCCGCAAGCGTACCCTTGCGCGCGGTCTTGCGCTGCCATTCCTCGGCCGAGACGATAACCACGCTTGGTTTGCCGTTTCTGGTGATCGTCTGCGGCGAAGACTGCGCGCGCTCGATAACCTCTGAGAGCCGGGCTTTTGCCTCGGCGACCGTCCAGTTGGTACCCTCTTTGGGCGCGGACGGCATTGAGACCTCCGTGACCGTTCTGACCATCTTGACTATATGGAATGGAGATGCGGCGGGAACAGGGAAGTGCACAAGACGCCGAAAATGTCGCCTGCAATGGTGACAGGCGTTTCCCAAGCCCCTCTGGTCAATGGACGATGTTTGCCGGATGATGGATGTTGTTGCTCCTAAACCGGGAAAGGGCGGCCCTACAAAACGAAGCCGTTGCCTGATGCCGATGAGGATAGCACGGGGAGGGCCGCGTGAAGCGCGCGTTTTTATTTGGCCTCGCGGTCCAGCTAATCGTCATTAGCGCGGTCTTTCTTGTTTTTGATGACCTAATGATGCCAATGACGCGGTCTCCGATCATTGGCATTGTCGCATTGTGTTTGGGCGTCGCGAGCGTATTTTTCGCTTGGAAGGCTACTCCTCATCCGTCCTGGTTGGTCAAAATTGGGATGTGGATTGCTGGTTTTCTCGCCATCTACGCTGCAATCCCCGTCATCGAGGTCGGCTTCGTGCTGATCGGTGCGCTTATTTCCCACTGAGACACTACCGGCACTCAGAGCGCGGATGCCTGATGGTTTGGTCGCACGGCCGAGCTTGTTCTGGACGCGAGGCTGCTCGGTTGCTGCTACTCCGGTGACGCCCCCGCGATGCTCTGGTCGTAGTCGACCAGCGATCCGGTCATCACGCCCGACTGCGGACTGACCATGTAGCTGATCAGCCGCGCAAGCTGGTCCGGCTTCACCAATTGGCCCATCGGCTGTGCCGCTTCGGCCTTGGCCAGCCAGTCGTCCGGCGCGTCGTGCCACTTCTTCTGGACGATGTCCTCGCCCTCGGTGTCCATCCAGCCGGGCAGCACCGCGTTGCAGCGGATGCGGTTGTAGCGATAGGCATTGGCGACGTTCTTGGTCAGCGTCATCAGCGCCCCCTTGCTGGTCGAATAGGGCGTCAGAAACGACTGGCCCGTATGCGCCGACATCGACAGCACGTTGACGATCGAGCCAGGCGCTTTCTTCTCGAGCAGATGCGCCACCACGCCCTGCATCAGGAAAAACGGGCCGCGCACATTGGTGTCGAAGATGGTGTCGAACAGCTCTTCGCTGGTTTCGACCAGCGAGCCCCGCGCCGAAGTCGCGGCGGCGTTGACCAGGGCGTTGATGGTGCCGAAATGCGAGATCGCGGTGGCGACCGCACGTTTGCAGTCGGCTACATCAGAGACGTCGGCGCTGATGAAGATCGCGTCGACGCCCGCTTTCCTGAAATGGGCGACAGCCCTGTCGCCCTTCTCCTGCGAGCGACCGATGAGCGCCAGCGCCTTGCAGCCCTCGTCGGCCAGCGCTTCGGCAACGGCAAAGCCGATGCCTTGCGCGCCGCCGGTCACGAGGGCGCGCGTTTTTGAATTGCGATCGGCTGTTCCGCTCATCGCTCTGCTCCTGTGTTCGATATCAAATAACCCAAGGTGTGTTTCAGATTCGGGTCAGGCCGAGTCAAAAATGGTGGTTTCCGAGAACCGGAGCGGAGCGTACTTTTGGGTACGTGAGCACCGGAAGCGCAGGAAGCCACCATTTGCAAGCCGGCCTCACCCGAATATCAACACACCTAGTCCAAACGGACGGTCTTGCCTGTGGTCGCTGACTTCAGAGCTGCATCGGCCAGCATCAGTGCCACCAGTCCGTCCGCGCCGCTTGGCGTCGCCTTCTTGCCTAACGTCGCCGCGGCGATGAAGGCTGCGATCTCATTGGCATAGGCGTCGAGATAGCGGGTCATGAAGAAGTCGTGCAGCGGCGGGCGCGTATAGCCCTTCTCGTTGGCCAGTTCGATCGACACCGGCCGCTGATTCTCGGCCGCGATCATGCCTTTCGAGCCATGCACCTCGATGCGCTGGTCGTAGCCATAGGTGGCGCGGCGCGAGTTGGAGATGATGGCCTGCTTACCGGAAGCGGTTTCGAGGATGACGCTGACGCTATCGAAATCGCCGGCCGCACCGATCTTCTTGTCGACCAGCACCGAAGCGTGGGCGCTGACCGCCACGACCTCTTCGCCGAGCAGGAAGCGCGCCATGTCGAAATCATGGATGGTCATGTCACGAAAAATGCCGCCCGAGCGCTTGATGTAGTCGATCGGCGGCGCACCCGGATCGCGCGAGGTGATGGTGACCATCTCGACGGCGCCGATGGCGCCGTCGTCGATCGCCTTGCGCACAGCAGCGAAATGCGGATCGAAGCGCCTGTTGAAGCCGACCATCAGCGTCGCCTTGGTCTTCTCGACCACCGCCAGGCACTTCTCGACGCGCTTGACGTTGAGGTCGATCGGTTTCTCGCAGAAGATCGCCTTGCCGGCCTTGGCGAACCGCTCGATCAGATCGGCATGGGTGTCGGTCGGCGTGCAGATGACGACGGCGTCGATATCGCCGGCTTTCTCGATGTCTTCGATGCTGCGCACTTCGGCGCCATAGGCGCTCGCCAGCTCTTTTGCTGCCTTCTCGAACGCATCGGCAACGGCAACAAGTTTGGCTTGCGGGTTGGAACCGACGGCGCGGGCATGGACCTTGCCGATGCGGCCGGCACCGAGGAGAGCGAAGCGAACAGTCATGGATATTTCCTCTAGGGGGGATGGATTAGAGAGAGTTTGTGTCTGCACCCTCCTTCGAGGAAGGTGGCAAGGTTATTTCAAGCACGCCAGATCGTCCCTAAAACAGGGTGGTCATCCTGTTTTAGGCCGCGAGTTCAGCCTCTCCAGTCTTGGCGCCGGTGATGTAGGAGACGATATCGTTTCCGTCGGTGTTCTCTTTACGCAGATTGGCGACGATGCGGCCGCGCCGGAACACGACGATGCGGTCGCAAAGGTCGAACACCTGGCGCATATTGTGGCTGATCAGGATCAGCGGCTCGCCATTGTCCTTCAGCGTGCGGACGATGTTTTCGACCTGCGCGGTCTCCTGCACGCCGAGTGCGGCCGTCGGCTCGTCCATGATGATCAGCTTGGACGCGAAGGTCGCGGTCCGGGCGATCGCCACGCACTGGCGCTGGCCACCAGACATGTGGCGGATGGTGTTGGACAAATTGGGGATCTTCACCGCCGTGCGGACCAGCGCCGCCTCGGTCGCCTTGCGCATGTATTTGCGGTCGAGGATCGAGAACGGGCCGAGATTGAACAGCACCTTCTCGCGGCCGAGGAACAGGTTCGACGGCACGTCGAGATCGTCGGCCAGTGCCAGATTCTGGAACACCGTCTCGATGCCCGCCGTGCGGGCCTCGATCGGGCCTGTGAAATTCACTTCCTTGCCGTCGAACCAGATCTGGCCGCTGGTGCGCTGCTCGACGCCGGTGATCTGGCGCACGAAAGTCGATTTGCCGGCGCCGTTGTCGCCCATGATGGCGACATGCTCGCCCTTGCGCAGCTCGAAGTTGGCGCCTTCCAGCGCTTGCACGCCGCCATAGCGCTTGGTCAGGTTTTCGGTCTTCAGGACGATGTCTGACATGGTCAAGCCCTCATTGCCCGCAGGCGTTGGCGCCACTGGTCGAGAACCACCGCGCCGACGATGATCACGCCCTTGACCATCTCTTGATAGTAGGCGTCGAGGCGCAGGAAGGTGAAGCCGGAGATGATCACGCCGAAGATCAGCGAGCCGATCACCGTGCCGATAATCGAGCCGCGGCCGCCCGACAGGGAGACGCCGCCGATGACCGCCATGGCAATGGCGTCGAGTTCGTACATCACGCCCATGCCAGACTGCGCGGTCAGGTTCTTGGAGCTCAGCACCACGGCGGCAAGCGCGGCGAGAATGCCCGCGATGACATAGACCAGGATTTTGTGGTTGGCGATCTTGATGCCGGACATGCGCGCGGCATCCTCATTGGAGCCGATCGCATAACAATGCTTGCCGTATCTGGTGTAGGTCATGATCAACTGGAACAGGATAGCCAGCGACAGGAAGATGATGACGGGCATAAGGCCCTTGCCGATGGCCGCGAAACTCTCGGTGGGAAACGAGATCGGCTGGCCCTTGGACCACCATTTGGCGATGCCGCGCGCGGTGACCATCATGCCGAGCGTGGCGATGAACGGCGGGATGCGCGTGTAGGCGATCAAGGCGCCGTTGACCAGGCCGGCGAGCAGGCCGCAGGCGATCGCCACCAGCAGCGGCACGATGACAGGCAGGTCGGTCCAGCCCTGGGCGAGGAACATCGCCTTGGGATTGGGGTTGCCGTTGACCGTCGCCACCTGGGCGAAGCTCATGGCGATCATCGCGGTCGCGCCGACGATCGAACCCGAGGACAGATCGATGCCGCCGGTGATGATCACTTGCGTCACGCCGATGGCGATGATGCCGACGATCGACACTTGCAGGATGATGATCTGCAGGCGCGCTTCGTTGAAGATTCCGCCGATGTCGCTGCGTGTGTTGAACAGGAAACTGTCGCCGAGGAAGACGCGGCCGATCAGTTCGAAGATGACGACGAGAATGACCAGCGCCAGGAAAACATTGAACTCGGCCGGCCATGTGCGCTTCTTCGCATCATAGCCGACGCCGCCGACGCCATGAGATGTCTGTGCCACGTATTCTGTCCTCCGTCAGCCGCGGTCGCCCCTCGCTGCCTTGCCGGCGCTGAGGGAATAGAGGAGCGGCGCTGTGGGCGCCGCTCCGTAGTCCGCTGCTCAGTTCTTCTTCAGGAACTTGTCGATGTTGGCCGGCGTCACCAGCTGGAAGGGGACGTAGACCTTGTGCTCGACCTTCTCGCCCTTGGAGAGCTTGAGCGCCGCATCGAGCGCACCCGCGCCCTGGCCGGCCGCGTCCTGGAACACGGTTGCGTCGAGGTCGCCCGCCTGCATGGCGGCAAGCGCGTCCTGGGTGGCATCGACGCCGCCGACGACAACCGTCTTCATGTCGATGTTGGCGGCCTTCATCGCCTGGATGGCGCCGATGGCGCTTTCGTCATTGTTGGCGATGACGCCGTCGAACGGCTTGCCGGTCGACAGCCAGTTGGTCATCAGGTTCTGCGCCTCGTCGCGGTTCCAGTTCGAGGTCTGCTTGTCGATGATCTTGATGAAGCTGCAATCCGGCGTCGCGATCACCTCTTCGATGTCCTTGGTGCGCTGCACGGCGGCCTGGTTGGAAAGCTCGCCCATGATCACATAGACATTGGCTTCCTTCTTGCCGGCTTCCGTGAACAGGCGGCAGACTTCCTTGGTTTCGAGCGTACCGGAATCGGCTTCGTTCGAGGCGACGAAGGCCTGGTTCTCGGGCAGCGTGTCGACGTTGACCGGCTCGCGGTTGACATAGACCAGCGGGATCTTCGCGGCAGCCGCGGCATCCGACATCGCTTGCGTGGCCGAAGTGTCGACCGGGTTGACGATGATGGCATCGACGCCCGAGGCGGCGAAGTTCTTGATCTGGTCGAGCTGCTTGGCGACGTCGTTCTGCGCGTCCTCGACCTGCAGCTCCACGCCGCTCATGCCCTTGGCCTGTTCGATCATGCCGTTGCGCAGCACGGTCAGGAAGTTGTCGTCGAACTTGGCCATCGACACGCCAACCTTGGCAGCCAAGGCGGACGAACTCATCAGCGCCGCGAAGGCCACGCCCAAAATCAGTTTCTTCATTGTGTTTCTCCTCCACATGCTGGTGTCCGGTTTCACCGATTTATCCGGAATCCCCGATCTCCCCGGGGAATCTCTCCCTGATGTCGTTTCTGTTCCGGGTGGCGTCTTGCCTGTGGAGCGCCAAACCTTCTGTTCGAAACGGATGCTCGGAACGAAAGAACCAAAATATGCAGTTGGTGAAATATTTATTCCATTTCGGCGAGACGTCAAGGGAGATTCCAAAACCGGATGGAGGAATTTAGGAGGATGGCACCCATCACTTCGTCATCCTAGGGCGGAGCAAGGAGCAAGGCGACGCAGCGCAGACCCTAGGATCCATGCCGCGACCGTCGTCGAAGATACAGCGGCGAAGGAAAGCCGTCTGATGAGACGCTTGCTAGTTGCCCGCCGGTTCGAAAAGCGCTCGTTCTGATCCGCCTTTGTTTGTCACAAATGTAACGGCATGGATCCTCGGGTCTGCGCAGCGTCGCTGCGCTCCTTGCTCCGCCCGTGGATGACGAAGTTTAGGCGTCTCAGCCGATCTTTGAACGCCCTAGATATTCTCCGGCAGATAGATGTCAAAGGGCAGGAAGGTCTGGCCCGGAGCGTTGGCGGCGCCGGTTTCGATGGCATGCGCCATCAGGTCGACAAGCTCACGACATAGTGCGGCGAGCGGCGTCGAGATCACCATGGTGAGGATGTTGTCGGCGAGCGCCGCGCGCGATTCGGCGTTGATCTCGTTGCAGACGACCACCGGCATGTTCGCGGGCTTTGCTGCCCGCAGCGCCGAGACCGCGCCTTCCATGCCACCGCCGGCGACGTAGCAGCCGACAAGATCCGGATAACGCTCCAGAAGATCGATCATCGCGTCATGGGTTACCTGGTTGGCTTCCAGATTGACCAGCGTTTCGAGCAGGCTGAAGTCCGGCGCATGCTCGCGGAAGAAGGAGCGAAAGCCGATCTCGCGCAGCTCATGGCCGTGGAAGCGGTGGCTGCCGACGAAGAGGGCGACCTTGCCGGGCCTCTTCGCGGCTTTGGAGATCATCCATGCGGCGGTACGCCCGACCTTGCGGTTGTCGAGGCCGATATAGCCCTCCCGGATGCCGGCGGCAAAGTCGGACAGCACCGAAAAGACCGGTTGCCCTCTCGCCTTCAAGGTTTCCACGACCGCTGTCAGGGTCGGATGGTCCGGGCCGACAACGGCGATGGCTCTCGATTTCGCCGCCAGCCTGCGCATTTGGGAAGCGATCTCGTCGGGAGCCAGGGAACCGGCGAAGTCGATGGTCGCGGCGCCACGGAAGCGTTTCGATTGCGAGATGGCCAGTTCGAGTTCCCGTGCGAAGTCGCCGTAGAAGGCATCATTGCCCCGCAGCAGCAGAAAACCGAGCCGGTACTCCGGCAACTCTTGGCGCATGCGCTGCTTGATAAGGCCGGCGGCGTGGTAGCCGATATCGGTAGCGGCCTCGTAGACGCGGCGCGCCGTTTCCTCGCGCACCGGCAGGCGGCTGTTGAGCACGCGATCAACAGTGGCGACACTGACGCCGGAGATGCGCGCCAGGTCCGATATGGTCGGCCGTTTTGCCATGCTTGCCTCATAGAATACGTCCCCGCCTTCCTACATCATTGTGATAGGAAATGATAGAAACTATCTTTGTGATGTTGAGTCTATCATGGGCTAGCGCTATTTTCAGCCTCGAAGCCAATGAGTGGCTGGCGAGCGCCGTTTGCCGTGGGAGGCAATCATGAATGCAACGCCGTCCCGGCGTGACTACAGCCTGATCGGCCGCGACGCCAAGCTTGCCGTCGAGACCGGCCTGTCGGCGGCCGAATGGTATCACACCGACATCCCGCGCAAGCAGATGAAGGAGCTGATGCAGCGCTCCGACGCGCCGGCGATCCGCGACACCATCATCTGGTTCGCCGCGCTGATCGTCAGCGGCGCCGGCGGCGCCGTGCTCTGGGGCACATGGTGGTGCGTGCCGTTCTTCTTCGTCTATGGCGTGCTCTACGGCTCCTCGACGGATTCGCGCTGGCACGAATGCGGCCATGGCACCGCCTTCCGGACGCAGTGGATGAATGATGCGGTCTATCAGATCGCCTGCTTCATGATCATGCGCAATCCGGTGACCTGGCGCTGGAGCCACACGCGTCACCACACCGACACCATCATCGTCGGCCGCGACCCGGAAATCTCGGTCATGCGGCCGCCGGATCTGCTGCGCGCCGTCCTCGGCTTCGTTGGCGTGCTCGACGCCTGGCATGCGATATCAGACATGCTGCGCAACGCCGCCGGCACCGTCAGCGCCGCCGAAAAGACCTTCATTCCCGAACAGGAACAGCCCAAGGCAATCCGCGTCGCCCGCATCTGGACGGCGATCTATGCCGCCACCATCGCGCTGGCGCTGTATTCCGGTTCGTTGCTGCCGCTGATGCTGGTCGGCCTGCCCAGGCTCTACGGCGCCTGGCATCACGTCATGGTCGGGCTGCTGCAGCATGGCGGCCTGGCCGACAATGTCACCGACCATAGGCTGAACAGCCGCACTGTCTACATGAACCCGATCAGCCGCTTCATCTACTGGAACATGAATTACCATGTCGAGCATCACATGTTCCCGATGGTGCCCTATCACGCGCTGCCGAAGCTGCACGAACTGATCAAGCACGATCTGCCGGCGCCGACACCGTCGATCCTGGCCGGCTACCGCGAGATGATCCCGGTCTTCCTGCGCCAGTTGCGCAACGAGGACTATTTCCTCAAGCGCGAGCTGCCGCAGACCGCACGGCCATACCGCGAAGAATTCCACAACGACACTATCGCCGCCGCGGCGGAATGATCGTGCTTCTATCCGATCTTCAAGGGAGGACTTGAATGAGCGACTGGGTCGAGGCCTGCGCTACTGGTGACATCGACGAGGAGGATGTGATGCGCTTCGATCATGGTGGTCGGACCTTCGCCATCTATCGCAGCCCCGACGACGAGTTCTTCGCCACTGATGGTCTTTGCACGCATGAAAAGGTGCATCTGGCCGACGGGCTGGTGATGGACGACATCATCGAATGCCCCAAGCACAATGGCCGCTTCAACTATAAGACGGGTGACGCCCGCGGCGCGCCGGTCTGCGTCAACCTGAAAACCTATCCGGTCAAGGTCGATGCCGGCAAAGTCCTGATCAAGATCGGATGACCGGTATGGCGCGGGGAATGGTCATCATCGGCGCCGGCGAATGCGGCGGGCGGGCGGCATTGGCGCTGCGCGACCTCGGTTATCAGGGACCGGTGACGCTGGTCGGCGACGAGCCGCATCTGCCCTATGAGCGCCCGCCTTTGTCGAAGGAGGCGATGGCCAGCGAAGCGCCTGAAATCAAGGCGATCGCCAGCGATGCAATTCTGGCCGAGAAATCGATCCGGCATATCCATTCCGTCCAGGCCGTGGCGATCGATCGCGCGGCGCATGCGGTGCGTCTGTCGGACGGTTCGGTCCTGCCCTACGACAAGCTCCTGCTGGCAACCGGTTCGACGCCGCGCAAGCTGCCGATGCCGGGATTGGGTTCGCGCTGCGTCTATCTCAGGACCTTCGCCGATGCACTCGCCATTCGCGCCCATCTCAGCGCCGGCAACCGCATCGCCGTGATCGGCGGCGGCTTCATCGGTCTGGAGCTCGCTGCCGCGGCGCGCAAGCTCGGCGCCGTGGTCACCGTCATCGAGGCGCAGCCGCGCATCTTGATGCGCGGCGTGCCGGCCGAGATCGCAGAAATCATCCATGATGCGCATGTCGCCGCGGGTGTGAAGATCCTGTGCGGGGACGGCATCGCTGCCATCGCCGACGATGGTAACGAAGTGCGCATCGCGCTTGCCGGCGGACAGGAGATATCAGCCGACCTCGCCATCATCGGCATCGGCGCCGTGCCGGTGACCGGGCTTGCGGCCGAAGCCGGCCTGGCGATCGACAATGGCATCGCAGTCGACGCCGAATTGCGCACCAGCGATCCCGACATCTTTGCCGCCGGCGATTGCTGCTCGTTTCCACTTGCCGTCTATGGCGGCCGCCGTGTGCGGCTGGAAGCCTGGCGCAACGCCCAGGAGCAGGGCGCGCTGGCTGCGAGGAACATGCTGGGCGCCGTCGAGGCGCATGCCGCGGTACCATGGTTCTGGTCGGATCAATACGGCCTGTCCCTGCAGATCGCCGGGCTGTCCGACGAAGGCCGCAGCACTGTGCGCTGCGATCTCGGCGAGAGTGCCTTCATCCTCTTCCATTTGGCCGAGGACGGCAGGCTGGTGGCGGCCAGCGGCATCGGCCCCGGCAACGCTGTCGCCCGCGACATCAGGCTGGCCGAAATGCTGATCGGCAAGCGCGCGAAGCCGGCGCCGGAAGCGCTGGGATCGCAGGACGTCAAGCTGAAGTCGTTGCTGGCGGCCTGACTCATCGCGCCTATTGTCGAAGTTGGCGCCGCCCCTCATCTGCCTGCCGGCATCTTCTCCCCGTATAGTGACGGCGAGAAGGGCGCTATCATCGCCGGTTTCGCCAATCACCAGCATTGCAAAAAGGGCGCCGGGTTGCGGTCAGCTACTTTCTCCCCGTCTCTAGACGGGGAGAAATGCCCGGCAGGGCAATGAGGGGCGGCGCAAACGCTCGTGAGCTCGCTGCCCGAGTGCCTGAACCCAGCCCTAAAACAGCGCCTTCAGCTCTGCCAATTTGTCGTTCACCAGCCAGCCGTAATAATTCTCCTCGGGCAGCTTTTCGGGCTCGCCGGCGGCTCGGCGCCTGTCGTTCTCCGCCTTCAGCGCAGTGGCGCGCTGCTCAGGATTGCCGACATTGTAGAGCGTGGCGGTCAGTCCCGGATTTCCCGAAATGTCGAAGCCGGCAATGCTCTTATAGGCGTCGATCGATTTCCGGATCGTCGCCGCGACGTAAGGCAGCGTCAGATCCGGATCCATGATGGTCTTGTAGACCGCATTGGGATCGCCGACGTCGAGCTTCGGCAGGCCGGAAATCTTGTGCACGAGATCGCTCATCTGCAAGGCGGTCAGCGGATTGAGCTGGCCCAGGCCAAATGTCTGTCCGGCGTAATAGGGTTGGAAGAAAGTGGCGCCGAAACGATCGTCGGGAAAGCTTGTCCCGCCGACGCTCTTGCCGCGAAACGAATGGTTCCACACCTGCTCGCGGCATTCCCACAGATCATAGCTGTCGGACATTGCGGCGCATTTCTTAAATTCCGGCCGCTGCACGAAATCGGTGATGTCCTCGCCGTCATAGGCGAAGGAGAGCTTGCTGGAGAGGTAGGAGATCGCCTTGACGTAGTAGGTCTGCAACCGGTCATAGGCGTCGACATTGTAGGTGTGTTCGCCGACGATGGCGCCGACGATGTGCAGGGGATCGATACCGTAGGTGGCGGCTGCCTTCTTGATCTTGCTGCGTAGATCGGCGTCGTTCTGCAGCAGGGCGTAGACCTTGCGGTACTTCGCCTGGAAGGTGGTGTTGGTCGCCTGCGTACGCCGGCTCGAGGCGCCGGGAATGTCGGGCTGCACGGCATTGCGGTTTCCCGCCGGCACCAATGTCGCCGCCTCGGCCGCGAACAGCGTCGCCGCCAGCGTCAAGCCGAGAATGATCAGGATCAGTTTTTTCATGCACCGCCGCCCAAGCAATTCCAGGAAAAGTGTGAAACGGTTTTCCGTCCGGAATTGCGTCAAACCAAGAGATCGAGAATTGCCGCGCAAACTAGGTAAAGCTCTTGGTCGAGTCGAGAGCACCCCTTCGCCCAGCGCTACGAAAGGTGGCCAGATGGTACCATCTGGCCACACATGATTTTGTTTGCCGGAAATTGTTGCCTGGACCGGCGCCGGAACGTTCCGGCGCCGTCGTTTAAAGGATAAATCGCGACAAATCTGTGTTTCTCGACAGGTCGCCGACATGCTTTTCCACATAGGCGGCGTCGATGGTAACCGCCGTGCCGTTGCGGTCGGGCGCGTCATAGGAGATTTCGTCCAGCACCCGCTCCATCACCGTCTGCAGCCGCCTTGCGCCGATGTTCTCGACGCTGGCGTTGAGGTCGACGGCGATGCCGGCCAGCGAATCGATGGCGTCGTCGGTGAAGGTCAGGTCGACGCCCTCGGTCTTCATCAAGGCGATATATTGCTTGATCAGGCTGGCCTCGGTTTCGGTCAGGATGCGGACGAAATCGTCCTTCTCCAGCGCCCGCAGCTCGACGCGGATCGGCAGGCGGCCCTGCAGTTCCGGCAACAGGTCTGACGGCTTCGAAACGTGGAAGGCGCCCGAGGCGATGAACAGGATGTGGTCGGTCTTCAACGGCCCGTATTTGGTCGCCACTGTCGTGCCCTCGATCAGCGGCAGCAAGTCGCGCTGCACGCCTTCGCGGGAAACGCCGGCGCCCATGCCGCCCTCACGCGACGCGATCTTGTCGATCTCGTCGAGGAAGACGATGCCGTCATTCTCCGTCGCATCGAGTGCCCGCCGCACCACTTCGTCCTGGTCGAGCAGCTTGTCGGACTCGTCATTGACCAGCAGGTCGTAGGACTCCTTCACCGTCGTCTTGCGCGACTTGGTCTTCTTGCCACCCATCGCCTTCGACAGCATGTCGTTGATGTTGAGCACGCCGATATTGGCGCCCGGCATGCCGGGGATCTCGAAACCTGGCATGCCGCCAGTGCCGGTGTCGGCAACCTCGACCTCGATCTCCTTGTCGTCGAGTTCGCCGTCGCGCAGCTTCTTGCGAAAACTATCGCGGGTGGCTGGGCTCGCCGTCTTGCCGACCAGCGCTTCCAGAACGCGTTCCTCGGCGTTGACATGAGCGCGCGCCTTGACGTCCTCGCGCATCTTCTCGCGCACCAGGCCGATGGCGATCTCGACCAGGTCGCGGATGATCTGCTCGACATCGCGGCCGACATAGCCGACTTCGGTGAACTTGGTTGCCTCGACCTTGACGAAAGGCGCACCGGCCAGACGCGCCAGGCGGCGCGAAATCTCGGTCTTGCCGACGCCGGTCGGCCCGATCATCAGGATGTTCTTCGGCATCACCTCTTCGCGCATCTGGCCTTCCAACTGCTGGCGGCGCCAGCGGTTGCGCAAGGCGATGGCCACGGCGCGCTTGGCATCCTTCTGGCCGATGATGAAGCGGTCGAGTTCCGAAACGATTTCGCGGGGAGAAAATGTGCTCATATCACTAAATTCCACTTTGCCACTGCTTGATGGCCTCGAACGGATGCAGCAGCATGATCACGTTGAGTGTCAGATTGTCCCGGATGAGATAGCCGGTACCGAGTTCGAAGATGATGGCGAGGCTGACGATCACCCATATAGGTAGCCTTCGCGCCATCACAAATCCCAGTACCATGGCCAGGGTGTCCGACACCGAATTGATGATGCTGTCGCCGTAATAGTCGAGCGAGATGGTGCCGGCGCGGTAACGGTCGATGATGAACGGGCTGTTTTCGAGCAGTTCCCAACCGCCTTCGATCAGAACCGCGAAGGCCAGCCTCAATCCGATCGGCGAGCGCGGGAACAGGAACCTTGCCAGGGCGTAAAACAGGAAGCCGTGGATGAGGTGCGAGAACGTATACCAGTCCGAGATATGCTGGGAATTCTCCGAACTCTGCACGACACCATGCCAGAGCTTGACGTAGCCGCAGGTGCAGATCGGCGTTCGTCCCATGCCGTAAAGCGCCCCGGCCTGGAAGATGACCAGGGCGAGGACGAGCAGAAGCCCCATCCGCCAGCTGTCTTCATAGGCCGAATAGCTGTTGGCCTTGACCGGTGTTGTCATCACGTCATTCCCCCTCGTCCACGTCGCCGTCTCGACACAAAGCCCTGTCACGCCTTCAGCGGCGGTAGCCGGCGGATCACGGCCGCCGGCAAGGTGGGTTTGACCACAATCCGCCGGATACGCTGCCAGCCAGCCCCGAACAGAATAATCAGCGCGCCAACGACGACCAGGATCAAGGCAAAAGGCGGGATACCCGTCGAATCGGAGGCGGAATTCACCAGATAATAGATGCCCAGCGAGCCGAAGTAAGCCAGTGTAGGAACCAGAAGCGAACGGCGGTCTATGGCAAGCGCGACATAGAGAAAGCCAAGGATCAGAATCGTCAGCATGATGGTTGCATTGGCATCCGGCGCGATATGCCCGAATACGACGTTCTGGCCGGTTGCCATGATAAAGAGCGGATGCACCAGCATGGGCGCCGAGACGACATGCAGCCAGAAAGCGCAATCGGACCAGATCTTGCGTCGATCCCTATCGTAAATGTCGAAAGCCACACCCGTTGCGAACACGATCAGGCCGCAGATCAGCGGCATGTAAAGTGCCGCGCGGAGCAATTCGGGAACATCCTCAAGGCGCGGCGGCGCAATCGCGCCCGCTGTCACACTGTCATACAGGATTGTCGCCGTTTGCAGAAAGGCAAGCAGTGTGAAGGCGATGGCGATAGCCCCGGCAATGATGGGGACGCGAAAGCGCCAGAAATAGATCGCCGCCGCAATTATTCCTCCCCCCAGGAACAGATATCCGGCCCGGGACGCCGTCTGGCGCAACGCCAATAGCTGCCAGATAGTCTCCGGCTTGTGTATGCCGAAGCTGGCCTCCACTTGTAGCGCCAGAGCGACCAGAATGGCGGCCATGAAAATCAGTGCAAGCACGGACGACGATAATTTCATTCGGTGCTGACGTGTGACAATTTCGGCGAGCCCCCAGGCGAAAACCGCGAGGATGCCAGCAATCCAGAATGCCTGGCCTGGAAGCAAGGTGGTGAGGACAAAGAAGAAGCCGGCGCTGAGCAGAACGGTTCCCACGGTGACAAACAGATCGTTGCCTCCGCCGACCAGCCGCAGGTTTTCCTCGTCGCCCTCGTCATCGGCGCGCCTGGCTTCGGGGACGAGAGCGACCGCGCGTTCCATGGCCTCCAACTGATCGCGCAGGGTCTGCGAGATCAAACCTTTCGCGACTGCCTTGTCGAGTGTTTCGGCGCTGATCAATTGGGCTCCTGCGTCGCGTCGCGCGCCATCATCAAGGCTGGCCCGTACTCCGATGTTCTGGTGTCAAAGGCAACAAAGCCGGCCTTTTCATAGGCGCGGATGGCCCGAGCATTGCCCGGATCCGGGTCGATGATGACGCGCGGCACGCCTTCCTCGAAAAGCTGTTCGACGAACTGACGTACGATGGCCGAGCCGTGGCCGCGCCCGACAAGCTCCGGCACGCCGATCGACAGGTCGATGCCGAGCGTGCCGAACGGCTGGTCGGCATAGGGATGGTCGTCTTCCAGATGCGGGTCGTAGCTCTGCAGATAGGCGATCGGCTTGCCGTCGAGCTCGACGATCAGCGGCTCGACGGAAATGCTATCGATGTGCTCGCGAATCCCGGCGATTTCCGTCTCCGGATGGTCCCACCACTCGGCAACATGCGGCTCGGCGAGCCAGCCGGCGATCATCGGCAGGTCTTTCTCCGTCACCGGTCGAAAATCATAGCTATCTTCTTGTTTGGCCATGATCTCTTCCGAAAACCGGTTTCCATCCTTCGGGATCATGGCCGGCTTTTTCAGCCTGCATCGAGCGTTTCGATGACGAAATTGTTGTTGGTGTAGACGCAGATGTCGGACGCGATCTGCATCGCCTTGCGGGCGATCTCCTCGGCATCCTTGTCGCTGTCCATCAGCGCACGCGCCGCCGCCAGCGCGTAATTGCCGCCCGAACCGATGGCCATGACGCCAAATTCGGGTTCGAGTACGTCGCCGGTGCCGGTCAGCGCCAGCGACACCGACTTGTCGGCAACCAGCATCATCGCTTCCAGCCGGCGCAGATAGCGGTCGGTGCGCCAGTCCTTGGCGAGCTCGACGCAGGCGCGCGTCAGCTGGTCGGGATATTGTTCAAGCTTGGCTTCGAGCCGCTCCAAAAGCGTGAAGGCGTCGGCGGTGGCGCCGGCGAAACCGGCGATCACATTGCCGCCCTTGCCGATGCGGCGCACCTTCTTGGCGTTGCCCTTCATGATGGTCTGGCCAAGGCTGACCTGGCCGTCGCCGGCGATCACCACCTTGTTGCCCTTGCGCACCGTCACGATGGTCGTGGCGTGCATGGTCAGTTCATTTGACATTTCCTGGCTCCGAGCAGCGCTATCCCATAAGGCGATTGGCGCGGTACGAGTGATTTGATCGGCCATATGTATGCATGGGCCTGATGATTGCAAACGGGTCGATAACGACCGGGATGGCAACTGGCAATCGCCGGATCATGCTGCTAGAAGGCTCTCGTTTTCAAGCCGGTGCAGGCTTGGAACGCGCGAAACCCTGGGACAAGGACAAGGTCATGCCGCCCCGTTCCGCCGAAGCAAGCCGCAAGACCAAGGAAACCGACATCTCCGTGTCGGTCCATGTCGACGGCTCCGGCAAGTCGGATATCGCGACGGGCGTCGGCTTCTTCGACCATATGCTGGACCAGCTCTCGCGCCATTCCCTGATCGACATGACGGTCAGGGCCAAGGGCGATCTGCACATCGATGACCACCACACCGTCGAGGACACCGGCATCGCGCTCGGCCAGGCGCTGGCCAAGGCACTGGGCGAACGGCGCGGCATCATGCGTTATGCGTCGATCGACCTTGCCATGGACGAGACGCTGACACGTGCGGCGATCGATGTGTCCGGCCGTCCGTTCCTGGTCTGGAACGTTTCCTTCTCGTCGCCGAAGATCGGCACGTTCGACACCGAACTGGTGCGCGAGTTCTTCCAGGCGCTGGCACAGAATGCCGGCATCACGCTGCATGTCACCAACCATTATGGCGCCAACAACCACCACATCGCCGAAACCTGCTTCAAGGCGGTGGCGCGTGCGCTACGCGCGGCTCTCGAACCCGATCCGCGCCAGCCGCACGCGGTTCCCTCCACCAAGGGATCGTTGAAGGGGTAAGGTTATGGCCATCTATGTCGTGATGGAACCGCCCGGCCGCAGCGAGAAGGTCGATGCAACGGCCTTTGTTCGCGATGGCTTCACCTGGCTGGGTTTTCTGGTGCCGCCACTCTGGTTCGCCTGGCACCGGCTGTGGATCGAAGCAGCCCTTGCCTTCGTCGTCATGAGCCTGCTTTCGATGCCAGGCCAAAAGCTTGGCCTTGGGCTAGCCGGCTCGCTGCTGTCGCTGCTGGTTTCGCTCTATGTCGGGCTGGAAGGGCAGGGCCTGCGCATCGCGGCACTTCGCCGGCGCGGCTGGCACGAATGGGGCGTGGTTCAGGCCGGCAGGCTTGACGAGGCCGATATCCGCTATGCGCTGGAGGCGGAAGCGCTTGCCGATGAGGTCGCGCCAGCGCCCCGCATGGTTCCGGATGCCGCTCTTGCACGCCCTGCGCAGCCGGGCATGGCGCTGGGGCTGACCCACATTCCGGGAAGAGGCTGACATGCGGGTTGCGATCATCGATTACGGCTCGGGCAATCTGCGCTCGGCCACCAAGGCTTTCGAGCGCGCCGCGCGTGAAGCCGGCATATCGGCGGAGATCGACCTGACATCAGATGCCGAACGAGTGCGCACAGCCGATCGCATCGTCCTGCCCGGCGTCGGCGCCTATGCCGACTGCGCGGCCGGTCTGCATGCCGTCGAAGGCATGTGGGAAGCGGTCGAGGACGTGGCTATCGACAAGGGCCGGCCTTTCCTCGGCATCTGCGTCGGCATGCAGCTGATGTCCGAACGCGGCCTCGAAAAGACTGTTACCCACGGCTTCGGCTGGATATCCGGCGACGTCAAGGAGATCACGCCGGCCGATCCGGCGCTGAAAATCCCGCAGATCGGCTGGAACACGATCGAACTCAAACGCCAGCATCCGCTATTTGCCGGCATACCGACTGGCGCGGGAGGGCTGCACGCCTATTTCGTGCATTCCTACCATCTCGATGCGCGCAAGGCGGACGAGGTTCTGGCGGTTGCCGACTATGGCGGCCCGGTGACGGCCACCGTCGCCCGCGACAATCTCGTCGGCACACAGTTCCACCCCGAAAAGAGCCAGGCGCTCGGCCTGGCTCTGATCACCAATTTCCTGCGCTGGAGGCCCTGAAAACCGATGAGCAAGAAGGGCTATTGGATGGCGATGGTCGAGGTGACCGATCCGGAAAACTATCCGCAATACATCGCCGCCAACAAAGCGGCTTTCGATAAATACGGCGCAAAGTTTCTGACCCGCGGCGGCCAGTCGTCGAGCCCGGAAGGGCCGTCGGGCAATCGCCATGTCATCATCGAGTTCGAGAGCTATGCGGTCGCACTCGCCTGCTTCCATTCGCCCGAATACCAGGCGGCGCTGAAATTTCGACGCCTTTATTCGACGTCGCATTTCGCCATCGTGGAAGGTGCTTGAGCGGTGATCCTGTTCCCGGCCATAGACCTGAAGGACGGCCAGTGCGTGCGCCTCAAGCACGGCGACATGGCGACCGCGACCATCTACAATGACGACCCGGCGGCCCAGGCCAAAGCCTTCGAGCAACAGGGCTTCGAATGGCTGCATGTCGTCGACCTCAACGGCGCCTTCCAGGGCCAGAGCGTCAACAGTGCGGCGGTTGGCGCCATCCTCAAGGCGACGAAAAACCCGGTGCAGCTCGGCGGCGGCATCCGTACGCTGGAGCAGATAGAGGACTGGCTCGATCGCGGCCTCGCCCGCGTCATCCTCGGCACGGTGGCGGTGCGCGATCCCGATCTGGTCAAGCAGGCCTGCAAGGCATTCCCGGGCAAGGTGGCCGTCGGCATCGATGCCAAGGGCGGCAAGGTTGCCGTCGAGGGCTGGGCCGAGGCGTCAAGCCTCGGCGTCATCGAACTGGCCAGGAAATTCGAAGGCGCCGGCGTCGCCGCCATCATCTACACCGACATCGACCGCGACGGCGTGCTGACCGGCATCAACTGGGAGGCCACCATCGACCTCGCCGACGCCGTGTCGATCCCGGTCATCGCGTCGGGCGGCCTCGCTTCGATCGCCGACATCGTGCGCATGACCATGCCCGACGCACAAAAGCTCGATGGCGCGATTTCCGGCCGCGCGCTCTATGATGGCCGCATCGATCCGGCCGAGGCGCTGGCGATCCTGCAAGGCAGGCCGGTGGCGGAGGCGCGGCCGTGAAAATCTCCGTCATCCTGGCCTCCTATGATAGCGGCCACTACCATGGCGGCATGGGCCAGGGTCCGGACGCATTGATATCGGGCGGGCTCGTCGAAGCCTTGACCATGGCCGGCCATGACGTCACGGTCGAAGACATCGGCAAGGTCGGAGACATCCAGGAGCGCGAGATCGCCACCGGCTTTGCCGTCTGCAACGCGGTTGCGGCCGGGGTTCGCCTTGCCCGCGATGGCGGCCGTTTTCCCATCGTACTCGCCGGAAATTGCCTGACCAGTGCAGGTGCGGTCGCCGGCGAGGGCGCCGATGCGATCATCTGGGCCGACCAGCATGGCGACCTCAACACACCCGAGACATCCGCCTATGGCTTTCTCGACGGCATGGCGCTGGCGACGGTGCTTGGCCTGTGTTGGCGGCCGATGGCGGCAGCTATTCCCGGCTTCAAGCCGATCGACCCATCGCGCTGCGTGCTCGTCAACGCCCGCGATCTCGACCCGGACGAGAAGCGGTTGCTGGAGACGTTGCCGATCGTGCGGACGGAATGTCCCGGGGTGGCCCAGGCGACCGAAAGACTGAAGATCGCCGGCGCCAAACGCGTGCACATGCATCTCGATATGGACGTGCACGATCCCCAGGCGCTGCAGGCCAACCGCTACGTCAGTCCGGGTGGGCCGAGCCCCGAACAGTTGCGCGACGCAGCCTGCGCCATGGCGCTTGCGGTGCCGGTCGTCGGCATCACCGTCTCCGCTTACGATCCGGCTTTCGACGGGCAGGCCGATGTTCCGCCGCTGGTCGGCCAATTGCTGAACGATCTTATCGCAACGATTGAGGGCCGCTGATGCTGAAAGCCCGTGTCATCCCCTGTCTCGACGTCAAGAACGGTCGCGTCGTCAAGGGCGTCAATTTCGTCGATCTCATCGACGCCGGCGATCCGGTTGAGGCGGCCAAGGCCTATGACGCTGCCGGCGCCGACGAGCTCTGTTTCCTCGACATCACCGCTTCGTCGGACAATCGCGAAACCATCTTCGACGTCATCGCCCGCACCGCCGAACAATGCTTCATGCCGCTGACCGTCGGCGGCGGGGTGCGCCAGGTCGCCGACATCAGGAAGTTGCTTTTGGCCGGGGCCGACAAGGTGTCGATCAACACGGCGGCGGTGAAGAACCCGGATTTTGTCGCCGAGGCGGCCGACAAGTTCGGCAACCAGTGCATCGTCGTCGCCATCGACGCCAAGAAAGTGTCGGGCGCCGGCGAGGCCGATCGCTGGGAGATATTCACCCATGGCGGGCGTGAGAAGACCGGCATCGACGCGGTCGAATTTGCACGCCAAATGGTCGATCGCGGCGCCGGCGAGATCCTGCTGACCTCGATGGATCGTGACGGTACCAAGGCTGGCTACGACATCGCGCTGACGCGCGCGGTTGCCGACGCGGTGCGGGCACCGGTGATCGCTTCCGGTGGCGTCGGCACGCTCGACCACATGGTCGACGGCATTCGCGACGGCCATGCCGGCGCCGTGCTGGCCGCGTCCATCTTCCATTTCGGCACCTATACGATAGCGCAGGCCAAGGCGCATATGGCCGCCGCGGGGCTGCCGATGCGGCTGGACTCGTCTGCAGATCGGTTTTAAACGGCGCCATGACCGAGTTTTCGCTGTCAGATCTTGAAAAAATCGTCGGGGAACGCGCCCATTCCGGCGACCCGGACTCGTGGACGGCAAAACTGTTCGCGCGCGGCATCGACAAGGCGGCGCAGAAGCTTGGCGAAGAGGCGGTCGAGACGGTGATTGCCGCCGTCAAGGGCGACAAACAGGCCGTCGTTTCGGAAAGTGCCGATCTTATATATCATTGGCTTGTCGTTCTCGGCCTCTCCGGGGTTCCGCTGAGCGACGTGCTTAGGGAACTCGAAGGCCGCACCCGGCGTTCGGGCACCGCCGAGAAGGCGTCACGGCCGAAGGGCTGACCGCGGGAAAGGGCAGGTATCTCGATGGATCAGCTCGCGCCGACCGAGAAATATTCCCCGTTTCGCTTCTTCTCCGCCGAGCAATGGTCGCAATTCCGCGCCGACACGCCGCTGACGCTGAGCGCAGACGAATTCCGCCGCCTGCGGTCGCTCAACGATCCGGTCGACCTCGAAGAGGTCAGGCGCATCTATCTGTCGCTGTCGCGGCTCTTGTCGGCGCATGTCGAAGCGAGCCAGCTGCTGTTTCGGCAACGCCAGGCCTTTTTCAACGCGATGGACGTGGTCAAGACGCCCTTCATCATCGGCATTGCCGGTTCCGTCGCCGTCGGCAAATCGACGACGGCGCGTGTCCTGAAGGAGCTGTTGGCGCGCTGGCCTTCCAGCCCCAAGGTCGATCTCATCACCACCGACGGCTTCCTGCTGCCCAACGAGGTACTGCGCCGCGAGAACCTGATGGAGCGCAAGGGTTTTCCAGACAGCTACGACGTCGGCGCGCTGCTGCGCTTCCTGTCGGGCATCAAGTCGGCGCTGCCCGATGTCCGCGCGCCGGTCTATTCGCATCTGACATATGACGTCATTCCCGGCGAGTTCGTCACCATCGACCGGCCGGATATCCTGATCTTTGAAGGCATCAATGTCCTGCAGCCCGGCAAGCTGCCGCAGGACGGCAAGATCGTGCCCTTCCTGTCGGACTTTTTCGACTTTGCCATCTATATCGATGCCGACGAGAACCTGATCCATAACTGGTACATTTCCCGCTTCATGCGGCTGCGTGAGACCGCCTTCCGCAATCCGGACTCCTTCTTTCACCGTTACTCGCAGCTGTCGGAGGGTTCGGCGCGCGCCATCGCCGAAGGCCTGTGGACCAACATCAACCTGAAGAATTTGCGCGAGAACATCCTGCCGACGCGAGCCCGCGCCGACTTGATCCTGCGCAAGGGCGCCGACCATCTGATCGAGGAGGTGGCGCTCAGGAAGCTATGACGTCTGGCTTCGTCACCCGCCGCAGCGTCAGATTGATCCGCCCGCCATTTTTCAGCAGCGCCGAGGTCGAGGGATAGATCCGATCGACGCCGTGAAAGCTGAGCCGCCCTTCGCCGCCGAGCACCACGACGTCACCGCTTTGCAGCCTGAACGATTTGGTGGCGCCTTCACGCGTCGTCTGGCCGACCCGGAACAGGCAATCGTCGCCGAGAGAGACGGAGACGACCGGCGCCGAAAAATCGGCCTCGTCGCGGTCCTGATGCAGGCCCATCTTTGCATCCGGCGTATAGAAATTGATGAGGCATGCTTCCGGCGGGTGCGGATAGCTCGATACCTGCCGCCAAAGATCGAGCAGCGCATCCGGGATTGGCGGCCATGGCGCTCCGGTCACAGGGTGCGTCGGCTGGTAGCGGTAGCCCTGTTCCTTGTCGGTGACCCAGCCGAGCGGCCCGCAATTGGTCATGCGCACGCTCATCTCCTTGCCGGTGCGCGGCATGGCCGGCACGAACAGCGGCGCCCGCTGCACGATGCTTCTCACCTCCTCGACCAGCGCTTCCTGCACGGTGCGTGACAGGTAAGCCGGCATGTGGCGGACGCCTTTGGGCAGGACGAGCACGGATTCGTCACCTCTTGGATGGTTCGGAACCGTAAAATGCCACGATCAAATGAAAACGGCGACCCGAAAGCCGCCGTTCCCCGCTTGGCAATCGCCGATCAGGCGAGATCTGGAATGCGCAGCACCTGGCCAGGATAGATCTTGTCGGGATGGGTCAGCATCGGCTTGTTGGCCTCGAAGATGACCGTGTTCTTGGCGCCCTTGCCCTTGCCGTAGCTCTTCTCGGCGATCTTCCAGAGATTGTCGCCCTTCTGGACCGTATAGAAGGTGGGCTCCTTGGCCGGGGCAGCGGGCGTACCGGCTGTCGGTGCGACCTGCAATTCGTCAGCCTGCACCTTGGAGACTCCGAGCGTGTTGCCGACAGCGATGACCGCCTTCTCGAAGATCGATTGGTCCTTGACCACGCCCTTCAGCACCGCCGTATCGCCCTTGACGACGACCTCGACGCCATCGGTGCCGAGCTTGTGCGAATCGAGCTCTTTCTTGAGCGTGTCGGCCGTGGGTGAGGCTTCGTCGTCGCCGCCGATGCCCAGTTTCTTGCCGACGCTCTTGACGAAATCGAACATGCCCATCTTGGGTCTCCCTTGCTGTGGCAATGGTGGAACCTCGCATCTGCGGCTCAAAATGGGAAGTCGTTTTGTGCGCGTAATTGGTGTGGTGCTTAGTCGTTCTCCACCCGGCCGCGCAGCTTCTTGATCGTGCCGCGCCCGGCCTTGCTCTTCAGCCGCCGTTCCACCGCACCCTTCGACGGCCGTGTCTTCTTGCGCGGCGGCGGCGGCGGTTCGGCAGCTTTGGCGACCAATGCCGTAAGCCGTGTCCGGGCGTCCGCCCGGTTCTGTTCCTGGGTGCGGAAGCGCCCTGCCTCGATGACGATGACGCCGTCCTTGGTGGCACGCTGGCCGGCAAGCTTGATCGTCCGCTCGCGCACGCGCTCCGACAAACCGGTCGCGTTGGCCGCGTCGAAGCGCAACTGCACCGCCGTCGCCACCTTGTTGACGTTCTGGCCGCCCGGCCCGGACGAGCGGATGAAATCCTCGTGCAGGTCGCCCGGGTAAATCACCGCATCGCCTGATATGATGATGTTGTCGTCGTTCGCCATGCCGCAGTCATGGCGCGGCGGATCGAAAAAGAAAAGGCCCGATCGAAACCGGGCCTTTCAACGAACGCCGAGACCGATGGCGCGATTACTCCGCCGCTTCCTGCATGCGCGGCGCCGCCCCCAGCACCACGGCGTCGACATGGCTTTCGAATTTCTCGAAGTTGACGGCGAACATGCCGACCAATCTTGCCGCCTGCAAGTCATAACCGGCCTTGTCGGCCCAGGTCGAGCGCGGGTCGAGAATGGCGCTGTCGACGCCCCGAACCGCCACCGGCACCTCGAAGCCGAAATGAGGGTCGCTGCGGAACTCGGCAGTCTTCAGCGAGCCGTCGAGTGCGGCGGCGAGCAAGGCCCGCGTCGCCTTGATCGGCATGCGTTTGCCGGTGCCGTAGGCGCCGCCGGTCCAGCCGGTGTTGACCAGCCAGCAATCGGCGCCATGGCGGGCAATCAGCTCGCGCAGCAGATTGCCGTATTCCGATGGATGGCGCGGCATGAACGGTGCACCGAAACAGGTCGAAAACGTCGCTTCGGGTTCGGTCACGCCCTTTTCGGTTCCGGCCACCTTGGCGGTGTAGCCGGACAGGAAATGATACATCGCCTGCGCCGGGGTCAGCCGCGCGATCGGCGGCATCACGCCGAAGGCATCGGCGGTCAGCATGATGATGTTATTGGGATGATTGGCACGGCCGGTCTTGCTGGCATTGGGGATGAAATCCAGCGGGTAGGCGCAGCGCGTGTTTTCGGTCAGCCTTCCGTCGTTAAAATCCGGTACGCGGTTCGCATCTAGCGCGACATTCTCCAGCACGGTGCCGAAGCGCTGCGTGGTGGCAAAGATTTCCGGCTCGGCTTCCGCCGACAGCTTGATCGTTTTGGCGTAGCAGCCGCCTTCGAAATTGAAGATGCCGTGCGGCCCCCAGCCGTGCTCGTCATCGCCGATCAGCGTGCGCGAGGGATCGGCCGAGAGTGTCGTCTTGCCGGTGCCCGACAGGCCGAAGAAGATGGCGGCATCGCCGGCCGCACCCTCATTGGCCGAGCAATGCATCGGCATCACGCCTTTCGCCGGCAGCAGATAATTGAGCATGGTGAAGACCGACTTCTTCATCTCGCCGGCATAGGAGGTGCCGCCGATCAGCACGATCTTGCGCGAAAGATCCACGGCAATCACCGTCTCGGTCCGGCTGCCGTGACGGACGGGATCGGCGCGGAAGGACGGCAGGTCGATAATCGTCATGTCAGGCACGAAATGCTCGAGTTCGGCGGCGTCCGGGCGAATAAGCAGATTGCGGATGAAGAGCGAGTGCCAGGCAAACTCGGTGATCACCCTGGTGGGCAGCTTCAGCTCGCCGTCGGCGCCGCCGACCAAATCCTGGACGTAGAGATCCTTGTTCGCGGCATGCGCCTGGAAATCGCCAAGCAGCGTGTCGAACTGGGCCGGCGAGATCGCCTTGTTGTTGTCCCACCAGATATGCGGCTCGGTGGCATCGTCGCGGACGACGAACTTGTCCTTGGGCGAGCGGCCGGTGTGCTGGCCGGTCTCGGCGACCAGCGCGCCATGCGCGGTCAACCGGGCCTCGCCACGCCGGATCGATTCCTCATAGAGGGCAGCCGCACCGAAATTATAGCGCACCACGCCGGTGGTTTTCAGGCCGATATGATCGATCGCGCAGGCGGAATTGCGTTTGCCGACTTCCGACATGAGTGTCCCTTCTTGGATTTGCCGCATCTTTGCCGGCGCATTTCCGGCACGCCCACTACGCAGGCTGAGATGGTCAGAACCAGAAAAGCCAAATGATATCAAGTCATTAATCGATTTAAAAATTTTGAAAGTTGTTTAAATCGTTTATATGTGCAAAAAGTTTCGCGGTTGCCCAAAGGATTGGCGATGTTCGTTCGTCCAATCCATATCGAGGTAGGATTGTGGCCGCCGGCATGCCGCGCGTGACAGCGGACAAGGCCTATGCCACATTTTGTACCTAATTTGTCCTGCAAAAGCCCCTTCTCTACGAAAGAAGGGACAGCTCATGAGGGAGCCGCTTGAAATGGCAACAATCGCGCTTGTCGATGACGACCGCAACATTCTGACATCGGTGTCGATCGCCCTCGAATCCGAGGGGTATCGCGTCGAGACCTACACGGATGGTGCGTCGGCGCTGGAAGGACTGGCGGCACGGCCGCCGAATCTTGCCATCCTCGACATCAAGATGCCGCGCATGGACGGCATGGAACTTTTGCGCCGGATGCGCCAGAAGTCCGACCTTCCGGTGATCTTCCTGACTTCCAAGGACGACGAGATCGACGAATTGTTCGGTCTCAAGATGGGCGCCGACGACTTCATCCGCAAACCGTTCTCGCAGCGTCTGCTGGTCGAGCGGGTGCGCGCCGTGCTGCGCCGGGCCAGTGCCCGCGAAGCCGCCGCCAAGACACCCAGCCAGCAGGCCCGCTCGCTTGAGCGCGGCCAGCTCGTCATGGACCAGGAGCGCCACACCTGCACCTGGAAGGGCGAGCCGGTGACGCTCACCGTCACCGAATTCCTGATCCTGCATTCGCTGGCGCAGCGTCCCGGTGTTGTAAAAAGCCGTGATGCCCTGATGGATTCGGCCTATGATGAGCAGGTTTATGTCGACGACCGAACCATCGACAGCCACATCAAGCGGCTGCGCAAGAAGTTCAAGGCCGTCGACGACGACTTCGAGATGATCGAAACCCTTTACGGAGTCGGATACCGGTTCCGCGAAGCGTGAACAGGCGGTAGGGAATAGTCGGTAGTCAGTTTTGAATGGTGCGAGCGGCCACTCATGCATCGCCGCGATCTCAGCCAACCATTTCTCTATTCCCTACTGCCTACTCACTAATTGAACAGGGTCTGCTATTCGATGGCAGTGGAAGCACAGCGAAGCAGACCGGCGGGCGCCTCGAGGCGGCCGTCGCGCATCATGCCGTCCTTCGTGTCGAAGATCACGGTGCCGACGCGCCGCTTCCTTGGCCATCATATCTTTTCCAGCCTGACGCGACGCATCCTCTTCCTCAACCTTGCCGGCCTTGCCGTCCTGGTCACAGGCATCCTCTATCTCAACACCTTCCGCGACGGGCTGATCGACGCCCGCGTCGAAAGCCTGATGACCCAGGGCGAGATCATCGCCGGCGCAATCGCCGCGTCGGCGACGGTCGAGACGGATTCGATCAGCATCGACCCGGAAAAGCTGCTCGAGCTGCAGGCCGGTGAAAGCCTGGGGCCGGGATCGGACCAACTCGACAATCTCGACTTCCCGATCAATCCGGAGCGTGTCGCACCGGTGCTCAGAAGGCTGATCTCGCCGACCCGGACCCGTGCCCGCATCTATGATCGCGACGCCAATCTGCTGCTCGATTCGCGCCATCTCTATTCGCGCGGCCAGATTCTGCGCTACGACCTGCCGCCGGTTGAGCAGGAGGAGCCCGATCTTGTCGAGCGCATCCAGAAATTCGTCTTCGATTTCTTCCGCAACACCGAGCTGCCGGTCTATCGCGAGCAGCCCGGCGGCAACGGCGCCGCCTTCCCGGAAGTGGTCAAGGCGCTGACCGGCAGTCCGTCGACCATCGTGCGGGTCTCGGAACAGGGTGAGCAGATCGTTTCGGTGGCGGTGCCGATCCAGCGCTTCCGTGCCGTTCTTGGCGTGCTGATGCTGTCAACCGAAGGCGGCGACATCGACAAGATCGTCGCCGCCGAGCGCAAGGCGATCCTGCGCGTTTTCGGCATCGCGGCCTTGGTCACAGCCATCCTGTCGATGCTGCTCGCCTCCACCATTGCCAATCCGCTGCGCCGGTTGTCGGCGGCGGCGGTGCGGGTGCGGCGCGGCGTCAAGAGCCGTGAGGAAATTCCCGACTTTTCCGATCGCCAGGACGAGATCGGCAATCTGTCGATCGCCATACGCGACATGACCAACGCGCTCTATGCCCGCATCGAGGCGATCGAAAGCTTTGCGGCCGACGTGTCGCACGAATTGAAGAACCCGCTGACGTCGCTGCGCAGCGCGGTGGAAACCTTGCCGCTGGCCAAGAACGACAATTCGCGCGGCCGGTTGATGGACATCATCCAGCACGATGTCAGGCGGCTGGACCGGCTCATCACCGATATTTCCGACGCCTCCCGCCTTGATGCCGAGTTGGCGCGTGAAGATGCAGGCAACGTCGACCTGAAGAAATTCATCACCGATCTCGTCGCCGTTTCGCGTGAAGCCACGCGCAACAAGAAGGCCGTCGAGATCGAGTTCAAGGTCGCCAAACTGCCGCAGGGCGCCAAAGGCTACTTCGTCGTCGGCCATGATCTGCGCATCGGCCAGGTCATCACCAATTTGATCGAGAATGCCCGATCCTTCGTTCCCGAGGACCATGGCCACATCAGCCTGTCGCTGGCGCGCGCCGGCAAGTTCAACATCGTCACCGTCGACGACAATGGTCCCGGCATCCGTGCCGACAACATCGACCGCATCTTCGAACGCTTCTACACCGACCGACCGGCCGGCGAGGCGTTCGGCCAGAATTCGGGCCTTGGCCTGTCGATATCCAGGCAGATTGTCGAGGCCCATGGCGGCACGCTGACCGCCGAGAACATCCCCGGCACTAAACCGGGCGAGATCAAGGGCGCGCGCTTCGTCGTGACGCTGCCGGCCGAAGCATGATCCCGAAAAGTGGGAACCGGTTTTCTCGGACGAACGGTTCCGTTCGTCCAGAGATCATGCTTCATCCAAAAACATGATCGGGCAAGATCGTGCATGATCCAGTTGCGCAGCCTGAAAACATTCACGGAACCGCAATCCTGATCGGCGAGCGCGGCGTCCTTATCACCGGGCCGTCCGGCGCCGGCAAGACGACGCTGGCGCTGACGCTCCTGGACCATTGCCGCGCGCGCGGGCTGTTCTCGCGGCTGATCGGTGACGACAGGCTGCTTGCCGCTGCCTGTGCCGGGCGACTGGTCTGTCGCGTGCCGGCGACCATCGCCGGTCTCGCCGAAGTGCCTGGGTTCATGCCACGCCCGCTGCCGTTCGAGCCGGGCGGAGTGATCGACCTGCATGTGAGGCTGGTGCCAAAGGCAGAGATGGCCCGTTTCCAGGAGGATATCAGCGAGCCGGTCGCAGGCTGCCCAGTGCCGCGTATCGACCTTGCCGAGCGTAATGCCGCCACGGCCTTGCCCGCCGTGATGGCACGGCTGTCGATCGCGCCTTTTCTATGATCCGCCCCGGCTTTTTTGCTGCAATGCGTCAAAATGGCATGCGCCTGCGCAATTTTGGGCTTGTCAACGGGCCGCGCGTCGACAAGATAGCGCTCCCGCCGCCTGGAATGGCTGGCGAACATAAAATGCGCCTGTGAAGCGGCGATGACGGGAGCCACCAACGAATGATCGGACTCGTGCTTGTAACGCACGGTCAACTGGCCGCCGAGTTTCGACATGCCGTGGAACATGTCGTCGGGCCACAAGACAGTTTCGAAACCGTGGCGATCGGCGCCGACGACGATATGGAGCAGCGTCGCCGCGACATTGTCGATGCGGTTGCCCGTGTCGACACCGGGGCGGGCGTCATCGTGCTGACCGACATGTTCGGGGGCACGCCCTCCAACCTTGCCATTTCGGTGATGGAATCCGGCCGCACCGAGGTGATCGCCGGCATGAACCTGCCGATGCTGATCAAGCTCTCCTCGATCCGCAAGGGCGACAATATGGCGGCCGCCCTCGACGAGGCCCAGGCCGCGGGGCGCAAATACATCAACGTCGCCAGCCAGCTCTTGAGCAGCAAATGAACGCGCTGTCCCCGGAAAAAGATCATATCGCCAAAGATCCGATCACCAGGGACTTTCCCATCATCAACCAGCGCGGCCTGCACGCGCGCGCCTCGGCGAAGTTTGTCCAGCTGGCCAGCGGCTTCGACGCCGCGGTGCATGTCGAGAAGGACGGCGTCAAGGTCGGCGGAACGTCGATCATGGGCCTGATGATGCTGGCGGCAAGCCCCGGCTACTCGATCCGCGTCACCGCCAGCGGGCCGGAGGCGCTGCAGGTCATCGACGCGCTGGAACAGCTGGTGGCGTCCCGCTTCGGCGAGGAAAGCTGATCCGGTGCACCGCCAATGCATGTCCGAGAGACATGCAGGGATAAAGATTTCTTTATATCCCATTGTCGTCTTCGCCCCGATCTGCTAGTCAGGCCGGCAATTCGCGCCCTTCGACGCGCCGACAGGCGCGGGCGCATCCGCAACCAATTCGCAGCACAACATCTGCATCGGAGAACTGCCATGACGGGTAGCAAGGACTATGTGGTCGCCGACATCTCGCTTGCCGGCTGGGGCCGCAAGGAACTCGATATCGCCGAAACCGAAATGCCGGGCCTGATGGCCTGCCGTGAGGAATTCGGTTCCAAGAAGCCACTCAAAGGCGCGCGCATCACCGGCTCGCTGCACATGACCATTCAGACGGCAGTGCTGATCGAGACGCTGAAGGCGCTCGGCGCCGATATCCGCTGGGCCTCCTGCAACATCTTCTCGACCCAGGACCATGCGGCCGCGGCCATCGCCGAAGCCGGCATCCCGGTGTTCGCCGTCAAGGGCGAGTCGCTGGAGGAGTATTGGGACTACACCGACAAGATCTTCCAGTGGGCCGACGGCGGCCTCTCCAACATGATCCTCGATGATGGCGGCGACGCCACCATGTACATCCTGATCGGCGCCCGCGCCGAGGCCGGCGAGGACGTGCTGTCCAACCCGCAGAGCGAGGAAGAGGAATATTTCTACGCCCAGGTCAAGAAGCGCCTGAAGGCTTCGCCCGGCTTCTTCACCAAGCAGAAGGCGGCGATCCGCGGCGTCACCGAAGAGACGACCACCGGCGTCAACCGGCTTTACCAGTTGCAGAAGAAGGGCCTGCTGCCCTTCCCCGCCATCAACGTCAACGACTCGGTCACCAAGTCGAAGTTCGACAACAAATATGGCTGCAAGGAATCGCTGGTCGACGGCATCCGCCGCGGCACCGACACGATGATGGCCGGCAAGGTCGCTGTCGTCTGCGGCTATGGCGACGTCGGCAAGGGCTCGTCGGCCTCGCTCAAGGGCGCCGGCGCCCGCGTCAAGGTCACCGAGGTCGATCCGATCTGCGCCCTGCAGGCGGCGATGGACGGTTTTGAGGTCGTCACGCTGGAAGATGCGGCACCGACCGCCGACATCGTCATCACCACCACCGGCAACAAGGATGTCGTCACCCTCGACCACATGCGTTCGATGAAGGACATGGTCATCGTCGGCAACATCGGCCATTTCGACAACGAGATCCAGGTGGCGTCGCTGCGCAATTTGAAATGGACCAACGTCAAGCCGCAGGTCGACATGATCACCTTCGCGGACGGCAAGCGGATGATCCTTTTGTCAGAAGGCCGGCTGCTCAATCTCGGCAACGCCACCGGTCACCCGAGCTTCGTCATGTCGGCATCCTTCACCAACCAGGTGCTGGCCCAGATCGAGCTCTACACCAAGCCCGGCCAGTACGAGAACCAGGTTTATGTCCTGCCCAAGCATCTCGACGAAAAGGTCGCGCGCCTGCATCTCGACAAGCTCGGCGCCCGCCTGACCGAATTGTCCGGTGAGCAGGCCGCCTATATCGGCGTCACGCCGCAGGGCCCGTTCAAGCCGGAACACTACCGCTATTAACCAAAGCTAAAATTACTACTAGATATTGTGGCCGGGCGATTGACTTTTCGCCCGGCTTTATTTTTGCGCGCCATCAGCCTTCACGGCGATTCGGCGAGGGTTTATTGTCAGGTGATTCGCGACGCTTCCGGCCCGAGAGAGGTTCAAGAGAGGTGCGCATCAGGGCAATTCCAGGAAAAGTGGATAGCGGCTTTCCGTCCGGAATTGCCTGGGAATAAAAGTAGCGCGGTCTTGCATTCAGGCGGCGGAGAGGACCAAGACATGCCGGGGCAACACCCGCACAGAGCGGGACGGGCCGTTTCCGGCGGCCATGACGATTCGGGGACCGCTGGCTCTGTCCTGGAAGACGGGGGCCTTTCATGGCGCGCCCGCGCTGGGCTGTTCCTTGCCACGTCCGCGCTTGCCGGCCCCTTGGCTGGTGCTGTCGCGCATGCCGAAATCGCTGGCGCCGCCGTGGCCGGATTGTCGATGAGCGCCGTCGAGGTCATGCAGCTTGCCGTGTTTGTCGGCGTGACCGGCACGGCATTTCTGTCGGCCATCGTTCTCATCCGCGAGAGAGCCCGCACTTCGGCGGAAAATGTCGAACTCAGGAGCCGTCTCGCCGACATCAATGCGGCCCTGCGGCGCTCTGAGGCGCTGATCAATCTGCGCGACCAGCGCGTGGTCGTCTGGGCTGCGGAAAACAAGAAGCCCGAACTCATCGGCACATTGCCCGTCGAAAGCGGCGCTCCCGACGACCGGGCTGCTTTCCTCGCCTTCGGCCGCTGGCTGATGCCGCGCTCGGCGGCGGCGCTCGAACATGCGATTGCGGGATTGCGCGAAAAGGCGAACCCCTTCGACCTCGTCATCGAATCGCAGGCCGGCGCGCCGCTCGAAGTGCATGGCCGCAAAAGTGCGGCGCATGTGCTCGTGCGTTTCGTCTCGCTCTCCGAGACGCAGCGCAGCCAGGCCAGGTTGAAGATCGAGAACCAGCGGCTGGCCATCGACCATGACACGATGATCGGCCTGCTCGACGCGCTGAACATGCCGGCATGGCTTCGCAGCGAGGATGGGCGGCTGAAGTGGGTCAACCGCGCCTATGCCGATGCGGTCGAAGCCGAAAATGCCGAAGCCGCGGTCCGCGAGGCAAAAGAGTTCCTCGGCGGCCAGGCGCGCGAAGCGATTTCCGCCCAGCACAAGACACATCCCGTCTTCGAGCAGTCGCTTTCCACCGTGATCGAAGGCGACCGCCGTGTGTTCGCTGTCACCGATTTCGCCGGCAGCGACGGCTCGGCCGGCCTTGCCTGCGACACCAGCGCCATCGAGGCCGTTCGCGGCGAATACGAGCGGACTGTGCAAAGCCACGCCGACACGCTCGACCAGCTCAACACGGCGGTCGCCATTTTCGACACCGACGAGAAGCTGCGGTTCTTCAACCAGGCCTTCCAGAAGCTGTGGGGGCTCGATGCAGGCTTCCTGCACAGCGCTCCCGACAATGCCTTGCTGCTCGACCGGCTGCGCAGCGAGGGCAAGATCGCCGAGCAGCCCGAATGGCGCCGCTGGAAGGAAGGCCTGCTCGGCGCCTATCGCGCCGTGGAATCGCAGGAGCATTGGTGGCATCTGCCGGACGGCAAGACAATCCGTGTCGTCGCCAACCCGCAGCCCAAGGGCGGCGTGACCTGGGTGTTCGAAAACCTGACCGAGAAGATGGACCTCGAAAGCCGCTACCAGACAGCGGTGCGGGTCCAGGGCGAGACGCTAGACAATCTTGCCGAAGGCGTGGCGGTGTTCGGCCCCGACGGCAGGCTTCGGCTGTCGAATCCCGCCTTTGCCACGCTCTGGGGTTTGAGCGGTGAAGCGGCCAAGCCAAATGTGCACGTGTCTGCAATTCGCGACCTTTGCGACCGGCAAGCGGCGGACAGTCCCTGGCCAGGCTTCGTTGCCGCCATCACCGGCTTCGACGACGAGCGCCGCGATCGCCACGGCCAGACCGAACTGAATAACGGCAATGTATTGAGCTACGCCATGATCCCGTTGCCCAACGGGCAAGTGATGATGACTTTCGTCGACGTTACCGACAGCGTCCATGTCGAACGGGCGCTGAAGGACAAGAACGAGGCACTGCAGAAATCCGACCAGCTCAAGAACGAATTCGTCCAGCACGTCTCCTATGAACTGCGCTCGCCGCTGACCAACATCATCGGCTTCACCGAATTGCTGTCGCAGCCCACGACCGGTCCGCTGACGCAGAAGCAGCGCGAATATGTCGAGCATGTCAGCTCGTCCTCCTCGGTCCTGCTCACCATCGTCAACGACATCCTCGACCTGGCGACGGTGGACGCCGGCATCATGCAGCTCGACATTTCCGAGGTGCAGATCGATCGCACCATCGCGGCCGCGGCCGAACTGGTGGCCGACCGGCTGGAAGAGCATTCGATCAGGCTCGCGGTCGACGCTGTCGCGGCGCCGAAGACGTTCCACGGCGACGAAATCCGCGTCCGCCAGATCCTCTACAATCTGCTCAGCAACGCCGCCAACTACGCGCCGGAAGCCAGCACCATCACGCTCACCTGCCGCCAACTGGCGGAAGGGGTGGAATTCTCGGTTCATGACGACGGCCCCGGCATGCCGCCGGATCTGCTCGATTCGGTGTTCCGCCGTTTCGAGCCGCGCGCCAATGGCGGCCGCCGGCGCGGCGCCGGTCTCGGCCTGTCGATCGTCAAGAGCTTTGTCGAGCTGCATGGCGGCAGCGTTCGCATCGAAACCGGCAAGGACAAGGGCACGACCGTCATCTGCACCTTTCCCGACATGCCGGGTATCCGCGCCGCGGCCGAGTAGCGCGCACGATGAACGGATTGGCGCTGGAGCGTTTACTCGCCGACGAGGCACAGACAGCGCGGTTGGGCGAGGATCTGGCGCTGTCGCTGCGGCCGGGTGATGTGCTGGCCCTGAAGGGCGATCTCGGCGCCGGCAAGTCGACGCTGGCCCGGGCCTTGATCAGGACCTTGGCCGACGATGCCGGCCTCGATGTTCCGAGCCCGACCTTCACGCTGGTGCAGAGCTACGACACCCGCATTCCAGTCCATCATTTCGATCTCTACCGCCTGTCCTCGGCGGCCGAGATCGATGAGCTTGGTTTCGACGAAGCCCTGGCGCAAGGCGCCGCTCTAGTCGAATGGCCGGAGCGGGCGGAAGCCTATCTGCCGAAAACCACGGTTCTGATCGAGCTCGTCCAGCATGGCGATGGCCGGTTGGCGCGGCTGTCGGGGCAGGGCGCCGCCTTCGACCGGGTGGCACGGTCGCTGGCCATGCGCGACTTTCTCGCGAACGCCGGCTGGGGAGAAGCGCAGCGCCGCCATTTCATCGGCGATGCCTCGGCCCGCTCCTATGAGATCGTTTCGCTGCCGGACCGGAAGCCGCAAGTGCTGATGAACTCACCGCGGCTGGTGCTCGGCCCGCCGGTTCGCGACGGCAAGCCCTATGCAGAGATCGCGCACACCGCCCAATCGGTCTCGGCCTTCGTCGCCATCGACCGCGCTTTGAAGGCGGGCGGCGTCAGCGTTCCGGAAATCCATGCCGAGGACCAGGAGCAGGGATTCCTGCTGCTCGAACATCTCGGTTCCGAGGGGTTTCTCGGCGGCGATGGCCAGCCGATGGCCGAGCGCTACGCGGCGGCGGCCGAACTGCTGGCCATGATGCATGGCAGGGCCTGGCCGCAGCGCCTGGAAACAGGGCAAGGCGGCTTCCACGATGTGCCGCCTTTTGACCGCGATGCCATGATGATCGAAGCCGATCTTTTGGTCGACTGGTATGTGCCGGCGATATCGGGCGGTCCGGCAAGTGACAGCTTGCGCGCCGGCTACCACAAGCAATGGAACGCTCTCTTCGACCGGCTGCAAGGCCGCGAAGTCACGCTGATGCTGCGCGATTTCCATTCGCCCAACATCATCTGGCGCGGCGACCGTTCGGGGCATGATCGGCTGGGCATTGTCGATTTTCAGGACGCGCTGATCGGCCCATCGGCCTATGACGTCGCCTCGCTCGCCATGGACGCGCGCGTCACCATCTCGCCCGAGATCGAGAAACAGACGCTGGATACCTATGTCGCCGCGCGTCATGCAGCCGGTGCTTTCGACGAGGCAAGCTTCCGGGAAACCTACGCCATCATGGCGGCGCAGCGAAATTCCAAAATCCTCGGCATCTTCGTCCGTCTCGAAAAACGCGACGGCAAGCCCTATTATCTGAAGCACCTGCCGCGCATTCGCGACTATCTGCGCCGGGCCTTGTCTCATCCGGCACTGGCAAACCTGCGCGGTTTATACGACGCCAATGGTTTGCTGGAGGAGCGAGCGCTGTGACAGCAGGACCGGACACCGCCATCGTACTCGCCGCCGGGCTCGGCAAACGCATGCGGCCGATCACCGACACCGTTCCCAAGCCGCTGGTCAAGATCGCCGGCAAGACTTTGCTCGACTGGAGCCTCGACAGCCTGGCCGCCGCCGGCGTCGGCAAAGCCGTCGTCAACGTCCACTACTTCCCCGAACAGATCGTTGCCCATGTCGCGGCGCGCCGCGCACCACGGATCGTCATTTCCGATGAGAGCGAGAAACTGCTCGATTCCGCCGGCGGCATCGTCAAAGCTTTGCCGGAGTTGGGCGAGCAGCCCTTCTACATCCTCAACGCCGATACCTTCTGGATCGACGACGGTCCCCTCAATCTCCAGCGCCTCGCCCTTGCATGGGACGCGGCGAAAATGGATATTCTGCTGATGCTGGCGGATCTCCAACAGGCGACCGGACATTGTGGCTCTACCGATTTCCTGGTGGCGCCGGACGGTGCCTTGCGGCGCTCGAAAGGCGATCCGGCAGGGCTGATCTATGCCGGCGCGGCGATCGTTCAGCCGCGACTGTTCAAGGATGCTCCAGCCGGACCGCACTCGCTCAACGCCTATTTCGATTCGGCCATCGCCGCAGGCCGCCTGTTTGGCATGCCGATGCACGGCTACTGGATCACCGTCGGCACGCCCGATGCCGTACCGCTCGCGGAAGCGGTGGTCGCCGGTGCGTTAATCGAGTCGCAATGAGCGGCTCAAGCCGCGTTTTCTCGATCCCGCCCGGAGCGCCGTTTCTGCTGACGCTTGCCGAGGCGCTGCTTGCCGGCGGCCTCGTTCCCGGGTTTCGCTTTGACGGCGACCCGCTCGCTTTGGCCGATGTCACCATCTATGTGCCGACGCGCCGTGCCGCGCGCGCCTTGCGTGGCGTCTTCGTCGACAGCCTGGCCGCACGTGGCGGCGGCGGTTCGGCAATCCTGCCGGTCATCCGGCCGCTCGGTGAGTTCGACGAGGATGAGGCCGCATTCGAGACCGAGGCATCGGCGGCCATCGATCTCGCACCGCCTATCACAGCGACCGAACGCCTGTTGCTGCTGACGCCGCTGGTGCGGGCGTGGAAACGCCGGTTGCCGGCACATGTCGCCGCGCTTTTCGCCGAGGAGATCGTCATCCCGGCCTCCACCGCCGACGCGATCTGGCTGGCACGCGATCTCGCCCGTCTGATGGACGAGATCGAGACGGAAGGCACTGACTGGGCCAAGCTCACCGGTCTGGTAACCGGCAACCTTGCCGGATGGTGGCAGGTGACGCTCGAATTCCTCGGCATCGTCACCGACGCCTGGCCGAAATTCCTTGCGGAGAGCGACCGCTCCAATCCCGCCGCGCATCGCAGCGCGCTGATCCGCGCCGAGGCGGCGCGACTGCGGCGCAATCCGCCTGCCGGGCCGGTCATCGCCGCGGGCTCGACCGGCTCCATTCCAGCCACGGCTGAACTGCTTGCCGCGATCGCGCGCTTGCCCGGCGGCGCCATCGTGCTGCCCGGTCTCGACCGGACGCTGGACCAAGCGTCCTTCCAGGCAATTGCGGCGCCTGGTGCGCGTCCGGCCGTGCTCGGCCACCCGCAATACGGCCTTGCAAGACTGATCGGCAAGATCGGCGTGCTGCGCGACGATGTCGTGGAGATCAGCGCGGCCGAGCCGCGGCTCGCGCTCCGCGCCGCCCTGGTCGGCGAAGCGTTGCGGCCGGCTGAAACCACCGAACTCTGGGCCGAGACACGTGCCGGATTTTCGGCACCCGACATCGCCGGGGCTTTCGCCGACGTGACGCTGCTCGAAGCCGCCAGCGAACGCGACGAAGCCGTTGCCATCGCCGTCGCGCTCAAGCGCGCGGTCGAACAACCCGGCCAAAGGGCGGCTCTGGTCACCGGCGACCGCGCACTGGCGCGTCGCGTCTCGATCGAGCTCCAGCGCTTCGGCGTCGTCGCCGACGATTCCGGTGGCACGCCGCTCGCCAACACCCCGGCGGCCAGCCTGCTTCGACTGGCGCTGGAAGCGGTGTTCCGGCCAGGCGACCCCATGGGCCTGTTGTCGCTGCTCAAGCACCCGCTGCTTGGGCTTGGCCTCGAACGCGCTGATGTGCGCCATGCGGCGGAACTGGTCGAACTGGTGGCGTTGCGCGGCGGCACCGGCCGCCCCGACATCGTTTCGCTGCCGGAACTGTTCGAGGCCCGGCTCATCGGCCTGGGCAGCGACAGCCGGCCGCCCTTCTGGTTTTCCCGGCTGACGGTTCGGTCCATCGAAGGTTCGCGAAATTTGCTCGAACGTCTCAAGCAAGCGCTGGCACCGGTTGCGGCTTTCCGCGGCCAGGCCGACATTGACCTTGCCGCGCTTGTCGAAGCCAGCGTCGTCGCGCTCGAAAATCTCGGCCGAACCGCCGATGGCGGCCTTGGCGAACTCTATGCCGGTGACGCCGGCGAAAAGCTCGCGGAACTGCTGCGCGGGCTTGTCGCGGCCTCGGCGCCATTGTCGTTCGCGGGCAATGAGTGGCCCGACGTGATGGCGGCGCTGATCGCGCCTGAAACGGTCAAGCCGGCGCAAGGCACCGATAGGAACATTGCCATCTGGGGTGCGCTGGAAGCGCGCTTGCAGACTGTCGACACGCTGGTCATCGGCGGGCTCAACGAGGGCGTATGGCCGCGCAAGCCGGAGAGCGACCGCTTCATGTCGCGGCTGATGAAGACCGGCATCGACCTCGAACCGCCCGAGCGGCGCGTCGGCCTTGCCGCGCATGACTTCCAGATGGCGATGGGCGCCAGGAAGGTGCTGCTGGCCCGCTCGGCGCGTGCCGGCGACGCCCCCGCCGTGCCGTCACGCTGGCTGCAGCGCCTGCTGACCTTCATCGGCAACGACCAGGCGGTAGAATTGCGCCGGCGTGGCGACGAACTGCTCGCCTGGGCGCGCGCGCTGGATACCGGCCCAAGGCAGGATTTCGCGCCGCGGCCGCAGCCGAAACCGCCTTTGTCCGTGCGCCCAGGCCATTTCTCGGTCACCGAGATCGAGACCCTGCGCCGCGACCCCTACGCCGTCTACGCAAGACGGATCCTTGGCCTGATGCCGCTCGATCCGGTCATCCGCGATCCCGGTGCGGCCGAGCGCGGCACGTTGTTTCATGCCATCCTGCACCTGTTCTCGGCGCGCGTTGCCGATCCGCGCGCGCCAGACGCGCTTGCCGGCCTTATCGCCGCCGGCCGCGCCTGTTTCGCGGATGCAGCTCTTCCGGCCGATGTCGAGGCGGTCTGGTGGCCGCGTTTCGAAAAACTCGCCGCCAACATCATCGAGTGGGAGCGCACGCGCGCCGACGCGGTGATAAGGCGACACGCCGAAGAGCGCGCCGGAAAGACCATCGTCGGCCAATCCGGCGTGACGCTGTCCGGTTACGCCGACCGGGTCGACCTGCTGGCCGGCGGCATGGCCGACATACTGGATTACAAGACGGGCTCCTCGCCGTCCAAGGCGCAGGCGCACACGCTGCTTGCGCCGCAACTGGCGCTCGAAGGCGCGCTGCTCAGGCGCGGGGCCTTCAAGGATCTGGGCGCGCGCGAACCGTCGCAACTGGCCTTCATCAGGTTGAAGCCGAATGGCGAGGTGTTCGAGGAGTCCATCCTCGAACACAACCGCCAGCCGCGGACCGCGACAGATCTCGCCGAAGAGGCCTGGGCGCGGCTGGAGAAACTGCTCATCCACTACGCCGACCCGACGACCGGCTACCTGTCGCGCGCGCTGCCGTTTCGTGAAGGCGAGACCGACGGCGACTACGACCATCTGGCCCGCGTGCTCGAATGGTCGGCCGGCGGCGATGCCGGTGACGAAGGAGGGGAGGCATGAAGAAGGCCTATCCCATCCCCAGCGACACCGCGGACAGCCAGGCCCGCGCCGCCGACCCCGGGAATTCCGCCTGGGTGTCGGCGAACGCCGGCTCAGGCAAGACCCATGTGCTGGCCCAGCGCGTTATCCGGCTGCTGCTGCGCGGCACCGATCCGTCGAAGATCCTGTGCCTCACCTACACGCGCGCCGCTGCCGCCAACATGTCGAACCGGGTTTTTTCAACGCTGTCGGAATGGACGACTCTGGGTGACGCGGACCTTGCGGCAAAGGTCGAGGCTCTGGAGGGGCGCCGGCCCGATCTCGAGACCATGCGCCGGGCGCGGCGCCTGTTCGCCGAGGCGTTGGAAACACCCGGTGGGCTGAAGATCCAGACCATCCATGCCTTCTGCGAGTCGGTGCTGCACCAGTTCCCGCTGGAAGCCAACATCCCGGCCCATTTCGAGATGCTCGACGGCCAGATGGAGGCCTCGCTTTTTGCCGCTGCGCGCCGCGAGATGATTTCCGCCGCCGGCGACAGGGATCTGGCCGAGGCCTTTGCCGCCATTCTCGATCGCGGCGGCGAAGCCGGGCTCGATGCCTTGCTTGGCGAGATCGTGCGCAAGCGCGACGGCTTGCGCCATTTCATCGATGCCGTCGGACGCGACGGCACGCGCTTCCAGGCTTTGTTCGAAGAGTTTCATTTCCGCCTCGGCCAGACCGCCGAAGGCATAGCGGCGTCGATCTGGCCGCTGCCGGGCTTCCTGCCCGACTATTTTGCCGGCTTCACCCACGCCGCCGAAGCCACCGACGCCAGATCGGTGCTGAACAACATCCTGCCCTATGCGCGCCAGGCTTTCGCCGAAAGCGATCCCATTCGCCGCCTTCAAATGCTGGCAAGAGCCTTCCTCAAGACCGATGGCGATGCCTACGACCCGGCAAAGGCTTTCAAGAAGGCCCTGATCGATCGGCTGCCGGATCTGGCGGAGCGTTATCTCTCGGCGGCCAACGCCATCGTCGAAACCACCGACCGGCTGGCGCTGTTCCGGATGCTGGAAGGCACGCGCGCCGCGCTGACCATCGCCGACTGGCTGATCGCCCGCTACGAAATGCTGAAGCGCAGCCGCGGCTTCCTCGACTTCAACGACCTGATCACCCGCACCGTTAACCTTTTGGCGCGGCCGGATGCCGGCCCCTGGGTGCAATACAAGCTCGACCAGGGCATCGACCACATCCTGCTCGACGAGGCGCAGGACACCAGTCCGGATCAATGGGAAGTGGTCAAGCGGCTGGCGGAAGAATTCTTTGCCGGCTTTGGCGCCCGCGACAGGATCCACCGCACGATCTTCGCCGTCGGCGACGAAAAGCAGTCGATCTATTCGTTCCAGGGTGCCGCCCCGGACTCCTTCGCCGACAGCCGGCTGTTGTTTGCGGGACGAGTGCGCGACGCCGAGGCGTCCTTCGCCGATCTCAAGCTGACCTGGTCGTTCCGCTCGACCGATGATGTTCTGGCCGCGGTCGACCGCGTCTTCGCCGATCCGATCGTGCGGCGCGGCATCAGCCATGATCCCGATCCGCTGAGCCACAAGGCGATCCGCACCGATGCGCCCGGCTATGTCGAGGTCTGGCCGTCGGTCGGCGCTGAAGCCGTCGACGAACCTGACGACTGGACGCAAGCCATCGACCATGCCCATGCGCCGGCGGTGCGTGTTGCCGAGAATGTCGCCGCCACCATTGCCGGCTGGATCGGCACCAGTGAGATCATCGAAGGTCGCGGCGAGCGGCTGCGGCCGGGCGACGTGCTGGTGCTGGTGCGCAAGCGCGATCGCTTCGTCCATGCGCTGACCCGGGCCTTGAAACGTCGCGACATTCCGGTCGCAGGCGCCGACAGGCTGAGCCTGCCTGGACACATCGCCGTCAAGGACCTGATCGCACTCGGCCATCTTCTCATCCAGCCGCAGGACGACCTGTCGCTTGCCGCCGTGCTGCGCAGCCCGATCTTCGATCTGCCGGAAGAGACGCTTTTCACGCTCGCCGCGCAGAGGCCGTCCGGCCTGTCGCTAATCGCATCGCTGCGCCAGCACGCCGCCGAAAGCGAGCGCCTGTCGAAGATCGTCGCGCGGCTCGACATCTGGACAAACGAAGCTGCCTTCAAGCCGGTGTTCGAGTTCTATGCCGCCCTGCTGGCGCGCGATGGCGTGCGCAAAAAGATGATCGCGCGGCTCGGACCGGAAGCCGGCGACATTCTCGACGAATTCCTGAGTTTCTGCCTTGCCGAGGAGCGAACCGGCCTGCCGGGGCTGGAAGCCTTCCTGTCGACGCTGGAAAACGCCGGTCCCGAGATCAAGCGCGAGATGGACCAGACCCGCGACGAGGTCCGGGTCATGACCGTGCACGCCGCCAAGGGCCTGGAAGCGCCGGTCGTGTTCCTGGTCGATGGCGGTTCCGCTCCGTTCAGCGACCAGCATCTGCCGCGCCTGATGCCCTTCGACGGCTCCGGCGCGAACTGGGATGGCAAGGGCTATCTCTGGCGCTCGGCCAGCGACGTCGCAAACGGCTTTTCCAAAACAGCGGCAGCGCGGGCTCGGGAACTCGCCGACGACGAATACCGCCGGCTGCTCTATGTCGGCATGACCCGTGCCGAGGATCGGCTGATCGTCTGCGGCTATCACGGCAAGCGGGCACCGAACGCCGGTACCTGGCATTCGATCGTCAGCCGAGCGTTGCTCGACGCTCCCGAGAGCGAGGAGCGTGCACATCCCGCCGGCGGCGAGCTGGTGCATCGTTTCCATGTCACCAAGCTGCCGCCCGTCGCAATGGTTTCCGGCGAGCAGGCACGGCAGGCCGACGCTTTCGGACCCTTACCGGCGACCCTATTCCGCCCTTTGCCGCCTTTCGAAGATTTGCCGCGTCCGCTGTCGCCATCCGGCGCCTCGGCACTGATCGACGAAGGCAAGGAAGCGGTGGTCGACAAGGCGTCGCCGGTGCTCGACGCCGATGCCGAGCCCGGCTTTGCCGTGCTGCGCGGGCTTGCCCTGCACAAACTGCTGCAGATGCTGCCCGGCATCGCCGAGCCCGAACGCCAGGGCGCGGCGCAGCGCTACCTCGCACGCACGGGTGCTGACTGGACTGCGTCAGAGCGTGAGAAGGCCCTGGCTTCGGTCACCGCAATCCTTGCCGACGCCAGCTTTGGTCAGCTTTTCGCGTCATCGTCGCGTGCCGAGGTCGCGATCATGGGCAGCCTGGAGGTCAAGGGCAAAAAGCGCTCGATTTCCGGCAAGATCGACCGATTGGCGGTGACGCTGGACGCAGTCTCGATCATCGACTACAAGACCAACCGGCCGGCGCCCGCCTCTCTGGCCGAGGTCCCGCCGGCCTATGTCCTGCAACTCGCGCTCTATCGCGCCCTGTTGCAGCCGCTCTATCCCGGTCGCGCGGTCAAGGCGGCCCTCCTGTTCACCGAGGCGCCGCGGCTGATCGAACTGCCGGCGAGTGCCATGGATGACGCCCTTGCTCGACTCACGGGAGCGTGACACAACACCTGCTTGAAGAAGGGCGCGATCACCACCACATTTGGTGCGACAAAAACTTTCGAAAGGATTTTCCATATGGCAACCGTCAAGGTCGACAAGAGCAACTTCCAGACCGACGTGCTTGACGCCAGCGTACCCGTCGTCGTCGACTTCTGGGCGGAATGGTGCGGCCCCTGCAAGCAGATCGCGCCGTCGCTCGAAGATATCGCCACCGAACTTGGCTCCAAGATTAAGATTGCCAAGCTCAACATCGACGAAAATCCGGAGCTTGCCGCCCAGTTCGGCGTGCGCTCGATCCCGACGCTGATGATCTTCAAGGGCGGCGAAATGGCCGACATCAAGGTCGGTGCCGCGCCGAAGACCGCGCTGTCGCACTGGATCAACGGCAACCTCGCCTGATCCATCTGAAATTCGTGACCATCAAGCCCGGCCTCGCGCCGGGCTTTTTGTTGGCGTCATCGGTATCAAGCACTGGCCCTCGCGCCCGGCCACTCCATGTCATCTGCTTGAGGCAGACAGGAGAACCCCATGACCGGATCCGCCAAGGCCACCGTCTTCATCGACAATGAGCGTGTCATCGTCACCGAATACCGCTTCGCGCCGGGCGAGAACACCGGCTGGCATCGCCACGGCCACGACTATGTCGTCGTGCCGCTGATGGACGGCAAGGTGAAGCTGTTGACCAAGGACGGTGAATCCTTTGCCGAGATGAAGAAGGGCGCGCCCTATTTCCGCAAGGAGGGCGTCGAGCACGACGTCATCAACGCCAATGAAGGCGAATATGCCTTTATCGAGATCGAGCTGAAGTAAACCGCTCGAAATCCATCACTATGATGGCACGCCATCAACTGCCATCTTGATGGCAGCGGCGGATCAGCCTATATCCCTCCAAAAGGGAGTTTGAAATGGCCGAACCGCAGCTCTCAGTCCGCAGCGCAAAAGCCCGCGACCTTGCCCATAGACTTGCGCGTCGTGAAAATCGTTCGATAGCCGATGTGGTCGAACGTGCGCTTGAATCATACGAGATTCGGGAAGCGGGGCGTGAACCCGCTTCCGCTTTCTATACCAGCCTGACTGCAAGCCATGGCGTTGACATCGATCTGGAGAAAGTTATTCGCGAAGACCGCCAGGTTCATCCGGGACCTGAGCTTTGATTTTCGTAGACACCAACGTGATTTCGGAGACTCTGAAGAAGGAGCCGGACCCAGCTGTCGTGGCGTGGCTTGTCCGCAATGACGCTGAACTGGCCCTTCCTACAGTGACGATTGCTGAAATCGCCTTCGGTATTCAAAAAATACGACCTGATGAGCGTGCAGATCGGCTGGAACAGGGACTTTCCCGATGGCGCCATCGATTCGCCGACCGGATTTTTGGACTGACGGAAGAGGCTGCCTTGGCTTACGGCGAGATCATGGCGGCCGCGACGCGCCAAGGTCGCGGCATGTCAGCCCCCGATGGCATGATTGCAGCGATCGCGCGCGTGAATGGAGGCCGGCTGGCAACGCGCAATCTTGGCGACTTTGGCACCACCAGCCTTGAGCTGATCTCGCCTTGGGATTTCTAGAGCATTTCACGTTTTTACGGAACGGCGGAATGCTCTCTCTTTGTTCTGACGCAATTGCCAAGGGAAAGCGCTATGCGCCCTTTCCCGAGAAAATTGCTCACACTTTTTCCTGGAATTGTGCCTTCACCAGTCGGCGATGCGGTCGCCGCCGGCGAACTGTGCGCTTTTGCCGGTGTATTCGAACAGCTCGATCTTCACGCCGTTGGGATCGCGGATCCAGGCCTGAAAAGTGTCGTCGCAGGCATGCTTCTTGGCCGTGACGTCGATGCCGTTCGATTTGATATGATCGATCGCAGCATCGATGTTTTCCACCTCAAGGCAGAAATGGTTGATCTGGTTCTGCTCGCTGTATGCCGTGCCGTCCTTCTGGAACACCTCGACATGGCTGCGGCCGCCGCAATTGAGGTAGAAGCCGAACACCTTGCCGTCGCGGAGGAAGTTGAACTGCGTGTCGAGGCCCAGCACGTCGCGATAGAAGCTTCGTGTCGCTTCCAAGTCATTGGCGAAGATGCAGACATGGGCGAGTTGCTTGACCTTGATCATGACTGGCTCCTCGCGGTGATTGCCGAAATCCGGCCTCAGGTTGGTGGCGTGCCATTCTCGGCCAGCACCGCGCCGGCCAGGTACAATGAACCGCTGATCAGGATGCGTGGCGCCGGGCCGTCCCCGGTGTCGCGCAGCAGCATCAGCGCGCTGGCGACGGAACTCACGGGCTCGGCGGTCAGCCCGGCGTCCGTCGCGCGGACCGCCAGTTCGTCGTTCGGCACGCCGGCGTCGCTGAGGCTCACCGGCACCGTGTAGACATGCCGGGCGAGGCCTTTGAAGGCGCGGAAATAGCCGCTCTGGTCCTTGGTGTTGATCATGCCCGAGATGAGGAAGAGCGGACGCGGGTTCTTTTCTTCGAGCTCGGCCAGCGCCTCGGCAACGGCCACGCCGGCGCCCGGATTATGGCCGCCGTCCAGCCAGATGTCGGCGCCCTTCGGCGCCAGTTCGGCCAGCCGGCCCTGCACCAGCTTTTGCATGCGGCCGGGCCAGGCGACATTGATCATCGCCTTTTCGGCGGCGCGATGGCTGATCTCGAAACCGGCCGCCTTGACCGCGGCAATCGCCGCCGCCGCATTGGCGAACTGATGGCGGCCGGGCAGCCTGGGCGGCGGCAGGTCCATCAAGCCGTCCTCGTCCTGGTAGACCATGCGGCCGTTTTCCTCGAAGGCGAGGAAATCCTGGCCATAGACGAAGGTCGGGCACTCCAACCGCTCGGCGGTTTCGATCAGCACCTGCAGCGCCGTCTCGCTCTCCTGTGCGCCGATGACCACCGGGCAGCCAGGCTTGATGATACCGGCCTTTTCGGCGGCGATCAGTTCGACACGGTCGCCGAGATAGGCCTCGTGATCGAGCGACACCGGCATGATCACCGATACGGCCGGCTCCTTGACGACATTGGTCGCGTCGAAACGGCCGCCAAGCCCGACCTCGATGATCGCCGCATCGGCCTGGTGTTCGGAAAACAAGAGGAAGGTGACAGCGGTGAGGATTTCGAAGACGGTGATCGTCTCGCCCTCATTGGCCCTGGCGACGCGGGCGATGGCATCGGCGAAAACCCGGTCTTCGACCAGCCTGCCGCCACCATCGGCAGCCAGCCGGTAGCGCTCGTGCCAGTTCACCAGATGCGGCGAGGTATGGACATGGACGCGATAGTCCGCCGCCTCGAGCAGTGCGCGCGAAAAGGCCGCGCACGAACCCTTGCCATTGGTGCCGGCGATGTGGATTACCGGCGGCAGCCGATCCTGCGGATTGTCAAGCCGTTCCAGCAGTCGCGAAATGCGGTCGAGCGAAAGGTCGAAGCCCTTCGGGTGAAGCGCCATCAGGGCTTCGATTTCGCGGTCGGCGGCAAGCGTTGTCATGGCGCAATCCTGACCCATGACCCCGAAAGACCAGAATCGGCTTCGAAAGGGGGCATGGCGATTCAAAAAGCTACAGCGCGCCAGGGATATGGCGCAATCGCTGTTCGCGGCGCTTGGTGTCGCGTCAAGCCTGTGGACGTGACTCCGCCGGAATTGTTGCCGGCGGCAGAATTTCCGCCTCCAGCGGTTTTTGCTCCTCCGGCAGCTTGAGCAGCATCTTGAGCAGGCGCGCGATCGTCTCGCGCATCTCCAACCTGGATACCACCATGTCGACCATGCCGTGCTCCATCAGATATTCGGAGCGCTGGAAGCCGTCCGGCAGTTTTTCCCGGATCGTCTGTTCGATGACGCGCGGTCCGGCAAAGCCGATCAGCGCGCCGGGCTCGGCAATGTGCACGTCGCCCAGCATGGCGTAGGAGGCAGTGACGCCGCCGGTGGTCGGGTTGGTCAAAACGACGATGTAGGGAAGGCCTGCCTCCTTCAGCCTGTCGACGCCGACCGTGGTGCGCGGCAATTGCATGAGGGACAAAATGCCTTCCTGCATGCGGGCGCCGCCGGAAGCGGCAAACAGGATCAGCGGCCGCTTGCGCTGCAGGGCCGCTTCGAAGCCGTGCACGATGGCGTCGCCGGCGGCCATGCCGAGCGAACCGCCCATGAAGGCGAAGTCCTGCACCGTGACCACGACCGGCAGGCCTTCGACGGTGCCCAGCGCATTGATGATCGCGTCTTCCAGGCCGGTCTTGGCTTTGGCGTCCTTCAGCCGGTCGACATAGCGCTTCTCGTCGCGAAACTTCAGCGGATCCTGCATAACTTTGGGGTTGTCCAGGGTCTCGTATTTGCCGTCGTCGAAGAAGAATTTCAGCCGCTCCTTGGCCGAGATCTTCATGTGATGGCCGGACGAAGGGATGACGAACTGGTTCGATTCCAGATCCTTGTGGAACACCATCTCGCCGGTCTCCGGATCCTTGATCCAGAGATTCTCGGGCATGTCGGTGCGCCGGCCGAGCATCGAATTGATCTTCGGGCGAACGTAATTGGTGATCCAGTTCATCGCTTCGGCTCCTGTCCTGACGAGGATTGGGAAGAGGTAGGAGAACTATTCGGCAGCAGCAAGGCGGGCCGAGCGCACGCCTTGCGCAAGGCCGCTGACCAGCGTGGCGACGGCTTCGGCTGGGTCGGCGGTCTTTTCGCCCTTCGGTCCCAGCACATTGGCCACCGCATTGACGATCGCGGTGCCGACGACGACGCCGTCGGCATTGGCGCCGATGACGCGCGCCTGCTCGGCCGTCTTGACGCCGAAGCCGACGCAGACCGGCAGGTCGGTGTGGCCCTTGATGCGCTTGACCGCCGCCGCCACCTTGCCGGTGTCGGCCAGCGCCGAGCCGGTGATACCGGTCATCGACACATAGTAGACGAAGCCCGACGTGTTCTGCAGCACCTTGGGCAGGCGCTTGTCGTCGGTTGTCGGCGTCGCCAACCGGATGAAGTTGATGCCGGCCTTGAGCGCCGGAATGCACAGTTCCTCGTCCATCTCCGGCGGCAGGTCGACGACGATCAGTCCGTCGATGCCGCTGGCGATCGCGTCCTTGAGGAAGCGGTCGACGCCGTAAATGTAGATCGGATTGTAGTAGCCCATCAGCACGATCGGCGTTTCGTTGTCGCCGGTCCGGAAGTCGGCCGCCATCTTCAGCGTCTTGACCAGGGTCTGGCCGCCTTTCAGGGCGCGCAGGCCAGCGGCCTGGATCGCTGGGCCGTCGGCCATCGGATCGGAGAACGGCATGCCCATTTCGATTATGTCGGCGCCCGCCGTCGGCAGCCCCTTCATGATCGACAAAGAGGTGTCGTAGTCCGGGTCGCCGCTCATGAAATAGGTGACCAGCGCCGGGCGGCCTTCAGTCTTTAGCTTCGCCATGCGGCGGTCGATGCGGGTCACCATGATCAGATCTCCATGCCCAGCATCGAGGCCACCGTGTGCACGTCCTTGTCGCCGCGGCCGGACAGGTTGACGATGACGATCTGGTCCTTGTCCATGGCGGGCACGATCTTCACCGCATGCGCGATGGCATGCGCCGATTCCAGCGCCGGTATGATGCCTTCGACACGCGTCGTCAGCTTGAAGGCCTCCAGCGCCTCGTCGTCCAGGATCGGCACATAGTCGACGCGGCCTGAATCGCGCAGCCAGGAATGTTCCGGCCCGACGCCAGGATAATCGAGACCGGCCGAGATCGAATGGCCATCCATGATCTGGCCGTCGGCATTCTGCAGGAGATAGGTGCGGTTGCCATGCAGCACGCCCGGCGCGCCGGCGTTCATCGAGGCGCAATGCTCGATGCCGTCGAGGCCGCGTCCGCCGGCTTCGACACCGATGATGCGGACCTCCTTGTCATCGAGGAACGGATGGAACAGGCCGATGGCGTTGGAGCCGCCGCCGACAGCGGCGATGATCGTGTCCGGCAGCCGGCCTTCCTGTTCGAGGATCTGCGCCCGCGCTTCGGTGCCGATCACCGACTGGAAGTCGCGCACCAGCTCCGGATAGGGATGCGGGCCGGCGGCGGTGCCAATCAGGTAGTAAGTATCCTCGACATTCGTCACCCAATCGCGCAACGCCTCGTTCATGGCGTCCTTCAGCGTGCCGTGTCCGGCGGTCACCGGCCGCACTTCGGCGCCCAGCAGCTTCATGCGGAAGACGTTGGGACTCTGGCGGGCAACGTCGGTGGCGCCCATATAGACGACGCAGGGAAAGCCGAAGCGGGCCGCGACCGTGGCCGACGCCACGCCGTGCTGGCCGGCGCCGGTTTCGGCGATGATGCGCTTCTTGCCCATGCGCTTGGCCAGCAGGATCTGGCCGAGGCAGTTGTTGATCTTGTGCGAGCCGGTGTGGTTCAGGTCCTCGCGCTTGAAATAGACTTTTGCGCCGCCCCCGAGGCCCTTCGCCGAGGAAACCTCACGAAGATGCCTGGTCAGGCCTTCCGCGAAATAGAGTTTTGAGGGCCGCCCGGCATAGTGGGTAGAGAGGTCAGTCAGTTCGGTCCTGAAATCCGCATCGTTCTTGACCTCGTTCCAATGCCGTTCCAGGTCGAGGATCAGCGGCATCAGCGTTTCGGCAACGAAACGACCGCCAAAAATGCCGAACATGCCCTGCTCGTCGGGTCCGGTACGGAAGGAATTGGGTGTCGCCGGCTTGTCCATCGCCGATCTCCTGCATCTTGATTGGGAGCATTCTCAAGCGGCGCGATCGTCGCGCGCTGCCCTGAAGGCCCGGAAAAACTGTTCGATCAACATCGGATCCTTGACGCCCGGTGCGCTTTCCACGCCTGAGGAAATGTCTATTCCAGGCGGATTGGCAAGCCGAAGGGCATCGCCGATATTGGCGGCGTTGAGCCCACCGGAAAGCATGTAATCGACGCCGCCGTCAAGGTCGGCGAGAATGCGCCAGTCGAAGGCAACACCGTTGCCGCCCGGCAGTTCCGAGCCTTTCGGCGGCTTGGCATCGAAAAGGAACCGGTCTGATATGCCGATGAACGGCTTTATCCGATCGAGATCGGCAGCATCGCCGAGCGGCAGCGCCTTCATCACCGGCAGGCCATAACGGGCTTTCAATTCGGCCACCCGCTCCGGCGTCTCCGCGCCATGCGGCTGCAGCATGTCGGGTTGCATTTTGGCAACGATATCATCAAGGAAGGCGTCGCTGGCATCGACGGTGACAGCAACCGCCATCGCTTTGCCGCGCGCCGCCTCACGCAGACGGCCAGCCTCGGCTGGTTCGACATAGCGTGGGCTTTTGGCGAAGAAAATAAACCCGACATGGCTGGCGCCGCCGGCCAGCGCCGCGGCCATTGCCCCGTCGGTCTTCAAGCCGCAGATCTTGATGTCGAGTGCCATGGCGCGGGAATTGGCATGAAAAGCGAAAAGAGTCGAGAAAAAGCATGCTGTTTGCCGGCAAGGCCAAAGGCGCTACCTATGGATGGACAGCATGCAAGGCGGGAGCACAATCATGACGGACAGAACAATTGCCGAACTCAGGCAGAAGATCGCGCAGGCGCGCGAGGTCATCGCGCACCTGATGGACAAGGCCGCCTTCAACGGCGCCGAAGCACATCGCGCGCTGGATTATTTCGGCGGCGATGAATTCGACGGCAATTTCCTGCCGTGGCCGCATCATGGCGACGAGGGGCTGCGGCCGGACGAGTTGAATGCGGCGAATGACGACTGAATCTCGTCATCCTAGTCTAGGGTCTACGCGCGTCGCTCCGCTCCTTGCTCCGCCCTAGCACTACTTTGGCAGTGCTAGGATGACGAAGCAAACGCTTGCGCTGGCTGCGATCCTTTACCTACTCGAACATGATCGCCTGCAGCGCGCCGCCATTGCGCTTCAGCCAGTCCTTGCAGCGGTCGGTGTCGGGGCAGAGCTTTTCGCACAATTTCCAGAATTTCGGGCCGTGGTTCATCTCCTTGAGATGCGCCACTTCATGCGCGACGAGGTAGTTTATGACCGGCTGTGGCGCCATCATGATGCGCCAGGAAAAGGACAGATTGCCTTCGGAGGTGCATGACCCCCAGCGGCTTGACGTGTCCTTGAAGCGGATCGCCTTGGCGCGCTTGCCGAGTGCCTCGGTGTGTTTGGCCACCAGCTTCTCGATTTCCTTCTTGGCCTCACGCTTGAGGAAATCGGCGAGGCGGCGCGGCAGGTGTATGCGCTCGCCATGCACGACCAGCAGCGGACCGCGCTCGTCGCGCGACACGGTGACGGTACCGCGCTTTGACGGTTCATGGACGATGCGGTGTGGCACGCCGCGCACCGGGATCCTGATGCCGGGCCGCACCTGCGGCCGCGTCGGCACCTTGGCCAGTCGCTGCTCCAGCCAGTCCTGGTGCCGCTCGAGGAACCTGTCCACCTCGCCGCGGCGCAGGCCTGGCGGCACGGTGATGCGCAGGCCCTGGCCGCCGGAATCGATGCGCAACGTCATTCGGCGTGCCCTGGCGGTCTCGACGATCTTGAGCGGCAGCGTGCGGCCGGCAACGCAATATTCGCGCTCCACGGCAGGGGTGGGCTTGGGCTTTGTCAGATTGCGAAAGAATCCGATGGTCATGGCGGGACGATACGTGATTCGAGGAAAACGAATAGAACAAAAAAGAAACGGCGCCGCTCGCGCGACGCCGTCGTCATACCTTGGCCTGTCGCAAAGCCTCAGTCGTCAAGCAGGTTCGAGCCCTTGCCGCGCTTGGTGGTCGTCGTCCCGGTGCTCGGATCGGTCTTCGTCGGCGCCGTCGACTTGTTGCGGTTGGCCATGAAGCGGTCGAACTCGTCCTGGTCCTTGGCGCGGCGCAATTCGCGGGCGTAGTCGTCGAACTCGGTCAGCATCTCGTCGAGCTTGCGGCGTTCCTCGGCGAGGCGCTCCAGTTCCTTTTCGCGCCAGTCGTCGAAAGCGACGTTGCCGGTGCGGGCGGAACCATGGCCCCAGCGCGCAGCCTTGTCGGAACCGCGGCGGCAGCCGGCGAAGATGCCGTCGGTCGCGCGGTTGACGTCACGCTTGAAGCCATCGAGGCGATCGCCCCAGATGATGTAGGCAAGCATGGCGAAGCCGAGTGGCCAGAACACCATGAAACCGATCACCATCAACGCGATGGTCGCCGGCGTCCAGGCCGGACGGATCAATGCAGATGTGTTCATTTTCTCCCATTCCTTCGGTTGGAGACAGCCAAACCCGGCTGCGTGGAATCGAAATGGGAAGAGAAAAACGGCGATTCAAGACAATGTCCGCCAAAACCGGACAAGCAACTGAAATGATTATCGCTTTTTGAGCATATCGAGGAAAAGCACGACCAGGCATGAAGAACAGTGGCAATGCCGCCGGCGGCACAATGGTTTGATGCATTGGCCGGGAACCATCCCTTTCAAAAATCCAGCGGCGCGTTGTCGACGACCTCCTTCATGACGAAGAACGTCCTCGTCTGGCGAACGCCGGGCAATGCGATCAACTGATCCCCGTGGATCCGGTTGAAATCCGCCATGTCGCCGACCCTGATTTTCAGAAAATAATCGAAGTCGCCTGCCACCAGATGGCAATCAAGAATGAATTTCAGCTTCGCGACTGCCTTCTCGAATTCCGCGAAACTTTCCGGGGTCGAGCGGTCGAGGACGACGCCAACCATCACCAGCGCCCCTCTGTCGACCTTCCGTGGCGTCACCAACGCCCTAACGTGGCTGATGTAGCCTTCATCGAACAAGCGTTGCGTGCGGCGGTGGCACGTCGCCGGGCTGACAACAACCGACTGCGCCAGCTCCGCATTGGTCAACCGCCCATTGTCCTGGAGCAGGCGCAACATTTTGAGGTCGATCCGGTCGAGCGGCACTTTAATGGAAGATTCTTCCACAGTTAAGGAACTTTGTCGAAGAAATATAACATTTTATCGCCGAGAGATTAGATTTAGGGCATTTTCCGCCCGATCTTAGAGAGCACCTTTCAAGAGAAGAATGATAGTGTTTCCAGCATCAAAATCACAATCAGAGGAGGATTTCTCATGTTGGAGAAGTTCGAACGCTATCCGCTCACATTTGGACCGACCCATATCGAGAAACTGGATCGGCTCAGCGCTCATCTCGGCGGGAAGGTCGATCTCTACGCCAAGCGGGAAGATTGCAATTCCGGCCTCGCCTTCGGCGGCAACAAGCTACGCAAGCTCGAATACATCATCCCGGACGCGATCGCCTCTAACGCCGACACGCTGGTTTCGATCGGCGGCGTTCAATCCAACCACACGCGCATGGTGGCAGCCGTCGCAGCGAAAATCGGCATGAAATGCCGCCTCGTGCAGGAAAGCTGGGTGCCCCACGAGGACGCCGTCTATGATCGCGTCGGCAATATCCTTCTGAGCCGGATCATGGGCGCCGATGTCCAGATGGTCGATGAGGGCTTCGACATCGGAATCAGGGAAAGCTGGGAACAGGCGATCGCGGATGTGAAAGCCAAAGGCGGCAAACCTTACCCGATTCCGGCCGGGGCTTCGGTGCATAGATATGGCGGCCTGGGCTATGTCGGCTTCGCCGAAGAGGTACGCGCGCAGGAGAAGGAACTCGGCCTTGCCTTCGACTACATCGTCGTCTGTACCGTCACCGGCTCTACCCATGCCGGCATGGTGGTCGGCTTCGCCAAGGACGGTCGCGAGCGCAAGGTGATCGGCATCGACGCATCCTGCACCCCGGCGCAGACCAAGGCGCAAGTGCTGGATATCGTGCGGACCACGGCGACGCTGGTCGAACTCGGCAAGGAGCTCAATGAAGACGATGTGATCCTCATCGAGGATTATGCCTACCCGGTCTACGGCGTGCCCTCGCAGGAGACGAAGGAGGCAATCCGCCTGTGCGCGCGCCTTGAGGGCATGATTACCGATCCTGTCTACGAGGGAAAATCCATGCAGGGCATGATCGACCTCGTGAGGAAGGGCTATTTCCCCGAAGGCTCGAACGTGCTCTACGCCCACCTTGGCGGCGCTCCGGCCATCAACGGCTATGCTTATACGTTTCGTAATGGCTGAATGTCTGCAGGGCGTCGCAGATGACTTCTGACGACTGTCCCGCCTGCCGCAGCACGTTGCGGTGGGCCATGAAGCGGTCGAGCTCGTCCTGGTCCTTGGCGCAGCGGGCATAGTCGTCGAACTCGGTCAGCATCTCGTCTAGCTTGCGGCGCTCTTCGGCATCAACGCGATAGTCGCCGGCTCCAGAGACAGCCAATTCCGGCTGCGTGGAAGCGAGATGGGGAAGCAGGAAGACGGCGATTCAGGACAATGTCCGCAAAATCCGGACAAGCGGCTGAAATGATTGTCGCTTTTTGAGCGCTTCGAGGAAAAGCACGACCATCCCGGCGACCAGGCCCCAGAACGCCGCGCCGACGCCGAAAAGCGTCAAACCCGAAGCGGTGACGACGAAGGTGACCGTGGCGGCCATGCGGTCGCCCTCTTCCTTGAGCGCGATCGACAGTGCGTTGGCGAGCGATGCCATCAGCGCCAGGCCCGCCACCAGCACGATCAGGCTCTGCGGCAGCACGGCGAAGATCGCCACTAGCGAAGCGCCGAAAATCGCAAAGATGAGATAGGCGAGCGCATAGAACGGGCCGGTCTTCCAGCGCTCGGCGGGGTCGGGATGGACGTCCGGCCCGGTGCAGATCGCCGCCGAGATCGCCGCCAGATTGGTCGTCGAGCCGCCAAATGGCGCCGACAGCAGCGAAAACAGGCCGGTGACACCGATCAGCGGGCCAGGCTCTGGATGGTAACCGGCGGCGCGCAGCACGGCGAGACCGGACAGGTTCTGCGAAGCCATGGTGACGAGATAGAGCGGCAGCGCCAGGCCGATCATCGCCTTGGCGGTGAAATCAGGCGCGGTCAGCGTCAGCGTCGACAGTTCCGGTGTCGGCAGGCCGCCGACACGGCCGGTGAGGAAGGCTGCGAGGCCGCCGCCGATCAGCACCGCCAGCACCGACAGCGCCGGGTTGAACAGGCGGATGATGAAGAAGGCCGCGATCAGCGGCAGGATCAGCCATGGGTCGACAGGAACGGTCTTCACCGCATTGAGCGCGAAAGTGACGACGATGCCCGCCAGCATGCCGGAAGCGACGGAGGGCGGTATCCTTGAGATCAGCTTCGTCAGGGGCCGGAACAGCCCGGTGGTGATCAGCAGAGCAGCGGTGACGATGAAGGCGGCGACGGCCTCGCCCATCGAAAAGCCGCTCGAAGCCGCGATCAGCGCCAGGCCCGGCGTCGACCAGGCGGTAATGACAGGCATTTTCGTGCGCCATGACAGCCACAGGCTTTCGATCGCCATAGCCAGGCAAATGGTGGTCACCCAACTCGCCGTCTCGGTCTGCGTCGCGCCGACCGCCTTGGCAGCGGCGATGACAATGGCCAGCGTGCCGCCAAAGCCGACGATGGCGGCGACGAACGCGTGTATCGGAATGGAAAGGCGCATCAGTTTCCCCTCTGCGCCATCGCATCGACGGCCCGCACCAGCATGTCGAGATCCTGCGGCCGCGACAGGCGATGGTCGCCGTCAGGGATCAGTGACAGTGTCACGTCGTCGGCCGGCATCAGGCTGACCAGTTTCAGCGCGTGGCTCGCCGGCACGTCGGCATCGGCCAGGCCCTGCAGGATGTGCACCGGGCAATACGTGTCGATCGGGCCTGTCATTACCCTGTTGTCGCGCCCGTCTTCGATCAGCGCACGCGTGTAGATGTAAGGCTCGGCGGAATAGTCCGATGGCTCTTCGAAGAAACCTTTTTTGGCGAGGTCGCGCTTCTGCGCCTTGGTCAGCACCGGTTCGACCAGTTCAGCGGTGAAATCCGGCGCCGGCGCCAGCAGCACCAGGCCGGTGACGTTGCTGTCGCCCGCCTTGCGCAATTCCTGCACCATGCGCAGCGCGATCCAGGCGCCCATCGACGAACCGACCAGGATCTGTCTGCCCTTGGTGAATCGCCGGAACACGGCAAGGCTCTGCGCAAGCCATTTCGAAATCGTGCCGTCGGCAAAGGCGCCGCCGGATTCGCCATGGCCGGAATAGTCATGGCGCAGGAAGGCGCGGCCTTCGCTTGCCGCCCAATCCGATAGCGTCTGGGCCTTCGTGCCCAGCATGTCCGACTTGTAGCCGCCGAGCCAGACGATGCCAGGCGCGGAGCCAGTCGTATGGCGCACCGCGATGCGCGATCCGTCAACATCCAGAAAGATTGGGGGCGTGGCATTCATGGCTTTTTCCTCAATGTCGGTCTTGTGGCACAGCCAGCGGTGACGCGAAAAGTGCTCACGATGTTCTTTGTTTGGTGCAGGGCAGCGATCGGGGTGATTTTCTGTCAATGCTGTGCTATTGACTCCGCCCGCGCGCTCACCACATTGGCGCGTCCACGCATCAACACTGACAAATCCTGAACGAAACGGCCAAGGAGACCACGACCATTCGCAGACCTTTCAAAGCAGCGGCGCCGACCAAGGATGGCCCGCGCTCCAACCGTGACATCCGGGTTCCCCGGGTCCAGCTTATCGACGCCGAAGGCCAGAACCGCGGCGATGTTTCCATCAACGACGCATTGCTGCTCGCCGAAGAGGCTGGGCTCGATCTCGTCGAGATATCGCCCAACGCGGTGCCCCCCGTCGTCAAGATCCTCGATCTCGGCAAGTTGAAATACGCCAACCAGAAGAAGGCCGCCGAGGCGCGCAAGAATCAGAAGGTCATCGAGATCAAGGAGATCAAGATGCGCCCGAACATCGACAGCCATGACTACGAGACCAAGATGAAGGCGGTTCGCCGCTTCTTCGAGGAAGGCGACAAGGTCAAGCTGACGCTGCGGTTCCGTGGCCGCGAGATGGCGCATATGGAACTTGGCATGCAGCTTCTGAACAAGGTCCGCGAAGAAGTGGCGACGATCGCCAAGGTCGAAGCGGAACCGAAGCTCGAAGGCCGTCAGATGATGATGGTGCTGTCGCCGCGCTAAGGTGTGGTGAACAGTCTCTGAGATCACGATGACGTCAGGCTTGGTTGTCGCGCTTAAATCTGCCTGAATCACACCCCAAGGCGTCCCGGCGATCGGCGGGACGCCTTCTTCTTGTCCAGAAGCCGCGATCGCCGGCAAAATTCTCGGATGATCGGATTCCGCCATGGTCGATGAAGTCAAGGTTCCGGACGTCAAGGACTTCAAACACGGGCTGGGCAACTACCAGCATACGCGCCGGATAGTGCTTGCCGGGCTCGTGGTCGTGCTGTTCGCAGCATTGCTGTTTGGCCAATCGACGTTTCCGCCCGACACACTGGTGCATGAGTCGATCGAAATGTTCGGCGTGCTGCTGATTTTCCTCGGCATCGTGGGCCGCCTTTGGGCGACACTCTACATAGGCGGGCGCAAATCTTCCGAGGTGGTCACCGGCGGGCCTTACTCGATCACCCGCAACCCACTCTATGTGTTCTCGACCGTAGCCGCAGCCGGCGTCGGCGCGCAGATCGGCTCGTTCTCCGGCATCATTCTCTTCGCGCTTTTGTGCGCGGGCGCCTTTCATATCGTCATTCTGCGCGAGGAGAAGTTCCTCAAGGAAGCGCTCGGCGCGCCGTACCAGGCGTATCTGGCGCGGGTGCCGCGCTTCTTCCCGAAGCTTTCGCTCTATCAGGAGGGCGACACGGGCAGCTTCAAGCCACGTCTGCTGTTGACCACGCTGCTCGACGGCCTGGTCTTCCTCGTCGCGCTGCCGGCCTTCGAATTGATCGACGGCGCCCAGCAGTCGGGCATGTTGCCGGTGCTGTTCCGACTGCCCTGACCAAGGACACAGCGCCGCATCTCTACAGGTGTTGCACGCAGGCCGTCTTTGACGTATAGCACCGCCGTTCAAGAAAACCGCCCGGCAGGGCATGCCGTGGCGGTTTCATTTGCTTTTCGGGCTTTGGTCGGCCCGAAGCGAACAAGAAGCGCGATAGTGCGCCAACGAGACGGAGTAGCAAAATGCCCAAGATGAAGACCAAGTCCGCCGCCAAAAAGCGGTTCAAGATCACAGGTACGGGTAAAGTCCTGTCGGCTGCGGCCGGCAAGCGTCACGGCATGATCAAGCGTTCCAACAAGTTCATTCGAAATGCCCGCGGCACGATGGTTCTGGCTGAACCGGATGGCAAGAAGGTCATCAAGAATTTTCTGCCGAACGGCCTCTAAGGCATTCGGTCCGGACACGCATTTGTTTTACGCAATTCCGAACGGAAAACCGCAAGGCACTTTTCCTGGAATTGCTTTTAAGGAGATCATGACATGGCACGCGTAAAGAGAGGCGTCACCTCGCACGCCAAGCACAAGAAGGTCCTGAAAGCCGCCAAGGGCTTCTACGGCCGCCGCAAGAACACCATCCGCATCGCCAAGCAGGCGGTGGAAAAGTCGCTGCAGTACGCGTATCGCGACCGCAAGAACCGCAAGCGCTCGTTCCGCGCGCTGTGGATCCAGCGCATCAACGCCGCGACCCACGAGCACGGCCTGACCTATGGCCGCTTCATCGACGGCCTCAACAAGGCCGGCATCGAGATCGATCGCAAGATCCTGTCCGACATGGCCATCCATGAGCCGCAGGCTTTCGCAGCCCTGGTCGCCAAGGCCAAGGTGGCGCTCGAATATCTGAAGAACACCACGCCGAACGCTTTTGAAAGCGCTGTCGCCTAAGACCAGCGCTTCCCAAGCATTTTTACGACTGATTTGGGGAACCCGCGCTGGCTTGGCTGGCGCGGGTTCTTTTTTGACCCTGATGTAACCAAAATGGCGACAACGAAACCAAAATGGTCGCCGATCGAGAGAGCTTCGCCGTGAACGCCACTGCTGGAAATCTTGAAGCCCTGGAAGATTCACTTCTGGCCGAAATCGCCTCGGCCGCCGATGAGCCGGCCATAGAGGCCGTGCGCATCGCTGCTTTCGGCAAGAAGGGCAGCGTGTCCGAGATGCTGAAGACACTGGGCGCCATGACCGCCGAGGAGCGCCAGGTCAAAGGCCCTGCCATCAACGGGCTCAAGAACCGCGTCACCGATGCGCTGACGGCCCGCAAGGCCGAGCTCAGGGATGTGGCGATCACCGCCCGACTCGCCGCCGAAAGGGTCGACGTGACGCTGCCGGTGCGGCAGTCGCCGGCCGAGCGCGGCCGCATTCATCCGATCAGCCAGGTCATCGACGAGATCGCGGCGATCTTCGGCGACCTCGGTTTCTCCATCGCAGAAGGTCCCGATATCGAGACCGACTACTACAATTTCACCGCGCTGAATTTCCCCGAAGGCCATCCGGCGCGCGAAATGCACGACACCTTCTTCTTCCAGCCGGACGAGAAAGGCGAGCGCAAGCTTTTGCGCACCCACACCTCGCCGGTGCAGATCCGCACCATGGAGACGAAGAAGCCGCCGATCCGCATCGTCATTCCCGGAAAAACCTACAGGCAGGATTCGGACGCCACACACTCGCCGATGTTCCACCAGGTCGAGGGGCTGGTGATCGACAAGACGGCCAATGTCGCCAACATGAAGTGGGTGCTGGAGGAGTTCTGCAAAGCCTTCTTCGAGGTGCCGCAGGTCAAGATGCGCTTCCGGCCGTCCTTCTTCCCGTTCACCGAGCCGAGCCTCGAGGTCGACATCCAGTGCGACCGCTCCAGGCCCGGCGAGGTGCGCTTCGGCGAAGGCTCCGACTGGATGGAAATCCTCGGCTGCGGCATGGTGCATCCCAACGTGCTGCGCCATGGCGGGCTCGACCCGGACGAATATCAGGGTTTTGCCTGGGGCATGGGCATCGATCGCATCGCCATGCTGAAATACGGCATGCCGGATTTGCGCGCCTTCTTCGATGCCGATGTGCGCTGGCTGTCGCATTACGGTTTTAGGCCGCTCGACATGCCGACGCTGTTCGGGGGCCTGAGCGCATGACGGCCGTGAACATTCCTGCTGCCAGCTATTACGGAACAGCATTATGAAATTCACCCTCTCCTGGCTCAAGGATCATCTCGAGACCGACGCCACGCTTGATGAGATCGTCGAGCGGCTGACCTCGATCGGCCTCGAAGTCGAGCATGTCGACGACAAGTCGAGCCTGAAACCCTTCGTCATCGCCAGGGTGCTGACAGCGGTTCAGCACCCCGATGCCGACCGGCTGCGCGTGCTGACCGTCGATACCGGCGACGGCAAGCCACCCGTGCAGGTCGTGTGCGGCGCGCCCAACGCACGCGCCGGCCTGATCGGCGCCTTTGCCGCGCCAGGCACCTATGTCCCCGGCATCGACGTGACGCTGACGGTTGGCAAGATCAGGGGCGTCGAAAGCCACGGCATGATGTGCTCCGAGCGCGAGCTGGAGCTGTCCGACGAACACAACGGCATCATCGATCTGCCTGAGGATGCACCTGTCGGCACCAGCTTCGCTGCCTACGCCCATCTCGACGATCCGGTCATCGAGATCAATTTGACGCCGAACCGGCCCGACGCCACCAGTGTCTACGGCATCGCCAGGGATTTAGCGGCGAGCGGGCTTGGCCGCCTCGTCGGCGGCGCCATCATGCCGCATGTCGGCAACGGCATGTGTCCGGTCAAGGTGACGATCCTGGCGCCGGAACTCTGCCCCGGCTTCGCGCTGCGGCTGGTGCGTGGCGTCAAGAACGGCCCGTCGCCGAAATGGCTGCAGCAGCGGCTGATCGCCATTGGTCTGAGGCCGATCAGCGCGCTGGTCGACATCACCAACTATGTCACCTTCGATCGCGGCCGGCCGCTGCATGTGTTCGATGCCAGCAAGGTCGCCGGCAAGCTCACCGTGCGGCGTGCGCACGATGGCGAAAAGATACAGGCGCTCGACGGCCGCGAATACACGCTGACGCCGGAAATGTGCGTCATCGCGGACGACAATGGCGTCGAATCGATCGCCGGCATCATGGGCGGCGAGCATTCGGGCTGCGACGAGAACACGACCGACGTGCTGATCGAATCCGCCCTTTGGGATCCGATCACCACGGCGCGCACCGGCCGCACGCTCGGCATCATCACCGACGCGCGCTACCGCTTCGAGCGTGGCGTCGACCCTGAATTCATGGTGCCCGGCGTCGAGCTGGCAACCAGGCTGGTGCTCGATTTCTGCGGCGGTACGCCGACGGAGATCGAAGTGAAGGGCTATGCCGGCCACCAGGCCAAAATCGTCTCCTTCCCGCTGTCGGAAGTGAAGCGGCTGACCGGCATCGTGGTTCCCAAGGCGGAAAGCCTCGACATCCTGTCGCGCCTCGGCTTCAAGCCTGAGGGGTCGGGCGATGTCGTCGATGTGGCCGTGCCGTCCTGGCGGCCGGATGTCGACGGCAAGGCCGATCTGGTCGAGGAAGTGATGCGCATCCATGGCGTCGACAACATCGAGCCCCAGCCGCTCGGCGCGCATGACGCGGTCAACGCAAAGATCCTCACCACGCTGCAGGTCCGCACCCGCACCGCCAAGCGTGCGCTTGCCGTGCGCGGCATGATGGAGGCCGTCACATGGTCGTTCATCCCGGCCAAGCATGCCGAACTGTTCGGCGGCGGCCAGACCGCGCTGAAGCTTGCCAACCCGATCGCCGCCGACATGTCCGACATGCGGCCGTCGCTGTTGCCGGGTCTGATCGCGGCCGCCCAGCGCAATGCCGACAAGGGCATTGGTGACGTGGCGCTGTTCGAAGTTTCGGGCACCTACGAGGGCGACGGTGCCGACCAGCAGCGGCGCGTCGCCGCCGGCGTGCGCCGCGGCACCGCCAAGCTCGACGGTTCCGGTCGCAACTGGGCCGGCAATTCCGGCCCGGTCGGCGTGTTCGACGCCAAGGCCGATGCCATCGCCGCACTCGAAGCCTGCGGCGCGCCGGTCGAGCGACTGCAGATCGAGGCCGGCGGCCCGGCCTGGTATCATCCCGGCCGTTCCGGCACGATCAAGCTCGGCCCGAAAACCGTGCTCGGCACCTTCGGCGAGTTCCACCCGAAAACGCTGGAAGGGCTGGATGTCTCCGGCCCGCTCTGCGGCTTCGAAGTGTTCGTCGACGCCGTGCCCGAGCCGAAGGCCAAGCCGACGAAAACCAAGCCGAAACTGGAACTGTCCCCCTTCCAGGCGGTCAAGCGCGATTTCGCTTTCGTCGTCGACAAGTCAGTCGAGGCCGGCGCGCTGGTCCGCGCGGCGCTCGCTGCCGACAAGAAGCTGATATCGGGTGTTTCGGTGTTCGACATCTTCGAAGGCGCTTCGCTCGGTGCGGCCAAAAAGTCGATCGCCATCGAAGTGTCGATCCAGCCGGTCGAGAAGACCTTGACCGACGAGGATTTCGAAGCGCTGGCCAGGCGCATCGTCGAGAATGTCGGCAAGCAGACCGGCGGCGTGCTCAGGGCATAGAGACTTGCGAGCAGATGGCGAATCGCCCTCCAATGGGCGATGGACCATCTGCGGTATTCCGGCCTTCCTTTCGAAGAGCAACGGGCGGCGTTTCTCGCCATCGTGTCGGCCGATCCACTGATCCGCGACGCGCTGGCGCGGGCACGATCGCTTGACCTGCCCGACTGGCTGGTGGTGTCCGGTGCGCTCTACAACAGCGTCTGGAACCATTTGACGGGCAAGCCATCCGGCTACGGCATCAGGGATGTCGACCTGTTCTATTTCGATGACAGCGACCTGTCCTACGAGGCCGAGGATGTCGTCATCCGCAGGGCGGCAGCCCATTTCGAAGGACTGCCGCTGCCGGTCGAAGTGCGCAACCAGGCGCGGGTGCATCTGTGGTATCCACAGAAGTTCGGGCAACCCTGTCCGCGCTATACGAGTTCCAGCGAATCCGTCAGCCATTTCGCGTCGAAGACGCATGCGGTAGGGGTTCGATACGAGGATGGGCAACTGGGACTGGTGGCACCGTTCGGGCTGGATGATGTTTTTTCGTTCCGCATCGTGCCGAACCGGGTGATGGATAACCAGCGCACGCATGAGGTGAAGGGGGCGAGGGCGAGGGAGAACTGGCCGGAGATCACGGTGGTGGCGTGGTAGGAGTTGCCGGAATGTTGGCGCGAGGCACCCCCCTCTGGCCTGCCGGCCATCTCCCCCGCAAGGAGGGAGATTGGCAGCTTCATCGACGGCACTCTTCTTGCAACGTTGGTAATTGGCGAAAGCAAGGGATGACATCCGATCTCCCCCCTTGCGGGGGAGATGTCCGGCAGGACAGAGGGGGGTGCCTCGCGCCAACGCTTGCAACTTGCTGCGCCAACGCAACACGCAAAAAAGGGGCGCCGAAGCGCCCCGCTCGGTAGTCAGTTTCTACCCATTCACCAGCGCCAGCTCCTTCTCCGCATAGCGCCTACCGACCACCTTATCCGGCGACAGCGCATCACCGATCGCCGCCACCTCGGCCGCGCTCAGCGCGATCCCGGCTGCCGCCGTGTTCTGCTCCAAATGACGAATTTTCCGCGCACCGGGGATCGGCACGATGAAATCGCCCTGATGCAGCACCCAGGCCAGCGCCAGCTGCGCCGAGGTCACGCCCTTCTCAGCCGCCAGCTTCTCCAGCGTGGCGACAACCTTGGCATTCGCCGCCATGGCATCGGCCTGGAAGCGCGGCAAGCCACGGCGCCAGTCGTCGCCGCTCAACGCCTCGGGCTTGGCGATCGTGCCGGTCAGCAGGCCACGGCCGAGCGGACTGTAGGGAACGAAGCCGATGCCGAGTTCGCGGCAGACGGCGAACACCTCGTCTTCCGGGTCGCGGGTCCACAGCGAATATTCGCTCTGCACGGCTGATATCGGATGCACGGCATGCGCCCGGCGGATGGTTGCAGCACTCGCTTCCGAGAGGCCCAGCGCGCGCACCTTGCCCTCGCGCGCCAGCTCGGCCATAGCGCCGACCGTATCCTCGATCGGCACGTTGGGGTCGACACGGTGCTGGTAGTAGAGGTCGATCACATCCGTGCCCAGCCGCTTCAGCGAGGCCTCGGCGACCGCCTTGACGTGCTCGGGACGGCTATCGACGCCGGCCATGCGGTCGATGCCGGTGCCTTCCTCCAAAATCTTGAAGCCGAACTTGGTCGCAATCGTCACCTTGTCGCGAACGGACTTCAGCGCCTTGCCGAGCAGGATCTCGTTCTCGAAGGGGCCATAGACCTCCGCCGTGTCGAAGAAGTTGACGCCGATATCGACGGCGCGGTGCAGCGTGGCGATCGCGTCGGCTTCCGCCTGGCCGCCATAGGCGAAGCTCATGCCCATGCAGCCGAGGCCGACGGGATAGACGTTCAATTCAGTTCCTAGCTTGCGGGTTTGCATAACGCGTCTCCTTGTTGCGATGCGGGAGAAATAGTGCCTTGCCCTGCGTTCGATAATCGGCTCTCATTTGCACGGGCTGTTCTAAAAGATAGATCAATGAATCGCGCGCATCTTTCCCAACTGGCCGTGCTGGCAACCGTCGCCCAATGCGGCAGCTTTCGCGGCGCAGCCAGGGAACTGGCCATCGCGCCTTCGGCCGTCAGCCACGCGGTCTCCAGCCTCGAAGCACGGCTTGGCGTGCGCCTGTTGGCACGCAGCACGCGCAGCGTTGCCCCGACCGAGGAGGGTGCGCAACTGCTCGAACGATTGCGTCCGGCGCTTTCCGAGATCGATCTGGCGCTGGAGACGGCGGTCGAGGCGCGCGACCGGCCCGCCGGGAATCTGCGGCTCAGCGTGCCGCGCACGGCGGCGCATCTGGTCCTGACGCCGCGGCTGGGCGCCTTTGCGGCGGCCTATCCCGACATCGTGCTGGAGATCGTCATCGAGGACCGCTTCACCGACGTGGTGGAAGGCGGCTTCGATGCTGGCGTCAGGCTAGGCGAGAGCCTGCAGGGCGACATGATCGCGGTCCGCATCGGGCCTGATATTCGCGGCGCCGTGGTCGGCGCGCCGTCCTATTTCGAGGCCAACCCCGAGCCGCGCCACCCGCGCGACCTGGCCGGCCATCGCTGCATCCGCTTCCGCTTCTCCAGCGGCACCCTCTACCGCTGGGAATTCGAGAAACGCCGCGAGGCGATCGAGATGGCGGTGGAGGGACCGCTGATCCTCGACGAGGACCATCTGATAGCCCGGGCGGCGGTTGATGGCGCCGGGCTTGCCTTCGTCTTTGAGGACTATGTCCGCGCGCCGCTTGCCGACGGCAGGCTGATTCGCGTGCTGGAGGACTGGTGTCCGTCCTTCGACGGCTTCTTCGTCTACTACCCGAGCCGCCGCCAGATGCGTCCGGCGCTGCGCGCCTTAGTCGATTTCTTCAAGGTGAGTGGATGAGTGCGCGGTCACCCCTTGTCGGCATCCGATCTATTCCAACATCGTCGATTTCGACATGACGCTGACGGGTCCATGCCGCGACATTAAGCCATTGCGGCGGTCCTGAATCCGTTCCGGTGTATTCGTCGGTTGATGTCGCGGCATGGATCCTCGGGTCAGGCCCGAGGATGACGAAGGCGCGGTTCGATGGACAGTCTCCAATTGGCTTTTCCGCTGATTTCGGGCAAACCTCGTTGCTGTAATCGCGATGGAGAAGCCTGATGTTCCGATGGGGTGTGTTGTCGACGGCCAAGATCGGCCGCGAGCATTTGTTGCCGGCCATGGTCGAGGCGGAGAATGGCGTGCTGTCGGCGATCGCCAGCCGCGACCTGTCGAAGGCCAAGGCGCTGGCCGAGCGCTTCGGTGCGCGCCATGCCTTCGGCTCGTACGAGGAACTGCTCGCCTCCAACGAGGTCGACGGCGTCTACATCCCGCTGCCGACCTCGCAGCATGTCGAATGGGCGGCCAAGGCCATCGAAGCCGGCAAGCATGTGCTGGTCGAAAAGCCGCTGGCACTCGACGCCAAGGACATCGCACCGCTGATCAAGCTGCGCGACCAGAAAAAAGTGCTGGTCTGCGAAGCCTTCATGGTCATCTACCACCCGCAATGGATCAAGGTGCGCGACCTTATCGCCAGCGGCGCCATCGGCCGGCTGCGCCATGTGCAGGGCGCCTTCTCCTACTACAATGTCGACCCCAACAACATGCGCAACCAGCTCGATCTCGGCGGCGGCGCGCTGCCCGACATCGGCGTCTACCCGACGGTGTCGACGCGCTTTTCGACCGGCAAGGAGCCGCTGCGTGTGCAGGCGACGATCGAGCGCGACAAGAAATTCGGAACCGACATCTATTCCTCGATCCGTGCCGATTTCGGCGACTTCGAACTGTCCTTCTACCTGTCGACGCAGATGGCAGCACGCCAGGTCATGGTGTTCCACGGCGAGAAGGGTTTCATCGAGCTGTTCTCGCCCTTCAACGCCGGGCTCTACGATCATCACCGCGTCGAACTGCACAACCAGAACCACACCGAGGCGCAAGTGTTCCGCTTCCCCGGCACGCAGCAATACCGGCTGGAGGTCGAGACCTTCGCGCGCGCGGCACAGGGGGGCAAGGAGCGCGTCTTCACGCTGGAGGAATCGGTCCTCAACCAGAAGGTCATCGACGCCATCTTCCGCGCCGGCGACACGGACGGCTGGGAGACCGTCTGACTCCCTGCATTAAAGTAGCCGGCTAATTCTGGGAGGAAAGATGGCTGACGACGCGGACGTGATTATTGTCGGCGCCGGCCTTGCCGGGCTGGTCGCCGCCGCCGAGCTTGCCGAGGCCGGCAAGAAAATCATCATCGTCGACCAGGAACCGGAGCAGTCGCTCGGTGGCCAGGCGTTCTGGTCGTTCGGCGGCCTTTTCCTCGTCGATTCGCCCGAGCAGCGGCGCATGCGCATCCGCGATTCGCATGATCTGGCGCTCGAGGACTGGCTGGGCACCGCCGCCTTCGATCGGCCGGAAGATTTCTGGCCGCGCAGATGGGCGCAGGCCTATGTCGGCTTCGCCGCCGGCGAGAAACGTTCCTGGCTTCTGCAGCGTGGCCTGAAATTCTTTCCCGTGGTCGGCTGGGCCGAGCGCGGTGGCGGCAATGCCATCGGTCACGGCAATTCGGTGCCGCGTTTCCACATCACCTGGGGCACCGGCCCTGGTGTGCTCGAACCGTTCGTCCAGCGCGTGCGCGAGGCGCAAAAGCGCGGATTGATCAGCTTCAAATTCCGCCATCGCGTCAATGAATTGACCCACATGGGTGCCACTGTCGACGGCGTGCGTGGCGACATCCTGCAGCCGAGCACCGTGGAGCGCGGCCACAAGAGTTCGCGCGAAATTTCAGGCGATTTCGAGCTTCATGCGCAAGCGGTGATCGTCGCCTCCGGCGGCATCGGCGCCAACCATCAGCTTGTCCGGGAAAACTGGCCGCAGCGGCTCGGCGCGGCACCGAAGCGCATGATCGCCGGCGTGCCCGACCATGTCGACGGCCGCATGCTGGCGATCACGGAACAGGCCGGCGGCTCGATCATCAACCGCGACCGCATGTGGCACTATGTCGAGGGCATCAAGAACTGGGCGCCGATCTGGACCGACCATGCGATCCGCATCCTGCCCGGCCCGTCATCGCTGTGGCTCGACGCGCGCGGCAAGCGCCTGCCGGTGCCGCTCTATCCCGGCTTCGACACGCTGGGCACGCTCAGCCACATCATGAGCACCGGCTTCGACTATTCCTGGTTCATCCTGACCAAAAAGATCATCCAGAAGGAATTCGCGCTGTCGGGTTCCGAGCAGAACCCCGATTTGACTGGCAAGAGCTGGCGCCAGGTGCTCGGCCGCGCCACGTCTGGCATTCCCGGCCCAGTGAAGGCCTTTATGGAGAAGGGCGAGGATTTCATCGTCGAGGCTGATTTGCCGACGCTGGTTGCGCGCATGAATGCGCTGGCTGGCGGCGAGCCGTTGCTGGAGTTGGCTCAGGTCGAGCGCGAGATCCGCGCAAGAGACCGGCAACTCGACAACCCGTTCTCCAAGGACATGCAGATCACCGCGCTGCGCGGCGCGCGTGCTTACCTTGGCGATCGGCTGATCCGTACGGCAAAACCGCACAAGATGCTCGACCCGGCGAATGGCCCGCTGATCGCGGTGCGCCTCAACATCCTGACCCGCAAGACATTGGGCGGCCTGCAGACCGATCTCGAGAGCCGCGTGCTGGGCGTGGATGGCCAGCCTGTCGCCGGGCTCTATGCGGTTGGCGAAGCCGCCGGTTTCGGCGGCGGCGGCGTACATGGCTATGCGGCGCTGGAAGGCACCTTCCTCGGCGGTTGCATCTTTTCCGGCCGCAGCGCCGGCCGGGCGGCGGCTGCCTCGGTGGCGTGAAAAGGCCGCCACTCGGTCCTCAGAATTCAGCCGCGATCACCAGCGCCAGGCGCCTTGTCCAAGGGCGGCCACCGCATCGACGACCCGGGTAAAACTCGCGCGGGCGCGGCCGACGGTGTGACGGGCTCTGAGATAGCCGTGTACCAACCCCGGCTCCTCGAACCAATATGCCTGTCCGCCTGCAGCGACAATCCGGTCGCGATAGGCCTCACCATCCGACGACAGCGGGTCGCACTCAGCGGTGATCAGCACGGTCGGCGGCAGGTTGGAGAAGTCGGCGTCGGCAAGCGGCGACTGCGTGATGTCGCCGGTGCCATCAACGCCCCCGGTGCGGATGTTCTTGTAGAAGTCGAGATCGCGCATGGTCAGCATCGGCGCTTCGGCGTGGGTCACATAGGATCCCTTCGACCGGTCGCCGCCGAGTCCGGGATAGATCAGCACCTGGCCAACCGGTCTTTTCGCATGGCCGCGCGTGGCGTGACTGACGGCGGCGCAGAGATTGCCGCCGGCGCTGTCGCCGCAGAGTACGATAGGATGATCGCGATTGGCGGCAGCCCATTCGAAGGCGCTCATCACATCGTCGAAGGCCGCCGGATGCAGATACTCAGGCGCCAGCCGGTAGTCGACCGAAACCACCTCATGGCCGGTGCGGGCGCAGAGCTCGGCGCAGACATCGTCGTGGCTCTCCAGCCCGCCAAGGATGAAGCCGCCGCCATGGACATAGAGCACCGTCACGGCTGCTTGCTGGGCGCTTCGGTAGATACGGATCGGGATGTCGTGCGTGGGCGTCGCTATGGCTGAGGTTTCGACCGTGACGCCCTCGGGGCAGCCGGCGAAGAACTCACGGCACATGCGGTCATAGATCGCGCGCTGCTGCGCGATCGTGTAGTCGATCGTATCGGGCGGATAATAGGAGTTGGTCCGCTCGATGAAGGCCCAGGTCTCGGCGTCGATGAGGGTTTTGTAGTCGGTCATGGGTGCTGGAAAGGTTGCCAAAGCTGAGCCTGGACGCCCCCCTCTGTCCTGCCGGACATCTCCCCCTCAAGGGGGGAGATAGGATGGCGTGATGGCCTTCGCCAATCTCCGCTGTTGGTAGATGAGCGCTGAGGCGCGATCTGCCAATCTCCCCCCTTGAGGGGGAGATGTCCGGCAGGACAGAGGGGGGTAAGCGCCGTCATTTCGGCAACAATCCTCACCTCCCCTTCCACACCGGCTCGCGCTTTTCGGCGAAAGCGCGAAAACCTTCCATATTGTCCTCGGAACCATAAAGCGCATCGACCGTCGCCAACTGGCGGCGGGTCACCTTGTTCATCGCGTCCTGGAATGTCAGCGCTTCGGCCACGCGGGCCGTCTCCTTGATCGCGGCAAACACCAGTGGCGGCCCGCCGGCGAGCAGCCGGGCGATCTCCCAGACACGCTCCTCGAGCTTTTCCTTGGGCAGCACCTCGTTGACCAGGCCCCAGCGATGCGCCTCGGCGACATCCATCCAGCGGCCGGTGAGCAAAAGGTCCATGGCGACATGGTAGGGGATGCGCTTCGGCAGCTTGATCGTCGCCGCATCGGCCAGCGTGCCGGCGCGGATTTCGGGCAGGGCGAAGGAGGAATGATCGGAGGCGTAGATGAGGTCGCAGGACAGCGCCAGCTCGAAGCCGCCGCCGACCGCCATGCCGTTGACGCAGGCGATGACCGGCTTGTTGAGGTCGCGCAGCTCCTGCAGGCCGGCAAAGCCGCCGACGCCATAGTCGCCGTCGACCGCATCGCCACCGGCAGCCGCCTTGAGGTCCCAGCCGGCGCAGAAGAACTTGTCGCTGGCGGTCTTGACGATGGCGACACGCAATTCCGGATCGTCGCGGAAAGCCTTGAAGGTCTCGCCCATCAGCCGCGAGGTCTTGAGGTCGATGGCGTTGGCCTTCGGCCGGTCGAGCGTGACTTCGAGGATGGTACCTTCGCGGCGGGTCGAAATGACGTCAGGCATTCTTCTTGTCTCCCAGCACAAGCAGCGCGTCGGCGATCCAGGCGCCCTTGCCCTCGCTGCAGACGATCAGCGGGTTGATGTCGAGTTCCTCGATCTCGCCGGCATTCTGCTGCACGAAGGCGGCAATGCCGGAGATGGCATCGATGGCAGCGGCGACATCGGCTTTCGGCCGGCCGCGATAGCCTTCGAGCAGCGGGAACAGTTTCAGGCTGCGCAACGCCGCCTCGATGTCGTCGCGTGTAGCCGGCAGCATCAGCGTAACACTGTCGCGCAGCAACTCGACCAGCACGCCGCCGGTGCCCAGCGTCATCACCGCGCCGAACATCGGGTCGCGGGTGAAGCCGACGATCAGTTCCGCGACGCCGTCGCGCACCATGCGCTCGACATAGAGCCCGGTGCCGAGCGGCAACAGGTCATGCGCCGCCGTGCTGACGGACTCCGCGTCCCTGAGGTTGAGCCTGACAGCGCCAACCTCGGATTTGTGGGTGACGCCGAGCGCCTTCAAGGCCACCGGGAAGCCGAGCGCCATCGACGAGATCACCGCCTCGACGGCATTGGCGGCGCGTTCGCCTTTGGGCACCGGCAGGCCGGCTTTGATCAGCCGTGACTTCGCCTCGGCCTCGTCGGGCGTGACATGGTCGCCGCCAGGAGCGCCGGAAGCCGACGTGTCGATCGGCTGCGCTTGCGGCTGCGCCCAAGCCCAGCCGATGAAGGCCGCTGCCCCCGCGGCGTCCATGGCTTCGGAAATGCCGAACAAAGGCACCATGCCGCGCGCCATCAGCCCGGCCGTGTACTCTTCCGGCAGGTTCTCCGGCAGCGAGGAGACGATCGCGCCTTGCGCCTTGTTGGTCCTCAGCGCCGATTCGAAGGCGCGCAGCGTCGCCCACCAATCGATATCAGAGCAGCGGTCCGGGCGCGGAAAATCGAGCACCAGCATGTTGAGGTCGAAGCCGCCCGACACCATGGCGGTGAAGGTGGCGGTCATCGCCGGCTCGTTGTTCCAGATGAAGGTGTGGTAGTCGAGCGGATTGGCGACCGCCACCAGTGGTCCGAGCGTCGATTTGACATGGGCGCGGTGCGTGTCGCTGAGCACCGGGAAATTGACCCAACGGCCTTCCGCGCTGTCGGCCATGACGGAAGCCTCGCCACCCGAGCAGCTCATCGACGACAGACGATAGCCGGGCAAGGGTCCAGTAACATGCAGCAGTTTCAGCGCTTCGATGAAGGCGGGGATGGAATCGACACGCGCAATGCCGAGCCGCCTCAGAAAAGCGCCCGAGGCCGCGTCCGAGCCGGCGAGTGAGGCGGTGTGTGAGACCGTCGCTTGCCGCGCCTGTTCGGAACGGCCGACCTTCATGGCGATGATCGGTTTTTTCAGCTCGCGCGCCCGTGCCGCCAGTCTTTCGAAGCCGGCTACCGAATCGAAGGCTTCGATGTGCAGGCCGAGCGAGGTGACCCGCTCGTCCTCGATCAGGCCGAGCGCCATTTCGGACAGGCCGGTCTGCGCCTGGTTGCCGGCGGTCATCAAGAAGGCGATCGGCAGGCCGCGCTTCTGCATCGTCATATTGATGGCGATGTTAGAGGACTGGGTGATGATGGCGACGCCCTTACCGCCCTCGGCCAGCCTTATGCCGCCATGCTGGTCGGGCCACAAAAGCGCGCCGTCGGCATAGTTGATCAGGCCGTAGCAGTTCGGTCCGATGATCGGCATCTGGCCTGCCGCCGCCACCAGTTCGGCCTGCAGCCGTTCGCCGTCGTCGTCATAGGCCTCGGTTTCGAGGAACCCGGCGGCAAAGCAGACGGCACCGCCGGCGCCGCGCTCGGCCAGCGCCTTGACCACCTCGATGGTCAAGTGCCGGTTGACGCCGACAAAGGCAGCATCCGGCGCGCCCGGCAGGCCGGCGACCGAACGATAGGCCTTGCGGCCGGCGACCTCGTCCTTGGTCGGATGCACCGGCCAGATCTCGCCGGCAAAACCCATCTTGATCGATTGCGCGACGACGGCTGCAGCCTGCGCGCCGCCGAACACGGCGATCGATTTGGGGCGCAAAAGACGTTCAAGCTTGTGCATAAGCACCCCCCTCTGCCCTGCCGGGCATCTCCCCCTCAAGGGAGGAGATTGGCAGCTTCGTCGTCGGCTCAAGACCTATAACGGTGATATCTGGCGAAATCGAAAATGCCAGCCGATCTCCCCCCTTGAGGGGGAGATGTCCGGCAGGACAGAGGGGGGCGCCAAGGAATGCAAACATTGCGCTGTTCAGCCCCCGAACGGCCGCAGCAGCGCTCGTGAAATGATGTGGCGCTGGATCTCCGACGTGCCTTCCCAGATGCGCTCGACGCGGGCGTCGCGCCAGATGCGCTCCAGCGGCAAATCATCCATCAGCCCCATGCCGCCATGGATCTGGATCGCCTCATCGGCAACGAAAGCGAGCATTTCGGTGGCCTTCAGCTTGGCCATGGCCATGTCCTGATCGGTGACGGTGCCCTCATCGTACTTCCAGCCGGCCTCGAACACCATGAGGTCGGCGGCCTTCAGTTCGGTCGCCATGTCGGCGAGCTTGAAGGACACACCCTGGAACTTGCCGATCTGCTGGCCGAACTGCTGGCGCTGCGCGGCATATTCCACGGCATGGCCAAGCGCCCGCTCCGCGCGGCCAAGACAGGTGGCGCCAACCTGCAGGCGTGTGGCGCCGAGCCAGGAATTGGCGACATCGAACCCCTTGTGGACTTCGCCCAATACTTGGGCTCCGGGTAGCCGGCAATCGTCGAATTCGAGGATGGCGTTGGTGTAGCCGCGATGCGAGACGTTGCGGTAACCGTCACGCACCGTGAAGCCTTTGGTGCCCTTGTCGACGAAGAAGGCGGTGATCTTCTTGCGCTTGCCGCGCGCCGAATCCTCTTCGCCGGAAGCCATGAACACGATGGCAAAGTCGGCGAGGTCGGCGTGGGAGATAAAATGCTTGGTGCCGTTCAGCACCCAGTCGTCGCCGTCCTGCACCGCGGTCGCCTTCATGCCGCGCAGGTCGGAACCGGCGCCAGGCTCGGTCATCGCCAGGCAGTCCCATTTCTCGCCACGAATGCAGGGGAACAGGTACTTTTCGCGCTGCTCCGGCGTGCCGGCCAAGAGAATGTTGGAGGGGCGCGCCACGCAGGTCCAGTGCAGCGCATAGTTGGCGCGGCCGAGTTCCTTTTCGTAAAGCAGCCAGGTCACCGTATCGAGGCCGGCGCCGCCGACATCGGCCGGCATGTTCGCGGCATAGAGCCCGGCCTCGATCGCCTTGGCCTTGATCTCCTCGATCAGGTCGCGGCGCAGCACACCAGTGCGCTCGACCTCACGCTCATGCGGGTAAAGCTCGTTCTCGACGAAGGCGCGCGTCGTCTCGACGATGAGCTTCTGTTCCTCCGACAGACCGAAATCCATGCTCTCAGCCCTTCTTCTTTTTCTTCGGCTTTTCGGCTTTCTTCACCGGCTTCAAAGCTTTGGCTTTCTCGGCCGCCTTTGAGGCCGTCGGCTTCTTCGCCGCCAGCTTGGCCAACTGCCTGGTGTAGTCCTTGTGCAGGGCGCCGGCGCCCCAGCCCTTGCCTTTGTTCTGCTTCGACAGCGCTTCCATGATTGCGACCAGATTGTCGTCGCGGATCTTTTCCAGCTCGCGGATCGACAGCCCATGCGCCTGGTCGTCCGATTGCGTGGCGATCAGGTCGACCAGTTCGTCGTTGAACTCCGGTACGTCCATCAGCTTGGTCCACGGCCATTTCAGGCACGGGCCGAACTGCGCCATGAAGTGGCGCATGCCGGCCTCGCCGCCGGCGACGCGATAGACCTGGAACATGCCCATCTGCGCCCAGCGCAGGCCGAAGCCGTAGCGCATGATGTCGTCGAGTTCCTCGACCGTGCAGATGCCGTCCTTGATCAGCCACAGCGCCTCGCGCCATGCCGCTTCGAGCAGGCGGTCGCCGACGAAGGCCTCGATCTCCTTGCGGATCACCACCGGCTTCATGCCGATCGAGGCATACATCTCCTTGGCGACCTCGATCGCCTCGGGGAAGGTCTGCTCGCCGCCGACGATCTCGACCAGCGGCAGGAGGTAAACCGGATTGAACGGATGGCCGACGACCAGCCGCTCCGGATGCTTCTTCATCGCCACCTGCATGTCGGTCGGCTTGATGCCGGAGGTCGAGGAGCCGACGATGGCGTTGGCGGGCGCATGGGTATCGATCTCAGCCAGCACGCGGTGTTTCAGGTCGAGCCGCTCCGGCACGCTTTCCTGGATGAAATCGGCATCGGCCACCGCCTCGGCGATGGTCTTGGCGAAGGTCAGCTTGCCCTCTTTCGGCAGACCGCCGGGCAGCATCTGCTTGTAGGCGCGGCGCGCGCCCTTCATCACTTCGCCGACCTTGCGCGATGCCTCGGGATCGGGATCGAAGATCGACACGTCGATGCCGTTGAGCAGCAGCCGCGCCACCCAGCCGGCGCCGATGACGCCGCCACCGATGGCGGCGGCCTTATTGATGATGCTCATGCGGAAGCTCCGGTTCTGGTCTTGGCTGTTGTCAGGTCGATGAGGGGAACGCGCTCGCTGGCACGGATCACGGACGGATCGTAAGCCTTGCGGGCAAAGACCTCGAGCACGAAGGGCCGGAAGAATTCGATCGGCAGCGTGTCGTAGTCGGGGTCGAAGCTGGACTGGTCCCAGCGTTCGCAAAACTGGTCGCAATCGTCGAAATAGGCGTGGCCGGCAAAGCGGTCGCGCGCATGGCGATTGCCGCCCAGATGATGGGCATAATAGAGCCGCTGGAAGTCGCCATGCTTCTCCACCACCCAGGTGCATTGTTCGCGCACGAAGGGTTTCAGGATCGAAGCGGCATATTCGTCGTGATTGTAGGGCGCATAGATGTCGCCGATATCGTGCAGCAGCGCACACGCGATCCAGTCGGTGTCGGCGCCGTCACGCCAGGCCCGCGTCGCCGCCTGCAGCGAATGGCCGAGCCGGGTGATCTTGTAACCCGACAGGCCTTCGTCGAGCTGGACAAGCGCGTCGAGCAGCCGCTCGCCGGTCCTGGCCGCATAGTCGATCTCATGCGCGGTCAGGAACTCGTAGTCGTCCCGGTCGCCATCCTTCATCGCGGTGAATTTTACGGTAGTCATACCGACCTCCAAGGGGATAATTTATGCCGCGATCGGCGCCCGCTTGGTGAGGTTGAGCTTCTTGCGCACCTCCTCCGGCCCGAGAATCCTGGCGCCGAGATTGGTGACGATGCTGGCGGCGCGCTCGACCAGCTGTGCATTGGTCGCCAGCACGCCCTTGTCGAGCCACAGATTGTCTTCCAGCCCGACACGGACATTGCCGCCGGCCAGCACGGCTGCCGCGGCATAGGCCATCTGGTTGCGGCCGATGGCGAAGGCCGACCAGTTCCAGGTCGACGGCACATTGTTGACCATCGCCATGAAGGTATTGAGGTCGTCTGGCGCCCCCCACGGCACGCCCATGCAGAGCTGCACCAGCGCGTCGGGGTTGAGCACCTTTTCCTCGACCAGCTGCTTGGCAAACCAAAGATGGCCGGTGTCGAAAGCCTCGATCTCAGGCTTGACGCCGAGCGCCGTCATCATGCCGCCCATGGCGCGCAGCATGCCGGGCGTGTTGGTCATGACGTAGTCGGCCTCGGCGAAATTCATGGTGCCGCAGTCGAGCGTGCAGATTTCCGGCAGGCACTGGCGCACATGTTCCATGCGGTTGGTGGCGCCGCCCATGTCGGTGCCTTTTTCATTGAGCGGCAACGGCGCTTCCGGCGATCCGAACACCATGTCGCCGCCCATGCCGGCGGTCAGGTTCAGCACCACGTCGACATTGGCCTCACGGATGCGCTCGGTCACTTCGCGGTAGAGATGCACGTCGCGCCTCGGCTTGCCGGTTTCGGGATCGCGCACATGGCAGTGCACGATTGCGGCGCCGGCCTTGGCCGCGTCGATGGCCGAATCGGCGATCTGCTTGGGCGAGCGCGGCACATGCGGGCTGCGGTCCTGCGAGCCGCCGGACCCGGTCACGGCACAGGTAATGAAAACCTCGCGGTTCATCGCAAGCGGCATGGAACTCTCCTCCCATAGAAACACTATGCATGTCGCCCAAAAGTGGGAACCGGTTTTGGATAACGACATGCACAAAGACCAATCACAACAATGCCCGACTTGCCGGAAACTGTTTTGCGTTTTACGAAGCCTCTATGACAAAAAGCGAAAAAATGACAATCTTTCGCGCCGAGCGTCTGCCGCTCAAGGTGACGCTGCTGGTGTTTTCCGGCTCGTCGATCATGTGCGTGGCCTCGGCCGTCGATCCGCTGCGCGCCGCCAACCGCATCTCCGGCGAGACGCTGTTCGATTTCAAGCTGGTCTCGGTGACTGGCGAGGCTCCGGTCACCACATGCGGTCTGCCGGTGGCGGTCAGCGGCCGCTTCAACGCGGCCGATCCAACCGACGTTCTTGTCGTCGTCGCCGGTTTCGGCACCCAGAACTATGCGACGTCGGCCCTGCTCGCCGGCCTGCGCCGTGCGGCACGCACAGCACGCGCGTGCGGCGGCGTCGAAGCCGGCACCTGGCTGGTGGCACGCGCCGGCCTGCTCGAAGGGCGCAGCGCCACCACCCATTGGGAGGACATGGAGGATTTTTCCACGGCCTTCCCCGGCGTCGATGTCCGCCCTGACCGCTATGTCATCGACGGGCCGGTCTTCACCTCGGGCGGCGCGTCGCCGACCTTCGATCTGATGCTGCATTTGATTCGCACCCGGCTCGGCATGGCCGTCGCGCTCGATGTCGCCAGCGTCTTCATCTACGACCAGGCGCGCGCCGCGACCGACGCGCAGCCGCTGGTCTCGCTCGGCCGGCTCGATGGCTATGATCCGCGTCTAGCGCAAGCGATACGGCTGATGGAAGCGCATGTCGACCAGCCGCTGACGATAGAGGCGGTGGCAAAGCGTGCCGGGGTGACGGCACGCACATTGGAGAGCATTTTCCGCAAGTCGATCGGCGAGACGCCGGGCGCCTATTACCTCAGGCTGCGCCTCGGCGCTGCACGCCGGCTGGTGGTCGATACAAGGGTTGCCATGGCCGATATTGCCGGGCGGACCGGATTCTCGTCCGCCGCGGCATTTTCGAGAGCGTTTTCAAGAGCTTTCGGCGAAGCGCCGGTCAGGCTGCGGAGGGGTTAATCGCCGACGGATCAGGCAGCGTTCTGGCGATCGCTGCCGCCGTCGATCTGCGAGCGCATTTGCTTGGCAAGATGGGTCTCGAAACGGCTGGCAACGGCGCGGTCCCATTCGTTCGAGCGGCGTGTGCCATCCTTGGGATGCGGCATGGCCATCAGCCGGTCGATGATCGATCCAGCCTCGCCCGGTGAGAGCAGGGCGTCGATTTCACGTTCGTTCTGCATATCGGTTCGCCTCCTTCTTCCTCTCCCGCCACGAGCCACTTTTATACGAGATACGTGACGGCAGTTTGAAGGCAAGAGCGAGGTCATTGAAGGGCGTCAAAGGGCAAAACCGTGTCGTCGGACGCGGTCTCGCGCAAAGCTGTTCCCGCCCCAATCGGGCGGATTTGGGAGCGTTTCACCGTTGTTTATCGAACGGCACTTTGGGTGAAACCGCTGCCCGGTTCGTCGTCGGGGCAGCGGTCCTTCTCGGCAAGGCTCAGCGCCCTGTGGAGCGTTTGGCCGCGAAGGTTGAACGTGTCACACGTACCGGTTGACGATGTTTTCCAGCAGCTCCTGGCGGCCGGACCGCGGCTGCGGCTCGATCTTCTTCTTGACGACGCGCTCGGCGATCTCCTCCAGCGTGCGCTTGCCGGCAAGGATCGCCTTGCCCTCGGCCGTGTTCCAGCCGGCATAGCGTTCGGCCAGCGGCGCCGACAGCGCCTTGTCCTCGACCATGCGGGCCGCGGCTTTCAGGCCGCGTGCGCAAGAGTCCATGCCGCCGATATGGCCGATCAGCAGATCCTGCGGATCGAGCGACTGGCGGCGCAGCTTGGCGTCGAAATTGGTGCCGCCGGTCTTGAAGCCGCCGGCCTGCAGGACCTGGTAGTAGGCCAGCGCCATTTCCGGCACATTGTTGGGGAACTGGTCGGTGTCCCAGCCCGACTGGTAGTCGTTGCGGTTCATGTCAATCGAGCCGAAGACGCCGAGCGCATTGGCCAGTGCCAGCTCGTGCTCGAAGGAATGGCCGGCCAGGATGGCGTGGCCCTGCTCGATATTGAGCTTGACCTCCTTCTCCAGCCCGAAGCGCTTGAGGAAGCCGTAGACAGTGGCGACATCGTAGTCATACTGGTGCTTGGTCGGCTCCTGCGGCTTCGGCTCGATCAGGATCGTGCCCTTGAAGCCGATCTTATGCTTGTAATCGACGACCATGCTGAGGAACCGGCCGGCCTGCTCCTGCTCGCGGGCAAGATCGGTGTTGAGCAGTGTCTCATAGCCCTCGCGGCCGCCCCACAGCACGTAGTTCTCGCCCTTCAGCCGCTTGGTGACGTCGATACAGCTTTTCACCGTCGCCGCTGCGTAGGCAAACACATCCGGATCGGGATTGGTGGCCGCACCCGACATGAAGCGGCGGTTGGAGAACAGGTTCGCCGTGCCCCACAAAAGCTTGACGCCCGTCTGCTTCATCTTTCCGGCGAAGTAGTCGGCAATCTCGTCGAGCCGGGCCGCACTTTCGGAAAAGTCCTTGCCCTCCGGCCGCACATCGGCGTCGTGGAAGCAGAAATAGGGTGCGCCGAGTAGCGAGAACATCTCGAAGGCGACGTCGGCCTTCAGCTTTGCCAGTTCCATTGTGTCGGTACCGCCGGCCTTGGGGAACCAAGGCCGGTCGAAGGTCTGGCCGCCGAACGGGTCGCCGCCCGGCCAGGCGAAGGAATGCCAATAGGCGACGGCAAAGCGCAGATGATCTTCCAGCCGCTTGCCGGCGACGACCTCATCCGGTTTGTAGAACCGGTAAGCCAGCGGATTGGTTGAATCCGGCCCTTCATATTTGATTTTCTTGATGTCGCCGAAAAATCCGCTGCTCATGATTCCTGTCCTCTCACAAAGTTCTGCCGCCATTACCTCAGGCGTAATTGGTTTCACGCCGGCGCTGGTTGAAAAGGGTCATGTCAAAACCATCAAATGAAGGAGACAGACCGTGACCGACCTCACCAAGATCGCCCAAAACTACATCACCGCCTGGAACGAAAGCGATGCCGGCCGCCGGGCGGACCTGCTCAAGGCGACCTTCACCGAAGACGTCAGCTACCGCGATCCGCTCATGCAGGGCGACGGCCATGAAGGCGTCGCGGCACTCATCGACGGCGTGCAGCAGCGCTTTGCCGGCTTCCGCTTCTCGCTGAAGGGCACGCCGGACGGTTTTGCCGACAAGATCCGTTTCTCGTGGAATCTCGGACCTGAAGGGACGCCTTCGGTGATCGAAGGCACCGACATCGGCGTCATCGAGAACGGCCGCCTGAAGAGCGTCACCGGTTTTCTCGACAAGGTGCCAGTGCAGTGAGGACTTCTGGGGGAGGCGGGTGTGAAGCGCCCCCCTCTGCCCTGCCGGGCATCTCCCCCTCAAGGGGGGAGATCGGCTGCCTTTTCGGGCTTCGCTAATCGTCAAACTTGCAAGACTGGCACCTCCGTCAACGCTGCCAATCTCCCCCCTTGAGGGGGAGATGCCCGGCAGGGCAGAGAGGGGTGCCTCGCGCAGACTCACGCGGTTACAGCCCTGATCGCCGGGTACAGCGCCCGGTAGCGCTGATAGGCGTCGGCATAGACGCCGCCAAGCGCCGCGTCCGGTTCGATTGTGGCATCGGTCCTCGGTGCCGTACAAATTTCAAGCGGATCGGCACCCGTCGCAGCGATCAGGCCGAGCCGCGCGGCACCAAAGGCGGCGCCGAAGTCGCCGTCGGCCGGAATGTCGACAGGCAATTGAAGCGCGGTGGCAATCGCCTTCAGCCAGTAGTGCGAGCGCGAGCCGCCGCCGATGGCCGTCACCCGCGTCAAGTCCGTGCCGGCTTTGGCCAAAGCTTCGAGGCTGTCGCGGAAGGCAAAGGCGACGCCCTCCAGCACGGCCTGCGTCAGCGCGGCACGGCTCGATTCATGCGCCAGCCCGGTGAACGCGCCGCGAATCGCGGCATCATTGTAGGGTGTGCGCTCACCCGAGAGATAAGGCAGGAAGGATACACCGCCAGGCGCCTTCAATGTGTCGCCGAGTTCGGCGGTCAACTCGCCGGCGCTCTTCCCGGTGATTTCGCACAGCCAGTTGAGCGAATCTGTTGCCGACAGGATGACGCCCATCTGGTGCCAGGTGTTCGGCAGCGCGTGACAGAAGGTGTGCACCGCGCTTGCCGGGTTGGGCAGGTAGGAAGCATTGGCGGCAAACAGCACGCCCGATGTGCCGAGCGAAACGAAGGCGTGGCCTGCGCCGACCGTGCCCATGCCGCAGGCCGAGGCGGCATTGTCGCCGGCGCCGCCGGCGATCGGAATGCCGGCCTGGACGCCCCATTTTGAGGCCAATTCGCTGCGCAGCGCGCCTGCCCTTTGGGTACCCTCGACCAGCGACGGCATCTGCTTTTCATCGAGCGATGTCGCCGCGAGCAGGTCCGTACTCCAGCGCCGCTTGCCGACATCGAGCCAGGAGGTGCCGGCAGAATCCGACATTTCCGAAATGTGTTCGCCCGTAAGCCAGAGCCGCAGGAAATCCTTGGGTAACAGCACTTTCGCGACCTTGGCGAAGACAGCGGGCTCGTTGTTCTTCACCCAGGCAAGCTTCGGCGCGGTGAAACCGGGAAAGACGATGTTGCCGGTCAGCGCACGGAAGCGCGGGTCGGCGTCAAGGACGGCGGCCTCGGCATGGCTGCGCGTGTCGTTCCACAGGATGCAGGGGCGCAGCACCTTGTCGGCGGCATCGAGCAGCGTCGCGCCATGCATATGGCCGGACAGTCCGATGCCCTTGACCGCGGCGAACTCTTTTGGATGCCTGGCCTTGAGGTCGGCAATCGCCCCTTCGCAGGCGCCGATCCAGTCGTCGGGGTTTTGCTCGGACCAGCCGGGATGCGGCCGCGAGACGTCGATCGACGCATGGCCGGAACCGATGACGGTTTGCCCGGCATCGATCAGCAGCGCCTTGACGCCCGATGTCCCGAGATCGAGGCCGAGATACATGGTTTCCTCCCATGCCAATTTAATTTTTTCGGATCTCGAAAAAATATGGCTTGGTCAGTTTTTAAGACAAGATTCGTCGCGGGTCAATTCTCCGACAAATTGGCGGCGCGCGATGAAAGCAGCGCCGACAGTGGACTGTCCGGTCGAGCCATCGAGCGTTCCGCCGCGAGCGCTCTGGCAAGGGCGCCGTCGCCGGCACGCAGGGTCGCCTCGATCAGCGTCAGGTCGATCACGTCGCGCTGGGCGTGGCTGCCGCCGAAGCGATGGGCGATTGCCCGGATCGGCCGGATCAGGCGCACCGTCTCGGTATAGTTGCCCTCGCCGAACGTTTTGATCGCCAGCGTCAGGGGGTGGCCGACATCCCGTGTGAAATCAGCGTTGTCGTCATTGTTATGCATGGCCTCGCGCTGCGTCTCGAGCAAGGTCTGAGCCGGGGCGCCCAGACCGGCGCCGACAAACGCCATCATCGCGTGGGCGTCGTTGAAGGCATAATTGCCGGCGCCAGCCTTGCGCCAGTTGGCGGCGATCGCTGCCCAGCGGTCGCCGACATCGATGCCGCCAAGATAGAGCCGCCACAGGATTGCCGAGGCATCGACCATGTTGAGCGCCATCGTCGACTGCACGCCGTAGATCGGGCCGTCATAGAGGGCCAGCACCTCGTCGGTCTCGCCGAGATCGTAGTGGAACAGCGCCAGATGCCACCAATTGTGCACCTGCAGGAAGCTCTCCCTTGTCCATGCTTCGGGGTTGGTGCGCATCCAGGCGATGCCATCCCGTTGCCGGCTTTGCATTTCCATGACATGGGCGACGGCATGCTGCGCCCAGCCATCGCGCGGCTCGATGTCGACTGCCGCACGGCCAAGCTGCTCGGCCCTGGCATAGTCACCCATCTCCTCCAGTCCGAACGCCTGCATGCCGAGCATGGCGTGGTAACCGGGCATGCCGCTTTGCCAGGCAGGCAGGGCGCGGGCGATACGGTCGCGCAGCATGCGGGCATTGCCGGTAAAGAAATCGATCTGGTGGCCGACCTGCAGCGCCAGCCCATCGCGCGGGGTCTCGATGGTGATGTCCTCGAGAATGCGGCTGGCCTGATGCCAACGCCCGTTGGCGAGATGGCCAAGGGCTGCGACATGCGCCTGCTCGTGCGTGGTCGCGGCAAGCGGCAGTGCCGCTTCATGACAAGCCTTGGCCACGACCGTCGCCTCCCGCTCGGTGGCCAGGCCGAACAGGTAGCCCTTGAAGACATGCGCCATGACGAAGCCGGGATCTTCCGCGATGGCGCGATCGATGGAGGCGACGGGATCGCCGATGAAGCACTGCAGTTCACGCACCGCCTGACTATAGGGCGTGAACCCTGCCTCCGTTGCACCCGAAAATGTCAGGCCAAATGCGTCTCTGAACGCCATGCAATGTCCTTTGACAGGCCCGTGATCCTTCGGGCCAGGACAATCTTAAGGCATGGACCACAAACGTGCCAATCACGTGCTGCGCTGGGCCATTTCAGTAGTCTTTGCAGTTTAGCAACCATGTGGGGCAGATTAGCCTTTGTAAAAGCGAACGAATTGTGTCTTCATTGCGGCGCTGGGCGGGGGCTTGAAATCGCGAATCGAGAGGGGACGCGATGCGGCATCTGAAAAACAGGCTTCCGGATAGTCGTTCGGAAGGGGCGGAGGAAACAGTTGCTTTGCAGTGGCGAAGGCCGCCCGGTCTACACCCGCGGTTCATTAGCCTTCTCGCAACTACAGCCTTTGCGTTGCTGCCCAATTCCGCAGCGTTTGCCGCATGCGTGCTGGGACCCACCGCCGGAAACACCGTCTATACCTGCGATAGCGGCTCATCGGGCGGCAGCCTCACCGATGCCGATGGCGACAACACGCTGAACTTTCCCGCCGGTGGCACCGGGCAGATATCAGGCAGCGTCACCTTTGGCGCTGGCACGGACCGTATCGACATGCAGTCCGGCACCATCACCGGTACCGTCGATCAGGGCGGCGGCACCGATTTCTTCACCATTGGCACGGGTACCGTCGCTGGCAATGTCCAGCAAGGCTCCGGCATCGACGACTTCAACATGAGCGGCGGCCAGATCGGCTCGCTCAACCAGGGCGATGGCCTGGACACGTTCACCATGACCGGCGGGCGCATCGTCGATTTCTTCGACGATGGCGACCGCGCCGTGATGACCGGCGGCCGTATCGGCCGCGTCAACATGAAACTCGACCAGAACTATTTCAACATGTCCGGCGGCACCATCGACCGTAACCTCGTCACCGGCTTCGACAAGGACACGATCATCCTGTCGGGTGGCACCATCGGCGGCAATATCAGCGTCAGTGGCGGCAACGACAGCGTGACGGTCACCGGCGGTACCGTCGGTGGCGATATCCTCATGAGCGTTGGCGCCGACAATTTCGTCTGGAATGGCGGCGGCATCATCTATGGCGCCGTCGACCTCGGCGGCGACAACGACATCGCCAAGCTCAGCAATCTCACCAACGCCAATCTCGGCGCCACGGATGCCATATCAGGCGGCCTTGGCACTGACGCGCTGACCCTGGACAACGTCAAGCTCGATGGGGTCAGCCGGCTCCAGAACTGGGAAAGCATCGGCGCCAGCAACGACACCGAGTTGACGCTGGACAGCAATTTGGTGCTCGGCGACAGCGGCACCGGCACGGGTTCGCTCAGCGTCGACGCCGCAAGCACGCTCTATGGCGGCGGCGGCTTCAACGCCTCGATACAAGCCTTTACCGCAGGTCAGCTGGCATCGGTCACCAATGCCGGACGCATCGACCTGACCAACGGCAGCACCGGCGCCACTGACAGCCTGACGATATCAGGCAATTATACCGGCTTGGGCGGTCTGCTGCTGATCCAGACCGAGCTTGGCGACGACAGTTCTGCATCCGACAAGCTTGTCCTGTCGGGCGGCACGGCTTCGGGTTCGACGGGCATCGGGGTGGTCAATGTCGGTGGCGCAGGTGCTGCGACCACGGCGGACGGCATCATGGTCGTCCAGGCGGTCAACGGCGCCACCTCCGGCGCCGGCACATTCGCGCTCGACGCCCCCGTCGCCGCCGGTGCCTTCGAATATTACCTGTTCAAGGGCGGCGTCAGTGCCGGCAGCGAGGAAAACTGGTATCTGCGCTCGACGCTGATAACGCCGACGTCGCCGGCGGCGGCGCCACCGGCGGCGGAGCCGCCGCCCCCGCCGCCGGAACCCGAGCCGCCGGCAGCCGAGCCGCCGCCCCCGCCGCCTTCCGAGCTGCCGCCAACGCCGCCGCCGACCGAGGGCGACGTCAACAGCCCGCCTGTCGACCCGACACCACCGGTGCAGGCAGCCGATCCGGAGCCCGAGCCGCCACCGCCGCCGCCACCGGCACCGGCCGCGGATCCGCCCCCGCCGCCGCCGGTGGTGCCGACGGATGTGCCCGACGTGCCAACCCCTGCCGCGAGTGAGGAGATCGTGCTCTACCGCATGGAGGTTCCCGTCTACTCGGCCTTGCCGCCGGTAGCCGGGCATCTGGCGATGGCGACGCTCGGTACCTTCCACGAACGGCGCGGCGAGCAAAGCCTGTTGTCGAACACGGAACTGTCACCGGTCTGGGGCCGCATTTTCGGTCAGGATAGCAAGATGGCGTATTCGGGAACGGTGTCGCCGTCCTTCGACGGAACCCTGTTCGGCTTCCAGGGCGGCTTCGACCTGTTCGGTCGAGAAACCAGCTCCGGTTCGGTCGATCGCGCCGGCCTGTTCGTCGCCTATGCCAGCATGAATGGTGATGTGCGCGGCCAAGCGCTGGGACAGGACAATCTGTCCGTCGGCGGTATCGATCTCGACGGCACCAGTGTCGGCGGCTACTGGACCCGGATCGGCCAGGGCGGCTGGTACCTGGACGGCGTCCTCATGGCCACCTTCTTCGGCGGTAACGCGACATCGTCGCGCGACATCGGCATCGATATCGACGGCACCGGCGTCACCGCTTCGCTGGAAGGCGGCTATCCCATAGCGCTGGCGCAAGGCTGGACGCTCGAGCCGCAGGCGCAACTGGTCTGGCAGCATCTGTCGCTCGACGATACCTCGGACCGTTTTGCTTCGGTTTCCTTCGATTCTGACGGCAGCGTCACCGGTCGACTGGGCGCACGGCTGCAGGGCGAAACAACGATCAACGGCATGGCGCTGCAGCCCTACCTCAAGGCCAACTTCTGGCACGATTTCGGCGGTACCAGCCATGTCAATTTCGACACCACCGACATCTCGACCGAGGGCAGATCGACCTCGTTCGAGTTTGGCGGCGGCGTGATCGCCAAGGTGACGGACAAGGTCAGCATCTTCGCCACCGGTGACTACACCACCAATCTCGGCGGCGACAAGCGTCGGATACTCGAAGGCAATCTGGGTTTCAGCGTGAAGTGGTAAGGTCGATCATGATGGAGTCGTGTAATGCCGCTTGCGACAGCTGTTTTCTGCAGCAAGGTCTGCGCCGCCCCTCATCCGCCTGCCGGCACCTTCTCCCCGTATAGTGACGGGGAGAAGGGGACTGTCGCAACGCCGGCGCCCTTTTTGCACCACTGATGATTGGCGAAACCATGGATGACGGCGTCTTTCTCCCCGTCACCATACGGGGAGAAATGTCCGGCAGGACAATGAGGGGCAGCGCTAACGCTGCGCCCTAAGCGAATCCAACCCGATGCTCAGTTGCCCGAACGCATCGCCACCGTGGCGATGCCGGCGCCGACCAGCAGCGTGCCGCCGGTGCGGTTGAAGATGCGGATTGCCTTGGGATTGCGCACGACGTTGCGTGCGCGTGCCGCGATCAGCGCATAGCCGAAGGCATTGGCGAAGGCGAGCGCCAGGAAGGTCGTCTCGAAGATCAGCATCTGCGTCCAGAAGTCGGCGTGCCGGTCGAGGAACTGCGGCAGGAAGGCGACGAAGAAGGTGATGCTTTTCGGATTGAGCGCGGTGACCAGCCAGGCATGCGCCATCATCTTGGCCGACGAAACCGCATCGGTGCGCGGTTCGGCCTTCAGCGCGCCGCCGGCACGAAACAATTTCACGCCGAGATAGATCAGATAGCCGGCGCCGATCAGCTTCAGGATGGTGAAGACGGTCGCCGAAGCTGCCAGCAGCGCGCCGATGCCAAGCATCGACAATGTCATCGCGGTGAAGTCGCCCAGTGCCACCCCGACGGCCATCGGCAGAGCGGTGCGCCAGCCCTGGCCGAGCGCGTAGGACACGACCAGAAGGATAGTCGGACCCGGAATGATGAGGAGGATCGTCGATGCGGCAGCGAAGGCGGCCCAGTTTTCGAAGGACATGCTCGTCTCCTTTGAGCTCAAAGAAGAGGATAAATCCTTAGGCCCGGGAGAATGTAAAGAGGCGATTTCCCTAACTGCGCCAACGGCAGATCGTGTCAGTTCGCGCCGCTCAGCGTGCTCACGATATCGGCCAGGCTGACATTGGCACCGAGAACGGTTGCTGCCGCGACAATGGCAGCGGCAAAAAGCTTGATGTCGGTTATTAATGTCTTGCACATGGAGGCCCCTCGCTGATCGCTACGAGGGGTAGGAGAGGCAATGCGCAGACGCAGGCTGTGCAAGGCCTTCACGCTTTATCAACCATGAATGATGAAAATGCCCACTATCCGGCCGGACCGTGCTTCCCGCCGATAGCGTGGGGTTTGGGTATATGCGTGAGTTGCCGCAAGGTCTGACGCCGCCGCGAAATGGCGACGCAATCGAAACCGATCATCATCTTTCCCGCCGTGCCATCCTGTCTGGGGCCGGGGCGCTCGCATTGCTCGGTGTCGCCGGATGCTCGACCTCGGGCGGTGGCCTGCCGGCGCTCGATCTCGACGATACGGTCACCGGCTCGGTGCGACCGATCCGGCCGAGCATCAGCGTCGACAAGAACATCACCAGCCCCGATTTGATGTATGCCTCGCTGACCGATGGCGGCTTCAACGTGCCTGAGGTGCCTTACCAGAAGGTCAAACCGGAATTTCGCCGCCAGATCGTCGTCGACACCACGGGCGAGGCGCCCGGCACCATCGTCGTCCATCTGCAGGAGCGCATGCTCTATCTCGTCCAGCCGGGCGGCGACGCCATCCGCTACGGCGTCGGTATCGGCAAGGACGGTTTCCGCTGGTCGGGCCGCGCCAACATCCAGTATGGCAGGGAATGGCCGACCTGGACACCGCCCCCCGAGATGATCGCCCGCAAGCCGGAACTGGTGAAATGGCAGGGCGGCCAGCCCGGCGGCCTGACCAACCCGCTCGGCGCGCGCGCCCTCTACATCTACCAGGACGGCAAAGACACCGGCTATCGCATCCACGGCTCGCCCGAATGGGCGAGCATCGGCCAGGCGATGTCGTCGGGCTGCGTGCGCCTGATCAACCAGGACATCATCGACCTCTACAGCCGCGTCTCCAAGAAAAATCCGGTCGTCGTCGTCTGATACGTCACCCGGCCCACTCTTCCGTTGCGCCATAGCGAAAGACAGGCGAATGTGCCTGCGAATTCATCGCTCGGGAGACGTCAGGAATGGCCGGAACTTTTGTTATCGCGCAGGGCGGCGGCCCAACCGCCGTCATCAACCAGACGGTGGTCGGGGCGGCGCTGGAGATCCGAAAGCGGCATCCCGGCGCCAAGGTCCTGGGCTCCATCCACGGCGTGCGCGGCATTCGTGACGGCAATTATGTCGAACTCTCCGGCATCCCCGAGGACCGGCTGCGGCTGATTGCCGGAACGCCGAGTGCCGCCCTTGGCTCGACGCGCGACAAGCCGGATGCCGCCTATTGCGATGTCATTCTCAACGGATTGAAAAAGGCCGGCGCCGACGCCTTCATCTACATCGGCGGCAACGACACTTCCGGAACGCAGCAGATCCTGACCGACGCCGCCGGCGGCAAGATCGCCTTCGTCCATGCGCCGAAGACCATCGACAATGACCTCGAGGAAAACGACCACACGCCGGGTTTCATCTCCGCGGCCGAATTCGTCGCCGGCGCCTTCCTCTCCGTCGATCTCGATTTTCGCGCGTTGCCCGGCATCTATGTCGGCATCGTCATGGGCCGGCATGCCGGCTTCCTGACCGCAGCTGCCGCTGCCTGGCAGCTCGATCCCGACAGCGGTCCGCACCTCGTCTATGTGCCCGAGCGGCCGTTCTCGGCCGCCGGCTTCATCGACGACGTGCGCGCCACGCTCGACCGCCACAAGCGCTGCATCGTCGCCGTGTCGGAAGGTGTCAGCACCGCCGACGGCAAGGCGTTGGTCGAAAGCCTGGTGCCGCCGGACAAGCTGGAGCGCGACGCGCATGGCAACGTCAAGCTGTCGGGCAGCGACCTGCCGGCCGCGCTCGAGCGCGCGCTGGCCGAAGGCTTGCCGGGCAAGCGTGCCCGCGTCGATGCGCTCGGCTACATGCCGCGCGGCTATGTCGGCGCCATCAGTGCGGTCGACGCGCAGGAGGCCTTCGATGCCGGCGCCTTCGCCGTCTCCGTCGCCGAACAGGGCGGCGGCTCGGTGGCGCTGCAATATGACGGCACCAGAACGGTGCTGAAAAAGGTGCCGCTGAAGAACGTCGCCGGCAAGACCCGCCACATGCCTGACAATTTCATGAAGCCCGACGTCAACCAGTTGTCCGATGCCGGCATGGCCTATCTCAAGCGGCTGGTGCCGGAAAAATACAAGGTCGGAAAGCCTTTCGTCTGAAGCCGGGCTGACATCTGATGCCGGGCTCGCACTGGTTCAGCAAAAGCATCGTCGACGACAAGACGACGATGCTGACCGAACCGTTCGTGCATGACTATCTGCGCGCCAACATCTGGCACCTACGCGGCCGCGATGCCGACCTTCTGGTCGACACAGGCATGGGCATCTGTCCGCTGGCCCCGCACATCGAGACGACGGTGGGCAAGCCGCTGCTGGTCGTTGCCACCCACATCCATCTCGACCATGTCGGCTCGCTGCATGAGTTCCCCTGGCGAGCAGGGCCAGTGCACAGCGCCGAACAATTCGAGAGCATGGATGAGACGGCGACCTACGCCTACATGTTCCACGATCTCGAAGGCGGCGTCTCAAGGCTGCCGGCGCCGGGCTGGAAGGCCGCCGACTACAAGATCCCGCCCGCACCGCTGACGCGAACCCTGGACGAGGGCGACATTGTCGATCTCGGCGACCGGCAATTCCGTGTGCTGCATCTGCCCGGGCATTCGCCGGATTCGATCGCGCTGTTCGACGAGACCGACGGCCTGTTCTTCAGCGGCGACGCCATCTACGACGACACGCTGATCGATAGCCTGCCGGACTCTGACCGCGTCGCCTACATCAGCACGATGCAGCGCCTGCTCGACCTGCCGATCCGCATCGGTCACGGCGGCCACGGACCGAGCTTCGACGGCAAGCGCATGCGCACGATTGCCATGGCCTATCTTTGCCGTCAATCAGGTGCCGGTTAAGAACGCCAGGCAGGTAACCCAAGCAATCGCCCAGGCCGGCAAGTCTGGCCGCAAGTCGGTGCTTTTGCTGGTCGAGCGTGGCGAAGCGCAAATCTGCGTCGCGGTGCCTTTTGCCAATGGCTGAGCGGCGTTGACATGAACGCAGGATCGGCAGGGCCTCGTCGGTGACGATCCCTGCCGGCCGCTGCCAATCAAGATTCCGGTTGCCCGTCACGGCATCTTCGAGAACATTGCGTCAGGCCGATAATGGCTTGATGCATGGGGATTGCCACGATGGTCACCCGAGGTTTCTCTTCAGGACGGCGCCCGCCAACCGATGGCGATGCGCGCATACCGCCGGGCCAATATCTCGAACAAGGTTTTCCTGTGCTGTCGGCCGGCCCGACGCCGCGCGTGCCTACCGAGGACTGGTCTTTCACGCTGAAACATGGGCCACGCCCGATCAAGAAATGGAACTGGGCCGAATTCAACGCGCTGCCATTGACCAAGATGACACGCGACATCCACTGTGTGACCGCATGGACCAAGTTCGACACGCCGTGGCAGGGCGTGCTGGTCGACGACATCCTTGCCGATGCGGGTTTGGAGCCGCCGACCGGCTTCACGCTGGCGCACGCATTCGACGGCTACACCACCAATGTGCCGGTCAAGGATCTCACCGCCGGCAAGGCGATGGTGGCGCTGCTCTACGAAGGCAAGCCGATCACCCCGGACCATGGCGGCCCGGCAAGGCTGCTGGTGCCGCATCTCTATTTCTGGAAGTCGGCCAAATGGCTGAACGGCCTGCAATTCACCATGCGCGACGAACCCGGTTTCTGGGAATTGCGCGGCTACCACATCTATGGCGACCCGTGGCGCGAACAGCGCTATACGGACGATCCATGAGCGATGCGGCAGCAATGCAATCGCCCTGGCAGACAGCCAGGATCGTCCGTATCGAAAAGCGCACGCCGCGTGTCACCAGCTTCTTTTTCCAGCCGTCGCGGCCGTTCATTTATCGTGCCGGGCAACATGTCGATGTCAGGCTGACGGCGCCGGACGGCTATCAGGCGCGCCGCTCCTATTCCATCGCTTCCGCACCCGAAACGAACGGGGCGATCGAACTGGCGATCGAGAAGCTTGACGATGGCGAGGTTTCGCCATTCTTCCACGAGGTCGCGGCAATTGGCGACGAAATCGAACTGCGCGGGCCGCTCGGCGGGCATTTCGTCTGGCCCGACGGCGGCAGCGGGCCGCTGTTGCTGGTCGGTGGCGGTTCGGGTGTCGTGCCCTTGATGTCGATGGTCCGTCATCGCGCCGCGCACAGTTCGACGGTGCCCGTCGTCCTGGTGTTTTCAGCCCGCGTCTGGGACGAAGTGATCTTTCGTGACGAGCTGATCGCCCTCGACGATCGCAGGGACGGCTTCGACCTGGTGCTGACGCTGACACGCGAAGCAGCACGCCGACCGGCCGACTATGCGCGGCGGGTGGACGTCGCGATGATAGCGCAAGCCCTGGCGCGGCTGCCCGAGGCGACTGGCATCGCCTTCGTCTGCGGCTCCAATGCCTTTGTGTCGGCTGCCGCTCAGGCGCTGATCGATGCCGGCGTTGCCGCGGAAAACATTCGCACCGAACGGTACGGAGTTTGAAGGGACGTTCCTGTCTGGTTCCGAAGGTTCGGTCGAGGGCTCGACTTGAAATCCGATCCGCAAGGTAATGCCTTGTTGAAGTATGGTATTACCAGGAGTGAAGATGGCCACCACCGTTACGGCAAAAGGACAGGTGACCATTCCCAAACCGGTCCGCGATCTCCTGGGGCTCGTTCCGGGTAGCAAGGTCGATTTCCGGCGCGCCGCCGACGGCAGCGTGGTGCTGGCTCGCGCTGACAAAAAGACGCCTGCGAGCCGCTTCGCCAAGTTGCGCGGCCATGCCGGCGAGGGGCTCACCACCGACGCGATCATGGCGCTGACACGTGGCGAAGCGTGACGCTCGTCGACAGCAACGTTCTGCTCGACCTTGTCACGGACGATCCCAATTGGGCGGACTGGTCGGTTGCCCAGCTTGAAGCAGCGAGCCTCGATGGGCCATTGTTGATCAATGATGCGGTCTATGCCGAACTTGCTGTCCGCTACATCAGTATCGAGGATCTTGAGGCATTTCTGGATGCGTCCGGTCTCGAAATGGCTCCGATGCCGAGAGCCGCCCTTTTCCTTGCCGGAAAAGTATTTACGCAATACCGATCGGAAGGATCGGGGACCGGCATATTGCCCGATTTCTTCATTGGCGCCCATGCCGCCGTCTCTCGGCTTCCGCTCCTGACCCGTGATGTCGGACGTTACCGGACCTATTTCCCATCCTTGAGGCTGATCACCCCGGACCCCTGATGACTGCCGCCTGCCGGTCACGCCTCGATTTCGAGCGCCGACAGCGGCTTGGAGCAACAGGCGAGGATAAAGCCGTCGTCGATTTCGTGATCGAGGATGCCGCCATTGTGGCTCATCTCGACATTGCCCGCGACCTTCCTCACCTTGCAGGTGCCGCACAGGCCGAACTCGCAGGCAGCGGGAATGCGAACGCCCGACGCCCGCGCGGTCTGCAGCACCGTCTGGCCGGCAACGCATTCGGCGTCGACATCCGAGAGCGCGAAACGGATCGGCGTCGCGGCTTCGGCGACAATGGCGGCACCGTTTTCAGCCGGCGAGGTGAACGGCGCCGGGATTTCTTCCGCGACAGGCGCCGCAAAGCTCTCCTGATGATATTTCGTCATGTCAAAGCCGGCGGAGTCCAGCATGCCGCGCACGGCGCGCATGAAGGGATCGGGGCCGCAGCAGAAGATTTCGCGCTCGCGGAAATCGGGCGCCAGCAGCGGCAGCCGGATCGCGTCGATGCGGCCCATATGGCCGAACCAACCCTCGCGGCTCGACCGCTCCTCGATCATGAAGCCGAGCGAGAGGCCGGGCATACGGCTGCCGAGCAGTTCGAGCTCCTTGCGGAAAATGATCTCTTCCGGGCGCCGCGCGCAGTTGACGAAGCCGACATCGGTCCATGGCGCGCAGTCGTTCAGCCAGCGCAGCATCGACATCATCGGCGTCACGCCGGACCCTGCCGAAATGAACAGATATTTGGCCGCCGGGTGGCTGTGCAGCGAAAACTCGCCGGTCGGCCCATAGGCCTTGACGTGCGAGCCGGGCGTCAGATGGTCGAACATCCAGCGCGTGCCGGTGCTGCCGGCCTGCGCCTTAACCGTCACCGCGATCGAGAACGGCCGCGACGGCGAAGACGACAGCGTATAGGTGCGCATCAGCGGCCCGTCTGATGTCGGCAGTTCCAGCGTCACGAACTGGCCCGGCTTGTAGCGGAACCAGGTCTGGTTGTCGGAGCGGAAGGTGAAGGTCTTGACGTCAGGCGCTTCGTCGCTGACACCGATCACTTCCAGCACCTGCAGCCTGTCGTTCCACGGCGTCATCTGGTCGAGATGGCGATAGAGGCCAAGATCCGTCATCGCATTCATCCTCTTGTCCCTTTGTCCTGTGCTAGGCGACGCTGCGCAGCGCCGGCCGGCCGCCCTCGGCAAGGCGCGGCCCGATGAACGACGCGTACCATTCGACGAACTGGATCACGCCGCCCTCATGCAGCTCCGAATAGGGGCCGGGCTCATAGGCGGGCGACAGGATGCCGAAGGCGTTTTCCTCGACGATGCGGCGGTCCTGGTCGTTGGTCTCGGTCCAGACATGGGTGAGATCTTCGATGGTGTAATCGACGCCCTCGACCGCATCCTTGTGCACCAGCCACTTGGTCGTCACTGCCGTTTCCGTGGCGCTGATCGGCAGCACCCGGAACGTCACCGCGTGATCGATGAGGATGTGGTTCCAGGTCGTCGGATAGTGATAGTGCATCAAGGTGCCGATCCGGTCGGCGGAGACGGTGTCGGAGAGGTTCTTCTTCACCGCCAGTTTGCCGGTCATGGTGTAGCTGACGGCATCGCGCAGCAGCGGCGCGCGGGTGGCACGGTACTGCCCGGCCGGATCGATGCGGAACTTGCTCGGCAGGCCGACGGCCTCGCATTTGGCCCAATGCGCAACCATCTCGGGATCGCTGTCGGCGCCGTTGACGCCGGTCACGGTCGGCGCTTCGGGGAAGGTCTTGCACAGCTCGGGATGATTGGCGGCGCAGTGGTAGCACTCGCGGTTGTTTTCCCAGACCAGCTTCCAGTTGCCCTTCTCGATGATCGTGCTCTCGAAGGCGATCTTTGCGTCGCGCAGCCGGTGCGGCAAAAGATAAGGTTCGATCATCGCCCGCATCGGCGCGAAATCCACCGGCTCCTTGGCCAGGCAGATGAAGATGTAGCCGCCGACGCTCTCGCAGGCGACCGGCTTCAGGCTGAACTCACTCTTGTCGAAACCGTCGGCCATCTGGCGGGCAAACAGCAGGCGGCCGTCGAGCTCGTAGGTCCACTGGTGATAGGGGCAGACGAGCTTTGCCGCCGTACCCCGCTCTGTGTTGCAGACGCGGCTGCCGCGATGCCGGCAGGAATTGTGGAAGGCGTTGATCTTGCCTTGCTGGTCGCGGACAAGAACGACCGGATAGTCGCCGATCTGCACGGTGATGTAGCTGCCCGGCTTCGGCAGTTCGCAATCATGGCCGACGAACAGCCAATCGCGATACCAGATCAGCTCCATATCGAGCTTGAAGTAGTCTGGATCGGTGTAGAAGGGCTGCTCTAGCGAAAAGCCTTGCCGTCGGCTGTTCAAGAGCCTCAGCATGTCATTGCGGATATCCATGTCCTGTCCTCGTTCCAAGGACTGAACTGGTGGTGACGGAGGAAGGATTGGACGCATTCCGGCGATGCGCCGGGCATGCACTATCCACCTCTTGATCGCCCACCGCGATCAGTCGAGTCTAGAAATCTCGGCTGGTTTCCGGGCTCTGGAGTTGTCCTTGCGGACCATCGCGACACCTTCCCAGGCAATTGCCCAGTGGTCTCCCGTTGCGACTTGAACTCCACCACCGTTGCGGGGGCAGCGCCGGATTCTGACCGGCTTCCCAATTCTCCGCCTCGTCGTCACGAAGCGGCACCTGAGATGTCATGATCTAATCACGATCACGGGCGCGTCATCGGCATGAAAACGACATCGTATCCATGCGGCGCGACACGGCACGCGAAAGGTCGTTTTCGCGAGTGCTGAGCTCAAATCTCGTCTTCTGAGGGGCCATTCGCCCGGCTGCGCTCTTCTCGAATCCGCTTCTGGCGGGGGGCAAAAAAGGTTAACGGTTTCGAAAAGTGACTATTAGCTCGTTCTAAAATCGAACCGAACGGTTCGTTTCTGTTGACGGTGCGTGCAGGACGCTGTGAACGCTGGCCTTCGAAACAGTTGGTGATCCATACGGCGATTTTATCTAATACACTGATATAGAATAGAAAAATACACCGCTAAGACGCCCGTGGCGCAATTTCAAGGTGTAGATTCATAGACCACATGGAACAACTTCGTGATTGGAAAAGGCGAGGTTACCCTCCCACATCGGGCCTGTCCGAACGACGCGATTTCATTTCCCAAGGTACGCCGCTAGACGGACGGAAAAAGAAAATACTGGAGTACAAAAAAATGAAAAAGATCATTCTCACTGCCGCCGCCGTTCTGGCCATTTCCGGCAGCGCCTTCGCTAATGGTAGCGACCACTATGGTTCGAACGCCCCGGCAGCCACTGCTGTCGACAGCTCGTACACCGCTTCGGTCAAGAAGTCGGAACCGGCTGCTCAGACGCCTGTCCAGGGTAGCGACCGTAACCTCTTCGGCAATCACTAACGGCCGAACTTCCAGTTGACGGCGGGTTCACCCGTTGCCCTGGCAACCCAGAAATTCAGGAGACTGACATGAAGAAGATCATTCTTGCTACCGCCGCCGTTCTGGCCCTCTCGGGTAGCGCTTTCGCCGGCAGCGACAACTTTGGCTCCGATGGCGCCAACCAACCTGCCGCCGCAGTGGATCAGTCGTACACGGCTTCCACCCAGAAGTCGGCTCCGGCTGCTCAGACGCCTGCCCAAGGCAGCGACCGTAACCTCTTCGGCAACAACTAACAGCCGATTCCCAGCAGACGGCGGGTCCGCCCGCCGCCCTGGCGAAAACCTAGAAAATTCAGGAGACTAAAATGAACAAGATCCTTATTGCTGCCGCCGCCGTTCTGGCCATCACCGGCAGTGCCTTCGCCGGCAGCGACAACTTCGGCTCCAACGGTGCCAATCAGCCTGCAGTCACTTCGATTGACAGTGCGCAGACGAGCTCGGTCCGCAACAGCGGTGGCGTCGTCGAGAAGCTGCTCAATTCGTCGGGCGACGTAGAGAAGTCCGCCCCTCAGGGCAGCGACCGGAACCTCTTCGGCCGCTAACAGCCGAAGCTGATCTTCAAGAAAAGAGCGGCGGGCCTGGCC
>SAKE01000018.1:0-29995 GCA_004017275.1 Mesorhizobium sp. | reverse complement strand
GGCCCGCCGCTCTTTTTTACGTCCGAGACGTGGTCCTGCCTCAGGCCGCTTTCGCTTCCGCCTCATGAAGGGCAAACGACCGTCCGTCCGCATCGAAGATATGCAGGTCCTCGCCATTGGCGCTCAGCCGCAATGTCGAGCCGCGCTTGACCTCGACATTGCCGGGCAGCTTGGTCACCAGCGGCAGATCGGCGCGACCGATGTCGACATAGACAAGCTGCACCTCGCCGAGCTGCTCGACATAGTCGACCGTGCCTTCGAACAGATAGTCCGCGCCGCTGGCGATGACGAGGTCTTCCGGCCGCACGCCAAAGCTTACCGCGGCGCCCTTTGCCGAAGCAGGCGTTGTGATCGGCACGGTTGCCTTGCGGCCGCCGACATGGCTGACGACGGTCGGGTTGCCGGTCTTGTCTATGGTCGCGGGCAGGATGTTCATGGCTGGCGAGCCGATGAACTGGGCAACGAACAGGTTGCCGGGCTTCTTGTAGAGGTCCATCGGCGTGCCGACCTGCTCGATATGGCCGTCCTTGAGCACCACGATGCGGTCGGCCAGCGTCATCGCCTCGACCTGGTCGTGGGTGACGTAGATCATGGTCGTGTTGGGCATCGATTCCTTGAGCTTGGCGATTTCGATGCGGGTGGCGACGCGAAGTGCGGCGTCCAGGTTCGAAAGCGGTTCGTCGAACAGGAAAACTTTCGGATTGCGCACGATGGCGCGGCCGATGGCGACGCGCTGGCGCTGGCCGCCCGACATCGCCTTGGGCAGGCGATCGAGATATTTGGTCAGCTGCAGGATTTCGGCGGCCTGGCGTACGCGCCGGTCGATCTCGGCCTTGTTCTCCTTGCCGATCTTCATCGAGAACGCCATGTTGTCGTAGACGGTCATGTGCGGGTAGAGCGCGTAGGACTGGAACACCATGGCGATGCCGCGCTTCGACGGCGGCACGTCGTTGACCACTTCGCCGGCTATTCTGAGCTCGCCGGAGGTGATTTCCTCGAGCCCGGCGATCGACCTCAACAGGGTCGACTTGCCGCAGCCAGACGGGCCGACAAAGACGATGAACTCGCCCGACTCTATATCGAGGTCGATGCCGTGGAGAATGTTCAGATTGCCATAGGATTTCTTCACTTGCCTTAGCGTGACATCGGCCATTCGTTTCCTCCCAGTAATTCGAATTCAAGTGATTTGAAATTCAGTCGATGCGCCCGAACCAGGCGCCATAGCCGCCGAGCTTTATGGAACCGCTGCTCGCCTGGCCCGGAAATCCGTGCCCGGGCAAAGGTTGCAGCGACCGGCCGCCAAGGTCAACCTCGGTAGGCGTTGCTCCCAGATTGAAGACGCAGACGACCTGCTCGTTGCCTGCGCGGCGTGTGAAGGCGACCGTGTCGCCCTGGCTTTCGATGAAGGTGATGTCGCCCTTGGCCAGTGCCGGATGGGCGCGCCGGAAGCTGAGAAAGCGCCGGTAGTGCTCGAGCAGCGAGTTCTCGTCGCCCTGCTGGACATTGACCGCCTGTGGCAGATGCTTGGCCGGCACCGGCAGCCAGGGTTTTGCCGGGGAGAAGCCGCCATTCTTGGCGCTGCCGTCCCACACCATCGGTGTGCGGCAGCCGTCGCGGCCCTTGAATTCCGGCCAGAAGCGGATGCCGTAGGGGTCCTGCAAATCCTCGAAGCGCAGGTCGGCTTCGCCGAGCCCAAGCTCCTCGCCCTGATAGATGCAGACCGAACCGCGCAAGGACATCAGCAGTGCCGAGATGACCTTGAGATAGGCGGTCGGATCGGCCTCGCCGGCGGCCCAGCGCGACGCCGGGCGCATCACGTCATGGTTGGAAAAGGCCCAGCACGACCAGCCGTCGCTGGCGACCTTGCCGAAGGCTTCCAGCACCGAGCGGACCTTGGCTGCGCTGATCTTTTCCGGCGCCAGGAAGTCGAAGGAATAGCACATGTGCACGCGCTTGCCGCCGGCGGTGTAGGCTGCCACCACGTCCAGCCCGCGCTGCGAATCGCCGACCTCGCCGACCGCGGCGGTTGCCGGATATTCGTCGAGCAGGGCGCGGAATCGTTCGAGGAAGCCGAGGTTCTCGGGGCGGCTCTTGTCGTAGAGATGGTCCTGGTAGTTGTAGGGGTTGACCGCCGGGGCCGTCTGGTCATTGCGCTCTTCCGGCGGCAGCGGTGGATTGTTTTCCAGGCCCTGGCTGTGGAAGTAGAAATTGATGGTGTCGAGCCGGAACCCGTCGACGCCACGTTCCAGCCAGAAGCGGGTGACATCGAGCAACGCATCCTGGACTTGGCGGTTGTGGAAATTGAGATCGGGCTGCTCGGACAGGAAATTGTGCATGTAATATTGCTGGCGGCTTGTGTCCCACTGCCAGGCCGAGCCACCGAAGATCGACAGCCAGTTGTTGGGTGGCGTGCCGTCCGGCCTGGCGTCTGCCCAGACATACCAGTCGGCTTTCGGGTTGGTGCGGCTCGACCGGCTCTCCTTGAACCATGGGTGGTTGTCGGCGGTGTGCGACAGCACCTCGTCGATCATCACCTTCAAGCCCAGCCTGTGCGCCTCCGCGGTCAGCGCGTCGAAGTCGGCTAGCGTGCCGAACATCGGATCGACGTCGCAGTAATCCGACACGTCGTAGCCGAAATCCTTCATCGGCGACTTGAAGAACGGCGAAATCCAGATGGCGTCCGCACCGAGTGCCGCGATGTAGGGCAGCCGCCCGATGATCCCCTTGAGGTCGCCGATTCCGTCGCCGTTCGAGTCCTGGTAGCTGCGCGGATAGATCTGGTAGATCACCGCACCCCGCCACCAGTCGCGATCGATGGCGAGGTCTGGCTTCGAACTGGCCTTCAAAGCGGATTGCATCGTCTCAGCCTCCTTTCACCGAGCCGGCAAGCAGCCCGCGGACAAAATAGCGCTGCAGCGAGAAGAAGACGATCAGCGGCACGATGATGGTCACGAAAGCCGATGTCGTCAGGATCTCCCAGTCGCCCCCGCGTGAGCCCAGCAACGCATTAAGCTTGGCGGTCAGCACGATCTGGTCTGCCTCTGTACCGAGGAAAACCATCGCCACCAGCAGATCGTTCCATACCCACAGGAATTGGAAGATGGCAAACGAGGCCAGCACCGGGAACGACAGCGGCAAGACGATCTTGACGAAGATCTCGAAATCGCTGGCGCCGTCGATGCGCGCCGATTCCATGATTTCGCGTGGCAGGCCGGCAATGTAGCTGCGCAGCAGGTAGATGGCGAAGGGCAGGCCAAAGCCGGTATGCGCCAGCCAGATGCCGAGATACGTCTTCGACGGCATGCCGAAGAAAGCGCCGACGCCGTTGTAGAGCTTCAGAAGCGGTATCAGCGACATCTGCAGCGGCACCACCAGCAGGCCGATGATGACCGCGATCAGCAATGCCCGGCCGGGAAACCGCATCCAGGCCAGAGCATAGGCGGCAAAAGCGGCAATCAGGATCGGGATGACGGTCGCTGGAATGGTGACGGTCAGCGAATTCATGAACGACCGGCCGATGCCCTCGGAAAACAGCACGGTTCTGTAATTGTCGGTGGTGAATTTCGGCGGCGCGGACGAGGCATAGTAAATGCGCTGGCCGCGATCGCCTTCGAACGCCTTGGGCGAGGTCATGACGAAACTGCCATCGCCATTGAGCTGCAGGGTCACGCCGTCGCCGAGATCGGCCGTCGTGCCGGCGGGGTATTGCGTCGGTGCCGCCGATTTGACGCCGTAGGCGCTGATGTCGCGCGCAGCACCGTCGCCGAAGATGTTGCCCTCGAGAACGAACTTGCCGTCCTTTTCGATCTGCGCCGAGGCTGCCGGCAGCCGGCCGGCTTCGGTCTGGGTGGAACTGGCGAACGAGTTCCACCAGCCCGAGGCGATGATCTGGTTCTTGTCGCGCAGCGACGAAACCAGGATGCCGAGCGTCGGTATGGTCCAGATTGCGACGAAGACAAGCACGGCGATGTGGACGCCAAAGCGGCTGGCGAAGGAATTTCCGGTCGCAACGGCCATCTCAATGTCCTCCCGTCTCTTTGTTCGCCTGGCGGATGTTCCAGACCATGATCGGAATGACGGCAATCATGATGATGATGGCGATGGTGGCGCCACGGCCGAAATCGCCGCCGCCGCGGAACATCCAGTCGAACATCAGATTGGCCAGCACCTGGCTGTTCCATTGGCCGTTGGTCATGGTCAGCACGATGTCGAACACTTTGAGCACCAGGATGGTGATCGTGGTCCAGACGACGGCGATGGTGCCCCAGATCTGCGGCACCATGATCTTCCAGAAGATCTGGAACGGATTGGCGCCGTCGATGACGGCGGCTTCCAGAGTTTCCTCGGGAATGCCGCGCAAGGCGGAGGACAGGATGACCATGGCAAAGCCGGTCTGGATCCAGATCAGGATCACCATCAGGAAGAAATTGTTCCAGAAAGGCAGCGATATCCAGACCTGCGGCTGGCCGCCGAAATGCTGGATGATGGCGTTGAGGATGCCGATCTGCGTCTGGCCCTCGCCGCGATACTCGTAGATGAATTTCCAGATCACGCTGGCGCCGACGAAAGAGATCGCCAATGGCAGGAAGATCAGGCTCTTGGCGATCGTGCCCCACCAGATCTTGTCGGTGAGCACGGCGATGATCAGCCCGAGGAAGGTGCAGGCGGCCGGCACCACCGCCAGCCAGACGATGTTGTTGAGGATCGAGTTGCGGAACTCGCGATCGCCGAACGCCCATTGATAGTTGGCCAGGCCGACGAAATTGATGCCGCTGCGATCGAGGAACGACAGCCGCAGCGTCTCGACCACCGGATAGATCAGATAGATGGTCAGGATGATCATCGCCGGACCGACGAACAGCCAGGGGCGGACCAGCCCTTGCCGGCGCAGATTGTCGATGGCCGCGGCGCCGGCGACGCCGCGCGACGGGAATATCAGGTCGACCAGTCTGTTTGCGCCCCAGAAATAGGCGACGCAGCCGCCGACGCCGACGATGATGACGAATATGGCCGAAAAAATCTGAGCCGCCATGGGTCCCTCTCCCCTGCGCATCATCAGCCAAAGCCGAACGGGTCGGGCGGTGAGATGCGCCGATTCAGTTGTGCAGAGCGCGATGGCCAGGCAAAACAGGGTTTCCCATTTGCTGATCGCGCTTCATGCCGGATTCTGTGTGCTCATGATAATCGCCGCGGCACGAGCCGCCTGTCGGATCCGGGCCTCCAGAGCCCGGATCCACTTGGGATCGGATAGCCAAACCTCCAGCCGGTCGCCTACTTGATGGCGTCCCAGCTCTTTTGGATGTCGGTGGCGACATCCTGCGCGGACTTGCCGCCGACCAGGTCGATCATGCCGGTCCAGAAGGCGCCGGCGCCGATCTTGCCCGGCATCAGGTCGGAACCGTCGAAGCGGAAGGTCGAGGCGTTGGCGAGGATTTCGCCCTGCTTCTTCAGCGCGTCGCTGGCGTAGGCGTCCTTGTTGACCGACTTCAGCGGCGTCACGAAACCGCCCTCGGCCATCCAGATCTCATGTGCGAGCGGCATCTTCAGGAATTCGATGAAGGCGCGGGCGCTCTTGCTGTCTTTCGTGATCATCGCCAGCGTGCCGGCGCCGAGCACGGGCGTGCCCAGTTCGGGCTTGGAGGCATAGGGCGGGAAGTAGAAGAAGTCCGCGTCCTGGCCGACCTTGGTGCCTTCCGGGAAGAAGGTCGGGATGAACGATGCCTGGTGGTGCAGGTAGCATTTCGGTGGCACCGCGAAGAGGCCCTTCGGGCTGTCGCGGAAATCGGTCGCTGCAACCGCCTTGGCGCCGCCGTCGACCATCTTGTCGTCGGTCGCGATCTTGCCGAAGATGTCGATAGCGTTGACCACCGCCGGATCGTTGAACGGGATCTCGTTCTTGACCCATTTGTCATAGGTTTCCGGAGACTGGGTGCGCAGCATCAGGTCTTCGACCCAGTCGGTCGCAGGCCAGCCGGTCGCGCCGCCGGAGCCGAGGCCGATGCACCAAGGCTTGCCGCCATCGGCGATGATCTTCTTTTCGAGATCGGCGAGTTCTTCCTGCGTCTTCGGCACCTTGTAGCCAGCTTCCTCGAAATTATCCGGCGAGTACCAGACCAGCGATTTCACGTCGGCCTTGTAGGGAAAGGCGAAGAAGCCCGGCTTGCCGTCCTTGTCCTTGAAGGTGCCAAGATCAACCCATGACTGGCCGGCGCCGTAATTGTCCTTGACCCATTTGGCGGTGTCGTCGCCGAGCGGCGTCAAAAGACCCTTCGATGCCAGGTCCTGGATCAGGCCCGGCTGCGGCAGCACGGCGATGTTCGGCGGGCTGCCGGCCTGCGTGTCGATGACGATCTGCTGTTCGTAATTCTCCGAGGAGGAGTATTTGATCTCGACGCCGGTGGCTTCCGAGAAATAGTCGAGAACGCCGCGCACCAGGCCCTCGTCCTCACCGCGCCACGGTCCGAAGATCGACAGCGTCTCACCCTTGAGGTCGACTTTCTTAAGCTCTTCGTAGTTGGCCCAGTTGAAGCGCTTGTCCTCACCCGGCTTGAACTTCAGTTCGGCATGCGCGGGCGCGTTCAGGGCGAGCGTGGCAAACGCGGCACCCAGCAAAAGCATTTTCTTCATCGGTATTCCTCCCAGTGGGTCACACACACCGGACGGAACCTCCATTCCGCCCGCCGACGCCGCAGGACTGTGACTCAGTCAGAAAGGAACCGCAACCTTTCGAAGAGTCTTCCAAAGCGCTTTGGCTTTTTTGATCACGCCACTGAATCGGCTGGAAGTCAAGAGGCCGGCGAGCTAATCGATTTAATCCTGGGTATTTGCAGCCTCGAAAGTGCGTTGCAGCATGCTTTTATGGCAATGCAGCAGCAATTTCTGTTTCAAACACGCCCTAACCGCGCTTATGGTTCGTCATCGAATGGACCGGCCCTGCGGGACTTGGGTCGATTCAATTTAAAAGCGCTTTGAGGGAAATGGAGACTTTCGTGAACCTCAAGCAGCTCGCCCATATGCTGGCACTCTCGCAGACCACGGTAAGCCGCGCGCTGAACGGCTATCCCGAGGTCAACGAGGAAACGCGCAGGCGTGTCATGGACGCCGCCAAGCGTCACGGCTATCGCCCCAACCCCAGCGCGCGCCGGCTGGCGACCGGCAAGACCGGCATGATCGGCTATGTCTTGCCGACCGGTGCGTCGGTCGACATCGATCCGCATTTCGTCGAGTTCCTGTCGGGCCTCGGCGACTATGCCCGCTCGCACGAACTGGACCTGGTGCTGTCACCGGCCGACGCCGACGACCAGGAGACGACCTACCGGCGCATCGTCGCCAACCGGCAGGTCGATGCCGTCTACATCTCCTCGCCGAGGCCGGCCGACCGGCGCGTGGCGCTGGTCAACTCGCTTGGCATTCCCTTTATCGTCCATGGCCGCAGCGAAGGTTTCGATTTCGACTATGCCTTCACCGACATCGACAATGAGGGTGCCTTCCGTGAGGCGGCCAGGCTGCTGATCCAGCTCGGCCACCGGCGGCTGGCGCTGATCAACGGCGACGACCGCGAGACCTTTGCCATCCATCGCGAACGCGGCGTGCGCCGGGCGCTCGCGGCGAGCGGGCTGACATTGGGCGAACGCCACGTCTGCTCGGTGGTCATGACCGAGGAGAACGGCTATCGAGCCACCAGGCGTTTGCTGGAAGAGGATGATGCGCCGACGGCGATCGCCTGCTCCAGCCTGATCATGGCGCTGGGCGTCGTGCGTGCGGTGCGCGACCTCGGCTTGAGCATTCCAGGCGACGTGTCGCTGATCGCTCATGACGATGTCTTTCCGTGGCTGAGGCCGGAGAATTTTTCGGTGCCGCTGTCGACGACGCGTTCGTCCATCCGTCTCGCCGGCGCCCGCGTCGCCGAGCGGCTGGCGGCACGGATTTCCGGACTGGAAGAGGGCGCCCGCGGCGAGGTCTGGCCGGTCGACCTTGTGGTCAGGGGATCGGTCGCCGGCGCGCCGGCCTAGGGTCAATCCCAATAGCTTCGAGGAGCCGCTCTTGTTTTGGCTTTTGGAGGGTGGCAACGGTTTTCCGTCCAGAATTGCGTCTAAACAAAAAGAGTTAGAGCCGTTTCCGTGAAATGGTGAACTGCTCTAAAGCCATCAACCAGTCCTCATGGATGCCCACTTGCCCACATTCCCGTTCTCCGAAATGGATCCAATCCAGCATCCTGGCTCGTCGCCAAAGACTTCGGAGGTGGTGATTGTCGGTGGCGGTGTCATCGCGTAACGACAGCTCTTTTCCTTGCAAAGCAGAACATTCCGGTGACGCTGCTGGAAAAAGGACGCGTTGCGGCCGAACAGTCCTCCCGAAATTGGGGATGGATCAGAAAGCAGGGGCGAGACGCCGATGAGCTGCCGATTGTTATCGAGGCCTGTCGTCTGGGGCGGCAACTGGCTGAGGAATGCGGCGAAGACATCGGGCTGAACCAGACAGGTGTGACCTACCTGGCGAACTCCGACAAGGACATGGCCGGCTTCGAAGAGTTCATGACGATCGCCGCGATCCATGCGCTCGACACCTGCCTCCTGGACGCAGACGAAACTGGCAAACTCATCAAAGGCATGTCGCGCAAGTTCAAGGGCGCCATGACGACACCCTCCGATATGCGTGCGGAGCCTTGGCTGGCGGTGCCTGCGCTTGCTCGGCTCGCCGTCCGGAAAGGCGTCAAAATCGTAGAGAACTGTGCAGCGCGAACCCTCGAAATCTCAGCTGGCAGGATCAGGGGAGTTTGGACCGAGGCGGGATACATTGAGGCCTCCAGCGTGCTGGTCGCGGGCGGCGCCTGGTCCTCCCTGTTCCTGAGAAGACACGGCGTGTCCATCCCCCAACTCAGCGTCAGGGTAACCGTAGCCGCCACGGAGCCCATGCCCGAAATTTATGCAGGGGCGGCAGCGGACGAACACATCGCTTTCAGGCGCCGACAGGATGGCGGATACACGCTCGCTCCGGGGGGCAGCAATTTGCTTTACCTGGGGCCGGACGCATTCCGGCACGCCACCAAGTATCTGCCCGCCCTCATGGCCAATCCGCTCGGAACCCGCTACCTCCCATTCGCGCCATCGGGTTACCCTGACAGCTGGTCGACTCCACGCGTTTGGACGCCGGATTCCCTGAGTCCTTTCGAAAGAATGCGGGTGCTCAACCCGGCTGCTGAACCCTCCCGCCTCCGTTCGATAGAACGCAATTTCGGACGCCTTTTTCCACAGTTCGAGAAAGTTCGCTTAAAGGCCGGCTGGAGCGGCATGATCGACGCCATGCCCGACGTCGTCCCCGTCGTGGACAAGATGCGGGCAGTCGGCGGTCTTTTCGTCGCGACGGGAATGAGTGGCCACGGGTTTGGTATCGGGCCTGGCATAGGTCGAGTCGTTTCCGACCTCATTCAAGGGAACGAGACTGGGCATGATCTCAGCCGCTTTCGGCTGTCGCGCTTCTACGATGGAAGCGCCGTTCGGCTAGGTCCGGCGCTTTAGCCTAAACAACGGCAGATGTGCCGCGACAGTCTCCGCTGGATCGGGTTCCGAAACGGGGGCATCGATTCCGGAGGGCTGATATATTCGTCGATATTTGACGTTGGCGGAGGCGTCATCCGCAAACGAACATGGGCTTCGAGATCATCGGCGAACGAGAGACAGCCGCCTTCTCGACGGCTGCGAACCGGCCGAGCAGCACTATACCTCGGGCGCTGAGCGCTTGGTGGCTAATGGTGTGTTCTGCCCCCAGCAGACCACGAGCCGGAATGCGTTCCGCGAGACGGATGGTCTCCTCTCGACGCACGTCGAGAAACCCGCTCTCGACCAGCCACATCATAGATAGCAGCTCTGTCGGCTCACGCCACGATCAAAATCTCGCCCGCCGCCAGCAGTGGGGGAGACCACCGCACGGGAGGGGTTAGGGCTCCGGTATCTCACGCCGCGGATTTGAGGTGGTCGATGAAGGCGCGCAGCTTCGGCAGGATTTGGCGCTTGCCGGGATGATAGAGGAAGACGCCCGGCGTCGTGGCGGCGACGCCGTCCAGCACCGGCTCGAGTTTACCTTCGGCTATCGGACCTGCGGCGACAGGTCGAGGCGTCTGCGCCAGCCCAACGCCCCGCATCGCGGCTCCGAGCAATGTCGGATAGTCGTGCGCAATCAGCGGGCCTGAGACCATCGCCTCGATCGCCTCGTTGCCGTCGAGGAAAGCCCAAGGCGCAATGGCGCCGTTCGAACGGCGCAAGCGCAAGCAGGCGTGGTGGCGCAAATCGTCGATGCGTTCGGGGCGGCCGTGGCGTTTGAGATAGTCAGGGCTGCCGACAACCACGAACGAGAACGACGGGGTTAGCCGCACCGCGACCATGTCGATCGCGATGAACTGGCCGAGGCGGATGCCGGCATCGAACCCGCCGGTCGCGAGATCGACCATCTCGTCGCTCGCGGCGATCTCCAGTTCGATCTCGGGATAGGCCCGGCAGAACGACGCGATCATCGGCTCCAGGATCAACGGCACGACAGCGCGGGGCACGGACAGGCGCAGCAGACCGGTCGGCCGCTCGCCGACGTCGCGCACGGCCTCGCCGGCCGCGACGAGTTCTTCGAAAGCAGGGCCGGCACGGTCGAGGAACCGTTGGCCAGGCTCGGTCAAGCCGACGCTCCGCGTTGTGCGGACAAACAGCGCCGCACCCATGCGTGCTTCCAGCGCGCGCACCGCCTGGCTCACGGCGGACGGTGTCACGCCGAGTTGCGCTGCGGCGCGGCGGAAGTTGCGGTGCCTGGCGACAGCCAGGAACGCCTCGACGCCCTCCAGCGCACCATGTCGGACTGTGTAGTTCTGCTTCATAGGTTGTTGTGATTACAGCGGATAGTCGAATTATGGAAGTGGGCTTAGGTATGAGCTGAACCTAGGAGACATCTTGCGATGACCGATGAACTTGAAGGGGTACGCGACCATTATCGCGCGACGGGCCTGACCGAGCGGCTGAAGACGGTGTTGGCTGCCTTCGGCCCGGAGGACCAGCTCCTCACGCCCCAGCAATTGGGCGTTCTCGACCAGTTTCACACCCGTGGGCTAGCTGCCACCGCCGAGCTTGCCCAATTGGCGGGGATCGCTGCCGGCATGTCGGTACTGGACGTCGGCTCGGGCGTTGGCGGGCCGGCGCGCTTTCTGGCAGCGACGTATGGCTGCCGGGTTACTGGCGTGGATCTCAGCGAGCCTTTCGTGGACGCCGCGCGCTATCTGAGCGAGCGCACGGGACAGAGCGGGCAGCTGTCGTTCCAGACCGCCAATGCACTGGCGCTTCCCTTCGATGATGGCCGCTTTGACATCGCGCTGCTGCAGCATGTGGCTATGAACATCTCCGACCGGGCGCGGCTCTATCGCGAGATTCGGCGTGTGCTGAAGTCAGGCGGCAGGTTTGCCACCTTCGACGTCGTGTTTGGCGGGGGCGAGCCGCACTATCCGCTCCCCTGGGCGCGAACGCCGGCGACGAGCTTCCTCCTGACAATCGACGCGACGCGCGAGGCGATCGAGCCGGCCGGCTTCCGCATGCTGGCATGGCAAGACGACACCGACGCCGCCAAGGCGTGGTTCGCACAGTTGCGTGCGTCGGGGCCGCCGCCTTCGCCCAATCTCGGCGTGGTGATGGGACCGGACTTCGCGGCGCTTGCGACCAACCTGGGGCGAAATCTCATGGAAGGCCGGCTCGGTATCCTGACCGCAGTGTTCGAGGCCGCGTGAACCAACTGTTGAAAGAAGGTCAGATGTCCACGGAAGTTCTGGTCCAAACCCATCTCGTTCTGGGCTATGTCGCGTGGCTGCTCTGCTTTAGCGCATATGGCCTGCAGTGGCTCGGGTCGATGAACCCAGTCGCGGCGCAACGCGCAATTGCCACCCTGCACAGCTTCCGCTTCTTCGGGCTGGTCTTCCTCGTTCCGGGTGTCGTCAGCCCCGATTTGCCTGCCGGCTTTGCCGTGTTTGCTGCCTACGGCGACTTCGCAACAGGGGTGCTGGCCATGCTGGCGCTGCTCACGGTAAGGATACCTCAGCTCTTCTGGGCGTTCGTCGTTGCCTTCAATCTCGTCGGGACGGTCGACCTCATCGTCGACTATTACCATGCCATCCAGGTCGGCCTCCCCCAGCGAGCGGGCGAACTGGGCGCCACCTACGCGATCCCGATCATCTACGTGCCGCTGCTGATGATCACGCACATCGTCGCGTTCTATTTCTTGATACATCCCCGGCAAATCGCGGCCTGAACCGTCGCAGGTCTGTCTCTTTTGTTTTGACGCAATTCCGGACGGAAAACCGTCTCACACTTTTCCTGGAATGCTCTAATCCTTCGCCGCCTCCGCCGCCTTGATGTCCAGCAGCCCGTAACCGAAATCATTGTCGCGTCCCTTGGGGCCGAGATCCTTGGCCGTTGCCGCCAGCGCCTTCTCGATGTCGTCGGCCGAGCGATCGGGCGCGGCATGGATGAGATTGGCGATGGCGCCACTCACGATCGCCGCCGCGAATGAGGTGCCGGTGACGACATCCGAGCCGGCCCCGCTCGGCGCCACCATTTCGACGCCGGGTGCCGAGACGAAGACATAGGCGCCGCGATTGGCCTGCGGCATCAACCCGTCCCTGGCATCGGTGGCGGTCACCGCGATGACGCCGTCGAAGGCGGCCGGATAACCAAAGGGTGCTTTCGGCCCGTTGTTGCCGGCGGCAGCGACCAGCACGATGCCGAGCGCGCGGGCATTGCGGCAGGCGACGCCGAGCAGGTCGTTCTTCGGCCCGACGAAGCTCATATTGATGATGCGGACGTCCTGTTCCGCCGCCCAGTCGAGCGCCGACAGGATGACGTCCATGGTCGACTTGCCGCCCTCGAAGGCGCGGGCGTGGTAGATTTTTGCGCCCGGTGCCATGCCTTCCAGCGCGCCGACACCGGCGATCAGCCCGTCGATCGACGTGCCGTGATCGCGCTTTTCGATCGGTACGTCGGGCATGGCGTCGAACTGCCCGGCAATGACGCCTGACAGCGCCGGATTGGTGTCGTCGATGCCGGTGTCGATCACCGCGATGCGGACGTTTTCGCCGTTGGCCTGTTTGGCATCGAGCGCGATGCGCTCGAAGGCATAGTTGACGATGCCGGCGGCCTGCTGCAGCGAATAGACATGGTTGGGCTCGCGCCGCTGGGTGCGGCCGTCGGCGGCCAACTGCGCCAGAACGACCCCGACGGGCCGGCCCTCGGGAATGCCGAAGCGCACCAGCGTGGTGCCGAGCAGCCGCGACTGGCGCTGCGAGCGCACCTCGAGGCCGAAGGACGCGGCGATCTGCTGCACGGCGCCGGCATCGCCGTCGACGGTCACCAGCACCTCGTCGGGCACGAAATCGCCGACCACCGCGCGCGGCGGCTGAACGGCGATCAGATCGGTCGGCGAGATGATCGGGCCGCCAGGCGGGGGGCCGGCTTGGTTATCGGCCGGCGGCGTCGCGGGCGCCGGCCGTGGCGTCGGCACCGGCGTCGCCGCCGGGTTGGGAAACAGGTCGACGATCAGGGCCGGCAGGAACACCGCATCGGACTGCGCCGCATCCGATCCGCTTTTTGTGTCGCTGCCGTCCTTGGCGCAGTCGGCTCCCGCCGCATTGGCCCCATTGCGGCAGTCGATTTTCGTCCGGTCGGGATTCGCGCTGGTCTGCGCCGACGCGGGCACGGCGGCGATTGTCATCGCAGCAATCATTGCCGCAAATCGAATGACCGCCTCAGCCGCCATCAACCGGTTTCCTTCCCTCGATCACGGTCTCGGTGAAAGGCTGGGCGGCAATAAGGCCGATTTGCTTGGTGTAGTCGGCTGCGTTGGTGGCGGGAATGCCAAGCCGGAACACGCCGTCGGCGGTCGGTCCACCAACGATCTTCAGTCCGTTCTTGCCGAGAAAGCCCGAAATGTCCGACATCCTCGCGTCCGGCTTGAACTTGACCAGGGCGAACGGCATTTTCGCCAGATCGTCTTCCGCGCCGGCAATCTCGAAATCCTTGCCCTTGCCACCGGGCTGCACCAACGACTGCACCACAATCAAGGCAAGCAGGACCGCGGCCGCCGCCCAGGCGACACCGACCGGCACCGCCATGAAGCGGCCCCAGGCCTGCGCCAGCCAGGACGAGCCTGCCGGCGCGCGCGCACGTCCGGCCTCGGCGTCGAGTGCCCTGGCGAAGCGGCTGAGCGCATCGGCCGGCGGGCGGATCGCTTCGTTGGCGGCCGCGGTGCCAGAGAATTCGGCTTCGGCCTCGCCAAGGGCTGCCATCGCCGCCGGATCGCTGGCCAGCCATTCCTCGACGGCTTCCAGGTCCGAGCCTTCCAGCGAGCCGTTCAGATAGAACGGCAGCAGCGTTTCCATTTCGTCGCGGCGCGACATCTTTTCAGCGGCACTCATGGCCACCCCCTGTCGTAACCGGCAGCCTTGAGGGCCTCACCGAGTTTCTTGCGGGCGTAGAACATCCGGGTCTTGACGGTCGCGACCGGAATGTCGAGCACCTCGCCGATCTCGCTCACCGATTGTCCGTGATAATAGGCAAGATCGATCACCACGCGATGCTCTTCCGGCAAGGCATCGACGAAGCGCCGCAAGGCGGCGGCCTTGTCTTCCTTCATGGTGACGACTTCCGGCGTGTCGGCGCCGTCGGGCACCGCGGCGGCGGCCTCGTCGTCGATCCAGTCTTCCTTCTTCTTGCGCAGCAAGGACAGCGCCTTGAAACGGGCGATGCCGAGCAGCCATGTCGAGACTTCGGAGCGTCCTTCGAAGCCTGGCGCCTGGCGCCACAGTTCGAGGAACACTTCGTTGGCGATATCGTCAGCCATCATTTCCGATCCCGTCTGGCGCGCCACGAAGCGGTAGACCCGCGCGTGGTGACGCATGAACAGGAGCCGCACGGCGGCACGGTCGCCCTTCGCGACCCGGTCGACAAGCGCGCGATCGGTCTCCGTCGCTGCCGTCATGGCCGGTCGAGCCGCCTGGCTCCTGTCTGCTCTGTCGCTAGCCGGCCCAAAAAGGTTCATCCTCCGCCAAGGAATTTGGGAGGCTAACCGAAGAGCGCGGAGGTTGCCAGAGCATCCCTTCGCCCCGTTACTATACGGGGAGAAGGTGCCGGCAGGCGGATGAGGGGCGGCACCAGCGTTCGCTATTCATATTCGACGTTGGCGCTGCCCCTCACCCTTACCCTCTCCCCGCAAGGACGGGGAGAGGGGGACGCCAACGTCGCGTTCACTTCAATCCAAAAACGGCTTCGCCTTCATCGTCTTCGGTATAGCCACACCCAGCCGGCTCAGCACCGTCGGTGCCAGCTGCAACTGGTCGAGCAGCGTGTCGGCCTGCGGACCCTTGCCGGACCCGAAATAATACAGCGCGAAATCCTGCATCTCGTCGTCATGGCCGCCATGATGGCCACGATCGGTCTGGCCATGGTCGGCGGTGACCATCACCTCATAGCCGGCTTCGATCCAGCGCGGCAGGAACGCCGCCAGCATACCGTCCATCGCATAGACGGCATGGTCCATCTCGTGGCAGTCATGGCCAAAGCGGTGCCCCATCGAATCCAGCGTGCAGGTGTGCAAAATGCCGTAGTCGATGCCGTGGCGTTTGGTCAGCATGGTCAGCGTTGCGAACAGGTCGACATCGCTCGGCGTCATCTGGTTACGGGCATTGTAGCCGGTCATGGTGTGAAACCGGCCATGCGTGATCGGCCCGTCCGCTTCGTCGAATTCCATGTCCTCGACCAGGTCGAACGGATAGGCACGGAAGAATTCCGACCAGTAGGAATGGGTGACCGCCCCGGTCTTGCCACCGGCCTTGCTGACTTCGGAGAAGATGTCCGGCTGCTCGACGCGGAGCCGGTTCTCGTTGGACAGGATGCCGTGCACCTGCGGCGAAACCCCAGTGTGGATCGAGGCATAGCAGCAGGCGGAGGTCGACGGCAGCACCGAGCGCATCTTCCATACGCGCGCCTCGCCCGATTGCACCCAGCCTTCGAGATTGCCCATCAGCCGGCGCCAGTTCCGGTAAGGGACGCCGTCGAGGATGATCAGCAAAAGTTTTGTCTTCAGCGCCACGGGCTGCTCCTTGCAGTCTTATTGCAGCGGATGACGGCAATCGCGCCTGAACGGCGGCTCGCTAGTTCCCTGCGCTGGCCATGCGCCGTCCCTTGATCGCCTTTTCCAGCCAGCCGATCTCCATCTCTGGGACCGATGACAAGAGAAGGTCGGTATAGGCGTCGAAGGGCGGGCTCAGCACCTGGCTCTTCGAGCCGTAGCGCACCACTTCGCCGCGATACATCACCGCGATCGAATCGGCGATCGACTTCACCGTGGCGAGGTCATGGGTGATGAACAGATAGGCGACGTTCTCCTCCTTCTGCAGCTCCAGCAGCAGTTCGAGGATGCCGTGTGCCACCAGCGGATCGAGTGCCGAGGTGACCTCGTCGCAGATGATCAGCTTGGGCTTGGCGGCAAGCGAACGGGCAATGCAGACGCGCTGCTTCTGGCCGCCGGAGAGCTCGGCCGGATAGCGGTCGACGAAGCCCTTGCCCATCTCGATCTTGTCGAGCAGTTCGGCGACGCGTCGGTTACGCTCGCGGCCGCGTATGCCGAAATAGAATTCGAGCGGCCGGCCGATGATGGTGCCGACGGTCTGGCGCGGGTTCATCGCCACATCGGCCATCTGATAGATCATCTGCAGCTGGCGCAGATCTTCCTTCGGCCGGTCGGCGAGCCGGTTTGCCAGCGGACGCCCGTCGAAGGTCACCGTTCCCTCCTCGGGTGGCAAAAGCCCGGTGATAGCGCGCGCCAGCGTCGACTTCCCGGAGCCGGATTCGCCGACGACGGCCAGCGTCTGACCCGGATAGATGTCGACCGAGACGTTCTTCAGCACCTTGATGTGGCTGCGGCCATAGGCGGCGGTGACGTTCTTCACCGACAGGAACGGCGTCGTGCCGGGCTTCTGCTCGGCATGTTCGATCTCATGTACCGACACCAGCGCGTTGGTGTATTCCTGGCGCGGCTCCTTGATGATCTGGCGGGTGCCGCCCCATTCGACCAGCCGGCCGTGGCGCAGCACCATGATCTCGTCGGAGACCTGGGCGACGACGGCAAGGTCGTGGGTGATGTAGAGCGCGGCGACATGCGTGTCGCGGATGGCGTCCTTGATGGCCGCCAGCACGTCGATCTGCGTCGTCACGTCGAGCGCCGTTGTCGGCTCGTCGAAGACGATCAGGTCCGGCTCGGAGCAGAGCGCCATCGCGGTCATCACGCGTTGTAGCTGGCCGCCCGAGACCTGGTGCGGAAAGCGCTCGCCGATGGTTTCGGGGTTTGGCAGGCTGAGTTTTTTAAACAGTGCTACCGCACGCTTTTCGGCCTCGGCACGCGTCGCGGTGCCGTGCAGCAGCGTGGCTTCCACCACCTGGTCCATCAGCCGGTGCGCCGGGTTGAAGGCGGCTGCCGCCGACTGCGCGACATAGCAGACCTCGCGGCCGCGTAATTTGCGGAAGCCATCCTTGCCGCCCTTGAGGATGTCGCGGCCGTTCAGGATGACCTCGCCGCCGGTGATGCGCACGCCACCGCGGCCATAGCCCATCGACGACAGGCCGATGGTCGACTTGCCGGCGCCGGATTCGCCGATCAAGCCAAGCACCTTGCCCTTCTGCAGCGTCAGCGAGACATCGTGCACCAGCACGATATTCTTCGGCGGTTCGCCAGGCGGGAAGACAGTGGCCTCGATGCGCAGATTGCGGATGTCGAGCAGCAGGCCAGGGTTCGCTTTGCTGTCGGCCATCACCCGCGTCCTCCCTTCAGGCTTGTCGTACGATTGAGGATCCAATCGGCAACAAGGTTGACCGAGATTGCCAGCGCTGCAATCGCCGCCGCCGGAATGAGTGCGGCGCCGATGCCGAAGACGATGCCATCCTTGTTTTCCTTGACCATGCCGCCCCAGTCGGCGTCCGGTGGCTGCACGCCAAGACCGAGGAAGGACAGCGTCGACAGGAACAGCACGGCATAGATGAAGCGCAGGCCGAGTTCCGAAACCAGTGGTGACAGGGCGTTGGGCAGGATCTCGCGGAAGATGATCCAGCCGCTGCCCTCGCCGCGCAGCTTGGCCGCTTCGACATAGTCCATGACGTTGATGTCGACCGCGACCGCGCGCGACAGGCGATAGACGCGGGTCGAATCCAGAATGCCCATCACCAGGATCAGCGTCACCAGATTGGAGGGCAGCACAGAGAGCACGACGAGAGCCATGATCAGCGTCGGGATCGACATCAGCAGATCGACGAGGCGCGACAGCAGCGTGTCGAACCATCCGCCGAACACCGCCGCCGAGAAGCCGAGGATAGCGCCGAGCGAGAACGACAGCGCGGTGGCCAGCACCGCGATGAACAGGGTGATGCGGGCGCCGTAGATCATGCGCGACAGCAGGTCACGGCCGAGATTGTCGGTGCCCAGCCAATGCGCCGACGACATCGGATCCCAAGGGACGTCGCTGACGATCTCGGCATTGCCGTGTGGTGCGATCCACGGTGCGAAGACCGCTGCCAGGACGAACAGAGTCGTCAGAACGATGCCGATCAGCGCGGGGATGGGGATGCGTTTGATATTGAGCATATCCGGCCCCCTATTTCGGATGTCTGAGACGCGGATTGGCGACGATGGCTGCTATGTCCGCAATGATGTTCAGGCTGATGTAGACGGCGGCGAAGATCAGGCCGACCGCCTGCACCACCGGCACGTCGCGCTTGGTGACGTGGTCGACGAGATACTGTCCCATGCCCGGATAGACGAAGATCACTTCGACGACGACGACGCCGACGATGAGATAGGCGAGGTTGAGCATGACGACGTTGATGATCGGCGCGATGGCGTTGGGGAAGGCATGCTTGCGGATGACGTTGAAGGCCGACAGCCCTTTCAGTTCCGCTGTCTCGACATAGGCCGACTGCATGACGTTGAGGATCGCCGCGCGCGTCATGCGCATCATATGCGCGAGCACGACCAGCGTCAGTGCCGCCGCCGGCAGCGTGATCGCCTGCATGCGCTCAAGGAACGGCATGCCGTCATAGACGGTCGAGATGCCAGGGAAAATCTGCCATTTCACCGCGAAGAAATAGACGAGGACATAGCCGATGAAGAATTCAGGAAACGAGGTCGAGGCGAGCGCCAGTCCGGAGATCAGCTTGTCGACCCAGCCGTTGCGATAGCGCACCGCGATCAGGCCAAGGATGATCGCCAGCGGCACGGCGACGATCGCGGCCCAGAAGGCGAGGAACAGCGTGTTCCACAGCCGGCCCTTGATCGACGTCGCGATATCCTGGCCACTCGACATGGCCGTGCCGAGGTCACCGGTCAGGGCGCCGCCGAGCCAGTGGAAATACCTGACATAGGCAGGATCGTTGAGGCCGAGCTGCTCGCGCAGATTGGCGAGCGATTCCGGTGTTGCCGATTGTCCGAGGATGGCTTGCGCGACGTCGCCGGGCAGGATTTGCGTGCCGGCGAAGATCAGGACCGAAACGGCCAACAAAAGGACGATGCCCAGCGCAACGCGCTGGGCAATCAGTTTCAGTATGGGTGAGGACATATCCGCAAAGCCGGGCTCAGGCCTGCAGCCAGCACTTCGCCAGGGCGTAACCGTTCATCAATTCCTGATGCGGATCGTCGACCCAGCCATCGACCTTGGCGCCGGTCGCGTCGATGAACTGGTTGAACATCGGCAGGATCAGGCCACCCTCGTCGCGTACCAGGACAGCCATGTCGTGGTACATCTGCTTGCGCTTGGCCTCGTCGAGCTCGGCGCGCGCCGCCAGCACCATCTTGTCGAAGTCCGGACGCTTGAAACGCGTGTCGTTCCAGTCGGCGGTCGACAGGTAGGCGGTCGAATACATCTGATCCTGGGTCGAGCGGCCGCCCCAGTAGGAAGCACAGAAGGGCTGCTTGTTCCAGACCTCGTTCCAGTAGCCGTCGCCGGGCTCGCGCTTGAGCTCGATCTTGATGCCGGCCTTGGCCGCACTCTGCTGGAAGAGTTGCGATGCGTCGACGGCACCGGGGAAGGCAACGTCGGAAGTGCGCAGCAGAACGGTGCCGTCGTGACCCGACTTCTTGTAGTGGAACTTGGCTTTGTCCGGATCGTACTTGCGTTGCTCGATGTCGGTGAACAGCGGATAGGACGAGTTGATCGGGAAGTCGTTGCCGAGCGAGCCGTAGCCGCGCAGGACCTTGTTCAGCATCTCCTCGCGGTCGATGGCCAGCTTGAGTGCCATCCTGAGGTCGTTGTTGTCGAACGGTGCCGTGTTGCAATGCATGATGAACACGTAGTGGCCAGGACCGGCGTGGTTGCGGATGGTGACGCCCGGCAGGCGCTTGATCAGGTCGACGATCTTCGGCTCGACGCGATTGATCATGTTGACCTGGCCGCCCTGCAGGGCAGCGGTGCGCGCCGTCGCATCGTTGATGACGATGACCTCGACCTGGTCGGCATGGCCCATCTTGTCGCCTTGCCAGTAATTGGCGAAGCGCTCGCCGCCGTGGCGCACGCCCGGCTCGTTGGTGGCGACCTTGTAAGGGCCGGCCGAGATGCCGGCATCGGGTTTGTCCTTGCCGCCGTTCGGCTGGACGATCAGGTGATAGTCGCTGAGCAGGTAGGGAAGGTCGGCGTTCGCCTCCTTCAGCGTCAGCACCACTTCCTTGCCGCTGGCCTTGATGGTCTCGATGCCCTTCATGTAGCCGAGCGCGCCGGACTTCGATTTTTCGTCCGAATGGCGCTCGAGTGTGGCGGCCACGTCCTCAGCGGTCACCGTCTTGCCATTGTGGAATTCGACGCCGTCGCGGATCTTCAGCGTCCACACCTTGGCGTCGTCTGACGAGCCGATCTCCTCGGCGATGCGGTTCTCGAGCTTGCCCTCAGGGGACAGCTCGACGATCATCTCGCCCCAGCACTTGCCGAAGGCGAACGGTACCTGCGTCATCATCAGCGCCGGGTCGAGGCTGTTGGTGGATTCGCCACCGACGAGGCCGGCCTTCAGCGTGCCGCCCTTGATCGGACCTGCCGCGCGCGCAGCACTAGACAGCAGCGAGTTGGCGAAGGGGGCGGCGACGCCGAGCGCTGCCGCCCGGCCGAGAAAATCACGACGGCTCAGTTTGCCCGACGCGACACGCCGGCTCAGGAATTCCAGTTCGTTCGACATTTTGAGTTCCTCACTCTGTTGGTTCGACTCTGCGGTCGTTTTTCTTGTTTCTTGTGAGGAGAATAATGACCGCAAGGGAAAGCGGTAAGCAAGACCGAATGCGACATGCCGTGGCGTAAATCGTACGTCGCAATTGGACCAACGAAATCGGTGCTTAAAGAAGCGCGCGCGGCACCTTCTCCTCGAAATTGCGCTCGAAGACGAGAGTTTCGCCCTCATAGGCCTCGATTCGGGCACTGACGATGAAGTTTTGCGCATCCGACCGCATTTCGGCGGATGTCTCAGTGCGCACCGACCATCCATTTCGCGACAGGGTCTGCGTCCAGTGCGTCTTTCCCGAGGCCGACAGCGGGTCGTCGGGATGGATCGTCCAGGTTTCGCGGGCGATGCTGCCATTGGCCAGGCCATGAGCGAGATCGCGGGCCTCGCCGAAATCATCAACGATGGAAAGCGTGACAATTCCGGTCTTTTCGTCGCGATCGACATGACGCTCGGAATTGGTGGCGCGGATCGTCTCCGTTGCCCAGGGGGTAGCACCTTCCGGCTCGGCGAACGTCACCTCGTCGGCTGTCGCCAGCGGCCGCAGCGGCAAGGATAGCGTCGCAGCCGATAAGGTCAGCCGGACCGGCTCCGGCGACGGCCAGATCATCGGCCAATAGGCGTTCGACACGGCAATGCGCAGGCGGTGGCCCGCCGGCACGCGATAGGCGCATTGATCGAGCACGATGCGCGCGGACACGGTTTCGCCCGGCACCAGGGCTTCGGGGAATTCGTGCGAGTTGCGATGCGTCAAGTTGAGCACGCCATAGGAGATCAGCTCCGAGGCGCCGTCTGGATGCACGTCGCACAGTCGGACCGCGAGGTTGGCTTGCGGCCGGTCAGAGGACAGCCGCAGCTCGACCTCGGGCGCTCTGACGATGTCGATCGCTTCACCGAGTTCCAGCTGGTCGAAACAAACCGACAGCGCATCGTCAGGGCGTTGGTCGCCGGGCAGTTCCGGGCCGAAAGTGAAGGGAAAATATTCGCCGCCGGCAAGGCCGCAGCTCTGCGGCGAGGCAACGACGGCAGGCTTGCTGCCATCGGGGATAAGATCGATCACTTGCGTCTTGATGTTGGACGACGGCCACTGCTGCTCGGCAACCCAGCGGCCCGGCCGCTCGGGATGCCAGCGCGCCGGACGCACGCTGTCCATGACATAGGCGCGGTAGGCAGGGTCGGCCTCGACGCCGGTCTCGGCGCCCTTCAGCCAGCGGTCCCACCAGCGCAGGGCCTCCTGCAGGAAGCCGATGGCGGGCTTGGGCCCGGCGTAATGCGGGTATTTGTGGATCCACGGTCCGACGATGCCCTTGACCGGGGCTTCGATGTTGGTCGCCAGATGCGAGATGGTGTTGCGGTAGCCGTCATGCCAGCCGCCGATCGACAGCACCGCGGCTTTGACGGCGGAAAAATCTTCGCAGATCGAGCCGCGCTTCCAGTAGGCGTCGCGGTGCTGGTGCTTCAGCCACAACGGCGCCAGGAAGGACTGGTTCTCCAGCCGGGTCAGCCACAGGTCCCGCCATCTGTTGTCGCCGGCCAAAAGCGGGTCCGGCGGCCGCGACGAATAGGACAGCATGGTCGAGGCCCAGCCGAAATTCTCGATCAGCAGGCAGCCGCCCTTGTAGTGGATGTCGTCGGCATAGCGGTCGACGGTCGAACACAGGCTGATTACCGCTTTTAGCGCCGGCGGCTGCTTGGCCGCCACCTGCAGGCAGTTGAAGCCGCCCCAGGAGATGCCCATCATGCCGACATTGCCGTTGCACCAGGGCTGCGATGCTGCCCAGGCGATGACGTCGCAGGCATCCTGCAATTCCTGCTCGGAATATTCGTCGTCCATCAGCCCTTCGGAATCGCCATTGCCGCGCATGTCGACGCGGATCGAGGCGTAGCCGTGGCCGGCAAAATAGGGATGCGTCAACTGATCGCGAAAGATGGTGCCGTCGCGCTTGCGGTAGGGCAGGTGCTCAAGGATAGCCGGCACCGGATCATCGCCGGCATCTTCCGGCATCCACACCCGCGCCGACAGCCGGCACCCATCCGGCATGACGATGCCCATATCCGGGAATTCGACGACCTTGCGGGGAAATTCGGTGACGGTTTTCATGGCCAGCATAACGCCTCGCGGCGTGGCAACTTTCAATCGCCATTCGCGACTGGAGCAGCGAAATATGCGACCTGTGCCGCTACCGCAATTCATCCAGCAATTCGGGATGTTTTTCCAGCAATGTCATCAGTTGAATGGTCGGGCCGCTTGGCTCGATCAGGCCTCGTTCATATTTGTCGAAAGCATTCTCGCCGACCTTGAACAGGGATCCCGCTTCGCGCTGCGACAGGTTGAGCTTTGTGCGCATGCGGCGGATGGTTGCCGGGGCCGGCACACCATCGATCTTCTCCTTGAGGGCGCGGAGCGCGGCATCGACGGCAGCCATGTCATCTCCGACATGTACACCCTCGTCACCGGATGCTGGATAGTAACCCGGAAGGTCGACAATTATGCTCTCGCCCTTGTACGCCACGGTGAACGGACGCACTCCACGCGTGAGCGTCTCCCCGGTTTCGGGGGAAATCATGGTCCGATTTTCTTCTCTTGTCGCCATGGTCATTTCTCCTTGAACGACATAACCGTGAACTCGGTCACGACGTCCGCTTGGAATTTCACGTAGAGGATGAGGTCGCGCACCGGCACGTGATAGACATCCTGCCAGACCCGATGATCCGCAAAGGTCGTCATGGACTTCACGAACATTCTTCGCGTCATGCCGCCGATTACCTCGACGACGCCGGCACGGTCGAAGCCAAGGCCAGTGGCATCCCGCAGAGCGGACGTCGTGATCGCCAGCGTATCGACAGACCCGAACGTCGTCTTGATGGCATCAAGATCGTAGGTGGGCCTGCGTTTCTCCATGACATAATATGCCACCATAAAGGTGGCAATTCAAGAGCGTCCACCGCAGGCCTGAGAGCCTAGTTCAGCGGGATGTCGTTATCGTCCTTGTTCGCCTGATAGACGCCGGACAACTCATCGTAGCGCGCCGAAATCGCGCCGATCCGTGTTTCCAGCCGTTGCCGCTCGGCCTCGGGCAAAGCTCGCACCAGCCGGCGGATGGAAAAGCTCTTCCAGTAGGCGTTTTCGGCATTGTAACCGCCGGGATCGAGGGTGAAGACCTCCTTCAGGATCTTCAGGTCGTGCGGGATAGCAAAACTATCGCGCGAATCCTCGTGGCTGAACAGATAGTAGAAATTGTCGAAGCCGGTCCAGGTGATCGCCGACAGGCACAGCGAGCAGGGCTCATGCGTGGCGATGAAGATGGCGTCCTTGGTGTCGACGCGTTCGGCCTTCGGCATTTCGTAGAAGCGCTTCAGGCAGTGCACCTCGCCATGCCAGAGCGGGTTTTCCATCTCGTTGTTGGTTTCAGCCAGCACCAGCGAACGGTCATCCTTGCGCAGGATCGCCGCGCCGAACAGCTTGTTGCCATGGGTAACGCCATCGGCCGTCTTCGGCACGATGTCGTGCTCGATGACGTCGAGCAGGCGGTCGATAAGTGAAATATCGGTCATCAAGGGCTCTCCTGCTGCATGTCGCCCAAAAGTGCCGCCGGTTTTGGGGTAACGACATGCACAAAAATCAAGGGAGATGGATCTCGTAGGCGTGCGAGAAATGGAACTCTTCGAGATTGGAGCCGTCGCCGCCACGGTCGACGATCAGGAAATCCTGGGGCTCGCCGAGCGGCGTCAGCACGCCATGCCAGAGATTGCGGGAATAGTTGATGCCTTGTCCAGGTGCGGTGATGAAGGCATGCGGCTCATCAGGCCCTTGCTCACCGTCATGGCAGACGACCACCAGGAAGGGGCGCGGCGACAGCGGGATGAAGGCCTGGCTGCCCAGCGGGTGGCGCTCGACCATGCTTAGTTTCAGCGGCAGTTCGTAAGGCGTGCCGCGCACCATCGAGATCAGCACGCGGGCATTCGGCCCGGCCGCCTCGGCGGTTGCGAGATCGTGGTAGCGCTCGGCCTTGCCGCCATTGATCGGGTAGTGGTTGTCGCCGCCCATGTCGATGACGTCGCCGAAAGCGGCGAAGCTCTCGCGGGTCAGCGGGCGCGCGACGATAAGGGTCATGGCGCGCTCTTTGCAATACCGGCGCCGCCGAGCTTGGCGTGCCGGTTAACATCCTTGTAGAGCAGATAGCGAAATTTTCCCGGGCCGCCGGCATAGCACGCCTGCGGGCAGAAGGCGCGCAGCCACATATAGTCTCCAGCCTCGACCTCGACCCAGTCCTGATTGAGGCGATAGACCGCCTTGCCTTCCAGCACATAGAGCCCGTGCTCCATGACGTGGGTCTCGGCGAAGGGGATGACCGCACCCGGTTCCAGAGTGACGATGGTCATGTGCATGTCATGGCGCAGATCGGCTGGATCGACGAAACGCGTCGTCGCCCAGCGGCCCTCGGTGCCGGGCATCGGCGTCGGCGCGATCTCCTGCTCGTTGGTGAAGAAAGCTTCCGGCACATCGAGACCTTCGACCGCCTCGTAAGCCTTGCGAATCCAGTGGAAGCGCACATCGGCCCTGCTTTCGTTGCGAACCGTCCAGCCGCTTGCCGGTGGCAGGAAGGCAAAGCCGCCGGGCCGCAACACATGCTCTTTGCCGGCAAGCAGAACCGTCAGTTCGCCCTCGACTACGAACAGCGCGCCTTCGGCGCCGGTATCGGGTTCCGGCCGGTCGCTGCCGCCGCCGGGCGCGACCTCGACAATGTATTGCGAGAACGTCTCGGCGAAGCCGGACAGCGGTCGCGACAAGATCCAGACCCGCGTCTTGTCCCAGAACGGCAGAGCGCTGGTGACGATATCCTGCATCACGCCCTTGGGAATGACGGCATAGGCCTCGGTGAAGACGGCGCGGCCGGTCAAAAGCTCGCTCTGGCCGGAATGGCCGCCATGTGGAGCATAATAGGTTCGCTCGGGCATCCTGATCGTATCCATGGGTTCAAACCTATTGCGGAAGCATGTCCTTGAGGCGGAGCAGCGCGATGCGCTCGACCTGTTTGCAGGCAGTCTCGAACTCGACACCACGGCTATTGCCGATGCGCGCCTCGAATTCGGCGAGAATTTCTTGCCTGGTCTTGCCCTTTACCGCGATGATGAAGGGGAAGCCGAAGGTGGTGACGTAGGCGGCGTTGAGCTTGGACAACAGTTCGCGCTCCTTCTCGGTCAGCACGTCGAGGCCGGCCGAGGCCTGTTCCCTGGTCGATTCCGCCGTCAGCCGCTTGGCCATGGCCAATTTACCGGCAAGGTCGGGATGGGCGTTGAGCACGCCGAGCCGCTCAGTCTCGCTGGCGGAACGAAAGACACGGCAGAGCGCATTGTGCAGGCCCCCGGCCGTATCGTGCGCCGGACCTAGTTCCAGCTCGTAGGCACGTTCGGCGATCCAGGGCGAATGCTCGAACACGCCGCCGAAAGCGTGGACGAAGGTCTCGAATTCCATCTTCGATGGTCTGAGCGCCGCCGGCTTGTAAGGATGGTTTTCCCGCCAGTGGCGGGCGATGTCGATGCGCCGCGCCAGCCAGACCTTGTCGTGCGACTTCACATAGTCGACGAAACGCTTCAGCGCCGCCACCCGGCCCGGCCGCCCGACAAGGCGGCAATGCAGGCCGATATTCATCATGCGCGGCCGTCCCGCCTGCCCCTCGGCATAGAGTGTGTCGAAGCTGTCCTTCAGATAGGCAAAGAACTGGTCGCCCGAATTGAACCCTTGCGGCGTGGCAAAGCGCATATCGTTGGCGTCGAGGGTGTAGGGAATGATGAGCTGCGTGCCGCCCTCATGCTCGAACCAGTAGGGCAGTTCGTCGTCATAAGTGTCCGACACGTAGTCGAAGCCGCCTTCTTCCGCCACGATCCGCACCGTATTGACCGACGTGCGGCCCGTGTACCAGCCGGTGGGACGTGTCCCCGTCACCTCGTAATGCAATTTGATCGTGGCTTCGAGGTCGCGGCGCTCGTCCTCGGCGCTGTGGTCGCGGTAGTCGATCCATCTCAGCCCGTGCGAAGCGATTTCCCAGCCGGCTTCCTGCATGGCCGCGACCTGGTCGGGCGAACGGGCGAGCGCGGTGGCCACGCCGTAGCAGGTGATCGGCACCTCAGCCTCGGTGAACAGCCGAAGCAGCCGCCAGAAGCCGGCCCGCGCCCCATATTCGTAGATGGATTCCATGTTCCAGTGGCGCTGGCCCACCCAGGGTGCGGCGCCGACGATTTCCGACAGGAAGGCCTCAGAGGCCTTGTCGCCATGCAGCACGCAGTTCTCGCCGCCTTCCTCGTAATTGACGACGAACTGCACGGCGACATGCGCACCGCCAGGCCATTTCGGGTCCGGCGGATTGGCTCCGTAGCCGCGCATGTCTCTGATGTAACGCATCGTCCCTCCTGCCGGGCATGGCCCGAACTATGATCAGGATATCGAAAGGGCTGCCTGCGCATTCCCCCGAAAATTTTTGAAAGTGTTTTTGTCGCACTCCGCTCGACCGGGACTTATGCATCGCCTTTAATTGGCGCACAATTCACTGTTGATATTTGATCGTACCGGGCCAAATTCGCCCGTAGCGGAAATGGGAGGCGGCCAATGGCAGAAACGTCGAAAGCCGATGGTGGGCGTCTGACGACCCATGTCCTCGACACGGCGACCGGCAAGCCGGCGGCGGGACTGTCGATCGCGCTCTATCACCTCGAGGGCAAGGCACGGACACATCTGAAGACCGTTGTCACCAATGCCGACGGCCGTTGCGATAAGCCGCTGCTCGCCGATGCGGAGTTCCGCATCGGCGAATACGAACTGGTTTTCGCCGCAGGTGACTATTTGCGCCAGCAGGGATTGAGCCTGCCGAAACCCGCCTTTCTCGATGTGATACCGATCCGCTTCGGCATGGCCGAACCGGTGCATTACCATGTACCGCTGCTGGTCTCGCCCTACGGCTACTCAACCTACAGGGGGAGCTGAGGCATGGCCAAAATTAGCATCCGCAACGAGATCCGCTTCATCCTCAATGGCAGGGATGTCGTGCTTTCGTCGGTGGCATCAGATGCGACCTTGCTCGACTGGCTGCGGCTCGACCGTTCGCTGCGCGGCACCAAGGAAGGTTGCGCCGAGGGCGATTGCGGCGCCTGCACGGTGCTGGTCGGCAAGCTCTCGCCCAGTGGGCTGGTCTATGAAAGCGTCAACGCCTGCATCCGCTTCCTCGGCTCGCTGGACGGCACCCATGTCGTGACCGTCGAGCATTTGCGCGGTTCACCCGGCCAGTTGCACCCGGTGCAGCAGGCCATGGTCGATTTCCACGGTTCGCAATGTGGCTTCTGCACGCCGGGCTTCGTCATGTCGCTCTATGGCTTGTGGATGAAATCACCCGACCCGTCTAACGCGGCCATCGAAAAGGCGCTGCAAGGCAATCTCTGCCGTTGCACCGGCTACGAGGCGATCATACGCGCCGCGCGCGCCGTCTCCAGCTACGGCATGGTAGCAAAGGATCCGTTGGCGGCGGAGCGCAAGGCGATCACCGCGAGGCTGGAAGCCATGCATGACGGCGCCCGGGTCGAGATCGGTTCGGCCAAGACGCGGCTGATCGTGCCGGCCAACGTCGACGATTTCGCCGCCGTGCTGGACAAGGAGCCGGGCGCCACCATCGTCGCCGGCTCGACCGATGTCGGCCTGTGGGTGACTAAGCACATGCGCGATATTTCGCCGGCCATTTTCATCGGCAATCTCGACGGGCTCTGCACCATCTCCGAAGAAGAGGGCGTCATCACCATCGGCGCTGGCGTCACCTACACCGAGGCGTTCTCGACGTTGGCCGAACGCATCCCGACGCTAGGGCCGTTGTTCGACCGCATCGGCGGCGAACAGGTGCGCAACATGGGCACCATCGGCGGCAACATCGCCAATGGTTCGCCGATCGGCGATACGCCACCGCCCTTGATCGCGCTTGGTGCACGCCTCATCCTGCGCAAGGGCAACAACCGGCGGACGATCCCGCTGGAAGCCTTCTTCATCGCCTACGGCAAACAGGATCGGCAGCCAGGCGAATTCGTCGAGGCCGTGCACGTTCCTGTTCCCGCCAAGGACACGAAATTCGCCGTCCACAAGATCACCAAGCGCCGCGATGAAGACATTACCGCAGCCCTCGGCGCCTTCTTCCTGACGCTGGCTGGGGATGGCACGGTCGCGGATGTGCGCATCGCCTATGGCGGCATGGCGGCGACGCCGAGGCGAGCGTCTTTTGTCGAAAAAGCGTTGCTCGGCAAGCCGTGGACCGAACAGACGGTCGAAGCGGCGATGGCCGAATATGCCAGGGATTTCACTCCGCTGACCGACATGCGGGCCTCGGCCGAGTATCGTGCCCTGGCAGCGCGCAACCTCTTGCTGCGCTTCTTCGCCGAGACCACCGGCACCAAGGCCCCCATCCAGGTGTCACGCAACGAGGCGGCCTAATGTATATCAACGCCAGCGAGCAAACAGCCGAACGGTCGCGAGTAGCGTCCTTCTCCCCGTTCACGGGGAGAAGATGCCGGCAGGCAGATGAGGGGCGGCGGCGCTGTCGATCTTTGTCCGCGAGGTTGTCAACGTCAGTGCTGCCCCTCATCCAGCCCTTCGGGCCACCTTCTCCCCGTGAACGGCAGGGCTGTCCGGGGAAAGGGAGGGTGAATCGAAATGCCACATGCGCATGCCCCGTAAGACGGGGTTTTTCCGTCTA
>SAKE01000017.1:57570-133101 GCA_004017275.1 Mesorhizobium sp. | reverse complement strand
AGGGGGAGGGAGACTTCCGTTGGCGCTGACCTAGGCGAATCGCCTGTCTTTTCGGCGCCAAAGAAGAACAAAAGGCACGCGGCAGCGTTCCCTCCCCCTTGTGGGGGTCCGAAGGACGGGCGAGACCCGCGGCTCGCCCCGGCAAGTTAGGGTGGGGGTCCTTCTTCGCAAGAATCCGTATGCGATGGCACCTGAGTTCGGAGCCCTGCTTCAGATTTTCGGCGGCTATTCGACAAGGCAATGCAGAGCTCCCGGGTTCGCGGCCGGTCATTGCAGATCGTCGCGACGCTTCTCGTACAAATCCCATGCAAGGTCGACAAAACCCAGAAGAACATCCTCCTCGCTCCACCCTGCAGCGACTGCCGCCTGAACGATCTCACGGATGAGAGGCAGCAATTGGCGTTGGCATTCGGCCAACATGTCGACAGCGGCGGCATCGCCAGGAGGTCCATCGAAGTTGAATTTCGTCATTCGGCGCCCCCCTCCTCCATCAAGTGTTTATATCACTAAATTCATTCGTCCTGATATAGAGGCCTTTGGAGGACCAAAGCAGAACACGACGATGCCTGGCCCTACGCTTTCCCCTGGGTCAGGTTGGTTCTGAAGAGGATCTATCCGAGCTTCATCGGACCAATCTCCGCAGGTGGTCGAAATCTTCAACCAGGCTGCATGCCGCTATCCGGCGACTATGCGGCATGCCCCTCTGCATTGCCTTCTGCAACCGCTCGCTGGATAGTCTCGGCCATGTTGGAGACCTTGACGATTCACTGGCCCCAAATTCTCGCGATCATCTCGGTGGTGATGGCGACCGTCGGCATCGTCCACGCCGTCGTGACCAAGGAAGATGTCCGCGCCGCCACCGGCTGGGTCGGCGTGATGGTGCTGTCGCCGATCCTCGGCGTGCTGATCTATGCGGTGGCCGGCATCAACCGCATCCGTCGTGCCACGATCACTGCCCAGCGCCCGCTTGCCGACGGCGCGGTGTCCGCCAAGCATGAGCGCGACGTCGCCACCGAAGAGGCTCTGATCATCGAGCGTTATGGGCAGCGGTTCATCGGCTTGCGGACACTGGGCGACAGGGTGGCGCGGCGCGCGCTCAATCCTGGAAATGCAATCGATGTGCTGGAGACCGGCGACGAGGCCTATGCCGCCATGTGCGCCGCGATCGAAGGCGCCGAGCGCAGCATCCTGCTTGAGACCTATATTTTCGACAATGACGCCGTCGGCCTGCTTTTCGCCAAAACGCTGGCCGGCGCCATCAAGCGCGGCGTCACCGTCCGCGTACTGATCGATGCCGTCGGCGCCCGCTACTCCGTGCCGAGCATACTTGGGCATTTGCGCGAGGCCAACATCCCCGCCGATGTCTTCAACGGCAACATCGTCATGGGCCTGCGCCTGCCCTACGCCAATCTGAGGACCCACCGGAAGATCCTCGTGGTTGATGGTGCAGTCGCCTTTACCGGCGGCATGAACATCCGCAAGGGTTTTTCCGCCGAATTCGCCGGTTCCAACAGCGCCAGGGACACGCATTTCCGGGTGACCGGCCCGGTCGTCGCCGACCTCTTCTCGGTCGCCGCCGAGGACTGGCGCTTCGCCACCAACGAAGCGCTGAAGGGTGACGCCTGGCGCATTGCCCCGCTGTCGCCCTCGCCCGGCGTACCGATGCTGGTGCGGGCGGTCGCTTCCGGCCCGGACGCCAGCAACGAGACCAACCACAAACTGCTGATCGGCGCCTTCTCCGTCGCCCGCAAATCGATCCGCCTGATGTCGCCCTACTTCCTGCCGGATCGGGAACTGATCAGCGCGCTGATCACCGCCGGCAGACGAGGTGTCGAAATCGACATCGTCGTCCCGGCGGTCAACAACCTCTTCCTGGTCGACCGCGCGATGACAGCCCAGTTCGACCAGGTGCTGAAGCATTATTGCCGCGTCTGGCGCACGGGAGGGCCTTTCGACCATTCGAAGCTGCTGTCGATCGACGGCGTCTGGGCCTATGTCGGCTCTTCCAATCTTGACGCCCGGTCGCTGCGGCTGAATTTCGAGATCGACCTGGAGGTGCTCGACGCCGGCTTTGCCGGCGAGATCGAGGCGCGGATTGGGTCGGCGATGATATCCGCTGTGCCGGTGACGCTCGAAGCCTTGCGCGCCCGGCCGTTCCTGATCAGGCTGTTCGACCGGGCATTGTGGCTCGGCTCACCCTATCTCTAAGGCGAGGTGCGCCGTTGTGGAACTGTCATGGAACATACGCCGAAATTGCCTATTTTGACTGTAATCGGCTTCTGAATTGAAGCCAGCGAGGACGAGCAGCATAGACATGCAGAGAACTGGACGCAGCCTCCCGGCAAGCATGCTTCTGTCCATTCGTGACCGCCGGATGCAGAAGGCAAACGCCGCCGCACACAAGACGACGGCCACCACCAGCACGCTGGTTGCCTCCTACAATGTCCACAAATGCATCGGCGTCGACAGGAAATTCGACCCGGAGCGGACCATCCGCGTCATCCGCGAAATCGATCCGGATGTCATTGCGCTGCAGGAAGCCGACAACCGCTTCGGCGACCGTGACGGGCTTCTCGACCTGCCCCGGCTCGAACGGGAAACCGGACTGGTTCCGGTGCCGATTTCGGCCACCGGCAAGGGCCATGGCTGGCATGGCAACGTCTTGCTGTTCAAGAAGGGCGTCGTTCGCGACGTGCATCAGATCAGGCTTCCGGGACTGGAGCCGCGCGGTGCGGTGGTGGCGGAGATCGACCTCGATGGAAGTCAGACGCTGCGCATCATCGCCGCTCATCTCGGCCTTCTGCGCCGCTCGCGCTCCCAGCAGGCGCGCGTCGTGCTCGACTTGATGAACAGCCCGGACGAAAGGCCAACCTTGCTGCTCGGCGACCTCAACGAATGGCGGCTCGGCAACCGCTCCGCGCTCAACACGCTGCATGCGACGTTCGGCCCGCAGCCGCCGGCGGTCCCCACCTTCCCCTCGAACCTGCCGCTGCTGGCGCTCGACCGGATCATGGCCAACAGGCATGGCATGATCGCCGCCATCGACGCGCATGACACGCCGCTTTCGCGCGTTGCCTCCGACCACCTGCCGCTGACGGCGTTCGTGCGCTTGTAACGCAAATTGTCCGGGCCGCCGATGGCCAGCCTGGCGTCCACGGTTGTTAAAAGCTTACGGATTGGTATTGGAACGCTTAGGTCTTTCCGCGCATTGGTAGGCATTGACCGTCAGGAGGACGAGACATGAGAAGGTTACTATTGGTTTCCATGATGGCATTGGCCGCAACGGCCGCCGTCGTTGCGCCAACGCAAGCCGCAAGCTTGATTATCCAGTCCGACGACAACAACCAGTATTCACCGGCCGATCCGTCCGACAACGGCGTGGTCATCATCCGCCGCCATCATGACCGGTACAACAATGACAACCAATATGGTGACGATCAGAACGGCGACGAGCAGTTCGGTGATTACCAGGGTGGCGAGTATCGCCGCCACCACCGTCGCTATGACGACAACCAGTATGGCGACGACCAGAACGACAGCGTGCAGTTCGGCGATTACCAGGGCGGCGAGTATCGCCGTTATCACCGGCGTCATCGCTGCCATATCGAACTGGTCAAGCACTGGCGCCACCACCACAGGGTGATCGAGGAGGTCCGCGTCTGCGGCTGATCTTGGTTGCTATTGGGAAGAGTTGCTAGCCTCTGGACACAGCCGCGTAAGGCTGAAAAATGTGCAATGCGACTCCGCTTTTGGAGTTGAATCGCAACGCAAGGAGGACGGCGCTGAATCCGGAAGACATTGCCGGCAATCCGGCGTTGCATCGCTGCGTTCAGGAACAGTCGCTGGCGCTGATACAGATCTATCAAGACAGCCCGCGGCTGGCTTCCATTTTCGCCACGCAGCAGCGTTGGCTGATGGGCCATGTCGGCCTTGCCATGCATTTCAGGCGCGATCCGCATGACCGTCGCAAGGAGCTGACGGTATCGCGTTTCATCGAGTTCGTGCACCAGCACGCGGTGGCCAGCCGCAACACGGCGGACGCTTTCATCAAGGAGATGCTGCACTACCACATTGCCGAATATGTGTCGGGTGGCGACGGCCGTACGCACCCCCTGCAGCCGACAGCGGCCACCGTGCGGACCTTCACCGGTTGGGTCCTTGCCCATCTGCGGACGCTGGATCATCTCGACGGTGGCGACCGGCTGGCCAGGTTCCTGGAGCAGCCTGAGATGGTTGCCAGGCTGCAGCCTCTGGTGGCGGACGGCCTGCTTGCCTCCAAGCCGGTGCGCGAACCCAACCAGACCTTTTCCCTGTTCATCTGGCTCAACAATGGCGGCATCGTCATGGATTGGCTGATGTCGGGCATCGACCCCGATCACGCCCGCCTGGACCAGATTCCGACCAGCGTGGTTTCGATCGGAGATTTCGCCAAATGGCTCAAGCTCTCGCGGACCCATCTGGCCCGCAAGCTGCGCGCCGCCGAGGATATCGGCAGCATCGGCTGGCTCGGTCAGCGCGGCCATTCGGTGATGTGGGTGTCGAACACCTTCTACCAGGAGTACATGATCGTCCAGGCCGCCAAGCTGGCCATTGTCGACGCCGCTTTCGATGCCTGTTTTCCGCCGGCTGGCAGCTGATCGGTGTGGCATCCCCGTTGTGGGGATGCCTTATTCAATCGCGGGACATCAAAATCCCGGAGCTCTCAGTCGATGTCGAACGAGACGCCCTGGGCGAGCGGCAGCGCCTTGGAATAGTTCACCGTGTTGGTGGCGCGCCGCATATAGGCCTTCCACGCATCGGAGCCGCTCTCGCGGCCGCCGCCGGTTTCCTTTTCGCCGCCAAAGGCACCGCCGATCTCGGCGCCCGACGTGCCGATGTTGACATTGGCAATGCCGCAATCCGAACCGTCGACACCGAGGAAGCGCTCGGATTCCTGCAAGTCGCGGGTGAAGATCGAGGACGACAGGCCGGCTCCCACCGCATTGTGCTCGTCGAGCACGGCATCGAAATCCGAATATTTCATCACATAGAGGATCGGCGCGAAGGTCTCTTCCGTGACAGGGGCCACCTGCTTCGGCATTTCGACGAGCGCCGGATGCACATAGTAGGCATCCGGGTGGCCGTTCTCGACCCGCGTGCCCCCGGTCACCTTGCCGCCATGGGCGGCAGCTTCCTTCAGCGCCTTCTGCATGGCGTCGAAAGCCGCCTTGTCGATCAGCGGCCCGACCAGCGACGAGGTCTCCAGAGGATTGCCGACCGACACGCTTTCGTAGGCCTTCTTGAGACGCGGAACCAGGGCGTCATAGACGCTGTCGTGCACGAACAGGCGCCGCAGCGTCGTGCAGCGCTGGCCCGCCGTGCCCATGGCGCCGAAGGCAATGGCGCGCAGCGCCATGTCGAGATCGGCGGTCGGACAGACGATGCCGGCATTGTTGCCGCCGAGTTCGAGCACCGCGCGGGCAAAACGCTTGGCCAGGCGCGGGCCGACGTCGCGGCCCATTCGGGTTGAGCCGGTGGCCGAAACCAGCGGCACTTTGGGGTGATCGACCAGGATCTCGCCGACGGCGCGATCGCCGATCAACACCGGCGCCAGACCCTGCGGCGCGTCCGCGCCGAAGCGCTTGACCGCGCGCGCGAAAATCGCCTCGCAGGCAAGTGCGGTCAGCGGCGTCTTTTCCGACGGCTTCCACACCACCGCGTCGCCGCAGACCAAAGCCAAAGCGGCATTCCACGACCACACGGCGACGGGGAAATTGAAGGCGGAAATGACGCCGACGACGCCGAGCGGATGCCAGGTTTCCATCATCCGATGGCCCGGGCGCTCGGTGGCGATGGTCAGGCCGTACAATTGCCGGGAAAGGCCTACGGCGAAGTCGCAGATGTCGATCATCTCCTGCACCTCGCCGAGCCCTTCGGACGGGATCTTGCCGACCTCGATCGAGACCAGCCGGCCAAGCTCGGCCTTGTGCGCGCGCAGCTCCTCGCCGAGCAGCCGCACCAATTCGCCACGCCGCGGGCCTGGCACCAGCCGCCACGCCTGGAAGGCCTTGTGCGCAGCGTCGATCACCTTGGCCGCATCGGCTGGCGAGATCGTCTTCAGCGCCGCGATCTGCTCGCCCGTCACCGGGCTGCGCACGATCAGGTCGCCGCCGACAAGCGCCTCCTTGGCCACACCCAGTTTCGCCAGAAGCTCGGTCGTTTCCTTCGCAATCGTCATTTTGTCCCTTTCAAATCCCGTCGCCATTATATGGCGCCGGTCAAAGCCTTGCGCCATGTCGCCCGCGTGCGCAAAGGCACCTCAGGCACGATCATGGCGTGGCATTACTCGTTTCAAGGGAAAATCACCACCCCGGCATGGTCCAAGGTCGTGTGACACGATTGAGCCAGATGGGCGGACGTTCAGTTCGTCTTTTGCGCCGGCGAGCGCACGGCGCCGTCCTTCATCAGCCGGTCGATATGCATGCGGATATGGGCCGCTTCCGCCGCCGTGTTTGCCAACGCAATGGCGCGATCGAAGGCGACGCGCGCCTCCTCCCCACGGTCAAGCTGCATCAAAAGACCGCCCTTGAGGCCGAAGAAATGGAAATAGCCGGAAAGCCGTTCTTCCAGCGGCTCGATCATGGTGAGCGCCTCTGCCGGCCCACGCACCTTCGAGACCGCCACGGCCCGGTTGAGCGTGACCACCGGTGACGGCTGCATCTGCTCGAGCAAGCGGTAGAGCAGGTCTATCTCGTTCCAGTCAGTATCCTCGGCCTTTTCGGCCCGCGCATGCAGCGCGGCAATCGCCGCCTGCACCTGATAGGGGCCGGGCCTGCGATGGCGCAACGCCTTGTCGACCAGCGCCAGCCCCTCGTCGATCATCTTGCGGCTCCACAGGCTGCGATCCTGATCTTCGAGCAGCACGATCTCGCCGCTCTCGTCGAAACGGGCCGGTGCGCGCGCATGCTGCAGAAGCAAAAGCGCCGTCAGCCCCATGATCTCCGGCTCGGTCTGGAACAGCCGCAGCAACAGCCGTGCGAGCCGGATCGCCTCCTCGCACAGCGGCGCGCGGGCCGGCGCCTCACCGCTGTTGGTCGAATAGCCCTCGTTGAAGATCAGGTAGACCATCGCGGCGACAGCGGCGAGCCGTTCCGAGCGCTCGACCGCGTCCGGCGTCTCGAACGGCACGCCGGCGTCCGCAATGCGCGCCTTGGCGCGGGTGATCCGCTGCTCCATGGCGCTTTCGCCCACCAGGAAGGCGCGTGCGATTTGCTTGACGGTGAGGCCTGAGACAATCCGCAGCGCCACCGCGATCTGCTGCGTAGCCGGGAGATCGGGATGGCAGCAGATGAACAGCAGCCGCAATATGTCATCGCGGTAATGCGCCCCGTCCAGCCGCTCGGCGATATCGCTTTCCGCATCTTCCAGGTCGGAAATCTGGTCCTCTTCCGGCATCGGCGCCTGCTTGGCGCGCTTGCGCACGGCGTCGATGCCGCTGTTGCGGCCGACAAAGATCAGCCAAGCCGCGGGATCACGCGGCGGCCCGTTCTGCGGCCAGTTCTTGATGGCCCTGAGGCATGCATCCTGGAAAGCTTCCTCCGCCGTATCGAGATCGCGGAAATAACGCAGCAGCGCGCCCATCGCCTGCGGGCGGGCGGCGCTGATCGCGGAGCTGATCCAGGCCATTTCGGTCATGCGGAAACCTTGGCGAGATTGAAGATCGAGACAGGCCGTATCTCATAGGAGCCGCCGCTCGGATTGACCTCGGAAAGCTCGCGAGCGAACTCGACGGCCTCGTCGAGATCGGCGCATTCAAGTGTATAGAAGCCGAGGAACTGTTCCTTGGTCTCGGCAAACGGTCCGTCGATGACGATCGACTCGCCCTTGACCTTCCTCAGCGTCGTCGCTGCCGTGGTCGGCAAAAGCCGTGCCACCGGGCCAAGCCGGCCAGCCTTTGCATACTTGTCCTGGACGTCGAGGAGATTGGCCATGACCTCGTCGTCCTGTGCCTTGCTCCAGGAGCAGACGACATCTTCGGAAGCATAGCAGAGGATTGCGTAGAGCATGGCTGGTCCTTTTCTCCGTCAAAGGACGAAACAGTAAGACCGATCCCGACACCACGTCGATAAAAAAATCCCGACGCCGCGGATTTGGCGACCGCCGGTCGCCGCCAGTCAGCTTTGGCGCAGCTTCAGCCATCGCAGCACGAGAGCTTCTTCGTCATCGAGACCGTCGATCGAGCGCTTGCGCTTGTTGGCCTGCGCCATTTCGTCCAGCAACCGCCCCTTTGACCATGCTTCGAAGACCTGCGGATGGATGTAGCATTTGCGGCAGACGGCGCGCGTGTTGCCCAGCCGCTCGGCAACCTTGTCGATGACGCTGTTCATCGCCCTCTTTTGCTGCGCCTGGCTTTGCGGCAATTCCGTCTGCGCAAACAGCGAGGCGGCATGAATGGTGCCGCCCCATGTGCGGAAATGCTTCGAACTGAACGCATCACCGAGAGCCTCGCGGATATAGCGGTTGACGTCGTCGGAGTGGACCGGCCGCCTGTCGCCGTCCTCATCGAGATACTGGAACAGCTTCTGGCCCGGCAGGTCCTGTGCGCCGCGCACGATTCCAGCGATGCGGCCGTCGACCAGTTTCAGCTTCCACTCCTTGCCGGACTTGCCTTTGAAGGCAAAGCGCAGGCTTGAACCGACGATATCGACATGGCGGTCACGCAACGTGGTCAGCCCGAAACTCTTGTTGTCGCGGGCGTAGGCTGCATTGCCCACCCGGATCATCGTGTTGTCGAGCAGCCAGACGACCGCGGCGACGACACGCTCGAGCGGCAGGCCGCGTCGGCGCAAATCGCTGTCGATCCTGCGCCGCAGTTGCGGCAGGCTCTCGGCGAAAGCGACAAGGCTCGAATATTTGGCGTCGTCGCGTTCGGCGGCCCACTGCGGATGGTAGCAATATTGCTTGCGTCCGCGCTGGTCCCTGCCGGTCGCCTGGATATGGCCGTCCGCGTCGGGCGAAATCCACACATCCGTCCAGGCCGGCGGGACGACGATCGCCTCGATACGCACTCTCGTGGCGCTAGAAACCGCCCGCCCGTCCGGTCCCTTGTAGGCAAATCCCTTGCCTGCCTTCAGCCGCCGAATACCGGGCTCTGCATCGCTGACATAGGTAAGCGCGGCATGGTCGGCCGGGCGTTGCGCCCCGTTTTTCGGCGTGGCGTCTTCGTCAGCCGAATGGCTGTGCGACAATTCGGATTTTTGCAGCATGTCGGCTCCACGCAAATATCCGTAGATAAGCCACTGGCCGACCGCTGGTTCCACGCGCCATCCGAAAGCCTGTGGCGCCAACAGTGCGGGCTTGCGTTCAGGCCTTTTCGAGCACGACCGGAATGACGTCGACGCCTTGCTCGCCGACCTGTCCCCCCGTGGTCTTCAGAACGCCGACGATCGGCGCCACGTCCGAATAGTCGCGGCCGTAGCCGACAGTGATATGGTCGTTGCTGGCGCGCATGCCGTTGGTCGGATCGAATTCCTGCCAGCCGGCATCGCGCCCGCACCAGACCTTGACCCAGGCATGCATGGCATCGGCGCCTTCGAGCCGGGGTTTGCCCTTCGGAGGGATCGTGCGCAGGAAGCCGCTGACATAACCCGCCGGAATGCCGAGCCCGCGCAGGCCGGCGATCATGATGTGCGAAAAATCCTGGCAGACGCCGCGCTTTAGCCTGAAGGCATCGCTGGCCCGGGTCCGCACCGTGGTCGCCTCGCCGTCGTAGACGAAATCGCGATGGATGCGGTTGCACAGGTTCATGGCCGTGCCGGCGGCGGAGCCGGCAATGCTATCGCGCGCGTAGGTGGTGATCGCAGCATCGATGCCGGCATGGGTGCTGCCCGTCAGGAAATGGTGCGGTGCATCAGGCGCCAGCGACCTTACCGCGGCGAGCTCCTGCCTGAGCCGGCCGATATCGGGCGACACGTCGAGCCCGGGCTCTGGCCGCGACACCGATACGCGCGCGCTCATCCTTATGTCGAGCGTGTCATGCGCGTCGCGAAAGGCGATCGAGGTGACGTTATTGCCGAAGAAATCGGAGAAGTCGGAACGCTCGTTGGCCGCCGGCGCAAAGGACAGGGACGCGGCGATGACGCGCTGCACACCTGATATCGTCGACGGCAACACACGCACCTGGTGACGACCACCGCCAGCAGCGGCGGCGTAGTCGTAGTGGAGATGAAGCCTGATGTCGTAGAGCATGACTTATCCGAAATAGGCTTTGGCGAGGCTGTTGTAGAGGCTGCCGATTTCGTAGGCGAGTTCGTCCAGCGCCTTTGCCGTCATGTCCGAAGGCTCCTTGATGGCGATCTGGGTGTTGAGCTGCAGGATCTCTTTCGCCGCCGGCGACATGTGTCCCACCCCGCCGAGCGACGGCAACAGGCCGATCTCGGCCTTCAGCCTTTCGAGTTGGAACAGGATGGAGCGCGGATTGAGCGGATCGAGCGCCAGGAGATCGACCACCGTGCGCCGACCGGCCTGCACTGGATATTGGCGGCGGTGGGTCATCACGCTGTCGCCGATCTCCAGCATCATGTCCAGCGCTCCGTCCGGCGCCTTGGCGCTGGTCAGCCGTGACAGGGTGCGAGCGATCTGGATGCCGCGCTCCAGCCGCCGGCCGATCTCGAGGAACCGCCAGCCGGCGAAGCGGTACATGTTCTCGTGCAGCAGACCGGAAAAGCCGGCGAGCTTGCGCAGGATGACCGTCATCGCCCGGGTCGCGTCGTCGCCCGGCGCCACCGTCGTCGCGAACTGGTGAATGGTTTTCGACAGGTCCTTCAGCGCCAGCCAGCCATCGGGCGAGAAGCGGTCGCGGATCTGGCCGGCGCTGTAGACGGCGCTGTCGAGCGTGCCGATCAGCCCCGACGGGATCGCCGTCTCGACGTCGATGCCGAAGGGTTCGAGATAGTCCCTGATATCGGCAAGCAGCGGCATGTCCGGGTCGGAGGTTTCGGCCAGCCGCACATGATAGGCGCGCAGGATGCGCACCGTGTCTTCCGAGCGTTCGATGTAGCGCCCGAGCCAGGTCAGGTTTTCCGCCGCGCGGCTGGGCAGGCTGCCAGGCCTGGTGCGGGTGAAACTGTCGCCTTCTTGCGGCAGCAGCGTCTCGCGCTCTACCGGTTTGTCGCTGACAACCCAGACATCCGCCGCCTGGCCGCCGCGCTGCATGGCGATCGCCGTCGGATCGAGCGACAGCCCAACGCGAGCAAAACCGCCCGGCATCACCGTCCAGCCATCCGGTGTTCGCGCCAGATAGACGCGCAGGCTCGCCGGCCGCGGCTCCAGCCAGCCGCCGACATAGACCGGCGTCGTCGAAAGCGTCACCGCCTCCTGGCCGACGAAGGCGCCGCCCTCGCGTTCGATGCGTGCCACCAGTTCCGCCCGCTCCCCCACGGAAAGCACGGAGCCGAGTTTCGTCTGGTCGTCATCCTCGAAGGCAAGTCTCGTCGACAGCGCCGGCCCGATAACCATGCGGTCGATATTGGCCAGCACATGCGCGCGTTCCGTCGCCTGGCCGCACCACCATGTCGCGACGCTTGGCAGCAGCAATTCCTCGCCCCGCAAGGCGCGCGAAATCTTGGGCAGGAAGGCGAGCAGCGCGCGCGTCTCCATCAGGCCCGAGCCCAGCGCGTTGACGGTCGCAACCGCACCCTGGCGGATCGCCTCGACCAGGCCCGGCGTGCCGATCTGCGAATCCGCGCGCAGTTCGAGCGGATCGGCGAAGGCGGCATCGAGCCGCCGCCACAACACGCTGATCGGCATCAGGCCGGAAACCGTGCGCACCATCAATCTGCCGCCGGAGACGGTCAAATCCTCGCCTTCGAGCAGCATGATACCGAGATAGCGGGCGATATAGGCGTGTTCGTAGTAGGTTTCGTTGAGCGGCCCCGGCGTCAGGATGGCGACGCGGCCATCGGTCTCCTTGGCCATGCCGATCAGAGCGTCGCGAAAACGGCGGAAAAAACCGGCAAGGCGGTGCACATGCATCTCGCCATAGATATCGGACAGCGCACGCGTGGTGGCGACGCGGTTCTCCAGCGCAAAGCCTGCTCCGGAGGGCGCCTGCGTGCGGTCGCCGAGCACCCACCATTGGCCATCAGGCCCGCGGCCGAGCTCGAAGGCGCAGAAATGCAGGAAATGGCCGTCGGCCGGCCTGGTGCCGACGACAGGCCGCAAATATTCCGGACTGGCGGCGATCAACCCCGCCGGCAGGATGCCTTTTTCGACCAGCCGGTTCGGCCCGTAGATATCGGCGACGGTCTCTTCGAAAAGCTCGGCGCGCTGCACGAGGCCGGCGCTGATCGCAGCCCATTCGCTCTCCTCGATGAGAACCGGGACATGCGCCAGCGGCCATTCGCGCTCGTTGGCACCGGCCTTGTCGTAGACGCGGTAGTAGACGCCTGCATCGCGCAGATACTGGTCGGCGCGGGCAAAGCGCTGACCGAGCTTTTCAGCACCGAGTTCCTCGAGCGCCTCGACAAAATGCTTCCAGACCGGACGGGGGTTGCCTGATGCATCGACCATCTCGTCGACGACGCCGTCGATTGGCTGGTAGTGCTCCAGCAGGCTATGGATCTGCGGCTTGCCGCGTACCCTCTTGTGATTCCCCTTGGCCATTGTCGATCAGAGTCTTGCCGGCCGCCGAAGGTCAAGGGTCATCGGGAAATCTTCCGTGGGTTGCTCCTCGCGCAGCACATAGAAGGACGGCGTATGGCCGCGCGGTTCGAAGCGGGCGAGCCGTCGGGCTTCCGCCTCGTTGCCGTTCACCGGGAAGGTGTCGTAGCTGCGGCCGCCGGGATGCGCGACATGGTAGACGCAGCCGCCGACTGCCCGGCCCGACCAACGGTCATAGATATCGAACACCAGCGGCGTGTTGACCGGCAGCGCCGGATGCAGACCCGATGCCGGCTGCCAGGCCTTGAAGCGCACGCCCGCCACCGCCACTTCGTGGTTGTCGGTGACCTTCATCGGCACGATGCGGCCGTTGCAGACCACAGCATGGCGCTCCGGATTCAGCCCTTCGGTCTTGACCTGCAGCCGTTCGACGGAGGAATCGACGAAGCGCACGGTGCCGCCGATCGCCCCCTGTTCGCCCATGACATGCCACGGTTCGAGCGCCTGCCGCAGTTCGAGCTTGATGCCGGCGTGTTGAACCTCGCCGCAGAACGGGAAGCGGAATTCGAGCTGCGCGTCGAACCATTCGGGACGGAACTCGAAACCGTTCAGCTTGAGATCGTCGAGCACGTCGAGAAAATCGGCCCAGACATAGTGCGGCAGCATGAAACGATCGTGCAGAGAGGTGCCCCAGCGCACGAAGCGGCCGTCGAGCGGGCTTTTCCACGCGCGGGCAATGATCGCCCTGACAAGCAGTTGCTGCGCGAGGCTCATGCGCGCATTGGGCGGCATCTCGAAGCCGCGGAATTCGACCAGGCCGAGCCGACCGGTGGGGCCGTCCGGCGAGAACAGCTTGTCGATGCAGATTTCCGAACGATGCGTATTCCCCGTGACGTCGGTCAACAAATTGCGGAACAAACGGTCGACCAGCCACGGCAAGGGCGCCGCGCCCTGGTCCGGATGCGGCACCTGCGCCATGGCGATTTCGAGTTCGTAGAGCGAATCGTGGCGCGCTTCGTCGAAACGCGGCGCCTGGCTGGTCGGGCCGATGAACAGACCCGAGAACAGGTAGGACAGCGAGGGGCGCCGCTGCCATTGCAGCACCAGGCTCTTCAACAGGTCCGGCCTTCGCAGGAACGGGCTGTCGTTAGGGGTCGCGCCGCCGACCACGACATGGTTGCCGCCGCCGGTGCCGGTGTGGCGGCCATCGATCATGAACTTGTCGGCGCCAAGCCGCGTCTGCCGCGCTTCCTCGTAGATCGCCGTCGTCGTCGCCACGCAATCCTGCCAGTTGGACGCAGGATGGATGTTGACCTCGATGACGCCGGGATCGGGTGCCACGCGGATGACGTTGAGGCGCGGATCGTGCGGCGGGCCATAGCCTTCGATATGCACGGGAAGGCCGATCGCCTTTGCCGCATTCTCGGCCGCAGCGACCAGTTCGAGATAGTCTTCCAGCGCCTCGACCGGCGGCATGAACACGCAAAGCCGGCCGTCGCGCGGTTCGACCGAAAGTGCGGTGCGCACTGCACCGCCGATCTCGGTGATCTCCTGCTCGACGCGCTCCTGCTGGCCGGTGGCGGCGGTGAAGGACGCCGCCTGCTGGCGGCGCGCCATTTCGTCGGCGCCTTCCAGTTCGGCTGGAGCCGGCGAGGGCAGGATCGCCTCACGCGCTGGCAGCGGTCCGCGCGGCAGCGATGGATCGACCGGCACGATGTAGGGGAACTGCGCCGGCGGCACATAGGGCAGCGTGCCGAGCGGCAAGCGATACCCAACCGGCGAATCGCCCGGCACCAGGAACAGCCGGCCACGCCGCGTCTTCCATTTTTCCGAGCGCCAGCGCGGATCCGATGCCTGGCTGTTCCAGCGCTGCACCGGCAGCACATAGCCGGACGGCTTGGTCAGCCCACGTTCGAACACCTTCGCCATGCGGCTGCGTTCTTCCGGATCCTCCAGCTTGGAGTTGGATGGATCGACATTGTCGGGCAGCTTACCTTCCTTGAGCAGCCACTCGGCCGGATCCTCATAGGCTTCGCTGACCATGGCCTTGTCGATGCCGAGTTCTCCGGCGATCGCGGTGAGCAGGCTTTCGGCCTGTTTCGGGCCGATATCGGCCTGGCTCTTTTCGCGTGCGATCAGCGACGGATCGCTCCACACCGGCTCGCCATCGGCCCGCCAGTAGAGCGAGAAGGTCCAGCGCGGCAGGCTTTCGCCCGGATACCATTTGCCCTGGCCATAGTGGAGAAAGCCGCCGGGCGCGAAACGCTCACGCAGTTTCCGGATCAGTTCGTCGGCCTTTTCCCGCTTGGTCGGGCCGACGGCGGCGGTGTTCCACTCGGCCGACTCGAAATCGTCGATCGACACGAAAGTCGGTTCACCGCCCATGGTCAGCCTCACGTCGCCGGCCGCGAGTGCTGCATCGACCTTGTTGCCCAGGGCGTCGAGCGCCTGCCAGCTTTCGTCCGAGAACGGCTTGGTGATGCGTGGATGTTCGGCGAGGCGGTCGACCCGCATGTCGAAACCGAACTCGACATTGGCAAAGCTCGCCATGCCGGAAATCGGAGCTGCATTACGGAAATGAGGTGTGGCGGCCAGTGGCACATGGCTCTCGCCAGTGAGCAGGCCCGAGGTCGGGTCGAAGCCGATCCAGCCCGCGCCGGGAAGATAGACCTCGCACCAGGCATGCAGATCGGTGAAGTCGACGGCGGTTCCGGCTGGACCGTCGAGCGCCACCAGATCGGGCTTCAGCTGGATCAGATAGCCGGAGACGAAGCGCGCGGCGATGCCGAGATTGCGCAGGATCTGCACCAGCAGCCAGCTCGAATCCCGGCACGACCCCTTTTTCGCGGCCAAGGTCTCTTCCGGCGAGAACACACCGGTTTCCATACGCACGATATAGGCGATCTCGCGCTGCAGCCGCGCATTGAGATCGACCAGGAAATTGACGGTATTGGTGGCGCTGCGATCAATGGTCTTCAGCAGGGCCGACAGCAGCGGTCCCGCCGGCTCCGGGGTGCGGTAGATGGCGAGATCGTCGCGTATATCTTCCGGATACTCGAACGGAAACGCCTCGGCCGATGGCTCGACGAAGAAATCGAACGGGTTGTAGACCGTCATGTCGGCGACGAGGTCGACCTCGATCTTCAACTCGCTCACCGGCTCCGGAAAGACGAAACGGGCAAGGAAGTTGCCGTAGGGATCCTGCTGCAGATTGACGAAGTGGTTCGCCGGCTCGACCTTGAGCGAATGGCTCAGCACCTTGGTACGGGAATGCGGCGCCGGCTGCAGTCTGATCACCTGCGGCCCGAGCACCACCGGCCGGTCGTATTTGTAATGGGTCAGGTGGTAGACAGCAGCCAGAATTGCCATGGAGCCCCGGAATTCAGCGTTTCAAACGATTTCGCTGAACCCTGACACATCTGGCGGCCATTCTCCAAGCAGAGATGTTGCGGTGCACCTAATTTAAGCGGCTGGAGCCGGCTTAGAAAAACGCCTGTATCCCCGTCTGTGCCCGTCCCAGGATCAGTGCATGCACGTCATGCGTGCCCTCATAGGTGTTGACGGTCTCCAGGTTCTGCGCGTGGCGCATGACGTGATAGCCGATCTGGATGCCGTTGCCGCCATGCATGTCGCGGGCCTGACGGGCGATGTCGAGCGCCTTGCCGCAATTGTTGCGCTTGACGATCGAGATCATTTCCGGCGCCATCTTGCCCTCATCGAGCAACCGCCCGACGCGCAACGACGCCTGCAATCCGAGCGCAATCTCGGTCTGCATGTCGGCAAGCTTCTTCTGGTAAAGCTGCGTGCCGGCCAGCGGCTTGCCGAACTGCTTGCGGTCGAGGCCGTATTGGCGAGCGCGGTGCCAGCAATCTTCCGCGGCGCCCATTGAGCCCCAGGAAATGCCGAAGCGAGCCCGATTGAGGCATCCGAACGGTCCGCCAAGGCCCTTGGCGTTAGGCAGCAGCGCGTCCTCGCCGACCTCGACGCCTTCCATCACCACTTCGCCGGTGATGGAAGCCCGCAGCGACAGCTTGCCGCCGATCTTCGGCGCCGAAAGCCCCTTCATGCCTTTCTCCAGCACGAAGCCGCGAATCTCGTCCTTGCCGTTCTCACCCTTCAACTTCGCCCAGACGACGAACACGTCGGCGACCGGCGCGTTGGAAATCCACATCTTCGAGCCGGACAGCTTGTAGCCGTTGGCGGTCTTCTCGGCGCGCGTCTTCATGCCGCCCGGGTCGGAGCCGGCATCCGGCTCGGTCAGGCCGAAACAGCCTATCCATTCGCCGCTGGCGAGCTTGGGCAGGTATTTTCTGCGCTGTTCGTCCGAGCCATAGGCGTAGATCGGGTACATCACCAGCGACGACTGCACTGACATCATCGAGCGATAACCCGAGTCAACACGTTCGACTTCCCGCGCGACCAGCCCGTAGGTCACATAATTGGCGCCGAGACCGCCGAATTCCTCCGGGATGTTGATGCCGAGCAGGCCGGCCTCGCCCATCTCGCGGAAAATCGCCGTGTCGAACGTCTCGTTGAGATAGGCGTCCTCGATCCGCGGCGCCAATTTGTCGGCGGCGAAGGCGGCTGCACCGTCGCGCACCATGCGCTCGTCTTCCGAAAGCTGGTCCTCGATCAGGAATGGGTCTTCCCAGACGAATGCATTCTTGTCGGCGGCCATGGCGTTCTCCCAAACCAATGCATGTCGCCAAAAAATGTTCAGCGGTTTTGGAATGACATGCATGAAGCAAAATCTTGGCCCGGCTTATCGGCCCGCACCTCGAAAAAATCAAACGAAATTGCTTCACCGATCAATGAGCTGTAGTAATGAATCATGAGTGTTCAGCGCCGGCTTTTGCCCAACATCAGCGCCCTTGCCGCCTTCGAGGCTGTGGCTCGCCTCGGCAGTTTCACCGCCGCCGCCCAAGAGCTGGATCTGACCCAGGGCGCGGTCAGCCGGCAGATCAGATTGCTGGAGGACCAGTTCGGCCGCCGGCTGTTCGAACGCGACAGCCGCAATGTCCGGCTGTCGACTGCAGGTGAAATCTACGCCGAGGCAGTGCGCTCGGCGCTTGGCCAGTTGCGCGACGCAGCCCTTGGATTGATGAGCAATCGGCATAGTGGCATCCTGAACCTGGCCATTTTGCCAACCTTCGGCACACGCTGGCTGATGCCGATGATCCCCGATTTCGTCGAAAACAATCCTGACATCACCATCAACTTCGTCACCCGCGTCGGCCGCTTCGACTTCGCCAGGGAGAGGCTGGACGCCGCCATCCACTATGGTTTGCCGGACTGGCCGGAGGCCGACTCGACGCTCTTGGTGCGCGAAACGGTGGCGCCCGTCGTGTCGCCCGAATTCCTCGCCGGCCGCGCCATCGTCACACCGGCCGATATCGGCCGCCTGCCGCTGCTGCATATGGCGACGCGCCCTGGCGCCTGGACCGAATGGTTCGAGCATCAGGGCCTGAGCGCGCCGACCGGACCTGGCATGCAGTTCGAACAGTTCGGCACCGCCGCCCAGGCCTGCATGGCCGGGCTCGGCGTGGCGCTGTTGCCGTTGATCCTCATCGCCGGCGAACTGCAGCGCGGTCAGCTCGTGCCGGCGCCTGGACAGCCGATGCAGAGCCGCAGCGCCTACTATCTCGTCGTCCCGCACGACAAGCGCGGCCACCCGCCGGTCGCCAGTTTTCGCGATTGGCTGCTGGGTCAGGTCGAGAAGGAGCCGGCTGTTCTGGCGTGGTAGCTACTTCCGCTTCAACGCATCCGCCAAGGCAGCACCGAACGCGCCTTGCTGCGCCGGCCGTTCCGGCTGGCGCTGTGGCGCCGGCGAACGCGGCGCCGGCCTGCCGCCGCCATTGTCGCGTGGCCCACCACGCGGTGCACCACCTTCGCCGCCGTCCTTGCGCATGGAAAGCGCGATGCGCTTGCGCTTGATGTCGACGTCCACTACCCGCACCTTGACCACGTTGCCGGCCTTGACCACCTCATGCGCATCCTTGATGAACCGGTCGGCCAGTTGCGAGACATGCACCAGCCCGTCCTGGTGCACGCCGATATCGACGAAGGCGCCGAAGGCGGCGACATTGGTGACCGTGCCTTCCAGCAGCATGCCGGGCTTCAGATCCTTGATGTCGTCGATGCCGTCGGCGAAGGTCGCCGTCTTGAAGCCCGGGCGCGGATCGCGGCCCGGCTTTTCCAGCTCCGCCAGGATGTCGCGCACCGTCGGCAAGCCGAAACGCTCATCGACGAAGACACGCGGATCGAGTGCCTTCAGCGCAGTGCTGTCGCCCATCAGCGAACGGACATCGCGCCCGCAGGCCGCGACGATCTTCTTCGCCACGCCATAGGCCTCCGGATGCACCGACGAGGCATCGAGCGGCTCGCTGCCATTGGCGATGCGCAGGAAGCCGGCGGATTGTTCGAACGCGCGCGGTCCGAGCCGCGGCACCTTGAGCAGGTCCTTCCGGCTTGCGAACGGACCGGTCGCATCGCGATGCGCGACGATCGCGTCGGCCAGCGACGCGCCAAGACCTGAAACACGCGCCAGCAGCGGCGCCGAGGCGGTGTTGAGGTCGACGCCGACGGCGTTCACCGCATCTTCCACCACTGCTTCCAGCGAGCGGCCGAGCCGGTACTGGTCGACATCGTGCTGGTACTGGCCGACGCCGATCGATTTGGGCTCGATCTTGACCAGTTCGGCCAGCGGATCCTGCAGGCGCCGGGCGATCGAGACAGCGCCGCGCAGCGACACGTCGAGGCCGGGGAATTCCGCCGCCGCTGTCGCCGATGCCGAATAAACCGAGGCGCCCGCCTCGCTGACGATCACTTTCAGCGGCTTGGGACCACCATCCCTAGGCATGTCGGACAGCATGTCCGCCACCAGCTTTTCCGTCTCGCGGCTGCCGGTGCCGTTACCGATCGAAATGAGCTCGACCTTGTGCAGGCGGATGAGCTTGGCCAGTTCCGCCTGAGTACCGCGCACATCGTTCCTGGGCGGGAACGGGTAGACGGTCGTCGTGGTCAGCACCTTGCCGGTGCCGTCGACCACCGCCACCTTGACGCCGGTGCGGATGCCTGGGTCAAGCCCCATCGTGGCGCGCGAACCGGCGGGCGCCGCCAGCAGCAAATCCTTGAGGTTGCGGGCGAACACATGGATCGCCTCTTCCTCCGCCCGCTCGCGCAAATCGCGCATCAAATCGAGCGTCAGGTGCAGCGACAGTTTTATCCGCCAGGTCCAGCCAGCAACGTCCATCAGCCAGCGGTCGCCCGGCAGGCTGCCCCCGATTGCATAGGCATTGGCGATCATCCGCTCGACCGGCTTCACCGGCGACGTATCATCGGCATCGACCTCGATGTCGAGCGACAGCACTTCCTCGTTGCGGCCGCGCAGCATGGCCAGCGCGCGATGGCTCGGCACATTTGCCCAGCGCTCGACATGGTCGAAATAGTCGGAGAATTTCGCACCGGCTTCCTGCTTGCCGTCGACCACCCTGGCCCTCATGAAAGCGCGCTCCTTCATGTAGCTGCGCAACTTGCCGACAAGATCGGCATTCTCGGCGAACTGTTCCGACAGGATGTCGCGCGCGCCATCGAGCGCCGCCTTGGCATCGGCCACCTCTTCGCTGACATAGGCCAACGCCAGGTCGGCAGGCACGAGCAAACGGTTGGCAAGAATGGCTTCGGCCAGAGGCCCCAGCCCGCGCTCCCTGGCGATCTCGGCCTTGGTGCGGCGCTTGGGCTTGTAGGGCAGGTAGATGTCTTCCAGCTCCGCCTTGGTGGTGGCGGCGACGATCTTGCCCTCGAGCTCCGCGGTCAGCTTGCCCTGCTCACGGATGGAACCGAGGATGGTATCGCGGCGCGCGTCGAGTTCGCGCAGATAGGCAAGGCGTTCGGCAAGATCGCGCAATTGCGTGTCGTCCAGTCCGCCGGTGACTTCCTTGCGGTAGCGCGCCACGAACGGCACCGTCGCGCCCTCGTCGAGCAGTTCGATCGCCGCGGCCGCCTGTTCGGGCCGGGCAGCGATCTCGGTCGCGATAATGGCTGCAATGCGCTTGATGTCGGATGCCATGTCGTTCCTGCTCTCGTCGAAAGAGCGGCGACCATAGGCGCAGACATCCGGTCCGCCAACCGCCGTGCTTTGATCAGCCCGGCGGGTCCACAGGAAAGCGTGCGCTAATGTGGCGGCCCGGACCCAGTCTAGACCATGCGGCTCAGCACTTCGAAAAAGGCGACGATCTCGACATCGAGCGGATCGTCGACCGGCTCCGGCTGCGACGACATCTTGGCGATCACAACTTCGGTCCTGGGATCGACATACAGCCACTGGCCATGGATGCCGATGCCGCAATAGGCGCCGTTCTCGTGTCCAGTCTGGTACCATTTGTTGCGGTAACGGCCCTTCGGGAACAGCAGCGCCATCGTCCCCCGCTGCCAGGCGTCCGCACTGCCGCCGGTGCTGGTCGTGTCGCGCACCCACACCTCGGGCACGATGCGGCGGCCATTGGCCATGCCGCCTTGCCGCATCATCTCGCCGACGCGTGCCAGGTCGCGCGGCGTCACCGAAATGCCGCCGGCGGTGCGGGCCGTGCCTTCCATATCGACGCCGATCGAGGCTTCGCTGACGGCGCCGAGCGGCAGCCACAGTTTCTCGCGCATCAGGTCGGCGAAGCGCTGGCCGGACGCCCGCTCGAGCAGGATGCCAAGCAGGTCAGAATTGGGCGAGCGGTAGCGGAAGGTCTGGCCATGCGGCTCGGCAAGGCGCTGCAAGGTCAGGATGAATTCGCGCAGGCTCTCCGTGCCGCCACCCGGATTCCATAGCGTGGCGCGGCGATAACGGGCGAAAGCGCTCTCCGGATCGAGATAGGCCTCCTCGAAATCGAGGCTGACACTCATATCGAGCACATGCCGCACGCTCGCATCGCCATAGGCCGAGCCGGCGGCTTCAGGGATGTAGGCCGTCACCGGTGCTTCCGGGTCGAACACCCCCTCGCCCTCCAGTATGCCGGCAATGATGGCGGTCAGCGACTTGCTGATCGAAAAGATGACATGGCGGGCGCCGAAATCCATATGCGGGGCGAACCAGTCGCCGACGATCCTGCCGCTTTTCATCACCGTCAGCGCGTCGGTGCTCGAACGTGCGAGAAATTCAGCCACCGTCTCCGGCGCGCCGGCAACCGTGACCTTCTCGCCGAGCAGGCCGCCCATGTCCCGGAGCGGCGGCTCGACGCCAGCCGGTGCTGCAGCCACGCGGGCGGTAGGCACCAGTTCGCCGAGGTTCTGGAACGACCACCGGTTGAACGGATTTTCGCGCCAGTTGGCGAGCACGACCTCGTTGCGGCGGAAGCCATAGCGGGTCTCGAACGCGGTCTTGCCGGTCATGGCGTTTCCTTCCGGGTCGTTTCTTCTTGTGGGGCTCAGCTCACCGCCGCGGCAATGGCGTGCACCGCCTTCAGCGTCGCTATGGAATAGGCGATGTTGCTGAAATCCGGATAGGTCGAAAGCTTAACCACGACCATTCCTGTGTTCCAGTCGATATGGATCATCTGCCCGAACACACCCCGGCACATCAGCGCGCGCGAGCGCGGGTCCTCGATCCAGAACTGGTTGCGATAGCTGCCTTCCGGCAGGCTGGGGCTGAAGTCCGACCCATGCCTGCCGTTGCGCGTGGCCTCGATCCAGTCGGCCGGCACGACACCGCCGCCATTGTCGAGGATCAGTTGGCCGAAGCGGCCGTAATCGCGCAGCGTCGCGTTGAAGCCGCCATCGGCCACCGCATAGCCGGCGCTGTCGACCGTGAAGCAGGCGCTTTCATCAGCACCGAGCTTTTGCCAGAGTTCTTCCGAAACCAGCTGCGGTAGCCGTTTGCCCGTCACCCGTTCCATGATGAAGGCAAGCACGTCGGTCTCGATCGAGCGGTACTCGAACGCAGCACCATGCGGGCGGATCGTTTCCTTTAAGCCGAGGATCAGCTCGAACATGTGCGAAGGCCAGCGGAAGGCCGGATCGCTGTCCGGCGGCACCGGCTTCCAGCCGGTGGCGACATCGACCTGGCCGATGTCGGAATAGCGGTCGGTATATTCCTCGGAGAAGCGGACGCCGCTGGTCATGTCGAGCACGTGTTGGACGCTGGCGCCGGCCCAGCCGGTGACGCCGAGTTCCGGTAGGTAGTCCGTCACCGGTCTGGCCGGATCGATCAGGCCACGCCCGACCAGTATGCCGAACACCGAACCGGTGACGGACTTGGCCATCGACTGCGACAGGTGCAGCGTGCGCTCACCCATGCCGTTGAAATAGCGCTCATAGGCTATCCTGCCGTCCTTGAGCACCAGGAAGCCGTCCGTATAAGTCTCGTCGAGCAGCCCGGCGAGCGTCGTCGGCTTGGCCTCGCTGTCCTCGACTGGCAGTCCGTCGAGATCGACCTCGGCGCGTTCGAGACGGTGGCGATGGCCATTGCCGCGCCAGACTTCGGCGGTCGGCAGGAATTCACGGATGTGCTGGAACGCCCAGCGGTTCCATGGCGGCCGGTCCCAGTCGAGCTTGGGAACCACCATGGCGGGCGGCGAGCCTTGCATGATCGGTGGCCGCGGATCGGAATTGCGATAGGAGTCCATGAAGGCCAAGCTCCGGCAACAGAAAAACGGACCCGGCGGCGTGTGCCGCCGGGTCCGTTATGCAGCGATTACTTCTGCAGTTCGGTCCAGATCTTGGTGTAGAGTTCCTGCGTTTCCGGCGCGCACATCTTCTGGAATTCGCCTTTCGGCTTGGCGTCGGCCGGAATGACGACTTCCGGCGCATCCTTCATGTCGGCCGGCATGTACTTGTCCGAGCCGATGATGGCGTTGGCATAGCGGTGGAAGGCCGAGAGGCCAGCCGCGTTTTCCGGATCCATGATGAAGTTCTGGAACAGCTTGGCATTCTCGACGTTCTTGGCTTCCTTCAGAACGACGACGTTGTCGCTCCACAGGCCAAAGCCTTCCTTCGGATAGTTGTAATGGATGGCCGGGTTGGCCAGACGCTGGCGCAGCGCCGAGCCGTTCCAGTCGCTGGTTGCCTTGAAGTCGCCGGCGCCCATCTTCTCGATGGTGTTGTATTCCATCGCGATCCAGTTCGGCTTGGCCGCCACCAGCAGGTCGCGTACCTTCTTCAGCACCGCCCTGTCGTCGGTGCATTGCTGGCCGCCGACATATTTGATCGCCGCGAAGATGACGTCGTTCATCTCCGGAACGACGTTGACCTTGCCCTTCAGCTCATCGGGCGCATTGAAGACGATGCCCCACGTATCGGTCGGGCCTTTATAGGCATCGGTGTTGACGACGACGCCGATCGTGCCCCAGGCCCATGGCACCGAATATTTGCGGCCCGGATCGAATTCAGGATTGGCCCATTCGGGCGCCACGTTCTTGAAGTTCTCCATCTTGCCCGGATCGGTCTCCTGGACGAGGCCTTCCTTGATCCATATCGGCACATAGGTCTGCGAAGGCACCGCGATGTCGAAACCGGTGCCGCCCTGGCGAACCTTGGCCAGCGCGGTGTCGTTAGAATCGTAGTCGGTGATGGTCACCTTGACGTTGTACTTCGCCTCGAACTTCTTGATCACGTCGGGGCTGGTATAGTTGCCCCAATTGTAGATGTTCAGTTCGCCGTCGGCGCGGGCGAGGCCCGTCGAAGCGAGCAACGCCAACCCCATGGCGGTTGCTGTTGTCTTCCAGTTCATGGTTTTAACTCCCATTTTCGGTTCAGTCTCGTTTCCTGCTGACGAAGAAAAACAACGTGACGATCGCGACCGAAAGCAGCAGGAAGGCGGTCGATATCGCGTTGATCTCGGGTGTGATGCCGCGGCGTATCTGGCCGAGCATGTAGGTGGGCAGCGTGTCCTGGCCGCCCGATTTGACGAACTCGGTGATGACCACGTCGTCGAGCGAGATGACGAAGGCCAGCATCAGTCCGGCCAGGATGCCGGGCCACAGGAGCGGCAGGGTGATGCGGCGAAAGGTTTTCCAGGGCGTCGCATAGAGGTCGGCGGCGGCACGCTCCAGCGTCAGGTCCATATTCTCAAGCCGCGCCCGGATCGGCAAATAGGCAAAGGGAATGCAGAATGCCGTATGCGCGGCGATCAGATAGCCGATGCCGGAATAGCCGGTGAAGATCTTGATGCGCGAGAAGAAGATCAGCAGCGCCACGCCGGTGACAATCTCGGGCACCATCAGCGGCTGGTTGATCGCCGCATATTTGAAGGTGAGACCGGGATAGGGCGCGGTGCGCGTGGTGGCGAGAGCCGCCATGGTGGCGAAGGTGGTGGAAAGCACAGCCGCTATCGAGCCTATCTGAAAGGAACGCAACGTGGCATCGACGACCTGCGTGTTCTGCCATGCCGACTGGAACCATTTCAGCGAAAAGCCGCCCCATTCGGAGGTCGAGCTCGCCGCGTTGAAGGCATAGATGACCAGCACGATGATGGGCAGATAGAGCACGATAAAGCAGGTCGCGGCGATCGCGGTGAACCCTGGCTGGTGCTTGATGGAAAAATTCTTAGCCATGACGCACCCCCGACTTGCCGGCATTGCGCACATAGGCGAGCAGCGCCACCATCACGATGATCATGACGGCGATCGACAGCGCCGAGCCGAGCGGCCAGTTGCGGCCCTGCCCGAACTGCAATTCGATCAGGTTGGACAGCATCATGTTCTTGCCGCCGCCAAGCACACTCGGCGTCACATAGGCGCCAAGCGCTGGAATGAAGACGAGGATGGAGCCGGCGATGACACCCGGCTTGACCAGCGGAAAGATAATTCGCCGCAGCACCTGGAACCGCGTCGCGTAAAGATCGTAGCCCGCCTCGACCAACCGGAAATCGAGCTTTTCCATGCTCGCATAAATCGGCAGCACCATCAGCGGCAGGTAGACATAGGCCATGCCGATCAGGATCGCCGTGTCGGTGTAGAGGATCTGGATCGGCGCCGAGATGATACCGAGCTTGAGCAGGATCGAGTTGACGATGCCTTCGTTGCGGATGATCTGCAGCACCGCGAAGGTGCGGATCAGCAGGTTGGTCCAGAACGGGATGGTGATCAGGAACAGCCAGAGATCGCGTGTCTTTTCGCTGCGTGTCGCCATGAAATAGGCGGTTGGGAAGCCAAGCACCAAGGTGGCGATGGTCGTCACCACCGAAAGCTTGATCGAGCGCAGGAAGATGGTGACGTGGGCGGCGGCGGCCGAAAGCGTGTCGTCGAATATATCGCGTTCCAGAAACACCGCGATCCATGCTTCCGGCGAGAATTGCCATTTTACGTCGCCATAGGGACCCGGTGTCAGGAACGAGTAGACGAGCACGATCAGCAGGGGACCGGTCGCGGCGAGGAAAATGACAAGCAGCGCTGGCGCTGACAGAAGCCAGCGGTCACGGACATCGCGCCGCTCCGCTGCCTTGGCGACTTCTTCTGCGGTCGCCATCGTCAGTCCTTCAGGACCTGGGCAGCATCGCTGCCGATGAGGATGCCGACCTTGTCGGCCTTCTCGAAACCACAGCCTGCGCTCCGCGTGTTCTGTTGGCGCACGGTGAAGAGTTCGCCACTGTCGAGATGAACATGGATGTGGGTGTCGGTACCAAAATAGACGATGTTGTCGACCGTTCCCGACAATTCGCCCTTGCCCTTGGTCAGCTTGGCGTGTTCGGGCCGAACCACGACCGTGGCATTGGGTTTGGGTTGGAAACCTTGGGCCACAGTCGCCTCGATGGTCGCACCGGACTTGAGCGTCGCGCGCGCCTTGCCGTTGGCCATCTCGCTGATGGCGGCGGTGAGGAAGTTGGTTTCGCCGATGAAGTCGGCGACGAACCGCTCCGCCGGCTTGTCGTAGATATCCCAGGGCGAACCGACCTGCAGGATCTTGCCGGAAGACATGACCGCGATGCGGTCCGACATCGTCAACGCTTCCTCCTGGTCGTGGGTGACGAAGATGAAGGTGATGCCGGTCTCATGCTGCAGCCGCTTCAGTTCGATCTGCATCTCCTTGCGCAGCTTGTAGTCGAGCGCCGACAGCGGTTCGTCGAGCAGCAGCACTTTCGGCTGCGGTGCGAGCGCCCGGGCCAGCGCCACGCGTTGCTGCTGGCCGCCGGAGATCTGGCTGGTGCGACGGCCGGCGAGTGCCTCCATCTTGACCAGCTTCAGCATCTCGGCGACGCGCGCCTTGATCTGGGTCTTTGGCTTGCCCAGCATTTCCAGGCCAAAGCCGATATTGTCGGCGACCGTCATGTGCGGGAACAGCGCGTAGGACTGGAAAACGGTGTTGACCGGCCGCTTGAAGGGCGGCAGCAGCGCGATGTCCTGGCCATAGAGCAGGATTTCACCGGCGGTAGGGAAGTCGAAGCCCGCGATCAGTCTGAGCAATGTCGTCTTGCCGCAGCCGGATGGCCCCAGCAACGTGAAGAATTCGTTCTCGCGGATGGATACCGAGACCGCGTCGAGGGCAGCGACCCGCCCCTCACCTGATCCGAAAATTTTACTGACGTTTACTACTTCAATCGCATTCCGATCCGGTTTGTCCGGCACGATTACGCCTCACTGTTGACCCCACTCTTGCTGGCGGAGCTCTTCCCCTGTTCGATGTGACCACATGGCCGGTAGGTTGGCAAGCCCGGCATTGAATCACAGTTCAGTCAGTCATCGAGGCCTGCAAGCCCCATGCCATAGTCAGGCCTGATAGGTGACCTTGCCGCCGCAGATCGTCGTCACCGGCCATACCCTGTGCAGCTCGGATGGGGCTGTCTTCTCGATATCCGCCGACAAAACCACCAGATCGGCCATGTAGCCTGACTTCAGCATGCCCTTGCGGTGTTCTTTGAATTCGGCATAGGCGCCCTCGACCGTGTAGCCAGCGAGCGCTTCATGCAGCGAAAAACTCTGGTCCGGGTCGCTCTCTGCCCATGGTTTGCGCAACACTGCCGCCTGAATGCCCAGAATCGGGTCGATCGGCGACACCGGCCAGTCCGAGGCGAAGACGACATGCGCGCCGGCATCCTTCAAGGTCCGCCAGGCATAGCTCAAGGGCCAGCGCGCCGGCCCGATGCGCGATATCGTTGGCTCCAGCGGAAAATCCATGGCGCCGGGCGGATGCGGTGGTTGCATGGAGGCGATGACGCCGAGTTCGGCGAAACGCGGTACGTCCGATGTGGTGGTGACCTCGATGTGCTCGACACGGTGACGGCTGTCGCGCCTGCCGTTCGCCTTCTGCGCCGCCTCATAGCCGTCGAGCACCGCGCGCACCGCGCCGTCTCCGATCGAATGCACGGCGATCTGCAGCCCGCGCCTGTCGACCGCGACGGCCAGATCGATGAACTGCTGCGGTGTGAACAAAGGCTCGCCAACCCAGTCCGGGCGGTCGGCATAGGGCTCGACCATGACAGCCGTCCAGGAATCGAGCACGCCGTCGTAGAACACCTTGACCATGCCCGACGACAGCCATTCGCTGTTGTAGCGTTCGGCCATCGTTGACGCCTTGTCGAGCATGTCGAGCGTCATGAAATTCTTGTAGTGGAACGGTATCTGAACGCGACAGGGCAAACCTTCCTCGGCCTCGATCTCGGCCAGCAACTCAAGCTGATAGAAATTGCCGTCCATGTTCTGGATCGAGGTGATGCCGTGACGGGCGCACCAGGCGAGCCCGCGCCGCATGATGTCGCGGTCGGCGTTGCGCTCCGCCGCCGTCGGCATCGGGTCCGGCTCGCCGCCGGTCGAAAGCCCCAGCCGCACCCGGCCTTCGCCGGCAAGGTCGAGCACCGGGCCGAAGGCCTCGCCCTCGCGCAATTCGCCCGCGGCCAGACCATCGTCACCCATGACGATCTCATTGCCAGGGCCAAGTGTGCGCCCCTGCAGGATGCCGGCCATTTCCAGCGCCTTGGTGTTGGCCCACATGGTGTGATGGTCTGGCGCCGCCATGCAGAACGCGCGTTCGGGCAAAATGGCATCGAGATGGTGGCGCGTCACCCGCTCGCTACCGAGCACTGTGTAGTCGACACCTTGGCCAACCAGCATCGGTGCATTGGGCTGCGTCGGCGCATAGTCGCGGATCGCCTTTTGCAGCGCCTCGAAGCCGTGAATACCCGTGAGTTGAAGGTGGGCAAGTTCCGCCCCGCCTGAAAAGAGATGCATGTGGGCTTCGATGAAACCCGGGACCACCGAACCGCCCTTGGCGTCGATGACTTTGGTGGCCGGTCCCCTGAGCTCTTCGATAGAGGCGCGGCTGCCGATGGCAATGATGGCGCCGTCCTTGACGGCAACCGCCTCGGCGGCGGGATTGTCGTCGTCCATGGTCTGCACACGACCGTTGATGACGATCAGATCCGCATTGTGACCCGCACCTGTGACAGACATCGCGACTCCGCGCTTTTGACGACTGATTGATACCGACAGACCTCTTGTCCAACGACTGCCACTCCACCGGAACGGCGCCATGGGACGAAAAAGGATGCCAGTCCGCTGTCTTCGAAATTCCCCTTGTCATCCCTGAAGGCGGCGTGGATAAAGAATGCGACTGAACATTCGCGTTTGTCAACATGTGGAATATGCAATGTATTGTGGACAGCACGCTCTGCTTGTGTTGGGACCAGGCGGGGAACGAGGACGTCAAGCCGTGAAGCGCAGTCTCGATCGCAAAACCAGGATAGCGCTCGAACCGCGCAAGCAGCCGCGGCAACAACGCTCGAGCAAGGTGGTCGACAGGATTCTCGACGCGGCGCTGGTCTTGACGCGGGAGCAAGGAACCAAGACGCCAACGACGCTTGCCATCGCGCAGCGCGCGGGCTTGTCGGTCGGTTCGGTCTACCAGTACTTTCCCAACAAGGAAGCCATTCTTCTGGACCTCGCCCGGCGTTGGCTGTCCTCCTTTCCGGAGGTGATCGAGAGACGCATCAAGGTCCCCCAGCCCACCAACCGCGAAGAATTCCGGCGCGAAGTGCGCAGGCTCTTTATCGACACGTCCAGTATCTATCTCGAAAACGCGACCCTGATGCCGGTGATCGAGGCCATTTCAGGCAACGCCGATCTCAGGCCTATCCAGGACGAATATGATGAGCAGATCATCGCGCTTTACGCCGCCTGGCTGCGGCATGTGAATCCTGCTCTCGAAGACAAGATCGCCAAACGGCTCGGCCTTGTGATGATGGAGGTCGGGCACGCCTGCCGGCTGGTCGGACTGAAGAGGGATCGCAGGACATACAACCTCATCGAGGACGATGTGGAAACCATGTGGCTCGCTCTGGTGAGCCCCTATCTCAACCTTGACTGATTTCGCATTTCGAGAGGAATTTCATGAAGACTGTCTATTCGCCGCTTCATGCTGGCCATGCCGGCCAGATGGAACTGGTCACCTCGGCCATCGTGCCGGGTTTCGAAAAGCCGTCGCGGGCCGAATTCATCAAGGCGCGGGTCGAAAGCGAGAAACTGGGACCCATCATCGCGCCGATCGAACACGATCTCGCCGCCGCCAAGCGCATCCACAAATCGGACTATATCGACTTCCTGCCGACGGTCTGGCCGCAATGGCTGGAAGCCGGCCTCACGGGCACGGCGATGCCCTTCACCTGGCCGACCCGCGGCCTGCGCGGCGACGTGGCGCCGAAGCGCATCGACGCCCTGCTCGGCTATTATTCCTTCGATGCCGGCGCCACCTTCGTCGAAGGCACATGGGCTGCGATCAAGTCGTCCTATGACGTGGCGCTGACCGCCGCCGGCCTGGTCAAGGATGGCGAACCTTCCGCCTTCGCGCTCTGCCGTCCGCCCGGCCACCATGCCGGTGCCGGCTTTATGGGCGGCTATTGCTACATCAATAACGCCGCTGTTGCCGCGCAATGGTTCCGCGACCAAGGTGCCAAACGCATCTCGATCCTCGATGTCGACTACCACCACGGCAACGGCACGCAGGAAATCTTCTATGACCGTGCAGACGTGCAGGTGCTCAATCTGCATGGCGATCCGATGGTCGAATACCCGTTCTTCCTCGGCCATGCCGACGAACGCGGCGCCGGTGCCGGCGAAGGCTTCAACATCAACTATCCGATGCCCTTCGGCACCGACTGGGACGCCTGGAACGCCTCGCTGGAGGACGCCTGCGCCAGGCTCGCCGCCTACGCACCGGATGTCGTCATCGTCTCGCTCGGCGTTGACACCTTCGAGAAAGACCCAATCAGCCAGTTCAAGCTGAAAACATCTGATTATCCCAAGATCGGCCGCCGCATCGCCAGGCTCGGCCTGCCGACGCTGTTCGTCATGGAAGGCGGCTATGCCGTCGAGGAGATCGGCGTCAACGCCGTCGGCGTGCTGACCGGCTTTGAGGATCGGTAAATGAGCGCCGAACGGCGGTAGCCGTTCGGCGTTTGACCTAGGTTACCGCCCCGGCGCTCGGCACCGCAACCGGGGTGGCTGCCTTGCGCGAGCGGCCGAGATAGTAGACCGCCGCCGCCGCGATGACGCCGGCCGCGAGGATGCCCACAGCCAGAACCGGCCGATACCAGAACCAGGCAATGGCGATTGTCGTCGTGCCGACCAGGATCGCCAGGAAGAATGCAATGATGCCGGTTCCCATCCGCGCCATGCTGCCGAGGAACGGGATGACGTCGAGGATCACGCCGATCGGGCTGAGGAACAGGGCAAAGCCGATGGTCAGCAACAGCAGGCCGGCGGCGCGCAGCAGCCAGGTAATCAGCGTGTTTGCGCTGACCGCCTCAGCGAACATCTTGTCGGCCGGGACAGTGCCTGTGTCGACCATCAGCAACGCGTCACCCGCCTCGGTCTGGTAAGGCTCGAACCGGCTGCCGGTCTGGCGTGCGACGATGCTGACCACGCCGAGCGGCGCCAGTTCGTAGCCGATACGGTAGTCGCCCAGCGCCGGCGTTGTCGTGTCGGCGCCGAGATAGATCTTGCCGTCGGCGATGCTGAGCGGCCTGGTGCCGGTATAGGCTGCCCTGATCGTAGCCGACTGATCGGGCGACAGCGAATACGTCTTGTCGCCCTCGATGCGATCAAGCACTGGCGTATCGAGATCGAAGGCGCCGAGCTTGCCTTGCGGAATCTGGAAGGTCCGGCTGTGGATCGCCATCGGCGGATTCTGGTGGCCGTCGGGTTTCTTGAAATCCGACGAGTCGATCTGGCTGTCGTCCCACACCTTCGAATAGCTGTAGGTGGTTACCGTCTCCTCGCCACCGCCAAGCTTCTTGGTGGTCTCGGATTTTTCTTCTTGCTTCCACTGATACATCTCGACGTTGCGCGACAACCGCAGCCCTTGCGCAGCAATGGCGAAATCCGGATCGGTGAGGTCGCTGTCGGCCGTCACCGGCCCGCTGACATGCACCAGCTTTCCGTCGTTAACGGCTTCGACGCCGTCGGCGCTCACCGAAACCACAGCGCCCGCGCCTTCGGCCAGCGAGCGCGCCGTCTGCACCGCCCGGCCCTCGTTCCAGAACAGCCCGATCACCATCAGCACCACCAGAAGCAGGCCGAAGATGACCCCGCCGACTGCGCGCTTGATACGCCCAAACCACGAGACAGACGTAACTTCTCGAAATGAATCGCTCATTGTTTCCCCCGAAACCAACCGTGCCAGAAGCCCGCGTAGCGCCACTGCGACAACCGCATCCGTCCTGCCACCCACAAGCTCGCCTGCGGAGATGCCCACCCCTTCGGCGTTTTCGTATCTATCGCAACAAGCCCGCCAACGATATGGCCGGCTTGCACAGTGCCGATACTTTCGCATCTCGAAGACTGCGAAAATCGACCTCTGAGTCGCACCTGAGTCCACCAGATTCGATTTTGTCAAATCGCGTTTGATGTCGGATTCAACTGCGGGTAGATTAGACCCGAATCAGCCGGTCCTTGGGGGGCGCGGCGACCACCCAAAGTCTCTTGTTCCGGAGCTTTTTCCGGCACCAGACGCGGACGGCTTCGCGTTCCCTGAATGGATTCGTATCTGGTTGGCGCAGCCCTGCGCCACGCGTGTGTCTTCGTCAAAGTGATGCGTATTCGGGTTCGGCGGCTGGCTTCCAGCATCCGGACAGCAGAAACGATTCCGGCCAAAAGCAACAAGAATGAGCAGTCCCGCCGCGTTACTTCAATCCGACACATTGGGCTCGCGCCTGACGTCGCGCGGCGATCTCACCAGCTTTTTCATGCAACTGACCGCCGAGATCGGCGCCGACAGCTACATGCTGGTCGCCATCGTCCACGACCAGGACCGCAACGATGCGCGCATCGTCTCCTCCAACTGGATTTTCGACGCCATCGAGCTGATCGGCAAGCGGCTGATCGCCGGGCTTGCGCAAGGCGCGCTCACCGTTGCACCAGGTATCCGTCCGAGACCGCTTGTTGCCTCTCACGCGCCCGAAGCTGACGGGTTGATCACCGGCGAGGAGGCGCGCCTTCTCGATGTGCTCGGCCATGCGGAGGTTTATTCGCTCAGGCTGAATGTCGGCCGCCAGCGCCTGTTCGCCCTTTTCTCGGCAGCGACAGCCGGCAGCATCGACCAGCCGGCGCTGATGCGGGCGCAACTGAAATGCTGCTACGCGCTCTCGCACATCCCGCAACTGATCGCCGCCGCCGCAATGCAGGATCCGCTGTCGGATCGAGAGCGCGAATGCCTGTTCTGGGTCTCCGAAGGCAAGACCACCGACGAGGTCGCCGTCATCCTTGGCGTCTCCTCCAACACCGTCAACAGTTACATCACCCACGCCATCCAGAAATTCGCGGCCAGCAACCGCGCGATGGCCATCGCCACGGCGATCAGGAGCGGCATCATTTGAAACACGCCGATATCAAGGAGGCTGCCGAAGCCCTTTTCAATGAGCAGCGCAACCCGTTCGGCGCTTTCTCGCTCAGCTCCGAAACCCATCACGCCGTCAGCATTCCCGACGCCGTGCGCCGCTGCCGCTGGATCGCCGTCGACATCAATGCCTCGGCTTTCGGCCTGTTCTTTGCCAGCCCCTCGCCCGAACGGGCGCGGCTCATTCCTTGCTTCGATTCCGACTATCCCGGCATTGCCGTGGCGACGAAGTTCATTTCAGGCGCCAATGGCGAGGAGATCGTGCGTCACACCCGCATCTCGACCGAACCGCGCTGGTGGACGGATGACGGCATTGCCGCCATGGCCGAGATGTTCGGCAATCTCGCCTGGACGCAGCAGATCGCACCGCTGGCACCCGGCACCAGCGGCATCGCCTTTCCCGTCCACGCCGACCGCGGCCAATGCGGCCTTGTCGTTTTCCTGGGCTCCGAGATCGCCTTGCCGCAGGACGCGCTCTACGAGATCCACGCCCGCTGCTTTTCGCTGTTCGCCGGCGTCGCCCGCATCCGTCCGGGCGACGCCGGACGCATGCGCACAATCTCCAAGCGCGAACTCGAATGCCTGAAACTGACCGCCAACGGCAACACCAGCGAGGAGATCGCGCGGCTCCTGAAGCTGTCGGTGCACACCGCCAACCAATATCTGACCCAGTCGACCCAGAAGCTCAACGCCGTCAACCGCAACCAGGCCGTAGCCAAGGCGTTGCGCCTGGGCTTGATCGAATAAGGGAATTCGACAACGGGTCGGAAGCGACCAATGGTCAGCGAAAGGCCAGAGACTCGACCTTGCGGATGCGCGCCTGTTCGATCACAGCCTCGAGCAGCACCGTGTTGTGCTCCGGATCTTCGCCCGGCTTCTCGAAGGATACGTAGTTGACCACCACCGAGGCACCGAGCTCGCTCAGCGTCAGCTGGAAATAGACGGTGACGCCGGGCGGCCTCAGCTCCAGATCGAGCACGATGCGCGGGCTGCCGCTCCAGTCGACATGCGCTTCGCCGCCATGGCCAAGCCGCAGCGTACCCGGCAGGAAGAACAGTTCCACCGCTGAATCGACCAGATCCGACAGGCACGCGAAATGCTCCAGCCGGATGAAGGCGATGTAGTCGGCGACATCGATCAGCCTCAGTTCCCCCACCACCTGCTCGATGGCGCTGGCGACGATGATCTCGCGGGATTTTGCGTGCGGTTGCCGGTTCATGAAATCTGTCTGCGCTCAGCCTTTTTCGAGTAGACGATCCGCACCAGTTCGGCGACGGCCTGGTAGAATTGTGACGGGATCACATTATCGACCGAAACTTGCTTGTACATGGAGCGGGCGAGCGCCACGTCCTCGAAGATCGGGATGTTGTGTTCCCGCGCGATCTCGCGGATCTTGAGCGCCACCAGGTCCTGACCCTTGGCCAGCACCATGGGCGCCGAGTCCTCGTCGCGCACATATTTCAGCGCGATCGAGAAGTGCGTCGGGTTGGCGATGATCAGCGTCGCGCGCGGCACCGCTGTCATCATCCGCTTGCGCGCCCGGTCGCGCGCCAGCGAGCGCAGGCGCGATTTGACGATCGGGTCGCCCTCGGACTGTTTGAACTCGTCCTTGACCTCCTGCTTGCTCATACGCAGGTCCTGCTTCCAGTGGAAGCGCGACCAGACGATGTCGACCGCCGCGATCAACCCCATGACGAAGACGATCGCCACCAGGATGTCGACGGCGATGCCGCGGATGACGAGACCGAAGGCAATCGGATTGGTGATCATGCCGGCGAGCAGCTTGCGGTGATCCTCCGACAGGGTGAAGCTCAACACGACGATGGCAAAGCCGACTTTGCCGAGTGACTTGAGGAACTCGACCCAACCCTGAATGCCGAACAGCCTGTTCCACCCCTTGGTGATCGAGATGCGCGACAGTTGCGGCCGCACCCGCTCGCCGACGAATTGCGGCATATTCTGGAACACCGAGGCGCCGACACCGGCGACGGTCAGCAGCACCATCAGGCTCAGGACGGCGCGGCCAACCTCGAGAAGGACGATCTTGTAGAGCGCGATGACGTCGGTCTCGGTGTCCATCGGCCAGGCTTCCGGCTTTTCCAGGAACATCGACAGGAACATGCCGAGATCGACGATCGCGTCCTTGGCGTAGAAGACGGTGAACACCAATATGGCAACGAACGAGGCGAGCAGTGCCGTCTCTCGCGAATGGGGCAGTTTGCCCTGTTCGACGGTGTCGCGGATCTTCTTTTCCGTTGCCTCTTCGGTTTTCGAGTCCTTGTCGACTGCGTCAGCCATGGCGCGGTCTTAGGCGGCGTCTTGGGTCGAAGGAAGTTCGAAGGCGCCTTCGCGCGACAACCGGATGGTCGTCGTCACAATCGTCTTGCGCGCCGCCGTGATGTCGGCGAGAGGAATCCCGTCCGAACCCTGTCCGAGTTCAGCTTCGATCATGCGTCGCGAGCGGGCGCCGATCGCCGACAGCACCGATTCGGCAAGTGCGGCTGAAGTGCCGCGCAGGGCCAGCGTGACCAGTTCCGTCGACAGCCCGTCGAACAGCAGCACCCGCGCTTTCTGGGTGAGCAGCGGCAGGTCGTCGAAGGCAAACAAGCGGGCTCGGACGCCGTCGAGATCAGGCGTGCCGGCGGCTTCCAGGTCCTGCATGACCTCTTCGAGCAGCGGCTTGTCCAACTCGTTGAGGACGCTGGCGACGCGCGCCTGACCGGCCGAGGTATCCTTGGTCGAGGTTTCCGTCAGCACGCTGGTGCGCAGCCGGTTTTCGACGATCCTGCTTGCGGCTTCCGGAACATTCGCCATCGTCACCATGCGCTTGATGATTTCGCCGCGTGTCGGCTTGGTCAGCGTCAGCAGCACGCTCGCCGCCACGTGCGGCGCCAGCTTCGACAGCACCATGGCCGCGGTCTGCGGATGTTCGCCGGCCAGGAAGGCGCCAAGCCGCGCCGGTTCGAGCTTTTCGAGCTCCGGCCAAATCGGCGGCGGGCCTTCCGGGGCGACCTCGAATCTCTTGTCGCCCATGATGGCACTCATCTCTTCGGGCGAGAGCGATTCATTGAGGATGGTGTCCATCCTGTCGGCGGAATCGAGCAATCCCGCCCCTTCGGTGAACTCGGCCTCGAACTCGGCGACGATGCGCTCGAGATCGCTTTGCGGAATCGTCCGCAGCAGGCGGGCGCCCTCGATCAGCGCCTTCAATTCTTCCTGCTTGAAGAATTTCAGCAGGCGGCTGGCCGACGGCTTGCCCATTGCCACCAATATGGCGGCTGCCTTTTGCGCGCGGGTCAAGGTCACCGGCGTCGTCATGCCACTCGCCTCTGCTGCCACCGGCAAACCCCGCAACCCATGTCTAGGCGCCCTTCGTGCCGGCGATGATTTCGGTCAGCCTGATGCCGAAGCGCGATGGATCGCTTTCCAGCACGGTGATCTCGCCACGCGCGATCTTGCGACCGTTGACCACGACGTCGACGGGCTCGCCGATGCGGCGATTGAGCGCCACCGTCGACCCTTTCTGCAACGCCATCAGGTCGGAGACCGGCATCTCGGTGCTGCCGAGGATGATCTGGACATCGACGGGGATATTCATGATGACGCTTGAATTGGCTGATGAAGCGGCCCTGAACGCCATGTCGGGGCGTTGTTCCTCCTCATGCAGGACCCCGCGCAATTCTTCGATGGCGCGGTCGAGTTGCTCGTCGGGCTGGTCGAGGTCGGCTTCCACCTTGGTCTTGGCCATGAAATCGTCTCCAAATGCTCAGGCGCGTCCGGCGGCAGCCGGCATCAGCCCGTCGATAAAGTCCTGCCCGGCATCGTAGGGATGCCTGATCCGGACGGTGTAGTTCTGTCCCAGTTTGCCGAACTCGCATACGAACAGCGTCTTGCCGCGCGCGCTGAGACGCGCCTGCGACTGCGCCGTTTCCTCGAATTCGATGACCTGGCCAATTTCGAAACCGGCGAGGTCGCCGAGTGTCAGCCGCGTCAGCGGCATGGTGGCCTCGAGCGCTACGGTGGAGCGCATCACCTCTTCCGAAAAGCGCGCGCGCCAGCTCGGGCCGTGATCGTCGTCGCTGACGGGCACAGCTCCGTCGCGGCTGGCCAGCACGACACGTTGCGGCATCGTCACGGTGACGGTGCCGCTGTCGGCCGGCGTCGAGATGCCAAGGACGATGCGGATTGCCGCACCGTCGCGCAGCACGTGCCGCTTCGCCTCGGTGCCGGACACTGCCCGTGGCGCAGGCAGGCGCAGGTCGAGCGAACGCTTTCCCGATCCGTTGAGGGCCTGCGCCACCTGCTGGAACACCATGGTCGAGACATCGATTTCGATCTGCGACAGATCGCGCTCGATCGGTGACACCGGGAGATCCGGGTCGCCGCCGAACAGCGTGCAGACCATGATCGCGATCGCCGGAGCATCGATCACCAGGGTCATCGCGTCGGAAGACGCGGGCGATCCGACGACGGTCATAGCAAACGTGTCGCCGGCGTGCGAACGCGCCTCAGGCACGCGGCTGACCTCGACCGATTTGAGATCGACAATGACCGGAACGCCAAGCTCGCCGGTCAGGCTTTTCTGCAGCAGCGGCACGGCCCGCTCGGCCATGGCCCGACCGACATCGATGACCTGGGCGGCCTCGCCGCTGTCACCGACGAGGCGCTCGATGATCAGCGAGCGCGCTTCCGCTGGGCTGCCCGGACTGGTCATGACAGTGCTGGAACCGATCTGTCGCGCATCGTTCAGGCGGCCTTCTTTTCGACGATGCCGGTGTTCATCGTGCTCTGCTCGACGGCGTCGATCGTCGGCCGTTCATAGGACGAGATGGTCTTGCGGCCGAATTCGATCGCCACCTGCGGCAGCGCGCCGTTCATGTAGGCCAGCAGCGTCTGCTTGACGATGATGTAGAGGCGGTTCTTCTTCTCGCGCACCGTCTTGATCTTGGTGGCGACCGGCCCGACCACCGAGTAGGAGAGGAAGATGCCAAGAAACGTTCCGACAAGTGCGGCACCAATCAAGCCGCCGAGGATTTCAGGCGACTGGTCGAGCGCGCCCATCGCCTTGACCACGCCGAGCACGGCGGCGACGATGCCGAGCGCCGGCAAGCCGTCGCCCACTGCCACCAGTGCGTGATAGGCCTTCATCTTGTCGGATCTGATGGTCTGGATTTCTTCGTCCATCAGCGCCTCGATCTCATGCGAGCGGGCATTGCCGATGATGATGATGCGGCAGTAGTCGCAGATGAAATGTGTCAGGTCATGGTTGTGCAGCACGGTCGGGAATGCCTGGAAAATCGCCGACTCTTCCGGATTGTCGATATGCGCCTCGACCTCGCTGCGGGATTTCGAGCGCAGTTCGCGCATCAGTGAGTGCAGCACGCCGAGCGTTTCGAGATAGTCCTGTTCCTTGGGCACCGCCTGCTTGAAGGCTTCGAGGATGCCCTTGCCGGTATCCTTGACCGTCTTCATCGGATTGGCGACGAGGAAGGTGCCAAGAGCCGCGCCGCAGATGATCACGGCCTCCCATGGCTGGATCAGCACGTGAAGATGGCCGCCCATGGCCATGAAGCCGCCAAGGACGCAGCCGAGCGTCACCACCAGTCCAATCAGAATGCCCACGACAGGTCCTTCCGCATTTCAAATCGCGAGCAAGGGATAGCCCCCGTGCCTTGTGTGAGGCTTGAATCGAAGCCATCGGACACGATTCAGTTTCGCGCAAGGAAGTAGGGGTATTGTCCTGACATAGCTTCGGCCGGAGGCACGTCTTTGCTTAATACGTTTAACAGCTACCAGCTCATCACCAGAGACATTTCAACGTCGCTCGACAGGATCGAGCAGCAGCCGGTCGTCGACCGCGACACCAAATATTATCTCGCCAACATCACCAAGGTGAAATCGATCGACGATTTCGTCAAGAACGACCGGTTGTTCAAATATGCCATGAAGGCCTATGGGCTGGAGGACATGGACTACGCCAAGGCCTTCATGGTCAAGGCGCTGAAGGAAGGCGTCGCCGATCCCAACAGTTTCGCCAACAAGCTGACCGACAAGCGCTACGCCGAGTTTGTCCGCGCCTTCAACTTCGCAGCCAACGGTGCCAATACCACCGTCTACAACAAGGCGCAGCAGCTGGTGACCAGCAACTATGCGCTGCAAGTCCAGATCGGCGCCTCGCAGACAGGCTTCTCTTACTATCAGAGCGAAACCGCCTACTACGTCACCAACATCTCCAAGGTTAAGTCGATCGACGACCTGATGGGTGACAGCCGCCTGCTGACATACGCGATGGCCGCATTCGGGCTCGACGCCGAAACCGAACCGGCCGTAACGGTCAGGGCGATGCTCGAAGGTGGCGTCAGCGATCCCAACAGTCCCGCCAACAAGCTGCCCGACAAGAGTTACGCCAACTTCGTCTCGGCTTTCGACTTCGGCCAGTATGGCGATCAGACGACCACGCGCGACAATGTCCAGCAGGCGGTGCCGAAGGGATACCTGGCCGGAGCCGGACTAACGTTGGTCAAGCCGAGCGCGCAGTACGTCAAAGGCGAGGCCGATTACTACGCATCAAACATCTCCAAGGTGAAGTCGATCGACGGCCTCATGGCGGACAAGCGCCTGCTTACATTCGCCATGGCTTCCTACGGACTGGATGCGTCAACCGAAACACCGCAGCAGATCCGCGCCATGCTCGAGGGCGGCGTGAGCGACCCCAACAGCCCTGCAAACAAGCTGACCGATAAGCGATACGCCAATTTCGTCACGGCCTTCAATTTTGCACAATATGGCGATCAGACAACCACGCGCGACGAGGTGCTGAAAGACACGCCGAAGATCTACACGACAGAGTCGGCGCTTGGCCTGATCAAGCCGAATGCCGACTACATCAAGTCGGAGACCGCGTACTACCTGGCCAACGTCACGAACGTGAAATCCATCGACGATCTGATGGCCAACAGTCGCCTGTACAACTACGCGCTCTCGGCCTACGGGCTTGATCCGACGAAGGAGAGCAAGGACCTCATCCGCAGCGTCCTTGCCGGTGGCATCCGCGATTCCAACAGCGTCGCCAACAAGATGACCAACAAATCCTATGCCGGGCTCGCCACCGCCTTCAACTTCGAACAATACGGCGAAGCGGCCACCACGACCAATCCGGCGCAACAGCCGACGGTCGATAAATACATGCGCCAGACTCTCGAAGAGGATGCCGGCCAGACCAATCAGGGCGTGCGGCTGGCACTTTATTTCAATCGCAAGGCCCCTAATATCACCAGCTGGTACGACGTGCTGGCCGACACCGCGCTTGCAAACGTCGTGCGCACCGTGCTCGGCCTGCCCGATTCCTTTGCCACCGCCGATGTCGACAAGCAGGCGAAGCTGTTCGAGCAGAAACTCGACATCTCGGATTTCTCCGACCCCGAGAAACTCGGCAAGTTCCTGACCCGCTTCACCAGCATGTACGAGATCAGCAATCCGACCTCATCGGCCGTCACCTCGGTCAGCGTGCTGTTTGCCCAGCCGATCACGGTCGGCATCTCCACCGACCTGATGATGGCTATGCAGAAACTGAGGTTCTGAGACCATCATGCGGGACAGCCTGTACGTCGCCCTTTCCTCGCAGATCGCGCTCGAGCGCCGCCTGGACACGATCGCCGACAATGTCGCCAACGCCTCGACGATCGGCTTTCGCGCCACCGGCGTGAAGTTCGAAGACGTGGTCTCCGGCGCCGGGCAGAAATCGGTATCTTTTGCCTCCCCAGGCAAGACCTATCTTTCCGGCGCTCACGGTGCCTTGAGCGAGACCGGAAATCCGTTCGATTTTGCTATCCAGGGCGATGCCTGGTTCGCCATCGAGACGCCGGTCGGCACCGTCATGACCCGCGACGGGCGCTTTTCGATGAACGAGAACGGCGAGCTGATGTCGATCGAGGGCCACCCGGTGCTCGATGCCGGCGGCTCACCGATCCAGCTCGATCCGCGCAACGGTCCGCCCAAGGCCGGGGCCGACGGGTCGCTGCGCCAGAACGATCAGCTTGTCGGCTCGATCGGTCTCTACAATTTCGATCCGGGCGAAAATTTCGTCCGCTACGGCAATTCCGGCATCGTTCCGGCGCGCACGCCGGAGCCCGTTACCGATCGCTCCGATATTGGCGTCGCCCAGGGTTTTCTCGAAGAATCCAACGTCAATCCGGTGCTGGAGATCACCCGGCTGATCATGGTCCAGCGCGCCTTCGAGAACACTGCCGCCCTGATGCGGCAGACCGACTCCTCCACCGACGAGGCGATCAAGACTCTCGGCTCGAAATAATCCATGTCGCTCGACCAGCCATCCCTACGCGCACCTGAAAGACAGCTCCAGCCGGCGCCGGAAGACCGGCTTGCCGCGTTGGAACGGGTCTGGCGACGGTTCGCCGACACCGAGGCGCTGCTCAAGCGCGGCGGCCGCGTCGTTGAAGTCACGCCCACGCACTACAAGGTGCACGGCCTTTCCGACTTCGCCAGACTGGGCGACATCGTCGAGCAGCGCGGCCATGCCGGTGCGCGCCGCGGCGAGATCGTCAAGATCAGCCGCGACGAGGTCGTCGTCGCACCCTTCGAACGCAGCGCCGATGCCGGCATCGGCGATGCCGTGTTCCGCCGCGGTCCGCTCGCTGTGGCGCCGCATGCCTCGTGGCGCGGCCGCACCATCGATGCGCTCACCAGGGCGATAGACGGTGGCGCGCCACTGGCCAGAGGTGACGACGCGCCGAGCACCGCCCAGACGACGCCAGGCGCCATGGCGCGGCAGCGTGTCGGCACCGCCTTCATGACTGGCGTCAAGGTCATCGACATCTTCACGCCGCTCTGCTTCGGCCAACGTCTCGGCGTCTTCGCCGGCTCCGGCGTCGGCAAATCGACGCTGCTCGCCATGCTCGCCGGCGCCGACGCATTCGACACCGTCGTCGTGGCGCTCGTCGGCGAACGCGGCCGCGAAGTCCGCGAATTCCTCGAGGACACGATCGGCGACAGCATGGCCAAGACCGTCGCCGTCGTCGCCACCAGCGACGAGAGCGCGATGATGCGCCGGCGCGCGCCGGACACCGCCATGCGCGTCGCCGAGCATTTCCGCGACCAGGGGCATCGCGTTTTGCTGGTGCTGGATTCGATCACCCGCTTCGCTCACGCCCTGCGCGAGGTGGCGACGGGAACCGGCGAACCGCCGGTCGCGCGCGGCTATCCGGCCTCCGTGTTCACCGAACTGCCCAAACTGTTGGAGCGAGCCGGGCCAGGCGCCGAAGGCAAAGGCTCCATCACCGCCATCATTTCCGTGCTGGTCGACGGCGACGATCATAACGACCCGGTCGCCGATTCCGTGCGTGGCATCCTCGACGGCCATGTTGTGCTCGACCGCACGATCGCCGAACAAGGCCGCTACCCTCCCGTCAATCCGCTGTCGTCCATATCGCGGCTAGCCGGCAAGGCCTGGAGCGTCGAACAGCGCGCGCTGGTGACAAGGTTGAAATCGATGATCTCGCGCTTCGAGGACACGCGCGATATCCGCCTGCTGGGTGCCTATCAGGGCGGCGTGGACGCCGAGCTTGATATTGCCGTGCGCCAGGTGCCGCTGATCTACGAGGCGCTGACACAAGCGCCGAAGGATCGTCCGTCGGTCGACCCGTTCTCCGATCTCGCCCGCCACCTCAAGAGCAAGCTGAACGCCGATGCCGGAGACTGAACGCGAATATACCGAGCGCATCCTGCGCGACATGATTGCCGAGGCAAACGCCGCAGAGCAGGCCCGGGCTGACGAAGCCCGATCTGCCAAGGCCAAGGTTGCCCGTGCCATAGCTGCCAAGGCCGAAGCCGTTCTGGCCAGAGCCGTAAAGCCAACGCTGCCACGGGCCGTCAAAGCCGAGCCTGTTGTGGCCCGGGCAGTTGAACCCGTTCTGACCAGGACTCCCCGGACAGAGGCTGCCGAGATGACACAGGCCAGCCGCGACTCGCTAATCGACGGACTGTTCCCGCGCACCGAATGGCCGCAGCCGCCAAAGGCGCCGTTTCCCAGACTGGAAAAGAAGTCCAGCCGACGCAGCGATCTCGTCATCGCCGCACTCGGCATCACGCTCGGGCTGATCTGTGCCCTATTTCCCTGGTACATCTTCTTCAACCAGGAACAGTTCGGCGTCCAGGCGATCAAGTTCGGTGGCACCGGCACCAATTCAGGGCGGGCGGGCGGCGGCGTGGTCGCCGAACGCAGCGCGCCGCTGACGGTGAAGGACGTTCCCGCAGCCAATCTCGATCTGCTCGCTACGGGAACCGTGCAGGACGACGCCAATCCCCCGTCGGCCCCCGCTGAGCAACCTTTTCCCGCCGACACGGCGAAATTCCGCATGGTTCATGTTGCCAATGGTCGCGCCATGATCGAAGACGATACTGGCCTCTGGATCGTCCAGCGTGGCTCCATACTGCCTGATACCAGCCAGGTGTCTTCCATCGAGCAGCGCAACGGCAAATGGATCATGGTCACCAGCGCCAACCGGGTGATCGAACTCTCCAGGTAGACACTTGGTCTCAGGCGTCCGGCCGTCCGCAAGGCCCGCGCAAGACTGGCGGCCTAGTCTTCGGGAACCCGCTCGGAGATTCCCATGGAGCCCGTTTCCCTTTTCGACCTCGCCGCTAAGCAAGCCCAGTGGCTGGCCGTGCGCCAGTCCGCCGTCGCCGGCAACATCGCCAACGCCAACACGCCGGGCTACACGGCAAACGATGTCGAGCCGTTCGAAAAAGTGCTCGACCGCACCGCCGTATCGCTGCAAGCCACCCAGGCTGGCCATCTCGGCAATGCAGCGACCAATGCCGGCTTCACCATCAAGCCGCAGGAAGACGACGGCGTCATCATGCCGTCCAAGAACTCGGTCGTGCTGGAAGACCAGCTGATGAAGGCAGGCGAGGTGCGCCGCTCCTTCGAGCTCAACACTGCGATCGTCAAGGCGTTCCACTCGATGATGATGATGGCGGTGAAGAGCTGACCATGGACGCGCTGACCGCAGCCCTCAAAGTCGCAGCATCCGGCCTCGGCGCCCAGTCGGAGCGCCTGCGCGTGGTTTCCGAAAACCTCGCCAACGCCCAGTCGACCGGCACCGCGCCCGGTTCCGACCCCTATCGCCGCAAGACCATCAGCTTCGTCTCCGAGCTTGACCGGACCTCTGGCAGCTCAACGGTTCAGGTCAACTCGATCGATCGTGATCCCAGCGATTTTCCGGTCGAATTCCAGCCCGGCAACGAAGCCGCCGACGACAAGGGCTACGTCAAGATGCCCAACGTCAACGTGCTGATCGAAATGGCCGACATGACCGAGGCCAATCGCTCCTACGAGGCCAACCTTCAGGTCGTCAAGCAGGCGCGCGACCTGATTTCCATGACCATCGACCTGATGAGGAACCAGTAATGATCAGCGGTATCGGAGCCCTTCAGTTCAAGTCGTCGATCGGCGGCGACGACGCGGTGACAAGCCTGCTTCAGGGCGGCGCGACACCTTCGGCCGGCGGCAATGTCGGCACCTCCTTCGCTGAGGCGCTGAGCCAGGCAGCCTCCAAGACCGTCGACACCATGCAGAACGCCGAGCAGGTGTCGATGCAGGCGCTCAAGGGCGACGCCGACACCCGGCAGGTGGTCGATGCCGTGATGAGCGCTCAGCAAGCACTTCAGACCGCCGTCGCCATCCGCGACAAGGTGGTTTCCGCCTATCTCGAAGTCAGTCGAATGGGCATCTGAGGAATTCCGCCATGAAAGCACTCGCCATCGCCGCCACCGGCATGAATGCCCAGCAGACAAACCTGGAAGTCATTGCCAACAACATCGCCAACATCAACACCACCGGCTACAAGCGCGCCCGCGCCGAATTCTCCGATCTGCTGTACCAGGTCGACCGCACGCAGGGTGTGCCCAACCGCTCGAACGCCTCGCTGGTGCCGGAGGGCGTCTCCATCGGCCTCGGCGTCAAGACGACGGCCGTGCGCAACGTGCACACCCAGGGCGAACTGACCAGCACCGGCAACAGTTTCGACCTGGCGCTCACCGGCAGGGGCTGGTTCCAGATCGAGGGTGCCGACGGCGGCACGCTCTACAGCCGCGCCGGTGCTCTCAACACCAACGCCACCGGCCAATTGGTGACGGTCGACGGCGCCGCCGTCATTCCGGCAATCAACGTCCCCGTCGATGCCGTCGAGGTCATCGTCAACAAGACTGGACAGGTCTTCGCCCGCATCGACGGCCAGACCGACCTGCAGAACCTTGGCCAGCTTCAGATCGCCAATTTCGCCAACGAGGCGGGCCTGGCGCCGCTCGGCGACAATCTGTTCCAGGAAACCACGGCTTCGGGGCCGGCCAATGTCGGCGTGCCTGGCGATCCCGGTTTCGCCACCATCCAGCAGGGCTATCTCGAAGCCTCCAACGTCGACCCGGTCAAGGAAATCACCGAGCTGATCTCGGCGCAGCGCGCCTATGAGATGAACTCCAAGGTCATCCAGGCCGCCGACGACATGGCTTCCGTCGTCTCCAAGAACATCCGGTAACGCATAATGTCGACGCCCGGCCTCCTGTCCGCATTCCGCCGCACCGCGCTCGTCCTTGCGCTGGTGGCCGGCGGCATGCCGGCTTTTGCCCAGGAATCGACAAACCAGTCGACAACCCAATCGGCCGATCAGTCAGCCACCCAGATCGCCAGCAATCAAGCTGTCGGCGAGGTGGTGCTAATTCCCAGCCGGGTTATCTATCCCGGCGAGACCATCAATCTGGCGGCTCTGAAACAGGTGACCCTCATCGTCGGCAAGCACAAGCCGGACGGGGTCGTCACACGGACCGAGGACCTCGACGGCAAGGTCGCCAAGCGCACGCTGCTGCCCGGCCGCTACATCCCCTCCACTGCCATCCGCGAGGCCTGGCTGGTCGAACAGGGCGCGTCCGTACAGGTCTTCTTCATCGCCGGCGGATTGACGATCTCGGCGACTGCCGTGACGTTGCAGCCAGGTGCCGCGGGCGACCTGGTCAAGGTTCGCAACATCGACAGCGGCAAGATCCTGTCCGGCACGGTGATGGCGGATGGAACCATCCAGGTCAGCGCCTCATGAAACGCAGCCTTTCCCTGATACTGGCTGCCGTGCTTGGCATGCAGCCGGCACTGGCCGACGGCCTGACGCCGAAGGCCAAGCGCGAGCTCGCCGCCAAGAATGGCGGTGTCTACAACGATCCCGAATATGATCCGGCCACCACCAGCCGCATGTTCCGGGTTTCCACCGGGCCAAGTTCGCTGCCGCCGGGCCAGGTCGCGTCGCGCATCAAGGACATCGCCCAACTGCAGAGTTCGCGCGATAACCAGTTGGTCGGCTACGGCCTGGTCATCGGCCTTGCCGGATCTGGCGACAGCCTGCGCAACTCGCCATTCACCGAACAGTCGATCCGCGCCATGCTCGAAAATCTCGGCATCGCCACCGAAGGCGGCAGAGCGCGCGCCAAGAACGTCGCCGCCGTCATCGTCACCGCCAACATGCCGCCCTACGTGCAGTCGGGCGCCCGCATCGACATCGACGTCTCCTCGATGGGCGACGCGACCTCACTCGCCGGCGGCACGCTGATCATGACGCCATTGAAGGCGGCGGACGGCGAAATCTATGCCGTCGGCCAGGGTTCGGTCATCGTTTCGGGCTTCACTGCCAAGGGACAGGCCGAGCAGCTGACGCAAGGCGTTCCGACCGCCGGCCGAGTGCCGAACGGCGCCATCGTCGAGCGTGCCGTCCAGGCCGAGTTCGACGATCAGGCGACGCTGACGCTGCAATTGCGCAATCCCGATTTCTCGACCGCCATCCGCATCGCCGACGCCATCAACGACTATACCAGCCAACGCTTCGGCATGCGGGTGGCGGCCGAGCGCGATTCCCGCACCGTGCAGATCAGAAGGCCAAAGGCTGTTTCGGCGGCGCGCTTCTATGCCGAGATCGAGAACCTGGTGGTCGAATCCGACACGCCGGCCCGTGTCGTCATCGACGAGCGCACCGGCACTATCGTCATCGGCAACGAAGTCAAGATCTCGCGGGTCGCCATCAGCCACGGCACGCTGACCGTGCGCATCACCGAAGCGCCGCGCGTCGTCCAGCCAGAGCCCTTCTCCAAGGGCGAAACCGCCGTCGAGCCGTTCACCGCCATCGAGGCCAGCCAGCCCGATGCCCGCGTTGCCGTGCTTGACGGACCCGATCTCCAGACCCTCGTTTCCGGCCTCAACCGTCTCGGCGTCAAGCCGGACGGCATCATTGCCATTCTGCAGGGCATCAAGTCGGCCGGCGCCCTGCAGGCCGACCTGGTTCTGCAATAGGCGATGCCGATGACGCGCTCCTTCACACACCACGAAAGACGCCGCTTCGCCGCAATCCTGCTCGCGACCGCTATTCTCGCAGCCCTGCCCTTTGCCGGCGATACCGCACGCGGCGAGGAGACGGTCCGCCAGGTCCTGCCGGGAGAACCGGCCGCGGTGGCGCCGCAGCAATTGACGCGGGAGAAGGCACCCGACCAAAGCGAGATCGAACGCTTCTGCTCCAACATTGCCGACGCCGCCCGCGACCGCCGCTATGTCTTGCAAGCGGAGGAACTGAAGCAGCTCCAGGCTGGCATTGACGAGCGCATGAAAGCTCTGGACGCAAAGAAAGCCGAATACGAGACCTGGCTGAAGCGCCGCGAGGTTTTCCTGGCCCGGGCCGAAGACGGCGTCGTCCAGATCTACGCCGGCATGAAACCCGACGCCGCTGCCGAGCGGCTGGCCATCGTCAACGCCGATCTGGCGGCGGCCATATTGATGAAGCTCGATTCACGCAAGGCGGGCGTCATCCTCAACGAAATGGACCAGAAGGCGGCGGCGACGCTCACCGGCATCATGGCCAGCGCAGCCCGAAGGGTAGACCCGTCATGATCCGCAAAATGCTCGTCCTGTGCGCGGTCACCGCACTGTCCGGTTGCGGAACCAACCTGAAGGAGGTCGGCAGGGAGCCGGCCCTGTCACCGGTCGGCTCCGGCATCGATGGCGGCAACACCTCTTCCCTCTATCGCTATCCGGAAACGCCGCCGGCGCCGACCCGAAAATTCTCCTTGTGGGACGACCGCCAGAGCCGACTGTTCACCGACCCGCGGGCGCTGTCCCAGGGCGACATCCTGACCGTCAAGATCAGGATCAACGACCGGGCCAACTTCAAGAACCAGAACGACAGGAGCCGCACCGCCAACCGCAAGCTCGGTTACGACCTCAGCGCGCAATGGGACGAGTGGAGCACCGCCGGCAAGGGCGCCGGCGCTCTCAGCTCCACCACGGACACGACGGCCGACGGCGAGATCAAGCGCTCGGAAACGCTTGAGCTCAATGTCGCCGCCATCGTCACCGATGTCCTGCCGAACGGCAATCTGATGATCACGGGATCGCAGGAAGTGCGCGTCAACGCCGAGCTCAGGGTGCTGACGCTCGCCGGCATCGTGCGGCCGGCCGATATCGGTGCCGAAAACACCATCCCCTACGAACGCATCGCCGAAGCGCGCATCTCCTATGGCGGACGCGGCCGCATCACCGAGGTCCAGCAACCTGCCTACGGCCAGCAGATTCTGGACCAGGTTCTTCCGTTCTAGGATTGGGGGGAACAGCACCGTGGCAAACGTCGAACAGGTTCAGCCGCGCAAGGGTCCATCCCTTGCCATCCAGGCCGCCATGCTGCTGGTTGTGACGGCGGCCGCCATCGGCATGGGCTGGATGTCCGGCGGCTATCTCAAGGGCGTCGATGCCCCTGCGTCGGTACCGGTGGCGCCCGAGAACGAAGGCAAGACGCAGCCGGCCCCGGCCGAACAGCCAGCCGTGGGACCGATGCTCGTCGTACTGGCGCCGATCACCACCAACATCGCCTCGCCTGCCGATAGCTGGATCAGGATGGAGGTGTCCGTCGTCTATGATGGGCCGCAGCCACAGGCAATGTCGGATGACATCCACCAAGACCTGCTGGCTCTGGTGCGCACCTTGAAGATGCACCAGATCGAGGGCGCCAGCGGCTACCAGCACCTGAAAGCCGATCTCGAAGAACGCGCCGCGATCCGCAGCCAGGGTCACGCCAAACAGGTTCTCATCAGGACATTGCTGCTCGAATGAGAAAGTTCCTTATCGCCGCGGCGATGATCGCCGCCGCCACCTCCGTCGCGGCGGCCCAGCAGCTCGATCTTGGCGGCATCGGCAAGGCCGACGGCACCACCGTCGGCTACATCATCCAGATGTTCGGCCTGCTGACCGTGCTGTCGGTGGCGCCGGGCCTGCTGATCATGGTGACCAGCTTCACCCGCTTCGTCATCGCCTTCTCGATTCTGCGCGCCGGCATCGGCCTGCAGTCGACACCGGCAAACCTCATTTTGATTTCACTGTCGCTGTTCATGACCTTCTATGTCATGGCGCCGACCTTCGATCAGGCCTGGAACACCGGCGTCAAGCCGCTGATGGACAACCAGATCACCCAGACCGAAGCCTTCGACAAGATTTCGGATCCGTTCCGCACCTTCATGCTGCGCAATGTGCGCGACAAGGACTTCGACCTCTTCGCCGATCTTGCCCGCGAGCGCGGTCAGACCGTTTCGCGCGACACCGTCGACCTGCGCATCCTGGTGCCAGCCTTCATGATCTCGGAGATCCGGCGCGGCTTCGAGATCGGCTTCCTGATCGTGCTGCCATTCCTGGTCATCGACCTGATCGTCGCCACCATCACCATGGCGATGGGCATGATGATGCTGCCGCCGACGGTGGTGTCGCTGCCTTTCAAGATCCTGTTCTTCGTCCTGATCGACGGCTGGAACCTGCTTGTCGGCAGCCTGGTGCGCTCCTTCAATTGATCGCTGGCAACTGAATCCTGCAGCGCCGCTCCGGCGCGCGCTCCAGCTCAAAATTCACGCAATATATTTTCGATTAACCGTCCGGTTTAGTCCTTTGGTAGGGACTTGTCCGCATATTCGCTCGCAGATGGCGGGTGATCGATTTCAGAGATCATTGGCATGATGCCGCACCGTCATACCGGGAGACCCGGTATGTAAAAAACATCTGTAAAATCAAGGTACGAGTATCCATGTCCAGCATCATGACGAACTCCGCCGCGTTGACTGCTCTGCAGAGCCTTAACGCCACCAGCAAGAACCTCGAAGCCACCCAGTCCCGCATCTCGACCGGTTACCGGGTCTCGCAGGCATCGGACAATGCCGCCTACTGGTCGATCGCCACCACGATGCGCTCCGACAACAAGGCTATGTCCACCGTTGCGGACTCGCTCGGCCTCGGCGCGTCGAAGGTCGACACCGCCTATACCGGCATGAACAGCGCGATCACCACCATCAACCAGATCCAGCAGAAGCTGACCGCATCTTACGGCCAGACGGATGCCTCCAAGGAAAAGACCCAGGTCGAAATCAAGGCTCTTCAGGACCAGCTGAAGGCCTATGCGGCTGGCGCCACCTTCTCCGGCACCAACATGCTGTCCGTAAACAGTGGCACGGCCACGACGGCTGCCGACGTCAAGATCGTTTCGGCCTTCAACCGCAGCGCCGCCGGCGCGGTTTCGATCTCGACGATCGACGTCAACGTGGAAAGCATCAAGCTGTATGAAGCCGGTGCTTCAGCGACCAGCAAGGGCATCCTCGACGCCGACCGCCTCGGCATCAGCGGCGTTATTGCAGCGGCCTCGGCCCCGACCCTCGGCGCTGCCGCGGCGGCCACCGATACCTATTCGGTCGCCTCGTTGAAAATCTTCTCGGGCACCACGGCCGCCAGCGATACTCAGATCCAGCAGATGATGACCGTCGTCGACGCCGCGCTCAAGGATATGACGACCGCCGCCACCAAGCTCGGCGCCGCCAAGAGCTCTATCGACCTGCAGAAGACCTTCACGCAGGACCTGATGGACTCCATCGATCGCGGTGTCGGCCAGCTCGTCGATGCCGACATGAACAAGGAATCGACCCGTCTGCAGGCCCTGCAGGTCCAGCAGCAGCTCGGCGTCCAGGCGCTGTCGATCGCCAACGGTTCCTCGCAGTCGATCCTGTCGCTCTTCCGCGGCTGATCGCCTACGCCTAACCACAGTACGCACTAAAAATCGGGCCGCGCCAAAAAGCGCGGCCCGATTTGCGTTTGTTCCAGCCCCGCGCAATGCTCGTTCCTTAACTCTCAAAAGCCAGCTTTTAACAGGCTGTTAACCATGCCGCGCTAGTTATGGTTAACCAATAGCTTACGACAGGTTGGCGAATCGGTCCGACCGGCACGATGCCACCCGTTGAACAGGCCTATCCGGCATGTCTGAGCATGTCGGCTTTTGAGAAGGAGCGACTTTCTTGGCGAGCATCATGACCAACGCTTCGGCGTTAACCGCACTTCAAAGCCTCAGCGCCACCAACAAGTCGCTCGAGCAGACGCAGGCCCGCATATCGACAGGCTACCGCGTCTCGCAGGCTTCGGACAATGCCGCCTACTGGTCGATCGCTACCACGATGCGCTCCGACAATTCGGCCCTGTCGACGGTGCAGGATGCACTCGGCCTCGGCGCCTCGAAAGTCGATACCGCCTACACCGGCATGAACAACGTGCTGACGACGATAGGCCAGATCAAGACCAAGCTGCTCTCGACTGTTGGCCAGACGGATGCTGCCAAGGCAAAAACCCAGACCGAGATCAAGGCGCTCCAGGCACAGATGAAATCCTTTGCCGACGCGGCGACCTTCTCCGGCTCGAATTTCCTTGCTGTGACTTCCAAGCAGGTCGCGGCCGCCAATGATGGCGTCCAGCTCGACTCGCAGATCGTGTCCTCATTCAATCGCTCCTCATCCGGCGCCATCTCGATCGGAACGATCAACATCGATGTCGAGAGCACCAAGCTTTTCGACTACGGCCTTGCCACCGACGTCAAGAACCAAGGGGTCCTCGACCGCCAGACCTCCATCTATGCCACTGGGGCCGCCCAGACCCTGTATGATAACGCGTATGCAGCCGCGATCGCGGGCGGACAGACGGACATCGCCGCAAATGCCGCGGGCCAGACGGCGGCGGGAGCGGTGGTGGCGAAGGTCGACAACGTCTCAGCCTATAACCTCGACATCACGGCGGCCGGCGTAACCGACGACATCATCACGCAGATGGTGACCAGGATCGACAAGGTCATGGCCCAGTTGACCGACTCCGCCACCATCCTCGGCGCGGCCAAGAGCAGCATCGATCTGCAGAAGACGTTCACCCAGAGCTTGATAGACTCCATCGACCGTGGTGTCGGCCAGCTCGTCGATGCAGACATGAACAAGGAATCGACCCGCCTCCAGGCGCTGCAGGTTCAGCAGCAGCTCGGCATCCAGGCGCTGTCGATCGCCAACAGCGCCTCGCAGTCGATTCTGTCGCTGTTCAAGAGCTAATCGCGGGCGCCACCGGCGCCGTCCTTTCGCATCTCACCCTCCTTTTCGCACTCCGACTGACGGGCCGCGCCGCAAGCGCGGCCCAATTTCATTTTCGCACAAGCTTCGAAGACTAGAGTTCCGGCGGACAATCATGCTGGGAGTCGTCGAACCGTGCCGGAACAGATCCAGAGCATCATCTCGAATCTCCGCGGGTTTGGCGTGAAGCGCCTCGCCATGCTGGCGGGCATCGCCGTTCTGGTGATGGGCGTCATCGGCATCGCCTCGGTCTATCTCAACCGCCCAGCCTACGACACGCTCTATGTCGGGCTCGACCGCGCCGACGTGAACCAGATCGGCCTGGTGCTGGGCGAAGCCGGCATCGGCTTCGACGTTGGTTCTGACGGAACCTCCGTGCTGGTGCCGGCCGGCACCACCGCTCAGGCGCGCATGCTGCTTGCGGAAAAAGGTCTGCCGACCAGCGCCAATGCCGGCTACGAACTGTTCGACAATGTCGGCTCGCTCGGCCTAACCTCCTTCATGCAGCAGATCACCCGCGTGCGCGCGCTGGAAGGCGAAATCGCCCGCACCATCCAGTCGATATCGGGCATCAAGGCGGCGCGCGTCCACATCGTGATGTCCGAACGCGCCAATTTCCGCCGCGACGAGCAGCAGCCTTCCGCCTCCGTGGTCATCCGCTACGCCGGCATCGACGCCGAAAAGAGCGCCATGTCGATCCGTCATCTCGTCGCCGCCGCCGTCCCCGGCCTATCGGCCGACAAGGTTACGGTGCTCGATTCCAGCGGCAATCTGCTGGCAGCCGGCGATGATCCTTCCAACACCAGCGCCGCCCGTACACTCGGCGTCGAGCAGACCGTCGAGGCACAGATCGGCGACAACATCCGCCGTGCGCTGACGGCCTATCTCGGCCCAGACAATTTCCGCGCCAGCGTCAAGGCCGAGGTCAACACAGACACCCGCCAGACGGAAGAAACAATTTTCGATCCGAATTCCCGCGTCGAGCGCTCGGTGCAGTCGGTGCGCGCCAACGAAAACAACAACCAAAAGCAGGCCTCCACCCCGGCCAGCGTCGAGCAGAACCTGCCCGAGGCCCAGGCAACCGCCACCGACGGTCCGCAATCCTCTTCGCAGAACGACCGCAAGGAAGAGATCACCAACTACGAGATCAATTCGAAGAAGATCGCCACCGTCTCCAACGGCTACAGCGTCACCAAGATGTCGATTGCCGTCGTCGTCAACCAGCAGCGGCTGACCGCCATCCTCGGCAAGGACGCCACGCCGGAGCAGATTGCCAAACGCGTCGCCGACATCCAGAAGATGGTGACCTCGGCCACCGGCCTGGACGAAAAGCGCGGCGACGTCATCGACGTCTCGGCGGTCGAGTTCATCGATGGGCTCGATGGCGAGGCGATCCCGCAGGCGGGAATGCTCGATTCCATCGGCCAGCATGCCGGCACCCTGATCAACGCCGGCGCCTTCATCGTCGTGGTCTTCCTGGTCGCCTTCTTCGGCCTGAGGCCGATGGCGGCGGCGCTGACGGCAAAGGCGACCCCGGCACTGGCAGGCCCCAGCTACGACGACGTCCAACGTTCGCTGCCGACGCCGGAAGCAACGGCCGCCGCCGACAGTGCCGCGGTTGGCGCCTTGCCCGGCACGCGCCCCGGTCCCACACCGCTCGACGATCTTCGCCAGAAGATCAGGCCGGCGCCGCAGGACCGGCTTGCCCGGATGGTCGATCTCAACGAGGAGCGCACCGCGCAGATTCTGCGCAAATGGGCCGCCCAGGAAGTCGCGGTGTAAACCATGCCCTCCGCAGCCCTCTTTGACCTTCTGCCCGATTTCGACACCCGCGCGCAACGTGCCGGCCAGGCCCGGGCAGCAGTCGATCCCAAACATCAGCCCGAGGCGCCTGCGCCGCAAGCCGACATCGGCACGCTGATCGCCGAAGCGGTTGTCCAGGCCGAAGCGGCGCTCGAGGCACGCCTGTCGATCGCGCATGAAGCGGCGCTCGAAGCCGAACGCCGGGCCAATGCCGAGGAAGCAAGAGTATTTCTCGAAAGCCTCGGCGACGATGTCGGCAAGGCGGTCTCGTCGCGCATCGATGCCATGGAGGTACGCGTGACAGGGCTTATCGCCGCCACGGTCGCCCGCATCATCGGCGGCATCGTCAGCGACGATCTGCAGAAACGCTCGATCGAGGTGCTCGCCAGCGCGATACGCGAGGCGGTCGGCGATGCCGAAGCGGTGCGCGTCGTCGTGCGCGGCCCGCTCTCGCTGTTCGAGACACTGAAGGCGTCACTCGGATCCCGCGCCGCCAATCTCGACTTCGTCGAGGCACCAGGCTTCGATCTCACCGTCGCCATCGACGAGGCGGTGTTCGAGACACGCATGGCCGAATGGTCGACGACCCTCTCCGAGGTCCTGGCATGAGCGTCGCCGAGGCCGGACACACACCCCACGAAATCATCATCGTGCGGCGTGGTCATGACGACCACGACGAGGCCCATCATGGCGGCGTCTGGAAGATCGCCTTCGCCGATTTCATGACGGCCATGATGTGCTTCTTCCTGGTCATGTGGCTGATCAACGCCGCCAACGAGCAGACCAAGGCAGCCGTCGCCAGCTACTTCAACCCGGTCAAGCTGGTCGACCGCAATTCGAGCCGCAAGGGCCTGGAGGATCTCGGCGACGGTCCGCGCGCGATCGGGACGACGGCCGACAATCCGAAGAAGGCGACCAGCAAGGCCGGCCAGGACGGCGATGGCTCGGCGGACCGCAAGCAGGACAAGCAAGAACTCCCGCAGGCGGAACACTCCGACGAGCATCTGTTCGCCGATCCTTACGCGGTGCTTTCGGAAATCGCCACCGACACCGGCGTGATGCAGAATGTCAGCCAGAAAGGCGACGGCGGCGCACAGGCTGCCGGCCCGGCGACAGGCGCCTCCGGCGGCGCCTCCTATCGCGATCCCTTCGAGCCGGATTTCTGGTCGCAGCAGGTGGCGGCGCCCGCCGCCGAAGCCAGCGCCGAGCGCACCAAAATCGAGGGCGATCCGGCCAAGCCCGGTGACAAGACCGCCGAAACGCAAGTGCTCAAGGTCAAAGCCGTACCCCCCGTCGCCGCCGCACCGCTCGAGCCGTCGGCAAAGGATGCGACCGGCAAGCAGGCCGCGAACCCAGCCACGGCGATGGCCAAGGCCGGTGACACGATGCCAAGCGGGGTCAAACCGGGCGACACCAAGGCCGAACCCGAGGCGCAAAAGGCTGCCAAACCCGACACCGGCGAGAAGGCGCCAACCGCGGCCGCCATCAAGGCCGCGGCCGACGTCAAGCGACAGTTGGCCGATGCCTTCAAGCCCGGCGACAAGCTGCATGACGGCGTCTCGGTGGAAGCCACCGACAAGGGCGTCGTCATCTCGATCACCGACCAGCTCGACTTCGGCATGTTCGAGGTTGGCTCGGCGCTGCCGAGACGCGAACTGGTGCTGGCGATGGAAAAGATCGGCCGCATCGTCAACAGCCAGAAGGGAACCATCAGCATCAACGGCCACACCGACGCGCGGCCGTTCCGCAGCGACAGCTACGACAATTGGCGACTGTCGACGGCGCGCGCGCATTCCGCCTACTACATGCTCGTGCGCGGCGGCGTCGACGAACGCCGCATTACCGAGGTCGCCGGCTTCGCCGATCGCCAGCCGAAGGTAGCAGCAGATCCATTGGCGGCCGCGAACCGCCGCATCGAAATCCTGATGGCGACCGGCGGATGAGGCGGGCGGCCGTCACCCGCCGTTTGATTGGCCTGTTGCTGCTGGCCGGCGGACATCCGTCGGCCGGCTTCGCCCAGGATGGACTGCAGCCGTATCAGCTGGTGCGCTCGCTGCAGCTCGTCCAGGACCGCATTGCCGCCGGCGATCATGCCGCGCTGCCGATGCAGGCCAAGCTGCTGGAGATGGCGGATGCCCGCCTGCGCACGGCGGATGCCGAGGATTACAAGGATCCCAAGAACTTTCGCGCCCTGCTTGTCTACGGCATGAGCGGCGGCAACCCGGTGACCGTCGAGGCGGCCACATCGCGCGCCACGACGGACCCGCAAAGCCTTGCCCTGGCCAAGGGCGTGATCGACTACCTCAACGGCCGGCCCGGCGAGGCGATCGAAGCGCTGAAGCCGATTGATCCCATGGCGCTGCCTCCCGATCTCGGCGCTTTCCTTGCCCTGGTCAAAGGCTCGCTGCTTGCCGGCGATCAGCCAGCGGCTGCACTCGGGCTGCTCGACGAGGCAAGGTTGCTCAGCCCCGGTACGCTGGTCGAAGAAGCCGCACTTCGCCGTTCGGTCGGCATTGCCGTCGCGCAAGGCGACGCAGCGCGCTTTGCGCTTGCCTCCACCCAGTATGTCGAGCGCTATCTCTATTCGCCCTATGCCAGCCAGTTCGCCGACTCTTTCGTCTCCGGCGTCATCGCGCTGCACATGTCGATCAGCCAGGACAAGCTGGCCGACATCACCTCGATGATGGATTCCGAGCGCGAGAAGGTGATCTATCTGCGCATCGCCCGCCGCGCCGCGATCGACGGCCTGAACGAGCTGTCGGCCTTCGCTTCGGCGCGGGCCGAGCAAGGCCGCGACGGCAACACCAACCAGGACGATCCACGCGCCCTGCTCTACGCCAGTCTTTCCACCGTCACCTCTGGCACCATCGAGGACGTTCGCGCCAAGCTTGGCAAGATCGACCGCAGCCGGCTGTCTGACGGCGACCGCGATCTGCTCGACGCCGCGCAGGCCATCGCCGGCGAAGTGGTCGCGCCGCCCGCAGCCCTTCCTCTGGAAAAGCCCGCCCCTGTCCCTGCCGAGAAATCTCCAGTACCCGAGGCCACCAAGGCCCAAAGCGCCGATGACAGCGGACTGCCACCGGTCGAAGGCGCGATCTCGGAACAACCGGCCGTCGCCGCGGCCTCCGGTGAACCAGCCGCCAATGCGCCGGACACGTCGGCCGTTGCGGCCACATCCGCCGACGCGGCAACTGTCATGCCGGCTTCGGCACCGTCGCCCGCGACCGGTCCCGAAGCCACCGATCCGACCGACGCAGCCATGACCAGAACACGTCGACAGCTCGATCTGATCGACCAGATGCTTGGAGCCGCCCCCAGATGACCACCAGCCTCGGCTCGGCCCTGCCAGGATTTGCCGCCACGCGCGCAACGCCGGAGCAATCGGCGGCGAACGCAAAGAATAAGGATTCCGGCTTCGGCAAGATGCTGCGCGATGACACGGCGTCTGTCCGCCCGGAACGCCATCCGACGACGGAAACGGGATCGCGCGAGCAGCGCTGGGGCAAGCTCGCCACCGGCCTTGCCGGGCACAGTGGCAAGGCCGATCCCGGAAAGACCGCCTCGGCCAAGGCGCCGACCGTGAAAATCGGCAAGGACGACCTGGAAGCAAGGACGCACAGGGATGCCGATGCCGAAGAGACGGCGCCGGACGCCGATGCCGCGCCGCTTCAGGACGACCTGTCGTTGCTGATCGCGTTTCATGACTTGCGCCATTTCTCGACGTCGGCCAAGGCGGTCGGGTGCGACGCGGCATCCGGCGAGAGCCCGCCGGACCCGGCGCTCGATGGGCAAGCTTCACTGCCAAAGAGCTACCGGTCAAAATCCGCCGGACACGAAGCCCTCGAGACGATATCGAAGCCGGAGCAAGCGTCGATCGTCGACGGGCCTCTGACGGAGCTTGACGGTCAGCCGCCGAGCGCTGCTGGTGTTGCCTCCAGTGTGCCGAAACGCGACAACACAATGGCGGCCCAGAAGCTGCCGGACGTGCCGGCCGCCGGTGTGCCCGGCATACAGTCGAAGTACGCCGCACCGGCGATGAAAAGCATCGAGGACGTCCAGTCCGCGCTGCGGCCCGAAGCGGGAAAACAGTCCCTGTCCGCTCGCATCGACGTGGTGTCCGAACAGAGCTTCCCCGCGCCGCCGCAAATCCCCATCAGCCAGGCAGCCCTCAATGTCATCAACGCCGTAGCCGCCGATGGCGGCCCGCAAAACACGTCTTCAGCCTCATCCGCGGCCGCTCAGCTGGCCAGCCCTGTTGCCGTTGCGACACATGTGTTGAAGATCGAGCTTCACCCCGCCGAACTCGGCATGGTCACGGCCCATCTTCGCCTCTCCGGAGAACAACTTTCGATTGAGCTGAAACCCGAAACACACGACACCCACCGTCGGCTGTCCGCCGACAGCGAGGCCATCGTCAAGTCGCTGCGGGGGCTCGGCTTCGAGGTTGATAAGGTCACAATCCTGCAACCATCGGTCGCAGTTCCTGCCACAACCCGCACCGATGCAACCGCCTTGCCGGCGTCGTCAGGCCGCGACCCGTCATCGTTCCAACCTGGAAACCCGGGTGGCGGCAATGGCGGGGCGGGCGGTCAGCACCCGGGCCAGCAATCCGCAGGGAAACGCAACGATGACGCGCAGGATTACGGCCGTGGCACTTCGCCTTCTCGCGAGCGCGCTGGCGATATCTTTATCTAGCGCGGCTGGCGCTGCCGCAGCCGCGGCCAACCCTTGCGAGCCGGAGATCCTGCGCGCCGCCGATCGCTATGGCGTGCCCGCCGGCATCCTCTATGCCGTTGGCTTGACAGAAACCGGCAACAAGGGCAGCCTTCAGCCTAACGCCTTGAATATAGAAGGAAAAGCGGTATTCCCAAGGAGTCGGACCGAGGCCCTTGCCGCCTTCGCCAACGCCCGTCGCGAGGGCAAGACGCTGATCGATCTGGGCTGCATGCAGATCAACCATCACTACCATGCATCGCATTTTCGCAGCGTCGAGGACATGCTCGATCCACGCCAGAACGTCGACTACGCGGCGCGCTTCCTGGCCGGTCTCCATGCCCGCCACGAGACCTGGTCGATGGCTGTCGCCCGCTATCATGCCGGCCCCGACAATGATCCGGCGCAGAAGATCTATGTCTGCCGTGTCATTGCCAACATGGTCGCCACCGGCTTTGGAAAATGGACCGCGAACGCTCGCGGCTTCTGCAACCCGTAAGCGTATTTCCTGCTTCTAATAGGCCAAGCGCGCAACCCGGATTTGTCGCTTTGACTTGGTCCGATCCTGCCACGGAAAGCATATCTGGCTGCACGCTAATGCAACCGATGCGATTCCAGACTCCCAAGAAACTAGCTACAAGAAATGACGGTTGTTCAGGATTCTCGCCAGCGGATACGCCTCTCCTCACGGGGCAAATGATTTGATTCGGAAGGCGGGGCCGATGATTGTGATCGTTGACGAGCGCGAGCTCGTAACAGAGGGATACAATTCACTTTTCGATCGTGAGGGCATCGCCTGTGCAGGCTTTGCATCCGGCGAATTCGGTGAGTGGGTGAACTCCGCCGCCGACACCGATCTGCGCTCGGTCAGGGCTTTCCTCATCGGCGATTGCCGTGAAGGCTCCATCTCTCCCCGCCAGATCCGCGACCGCACCGGCGCCCCGGTCATTGCACTCAGCGAACAGCATTCCTTAGAGAACACGCTGCGGTTGTTCGAGAGCGGCGTCGACGACGTCATTCGCAAGCCCGTCCATATCAGAGAGATCCTGGCCCGCATCACCGCCATCCGCCGTCGCGCCCAGGAGGATGTCGCCTACACCGAGATCGGCGCCATGCGCATCTTCATGGACGGCCGCGACCCCGAGATCGACGGGCAACCTCTGCCCTTGCCGCGCCGTGAGCGCCGTATCCTCGAATATTTGGCGAGCAATCGCGGGCGCCGCGTGACCAAGACCCAGGTTTTCAACGCCATCTACGGCATCTTCGACGAAGAGGTCGAGGAGAACGTGGTGGAAAGCCACATCAGCAAACTGCGCAAGAAGCTGCGCGAGAAGCTGGGCACCGACCCGATCGATTCCAAGCGTTTCCTCGGCTACCGGCTCGTCTTCTGATGCAGCGCCGCGCCAGCCTCGCGCAAGAAAACACGCGTAGCCTCGTAGCCAGTGGCATGGACACAGCGGAGACGTTTCGATGAGCCTCTACGGAATGATGCGGACCGGCGTTTCCGGCATGAACGCACAGGCAAACCGCCTGTCGACGGTAGCCGACAACATCGCCAATTCCGATACCACCGGCTACAAACGGTCCTCCGCCGAATTCTCGACGCTGGTCATGCCCTCGACCGGCGGCGCCTACAATTCCGGCGGCGTCACCACGACGATCCGTCAGGCGGTCAGCGATCCGGGCGTGCTTCAGTACACCACCTCGGTCTCCGACCTTGCCGTCAGCGGCGATGGCTTCTTTGTCGTTCAGGATCCGAGCGGTACGCCCTACCTGACCCGCGCCGGCGCCTTCGTTCCCGATGGCCAGGGCAGGCTGGTCAACTCGGCCGGCTTCCAGCTGATGGCCTACAGCTACGAAAATGGCGTGCCGGCAGCGACGGTGAACGGTTTCGAGGGATTGGTCCCGGTTGTCATCTCCGACCAGGGTATGACCGCAACGCCGAGCACCCAAGGCAGCTATGCCGGCAACCTGCCTGCAGGCGCGACACCGGTCGCTGCCGGCAACCTGCCCGCCGCCAACGCTGCGGGCGCGCAGTACACGTCGAAATCCTCGATGGTCGCCTATGACAACCTCGGCAACAAGAAGCTGCTCGACGTCTATTTCACCAACACCGGCGCGGGCACCTGGCAAGTGGCGGTCTTCGATCAGTCGAAGGCCACTCCTGGAACATCGTTCCCGTACACAGCCGGCGGCTTTCTGGGCTCGGCCAATCTGACCTTCGACACCACCACCGGCAAGCTCACCGGCACGCCCACCAGCGTTTCATTTACCGTGCCGAACGGCGCCAGCCTCAACCTCGATCTGTCGGCGCTGACCCAGCTCGGCACCGGCTTCACCGTGTCCGACGCCCAGGTCAACGGCAACGCGCCGAGCACCATCGACAAGGTCCAGATCAGCAAGGACGGCACCATCTACGCCCAGTACAAGGACGGTTCCACCAAGCCGCTCTACAAGATTCCGCTGGCCGACGTGCAGAGCCCGGACGAACTCGCCGCACTGCCCGGCAACGTCTACTCGCAGGGCACCGATTCCGGCGCGGTTCGTGTCGGCTTTGCCAATGAAGGCAAGCTCGGCTCCATCATCTCCGGCGCGCTCGAGAATTCCAACGTCGACATCGCCGAAGAACTGACCAACATGATCGCGGCGCAGCGCAGCTACACCGCCAATTCGAAAGTCTTCCAGACCGGTTCCGATCTGATGGACGTCCTTGTCAACCTGAAGAGATAAGACGGGCGCCGCCCGCGAAAGACCCGCATGTCACTGTCTACCGCATTGAGTATCGCCCAGTCGGCGCTTATGAACACCGCGCGACAGACCAGCGTTGTCTCGCGCAACGTCGCCGACGCCTCCAATCCGGACTATTCGCGCCGCCAGGCCGTCGTCACCAGCACGGCGCCGGGCGCGCGTTCGGTTGATATCCAGCGCGCCGCCAACGACCTGCTGTTCCGCCAGAACCTCAGCGCGCTGTCGGTCTGGAGCGGCCAGCACGCGCTGTACAGCGGCATGGATCAGCTGGGCGTTGCGGTCAATGGCGTCGACGATGCGTCCTCGCCCTCGACCGCGATCGCCAACCTGCAGCAGGCACTGCAGCTCTATGCCACCTCGCCGTCGAACCAGAACCTCGGCGCCTCCGTCATCGACGCTGCCAAGCAGGTCGTGCGCTCGCTGAATGAAGGCTCCAGGGCAGTCCAGGATTTCCGCACCCAGACCGACGGCCAGATCGCCACGGCCGTCGACGATCTGAACTCGCTGCTCAGCCAGTTCCAGGATGCCAACACGGCCGTCATGTCCGGAACCCGTGCCGGCACCGATGTTTCCGATGCACTGGACCAGCGCGACGCGCTTTTGAAGAAGATTTCGAACTATGTGCCGGTGTCGACCTTCACCCGAGGCGACAACGACATGGTCATCACCACCGGCGACGGCACGACGTTGTTCGAGACGATACCGCGCACAGTCACCTTCGCGGCCTCGGCGGGCTACACCGCGGGCGCGGCCGGCAATGCCGTCTATATCGACAATGTGCCGATCTCGGCGGGAGCCGGCGGCAACACCAGCGCCAGCGGCACGCTTGCCGGCCTGCTGCAATTGCGCGACGGCGTCGCCTCGACCATGCAGAGCCAGCTGGACGAGACCGCGCGTGGCCTGATCACCGCCTTTGCCGAGACCGCACCTTCGATGCCCAATGCCGCCGGCCTGTTCACCTGGTCCGGCGCGCCGGCCATCCCAGCCGCGGGCACGCTGGTCAACGGCCTTGCCGCGTCCATCAGCGTCAATGCGGCGATGGACCCGAACACGGGAGGCAGCCCGACGTTGCTGCGCGACGGCGGTGCCAATGGCGCGGCCTATATCGCCAACACCGGCGGTGCGTCCTATTCCACGCTTCTGGTTGCCTATGGCGACCGGCTCGACCAGCCGATGACTTTCGACCCCGCCGCCGGGATTTCGGCAACGTCCAGCGTTTCCGACTACGCGGCCAGTTCGATCGGCTGGTTCGAGGGCGTGCGCCAGCAGGCTTCGACCGCCTCTGACGCCAAGGAAGCGTTGGCATCGCGCAGCGCCGAGGCGCTGTCCAACGCGACCGGCGTCAATGTCGACCAGGAAATGTCACTGCTGCTCGACCTCGAACACACCTATCAGGCATCAGCTCGAATGATGAAAACCGTCGACGACATGATGGCGGCCTTGCTCAATGCGGTGGGATAAACCATGACTTCAGTCTCCTCAGCCGCTATATCGAATGCAATGCGCTACCAGCAGATGCGCATGCAGGCCGAGCTGGTAAAAGCCACGAAAGAGTCCTCGTCTGGCAGGGTCGCCGACGTCGGCCTGGCTCTCGGCGGGCGCACCACCCAGGCGGTCACCTTCCAGCGCGATCTCGACCGACTCAACGTCATCATCGATTCCAACGGCCTGGTCGGCGCCCGGCTTTCCTCGACACAGACCTCGCTTGGTCAGCTCTCCACGGCTGCGCAGACCTTTTTGTCCGCCCTGACCACCGCTTCATCAAGCGATTCTTCCAACAGCCTCACCCGAGACTCCGGCAAGGCAACCATCCAGCAGCTGACATCCATTCTCAACACCAGCGTCAATGGCGAATATCTGTTCGCCGGCACCAACACCGACGTCAAGCCGATCAACGACTTCACTGCTGCAGGCTCTCCCGCCAAGGCGGCATTCGACGCCGCCTTCGTCGCCAATTTCGGCTTCACTCAGGACGATCCGCTCGCGGCCAATATCACCGCAGCCCAGATGGATGATTTCATCACCAATGATGTCGCGCCGCAGTTCACGGGCGCGGGTTGGCAAGGCAACTGGTCGAACGCCACCGACCAGCAGATCGTCAGCCGCATCGCCCTCAACGAAACCACGCCGACCTCGACCAGCGCCAACAGCATCGGCATCCAGAAGCTCGCCATGGCGGCAGCCATGGTCGGCAGCCTAATGTCCAGCAACATCAGCCAGGCCGCGAAGAATACGGTCGTCAGCCGCTCCACGTTGCTGGTCGGCGAAGCGCTGAGCGGCATTGGCCAGATTCAGTCCGAGACCGGCATCGTCCAGAAGCGGGTTTCCGATGCAAACGACCGCATGAAAACGCAAGTCGACCTTTTCGAACGACACATTCTCGATCTGGAAGCCGTCGATCCGGCCGAAGCCGCGAACCGCGTCGCCAACCTGACACAGCACATCGAGACGTCCTTTGCGCTGACCGCACGCCTGCAGCAGCTCAGTCTGTTGAAATACCTGACCTGACAACGCTTAACGGAACGGTAGAGCCCCAACGATGTACCAATTTTCCTACGCCGACATCCAGAGCACCTCCGTTGCCGACGCGAAGGACCGCGAGCGGGAACTCCTGACGCGCTCGATCGACATGCTGGCGGCGGCGGCGGCGGCCGGCCACGGTTCGATGGAGGCGATCGAGGCGCTGCATTTCACCAACCGCGTCTGGACCGCCTTCGTCGAGGATCTCGGCTCCAGCGACAACGCCCTGCCCAAGGAACTGCGCGCTAACCTCATTTCCATCGGCCTGTGGCTGCTGCGCGAGGCGGAGGACATCCGCCAGGGCCGCACCAACAATTTCGAAGGGCTGATCGAGGTGTCCCAGATCATCCGGGACGGCATTCAATGACCAACACGCTGAAGATATCGCTGAAGCCGAACGAGAAAATCTACATCAACGGCGCCGTCATCCGTGTCGACCGCAAGGTCACTATCGAATTGATGAACGACGTCCAGTTCCTGCTCGAAAGCCATGTGATCCAGGTCGACGACGCCTCCACGCCGCTCAAACAGCTGTATTTCATCCTGCAGGTCATGCTGATGAACCCGGCTGGCGCTGCCGCCGCGCGCGACATGTTCCGCCGTTCGCTGCCGCTGCTTTTGGCAAGCTTCGAGGACACCCAGATCTGCGCCGCGCTGAAACAGATCGACCGCATGGTCGGCGAGGATCATATCTACGAGGCGCTGAAGGCGATCCGCACGCTCTATCCGCTTGAGCGCCGTGCGCTGGGTGGCAATGACGACGTTTCGGGTGCCGAGCGCCCGCTGGCAGTGGGAGCACGATGATGAACGTGGATATGACGACGACGATACCGACCGGCGCCAACCAGGGCAAGGCGCCGACTTCGAAGACAGCGGTCGACTACCAGTCCTTCCTGAAGCTTCTGATCGCCGAGATGAAGAACCAGGATCCGACCAAGCCGATGGACTCGACGCAGTATGTCGCCCAGCTCGCCACCTTCTCGCAGGTCGAACAATCGGTGCAGAGCAACACCAAGCTCGACCAGATCATGCAGTCCTCGGCGCTGTCGCAGGCCGACGCTCTGATCGGGCGCTCGATAACCTCCGCCGACGGCAAGACCACGGGCACCGTGGCGTCGGTCCGCCTCGCCAGCAGCGGTCTTATCGCCGTGCTGCAAAACGGCACCGAAGTCGCGGTCGGCCCGGGAGTTTCGGTCAAGGCCGCGAGCTGACGCTTCCGGCAGGGCAAGTCCTATGAACGAGGCCGACGCTCTCGACATCGTCCAGTACGCGGTGTGGACGGTGCTCAGCGCGTCCGCCCCGGTGGTGCTGGTCGCCATGGCGGTCGGCATCGGCATCGCTCTCATCCAGGCGCTGACGCAGGTCCAGGAGATCACCCTGACCTTCGTGCCGAAGATCGTCGCCATCATGCTGGTGGTGGCGTTGACCGGCCCCTTTATCGGCAGCCAGATATCGGCCTTCACGAACGTCATCTTCGAGCGCATCCAGAACGGGTTCTGAGCCCGCGCCAGGAAGGTGTGCCGCGACATGCCGTCCGCAATTGCGCGAAGACAGGCACCCGCCAATTCCAGGTGCCTCCGGTGTGCCGGAAGACAGCGCGTGGACCGCCTCTATCTCATTGTTGGACCGAAAGACATTCGCCCTTTGCGGCGCCATGCCCTACTTTCGGCAAATGATCTGAGCAAACGGATCATTCGACGAATCGGCACGACATGGCAGGGCCTTTCAATGATTGACGAAAAGCCGGACAGCGAGAGCGTCTCGGCGCTGGCGCCCTTCCGGCACGGCATCTTCCGCGCCGTCTGGGGCGCAAGTCTCGTCTCGAATTTCGGCGGCCTGATCCAGGGCGTCGGCGCTGCCTGGATGATGACCACGATCGCCACCTCGCCGTATCAGGTGGCCCTGGTCCAGGCTTCGACCACCTTGCCGATCATGCTGTTTGCGCTCGTCGCCGGCGCCATCGCCGACAGTTTCGACCGGCGCAAGGTGATGCTGGTCGCCCAGACCTTCATGCTGGTCGTCTCGGTGCTGCTGACCCTGTTCACCTATTCCGGCCTGATCACGCCATGGACGCTGCTTGCCTTCACCTTCCTGATCGACAGCGGCACCGCGCTCAACAGCCCGTCATGGCAGGCCTCGGTCGGCGACATCGTTCCTCGCAACAAGGTGCCGGCCGCCGTCGCGCTCAACTCGATGGGCTTCAACCTGACCCGTAGCGTCGGGCCGGCGATCGGCGGCATCATCGTCGCCGCGGCCGGTGCGGCGGCCGCCTTCGCGGCGAACGCGGTGAGCTATGTCGGCCTGATCGTGGTGCTGGCGCGCTGGAAGCCGGACGTGCCGATATCGACCTTGCCGCGCGAGTCGCTGGGGGCCGCCATGGGCGCCGGCCTGCGCTATGTCGCCATGTCGCCCAACATCGGCAAGGTGCTGGTCAGGGGTGCGGCCTTCGGCTTCAGCGCAGGTGCTGTGCTGGCGTTGCTGCCGCTGGTGGCGCGCGATGTCGTCAGGGGTGATGCCCTGACCTACGGCATCATGCTCGGCGCGTTCGGCATCGGCGCGGTCGGCGGTGCTTTGATCAGCGTCAGGCTGCGGCAGCTGCTGTCCAGCGAGACGATGGTGCGCTGTGCGTTCGCCGGCTTCGCCGTCTGCGCCTTCAATGCCGCCGTCAGCCATCATGCCTGGCAGACGTCGCTCGGCCTGCTTGTCGGCGGTGCATGCTGGGTGATCGCGCTTTCGCACTTCAACGTCACGGTGCAGATGGCGACACCACGCTGGGTGGTCGGCCGGGTGCTGTCGGTCTACCAGACCGCGACCTTCGGCGGCATCGCGCTCGGCAGCTGGATCTGGGGTGTCGTCGCCGATGCGCATGGCGCCGAAACCGCGCTGATTGCAGCCAGCATCGCCATGCTGGCCGGCGGCGCCATCGGTCTTTTGCTCCCGCTACCGCAACAGCAGGTGCTCAACCTCGACCCGCTCAATCGCTTCAAGGAACCGCATTTGGCACTTGACCTGAAGCCGCGCAGTGGTCCCATCGCCATCATGATCGAGTATGTGATCCGCGACGAGGACGTTCCGGAGTTCCTCGCCATCATGGCCGAACGCGGCCGCATCCGCCGCCGCGACGGCGCCCGCAACTGGACGCTGGCGCGCGACCTCGAAAATCCGGCGGTCTGGATCGAGCACTACCACACGCCGACCTGGATCGAATATATCAGGCACAATGGACGCATCACCCATGCTGACGCCCTCATCGGCGAGCGTGTGCGGGCGCTGCACAGCGGCGACGAGCCGCCGCGCGTGCGGCGCATGATCGAGCGCCCGACGACCGCCGGCACGGCCCTGGTGATGGCCAAGGGACCGATCGAGCACTGACTCTGAGGCCCTTACCCCTCGCCCGACAAATCCCTGCGCGCCTTGTCGAGTTCCTCGGCATAGCGCCGCATCAAATGGCCTTCGGTCAAAAGTCCGAGCACGATGTGGTCGGTGAAATCCTCGACCACGGCGAGTTCTTCGGCGCCCGCACGCTGGAACGTCTCTGCGGCGGCCTGCACATTCATGCTGGGCACCAGCACCGCGTCCTTGTACCTGGCAAGATCGCGCACCGCCACCTCGCCGTCGGAGAGATCGCTGTGCAGTTCGGCCACGATCAGCACGCCGACATAGTGATCGCCCGCATCGACGGCGATGACGCGCTGGGCTGAACCGAGCGGCACTTGCTTGCGGAAGGCCGCCAGCGTCGTCGCGGCGTCGATGGTCTTGATGTCCTCGCGCATCATCGAGCCGACGGTGAGGCTGCGCATCCAGCCGACATCGTGAGCGCTGCGGATGGTCTCGCCGCGCAGATGGAATCGCCAGGTCGAGAACGAATAGCCGAAGGTCTCGCGCACCAGGATCGCCGACATGATCGAGGCTGCCAGGACAACGCCGGTCAGGGTCAGGTCGCGGGTCGATTCCAGTGCCAGGAAGGTCATGGTCAGCGGGCCGCCGACCACACCGACAGCGAGCGACGTCATGCCGACGACGGCGGCGACGGCGGGGTCGATGCCGGTTGCCGGCGAGATGACAATCATCACATCCGCAAACGCCTTGCCGAGCAGCGCGCCGAGGAACAGCGAGGCAAAGAACAATCCGCCGCGAAAGCCCGATCCCAGCGAGACCGCCGATGCAGCCAGCTTGAGCACGAAGACGCTGGCCACCACGGCCAGGCCGTAGTTCATCGAGAATTCACGATGCAGCGCACCATGGCCGCTGGACAGTACTTGCGGTGTGATCAGTCCCAACATACCAACGATGACACCGCCAATGACGGGGCGCAGCGACGCATCGACCGACAGCCTGGCAAAGCCACGCTCGATCAGCGTCACCAGGTGCATGATGGCGATCGAGGCGGCACCGCCGAGCAGCCCGAGCAGCAGGAACGGCACGTACTGGCTTGGGGTGAGCGCCGGCAGACCCGAAAGCTCGAGCGGAAACGGTACCCCGCCGAACATTTCGGCGGTCAGCGAGGCTGAGATCGCGGCGGTCATGACAGGCGCGACATTGGCGACCGAGTAGATGCCGATGACCAGTTCGAAGCCATAGAAGGCACCGGTCAGCGGCGCATCGAAGGCGGCGGCGATGGCGCCGGCCGCGCCACAGCCGACCAGGATGCGGACATCGTTGCGGCGCAGCCTGAACATGCGCGCAAGCCGCGAAGCCAGGCCCGAGCCGACCTGCGTGTAGCCGGCCTCCAGCCCGACCGAGGCGCCAAAACCGCTGGAGATCATCGTCTGGCCTGCAATGATGAAGGTGTCGGTCAGCGACATGCGCCCGCCATAGAGCGCGTTGGCTTCGATCGGGTCGATCGGCGTGCGGAATTTCCGTATCCGGAGCCAGATCACCGTCAGCCCAAGCAGGATGCCGCCGAGCGCCGGGATCAGCGCTTGCATCGGATTGACGAGCGAGAACATGCCTGAAAGCCGGCCGCCGGGCTGGACGCCGAACAACAGCCCGTGCAGGTCCTGCACGATCTGGCTCATCGCCGTGACCAATATGCCGGCCATGACGCCGACGACGCCGGCCAGAATGACGACAACGATGCCGCGCGCCTCAAGCAGCGGCAGCGACCTGATCAGCACCGCGCGCAGCCGGCGGGCGTAGACTTGCGGTCGATTTCTGGGCGGTTGGTTTCTGGAAAGCACCGGGGCGGCTCGCCGACATCAGAAGAGGCAGTGGAAAGCCCGCCTGATACGCCCGGCGACACGGCATGGCAACCACGACAGACACCACATTGGCGACAGACAAGGCGCCATTGTGGCATCAATCGGCCGGCAGGATCAGGTCGGCGTGGGCTCGCCGGCTTCATAGAGCACGAGGTTGCGCTCGCCTATGCCAAGTGCCGGCCAGTTCGCACGCCAGTCCGCAATATGCGGCGAGGCGAAATGCGCGTCGAGCGCTGCCCTGTCGGCCCAGACTTCCGTGACCCGGATGAGCCCGGCATCGAAGACATCCTGCGCGTAGGAATATTCGAGACAGCCGGGCTCGGCGCGGCTGCCGGAAACCATGCGCTCCATCGCCGGCTTTGCTTCCTCGAGCTTGCCGGGCGGCAAGCGAATCGTGCCGATGATCAGAAGCATGGGATTTCCTTTCGAAGACGCATCTCAAGGCGCAGTAGCCAGTCTCCCACCCTCGCGCAAGCTTGGCCGGCTACCCTCACAGGGCTGTCGCGCTCGGCAGTCTATGGGTTTGAGGACGACATGGCGATCAGCGAAAGCATCCAGCCCGGCGCGGTGGCCAAGAACGGTCGCGACGTCTTCTTTGCCATCGGCATCGTCATCATCCTGGCCGTGCTGTTCCTGCCGATCCCGGCCTTTCTCATCGACATCGGCCTCGCCTTCTCGATCGCGCTTTCGGTGCTGATCCTGATGGTGGCGCTGTGGATCCAGCGGCCGCTCGATTTCTCGTCGTTCCCGACCGTGCTGCTCATTGCCACCATGCTGCGGCTGTCGCTCAACATCGCCACCACGCGCATGATCCTGTCGCACGGCAATGAGGGCACGCATGCCGCCGGCTACGTCATCGCCGGCTTCTCCAAGCTGGTGATGGCCAGCGACTTCGTCATCGGCCTGATCGTCTTCATGATCCTGATCGTGGTGAACTTCATCGTCATCACCAAGGGCGCCACCCGTATCGCCGAAGTCGGCGCACGCTTCACCCTCGATGCCATTCCCGGCAAGCAGATGTCGATCGACGCCGACCTCTCCGCCGGCATGATCGACGACAAGACAGCACAGCTTCGGCGCCGCGAACTGGAGGAAGAGTCCTCCTTCTTCGGCTCGATGGACGGCGCCTCGAAATTCGTCCGCGGCGACGCCATCGCCGGCCTCATCATCACCGCCATCAACATCGTCGGCGGCATCGCCATCGGCTATATCAGGCACGGCATGGGCATGGGCGAAGCCGCCGACGTGTTCATCAAACTGTCGGTCGGCGACGGCCTCGTCACGCAGATCCCGGCGCTCATCGTCTCGCTGGCCGCCGGCCTGCTCGTCTCCAAGGGTGGCACCCGCGGCTCGACCAACCAGGCGGTGTTCGGCCAGCTCGGCGCCCATCCGCGCGCGCTCTACGTCGCGGCATCGCTGCTGGTGCTGCTCGGCCTGATGCCCGGCCTGCCGCTGTTCCCGTTCTTCGCGCTCGCCGCCGGCATGGCCGGCCTCGGCTACGTCATCCCGATGCGCCACAACCGCGCCGTCGCCGAAGCCGAGGCGATCAAGGATCAGGAGAAGGCGACCAAGGTCGAGGAAGAGAAGAACTCGGTCAAGGCCTCGCTCGCCACCGCCGAGATCGAACTCCTGATCGGCAAGCAGCTGTCGACAAGGCTGCTGACGTCGCATCAGGAACTGGTTTTCCGCATGGGCAAGATGCGCAAGAAATTCGCCACCCAGTACGGTTTCGTCGTGCCGGAAGTGCGTGTCGCCGACGATTTCGCCATCCCGCCGAAAAGCTACCAGATCAAGGTGCACGGCACCGTGGTGGCCGAGTACCAGATGCGCGTCGGCGAGATCATGGTGCTGCTCGGCAACCGCGACATACCCGAAATACCGGGCGAGGAAATCCGCGAGCCGGCCTTCGGCATGCGCGCCTATTCCGTGGTCGAAGCCTTCGCCGAGGATCTGAAGCGGGAAAACTACACTTTCGCCGACAACATGTCGGTGCTGCTCACCCATCTCTCCGAGGTCATCCGCAACAACCTGCCGCAGCTTCTGTCCTACAAGGACATGAAGGCGCTGCTCGAACGCCAGGACCAGGAATACCGCAAGCTCGCCGACGAAATCTGCACCACGCACATCTCCTATCCCGGCCTGCAGGCGGTGCTGAAGCTGCTGCTCGCCGAGCGGGTCTCGATCCGCAATCTCCACCTGATCATCGAGGCGATCGCCGAGATCGCGCCGCATGTGCGCCGCACCGAGCAGATCGTCGAGCATGTTCGCATCCGCATGGCACAGCAAATCTGCGGCGACCTTTCCGAAGGCGGCGTGCTGAAGGTGCTGCGGCTCGGCAACCGCTGGGATCTTGCCTTTCACCAGAGCCTCAAGCGCGACGCCAAGGGCGAGGTGCGCGAGTTCGACATCGACCCTCGCCAGCTTGAGGAGTTCGGCCAGGACGCCACCAAGGCGATCAAGAAACATCTCGAAGCCGGCGAGCGTTTCGTGCTGGTCACCGCGCCCGACGCCCGCCCCTATGTGCGCATGATCATCGAGCGGCTGTTCACCACGCTGCCGGTGCTCAGCCACGTCGAAATCGCCAAGGGCGTCGAGATCAGGGTGCTCGGAACCATATCGTGAGCGTGCTTTCGCAAGGCGTCGTCATCGCGGCGTTCCTCGCCTTCTGCCGCATCGGCGCCTGCTTCATGCTGATGCCCGGCCTGTCCAGCGCCCGCGTTCCGGTCCAGGTCAGGCTGTTCGTCGCGGTCGCCGCCACCGGCGGCCTGCTCGCCTTCCTGTGGGACAAGATCTTTCCATTCGTCGATCCGCGCCCGCAGATCCTGGTGCCGATGATCATCTCGGAACTTCTGGTGGGCGGCCTGATCGGCGCCATGACCAGGCTCTACATGGAGGCCCTGCGCTTCATGGGCTCGGCCATCGCCATGCTGATCGGCTATGGCGGCACCGGCGGACCGGCGATCGAAGAGCCGGAGCCGCAGGCGGCCCTTGCCGCCATCATCTCGTTTTCGGCGCTGCTGATGCTGTTCGTCTTCGATTTCGACCACGAGATAATACGCGCGCTGGTGTCGTCCTACACGGTCGCGCCGGTCAACATCTTCTTCAACCCGCAGGCAGCACTGGTCGATGTCACCGACACGGTGTCGGACACGTTCTTCCTGGTCATCCGCCTCGGCAGCCCGTTTGTCGCCTATGCCATACTCGTCAACCTGACGATCGGCTTCGTCAACAAGCTGACCCCGCAGATCCCGATCTATTTCATCTCGCAGCCCTTCATCATCGCCGGGGGCATGATCATCTTCTATTTCGCCGTCGGCACCATGCTGTCGCTGTTCGTCAACGGCTTTGTCGACCTGACGCTGGCGAGATAGAAATGAGCACGCGCAAGGAACGTCTGAAAAAACTGGTCAAGGTGCAGGAACAGCTGAAGGCGCTGCACGAAACCCGTCACGCCACCTTCGTGGCGGCGGCCAGCGCCGCCGAGACCGAAGCCAGGGAACTGGTCGGCCATTTCGACCAGGCCGGTTCGCTGTCAGCCCTGTTTCCCGATCTCTACCACCGCCGCATTGCCCAGGCGGTCGTGCGCCAGGAGACGAACCTGGCAAGCGCCAAACAGGAAGCCAGCCTGATCGCCGCCGCGACCGCCCGCACCAACATGGTCGAGCGCGCCTACAAGGACGTCCGCAACCGCGACGAACGCGAGCGCTCCGACCGCGAGCGGCTGGATTTGATCGCGCAGAAGCGGGGGGAGGAGTAGTTGGGGGAATTCTGCAATTGAGCGAACGGTGAGCTTCATTGCCCACGTTTGCGGCAGCAATGCGCCTCTTTCCGGTCATTCCGAACTGAGGCTCAATCTCCCAGAGGCGGCCTCTGCAATGAGGTCTCTCTAAAATCCGAGGTCGCGATGAAGCACGAGTCCGGCGATGCGCGCAAAAGGCGCCCGATCCACGCACGTTGGATCGGCGTGAGCCGGGCGGCAATAGTGTTAATCGCCACGATCTAAGAAGCAACGACTATCAGGGTGGTTAGTAGAAACTCGTGGGACATTAGATTCTACTCCGCCGCGAAAGTGTAGCCTGTGAAAGTCCGCGCAAACCTCAATACACTAGCGGCTAGAACTGCCCGCCGACACTGGCTCTCACGCCGTGCCTACGGTTGTCCTCGAAGCCGAAGTTGCCGGTGTAGTCCAGCCCCAACCGCATGCCGTTATTCAAGTGAAGATCTGCACCCAACCCTAGCGTGATCTGGTTCTGCGCAAAAGCTTGTGTTTGAACATTATAAATCAAGCCTTCCGAAAGATCTGCGTAACGGATATCGACGGAGCTGTCGCCATCAAACTCGTGCACATATTCAAGCCTTAGACGCGGGGTCAGTGTGCCGACTTCAAGTGCTAAATCGGTAGACGCCGCAAAGCCCAGCGAGCCACCAAAGCTGTCAACCTGCTGCCTGTCATATGCAAGCGAGTATTCGCCGGCCCCTGTTTCCGAAAAGCCGTTCAAGACCGACGACGAGCCCGATAACCTAGCAAACGGCGTCACCTTCCACGCTCTCAGCTGCGTGTCATACCCCGCGGTAAGCGATGCGTAAAACTGGTCACCATCTCGGTCGCCGCTCCCAAACGAACCTGAGCTCGTATCAAAACGCCTTGAGTTGAAGTCGAATGAGCCATAGCCGATCAACGCATCGACAAAGATACTCGGTGTTGCCATAAAACTTCCGTAGATAGCCGCGCTAATCGCTTCGCCGTCGCTAGTCGTGCCGTTTGTACCTATGTCACTGCTGTCGGTACTGTAGCCCAAAGAAATGCCGCCAACGAAACGCTGGCTGAAACGGTAGTCGATACCAGCCGTGAGATTGTAAGCGATCGAGTCACGCCCAGCCTCGCCCGCACGGTCAGTACTGCCAACATCGACCGAACCGCTCGTCCACATCGACAGGCCGAGCTTCTGCGCGCCGTCTTCACAAGGTTCGTTGAGTTGCGGCGTTGACAGTCTCTCGGTGCCGCCATCAGTGTCAGGACCGGAAAGCTGAACAGTGTTGGCAAGAAACTGGCGGCAGCTCTCGTCGCGCAGAGCCGCCATGCGCAGGTTGATGGTGTCCATCTGGCCCTGGGCGAACTGCTGCGCAGCCTGCGCCTGCGCCGTTAACAATCCGCGCACATCTGGATCGGTCGATGGATCGGGGCGCGCCTGCACGGTAATCGTCACGGTTGCAGGATCGGATACGCCACCCGGCCCCGTTAGCGTGTAATTCACGACTACGACCCCTTCGAACACAGGTGCTGCGTCAAATTGCAGAGCGTAATTGGGCGCGCCAACGATGGTTGAGACACCGCCCTCCACGGGAAGACTGGACACGATAGTTGCCGCCGAGAACGGCCCCCCGGTCGCGCCGGGAGTCAATGGCACAGTGACAGTCGCACCTGCCAAAACAGTGGCCGTCAAGTTCTGTGCCGTTGGCGGAGCGGTATCGTCGTTGAGGATCGTGCCAAGCCCCTGACCATCGGCGATGGTGACATTGACCGGGTTGCTCAGGTTGAGCGTAAACGTCTCATCCGGCTCCAAAATCGTGTCGCCATTTACCGGGACATTGACTGTCGCCGTCGTGGCACCAGGCAGAAACGTAACACCCACAGACTGAGCTACATAAT